>NZ_CP046171.1:0-1324915 GCF_011801125.1 Nocardia brasiliensis
ATGGACGACGAGCAGAACGTGTTGGCCACGGTGTGGCCCGAGGTTGTTGCCGAGCTGACCACCGGCTCACCGGACGGCGCCATCCCGCCGGTGACCCGTGCCCAGCAGGCCTGGCTGAAACTGGTCAAGCCGCTGACCGTGGCGCAGGGCTTCGCGCTGCTCTCGGTGCCTTCCTCGCTGGCCCAGGAGGCCATCGAACGCGATCTGCGCGAACCGATCCTGCGCTCCCTCGCTCGCCGCCTCGGTCCCCAGGTAGAAGGCCTCGGCGTGCGCATCGCCGCGCCGACGACGCCGAGCACCGACCGTTCGAGCAACAACCCCCGCCACGCCAGGATGACGAGCAGGCCGGAACGGAGCAGGGACAACGGTTCGCTCGACAACGGCCACCGGGACAACGGCTCCCGCGAGAACGGGCATCCACAGCCGGGCTACCCCGGCACCGAGTACCAGGGCCGCGACGACTACCCGGCGCCCCGCTACGCCCAATCCAACGATTACGGCTCCGAATACCAGGGCAACGCCGAGTACACCGACACCGACTACGCGCCGGAGTATCCGTCCGCTGGCGAGTACGACCGGCCGGACTATCCCCGGGACGAGTACCAGGGCCAGGGCGACTACCCGGCACCGGCCGAATTGCCCCAGTCCCGGCGCGAACCCGCGCCCGCCCCGCGCCGGGAGCCGGGCCTGCCGCCGCGGCGCGAATCCATCCCGCCGGGCCAGGAATCGTTGTTCACCCCCGACCCCGGCCCCGCCACGATGCGCGGACCGGTCCGGGCGCCGGTGCGCGAGGCCGCGCCCGCCGAGGATCCCGGTCTGGCGGCCGCGCACGAGTCGGTGCGCGAGTCCGAGGCCACCCGCGCCGAGCCCGACGACGAGCCCGTGGTCAACGTGCGCAACTCCTGGCCGACCTACTTCACCAAGTCCCAGGAGACCTCCGCGCCCGCCACCTCCTCGGCCAGCCTCAACGCGAAATACACCTTCGAGACGTTCGTCATCGGCGCGTCGAATCGCTTCGCGCACGCCGCGGCGGTCGCCATCGCCGAGGCGCCCGCCCGCGCTTACAACCCGCTGTTCGTCTGGGGCGCTTCAGGTTTGGGCAAGACGCATCTACTACACGCGGCGGGCCACTATGCCCAGCGGCTCTTTCCCGGCATGCGGGTGAAGTACGTCTCGACCGAAGAGTTCACCAACGACTTCATCAACAGCCTGCGCGACGACCGCAAGGTGGCCTTCAAGCGCCGCTACCGCGAGACCGACATCCTGCTGGTCGACGACATCCAGTTCATCGAGGGCAAGGAAGGCATCCAGGAGGAGTTCTTCCACACCTTCAATACCCTGCACAACGCCAACAAGCAGATCGTCGTCTCCTCAGACCGGCCGCCCAAGCAGCTGGCCACGCTGGAGGAACGGCTGCGGACCCGGTTCGAGTGGGGCCTGATCACCGATGTGCAGCCGCCCGAGCTGGAGACGCGCATCGCCATCCTGCGCAAGAAGGCCAGGATGGACCGGCTCGACGTGCCGCACGATGTGCTGGAACTCATCGCCAGCCGGGTCGAACGCAACATCCGTGAGCTGGAGGGCGCGCTCATCCGCGTGACCGCTTTCGCCTCGCTCAACGGTCAGCCGCTGGACCTGCCGCTGGCCGAGGTGGTGCTACGCGACCTGATGCCGGACACCACGGCACTCGAGATCAGCGCGGCCACGATCATGGCGGTCACCGCGGAGTACTTCAACACCACGCTCGAGGAGCTGACCGGGCCGGGCAAGGCACGTCCGCTCGCGCAGGCCCGCCAGATCGCCATGTACCTGTGCCGTGAGTTGACCGACCTCTCGCTGCCGAAGATCGGCCAGGCGTTCGGCCGCGACCACACCACGGTGATGTACGCGGAGAAGAAGGTCCGCAAGGAGATGACCGAGCGCCGCCGCGTCTACGACCACGTGCAGGAGCTGACCGCGCGGATCAAACAACGCTCCCGCTGAACTATCCCCAGGCCGATCCAGCCAACCGGCCCGCTGCGTTCTACTAACACCTGTGCACCGTCCCTGACCAGGGGCGGTGCACTTTTTGCCCTGTGGATTCCTCGAGGAATCCTTGTGGAGTCCTCGAGGAATCCACCGGTTTGTGCACCGATCCACTAACAGGTGTGGGGATGGCGGTCGCGGCGTCCGCTAACAGGGTTCGGTCCACAGTTTCCCCAACCGATCTTGCACACAGGGGCTGACCAGCCAGGAGGCCCGTACGGGGTTGTGGATTCCTCGAGGAGTCCATGTGGAGTCCTCGAGGAATCCTCGAGTTGTCCACGCGTCGGTACACACGTGTGAACAACTCGGTGAATTCGGTGGAACAACTCGAGGAGCACTCGAGGATGAATGTGGGACAACTTCGGAACTCCACAGACGCCGCTCGTTCATCCTCGAGACACTCCCCGGTCATCCCCATGGCACCACGCCCACTGACCAGCGAATACGGCGTCAGTACACAGATTCCACAGTGCCTACTACTACTTCAGTTCTTCTTCTAGAAGAACTCTCTTGAAAACAGGCTGTGTGGAAAGTCGGTTGGGGAGCTGCGGTTCGCGAGCGCTCTCGTCCCCAGGCAAGGAGAAGCCGCGAACCGATTCGTGGACAGTCCTACCCGCACCCACCGACAGGTTCCGGAATCAACGGACCAGAGGACCGGTTTCGCGAGCGCACCGCGGCCGCACCGAAACAGCGGTCCGCGCATTACCGGTGAAACCGGCTTTCTCGCGGCGCTATTCAGGTCCTGGCGCAACACTCGGATACGGGACTAGCGGGTCGGACTAGGCCACAGGCGCGGTCGCGGGTACGGTTTGGTGTCGGTCGCCTGTGCCACACTTTTGATGGCGGCCGATCCAGCACCCTTCGCGAACGCACGCTGATCGAGCCGCCAGGCTTGGAGGGACCAATGTCCGGCCACTGCACAACAGCTCACGGAACTGGGAGAGGACTGATCGGGCGATGGAGCTTGCAAGCATGAAGTTTCGGGTCGCCCGTGAGGACTTCGCGGAATCCGTTGCCTGGGTGGCACGTAGCCTCCCGTCCCGGCCGCCGGTCCCGGTGCTCGGTGGTGTGTTGCTCGTCGCCGACGACAGTGGGCTCACCGTCTCCGGCTTCGACTACGAGGTCTCCGCACAGATGCGTGTCTCGGCCGAGGTCGCCGGTCCCGGTGAGGTCCTGGTCTCCGGCAGGCTGCTCGCCGACATCACCAAGGCCCTGTCGAACAAGCCGGTCGACGTCTCCGTCGACGGCACCCGCGTGCTGATCTCCTGTGGCAGTGCGAAGTTCTCGCTGCCGACCATGCCGGTCGAGGACTATCCCCAGCTGCCCGAGGTGCCGCAGCAGACCGGCGAGCTCCCGGTGGACGTCTTCGCCAGCGCGGTGGGCCAGGTGGCCGTCGCCGCGGGCCGGGACGACACCCTCCCCATGCTCACCGGCATCCGCGTCGAGATCGAGGGCGACAAGGTGGTGCTCGCGGCCACCGACCGCTTCCGCCTCGCCGTGCGCCACATCGAGTGGAAGCCGGCCAACGCCGATATCGAGACCGCGGTGCTCATCCCGGCCAGGACGCTGTCGGAGGCCGCCAAGACGCTCGGTGCGTCCGATGCCCCGGTCCAGCTGTCGCTGGGCACCGGTACCGGCTCGGACGGCCTGCTCGGCATCGTGAACGCGGGCAGGCGCACCACCACGCGGCTGCTCGACGCCGAATTCCCCAAGTTCCGTCAGCTGCTGCCGAAGGAACACACCTCGATCGCGACCCTGCAGGTGTCCGTGCTGACCGAGGCGATCAAGCGTGTCGCCCTGGTCGCCGAGCGCGGGGCACAGGTGCGCCTGGAGTTCTCCACAGAGGGTCTGCAACTGTCCGCCGGTGGTGACGACGCGGGCCGCGCCGAGGAATGGCTCGAGGCCGACTTCCGCGGCGAATCGCTGACCATCGCGTTCAACCCGGGCTACCTCATCGACGGTCTGTCCGCGCTGCACGCCGATCGCGTGACCTTTGGGTTCACCACCCCCAGCCGCCCCGCGGTGCTGCTGCCCGCCTCGGACGAGGAGCCGCAGGCCCTCGATTCGGGTGCGTTCGCGGCGCTGGACAGCCCCTACATCTACCTGTTGATGCCGGTCCGGCTGCCGGGCTGAGCACAGGTGCGTGTTCGCGAACCCGGTTCGGTCGTCACCCGCGGTACGCGCCCGTTCCGTCACGAGCCGCGGCTGTCGTTCGATAGCAGCCGTCGGCCGTCGTCCCCAGACGGGGTCGAACCGATAGCGCGGCCGCGGGATTCGGCGGTCCGAAGGTGTGCGATGACACATTTCATCCACAGGCGGGCGCACCGCTGTGGATGGCCAGCTAATCCCTCGGTACCTGCGCGGACGCGCCGCGCGCCGGTCGAATCCGCCGAACTCGTGCAGGCAGGAGCCAGATAGCGGATGTTCGTTCGAGCGCTGTCCCTGCGTGACTTCCGTTCCTGGCATCATGCTGAACTCGAATTATCCCCAGGCCGAACGGTTTTCTTGGGATCGAACGGCAACGGCAAGACGAACCTGATCGAGGCGATCGGTTACCTGGCCACCCTCGGGTCGCATCGGGTGTCCGCCGACGCGCCGATGATCCGGATCGGCACCGAGCGGGCCAGGATCGGCGCGTCGGTCGTCAACACCGGCCGGGAACTGCGGATCGACGTCGAGCTGAATCAGGGCAGCGCCAACCGCGCCCAGATCAACCGTTCGCCGGTCCGGCGCACCCGCGAGATCCTCGGCATCCTGCAGACCGTCCTGTTCGCGCCAGAGGATCTGGCCCTGGTTCGTGGCGACCCCGGCGAGCGGCGCCGGTTCATGGACGAGTTGTGCACAACCCGGCTGCCCAGGCTGGCCGCGGTCCGCAGCGATTACGACCGCGTGCTGCGGCAGCGCTCCGCCCTGTTGAAATCCGCTGGGCGCCAAGCCAGATCGAAGGCTGACCTGGGCACCCTCGACGTGTGGGACGGGCACCTGGCCACCCATGCCTCGGTGCTGCTGGCCCACCGGCTGCAGCTGGTGCACGAGCTGTATCCACATCTCGCGACGTCCTACGCCTCGATCGCACCCGAATCCCGGCCTGCCACAATCGGTTACCGCAGCGCCACGCTGCCGCCCGAATTCCTCGATCCCGCAAGGGAACCCCAGCCCGACGACACCGAGGCGCTGGAGGCCGTCATGCTGCGCGAACTCGCGGCAGCGCGGCCGAAGGAGCTGGAACGCGGTGTGTGCCTGGTCGGTCCGCATCGTGACGAGCTCGACCTGAACCTCGGCGCCGCGCCCGCCAAGGGCTTCGCCAGCCACGGCGAGTCCTGGTCTTTCGCGCTGGCGCTTCGGCTCGCCGCGTTCGAGCTGTTGCGCGCCAACGGATCCGAGCCGGTCCTGTTGCTCGACGACGTGTTCGCCGAGCTCGATCGGCGCAGGCGCACCGCACTGGCCGCGGTCGCGGCCGGCGCGGAGCAGGTGTTGATCACCGCCGCCGTGCCGGAGGACGTGCCTGCCGAGCTCGCCGCCGAGCCGCTGCGGGTGGAGACCAGCGGCGGACCGGACGGACGCACCTCGCAGATCGGCGCGCCCGTCACACCCCCGCAGTGACAAGCGCTTTCGCGTCCCGACGGACCCGCACAGGCAAACACATTCGAATTTCTGCACAGGTTTTCCTGTTATCAACAGGTTCCTGTGGAGAACGCGCCGAGTGGAACGTCCGTGCTGGTGCGGCGCACCTCGGCGCACGGTGGTCGTCGGTGCCCTGTCGTACAGTGACTCAGGCCGTGACCGACCAGAGCGTGAGGAGCCGTGGTGACCGATCAACCGCAGCCGGGCGCCGAGCCGGCGGGACCGCAGCCGGAGTTGCGCGGTATAGACCTGGCCAGGCGCGCGCTCGAGGAGGCCCGCGCGGCCGCGAAAGCGAGTGGCAAGTCCGTCGGACAGGGACGTTCCTCGCCGCAGCGTCGGCTCCGGTCCGGCCCACGGCGCCGATCCGGCTGGTCGGGGGCAGGCCCTGATTCGCGTGATCCACAGACCTTCGCGTCGCTGACCGGCGCGCTGGCCAAAAGCCGTGGCTGGTCGGCCAAGGTGGCCGAGGGCATGGTGTTCGGTCGCTGGGCGGGCGTGGTCGGTGAGGACATCGCCGCGCACGCCACCCCGATCACCCTCAAGGACAACGTGCTGAGCATCGCCGCGGAATCGACCGCATGGGCAACCCAGCTGCGCATGCTGCAGAGTCAGATCCTGGCGAAGATCAACGCCGCGGTCGGACCCGGCGTGGTGACCTCGCTGAAGATCACCGGCCCCGCGGCGCCCAGCTGGCGCAAGGGTGAGCGCCACATCAAGGGCCGCGGACCGCGCGATACCTACGGATAGGTCGTCGCGTTCCACGTGAAACGCTGTCGGATCGCTCGCGGGGACAACCGATTTCGTCAATGTGACGGAAGTTCGCCGAGTCTCGCGACCGCCGGGGCGGTCCGGCTAGGCTCGACCTGTCGTGCCCACTGACGCGCTTCGCGCGGGGATCTCGCCATGACGCGATCCGGCTCGGGCGGGGATGGGTAACCCGTCGGCTACCGTCCGCGACTCGGAATGCGGTCGCGCACCGTCGCTGTCTCGCGACCGGTTCGGCAGGCGCGGGACGGGCACCGTCCGATTGCTCTCAGAGTCGAGCGAAAGCAGCAAAAGGCGGAACTGACTCGCGACGGTCCGATTTCTCGCATTCACGGAGCTGTCAGGGGTGTCGTAGGTGCGTTGTAGGTTGGCTGTACCAGTAGGATGGAGACGTAACTAGCGGCGATCACCTTCGGCGCGTTCCGTACAGCTCGCGTGGCCCCGCCTTTCCCCAGTGGAATGTCCAGGGACCAGCGTGTGCTGTGCAGTGCCTCGCCAGGAGGATCAGCAAGTAAGGAGAGCTACCGACCAGTGGCTGCCAACGACTCCAACGCATCGGGCTCGACCAACGCTAACTCGGGCAAGGCGGACTACGGCGCCTCGTCCATCACGGTCCTCGAAGGACTCGAGGCGGTCCGCAAGCGTCCCGGCATGTACATCGGATCCACCGGTGAGCGTGGTCTGCACCACCTGATCTGGGAGGTCGTCGACAACTCGGTCGACGAGGCGATGGCCGGCTACGCGTCCAAGGTCGAGGTGACCCTGCTCGCCGATGGTGGCGTCGAGGTGGTCGACGACGGCCGCGGTATCCCGGTGGCGATGCACGCCCAGGGCGTGCCGACCATCGAGGTCGTCATGACCCAGCTGCACGCGGGCGGCAAGTTCGACTCCGACTCCTACGCGGTGTCCGGTGGTCTGCACGGCGTCGGTATCTCCGTGGTGAACGCGCTCTCCTCCCGGCTGGAGGCGGAGATCCACCGCGACGGCTACCACTGGAGCCAGTCGTACAAGGACTCGATCCCCGGCAAGCTGGTGCAGGGTGAGGCGTCCAAGCAGACCGGCACCACGATCCGGTTCTGGGCGGACCCGGAGATCTTCGAGACCACGACCTACAACTTCGAGACGGTCGCGCGCCGCCTGCAGGAGATGGCGTTCCTGAACAAGGGACTCACCATCACCCTCACCGACGAGCGGGTCAGTGAGTCCGAGATCACCGACGACGTGGTCAGCGAGACCGCGGAGGCGCCGAAGCACGTCGAGACCGACGCCGAGGTGGCCCCGGCCGAGCACAAGGTCAAGACGCGGACCTACCACTACCCGGGTGGTCTGGAGGACTTCGTCCGCCACATCAACCGCACCAAGCAGCCGATCCACAACTCGGTGGTCGGGTTCACCGGCAAGGGCACCGGCCACGAGCTGGAGGTCGCCATGCAGTGGAACTCCGGCTACTCGGAGTCGGTGCACACCTTCGCGAACACCATCAACACCCACGAGGGCGGCACCCACGAGGAAGGCTTCCGCGCGGCGCTGACCACGGTGGTCAACAAGTACGCCAAAGACAAGAAGCTGATCAAGGAGAAGGACGGCAACCTCACCGGTGACGACATCCGTGAGGGCCTGGCCGCGATCGTCAGCGTGAAGGTCTCCGAGCCGCAGTTCGAGGGCCAGACCAAGACCAAGCTGGGCAACACCGAGGTCAAGTCGTTCGTGCAGAAGGCGTGCAACGAGCACCTCACGCACTGGTTCGAGGCCAATCCGGCCGACGCGAAAACCATTGTGAACAAGGCGGTCTCGTCCGCACAGGCCCGCGTGGCCGCGCGCAAGGCGCGTGAGCTGGTGCGCCGCAAGTCCGCCACCGACCTCGGCGGCCTGCCGGGCAAGCTGGCCGACTGCCGCTCCAAGGATCCGAGCAAGTCCGAGATCTACATCGTCGAGGGTGACTCCGCAGGCGGCTCGGCCAAGTCCGGTCGCGACTCGATGTACCAGGCGATCCTGCCGTTGCGCGGCAAGATCATCAACGTCGAGAAGGCGCGCATCGACCGAGTCCTCAAGAACAACGAGGTCCAGTCGATCATCACCGCCTTCGGCACCGGTATCCACGACGAGTTCGACATCGCCAAGCTGCGGTATCACAAGATCGTGCTGATGGCCGACGCCGACGTCGACGGCCAGCACATCGCGACACTGCTGCTCACGCTGCTGTTCCGGTTCATGCGTCCGCTGGTCGAGCAGGGGCACGTGTACCTCGCGCAGCCGCCGCTGTACAAGCTCAAGTGGCAGCGCGCCGATCCCGAGTTCGCCTACTCCGACCGCGAGCGCGACGGTCTGCTCGAGGCGGGTCTCGCGGCGGGCAAGAAGATCAACAAGGACGACGGCGTGCAGCGCTACAAGGGTCTGGGCGAGATGAACGCCAAGGAGCTGTGGGAAACCACCATGGATCCGACGGTGCGCGTGCTCAAGCTGGTCACCCTGGACGACGCGGCCGCGGCCGACGAGCTGTTCAGCGTGCTGATGGGCGAGGACGTGGAGGCCCGCCGCAGCTTTATCACCCGTAATGCCAAGGACGTTCGCTTCCTCGACGTATAAGCCGGTGCGTTTGCCCGCCGGGTGCACACCCGCGCGGCCCCGCGACCGCACCGCCCGCTAAGGAGACTTGATGACCGACACGACGCTGCCTCCGTTCGGAGGCTCCGGCGGCGACCGGATCGACCCGGTCGACATTCAGCAGGAAATGCAGAACAGCTACATCGATTACGCGATGAGCGTGATCGTCGGCCGCGCGCTGCCCGAGGTGCGCGACGGCCTGAAGCCGGTGCACCGGCGGGTGCTGTACGCGATGTACGACAACGGGTACCGGCCCGACCGCGGCTATGTGAAGTCCGCGCGCCCGGTCGCCGAGACCATGGGTAACTACCACCCGCACGGTGACGCCTCTATCTACGACACCCTCGTGCGCATGGCGCAGCCGTGGTCGCTGCGCTACCCGCTGGTCGACGGCCAGGGCAACTTCGGTTCGCGCGGCAACGACGGCGCCGCCGCCATGCGCTACACCGAGTGCAGGCTGACGCCGCTGGCGATGGAGATGCTGCGCGAAATCGACCACGAGACAGTCGATTTCATCCCGAACTACGACGGTCGCTCGCAGGAGCCGACCGTGCTGCCGAGCCGGGTGCCCGCGCTGCTGATGAACGGCAGCAACGGCATCGCGGTGGGCATGGCGACCAACATCCCGCCGCACAACCTCACCGAGTTGGCCGAGGCGATCTACTGGGCGCTGGACAACCACGACGCTGACGAGGAAGCCACGCTCGCCGCCTGCATGGAGCGGGTCAAAGGCCCGGACTTCCCGACCCACGGCCTGATCGTGGGCAGCCAGGGCATCCACGACGCCTACACCACCGGGCGCGGTTCCATCCGCATGCGCGGCGTGGTCGAGATCGAGGAAGACAACAAGGGCCGCACCACCCTGGTCATCACCGAGCTGCCGTACCAGGTCAACACCGACAACTTCATCAACTCGATCGCCGAGCAGGTGCGCGACGGCAAGATCGCGGGCATCTCCGACATCCACGACGAGTCCTCCGACCGCGCCGGCATGCGGATCGTGGTCACGGTCAAGCGCGACGCGGTCGCCAAGGTCGTGCTGAACAACCTGTACAAGCACACCCAGCTGCAGACCAGCTTCGGCGCCAACATGCTCTCGATCGTCGACGGCGTGCCGCGCACCCTGCGGCTCGACCAGATGATCCGGCTCTACGTCAAGCACCAGTTGGACGTCATCGTCCGGCGCACCAAGTACCTGCTGCGTAAGGCCGAGGAGCGGGCCCACATCCTGCGCGGCCTGGTCAAGGCGCTCGACGCGCTCGACGAGGTGATCGCCCTGATCCGGCGCTCGGCCAACACCGACACCGCGCGCACCGGCCTGATGCAGTTGCTCGACATCGACGAGATCCAGGCCACCGCGATCCTCGACATGCAGCTGCGCCGCCTCTCGGCGTTGGAGCGGCAGAAGATCATCGACGAGTTGGCCAAGATCGAGCTCGAGATCGCCGACTTGAAAGACATTCTCGCCAAGGAAGAACGTCAGCGCGCGATCGTGCGCGACGAACTGGCCGAGATCGTCGAGAAGTACGGCGACGACCGGCGCACCAGGATCATCGCGGCCGACGGAGACGTCGCCGACGAGGACCTGATCGCCCGCGAGGACGTGGTCGTCACGATCACCGAGACCGGCTACGCCAAGCGCACCAAGACCGACCTGTACCGCAGCCAGAAGCGCGGCGGCAAGGGCGTGCAGGGCGCCGGGCTCAAGCAGGACGACCTGGTCAAGCACTTCTTCATCTCCTCGACCCACGACTGGCTGCTGTTCTTCACCAACAAGGGCCGGGTCTACCGCGCCAAGGCCTACGAGCTGCCCGAGGCCAACCGCACCGCGCGCGGTCAGCACGTGGCGAACCTGCTCGCGTTCCAGCCGGACGAGAAGATCGCCCAGATCATCCAGATCAAAAACTATGAAGTCGCTCCGTATCTGGTGCTCGCCACCAAGAATGGCCTCGTGAAGAAGTCGAAGCTGTCGGACTTCGATTCCAACCGCAGTGGCGGCATCGTCGCGGTGAACCTGCGCGACGAGGACGAGCTGGTCGGCGCCGTGCTCTGCTCGGCAGACGACGACCTGCTGCTGGTCTCGGCGCTCGGCCAGTCGATCCGGTTCTCCGCGACCGACGAGGCGCTGCGTCCGATGGGCCGGGCCACCTCCGGCGTGCAGGGCATGCGGTTCAACGCCTCGGATGAACTCTTGTCGCTGAACGTGGTGCGGCCGGACACATATCTGCTGGTCGCGACCGCGGGCGGTTACGCTAAGCGGACGGCGATCGAGGAATACACGCCGCAGGGTCGCGGCGGTAAAGGCGTATTGACCGTCCAATACGACCCCAAGCGTGGCACCCTGGTCGGTGCGCTCATCGTCGAGGACGACGACGAGTTGTACGCGATCACTTCCGGTGGTGGTGTCATCCGGACAGTGGCCAAGCAGGTTCGTAAGGCTGGACGACAGACCAAGGGCGTGCGATTGATGAACCTCGGCGAGGGCGATACGTTGCTTGCTATCGCGCGCAATGCCGACGAGCCCGATCCCGATCTCCTCGCCGGCGACACCAGCGACACCGGTTCTTCTGAGTAAACCAACAGCGGCGGCAACGAACGGATCTAAGGATTCCCATTGACCACTCCGAATCAGCCGAATGACGAGCGGCACCAGACGAACGGTGTGACCGAGCGGATCGCACCGTCCCCGATCCCGCCGCGGCCGATCCCGAGGCCGGTCTCCTCGGCGGAGAACGGGCAGCCGGGCGGCGGGCAGTCGAACGGCGGCCAACAGGGTGGTGCGCAGTCCGCGGGCAGCCAGCAGGGCGGGCAACCGCACGGTGGCCAGCCCGCCGGTGCGCGTCCGGGCGGGCCGCAAGCGGGTGCTCAGCCGGGTGGTGCGCCGCAGGGCGGACAGCCCCGTGAAATGCCGGACCAGCAAAGCGATTTCGCGAACAAGCAGGCCGGCGCCGAGCAGGTGCCCGGTCAAGGCGGCCAAGAAGGGTTCGACCAGACTGTCCGCATGAACAACTCAGAGTCCGGTGCGTCCCAGGCCGGGGATCAAGCCGGCGGCAACGGCGGTGGCCAATCGTCGTTCCAGGAAGGTTGGTCGCAACTCCCGCAGCGGGAGCCGCAGTCCAACCTGTACCGGCCCGGCCAGGCACCGGTGACCGGTCGTCCGAGCGGGTCCGGTTCCGGTGGGGGAGGGGGTCTCGGTGGCGGGGTCACCAACGCCCGCACCACCGCGGACCTCGCCGCCAAGGCGGCCCGCAAGGAAGCGGCGATGGTGAAGTCCGTCGGCATCGACGGACCCACCCGCAGCATCGCGCGCCCCGAACTGATCAAGGACATGCCCGACCTGTCCGAGATCCGGCACCCGCTGCCGCCGTCGGCGCCCGAGACCACCGGTCCGCAGACTCCGATCTCGCCCGCGGTGCCGGTCGCGGTCGCCGCGGCCGTCGCCACCGGTGAGCCGCTGCGCGCCACCGTGCAGATCCGGCGCATCGATCCGTGGTCGACGCTGAAGATCTCGCTCGTTATCAGCGTGGCCATGTTCTTTGTGTGGATGCTCGCGGTCGGTCTGCTCTACATCGTGCTCGAGGGCATGGGCGTGTGGGAGCGGCTGAACAACACCTTCACCGACATGGTGTCCCAAGACAGCGGGTCGGTCGGCCTCATCGACGCGGGCACCGTCTTCGGCTACGCCGGCGTCATCGGCCTGATCAACGTCGTGCTGTTCACCGCGCTCGGCACCGTGGGCACGTTCATCTACAACCAGTGCTGCGACCTCGTCGGCGGCATCCAGGTAACCCTGGCCGACCCCGACTAGAACCGGCTCTGCCAGACGGCCGGTGCCGCCCCTGACCCGGGCAGCACCGGCCGTTCTTGTTCGTCGCCACCTTGTCCCAGCACCACCGACAATCGTTCCGCAGCCGCTCTACCAGCCGTTTTGGATGCGGTGGTCGGTGTTGTGTACTCTCTACACGTTGTCGCGAACTACGCGCCACAACAACATAAGGGCCTATAGCTCAGGCGGTTAGAGCGCTTCGCTGATAACGCGGTTTCGCGACCAGCGGTAGTCCTAAACAGCCCCGCTGAGCTGCACAGACATCCAAACGAGTACTAACGCGTGACAGGCGTTCCCAAGCCTCTCGCTGCTTTTCTGCTGCCTCGATCCCGAAGCGGATAGATCGCCTATCCGCCGCTTTGGCATGTCTGGTGACTTCCCTTCCCCCTGCTTCCTCGTACTGGCCGTCTCCTACAGTCGGTCGGGCCTGTCAACCCCGGAGAGCGGAGCGTGGGTTGACTGGTTCGGGCGGCTGTTCAGGACAATTGGGCCATGAGGAGGCAGGACCTCCACCGCGGGTGCCTCGACGTGACGAGAAGGGGGCCGAAGCCCCCAGCCGGTCAGCTGTAGTCGTCGGCGGCGGATTCGCGTGCGGCCCAGTAGGCGGCGAGGCAGGGGCCGCAGACGTGGTCGTGCTCGTCGCCGGGGACGTAGATCGGGAGGGTGCCGATGGCGGGGTTCGGGCAGTTGGGGGTGGTGCAGGCGAGGGTGCTGGTGGCGGTCATGGTGGGGGTTCCTCTCCGGTCGGTGTCGGTGGATCTGGGCTCGCCCGGACCAGGCCGGTCCCACCCCGGCAAAGGCTCGACGGCGCACGGGAGGTCCCGCGGCTCATCAGGCTATGAACTCGCGCGATCGGGTTATGGATAGTCCGCCGCGGGGCCTCCCGTGCGTTGTCGACACGTCTTGGCCTTTGCCGGGGTGGGTCCGGTCTGGTACGCCATCGGCAGATTCATCGGCGCCGTCCGGAGAGGAACCCTGGTGACCACTGCTGGCCCTGGACCGGATCTCCCCCGGCTGCTCGAACACCGTTGGTGACCACAGCCAGTCACCCCGTGCGTCGACTGGCCGATTCGTGCTCGGCTGCGGAGGTAGGTCGGGTACGGCTCACGGCGTGCTCAGCACTTACCCGGTCATGCCCGAAGTGACCAAGAGTGTCGTGGAGTGGCAGTTGTGAACGTGAGCGCGGTGCCGACGTGCCGACGCGCCCGCCTGCCGTAGCTTGCGGAGGCCGGCGGTCGCGCGGCGCGGCGCGGCGGTAGCCGCGCGGGCGGCGCGCAGCGCCGCTCTTGATCCTCAATGGCGGAATTCGGCAGCAACCGATGTACGTGCGGTGCGTGCCGTGGTGACCGGAACATCCTGCCCGATCGGTTCCGGAGCAGACATCGTCGGTGTCTCGGGTCGGAAGTGGCTGCGTTCCAACGGTTCCGGTCGGCGGGCTGACGTAGGGTGGTGACACCTCGTTCCGAGGGGCGGTGGACATGGTCCACACACCGCGCCCAGGAAGGAGGTGGTGGGGATGGCGAAACATCGCCGGGCAAAGAGCAACGCCCCGGTCGACTACGGCATGCTGATTGCGGTTGCTGCCGTGGTCGCCGGGGCGCTCGTAGTGGTCCGCCGAGTGCGGGCTAGCTAACCCACCAGGTGGGGCCGTCTGGGAAAGAGGCGGTCCCACCGCTCGACATCACTTGCGTGACACTTGGATTGTACCTCAATGTGTGGAACCGGTGAAGCTTTGCATTAGAGCTGCCGCGCGTTCATTGATAAGGCTCATTCGTGCTTGCCATTCCTCGGCATGAGTATGGTGCTGCTGAGCTGTTTCCTGTCCCTCCCATTTGCGGTACAGAAGTCCGACTTCGCTATCAAAGAATCCTGTGGAAAGCAGGCTGGCTGCGATAAGCATTCCCGTGTCGTCGGAACCTGGCACGCCCATCCATCCGCCTATGGCAGTTACTAGCTGGCGTCTAATGCAAATTGTTGTTGGATGGACCGGAAGGCGGAAATTGTTTTCCCGCCAGTATTTGAGCACTGTGCCTGGGAGGAGGAGGCCGTGCGCTGGGTCGCCGTCGAATCCAACCTTCGACCCGTCTGGCAGGAGGTCAAGCAGCCGGGAAGTTGTCCAGGCTACCTCAGTACTGTCGGATGTGAGGTGTTCGATGTCTCGGAGGAGTACGCCCGGCGTCAGGATGTCGTCGGCATCGAGATTCTTGATGAGTTCCCCACGGGAATTTGCAAGGGCCATATTTCGAGTTAGGGCAACTCCTCCACGTCGACCTGTTCGGAATACGATTCGATCGTCAACGCCGCGAAGTATCTCTTGCGGCACTCCAGAGTTGCCGTCTTCTTGTAGTACCCATTCCCACCTCCAGCCTGGAGGAAGCTCCTGCGATATTACAGATTCACATGCGGCTTTAAGATGATCGGGATCGGGATTGTAAACCGGAGTAATGATTGAAATCAGGCGATCCATATTACTTGGCCCACCTTTCGAGTGGAGTTTCATACACAAGTTCGGTCCGATCGCCAGGCAAGGTCACATAGGCAACATCTACCACCCGACCGGTTGTGTCAAGAACGGTCTTATGGATGAGAAAGACGGGTACGCCCGGTCCGACGTCGAGTAGCTGCGCTTCCATCGGGGTAGGGGGCCTTGTGGTGACGGCTTCGATGACGCGGTCGACTTCGATTCCGACAGTGCTCAGCTGATGCATTGTGCCGCCGGGCCATGGTTCGTTGGACGCGTCCAGAAGTTGTGGATTCGCGGCTACCAAGTCATAGACCAGATACGAGCGGGCGAGGTTGAACGGGGCAGCCTCGGTCTTGGACCGAGTGCGGAACTCACGTTGCACCAACTTCGCACCGACAGGGATACCGAACTGGCTAGCGAGGTCCTCGGTGGCGTTGACAATGGCGTACTTGGCTTCGAAGTCTAGATCTGCCACGTCAAGTCCGGTGTCCCGTTCGGTCAGGCCTGTGGCGGCTCGTACCGCCTCCGGCTCATGTACTCGGGCTTTGTCGAAGTGGTTGTTGGCGTTGCTGCGACGGACTTTCTGGCGTGGAGGTCGGACGTAGACACCTAGACCCTGACGGGAGTCGATCAGCCCTTCGCTGCGCAGGACGTCAAGTGCTTGCCGAACCGTCGGCATGCTGACCTTGTATCGCTCGGCGAGAGTTGCGCTGGTTGGCAACTGCGAACCACCCGGCAGTTCCCCAGACTGGATGGCTTGCCGCAGGTCATCGGCAAGTCGCTCGTATTTCAGTGCCATGGCTTCAGCCTATTCCTCACGTTGTCTTGACAAGTAGGGACCCGCCGTCCATCCTAGTTGTACGGTTAACAAGACAACCGGTTAACAGGATCGATTATTCCGAAGGAGTAGCAATGGCGATCAAGAGGGGTCACAAGTTCGAGATTCCGTTCAGGACGGCGTTTCCGCAGGGTCTGGTGCTGTTGGGCGAGGTCTCGCAGGTGACGAAGTACAACCCGAATCCGAACGCGACGCCGGAGCCGATGTTCGATTACGACCCGAAGACGGGTGAGGGTTCGGGGTTGCCGTTGTGGAAGGCGACGGTGACTGACCCGCATGAGGACAAGGCGAAGCGGGCGTCGTTCGAGGTCATTTTCGTGGCTCAGGTGCAGCCGGTTCCGGCTACCGAGGAGATCGTGCCTGGTACCGGGATGCGGATGATCGAGCTGGAGGGCGTGACCGCTGAGCCGAAGGTGATGGGTCAGGGGGAGTTCAAGTACCAGGGCTACACCTTCCGGGCAACTGGCATCAAGGGTGATACCTCCGGTGCCAAGCAGGCCCCGAATGATCCGGGTGCTTCGCGTCCGTCCGGCGCTAAGGCGGCGTGATGAAGACGGCAGGCCAGCAGTCGGCGGGGATGCGGTGGGCGCGCTGGTCTGCCGTGGTCATCATCGTGGTTATCGGGGCGGCTGCGTTCGTGCTGAGCTTCGCTGCGTTGCGTGATCTGGCGATTCTGGCCAACACTCCGAAGCGGTGGGCGTGGCTGTTCCCGGTGATCGTGGACGGCACGATCATTCAGGCGACCGTGGGTGCGTTGGTGCTGGCGAAGTCACGGGAACGTGGGTGGTTTCTGTGGGTGCTGGGTATCGGTGCTGCGGTCTCGATCGCGGGTAACTCGCTTCATGCGGTCGCGGCCGGCCGAATCCTGCCGTGGTGGGCTGCGGCGTTGGTGGCGGCGATCGCTCCGATTTCGCTGCTGGTCGACACGCACGGGTTGGCGGTGTTGTTCCGTGCCGTGCAACAGGATTCGGCTGCTGAGCCGGTCTCTGCGCCGGTTCCGGCGTCTGATCCTGTGCCGGACAAGCCCGCGGCTACTGCTTCGGTTCCCGCGCCGGTTCCTGCTCGCCGGAAGAAGGCGTCGACGCGTCGCGATCCGGGCAAGGTCGCTGAGGCGGTGGCGTTGCACGCGGCGGGTAAGTCGTATGCCGAAATCGGTCGGACGCTGGGCGTTTCGGCTCCGACGGCGCGTAAGTACGCGACCTCGGCCCCGAAGCCTGCCCCTGTCGCTGCCCCGCAACCGGTGAGTGCTGCGGTCCCGGCTGCGACACCTGTTCCTGTTTCCGCGCCTGTGGTGGCCGGTGTGCGGCCGGTGCCGGTGCGTTCCATTCATCCCGTGCGGCCGGTGCAACAAGCGCTGCCGATCACGGTTTCCTAGGCAAGGAGTTGGTTTCGATGGCTGAGAACAACGGTGCGGTGGTGTCGCTGGCGTTGAGGCAGCGGTGGACGGCCGGGATCGTGTTGCTCGTTGGTGTGGTGGCGTTTCCGCTGGCGTTGTTGCTGACGGTGGGTCGTGAACCGGGCGGGACGGTGGCCACGGTCGCTCCTCGCGCGGATGGGTGCGTGATGTTCTGCGAAGACGTCCCGCAGGCATCGTTTCGCGAGAGCAATTGCGCTGAGGCACCTTCGGGAATCAGCTTCATGCCGGAGGACTGTGCGCCCCTGACGGGCAAGGGGTGGTCACGATGAGCGGGATTCTCGGAACTCTTGCCGTGGGTGGCTCGGTGGTGGCGCCTGCGGGGCTGATCTGGCTGGCTCGCCGGGACCTGCCCGGTACGAAGAAGCCGAAGCCGCAGACGGTCGCGCAGATCGTGGACGATGCCGCACCTGAGTTGCGTACCGCTGTCTCGATCCTGGCTGATCCGCTGCAAACCAACCTGATGTTGGCCGCGCTGGGTCTCGGTTCGGCCGAGGGTGGTTTTCCCAAGCTCGAACGCTACGACTACACCCGCTACGGGATTCAGGTTGACCTGGTGATGCTCGGCGGTCAGTCGCTGGCGGACTGGTCCAAGGACGAGAAGTTGCAGCAGTTCGCCACGTATTTGGCGGTGCCGAAGGTGACAGCGTCGTCGCCCGCTCCGTCGTGGGTTCGTCTCCAGGTGAGGGCGTTTGACACTCTCGTCTCCCCGGCAACGAGGCCGGAGGTGATCCCCAATGGTGTGGATCTGGAGGCGGTCCCGGTCGGTGTTACCGAGGACGGCGACATGTGGCGGTTGCGGGTGCTCTACGCACACATCCTGATCGCTGGTGCGATGGGTTCGGGCAAGGGCAGCGTGTTGTGGTCGCTGCTGGCCGGTGTGGGTCCGGCGATCAAGGCCGGGCTGGTGGATGTGCGTCTGGGTGATCCGAAGGGCGGGGCGGAGTTCGGGCGTGGTGAGGACCGGTTGTTCACCCGTTTCTGTGTCGACGGTGCCTCGATCCTGGGCATGCTCGATGAAGCGGTCAAGGAGATGGACGAGCGGGCGGTGCGGATGCGCCGGGCTGGTCTGCGCAAGCTCGTTCCCACTATCGATGAACCGTTGATCCTGATCATCATCGATGAAGCTGCGGCTTTGTCGTCGTATGCGACCCGTGAGGAGCAGGAGGAGTTCCGGCGCTTGACCGGGCTGCTGCTGTCGAAAGGCCGCGCGGTCGCGGTGTCGGTGGTGGC
Organism: Nocardia brasiliensis; assembly: GCF_011801125.1. Lineage (NCBI taxonomy): Bacteria > Bacillati > Actinomycetota > Actinomycetes > Mycobacteriales > Nocardiaceae > Nocardia > Nocardia brasiliensis. The sequence goes on from NZ_CP046171.1 coordinate 18,794, forward strand.
GGCGTTGCAGGACCCGTCGAAAGAGACGATGCCCAACCGGCAACTGTTCCCGGTCCGGATCGGGCTGCGCCTGGACGAGCCGACACAGAACGCGATGGTCCACGGTCAGGGTGCCCGGGATCGGGGTGCGCGCTGTGACGAGATCAGCGAACACACACCCGGTGTCGGTTACGTCGGCCAGGACGGCACACGCGGGTTCGTGCGAGTGCGGGCGTTCTGGGTCGACGACGACGCAGCCGATGCCATTGTCGAGGCGTTCTCTCCGGCTCCGGTGATCACCGGTCCCACTGAGGATTACAGCGGGTTCGACCCTGATGACCTCGGCGACGAGGACGGCGATGCTGCGGGGGTGGCGGCGTGAAACGAGGATTCGTGACCGAGACACACGTGGTCATCTACTGCGACAGCTGCGGTGACATCTATACCGAAAACACTGGTGAATCAATCTGTTTCGACTCCACTTCCCAGGCGGTGTCGTATCTGCAACACCGTGGCGCGGGTGTGGGCTGGGTTTATGACGGTGACCGGGTGTGGTGTGACGGCTGCACCGCGGCTGATCACTGCGACCGCAACGGCCACCAGTTCCCTGAGCACTGGCAGACCACGCGGCGGCTGCTCGGTGTTTCCACTCGTTCGCGCACCTGCATCGTGTGCGGCATCGCTGAAATCGAGGCTCTGTCATGACCATTCACTACTTCGATGAGACCGACGCATTCGATCGTGACGAGCGCGACGCGGTGATCTGCTTGCAGTCGGTGCGCCAGCTCGTCGACGACAACTCGGTGCTGGCCTGGGATGAGCACAGTGCGGGGTGGGCGGCATGAGGGGCCGCGAGTGGGGCCTGCTGGTCGGCGGGCAGGTACACGCGCTGGTCAAGGCCCGCAATATCACCGACGCCACCATGTACGCCTGCAACCAGACGGCCCGTCGGCGCGCGAAAGCCGTTGTCGTGTACCGGGATTCAGAATCCATCGGGTGGCGGCGCTGGATCGATGACAAACCCGTCGCCTCCCAGCTCTCGTTCGATCTCACCGGAAAGGAGGCCCGTCGATGACCACGAAAACGACAGTGACCGACAAGTCCCCGGCCGAAGACCTAATGGAGGCGTTCGGGCTGCTGGTCTGGCACATCGTCAAAGCCGTGGCCGTGATCGCGTGGTGGGCGCTGCTGTTCCCGATGATCTCGGTGCCCCTCGGTGGGGCTGTCGCGGCCGGTGTTTTGCTGGGCTGGCCTTACGGGTTCGCGCTGGTCGGGGTGTTCATCGCGGGGATGGTGGCGTGGCGACTACGGAGTCCACGAACCTTCGAGCGGTGGATCACCGGGCGGGCACGGACCCGGTTCCTGGCGTGGCGGCGCTACCGGCTGGGCTGGAGCGGGCGACTGACGGCTTGCAAGCTCACCGTGGCGCACGGGACCGGGCTGCTGGTTCCCCGGCGGGTCTCGGTCGCGGTCGGCGCTGCTGTCGATGTGGTGCGGGTGCGGATGCTGCAAGGCCAGTGCCCCGCTGATTGGGAATCACGCGCTGACAACCTCGCTCACACCTTCGGCGCCACCGACTGCCGAGTCCGCATCGCCGGTCCCGGCCTGGTCGAACTCCGGTTCCGACGCGCTGATGCCCTGGCCGATCCGTTCGAGCTGCCCCCCATCGACGGCGGGCGCTTCTGCAAGGAGACGATCTGATGAACACCCCCAACACCGAGAGTGCGAAGGCGGGAGGGACTGCGGCCCAGCGCCGTGCCCTACCCAACCTGTTCGAGGTCGCTCAAGCTGCGGCTGATCAGTACATGGTGTGCAAGCGTCCGATCGCCATGCGCGTGGAGGACCCCAAGACCGGGACCGTCACCTACGAGGGTTCCCCGTGTAAGTCCACCATCGAGTCGGTGTGCCCGGCCTGCGCGAAAGCCAACCGGCTGCTGCGGATCGCTCAGTGCCGCGAAGGATGGCACGCCAGTCACGAACTGGTGCCCGACAAGACCGATGCGACGGCGCGTCAGGTCGAGTTGCTGACCGAACGCGCCGATCTGGTCACCCAATACCGTGCTGCGGTGGCCGAGGCGGCCGAAGACCTCGCCGAGTCCCTGCGTGAGGTGATCCGGGCCTTGGATGAGGATCTGCGGGAAACCGGCCTGCGTGGTCGTCTCCCGGCCCTGGACGCCACCATCAAGGATCGGCGTAAGCGTTCCACCAGGCGGCGTCAGGACGTGCCGGACCTGCCTCGTAAGAAGGTGTCGAAATCGACTGTGGGACAGGTCTTCGCGGGCAAGCATCAGCCCTCGATGTTCGTCACGCTCACCATGCCGAGCCGGGGCCGCATCCGTCGTGACGGTGCCCTCGACGCCACGGGGCTGCCGTGTTCGGATGGGTCGCCGCTCGACATGGACAGCTACGACTACACCGGTGCCGCACGCGACATCGTGTTCTTCTCCAAGCTGGTCGACCGCTGGATTCAGAACCTGCGCCGTGCGGTCGGGCGGGACGTGCAGTACTTCGCCACGGTGGAACCGCAGAAACGCGGGGCACCGCACCTGCACATCCTGATCCGTGGCGCGATCTCTCGCGAGCTGCTGAAGCTTGTCACCGCGGCTACCTACCACCAGGTGTGGTGGCCTCACTTCGGGCCGGAGAACCGCGTCTACGGCGGCCCGCATCAGCCGGTCTGGGATCACAAGCGCGCCACCTTCATCGACCCCGGCACCGGTCAGCCGTTGACCTACTGGGACGACGCCCTGGACACCCTCGATCAGGTCGATGACCTCGAACCCGCGTACGTGGTGCGGTTCGGTTCCCAGATGGACCGCAAGCAGATCAAGGGCGTGGTGCCGGAAAAGGCCGGCCGGACCATCGGCTACGTCACCAAGTACCTGACCAAATCCATCTCGGAGATCGTGGAAGCCCAGACCGACCGCGCAGCCGAACACTACGACCGGCTTCACGCCGAACTCCAGAACACGCCCTGCTCGCCTCGGTGTGCGGTGTGGCTCGAATACGGCATCGTCCCCCAAGGGGTCAGCGACAAGACCGTCCCTGGCCGTTGCCGTGGCAAAGCGCACCGTCGAGACACCCTCGGCTTGCCCGGTCGTCGTGTGCTGGTCTCACGCCGCTGGTCGGGCAAGACCCTCATCGACCACAAGCAAGACCGCGTGGATTTTGTTCGGCAACTGCTCGCCGACGCCGGTATCCACAAGCCCGACACCAGCCATTACAAGGTGACCCCGGTCGAGCCCGGCGACAAATCCCGGCCGTTGCGTGAGCACCTGATCATGGGCTCGATCTCCCGACGGAATACCTGGCGCGCGGAGCTGGTCAAAGCCCAGTTCGCGGCAGGCCCACCACAGACCCCAGAAACTTCGGCAACTCGGCAAGCGGCGTGAATACGGAAGGAGAAGGGGATGCGACTAGGTCAGGCTCAGCGAGCGACGTACACGGTGCAAGAGGTGGCAGACCTGTTGGGGATGTCGCGCAACAACGCCTATCGGGCGATCAACGATGGTGAGGTCCCGGCCAAACGGGTGGGTCGTCGGTGGGTCGTTCCGCGCAAGACCTTCGATACCTGGCTTGAAGACTGCACATTGCCGGAGGTGGCATAACCATGGGATTTATCGACAAGACCGAAGCGGGGAAGTGGAAAGCGTTCTGGCGCGAGCCTTCCGGCGTGCAACGGTCCAAGACCTTCGGCACCGAGCGCGAAGCCAAGTCGTTTCTCGCTCAGGTCGAGGTCGCCAAGTCCACCGGTACCTACGTCTCACCGCATGCCGGGCGTACCCGCTTCGGTGAGCACGCCCAGGCATGGATGAAGACTTGGAACCATGAACGCACGACGACCGGGCGTGATGAGTCGATCATGCGTACCCATGTGCTGGCCCAGTGGTCGGACTGGCAGCTGGGCAAGGTCGATCATCTTTCGGTGCAGCAGTGGATCACCGAATTGTCGTCGCGGCGTTCCCCGGCCACGGTTGCCGAGTGCAAGCGGCTGATGTCGGGGGTGATGCGTTCCGCGGTTCGTAATCGGTTGATCGGGGTCGATCCCACCGAGGGCGTGAAGGTGCCGCGTCGCCGCAAGACCGACAAGGACGAAGCGCGGATTCTGACCCGTGATGAAGTTCGGCAACAGCTGCTGCCCGCTATCGTCCCGCAACGGCACCGGGCCATGGTCGCGCTGACCGCATTCGCCGGACTGCGCTGGGGTGAGGTCGCCGGACTGTGCGAAGACGCGGTAGATCTCGATCGGGGATTGGTGCGTGTGATCCGCACCGTGACCGAGGTCGGCGGGCATACCGAGTTCAAGCCATTCCCCAAGTCTGCGGCGGGTCGGCGCACCATTCCGCTCCCGGCCTGGGTCGTGACCGAGCTGCGCGGATTCATGGCCGAACACCCTCGTGGCGACCGAGGCTTGATCTTCGCCAACGAGGCAGGCGCACCCCTGCGGCGAGGACTGTTCCGGGCTCGGATCTGGCGTCCGGCATTGGTGCGCGCGGGTCTTCTCGGTGAGGTCTGCGAGGTCGGCGACGGCTACGAGGCGGTCTGGATGGATGAGGATGGCTCGGTGGCCTCGGAAGTGTTCGGCAAGTACGAACAGGCGGTCAAACACGTGGCCGCGAACGAAGCTGGCGGGCTGCGGTTCCATGATCTGCGCGACTGCTACGGGACCTGGCTTGCCGACGAAGGGGTCGAACCCCACAAGATCGCCAAAGTGATGGGGCACGAGAAGATGACCACCACCATGGCCTTCTACATTCGCCGCCAGGACGACTACGACGCGGTGAGAGGTGCCCTCGGTGACGACGAGGACGGCGACGACGGAACCGCATCCATCGGAGCCGTAGTCGGCTGATGCTGCCTTTTCGCTGCCTACGAGCAACTGACGGAGCGTCCGGACCGGTGATCAGAACCCATCGATCACCTCGGGCGCTCCGTTTCTCGTACGTGCACCCTGACGCGTGCGGTGCTTCTACCAGCCGTTTTGGTGCACCGCAGCGGGATCTGTACGATACTTCAAGGCAGTCACGACAAGGGCTGTTCAAACGACAAGGGCCTATAGCTCAGGCGGTTAGAGCGCTTCGCTGATAACGAAGAGGTCGGAGGTTCAAGTCCTCCTAGGCCCACCCTTTCATTTCAGGCCCGTGCTCTCGACGAGCATGGGCCTTGTTCGTTTCGTGGGCTGGTGAGGGTCTGTTTTGACCGTGCCGACGGCGGGAAGGTACCGTTGCGGGGTCGATCGGCGTGGTGTGCGGCGAGCGATGATTTGGGGCCTTAGCTCAATTGGCAGAGCACTGCCTTTGCAAGGCAGGGGTTAGGGGTTCGATTCCCCTAGGCTCCACAGCGAAATATGCGGATGCGGGGCAAGGTTGGTGAACCTTGCCCCGATTGCTTTCTCCTGCTGACTAGGCGTCGTCCGTCGGCAAGCCCGGTGACCGGATGTAGCGGTGATCTGTTGTGGCCGAAGCGAAGTCGGGGTCGCGGTGGCTGGGATCTGGTCGCGTGCCCGCGGCGCACAGTAGGGTGGGGAGCATGAAGATTCTGGTTGTCGCGGGTGCTGTGATCGCTGTTCTGGTCGGGATTTCGAAGCTGCGCAAGCGCGGCGACGCGGACATGTGGCACGAGGTCACCACCCGCTGACCTCCGCTCGACCTCTCGAACATCAGTTCGACTCGAGGTAGGGTCTGGGCCGTGCCACACCTTTCGCGCCGGGATCGGGCCAGGATCAACCTCGAACAGGTTCGTGAACAGCTGCTCGATGCGGCAGCCTTCGGGAAGAAGCTGCCGCCCGAGCAGCTCGAGCACGCGGCGGGAAAGATCGCCGAGGGCCTGCGCGTCTACCTCGAGCTGACGCGGGACTAGGGTTCGACCGCGGCAGCCGCCAGCCGGGCACGGACCTCGGCGTCGGGCCAGTGCCGGATCTCGTAGCGAGGCGGCGTCAGGTCCGGTATGGGGGTGAGCCCGACGATATCGACAACCGCCGCGAATGGGACGGTGAACAGGACGGACTTCTCGCCCTGCTCGTCGACGCAGAACATCACGTAATCGGCTTCCGGCAGGAAGTACTCGACGCCTTCGCCCCAGATGGTGACGGTGTAGGGACCGCTGTCGGCGCCGATGTACATGACCGACCCCACGAACGCGCCGTCGATTTCGCCATCGCGGGTCTGCAGCGCGAGGTGCGTGTCGAGCTGCTCGGTCAGGGCGCTGCCCTGCGCCTCGTATTCGGTCAGCGCCAAACCGCAGCGGGCGCGCTGCACGAAGGGAAGGTGCTGGTGCCTGGGGGACTGGTCGAGCGGGATCACGGCGCCCGCGTCGTCGACCGTGTAGCCCTGCGGTGAGATCTGCCGGGCCGCCTCACGGTATTGCTGCTCGACGTATTCGAAGAGGGGGCCGAGATCGTCGCCGTCCGGGGCGATGATCAATCGGTCCACCTCGGGTACGAAGGCGATCGGGCGCTGGGTGCCGTCGCCGCAACCGGCGAGCCAGCCCGGGATCAGCGGCCATGAGGTGCAGTAGCCGTCACCGTCGTCGTCGAAGAACAGCACGCCGGGTTCCTTGAATCCACCGGAACCGACCAGCGCCGTGAGGTTTTCGCGCGCGGCGGCGAACACCTCTGCGGCGTCGACGCCCCATTGCTCGATGGTCCGCTCGTTGACGATGGAGCGCGAGCTCGGCAGGTCGACCGCGACGAGTTCGTTCAGGAACGGCAGGGCGGGGCGGGTGATCGGGCGCGGGTCGTCGGCGTCGGTGCTCCCGATGCCGAAGGTTTCCGAGCGCAGGATGGGCCGCAATGACGAACGCACCTGCGGCCAGCCGGGAAGGGCCGGTGCTTCGCTTCTGCTGCTGAGGAAGCGGGTGATCCGGGCGGTGCGTTCGTCCGCGGGCAGGTCGTTGGCTTCCCGGAAGATGTTGCCGAGGAACAGCTTCCACCCGCTGGTCAGGCGAATGACGAATTCCTGCGGGTCGTATTCGGCCCCTACTTCGCCCTCGGCGGTCAGCTGCTGCAAGACGAGCGCCGCGAACTGGTCGGCATCGCTCCCGATATTCTCCACGCGGCCACCATAACCGCGGCGCGCGAGCGGTCGCAGGGGAAAACCACGGGGGTCAATCGTGGGAGAGCGGGCCGTGCCGATCGAGGTGCAGGTAGGTGTAGCCGGTCACGATCAGGCACACGGCGGTCGCCGTGATCAACATCGCCCAGCCCGCGACGAGCATGCTGAGCAGGCCACCGAGCAGCGCGCCGAGCGAAAAGCTCAGATAGAGCAGGAAGTAGCCGAGCCAGTCCGCGTAGTCACCGCCGCTGATGTGGCGCTCGATGCCCTGGGCCAGCTTCACCAGCGTTCCGGTGACGTAGCTCAGCGGCACCGATACCTCGCCGTCCTTCACGAACGAGGTGTTGAGCGCGCCGACACCGAAGGCGACGAACAGGATCGGCACGAAGTCGATGTCGGGCGCGTTCTGGATGCGGGCCAGGTCGATGATCGAGGCGACGGCCAAGCTGAGGGTGGTCAGCAGCGTCGGACCGTGCGGATGCCCGGACCAATAGTGCCGCCGGCACCAGGAGGCGACCACCACGCCGCCGACGAACGAACCCAGCAGCCCGAGGGCCGCCATCGCCGTGTCCTTCTGGTCGTGGAAGTGCCCGAGGATGGCGCGCTCGGTATTGCCGGTCATGAACGTGACGAAGTAGCCCGCGGTGTGCATGAACGCCGCGGCGCCGATCAAACCGGCCAGTGCGGCCAGCACCCAGGACAATCTCGCCTCGTTGTCGAACAGTGCCCGCTTACGCGCTTCGTCAGGTCCAGGCACAGCTCAGACTCCTTTTGGCGGCGGATGTTTCTCCTCAGTGATACCTGCTGCGCCTCGGCGCGGACACCTGCGGCGCGGTGAGTTGCCCGACGATTACCCGCCGGTGTGACAGGCGGCACGCGAGATCGGAGGGCAGGAGTCTCGCAACGACTAGCCCGTGGCCGCGGGTGGGCACCAGAGCCGGTCGAGCGGGCCGCCAGTCGAACCGAGGCAAGAAGTCCACCCCTGCCGTTACCGTGCACAGGTGGATTCCGTGCTCGATTTCCTGCTGACCGAACCCCTGCCCACCGCCCCGCTCGACGATGTCGGTGCGGCCTGGACCCGGCATCGGGTGGCGGCGAATCGTTTCGCCAAGCCGGTCGATATCGCGCTGGCCGGCGGGTTCGGCGCCGACCGGCTCGGCTACGCGTTCCTGTCCGGCTATCAGGAGGCGGTGCGCACGCTGATTCCCGACCTGGCCTCCGACGAGCTGGTCGCGCTGTGCGCGACGGAGTCCGGTGGCGGGCATCCGGCGGCGATCGAGACGACGGTGACCGAAGTGGACGGCGAAACCCGGCTCAATGGCACGAAAACCTTTGCGACGCTGGGCATGTTGGCCCATCGGTTGGTGGTGATCGCCAGTGTCGGCGCCGACCTGGATGGCCGGAATCGTTTGCGCGCCACCGTGGTCGAGCTGCCGCAGCCGGGTGTGCGGGTGACGAGCCTGCCCGCGACCCCGTTCGCGCCGGAGATCCCGCACGCGACGGTGAACCTGACCGATGCCGTGGCCACGGTGCTACCGGGTGACGGCTACCTCGACTACCTCAAGCCGTTTCGCACCATCGAGGACATCCACGTGCTCGCGGCTGCGCTCGGCTGGCTGGTGCGGGTGGCGCGGGCCGCCGGGTGGCCGCGGCCGGTACTCGAACGACTGCTGGCCGGCGTCGCGGCGGTGCGCGGGCTGGACATCGATGCGCCCGGATCGCCCGGTGTGCATATCGCCCTCGGGGCCGTGTTCGAGTACCTGCGGTGCTTGGTGGACGAACTCGATTCCCGGTGGGAGTCGGCGGATTCGCTGACTCGGGAGCGCTGGGCGCGGGATCGTCCGCTGCTCGCGGTCGCCGGACGGGTGCGCGAGCAGCGGCTGGCAACGGCCTGGCGATCGGTGCTGTCGGCGGTCGAGCGGCCGAGCTGACCTGCTCCAGAAATGGGGAGCGGGCCTCGGCGAAGGGGGGGAGTTAGCCGAGGCCCGCGTAAGGTCGGCCCGGGGGGGAGGGGCCGACGTGAATGATCCTACGCGATGATTCGCGATTGTGTGTGCGTGGGGAGCGCCACTTTCTGAAGTTTTTCCTGGCGCGTGATCTTTCCCGGAGTCGGGGCTCGTTTCCGCGACGGAATCCACTCGGGCATACCTGACGCGGAGGTGGCCTGGTGTTTGCCAAATCCGCTGTTCCCCAGGTCGATACCCTTGTTCCCGGTAAAGCGGTCCGGCAATAGCCGTCCCGGCCAGAACATGCCGACCGGTCTCTGTGTGTCGCGCATCGCTGTCGAATTGGGTGGGTTCGCCGTGTTCGAGCAACGCCGGTGTCGCGTGTCGGTGCCGGACGGCGTGTTCGTCGGCCGTGGGCCGGTGCGACCGCGGTGTCGCCTCGTCGGGCATGGGCCGGTGGATGTTCTACTCGCCCGGTCGGTTTGGTGTCGCCGCACGTCGGGTCGAGTAGCGCCCGGTGGTGATTCGGGTAGTGCGCTACGCACGACTGCGCGGGGGCTCCGGCGTGACCATATAACCGGTCGCACTTCGATCCGGCACCCCCGAGCACCGCCTGGATCGAGGTGCGGCCTTCGTTTGTCTCGGCGATGCGCACGAAGGGGGCTGTGCGCCCGGCCAAGAACTCCGTACTCTGTAGAGAGAAGGATGGTTTCCGGTTTCGGGTAATCGCGCGCGACGGCAGGCGGCTTTTCTCGCGACTCGGGCACCGAACAAATCGGATGAACTTGTCGGTGGGTCGCGCAATACTGACACGAGAATCGGCCAGCGACCCGATCACGCGAATTGGCCGACGTCGGATCTACCGGCGTCGCGCAAATACATCCTATGAAATCCACTGATCCCAGGAGAGTCATGCCCGACGCAATAGTCGCCGAGGGGCTGGTCAAACGATACGGCCGGCTGGTCGCGCTCGACGGCCTCGACCTCACCGTCCCCGAGGGGACCGTCACCGCGCTGCTCGGACCGAACGGCGCAGGTAAGACCACCACCGTCCGGGTGCTCAGCACGCTGCTGATACCGGACGCGGGCCGGGCCACCGTCGCGGGTATCGACGTACTCGCGCAACCACGTGCCCTGCGCTCGAAGATCGGCGCGTCGGGGCAATACGCGGCCGTCGACGAATATCTGACCGGCTTCGAGAATTTGGAAATGGTCGGGCGGCTCTATCACATGGGTGTGCAGCGCAGTAAGGAACGCGCGCGCGAACTACTCGACCGTTTTCGGCTCAGCGACGCCGCGGACCGCCCGGTGAAAGGCTATTCCGGCGGCATGCGCAGGCGCCTCGATCTGGCGGGCGCGCTGGTGGCCAACCCACCGGTGCTGTTCCTCGACGAGCCGACCACCGGCCTCGATCCCCGGGCCCGGCTCGACCTGTGGGATGTCATCGAGGAGCTGGTGGCGGGCGGCACCACGCTGCTGCTCACCACGCAGTACATGGACGAGGCGGACCGGCTTGCCGATGCCATCGCGGTGATCGACCACGGAAAAGTCATCGCGCGCGGTACCGCCGACGAGCTCAAAACCATGGTCGGCGGCGACCGGATCGAGCTGACGGTCGATCACGTGGACAACCTCGAGGTCGCCTCGCAGGTGCTGAAAGGCTTGGCGGACGGGGAGATTCACGTCGAGCCGGGGCTGCGGCGGATCACCGTGCCGGTGTCCGACGGTTCCCAGGCGTTGGTCGCCGCGATCAACCGGCTGGCCGAGAACGACGTGAAGTTGCACGACGTCGGCCTGCGTCGTCCCTCGCTCGACGACGTGTTCCTCGCCCTCACCGGGCACGAAGCCGAAGAACTCGTCAACGGCGACCGCACGGGCGAGCTGGAAACCACGGAAGGAAAGTCCCGATGACCGCGGCGATTCCGGTCCTCGACCGGTCCTCGATCAGCGCGAAGCTGGCCATTGTCACCAGCGATAGCCTGACCATTGCCAAGCGCGGCGTTATCAAGATCAAACGAGTGCCCGACGTTTTGATCTTCTCGACGCTGTCGCCGATCATGTTCGTGCTGTTGTTCGCCTATATTTTCGGCGCGGCGATCGACGTGCCCGGCATGTCGGGCGGCTACCGGGAATTCCTGATCGCGGGCATTTTCGCGCAGACGGTGGTCTTCGGCGCGTCCTTCACCGGCGCCGCACTGGCCGAGGACATGCAGAAGGGCATCATCGATCGGTTCCGATCCCTGCCCATGGCTCCCTCGGCCGTACTGATCGGGCGCACCCTCAGCGACGTGGTGATCAACGTGGTCAGCCTGACCGTGATGTCACTGACCGGACTGGTGGTCGGCTGGCGGATTCGCGGTTCGTTCCTGGACGCGGTCCTGGCCTACGCGCTGTTGCTGCTGTTCGCCTACGCGGTGTCCTGGATCATGGCGGTGGTCGGGCTGTTGGTGCGCACGCCCGAGGTGTTCAACAACGCCAGCTTCATGGTGGTCTTCCCGCTGACCTTCATCGGCAACACCTTCGTGCCGAGCGAGAAGCTGCCGTCGGTGCTGCGCGTGGTCGCCGAGTGGAATCCGGTGTCCGCGTTGACCCAGGCGACGCGCGATCTGTTCGGCAACACCAGCCCACTGGCGCCCACCCCGGCGGCGTGGTCGCTGCGGCATCCGGTCGCGACCACGCTGGTATGGGTGGTGGTGATCATGGTGGTGTTCGTGCCGTTGGCGATCCGGCAGTACAAGAAGACCGTCAGCCGCTGATCAACGCCCGTTCTCCGCGCCGGCGCCCGCGACGGGGGTCGGCGCGGAGCCGTTGCGGGAGTAGCCGATCCGCGGCGGCTCCGGTGCGGGCGCCGGCGGTTGCGGCCGCCTGCCGCGGATCAGCAAGGCCACGGCGCCCGCCAGTGCGACGACCGCCGCGCCGAGCAGCCGGTACCGAGTACGTGCGGATACATGCAGGCGCCCCAAGGTCATTCGCCCATGCTGGCACAACCGCGTGGTTCATGCAGTATCTCCAGCTCAGCGGTTTGTCGCGGGTCGAAACGAGCGACTCCGGCCGCCGCGTCGCGGGATCGGCGCGGCGGGACCGTAGCATTGCGGCGTGACCTCACCGAATCAGACTGCTGTGGCGACGCTGCACACGAACCGCGGCGATATCAAGATCTCGCTCTTCGGTAACCACGCGCCCAAGACGGTCCGCAACTTCATCGGCCTTGCCGACGGCTCGGCCGACTACTCCGCCGCGAACGCGAGCGGTGGCAGCAGCGGGCCGTTCTACGACGGCTCCGTCTTCCACCGGGTGATAGCCGGGTTCATGATTCAGGGCGGCGACCCGACCGGCACCGGCCGCGGCGGGCCGGGCTACGAGTTCGGCGACGAATTCCACCCGGAGCTGCGTTTCGATCGCGGCTACCTGCTGGCGATGGCCAACGCCGGACCGGCGACCAACGGTTCGCAGTTCTTCATCACCGTCGGCCCGCAGTCGCACCTCAACCGCAAGCACACGATCTTCGGTGAGGTCCTCGATCCGGACTCGCGCAAGGTGATCGACGCGATCGCAACGACGCCGACCGATCGCAACGACCGTCCACTGGAACCCGTGGAAATCACCAAGATCACGATCGAATGAGATTATGACCGTTCAGCCGCCCGCACCCACGTGCGTCCGTCACCCGAATCGTCCGACCGGTCTGGCGTGCACACGCTGCGGACGGCCGTCCTGCCCGGAATGCCTGCGTCCGGCGTCGGTCGGCCAGCACTGCGTCGACTGCTTGCGCCAGGGCCAGCGTGATGTGGCCCCGGTGCGCACCGTCGCGGGCGCGCCGGCGCCGCGCGCCTCGCTACCGTTCGTCACCTACGCGCTGATCGCGATCAACGTCGCGGTCTTCGCGGTGACGGCGGCCCAGTCCCAGAGCCTGGTGGACAACCAGGTCTCGCGACTGTTCGTGCGCTGGGTGCTGTATCCGCCCGCGGTCGCCGACGGTCAGTGGTGGCGGGTGCTGGGGTCGGGCTTCCTGCACTACGGCCCGATTCATCTGCTGCTCAACATGTTCGCGCTGTATGTGATCGGCCGGGATGCCGAGCTGGTGCTCGGCAGGCTGCGCTATCTCTCGGTCTATCTGGTGTCGCTGCTCGGCGGTGGTGCCGCGGTCATGGTGTTCGCCCAGGACAGCGCCACCGCGGGGGCATCGGGCGCGGTGTACGGCCTGTTCGGCGCGATCACCGTCATCCTGATCCGGCTGCGGCAGAACCCGAACCAGATGCTGATCCTGATCGCCATCAACGTGTTCATCAGCTTCTCGCTGCCCGGTATCTCGCTGTGGGGTCACCTGGGCGGGCTGGCGGCGGGCACGCTGGCGACGCTCGGCATTCTGTTCCTGCCGGGTTGGCTGCGGGCGAAGTCTCCGCAGGCGGCGCGCCTGATCGGCTGGGCGGCGGTGGCCGTGGTCGCGCTGGTCTCGGTCGCGGTCACCGGTGCGACGGCGATGTCGCTGACCTGACCGGGGTTACGGCTTCACGTGAAACACGGCCGGGTCGCTCGGCGCCGGTGCGCGAGCGACCCGGCCGGGCACGCGCGTCAGCGTGTCGTATTGCCCCGCAAGCCGAGTGCGCGGACCAGGGCGGCGTGCACCTCGTCGGGGCGGGTGCCCAGATCCCAGCGCCCGAAGATGAGCAGGCGCTCGGTGTCGTCGTGGTTGACGTCGATCTCCAGCATCGGCATCTTGCGGCCGAGGCGGCGGTAGTCGACGACGCGCGCCCGGATGATCTGCTCACGGGTGTAGCCGGTGGGACCGAACAGCGTGCGGACCACCATTCGCGGCTGCGGGCCCGGCGCCACGCTGAGTCGTGGGCGCTGCCGGAAGCCGAGCCCGGCCAGGCCGAGCAGACCGGCCGCGGCGAGGCCGATGAGCAATCGGGCAGGCGCGTCGCCGGCGAAGATCGTGGCCACGGCCAGCAGCACGCCGCCGCCCGTTACCGCGACGAGCGCGGAGGTCGGCGTGGTCCAGGCCAGCTGCGGTGAGTTGTCACCAGGCCGTTGAGCAGGAGATTCAGACGTCACGGGCCACTTTCCCCAGTGCTGCTCGAGTTGTCCACAGGTTCATCCACAGGTGTGTATGAATGACACGTCTGTAATCCAGATGTGGTGTCCGCGTCACCTTCGAACACCCAGATGTGGTGTCAACGCCACCGCATGGTCATGATCAGACCGACGACCATGAGGCCGAATCCGATCAGGAAGTTCCACGCGTTCAGGTCGGCCATCCAGCCGATGTGATCGGCGGCGATGTAGTAGACGAGCAGCCAGACCAGCCCGGCGAGCATGAAACCGAGCATGATGGTCACGTACCAGACCGGTGAGGGTCCGGCCTTGACCTTCACCGGAGTCCGGCTGGCGGGGTTGATCGTGTAGTCGGTCTTCTTGCGGACCTTCGACTTCGGCATGACGTCCTCGTGTTCGGCGTTCAGGTCGGTACCGGCGGGCTAACGCGGTGTGCCGAGTGGTTTGCCGAGCTCGCTCGCCGCTGTGGACAAGGCTCTGGCTGCCCTCCGGTGTGCCTCTAGGCTATCCCAACTGGTATTGGATGCGACGTGGTGTCATGCGGGGACGTAATCTCAGAGCATGCGTGTTCTGGTCGTCGACAATTACGACAGCTTCGTGTTCAACCTGGTCCAATACCTCGGACAGTTGGGTGCCGAGGCCATCGTGTGGCGCAACGACGACCCGAAGCTGGCCGATGCCGACGCGGTGGTCGCCCAGTTCGACGGGATCCTGATCAGTCCGGGACCCGGTACCCCCGATCGTGCGGGCGCCAGCATCGAGCTGGTGCGCGCCTGCGCCCGGCACGCGGTCCCGCTGCTCGGCGTGTGCCTCGGGCATCAGGCGATCGGGGAGGCGTTCGGCGCGACCGTGACCCGCGCCCCGGAACTGCTGCACGGCAAGACCAGTTCGGTGTTCCATGTGGGCGCGGGCGTGCTGGCCGGGCTGCCCGATCCGTTCACCGCGACCCGCTACCACTCGCTCACCGTGCTGGAGGAGACCCTGCCCGCGGCGATCGAGGTGCTCGGCCGCACCGAGAGCGGCATCGTGATGGCGATGCGGCACCGCACCCTGCCGATTCAGGGCGTGCAGTTCCATCCCGAATCGGTGCTGACCCAGGGCGGGCACCGGATGCTGGCCAACTGGCTCGGCGTTTGTGGTGAACGTCCCGCCGAGGGGCTGGTCGAAATGCTCGAGGCGGAGGTCGCCGCGCTGGTGCTGCAGTGACTCGTCCCCATGTGCTGTTGTCCGTCGCGGTGAGCGTCGACGGCTACATCGATGACGCGAGCCCAGACCGCCTGCGCCTGTCCGGGCCCGCCGATTTCGACCGAGTCGATCAGGTGCGCGCGGAGTCCGACGCGATTCTGATCGGCGCGCACACGCTGCGCCGGGACAACCCGCGGCTGCTGGTGGACAGCGCCGCGCGCCGAGCCGCCCGGGTCGCGGCGGGCAAGCCCGAGTATCCGGTGAAGATCACGGTCACCGCGAGCGGCGACCTCGATCCCGGGCTGCGGTTCTGGCGGCACGGCGGTGACAAGCTCGTCTACACCACCGATGCGGGCGCGGCGCGGATCGGGGAACGCCTGTCCGGGTTGGCCGAGGTCCGCTCGCTCGGCGCCGAACTCGACTTCGGCGCACTGCTCGACGACCTCGGCCACCGCGGCATCGCCCGCCTCATGGTCGAGGGCGGCACCCGCATCCACACCGCGTTCCTGGCCGCCGATCTGGCCGACGAACTGCACCTCGCGATCGCTCCCCTCCTGGTAGGCGATCCCGAGGCGCCCCGATTCCTCGATCCGGCAGCGTTTCCCGGCGCGCCGCACCGCAGGATGCGCCTGGTCGAGGTCGACCAGGTCGGCGATGTGGCGGTGCTGCGTTATCGCCCGAAGTCGAGCCCGCTCCCGGCGGAGCAGGACGACCGCTTTCTGCGGCGGGCGATCGAGCTGGCGCGGCAGTGCCCGCCGAGCACCACCGCCTTCTCCGTCGGAGCGGTGATCGTCGCCGACGGTGTGGAGATCGCGACCGGCTACTCGCGCGAAACCGACGACAAGGTGCACGCCGAGGAGTCGGCGCTGAACAAGCTCGATCCGGACGATCCCCGGCTGGCCGCCGCCACGATCTACACCACGCTGGAACCGTGTTCGCAGCGCGGCACCGCGACCCGGCTGCCGTGCACCGATCGGATCCTGCGGGCGGGCATTCCCCGGGTGGTGCTGGCCTGGCGCGAACCGCCGACGTTCGTGACCAACTGTGTCGGCGTGGAAAAGCTCCGCACGCACGGGGTCGAGGTGGTCGAGCTGAGCGAGCTTGCGCAGGAGGCGATGTCGATGAACCGCCACCTGGACCTGAACTAAGGCCGCCCGTAGACCGCGGTGACGAACTCGCCGAGCTGATTGTCGTCGAGGTGACGGGCTAGATCGGCCTCGCTGATCATGCCGACCAGCCGTTTGTTCTCGATCACCGGCATCCGTTTGATCCGGTGGCTTTCCATCTCGTCGAGCACCACTTCGATGTCGGCGTCGGCGGCCACCCAACGTGGCGTCGCGGCGCAGAGCTCGGCCGCGCGAGTGGTGGCGGGCGAGCGACCCTGCGCGATGCACTTCACGACGATGTCGCGGTCGGTGATGATCCCGCACATCCGGTCGCTGTCGTCGGCGATGACCAGCGACCCGACGCCGAGTTCGGCCATAACGCGGGCGGCCTTTCCGACGGTTTCGTCCTTGGCGATCCACTGCGCGCCGGGCTTCATGATGTCCCTTGCGGTCGTCATCGGTTCCTCCTCGCTGCTCAGCACTGCTGATTCGGACGGAGCACATGATTCGGACAGAGCACAGCCAATTCTGCCGCCGAACACACCGACTGGTCGGTGCTTTGCGCCAACTGCCGAAAACAGAACGAGCGGGCCCGAAGGCCCGCTCGTCGACGTGGACTGGATATCAGGCGACTACGGCGGCCCGAGCACGCCGACGCCGACCTGCACCGCACCGCTCTTCGGGATCGAACTGCCCGCGGCAGGCGCCTGGGTGATGATGCGGCCGACGCTACCCGCGTCGAACGTGCCCTGCGGCGACTGGCTGATCTGGCTCTGCGTGCCGGTCCAGCCCTCCGCGCGCAGTTTGTCGACCGCCTGGCCGACGGTGAGTCCGGTCAGCGACGGCATCTTGATCTGATCGCTGGACACCTGGACGACGATCGTCGAGCCCTTCTCGACCGTCGAACCGCCGGACGGGCTGGTCGCGAGCACCTCGCCGACCGGGCGGGTGGAGGGCACCTTCTCGATCGTGATCTTGAAACCGGCACTGTCCACCAGGTTGGGCCGAGCGACCTCGATGTCCTGACCGACAACGTTCGGCACCCGGGTGGTTTCCGGGCCGGACCCGAGCGTCACGACGATCGCCTGGTCGATGTCCACCCGCGAGCCCGCCGACGGTTCCTGCGCGATGACCTTGTCCTTCTCCTGCGTGCTCGACGGCTTGCGCGGCACGTTCGGATCCAGTTGCAGGTCGCTCTTGCGCAGTTCGGCCTCGGCCTCGGCCTGGGTCAGGCCGTCGAGCTTGGGCACCTGCACCTGGGCGGGACCGGTGGACACCTGCACGGTGATGGTGCTGCCCTTGTCGGCCCGCGAACCGCCGAGCGGCTGGGTCGCGATGACATTGCCGGTCGCCACCTTGCTGTCGGGCTTGGGGAAGCTCGCGACGGCGAAGCCGGCCTTCTGCAACGCGTCGATCGCCTGCTGCGAGGACTTGCCGGCGACATCGGGCACCGTCACCTGATCCGGCTTGCTGCCGGGGCCGATCAGGACCCAGAACAGGGTGAACGCGACGGCCACCGCGGCAGCGGCGGCGATCGTGAGATAGACCGTGCGGCGCGGGCCGCCCGGATCCACCGACGCCTGCTCGGAGGTGTCGTCGTTGCGCTCGACGGTGCGGTAGCTGCGCGGCGCGGGCTCGTTGTTGCCGAAAACGGTGGTGCGGTCTTCGTCGGTCATCACCATCGGTGCGCTGGGCTTCTGCCCGCCGAGCACCCGGATCAGGTCCGCGCGCATCTCGGCCGCGCTCTGATAGCGGTTGGCCGGGTTCTTGCTCATCGCCTTGAGGATCACCGAGTCGAGCTCGCGCGGCACCCCGGGATGCACGTGCGAGGGCAGCCGCGGGTCCTCCCGGACATGCTGGTAGGCCACCGCGACGGGCGAGTCACCGGTGAAAGGCGGCTCACCGGTGAGGATTTCGAACAGCACGCAGCCGACGGAGTACACGTCCGAGCGCGCGTCGACGGTCTCGCCGCGCGCCTGCTCGGGGGAAAGATATTGCGCGGTACCGATCACCGCGGCGGTCTGGGTCATCGGGTTGGAGCTGTCGGCGATCGCCCTGGCGATGCCGAAGTCCATCACCTTCACCGCGCCCGCCCGGTTGATCATGATGTTGGCCGGCTTCATGTCGCGGTGCACGATGCCGGCCTTGTGGCTGAAATCCAGTGCGGCACAGACGTCGGCGATGACCTCCATGGCCCGGCGTGGCGGCAGCGGACCCTTGCCGCGCACGATGTCACGCAGCGTCTCGCCGTCGACGTACTCCATCACGATGTACGGCAGCGGGCCGTCGTCGACCTTGGCCTCGCCGGTGTCGTACACCGCGACGATGGCCGGATGGTTCAGCGCGGCGGCGTTCTGGGCCTCCCGCTTGAACCGCAGGTAGAAGGTGGGGTCGCGAGCCAGGTCGGCGCGCAGCACCTTGATCGCGACATCACGGCTGAGCCGTAGATCGCGTGCCTTGTGTACTTCGGACATACCGCCGAACCCGATGATCTCGCCCAGCTCGTAGCGGGAGGAGAGATTCTTCGGGGTCGTCATGGTTGTCCTTGCGAAGAAGTAGCGGGCGCGCTGAAGGAGCCAGAGGGGCCTCGGGCTCCGGGAATCTCCGGAAACGGTATGTCGATCGTCGGCACCCGCGGCCGGGTCGTGCTCGGCGCGGTTGTCGTCGGTTTACTGCTGGTGGACGGCGTCGTCGTGGTCGGTGTCGGGGTGGTGGTGGTCGGCTCGGGCGTGGTGGTCGGCGGTTCCGTGGTGGTGGTCCGTTCGACCGTGGTCGGCGGCGGCGGAAGCGGCTTCGGCGTCGTCGTGCTGGTCACCGGCGGCGGTGGCGGCGGCTTCGGCGCGGGGACCGAGGTCGTGGTCGGCGCCGGATTCTTGGTCGGGTTGGTGTCACCGCCGAACATCAGGTAGCCGACGGTGGCGACGAGCAGCACACCGGCGGCGACACCGGCCGCGGTCCACTTCTGCGTCGAGGTGAAGCCCTTGTTCCGGTCCGGCGGCACCTGGTTGCCGCCGGTGCCGGGGTTGAGCATGGTCGCGGGCGCCGCGCCGGTGGCGTGGCCCGATTGGCCAAGCGCGCCGCCGGCGGGCGTTGAGTAGCGCACCGTCGCGCCATCGAAATCCGCAGGGGCGGAAGGCAATACGACGGTCGGGCCGGGCGGCAGCACCCGGGTGGCACCGGTCAGCGGCGTCCCCGCCGCACCGGCACGCGGCGGGGGTGGCCTGCGACCCGCGCGCACGGCGGCCACGGCGTCGGCGAACTCGCCGCCGCTGGCGTAGCGCAGGTTCGGGTCCTTGCCCATGGTGATCTCGATCAGCTCGCGCACGTTGCCGGGCAGATCGCCCGGCATCGGCGGCGGCGCCTCACGCACGTGCTTCATCGCGACGGTGATCGCGCCGTCGCCGCTGAACGGCCGGGTGCCCGCGAGCGCCTCGTAGCCGACGACGCCGAGGGAGTACACGTCGCTGGCGGCGGTCGCGTCCTCGCCGACCGCCTGCTCCGGCGCGATGTACTGGGCGGTGCCCATCACCATGCCGGTCTTGGTCACCGGCGAGGCGTCGACGGCCTTGGCGATGCCGAAGTCGGTGATCTTCACCTGACCGGTCGGCGTCACCAGGATGTTGCCCGGCTTCACGTCGCGGTGCACCACCCCGGCCCGGTGCGCCACGTCCAGCGCGCGCCCGGTCTGCTCGAGCATGTCCAGGCCCTGGCCGACCGAGAGCCTGCCGAGCCGGTTCAGCACCGTGTTCAGCGGTTCGCCCTGCACCAATTCCATGACCAGGTAGGCGGTTTCACTGCCCTGCGGGTCGGTGGTCTCGCCGTAGTCGTAGATCCCCGCGATCCCGGGGTGGTTCAGCTGGGCGGTGGTCTTGGCCTCGGTGCGGAACCGATGCCGGAACGTCGGGTCGGCGGAGAACTCCGACTTGAGCACCTTGACCGCCACCCGGCGATCGAGCCGGGTGTCCAGCGCCTCCCAGACCTGGCCCATGCCGCCGGTCGCGATCAGCCGTTGCAGCCGATAGCGGTTGGCGATCATCGCACCGTTGTTCAGCATCCCCGTACCTTCACTCGCACATCCATCTCGTTCAGCCCCCTCGCAGACCGGCGTCCAGCACCGCACGCGCGACCGGCGCGGCCACCGAGCCGCCCGTCGCGGCCAGCGCCCGGTCGCCGCCGTTCTCCACGACCACCGCGATGGCGATCTTCGGATTCTGGGCGGGCGCGAAGGCGATGTACCAGGCGTGCGGTGGGGTTTTGCGTGGATCGCTGCCGTGCTCGGCGGTGCCGGTCTTGGAAGCGATCTGATAGCGGGACTTGTTACCTCCGGCGGTGTTGCTTTCCGAGGCGATCATCAGATTCGTCAGCGAAGACGCTACCTGTGCGCTGACCGCTTGGCCGACCGAGACCGGCTTGGTTTTCGACAACTCACTGAGGTCAGGTCCCTGCAGTTGGTCGACCAGGTACGGCTGCATCCGAACTCCGCCGTTGGCCACGGTCGCGGCGATCACCGCGTTGTCCAACGGGGTCAGTGCCACGTCGCGCTGCCCGATGCTGCTCTGCGCCAGCGCGGCGTTGTCCGAGATGGGGCCGACGGTGCCCTCGGCGACCGGGATCGGGATGTCGCGGTGCGTGCCGATGCCGAAGGCGGCGGCCTCGTCCTTGAGATTCGCGGCGCCCACCTTGACGCCCAGTTCGGCGAAGGCGGTGTTGCAGGAGAGCCGGAACGCGTCATACAGCGAGGCGGTCGGGCCGGGGCCGCAGTTGGTCCCGTTGTAGTTCTCCAGCGTGGTGCTGGTGCCGGGCAACGTGATGTTCGGCGCCGCGGTGAACTGGTCCTCCGGGGTCGCGATGTTGTTCGCCAGCGCCGCGGCGGTGACCACGACCTTGAACGTGGAGCCGGGCGGATAGGTCTGCGAGACAGCGCGATTCAACATCGGCTGGCGCTCGTCGGCGCTGAGTTCCTCCCATGCCTTCGTCCCGCTCGCGCCGTCGTGCCCGGACAGCAGGTTCGGGTCGTAGCTCGGCGTGGACACCATGGTGAGGATCTTGCCGGTGCTCGGCTCGATGGCGACCACCGAGCCGGTGTAGCCCTTGCTGGTCAGCTGGTCGTAGGCGACCTGCTGCATGGCCGGGTCGAGGGTGGTGATCACGTTGCCGCCGCGCGGGTCGCGCCCGGACACCATGTCGACCAGCCGCTGCCCGAACAAGTGACTGTCCGAACCGTTGAGCACCGAGTCCTCGGCCCGCTCCAGTCCGGTGGTCTTGTACTGGATCGAGTAGAAGCCGGTGACCGGGGCGTAGGCCTCCGGCGAGGTCGGGTACGTGCGCAGGTACTTGTAGCGGTCGTCGGTGGCCACCGAGTTGGCCAGCACCGTGCCGCCCGCGGAGATCTGCCCGCGCTGGCGCGAGTACTCGTCGAGCAGCACCCGGTTGTTGCGCGGGTCGGTGCGCAGATCGTCGGCCTTGATCACCTGGACGTAGGTGGCGTTCAACAGCAGCGCCACGATCATCACCATCACGGCGATCGCGACTCGGCGTAGGGGAGTGTTCATGTCGCAGGCCCCGCTTCCGGTCGGCCGCCGTCCGGCTTGCGCAGCAACTCGGTCGTCGCGTCCGCGATCGGCGCGGCGGGCACGCTCTTACGGGCGGGCGCGGGTGCGCGCGCCGCGTCGGAAACCTTGATCAGCAACGCGAGCAGCGCGTAGTTGGCCAGCAGCGAGGAACCGCCGTAGGACATGAACGGCGTGGTGAGACCGGTCAGCGGAATCAGCTTGGTGACGCCGCCGACGACCACGAACAGCTGGATCGCGATGGTGAACGCCAGCCCGGCCGCGAGCAGCTTGCCGAAACTGTCCCGCACGGCGAGCGCGGTGCGCAGGCCGCGCACGATGAACACCAGGAAGAGCACCAGCACCGCGGTGAGCCCGATCAGGCCGAGTTCCTCGCCGATGGTGGTGATGATGAAGTCGGTCTTGGCGAAGGGCACCTGGTTGGGCCTGCCGCTCCCGAGGCCGGTGCCCGCCAGGCCGCCGGTGGCCAGGCCGAACAGCGACTGCGAGATCTGGTAGCCGGTGTTGTTGTAGTCGTCGAACGGGTGCAACCAGGTCTGCGTGCGCACCTGGACGTGCCCGAAGGTCTGATAGGCGAACACGAAACCGAGCCCGAGCAGCGCGCCGCCGATGATCAGCCAGCCCACCCGCTCGGTGGCGATGTAGAGCATCACCAGCACGGTGCCGAAGATCAGCAGCGAGGTGCCGAGGTCCTTCTCGAAGACGAGCACGCCGACGCAGACGATCCAGACCACCACGATCGGGCCGAGGTCGCGCCCGCGCGGGAACTCCATGCCGAGCAGATGCCGCCCGGCCGCGGTGAACAGGTCGCGCTTGGCCACCAGTACCGAGGCGAAGAAGATGATCAGCAGGATCTTCGCGAACTCGGCGGGCTGAATGTTGAAGCCCGGCACCTTGATCCAGTTCTTGGAGCCGTTGATCTCGGAGAACCGGCTCGGCAGCAGCGCGGGCATGGCCAGCGCGATGAGCCCGACCAGGCCGAGGGTGTAGCTGTAGCGCGCCAGCGTGCGGTAGTCCCGCAACGCGATCAGCAGCACAACGAATACCACCATGCCCAGCCCGGTCCACAGGATCTGCTTGTTCGCGTCGGGGGAGGGCAGCGACCACGAGTTGTAGATCGCGGTCTGTTGATCGGCCAGGTCGAGCCGGTGGATCAGCACCAGGCCGAGCCCGTTGAGCAGCGCGACGATCGGCAGCAACAGCGGGTCGGCGAACGGGGCGAAGCGCCGCACCGCGAGGTGGGCCACGCCGAACAAACCGAGATAGGCGGCACCGTATTTGGCGATATCCCAGGTGAGCGACTGCTCCTGACTCGCCTCGACCAGGAACAACGCGGCCGTGGTGATCACTGCCGCGCCCGCGAGCAGCAGCAATTCGACATTGCGTCGAGTGCTCGGCGGGGGCGCGGGAGCGAAGCCGCCGGGAGGACTGGGAAAAGCCCCAGCGGACGGCGGTGCCGGTGCGGACATCAGTCCGTCACCCGGCAGTTCTCCCCCGCGATCTGGGGGTTCGACGGCGGAACCGGGGCCTCCGACTTGGTCGGGGTGGGGGTGGTGGAGCCCTTGGGATCGCCGGGGCCCGGCGCGGGCTCGGCGGTGGTGGTGGGGGCGCTGCTGGTGGCGGGCGGCAACGGCGGCTGCGGCTCGGCCGGCTGCGGCAGCACACCCGGCTGCGGCACCGACTCCTTCACCGGGCAGGGCGGCAGCAACTCGCCCTGCGCGATGGAGCGCATCTGCTCCTTGGCCCGGTCCAGTGACCCGGGCGGCAGCCCGCGGTCGACCTGTTCCCGTCCGGTCTGCTTGAGATCGGTGACCTTCAGCTGCTTGCACGCCGATGGTAGATCGGCGCCCGGATTCACCAGCGACAGCTCACCGGTCTTGGTGACGCAGCCGACCAGGTTCACGTCGTGGATGGAGTAACCGAGTACCGAACCGGGTAACCCGCGCAGAATGACCACCGAGCCGTTGTCGGCCCCGACGTAGTAGTTGCTGCGAATCATCTTGTAGCCGACCAGCAAGCCGACGCTGACCGCGACGACCAGCGCCACCGCGAGCATGATCCAGCGCAGCCGGTGCGACTTGCCCTTGGTCTCCGGCTCGGGAGCGGCCGCCGCCCGGCGCGGGGCGGCGCGCGGCGGCCGCATCGCCGCCGCCCGGCCCGCCGCGGTATTCGGCGGCGGTGTGTCCTCGTCCACCCCGGACGCCGCACCGGCGACGATCGGATGGCTCTGGCCGTAGTCGAGATCGATCACATCGGCGACGACCACCGTGACGTTGTCCGGGCCGCCGCTGCGCAACGCGAGCTCGATGAGGCGGTCGGCGCATTCGTCGGTGGAACCCTCCCGCATGGTGTTCGCGATGGTCTCATCGCTCACCACATCGGAGAGCCCGTCGGAGCACAGCAGGTAGCGATCGCCCGCGCGCGCCTCCCGCATGATCAGCGTCGGCTCGATCTCGTTGCCGGTGAGCGCGCGCATGATCAACGAGCGCTGTGGATGGGTGTGTGCCTGTTCGGGGGTGATCCGGCCCTCGTCGACCAGCGACTGCACGAACGTGTCGTCCCTGGTGATCTGGGCGAGTTCGCCGCCGCGCAGCAGATAGGCGCGGGAGTCACCGATATGGACCAGGCCCAACTTCTTGCCCGCGAACAGGATCGCGGTGAGCGTGGTGCCCATCCCGTCGAGTTCGGGCTCCTCCTCGACCTGATCGGCGATCGCGGCATTGCCCTCCCGCGTCGCCGCGTCGAGCTTGCCGAGCAGGTCGTCGCCGGGCTCGTCGTCGTCCAGATGCGCCAGCGCGGCGATCATCAGCTGCGAGGCCACCTCGCCCGCGGCGTGGCCGCCCATGCCGTCGGCGAGCGCGAGCAGCCGTGCGCCCGCGTAGACGGAGTCTTCGTTGTTGCCTCGGACGAGACCGCGGTCGCTGCGCGCTGCGTAGCGGAGAACGAGTGTCACGATCGCAGCTCGATCACTGTTTTGCCGACACGGACGGGGGTGCCGAGCGGAACCCGCACGGCAGTGGTGACTTTCGCGCGATCGAGATAGGTGCCGTTCGTCGAACCGAGATCTTCGACGTACCAATCGTCGCCGCGGGGAGACAGTCGCGCATGTCTGGTCGAAGCGTAGTCATCGGTGAGCACCAGCGTGGAATCGTCCGCACGCCCGATCAGCACCGGTTGGGTGCCTAGCGAGATGCGGGTGCCGGCGAGTGAACCTTGAGTCACCACAAGAAATTTGGCGCCCTTCTGGCCCCGGCTGAAGGAGGGCAGCACCGCGGAACCGCGTGCGGCCCTGGGCTGGATCCGAATGCCGGATGCCGCGTAGATGTCGCTGCGCAAGGTGCGCAGCACCGCCCACACGAACAACCACAACAGCAGTAGGAACCCCGCACGGGTCAGTTGCAGGATCAGTCCCTGCACGGCGCTCCACCTCCTGTTCGACCGTGTATGTCGGTGCCGTAGGTGCGGTTCGACCACCCCCACCAGCATGCTGGTCTTGCCGACCCCGGTATCCGGTGCCGTGCGTGTGTTGGCAGCATCATAGGGCCGAAGGTCGATTTCGATCACGATACGACCGACGAATCCCTGATGGCCAAGTCGTGACCGGCATCGCGAGCTTACGGGATCAGACGATACGGATCAGGATCTCGGAGTGCCCGGCGCGGATGACATCACCGTCGGCGAGCTGCCAGTCCTGCACGGGGGAACCGTTGACGAGGGTGCCGTTGGTGGATCCCAGATCCGAGAGCATCGCGGTCGCGCCGTCCCAGCGAACCTCGATGTGCCTGCGCGAGACACCAGTGTCGGGCAGCCGGAAGTGTGCGTCCTGGCCGCGGCCGATGATGTTGCTGCCCTCCCGTAGCTGGTACGTGCGGCCGCTGCCGTCGTCGAGCTGCAGGGTCGCGGAGTAGCCCGAACCGGCCTGCGGCGCGGCGCCGTACGCCGGCGCGGCCGCGTAGCCCGGCTGCTGGCCGTAGCCCGGCTGCTGCGAGTACGCCTGGCCGTAACCGCCCTGGTCATCCTGACCGTAGGCGGCCGGCTCCGCGTAAGCCTGATCGCCGTAACCCGGCTCGGCGTAGCCCTGCTGGCCGTAACCCGGCTGGGCGTAGCCCTGACCTTGCTGGCCGTAGGCCGGATCGGCGTAGGCCTGATCGCCATAGCCTTGCTGGCCGTAACCCGGCTGACCGTAACCGGGTTCCTGGTAGCCCTGTTGGCCGTAGCCGGGCTCCTGGTAACCCGGCTGGCCGTAACCCGGCTCCTGGTAACCCGGCTGGCCGTAGGCGCGATCGGCATAGCCCTGCTGCTGGCCGTAGCCCGGCTCCTGATAGCCCGGCTGACCGTAGGCCTGACCGCCCTGCTGGTAGTCGTAGCCGTTCTGGTAGTCGCCATACCCCTGCTGCGCGTCCGGCGCCTGATAGTCGGCCGAACCATAGGGTGCCCCGCCACGACCGTAATCCTCGCGGTACGCGCCGTTCTGCGGACCGCCGCGACCGGCAGGCGGTGGGGCGTACCCGCGGTTGCGTGGATCGGACTCCGCGGGCTCACGGCTCGGGTCGTAGCCTGAGTTCTGCGTCATGGGGCCAGCTCCTGGTTGCGGGTTTTCAGGTCGTTGTGGCGGGGGTTCGGGGCTGTGAGCTGGTGTAGCTCGGCGACCGATGTCCGGGTCGACCCGGCCGCTTGCCCTGAACTGTCCGGTGTGCAGCGTAGGTGATGCCTCGAAAGCCACGTGTACTTCGCCGTAGGTCTGCCACCCTTGCTCGCGGATGTAATCCTGCAGATGCTTGGCGAACGCGCGGGTCGTGAGGTCGTGATCGGCATCCAGTTGCTGATGATCTGAGGAATTGATGGTGATCACATAGCTGTTGGGCGCCAACAGATGTCCGCCGCCGAGCTCCTGGACATGATCGGCCGCCTCCTGTTGCAGGGCCGCCTCCACCTCCTGTGGCACGACATTGCCGCCGAACACCCGAGCGAACACATCACCGACGGCACCCTGCAGGCGACGCTCGAACCGTGAAACGATGCCCATCTCGGCCTCCCTTCGGTGAGCGTCAGTTCTTCGGATCCGTAACAACGACACGCGGATATGGCGTGTCGTGTATCGAGCACGTTCATTGCATGATATCCACGATCGTCCACACCTGTAACTCTTGGCGCGGCCAGCGGGTTCCCTGGCTTGTCGAGCCCCCGCGTCACGGGCCCACAGACGCGATTTCGTGTCTGCGCGCACCGCGTGATACTGTCTCGGAGTCGCTCGGGCGAGTGGCGGAATGGCAGACGCGCTGGCTTCAGGTGCCAGTGTCCTTCGGGACGTGGGGGTTCAAGTCCCCCTTCGCCCACCACATAAGCGCAGGTCAGGGCTGAGATCGATGATCTTGGCCCTGTCTGCGTACACACTCCGGTACACAACGGATCTGAGGGGATTCGGCGTCGCGACCGCGAAGGAACGCGACCATGGCTGCACGCCGCACCCGAATCGCCCCTACTCCACAGGGGCCGACCCCCACCCCGCACACCAGCGCCGCGGGTATCACCACTTGGAAAGTGCGCTACCGCATTCCGCGCGGCGGCCGGACCGTCGCGACCTCCCGGACGTTCGAGAACCTCACTCGCGCCGCGTGGTTCGCCCGCCTGCTGGTCAATCCCGGCCCGGCCGAGGCCGAGGCGATCCTCGAGGCGATGCTCGCCGCCGAGGCCGCGGGCATCCACTTCGTGCTACTGCGGGACCATCTGCACAGCTACGTCGACGGCCTGACCGGTATCGAGGCAGAGACCCGCCGCAAGTACCGGCGATTCATCGATCGCGACATCGTGCCGTTCTTCGGTCACGCCCTGCCCGTCGACGCGCTCACCCCGGCCATGGACGCCGCGTGGGTCGTCCACCTCGAACAAGAAATCGGCAACAGCGCCAAGACCATTCACAACAAGCACGGGTTCCTGTGCGCGGCGATGGGTGCCGCCGCGCGCCAGCGCCCGACATCGCTGATCGCCTACAACCCGTGCAGCGACACGACCTTGCCGCCGGTCTACCCGGCCGCGCTGGACGCGTTCAACGACGAGGAGTATGAGTTCCTCGAACATCTGCTCGCCCCGTTCTGGCGGCCGATGTTCGAGTTCGCCACCATGTCGATGGCCCGGCCCGGTGAGTACGGCGCGCTGCGCGTCGGCGACATCGACCCCGACACCGGCGCGGTCACCATCGAACGCGCATGGAAGTGGGCCAACGGCAAATTGAAGATCGGCAAACCGAAATCCGTGCGGGGCACCCGGACCACCTATGTGCCCCTCGAGACCGTCGGCCGCCTCGATCTGGATCGCCCGTTGACCGAGCCTCTGTTCCTCACGCCCAATGGCAAGGAAGTCACCGCGGTCCGGTTCTACCAGCAGGGCTGGGCACCAGCCATCGCGCGGTTGCTCGCGCTCCGCAACGGCGACCGGAGCCTGTTCACCGGCCGCGCCGGGTGGGAGGGCGAGTCGTTCGATGTGCTGCTCGCCCGCTACGGCCATCTCATCGAGCGCATGATGCTCAAGCGGCTCACGCCCTACTGCACCCGCCACACCGGCATCTCGTGGCGACTCCAAGACGGCGAGCCCATCTGGGTGGTGTCCCGCGACGCCGGGCACGAATCCATCGTGACCACCGATAAGCGCTATGGGCACATCTCCGCGGCGGCAAGCGCTGCCGCCGCACAGACCGTCGCAGGCCGGTTGCCCCGGCTACGCGCTGAGCTCGTCGACCTCGAGCAGGCGCGCCGCCGCCGCATGGTCCGTCTCGGCGAACTCGGCGAGGTCTGCGCCGTCGCAGGAGGGTTCGAGGCAATCTGGATGAACGCCGAGGGGGAGGTGCAATCGGCTGTCTTCGCCGACTATGCCGCTGCCGTCGACCACGTCGCCCAGAACGAGGCAGGCGACCGGCTCGCCGTGGCCGCCTGAATTGAATTTCCTTACACCGGTGAAACGAAACGAAACCCGATGACTGCCAACAAGGTATGCCCGTTCCCCCTCACCGCCGATCGTGCGTGCGGCCGGACCGTCGTCCAACGGTCCGGCCCCGGCCGCCCCCGCATCTACTGCGATGACCCGAAACACAATGCCGTCGCCCGTCTGCGCGCGGACGAACGGTTCCGTGCTCGCGCGCAGCACGGCGACGCCGAAACGGCACGACCGGTCACCGAGCGAGTCTCGGCGCTCGGTGCCGCCCTCGACCGCCTCGGCAACCTCAAGGCTGAGCTGCGAGCCGAGCTGACTGACGCCGAAGAACTCGCCGCTGATCTCACCGATCTCGACCTCGTCGCCACGGAGTTGCGCGCCGTCGAGGCCGCTGCGGAGGCACGTGTCGCGCAGGCTCGTGCGGCCCAGGCCGCCGCTGAGCACGACGCAGCGCTCGCGCGCCGAGAACGCGACGCGGCCCACGAGCTGACCGAGATCGCACTAGATGCGGCCGAGGAGGCGATTGCGACGCGCGACGCCTCGGCCGAGACCGTGATCAGGATTCGGCAAGACTGTGATCAGCAGATCGCCCGCGTGACCGCGGTCGACGACGCAGCCCTCATCCGAGCGAACGCCGAACGCGAGCGACTGCGCGTCGTCGCCGATACCGCGTTAAATGAGCTGCGTGAGGAACTTTCGGCACAGCACGACGTCGTCGCTGTGCTGCGTGCCGAGCACGCCGCCGAACTCGCCACACTGCGGACAGAGCATCATCGGATTGTCGCGACCCTGACCACACACGCCGGGCTACCGGCACACGGCTGGCACCGGCGACGGCCGGGCTACAGGCGAACAGGCCGCCTAGCCCGACGCTAGGTGATTTCCTCCGAAACGTTGACGCTTCGGACGCACGGCTGTCAGGCTCGACCCATGGGGACGGAGTGGTTGTTAATCGAGTGCATCAGGGAAACGCCCACGGTAATGGCGGTGGGGCGCAAACCGTTGCCACTCAAGGATATTGACGCGGTACTGCGGGGTCCGCGGCGTAGTGCGGCCCGCCGCGCGGTCGCGCAGGTACGTGAGACGGGAGAGCGGTTCGAGGAGCGCTCCGAGACCAAGGGCGAGCACATCGTCGCCGAGCCGATCAAGAACGTCTTCGGCATGGTGCACGGCGTGCGGTTGTGGATCGGTGATCTCACCGAAGAGATCCCGGCGCCCAGCCGTAGCGGTGCCTGGGATTGGGACGAGGAGAAAATCACTACGTTGGCGACTGAGGAGATGCACGACATCTACGCGGTTCCCCGTGCGCAACGGCTCCCCGAGGTCGCGCGGATAAGCGGGTTGCGCCATGTCACCACCGCTGACGACAAATCCGCGGCGTTGGCGGCCTCGCTGTCCGCGGAGCTGCTCAACGATATGACTAAGACCTTCCAGACGACATGGCAGATCAAGCGCGACGACAACGTCCTGCGCGACATCAATTTCGTGGCACGTGGGGCGTACGTGGGCGGCGTGCCGTTCCTACACGGCATTACGCACGACATCACCCCCGGCGGCGTCGACGACAACGCGGTCGTGCCGCCGCTGACCTACGCCGAGGCGCTGATCGAGGGCGAGCTGCGCGGCAACGAGGAATGGCCGATTCTGGTAGACCTGCGCTCGCTCACCGGGTTCGAGTGGTTGCGTGAGCCAATGCCCGAGGTCGCCTGGGAGCGCACCGGCATTTCGAGCCGCGACCCTGCGCTGCACCCCGACGACATACCGGCCGCCCGCGACATCGCTCGCCGGTGCCGGCGTGACGGGCATTCCGGCGGCACGGTGCGGGTCCGCCGGATCGATGGCAGTTGGATGAGTGTCGATCTGACCGCGAAACTTGTGCTCCTGACCAGAGAATCGGAGACGAGTGCGGCACTGGTGAAGTTGCGGCGACCGCCCGCAGTGTGAGAACCCACGAGAATTCCCGAACTTTCTTCCGTTCAAACCTGATTCGTACTAGGTTTCGATGTGAAGCGTTGTCCTGTCATCTCGGCCTCGACTTCCCGCGGTATCTGCTGTTGCCGATTCATGCCCTTACGGGGGGCGCAGAGGCGGGGAGTGGCCTTGGGGAATGTTCGACTATCGCGTCGCCGGTCCGGCGGCGTCCTCGGTGGGTGATACCGAGTGACGGGATCGGCTGCGGCACCGGCAGAAGGCCATTACGGCCGGGACGTGCCGCTGGAACTGGGAATGGCCGCGCTGCGGCACTACGAAGCGCTGCGCGAGATGGGGATCGTCTTCGCTGACCCCTTCGGTGAGATCGAGATAGACCACGCGCGCGCTCGCGTGGAAATAGGGTCGCTGCTGGTGCGGGACGATGGTGTGCTCGAGGTTGTGCCGTGTCGGGGACTCACGGTCATGCAGCGCATTGAGCTGGCCTATCAGGCGCAACGGGCGCGCTATCTCGGCCCGCAGGAATGCGACGGATGGCAATACGTCGACGAAATAGGTTGGCTGGTGGCGGTTTTCGAGCCGCTATGACGACTGGCGCGGCGTAGCGGCGCGCTGTTTGAGTTCGCGGACCCGCGCGGCCGAGGACCGGCCGGTGCGGGTGCCGCGGCTGGTGACGAGGGGGCCGACCGGTTCGGCGTCCGCAGGCTCATCGATGGCTTTGGCAGCGGCCTCGACACCCCGCTGTATCAGCGCAGCGAACGAAAGCCCCAGTGCGGCGGCCACTGCTTCGATGTCGTTGAGATTCAAGGGGCTTTCGCCACGGATGCGGCTGCCTAGATAGGTCGGCTTGAGTCCGGAGGCTGCGGCGAGGTCCTTGAGCGTCAACCCATTCTGGCGTCCCATTTCGGCGCGGATCTCGCCCGCCAGCGCCCGCGAGTGGGGGCCAGCGGGGCCTATGGCGGCTCTACCCATGCTTGCAATCTACCAAATAGGCCCCATGGTCGCTAATAGAACCTCTAGGTCTTATTTACGTTGCACAAATCGTAAATACGGTTTAATGTCCCAAGTGTGACCCGCTGCAACAGGCCCTCGCTGCTCCTCATCGGTGAGATCCGGGCCGAGATGGCCCGCCAGCGCAAGACCACCACCGCCCTGGCAGAGGTGATAGGCCGCTCGCAATCGACTGCCAGCAACCGACTTTCGGGTATCCAGCCGTTCACTGTCGACGAGCTGATCCAGGTCTGCGAATGGCTCGGAGTATCGGTGCTCGACCTCGACGCCGAAGCCGAACGCCACAGCAGGAGGGTGTCGTGAACACGCCACCGGAGACCGAGACATTCGGCCTCGACTACGTCGTCGAACGCACCGGCGTTCCTTCTGAGCGCTGGATTCGCATCCGGCTCAACGACAAACGTCTGCGCGGCCGTCGTGCGGGCCGTCAATGGCGCATGACCGAGGGCGATATCGCCTACCTCGTCCAGTTCATGGCCAACGAGACCCAGCCGCCGCCACAGCCCATGCCGTCACAGCCTGTGGCCGCGCCGACCAATTCGACCGGATTGACCGCCGGATCTCGCAGACGGCGCGAGCGCCGTACCCACTGAACCCCTCGGCGCGGTGCACCAGACGCCGACACCGCGCCGGGAATGCGGAACCCGAAGGCACGACCGGCAGATGAACCCCTCACATCTGGCCTCGGGTTTCGCGTCCGCTCTGAATTGGAGGACCACACGATGACCGGGAATACATCACTCGAACGCATCCCGTGCAGCTACGCCGACGGCTCGCCAGTGCCCGAGATCGAGGCCGACATGATCATGCGAGCGTTCGGGTTCTCGAGTGCAAGGGAAGCCGAGCGCATCATCAGCAGTGGCACCCGCCGTCGCCGCGAGCGTCAAGAACAGGCCGCAACCCCGCGCTTCGAGCCCGATTTGCAATGGGACCAGGCACACGTGATCCTCTCCGAACTCGGAAAGCTCACCGGCCACCCAACGGCTGACGCCCGTCGGATCACCCGCTACCTGGCAACGCGCAGGTGAACACCCCGCCGCATATCAGCACGTTCGTGCTCTCGTCGGTCGCCGGACCGCGCTACGTCATCGAGGCGGTAACCCCGTGACGACCTTCAAACCCTCGGTCCGTCGCAAGACCGCCGGACGCAATCACTATTACGTCGACGGCAACGGCACCCGAATGCCCGGTGTGACAACGATTCTCGGCAACGGCTTGCCGAAGAAGGCGCTCATCAACTGGGCAGCGAACGCTACCGCCGACGCTGCGGTAAACGGGTGGGACGAGCTGGCCGAGCTCCCGGTCGCGACCCGGCTCGACCGCCTAAAGAGGGCTCGATACAACGACCGTGACGCCGCGGCTAAGCGCGGCACTGACGTACATGGGCTCGCCGAGCAGCTCGTCAAGGGCGAGCGAGTGACCGTGCCCGAGGAACTGCGCGGCCACGTGGAGGCGTACGTGCGGTTCCTCGATGACTGGGACGTCGAGCTGGTCCTCGTCGAGTTCGTCGTCGCGAGCTATCGGTACGGCTACGCCGGTACCTGTGACCTCATCGCCGATCTGACGATGCCCGACGGCCGGGTCGTGCGCTGGCTGCTCGATATCAAGACGACCCGGTCGGGCGTGTACGGCGAGACCGCGCTACAGCTCGCCGCCTACCGGTACGCCGACGTTTATCTCACCGCCGACGGCACCGAAGAACCGTTGCCAGTGGTCGAGCGAACGGGCGTTGTGCACGTCCGGGCCGACGGTTACTCCCTCGTCCCGGTCACCGCAGGCGAGCAGCAGCTCACCGTTTTTCGATACGTGCAGCAGGTCGCCCGGTTCGACGAAGAATCGCGCGGCTTGATCGGCGACGAGCTCACTCCGCCACACCCCGATGGCGAAATCGCCCGCGTCATCTACGAGCGGAGCGGCCAGTGACCGCTGTGCGTTTCGGGCGACGGGCTCGCTTCGACCGCGATTCCGAGGTCCGCAGCATCTCAACGAAAGGCCACTACCTGTGAACGCGATTCAGCCGTACCAATTCGGCGAGGCAACCGCCGTACAGCTCACCGAGACCACGACACAGACCCGCGGCGATCGATCGCGGGAATGGCTCGCGCTGTTCTTCGAGACGGCCAAGGCCGCCGAGATTCTCGCCTCCACAGATTTCGTGCCAACGAGCATGAAGGGCAAGCCCGCGCAGGTCGCCGCAGCGATGATGAAGGGGTACGAGTTGGATATCGACCCGCTCGACGCGCTCGGCAACATCTTCAGTGCTCACGGCCGGGTCGGCTTCTACGCCGAGTTCATGCGCCGCCGCATCTTCCAAGCCGGGCACGAAATTCGGTTCGTCGAGACCAACGACACTCGGGCCCTGGTCGAGGGGCGTCGCCGCGGTGAGGAGGAGTGGACGCGGGTCGTGTTCACCGCGCAGCAAGCCAAGAACGCCAAAATCGATCTTGGCGGGTACCCCGAGGACAAGCTCGTCGCCCGTGCGACATCCCGCTTGTGCAAGCGGATGTTCCCCGAGGTGCTCTCAGGCGCGGCTATCGCCGAAGACCTGATGGATGAGCCCGCGCAGGTGACATCGGTGCGCGTGGTATCCGACGTCGCCGAGGACCTGCCCAAGCCCGGCACCATGCAGCGTAAGCGCCGTACCCGCCGGACCACCGCCGAAGGTCCCGCGGCGCCCGCGGCTGAGACCGTGACCGCCGACGCCCCGCCGCTGCCCGGAGATGAGCCCGCTACGGAACCGAGGAGCACGACGGCGCAGCAGCAGAAGCTCGCGATCCTGCTCGACCAGACCGGGGTGACGGACCGCGACGGCAAGCTCGCATACCTCGGCGAGCAGTTCGGGCGCCCGTTCGCAAGCTCGAAAGAACTCACTCGGCGGGAGGCGTCCGAACTTATCGACTACCTCGAGTCGCCGATAGAGCCGGACAGCGTAGCCGAGGCCACCGACGACTGCGCTTTGCCGCCCGTGGCCGGCGAGCAGTGAAACAGCTGCGGCCCAGCGGGCGACCGCCGGGCCGCCACACAACCGCAACCGCGACCGTTGAAGGGAGGCCGAGATGCGAATCCGGTCCATTCGTCCCGAGTTCTGGCGCTCAGATGACATCGACGCGCTCACCTGGGACGAGCGGCTGGTGTTCATCGGCCTGTGGTCGTACGTCGACGACAACGGCGTCGGCGTCGACAAGCTCTCGGCCATCTGCGGAGATCTGTTCGCCGCAGACCTCGAAACGGACCCTCGCGAGACGTTCGCGAGGGTTGAAACGGCACTCTCGACGCTGTTCGCAACAGGCCTGATTCAGCGGTACATCGTCGACGGCCGGGCCTACCTGTTCATCACCACCTGGGAGACGCACCAACGGGTCGACCGGCCCGGCAAAGCCCGCTATCCGCTGCCGACCTGCGATAACGCCGTAATTCGTGAGCCCGTCGCGACACCCTCGCGAGAGTTCCGCGACGCCCCGTCGACTGGAGAAGGGGAGAAGGGGAGAAGGGGATACACGTCCCCCCGTTCTCGACGTAACTCACGACCGCGCGAGCGCGCGCGAGCCGGGGGGAGTGGTCGCGCTGCGACCGTCGCACAGCGCACAGGTCGCCGCCCGGCTCAACGCGACCGCACGCAGCGCACCGGCGCACGCGATCGCGGTCGCATTCAGCGAGGCGCTGTCGGTGCCGCTCGAGGGCGGCGTGCTCGCCAAGGTCGGCGTCGAAATCGACTCGTGCCTCGCTGCCGGTATCCCGCCGCCCGCCATCGCCGAGGGCCTCAAGGCGTGGACCGAGTCGGACTCGTGGAGTCCCACGCAGATACCGAATTTCGTCCACAAGGCCGCCAACGCCCGCGGCAAACGCGGCCGATCCAAACCCACCGAGCGCGCCGTCGACGCGATGGCCGCAGCCGAGGAACTGCTACGGGAGGTGAGAACCCTTGGAGATCGCAGCGAGTGACCGCAGCATTCGCGCCGCCGCCGCGGCGTGGTCGCGGGCACGCATCTACGACGACAAGCTCGGCGACCCCGACAAGGCCCGGCTCGCAGCGTGGGCCGAGAGCATCGAACGGTGGAAGCTCGACGCGCCCGACCTGCTCGAGGGCGTCATTCGCTACTACGAGGCCGAGACCGAGGGACGCACGATCGGTGTCGGCGACCTGCTGCATCACGGCCGTGAGGCCCGTCGTCAGCGCGCAGAGCGCGAGACCGCCGCCGAGGTGCACGCCGCCGTCACCGCGGCGCTACCCGCATCCAGCTCGGGTCTGCCACTCCGGGCTGCTGGCGATCCGGTATGGGCTGCATACGACGTCAACGACGCCATACAGCGCCTGTGTCCGCGCTGCCGCGCCGACCCGAACTGTGCGTGCGTCACCGAGCGTGGTGCCCCGCAGAAAATGCCATGCCTCGCACGCCTGAACAACGGTGCAGCACCCGCCAGGTTCGGCACCGCCCCGCACTAGATCACTCGCAGAGAGACAGAGGAACGATGATCCGGACATTCGAGTTTCACCGCGACCAGGACGTGACCGGCTACAACGGCACTGGCGTTGTCGCCGACGGCGTCACGTTCGCCGACGGCGTGACGGTCGTGCACTGGCGCGGCCAGCGTCGGTCTACGGTCGTATGGCCATCGGTCGAGGACGCCATCGCCGTGCACGGCCACGACGGCGCGACCCGTCTCGTCTGGGGCGCATGATGGATGTGACGCCCTGCCGACTCGGCCCGACCCGCGCTGGTGTGCTCTTCGGCCGGTCCCGTGTCCGCGCCGACTGCGCCTGCGGAATAACGATCAGCGCATGGGGCGCCGCGCAGTTGCGCGAGCTGTACGCCCGGCACCTCACGATCCCTAGGCCGCCCGCCGAGGTGCTCGCCAAGGACTCCCCGACTGTCGCCGACGTGCGCCTGTGGCCCGATTTCTTCATCAGCGGTCCCGGCCGCGCCGTTGCCTCATGCACGCATTGCCCGCACGACTACTACCTGACCGACTCGTGCCCAGGATGCGACGCCGACGCCGAGGCCGACCGCGCACCGGCCGACTTCGTGACCGTGCCGTTCGAGACAGTGCTTGCCGTCTTTCTCGACGGATTCGGCACCGGCGCCGCGTCCGCGCTCGGCAAAATCAAGCCCGACGCAGCGGGCGCGCTCATCGACCAGGCCGCCGGGGCGCTCGTCGACCGGGTGAAGGTTGACCCGCTGGCCGTGGAGCAGCTGCGCGAGCACGTCCGCAAGCGGCTGCACGGAGAGGTCGACAACCGCACGACCGAGGTTCGCGTGTGGGGTGATGCGACATGATCCCCTCGCGCGCCAGCGCTCAGGCCGCTGGCGGCCGACCTGAGGAGGTTTAGCAATGGCATGGTTCGAGACCTACGAGCGTGACGTACTCGGCGCCCCCGGCGTTCCATGGCCGACTAAGCCGCGCACCGCCCCAAGCCCCGAGCCGCCCGCGCCACTCGAGGCGACCGCTGCCCCTGAGATGCGCGGGGAAGGCCTGCCCGGGCTGCTGCTCGCTGCTGTCCGATCTGTTGTCGGGGTGGTGTGCCGGTGACCGGCACCCCGTGCGCTGAGTGCGAGCGCCCAGTCGGCGACGGACTCCCGCTGTGTCAGACGTGCGCCGATGGCGTCGTGACTGAGCTGCGTGAGGTGCCGAGCCTGCTCGCCGAGCTGGCGATTACCCGCGCTGGTCTCGGACGGCTCGGCCCACAAGTGGCGGCGGGGCGCTCGGCTGAGACACCGCTACCTATCCGAGCGACCAACCGCGGTGTGACCATGCAGGGTGACCGCGCAGTGTCACGGCTCGAGGTCGCCATACTCGGCTGGACTCGTGTCCTCGCCGAGGATTTGCGCGTCACCCCGTACGTTGGCGGTCCAGCGCTGATCGAGCTCGCGCGCCAGCGCCGCGGAGATCACTCCGGGCGTGATCCTGGCGCCTTGCCGACGACTTCACCGAGCCAACTCGAGCAGGCCGCGATGTGGCTTTCCGGGCACCGCCACGAAATCCGTGCGCACGAGGCAGCGCACGAATTGCTCGTCGAGGTGTCTGGTGCGCTCGCGTCGATTCGCTACCTCGTCGACCGGCCCGTCGAGCGCCGGTACCTGGGGCCGTGTCCGGCACTGCTCGGCGATGGGAGTGAGTGCCGGTGGGAGCTACGCGCCCAGCTCGGCGCGAGCTGGGTCCGGTGCGACCGATGCCGCGCACAACACGATATCGCTGAAATCCTCGACACGGTCCGCGCGGCGGCCGAGGACCTGCTCTACAGCCTCGCTGATCTGGTCCGCGTGACCGAGAGCATCGGGGCGGCGGTGCCGAAAACGACACTGTACCGATGGGTGCGCGACCGTCGCCTACGGTCGCGTGCATGGCAGAGCGGTGACCGGATCACCGATCACCCGATCGACGCGAGCTCAGTGCAGGTCTACCGGCTCGGTGATGTACTGGCACTGGCGCGGCGCGGCGGTAAGACGGCAGCATGACCAAACAGTCGATTACCAGCGCGAAAGGGTACCGATGACTGATTATCTGGATTTCAACCGGCCAGCTCGAACCTACGCCGTCCGTGCCGATGGCCGCGCCGAGCTGCGTGTCATCGCAACAGTCGGCGACCAGGCGCACGCGGTCACGCCCTGGCACACCGCCGCCGATCCGATGATTCTCTCGGCCGCCGAAATCGGCCGAGACTGCGACATGCCTGCGGGTGAGGTGATCGGCCGCGACCTGACCGCGCTCGGCGACGCCGAGGCGCTGCGGAATTTCCAGCTCGTCGACGATCCGCGGCTTTAGGAGCGGTTGTAGCGTCGTCGTCCGGCGTAGGCGGCGGCGACCTTCGCGCGCCGCCACCGCTTCACCCCGCCGGTAGTGTCGTCGGGCGCGCCGAGATCGATTCGACCGCGTGAGAGGTCCGAACGCACGGTCGACGGCGACACCCTGGCGTACTCGGCGATCTGCGCCACCGTCAGCAGGTCCTCGGAGTCCTCATCCGCAGGCTGCTCGCGTACGAAGTGGCCACGCACCGCCTCATCGACCGCGGCGGCGTCGTACTCGTTCCATCGCCCGCGCTTGCCGACTGCCGGTGGCCATTTGGCGTGTGTCATCCACCCTTTCTGAATCGTGTTCAGCGCGCGGCCGTAGCGTTCGGCGATTTCGGGGGCTATCAACCGTTGTGGATCCCTGGCTATCATGGATTCCGGCCCCTCTCGAGGTTTGGTCGATTGCTGGACGGCGGGGTTCCGACTTGGAGGCTCTGCCTCGCTCCGCCGCCCGCCAGCTTCAAACGGGGCGAGCCCCGGTCAGTGACCGGGGCTCGCTTTCTGCTATTCCATATCATCCTCCGTGAGCTTGATGTCTCCGTCGAGAAGGCCTTGTGCGAGGTCGAGAAGATCCTCGGTGTGCTTGGTAGAGAGCACAGCCCCCTCGGCGGCCCACAGCTCTTCGTGCTCGCTTGCCAGCGCCGCGAGACCGATTCCGGACATCCAGCTCAGCAGCGCTATGCGGAGCGTGGATCGCACGAACTCATCCATGGGCAGATCAGAGAGCACCGTGCGAGCCACATTCACGCTCTCGACCAACTCGGCGGGCGTCATGCCCGGCTCATACGGCAGCAGCTGAATCGGCAGTTCCAGCCGCAACAGCGCCTTGGTCGCCCGCATGTAGGCGTTGATCGAGCGCACCTGGAACTTCATGAGCGTCGCGGCGAGCTCGAATTCATTGGCTTCCATGATGTTTCCCTTTCTTGGGTTTGGTTGTGATTGCTGCCGGTCGGGTCCGACCCCGACCAACGAGTATTAGATTACATCACTAGAGTATTGAATTGCAACACCTTCTTGGTCGTGAATATCTGTAGACACGTCTACGATCCGCAAATGGAACGGCAAGCGATAGCATGACCATCGTGGAATTCATCGAGGCTCGGCTCGCCGAGCTCGAGGGCGACGCCGAGCGCGCCCGCAGCAAGGCGGCCGGGCCGGGCGGCGACGGCGTGCTGTGGGTCGTCACCGGCATGGACAACGCCGTGGGCGTGTTCTACGACCCAGCCCGCGAGCTGCGTACTGTGGCAGCGATTCGTACGCTCATCACCGGGCATGAGCCGACCAGATTCGGTGACGAACAGGTGGACTCGTGTGCCGTGTGCTCGCACGACATCGCCGATGGATTCCACTTCGAGCCATGGCCGTGCGGACCAGTGCGCACCGTAGCGTCGATCTGGTCCGACCACCCTGACTACCGCGAAGTACGGGCCGCCACGCCCTGAGCGAGCCCCGCAAGATCGAAAACTTCTTGACCTGCTGCTATTGTGGGTGGCACTCGAAACCGGTACTGACGACCCGACCCGAAATGTCGGCGACAGTGCCGGTTTTCGCATGTCATGGGCCATTTCCGGCCGCCTCGCAACCTCCGCTCACCCCGAGGAGTTCGCCATGTCGACACTGTCCGCCGCCGCCTCGCTCGTCCCGTGGGAACTGCTCGGCCGAATCGCGCTTGCCGTGTTCCGCGAGATCGTCCGATGAACTTGCTCGACGTGCTCGGGCTGCTGCTCGGGTGTCTGCGCACCTCGGCGCCGCGCACCCTCGAGCAGCCGCTCTACGCCGCGCTGTACGGTTCCTGGCCGGTCTAATGCCCGCCTGGCTCGACGCCGTGCTGCTGTTCGCCGCCCGGTGGCTTGCCGACCGCGCCGGACTCGGACGGCGTCGACCATGAGCCGCAAGCGCACCACCACGCAGAAGGGGCTCGGGTGGGCACACCAGCAACGCCGCCGGGCTCTGCTCGAGACGCTGCGCGACGGCGAGATGTGTGGGTGGTGTGGTCTACCCATGTACCGCGTGCAGGCGCTCGCGGCCGATCACAGTCACGCCCGAGCCCACGGGGGCAAGGTTGCTGACCGCCTGCTGCATGACGTGTGCAACAAGGAACGCGGCGACGGCTCGCGCGATCACCTGCGACCGGCCGTCACTCGCGCACACGGCGGCCACGCCGCGAACGCCCTCGACTGGGGCTGACGTGGGCACCCCCTCCTAATCATCGGACCCCCGGGGCCTGACTCGTCCGCGGCAGTCAGGCCGTTTCTCTCTCCCCCGGGTGAGCGCGGGGGCCGGACGGGCAGGGGGTAGGTAGCACCGTGGACGCTCCCGCGCCCGATCTGCGGCCCGATTCCCTCGGCGAGCGAGGTTTGGCGCTCTGGTCAGCCCTGATGGCGGGCCGGGGGCAAGATGCGGCTCGCGCCGTGCTCGCCGGGGAGGCCGCCCGCCTGGCCGACCGCCTCGACGGGCTAGATCGGTTACTTTCTGGCAAACATGATGGGTTGGCTCAGTTGTCGACCCGCAAATCGGATGGGGCCGTGGTTTTGGTCGTCGACTCGGCCGTGAGCGAGGCGAGGCAGGCCACGACCGCTCTCCGGCAGTTGATCTACCAGCTAACCGCCGAATCCGGCGCTAAACCGGCAGGAGGCACGCTTGCTGACGAGCTGGCCGCGCGCCGGGCTGGTCGGGACACAGGAACCTAGGGTCGCGCACCGCCCTACGACCGCAGTCGACTACAGCGCGGCCGAGGAGGCGTTCGACCTCGTCGACATCGCCGGGCGGCGCCTACCGCCGTGGCAATCGGGCGCGGTCCGCGACGGCACCGCCCGGCGCGCCGATGGGAAGTGGTCGGCATTCGAGGTCTGCCTGCTCGCGAGCAGGCAGAACGGCAAGAACGGCGTACTCGAGGCCGTGGTGCTGTGGTGGATGATCCACGAGCCCGGCGTGCAGATTCTCTACACCGCACACGAGTTCAAGACCGCGCTCAAGACCATGGTCAAGCTCATGGCGTTGTTCAACGCCTCGCCGCTGCTACAGCGCGAGCTCATGCCCAAGCAGCCGCGGCAGGGCAACGGCCGCGAGAGCATCACGCTCCAGAACGGCTCGTGCATCTACTTCGCGACCAGGACGGCGCAGGGCGGGCGCGGCGGATCGTACGACCGGCTCATCATCGACGAAGCAATGATCTGCTCGCCCGAGGCTCGGGCCGCGCTCATGCCGCTACTGACCACTGCGGCCAATCCGCAGGTCTGGTACCTCGGGTCGGCGGCCGACGCGGACAGTCAAGCCACCTGCGGCGCGTGGGCGTCGCTGCGACGGCGCGCGCTCGACAAGGTCGGCAAGCGGTTGCTTTGGCTCGAGTGGTCGGCGCCCGAGCTGCCCGACGGCGCGACGGCCGAGGAGCGCGCAGCGTGGCGGATGGACCGGCGCAACTGGGCCGCGGCTAACCCGTCGTGCGGCTACCTGTTCGACGAGGAGTTCATCGAGGACGAGGTCGCCAGCTTTGCCGACCAGCTCGATAAGTGGGAAATCGAGCGCCTGTCGTCGGGCAAGTGGCCCCGCCCTGCCGAGGCGCGTGAGCGCGTCATCCCGGCTGGGACGTGGGAGGACATGACCGAACTCGACGTGCGAGTGCAGGGACCGATCGCGCTCGCGCTGGACATGACGGGCGATCTCTCGACGGTCGCGCTCGGCGCGGCCACCCGCACCGTCGAGGGCAAGCTGCGCCTCGAGCTGGGGCACCACGGCCCGGCTCAGGGCATCGTCGAGCGCGTCGCGCAGCTCGTCGCCCGGTGGGACCCGTGCGCGGTCGTGATCAACAGCAGCAGCCCGGCACGGCATCTCGCGCCGAAGCTGCTCGCGGTCGGGATCGAGGTCGAGACGAGCAACGGGTCGCAGGCGGCCGACGCCGCGGTCGGCCTGGTTGCCGATTCGCTCGACGGGCTGCTGTCACATGCCGGCGACCCTCGCCTCGCCGATGCGGTGCGCGACGCGAAGACCAAGCCGCTCGCGGGCGGCAAGTTCGGGTGGGACTACCTCGAGGGTGATGTGACCCGCATACAGGCGATCTCGCTCGCTCGGTGGGGACTGCTCGAGTTCGGACTCACGCCGAGCACCCCACCCCAGATGCCCACGCAGGACGACAGCGACCCGCACACCGAGCAGCAAGACGAGCTCATGGCTATGGGGTTCTAGGAGGTGGGACAGCGTGGCTAAGGCCAAGCAGATGCCGACACAGGCCGAAATCGGCTATGCCACAGAGTCTTTCGATGACACGGGCGGAATGTTCTGGCAGACGGCCGAGGATACGCCCGAGCTCATCTGGCCCGAGTCCGCGCGCGTGTATCGGAGGATGGAACGGCAAGACGCCCAGATCACCTCGGTTATGCGCGCGGTGCGCCTGCCGATCCGGCGGACGAGCTGGCGCGTCGATCCGGACGGCGCCCGGCCCGAGGTGACTGAGCACATTGCCGCCGACCTCGGCCTGCCGATCGTCGGACAGGCGCCGGTGCCGAGGCGACGGCGCGGCCGGTTCTCGTGGGGCGAGCATCTCGCCTCGGCGCTGTTGTGCCTGCGCTACGGTCACCAGTTCTTCGAGCCGCTCTGGTCGGTCGACGAGGTGACCGGCCTGTACCACCTGCGCAAGCTGGGACAGCGCTTGTCCGAGTCCATTTCGGGTATCGAGGTCGACCGCGACGGCGGGCTCGTCGCGATCGAGCAGTACGGCATGAGCACCCGTGGTGGCCCCGTGCGTATCCCGGTCGAGCGGCTCGTCGCCTACGTCGTCGACCGTGAGGGCGGCGACTGGACCGGGCAAAGTCTGTTGCGTCCGGCGTACAAGCACTGGCTCGTGCGCGACCGGCTGCTGCGCGTGCAGGCGCAGACGATCGAGCGAAACGGTATGGGCGTGCCCGTCTACGAGGGCGGCCCGGCCGATGATCAGCAGCAGCTCGAGGCGGGCAAGAAGATCGCCCAGAGCTACAAGTCGGGCATCGCGTCGGGCGCGGCGACGCCGTATCAGGCCCGCCTACGGCTCGCCGGTGTCGAGGGCAACCTGCCCGATGCGCAACCGGCCATCGACTACCACGATGCGCAGATCGGCCGCTCGGTGCTGGCGCACTTCCTCAACCTCGGAAACTCAACGGGCAGTTGGGCACTCGGCACGACGTTCGCCGATTTCTTCGTGATGAGTTTGCAGACCGTCGCCGAGATGGTCCGCGACACCGCGCAGGCGCACATCGTCGAGGACTTGGTCGATGCCAATTGGGGGCCGGATGAACCGGCGCCGCGGTTGGTGTTCGACGAGATCGGCAGTCGGAAGGACAGCACGGCGGCGGCCCTCGAGATTCTCGTGCGCGCCGGGATTCTCACGCCAGACGAGGCGATCGAGCAGGCCGCTCGGCAGGACTACGGCCTACCGATCCGCGAGGCCGTCGAGGACGCCGAGCCCGCCGAACCCACCGCCGCCCCCGCCCTCGCGCCCGCCGCGCATCGCGCGATCCGCCCGGCGGCCCGCATCGAGCCGAATGGAGCACTGACGCTGTGGTGAACAAGAGGGGCGCAAAGCCCGACCCGTGGTACCGAATCAAGGCGCTCGACACCAGTTCGGCCGAGGTGCTGATCTACGACGAGATTGATCCGTATTGGGGCGTCTCGGCCGCGACGTTCGCGA
Source organism: Nocardia brasiliensis (assembly GCF_011801125.1). NCBI lineage: Bacteria > Bacillati > Actinomycetota > Actinomycetes > Mycobacteriales > Nocardiaceae > Nocardia > Nocardia brasiliensis. The sequence continues at coordinate 63,001 of NZ_CP046171.1, forward strand.
AGGACCTCGCGCAGATCGATGCCGACGCGATCACCGTTCGGATCAACAGCCCCGGCGGCGACGTGTACGAGGGGCTCGCGATCCTCAATACGCTCCGCGGCCACCGCGCCCGCGTGACGACCGTCATCGACGGGATTGCCGCCAGCGCAGCGAGTTTCATCGCCATGGCCGGTGCCGAGGTAGTGATCTGCCGCAACGCCGAGATCATGATCCACGACGCCCGGATGTGGGCGGGCGGCAACGCCGACGAGATGCGAAAGCACGTCGAGACCCTCGACCGCACCTCGGACAACATCGCCTCGATCTACGCCGAAAAGGCCGGCGGGACGGCCGAGGAATGGCGCGAGCTCATGCGCGCCGAGACGTGGTTCTCAGCGGCCGAGGCCGTCGCCGCCGGGCTCGCCGACCGCGTCGAGGTCGCGCAGGTCGAGCCCGAGCTCGTCGCCCGATTCGACCTGTCGACGTTCAACTACGCCGGGCGTGATCGCGCGCCCGCACCCCGTACCCCCTCTGCCACCGAGGCCGAGGCCAACCCGGAAGGAACGCGAATGACTGCTCTCGCCGCCATCGCGAAGCGCCTCGGCCTGGCCGAGAACGCAGACGACGCCGCCGTTACCGCGGCACTCGACAAGGCGCTCGGCCGACCGGCCGACGCGATCACCCCCGTACAGCTCCCGTTCAACGACAACGACATTCAGTTCTTGCGGGCGCTCGTCGCGTCCGGGCCTGAGCTGCTCGCCACCGCCACCACGGCCGTGAGCGACGGCGTCTCGCCCGATGTCGCCGCCATCGCGCAGCCGATCGTCGACAGCTTTCAGGAGGCGATCGACACCGCGAACGAGGCGCTTGAGGTGTGGGGGCAGAACTCGACGCCCGAGCCCGAACCGGCGCCCGCGACCGACCAGGCACCGGGCGCCCCGGCAAACAGCCTCGGCGAGCTGCCCGCCGGTGTCGTCGCGGTTGAGGCCGCGGTGCTCGCCGAGCTGCGCACCAAGGCGGCCCGCGGCGACGCGGCTCGCGCCGAGCAGGAGCGCGCCGCCCGGCTGACCGCGGTCGACGAGGCAGTGCGTACCGGCCGCATCGCCCCGGCGCAGCGCGCGAGCTGGGTCGACCGGCTCAACCGTGACCCGCGCGAGCTGGCCGTGCTGAACGGCCTGGCACCGGTCTACCCGGTCGGCGCCGAGCTCGGCCACGCCGTGCCCGTACAGGACTCCGCGGACCTCGGTTGGTTCGACGGCGTCAACACCGCGACCAACAAGGGAGTCTGACTATGGCCGACAAGATGGGCATCTACGAGCCCGGCGCCGACCTCACCGGCAAGGCATCAGCCGCCGTCACCGGCGGCCGGTTCCTCGCGATCACCGGCAACCGGGACGCGACCAGCGGCACGATCACCGTCGCGCACGCGACCGCGGCGGGCCGTATCTGCGGTGTGTCCAAGCGCGACGCCGCGCTCGGCGAACTCGTCCCGATCGCGCGCGGTAACAGCCGCGTCGTGCAGGTGACCGCCGCGGCGAACATCGCCGCTTTCGCCGAGGTCGAGGTCGGGACCGCCGGGCAGGCGATCACCAAGACATCCGGCATTGCCGTCGGCTACGCCGTCACCGCTGCTACCTCCGGCGGCGACGCCGAGATCAGCCTCTACTGAGAGAAGGACTCGATATGTCGACTGCTCCCGTTTCGTTCCCGCTCGGTGCGCCGACTCTCGCCGGTAGCACCCTCACCGTCGATCTGGCACTCAAGCAGCCCGCGCGGATCACTAAGCGCCTTGCCGATCTGACCTTGCAGAAGTTCATCGTCGACCGGATTTTCTCGAGCTCGGGCGCCTCGGTGGCGGCCGGTGCCGTGATCTACGACCAGATCACGGCGAACGAGCTCTACACCACGCGCGATATCGAGCAGCGCGCGCCGTCCGCCGAGTACCCGATCGTCGGTAGCGACCGGACCGACCCGAAGGTCGCGACGAGCGAAGATTGGGGCGGGAAGTTCTGGATCTCGGATTCGGCGCGCACTCGAAACGACGTGGCGCACTTCAACAACCAGGTCACGGCGTTGTCGAACACGATCGTGCGCAAGGTCAATCAGCGCGCGGTCGTAACCCTCGAGGCGGCAATCGCCGCGCTCGGCGGCGCGGGTGTCGTGCCCGGTCACGACTGGTCAGACGTGCAGCTCGCGGGCACCACGCCGACCCCGAGCGATCTGCGCCCGACCGCCGATTTCGCGAATGTCCAGCTCGCGGCCGACATCGAGGAACTCGGCGTCGTCTACGACCTGTGGCTCGTCAACCCGCAGGAAAAGGCGAACCTCGCCATTGCCTACGGTTCGGCGCTCGCCGAGGTGCTCGAGTCGGCGGGTATCCGCGAGATGTTCGCCTCGAATCGCGTCGCCGCGGGCACCGCGTACGCGGTCGCTACCGGCGAGGTCGGGTTCCTGTCCTACGAGCAGGGTCTCGCCACCGAGACGTGGCGCGAGGAGAAGACCAAGCGCACGTGGGTGCAGTCGTCGGTCATGCCGATCATGGGCGTGACCAACCCGTACTCGATCAAGAAGGTGACCGGTCTTGCGGGCTGAGATTCGGGCGGCGGTGTGGGCGTACCGCACCGCCGCCGGTCGCCGCCGCCTCGCCTACTTCGGCGATGTCGTCGACCTGACCGAGGACGAGTACGAACGCGCAGACCGCGCGGGCGTGCTCACCCCCGAGCCGGTCGCCGCCGAGCCCGTCGTCGAGCTCGTGCTGCCCGACGGCGGCGATCTGTTCCCGCGGCTCGCGGACGACTCCGACGACGACCAGAGCGACCAGGACGACGGCGACGGATCGGACGAGGGGGACCAGGGCGACGACACCGCCGTGCCTCGCCCGGCGAGCACCACCTCGCCCAAGGCCGAGTGGCACGCCTACGCCGTCTCGCGCGGGATTCCCGCCGAGGAGGCCGGGCGCATGTCGCGCGCCGAGATCGCGGCCCGTCTGCCCGAGGCGTAGACGATGCCACTCGCGACCCCGGCAGATGTGGCACTCGGGTGGCGCACGCTCACCGCGGACGAGGAGACGCGCGCCGAGCTGCTCATCGCCGTGGCCGAGGCGTGGATACGGGACCCGTCACGGCGGCCCGACATTGCCGAGGGCGACCCGACAGGGAAGCACGTCGTCGTCGAGGTGGTGCGGGCAGCCATGGCGGCCCCGGCCGAGTGGACCGGGCACACCAGCTACAGCGAGACCATGGGGCCGTGGGCGCGCTCGGGCACGCTCTCGACCCCGGCCGGGGTGCTCCAGTTCCTCAAGGTGCACGGGGAGATGCTCGGTATCTCCGACGGGCCGACCGCGGTCGGCTCGTTCGGTGATCCGTGCGGGTACCGCTACCCGCCGGCGGGATCGGTCGGGCTGTGAGCGTCGCTGTCACCCGGCATCGCGGCGGCGGATTCGACGACGACGGCAACCCGGTCCCGTGGGTCGATACACCGCTCACCGCGAAGACTGTCGCACCGGGCGCCAACCCGGGCAACGTCGACCGCGGGCGCAACGGGCAGCGCGTCGAGAAGTCGGTGTACTTCGAGCCCGCCGTCGACCTCACCGGCGCCGACGAGCTCACCATCGACAACGAGCGGTACGTGATCGCCGTCGAACAGTGGCCGTCCCCGTGGTCGTCGAGGACGGCCACCGTCGCCCTGTGCAGTCGAGGGGAGGGGTAGCCGTGGCCGCCCCCATGGTGCGACTCAACCACGCGACCATGCGCAAGCTGCTCACCTCGCCGGGCGTTGTGCGCATGGTGAACGCCGCGGCCGACGCCATCGCCGGGCAGCTCGACGAGGACGACGACGGATTCGTCGAGAGCTACACGACCGACCGCGGCGCGGCGGCCGTGCTCGTGCCCGCCGAGGTGCAGGCCCGCGACGGCGCGCTCACCCGAGCCGCCGCCGCGGTCGGTCTGCCCGTCGTGCAGGCGGGCGGATGAGCAAGCCGCTACGCCTGCCGGGTGATCCCGCCCGGGCGATCAAGGACTACCTAGCCGCCGTGCTGCCCGGCCTCGTCGTCGCGCCAGCGCCCACGGTCGGCATGGTGCTACCGGCGGCGTGGAAACCGGCGTCGCCCCCGGCCGTCGTGGTGTTCGACGACGGCGGCCCGGTCCGCTGGCCGGTCACCACCGCGCCCACGGTGCGCGTCACCGTGTGGGCCAACGGCCGCGACCGGTCCCGCGCGATCGCGGGCCGGTGCCTCGGCGTGCTGCTGTCGCACCGGATTCCCGGCGTCGCCACCATCACGCAGCCGTCGAGCCTGCTCGAGGCGCTCGACTCCAACAACAGCGGGGTCATGACCTCGTTCACCGTGCGCGCGCTCGCCCGCACGCTCGCGCTCTAGACGCGAATTCCGTTGACCACCTGCCCCTTTCGGGTGGGGGATTTCACGCGCACTCACGAAAGGGAGTACTGCTATGGCACTGAGCCGCAATCCGGACGCGGTCGCGATCTTCTCCGACGCCGCGGTGTACGTCGGTAAGACACTCACCCCGACCCGGCCCGCCACGATCGCCGATCCGTTCGATGTGACGTGGGACAACGCCGGGATTCTCAACGGCGACTCGGGCATCACGAACCCGCGCGAGTGGGACGTGACCGAGCACATGGGGTGGGGAATCGGCCTGTACCGCAAGGGCTACAAGAACTTCAAGGAATCGCGGGTGTGGACCTGCCTCGAGTCGAACAGCACGACTCGGCGTATCGCGCACCCCGGCTCGACCGCGACGAACATCGTCGTTCCTCGCCCCGGCCGGTTCATGCTCGCCTTCGAGTTCACGAACGATTTCGGCGTGCCCGAGCGGTGGTTCCCGGTGCGCCCGGCTCAGTGCTGGATTCCGAACCTCGACCGCAACGAATCGGACCCGACGAACTACGAGGTGACCTCGGACATTTTCGCCGACGGTTCGGGTCTGCTGTACGTGCGGCAGTACACGCCGGTCAACGAGGCGCAGCTCGTCACCGTCGAGAACGCCACCGACGGCACGTTCACGCTCGCGCTCGGCGACCTCGGCCCGACGGCCGCACTCGACCACGACATTGCCGTCGCCGCGCTTCAGGCGGCGCTAGAGGCGATCCTCGGCGCGGGCAACGTCACCGTTGGCGGCACCGTCGGCGCGTACGCGGTCACGCTGTCGGGCGTTTTCGCCGGCGAGCCGAATCCGCTGCTCACCGCGAACGGTTCGTCGCTGGTCGGTACCGGCGCCGCGGTCACCGTCGAGCCCGCCCCCTGAGACGCGGCCGGGCCCGGAATTCCATGGCGTGGTTCGCCGGGCCCGGTCGCACCCTCACGAGCCACGCCGAGTAGGGAGCCACGCCCATGCAGAAGCCAGCACACCCACCGACCAGCGGCTCGGGCATCTCGCCCCGGTCGGTCGTGCCGACCGAGCCCGAACTGCGCAAGGCGGCGGCCGAGCTCGGTCTCGCCGACGAGAACGGCAACTACGACCGGTCGCTGCGTAGTCGGCTCGCCGCGGCCGTCCAGCTCGCCAAGCGCGAGCAGGAGGAGGCCGCCGACCCGGCCGCGCAGTCGACCGCCCGGCAGCTCGCCCACTTTCAGGCCGACCTCATCGCCGCGGGCGTTCGCAGCGACGGCGCATTCGAGCCGCTGCTCGTCGAGGCCGCCCGTCATCTACTCCGGTCGCAAGGTCTGCGACTCGACGAACGAGAGGAAACCACGCCATCATGACCGCACCCCGCACGCCCCGCAAGGCACCCGCCAAGCGCGCCACCCCGTACAAGCCCGCCGGGGTCAAGCAGCCGCAGGACCACAAGCCGCCCGCGCAGCGTGAGGCCGACGGCGACGACGAGGTCACGGTCGAGTTCCGCGGCGAGAGCTTCACCGTGCCCGCCGACACCGACGATTGGCCGACGCTCGCACACCAGGCGCTCGGATCGAATCGCCATATCGACGGGATGGAAATCCTGCTCGGTCCGAAGCAGTGGCCGCGCCTGATCCGGCTGTGCCCCAAAAAGCGGGACTTCGAAGAGTTCTCGCAGATGCTCGCCGATGTCATGGGATTCGGCACCGCGGGAAACTGACCGCGCTGCTCGTCCTGCTCCGTGACCACGCGGGCGCCGTCGAGGCCCACTTACGGACTCTCGGCGTCCGCTACTCGGACCGGTGGCGCCGCGACGCGGACGGGCAGCGAAAGCTCACCCTGCGCGAAATCTGGGTGCTCATCCAATACGCGCGCCCCGACTCGCCGCTGATCCTCAAGGACGGCAAGGGCGCTCGCTGGACCGCTACCGACTATCTGCTGTCGGACGTGTGGACGGCGCTCACCGGCAAGCCACACCCGGCCCGGCCCCAGAGCGTCAAGCAGCAGGCCGCCACCGCGCAGCGCGCCGCGGCAGTGCGCCGCGTGCAACGCCAGTTCGCGGCACGCAATCGCCAGATAGCCGCCGCCCAGCGCCCGGCCGATCCCACCCCGCCCGAGGCACGCCAACCGCACCGACCCCGAGAGTGAGGTGAGCGCATGGCGCAGGACGTAATCGGCTATGCCGCACTGCAAGTGGTGCCATCCTTCGCGGGCACCGCAGGCAACCTCGCGGCCGGTCTGTCCGCGCCACTCGTCGCGGCCGGGCGCGAGGCCGGGCAGGCGACCGGCCGGGCGATCTCGGGCGGAATCGAGGCGGCGCAGGCCGCCGTCGAACGCGCGTCCGAGGCGCTCAAAGTCGCGCGCGAGAAGCAAGCCGACTCGGTCGGCAAGGTGCGCGTTGCCGAGGAGAAGCTCGCCGAGCTGCGCGCCAAGGGCAACGCCAGCGCCTCGCAGCTCGCCCGCGCCGAGGAGGCACTCGCCACCGCGCAGCGCAACGCCGACCGCGCCGCGCGCGCCACACAGCGCGCCGTCCAGAACGTGAGCGATGCGCGCGCGGCGCTGGCGAACCACACCGACGACGCCGTCGAGAGCGAATCGCGATTCTCCCGCGCGCTCAACGGCGTGACCTCGCGGATGGGCCCGGCCGCCAAGGGAATGCTCGCGCTCGGCGCGGCCACCGCCGGTGTCGGCAGCGCCATGGATACCGTCTATGAGGCGATGTCGCGCGAGTCGTTGACAGACGTGCTCGCCGCCCAGCTCGGCGCCTCGCCCGAGCTCGCCGCCCAATACGGCAAGATCGCCGGTGACCTCTACAAGCAGGGCCTCGGCGAGAGCTTCGCCGATGTGAGCTCGGCCGTCGGCGCCGTACAGAGTGCCTTTCAGGCGCTCGGCGCGGAAGGCGAAGCGAGCATTGATCAGGTAACCGCTACGGCGCTGAATTTCCAAAAGGTATTCGGCAGCGACGTGCCCGAGTCGGTGCAGACCGCCTCGCAGCTCGTGACGAACGGGCTCGCGAAGGACAGCACCGAAGCGTTCGATCTGATGACGACCGCATTCCAGCGGGTCCCCGCCGCGATGCGGGATGAACTCCCGGAAATCATCAACGAATACGGGACGCACTTCCGAGGCTTGGGATTCAACGGGCAAGAGGCATTCACCCTGTTGGTCGACGCCGCCCAAAATGGAAAATGGGCGCTGGATAAGACGGGCGACGCGCTCAAAGAATTTACCTTGCGCGGCTCGGACATGTCCAAGGCATCGCAGGAGGCGTACGAGTCGATCGGGCTCGACGCGGCGGTAATGAGCGACGCCGTTGCCTCGGGCGGCGACGAGGCACAGGACGCGCTACAGCGGGTCGCGCAGGGACTACTCGGAATCGAGTCCCCGGCCGAGCGCGCGAATACTGCGGTTGCGCTATTCGGTACGCCGGTGGAAGACCTCGCCATCGACCAGATTCCGCAATTCCTCGAGGCGCTCGCGGGCGGCTCGGAATCGATGTCGGGATTCGCCGGGGCCGCGGGCGAAATGGGCGACACCGTCAACAACAACACTTCGGGTGCGCTCGAGCGGCTCAAGCGCGGCATTCAGGATGGGCTCGTGACCGGGCTCACCGAGTCCGCCGGATGGGTCGAGCAGAACAAGACTCTCGCGCTCATTTTCGCCGGCGTCCTCGGGACCGTCGTCGGCGCGATTACCGCGGTCAAGGTCGCCACCGTCGCATGGAACGCCGCGCAGACCATCGCCGCCGGTGCCACCAAGGCGTGGACCGCCGTGCAGTGGCTATGGAACGCCGCCATGTCGGCGAACCCGCTCGGCCTGATCGTGATCGCTATCGCCGCGCTCGTCGCCGGAATCGTCGTCGCCTACAACAAGAGCGAGACTTTCCGAAACATCGTGCAGGGCGCCTTTTCCGCGATCGGCGCGGCGGCGTCCTGGCTCTGGGACACGATCCTTAAGCCGTACGTCGATTGGTTCGTCGGCAATTTGCAGACGGCGGGCAATGTCGCATCCTGGCTGTACACGAACGCCGTCAAGCCAGCGTTCGACGGGATCGGCGCCGCCGCCTCGTGGCTCTGGGATAACGCCCTCAAGCCCGCCATGACTGGAATCGTGACCGGTCTCGGCTGGGTGAACGACAAGGCGACCGAAGTAAGAGAATGGATCGTCGGCAAATTCACTGAGGTAATCGACCATTTCCAGAATTTGCCTGGCAGTATGCGGTCGGCCGTGTCCGGGCTATTCGACCCGATCCGGGACAGCTTCAAGACCGCCCTTAATTGGCTGATCGAGAAGTGGAACAATTTCCGGCTGAGTTTCGATTTCAATATTCCGGTTGTAAACAAGCACGTGCAATTCGCGATCGATACCCCGGACCTACCGCTGTTCAACCGCGGCGGCGTCGTGTCCGGGCCCGGCACCGGTACGAGCGATTCCATTCTCGCCATGGTGAGCGACGGCGAGTTCATCGTGCGCGCCCAGTACGCCAAGCGGTACCGGTCGCTGCTCGAGTCGATCAACGCCGGGACGCTGCCCGGCTACGCCGGGGGCGGCCTCGTCGACATTCAGAACTGGGCGCGCGGCGAGGCGGGCAAGCCGTACCAGTACGGCGGCACGGGCAACCCGTCGTGGGACTGCTCGGCGTTCGTCGGCGGGGCATGGGCGATTGCCACCGGCAAGGAACCGAATCGGCGGTACTTCAACACCGAATCCGACTTCCCCTCGTTCGGATTCGTCGAGGGCCTCGGCGGTCCGAACGACCTGTCGATCGGCGTCATGCGCGGCGGCGGCGGTCCGAACTCTCACATGGCGATGACCATCGGCGATCTCAACGCCGAGTCGTCCGGATCGGACGGCGTCGAGGTCGGGTCCCGCGCGCAGGGCGCCGCCGATTTCCCGCTGCAATGGCATTTCCCGCTCGGCGGCAACCCGCTCGACGGCGCGCTCGACGGCTCGACCGGCGGCGGACTCGGCTCGGGCGGCACCGGCGGCTCGTCGAGCAGCAGCACGGGCGACGGCACCTCGGGCAGCAGCACCCGCCCCGCGGGCAATGCCACGCCGGTGTGGGTCGACAACTGGCCGAGCAACCTCGGCAGCAGCAGCTCGTCGACGACCGGCGCCAGCTCGACCGGCGGCGACAGCAGCTCGACGGCGTACACGCCCGACGACGGCGGCACGTCCGACCAGTTCGACCAGGCCGCCGCGATCGAGGCCGCCTGGTCCAAGTTCACCGGCTCGATGGGCGACGCCGGAAACACCTTCCTGTCCGGGCAGAAATCGGCCGTCCCCGGGGTCGGCGGATACATCGACGGAACCGAGAAGCAAGTGAGCAACGTGCAGATTGTCGTCGCCGACGTATACGAGGCGATGAACGCCTACAGCCGTGAGCAGAAGCGCCAGACGGTGGGCAAGTAGCCATGGGCGTGCACGCCACTGTCGAGCTGTTCGGGTGCGACGACTCGTATTTCTGCCTGTCGGGCGCGGACGCCGGCAATCAGAACGTCGTACTCGGCACGAACCCGCAGGGCCTCTACGACGCCCCGGTCAAGGTCGCCATGAAGCGCGGCGCGTTCGAGGTCGGCGGCAAACCGTCCAAGGTCGACCGCCCGTACCGCGAGCTCGACCTCGGTCTCGGCGCGTTCTCGATGGAGACCGACGAGGACAAGCGCGCCGAGGAGTGGGCCGAGGTCGATTCGCGGCTACGCGGCGCGTTCGACTACGAGCTCGATCCGTGGGACCCGGACGCGAAACCTGCCCGCCTCGCGATCACCACGGCGCGCAGCGGTACCCGCTGGCTCGATGTGCTGCTCATGGAATCGCCCATCATGGCGATGGACACCGACCCATGGGACTACGGGCACTCGCTACTGCCCGTCAAGCTCGTTGCGCCACAGCCGATGTGGTATCAGGACGACTGGACGGGCGACGATGAGCACCCGGCCGGATGGCAGATCGAGGGCGCCCCGTCCGGCGAGGGCGAGGTGTGGGTGTGCAACCCGACCGATCGGCCGATGGCGCATACGGTCGTCATCACCGGCAAGGGCCGTGCGCACATTCCCGATGTGTCATGGACCGGGCCGAAGGGCGCCCGCGTGATCGGCGTCGATTTCCGTTCGGGCCGTGACGATTCCGACCGCGCCCTCGTCACGATCCCCATCGGCGAGGTGCACGGGTCCGGCCTCGTCGCGCACGTCGACCGGATGCGTATCCCGTGGGAAGACTTCACCGGCACGAACGTAACCGGCCTGTTCGGTGGTAACCGCCTGCTCTACGTGATCCCGCCGTACACGCCGTGGACGGCGTTGCCGGTCGCCGCGTCCGAGATCACCTCGCCGACGTTCGGAATCCTGTTCAGGCAGCCGCGGCTCTGGTCGCGCCCGTGGGGCCTCGAGAGGTTCTGACATGGCCGCGATGACTGCTGACCTGCTCGCCGAGTGCGAGGCCATCTGGCAGGTCACCGAGCAACGCGAACGGCAGCGGGCCGCGCAGCGCCTCGAGCCGCCCGAGGTGGGCATCTACGACGGCGAGATGCGCCCGCAGGGGTGGCTCGACGCCGCATACCTCGGTGATTTCGAGTGGGTCGACAACGACACCGGCGCCGGAATCACAGAGATTCCGTGGGATCACTATCTAGCGCAATGGATGTGGGACGAGCACGGCCGAATCCAGCGCGGCGAAAAGCGCGTCGTCGTGATCGTCGTCGAGTGCCGCAACGGCGCGAGGTGGTCGGGCCGCCTCGAATCCGTCTCCGCCGAGAAGCGCGAAGATGGCTCGAAAGTGCTTGTGGTCGAATGGCTTTCGGATTACGAGACGGTCAAGTGGTACACCGTTTGGTCGAACCCGTTTTTGCCCTCGATCCTGCAGTTTCCCCGGGTTTTCATGCTGGCCGGGGGCGCCCGGTGGAGCCTGCTTACCGCCCTGCACCTGCAGGTCATGCGGGAACAACAGAACTGGTGGAACCTCCCCGACGACCCGCTCGACCCTGGCTCATGGGTACCGGCCGACGTGTCGCAGTGGTCGGTCGTCGTCAAGCCGCACTCGTTCTCCGACGACCTCGCCGACGGCATCCTGTGGTGCCTGCTCTCGTCGCGGTTCAAGAACTGGCACAACATCGCCACACCCATTCTGAATGACGCCGAGCTGTCGCTCACCTGGCGTCGGTACATGCCCGACCTCGGCGACGAGCAGCCCATACCCGGCATGACGCTGCGGCCCGGCGCTCTCGTCATCGACATAGTCGACAAGAGCGGGTACTACAACCAGGGCACGAGCAACGGCGGCACGTTGTGGGACGGGTTGATTCGCACCGTCGCGTCGTTCGCCGCTCCCTTCATTGACCCGGTCGTGCAAGAAGTCGCCGACATCGACGAGCCGACATACAAGATCCCCGACCTACTCGGCACCTCCAAGACCACGCCGTACGTGGTGTGGCTCGAGGGCGAAGAGACCGGCATCCAGTCGAGCAAAAACAAGCGGTGGCCGTCTAAGGGTAAGCAGGTCGTCGTCGGCGGCCACAGCGCCTACGGCGTGAACGAGGCCATCTCAGCAGCCGTACAGCTATCGTTCGATCTCCTCAGTGCCGCATTGTTCATTCCGGCCGTTGGGGGTAGCGCTGATGCCCTGCTTGCGCCCCTCTACACCGACACTGTGCTTAGCTGGATGAACGTTAAGTCATTGGCGCGCAGTACAACTGACGGCTGGGCGGGCTATTTCGAGTACTTCCAAGATGGCGCCGACAGGGCGTTCACGATCGAGTCTCTACTCGTGCTCCGGGCCGGTTTCTGGGCCACTCGAACCAAGTTCGCCGCCGAGGTAAATGTCGCTGATGGTTCGCCATGGGTGATCGGCGACCAGGGCAAGGGGCACTGCTGGCTCGGCGACCGCGTCGGTTTCGGCATCCTCGGCGACCGCACCGGCCGAATTCACGTCGACCGCATCACATCAATCCGGTTGCGCTACAGCGACTCCGAGCCGCTGTCATGGATTCCCGTAATCGGCGACAACGCCGACGACAAGGACCCCGCGGTGCGCGCAATCGAGAAGCTCGAGGGCGTGTTCTCCGCGTTGCACGACCTCGGCGTTTTCGGCTGATCCACCAACCACGCCAGCAAGTTAGGAGGCCCGCCGTGTCGCAGGCACAGCTCGTCTACTTCCAAGTTCCGGCCGCCCCGCCCGCCCCGCCCGGCCCGTGTCGGCCGTACGTCGAGTTGCGCTCGGCGGTCCCGCCGCCGGTCTCGGCCGCCGCGCGGTGTCTCGTCGGCGAGGTCGCGCAGTTCGACGAGTGCGAGGACGACGTCGACCCGTACTCGCAGGTCCCGGTGCGCTACCGCGGGCGCGTCATGGCCGCGCCCCTGCACGCGATTCGGCCGGTCCTGTGAGCGACATCGAGGACGCGCCCCCGCAGGCACCCGGCGCCGAACTGCCGACCCCGCAGCGCCGCGCGTGCACCGTGTGCGGAACTCGCCGATGCCCGTGCGAGTGGTGCCACATCGCATGTGGAATCGACCACTCGCCGCGGTTGCCGGCGAACTCGTTTCCGACCGTCGACAACTGCAATCCCGAGTGCCCGGCCGAGGCATTCTTGCCGTTCCTCGTGGGCCTGCCCGGGATGCGCGGCGCATCCATGGCCGTACCAATCTCAGGCCTGAAATCGTGGTCGGTTCGCCTGTGGAACGGCGGCGCCCGCCGCGTCGCTGAACAGCGCGAGTTCTACTGGCCGCCTCGACAGGGCGAGATAAACCCCCTGTTCGCCGCGGGCGAGTGGAAGGACGAGCCGCCGCCAGCCGACTGGACAACCGAAGTCGACGCGCAGGCGCTCGCGAACGTGATGCAAGCCGAGCTCAGTCGCCAGCTCGAACAGCGCGAGGCCGCCGCCGAGGTCGCCCGCCCGGCCGAGGTCGCCCGCGGTTACGTCACCCGCATAACCCGATTCGACCCGACCGAACACACGGTTACCGAGGTGCTCGCCCACCTACGCACCGCGAGCGCGGCCGAGGTGCATCGCGTGATCGGCATCGAGGCCGAGACCAGCAAGCGCGCCGGAATCCTCAAGCGCTACAAGGAGAGTGGACAGTGACCGAACGCATCCTTGACCACACGTACAGCCCCCAGGAAACGGGCTATTGGTGCGGCCCGGCCGCGACGCAGATCGCGCTCACCGCGCTAGGCATCGACGTGGCCGAGCAGCAGCTCGCCGACGAGCTCGGTACCGACACGGACGGTACCGACTGGATCGGACAGATAACCGCGGTGCTCTCCCGGCGCAGCGGACAGCCATACGTCACGGTCGAGATTCCGAACGACCCGCCCACCGACGGGCAGCGCGCCCGATTGTGGGACGACATCGTAGGCAGCATCGACGGCGGTAACGCCGTGGTCGCGAACATCGTCGCCCCGCCCGGCAACCAACCGCCCGGATATCCGTCGAATCAGACGATTTGGCACTACTTTGCCATTGTCGGATACGACGACCACACGCGCGCCGTCTACGTTGCCGACCCCGCGCGGTTCGGCGGCCTCGAGCACTACTGGCTCTCACTCGGCAAGCTGGCGAGCCTCATCACGCCCAAGGGCTACGCCGCCGCGCCGACCGCGTCCGCCGACGCCGAGGTGTGGCGCGACAACCTCGTGCAGATGCTCGGCCCGGGCGGTGCCCAATGACGGTATGGGGCGTCGATATCTCGTCGTGGCAGGCCGGTATCCGGCTCGACCGCGTCGCCGCCGAGGGATTCTCTGCCGTCATCGCCAAGGCCACGCAGGGCGACTACTACGCGAGCCCCGAGTACGCGCGGCAGAAGCTCGACGCGCTCGGCAACCGGTTGCGGTTCATGGCGTACCACTACGTCGACGGCAACACGGGCGCGGTCGAGCAGGTCGACCAGTACGAGCGCGTCGAGCCCGACCGGCGCGTGCCCGTGATGCTCGACCACGAGGACAACTCGGGCGGCGCTGACGTGCTGCGCGACGTGCACGCCGAGTTCGTGCGCCGCGGCTACGCCGTCGCGCTGATCTACATTCCGCGCTGGTACTGGGACCGCATCGGCCGCCCCGACCTATCCGGCCTGCCGCCGATCATGGCGAGCAGCTACGGCAGCGACCAGCCCGGCTACGCCTCGTCGCTGTACCCCGGCGACGGTTCGCCCGGATGGGCGCCCTACGGCGGCAACGACGTCGCCGTACTCCAGTTCACACAACGTGCCCGCGTCGCCGGTCTGCTGATCGACGCATGGGCGTATCGCGGCACCCCCGCCGCCCTCAACGCGCTGTTCAGCGCAGGAAGTGAGGCCCCCGCCATGAGCGAGGCGAAGGACGTACAGACTCAGCTCCGCGGCCCCGACCTGAACGGATGGCCGCAGCTCGGTGACAAGACGCTCGTCGACGCGGTCGCCGATATGCGAGACCAGCTCGGCGGCCCCGACCACAATTTCGGCGGGTGGCCGCAGCTCGGCGGCCGCACGCTCGTCGATGCCGTCGCGGCGATCGGCGAGCACCTCGGCCTGCCCGGATTCGCTGCGCCTAAGGCGAAGTGATGGGGCGCCACTCGGCGCCGGACGCGCCGACGCAGGTTCGGTTCCCGTGGCGCGCAGTCACTCGCTCTGTGTTTCAGGCGGGCGTCGGTATCGCCGCCGCTATGCCGGTGATCGTCGAGTCGTCGGGCCTGTCCTCGACCGCATGGGGCGTCGGAACGGCGATCGGCGTCTCGGCGGCCGTCACGCGCGTGATGGCTATCCCCGCGGTGAATCTGGCGCTCGCGCAGTGGGCACCGTGGTTGGCCGCCGAGCCGAGGCAGTGACCGCTCATGACCTACGCAGCAGGAGGCGATGACGTGCTGAGCGAGATGATCGTCGCCGCGGGCGGCGCGCTAGGTGTGGGCGGACTTGGCGGTGCGCTGGTCGGCGCGATCGTCGGCCGTCGCGGTCGCAAGGTCGACGCCCTCGAGAAGATAGAGGGCATCGCGACCCGGCTCGCCGACAAGGCCACCGAGGCGGCCGACAAGCGGGTCGAGCAGGTCGAGGCGAAACTGTCGGCCTACGAACAGCGCGACCACGAGCGCGAACAGGCACGGCGCGTGGCGTCGATGCTGCACACGCAATGGGACATGGCAATCGCCGAGCAGGTACGTGCGCTCGGCGGCACGGTCCCGCCGCCCCCGCCGCTCGAGGTGGTGTGACGTGACACAGCCCGACGGCGCCGATCCGAACGGCGCGCTTAACCCCACGAAACCCGGCGCGTTCGGCGAGTTCCAGAGCCTCACCGAGGCCGACATTTTCGACAAGCAGAAGGCGCCGATTGTCGGCACCGGCGGCTCGGCTCGCAAGGCGCAGCTCGACCTCGCCGCGGCCGACGGCAACGTGATCCCCTCCGGTACGGGTCTCTGGCAGACGTTCACTCGCAACGCCGACGCCACGTTTCCCCGGATCATGCTCGAGCCACAGCTCGACAGCAGTACCGGGTTCGACGGTAGTAGCGGGGGCAGTCACTCGCACTCGATGTCAGCGAATCGCCCGCCCGACTATCGGCCTGCGGGCAACGGCGCGAATCTCATAGAACTCGGATTCATCGAGTGCACGAAAGACCGCCGGTACGAACGGGTTACGTTCGGCACCGGTAACAGCGTGACGCTGCTCGGCATCACGGCTATGTACGTGTGTGCCTACCTCATGTCGCCCTCAACCGGCGAGCTCGCCCTCATGGCAGCCACCGGCAACATCACCACGAGCGTTGGCGACACGAACACTGAGTACACGTTCGATCTACCCGCACCGATCGACGCGCTTAAGGCTGAGGTCTGGGCCGTCGGCGTGTTGCAGGTGACCAGCGTTACGCAAACGTGCAAAAGCATCCTGGCTAAGCGGGTCTGGGCGATGAATGCCCCGTCAGGATTCCGTCCCGCCGCCCTCTACGCAACCGCCGGTCCCTACGTCTCGCCACCCGCGACGATCGCGTACTCGTCGCTCACGTTCGGCACCGCACGTGTGCCGTACTACGCACTCAGCTAGGAGGCCCCGAGATGCCGATCGGATGGCGCGCGATTCGCGACGATATCGAGCTCACCCGAGGCGATTTCATCGCCTCGCGCACACACCCCGGTGGGGCACTGCCGCCCGGCACGACGGCCGAAATCGTGTGGGGCACCAAGCCATCGCCGACTACGTGGACGGCGACGGTCGAGGGCGACACAGTGTCGTGGCTCGAGCAACAAGCCGCCGTCGCACTCATCCCGGCCGGGACTCCGTTCGTGATGTGGATTCATTACCCGAATGCCGAGACGAGCAGCACTGACGATTACGAATGGGTACGCGGCGTCGCGCGCAGGTAATCAGTTGAGAGACAAGGGGATTCAGTCATGACAGCAACGACGGCCGAGCGCAACGCTCACGCCGAGTTCTGGGCGTCGCGCGGCAACACGTTCTCCGCGCACACCGGCGACCCCGGCGCGGCGGGCACCGCGAATGAGGTGGTCGGCGGCGGGTACTCGCGCCAGACCACGACGTGGCCGGGCTCGGCGATCGACGGCACGATCACCGGGTCTCAGCTGACGTTTCCAGTTCCGGGCGGAACCAACGTGACCCACCTCGGCCGCTGGAACGGCAGCACTTATCTCGGCTCGATCGACTCGCCCGACGCCTCGGTGAGTCCCGCCGGCGAAATCAAGCCGACCCCGAGCTACACCTACTCAGGCGACTAAATGCGCTGGCCGGGTGCAGACGCGAAAGTCGCCGCGTTCCCGGGGCCGGACGCACGCGAGGCCCGGTTTCCCGGCCCCGACCGGCGCGGCATCCTGTGGCCGACTCCGCCGACGTTCGCGATCGTGCTCACGGCCGAAGCATTCGGCGTCGGGTCGGCGAGCGCGACGGTATCGGCCGTGTCGCGGCCGGTAGCCGCGGCGACCGGAGCGGGCATCGGCTCGGCGAGCGTCAGGACCGCACTCGCGATCACAGCACCGGCGGCCGGTAGCGGCGCGGCGACGGCGGCCTACCTTCCGTCCGAGGTCGCGGCGGCGGCGGCCGGTAGCGGTGCCGCGTCGGCGACCGTGCTACCGCAGGTCGCGGTCGCTGCCAGCGCGGCCGGTGCGGGCCTAGCCGCGGCCGCCGTTCGGCACGCGGCCATCGTTGAGGCCTCGGCCGTCGGGTCCGGTACCGCGGCGGCCTCGGTCACCACTCGCGTAGCGGTCCCGGCGGTGGCGGTCGGTAGCGGTGCCGCGTCGGCGACTGTTGTCGTCGGCTACCGGTACAGCGACAATTTCAACCGCGCCGACGCCGCCACGCTCGGCGCGGACTGGCGCGTCGACCGCAACGCTTCGCCGAAGATCGCGACGAACCGCGCGCAAATGAAGACCATGGCGAACGGCGACGGCCGCGCCGGTTGCTGGACGAGCTACCAAGGCGGCGGCGGCACACAGGGCGGACGATTCGCGACCGACAAGTACGGCGTCAAAATCCAATTCATAGCACCGACCGGCAACACGGCAACGGACAACTTCACCGGTGCCGTGCTCGCCGTCGCCGACACATTCGGCGCTGGCGTGATGTGCTATTTCGTCGCCAGCACCGGCCTAGGCTGCGCCATCTACACCCAGAGCGGAGCCCCGCCGACTGGGGGAGTCTCGACCGGGCAGACCGGGCAGACACAGCGGGCAGCCACCGCGACGAATGCCGCGCTGACCGACGTATTCGATTTCCGTCGCGAGCGCAACACGGGGAATACCGCAGATGTGTTCCGGCTCTACCGGAATGGGGACTACACGACGCCGTTCCTGTCGTGGGAGGACTCCGGCGGCGTGGTGAGCAGTGGCGCGACCAACCGCCGATGGGGGTTGGTCACCGAGGGTAACTACCCGTTGTTCCAATCCGAGTTCCGCGCGCCCGCAGTCGACGCGATCCTCGATGCCTACGACCTGTAGCCGGACTTGGAAACGACTGCGCCCCCACCGACTTGGCGGGGGCGCAGTCGTGTTCCGGGCTTAGCGACCGGTCGTCTGGTTGATGACGCAGCGGTCGACGGCCTGCACTACATCGTCGCCGGGGGAGACGCCGACGGCGTCACCCTTGGGGAACGTGGTGTTGTTTCGGGCGCCGCCGGTGCTCGCGTACACCTTGCCGTTCGCGATAACCCACACGTCCGAGCGCTCTTTCATCTTTCCCGTGCCGTCGACGATTGTCGCGCCGAGGTATGTTTTGCCGCCCTGGTCAATCACCGTGCCGTTTGTGAGCCGCCAACCAGCGTGCGTGAGCCCAGCCTGTACCAAATCGACCGCGCTGCCAGCTGCGGGCGCGCATCGTGGATCGGAGTCGTCACCACCGGACGCCGCCGGAGGTGCGGACGAAGTGCGCGGCGGCGGTGCGGTCGAGCTGCTCGCTGCGGGCCGCGCTGCCGGAGTATCGGAATCGGTGGAGCTACAACCTGCCATCGCCACTGCGGCGGCACATACCCCGAGTACAGCAATCGTTTTCATAAGGTCCCCTCATGACATCGGTCGAACCGCTACCCTGCTGCCGATCATGTCGCGCCCGAGACGATGATCGATACACGAAAGTGCCCGACTCGTCTGAGTGCGAGTCGGGCGCTTTCGTCATTCCGTGGTGTCAGTCGGGTATTCGACTGTCGTGCCGTCGAGTGACCGAACCCGGTAGTTGCCCGGTGCTGGAATCGGGGCGTCGAGGAACTTGACCAGCCGATTCGCAAACTCCTCGACGTCCACCCCCATCCGATACTGGAGTTCAAACGTCGGGATCGCGTCCGGGTCCGACAACACGGCGAGCACCAGGTGTTCCACCGAGACGTACCCGTCTGCCCGGTCCCTGGCAAGTTGCGCGGCAGAGGCCAGGACGGCGTGATAATCCTCGGTGAATCTGAGGCCGTCGGCAGTGGTCATCGGTCCATCCTCTCTCTACGAAGCGAGAATTTCATCCCACTCGTAATAGACGTTGCCCCACTGGTCTTTTCGGCTGCTACATGACCAATAGCGCCACGCGTGACCGTCCCAGGTCTTCACGCTCTGTTTGTGGTTCAACCTGGAACACGACAGGGCGGGCGTCCCGTCGGGTCGTGCCTCCGTTTCCACCGGACCGCCGAGACGGCATGGTGAGTTGGGGTTGTTCGAGTCGACGTGCCCGAACAGACACGGGCCGTGTGTAGCTGCTGGGGCCGCTTGTGCTGTGGTGACGAGTCCGGTAGACCCGGCGCCGAGGATGAGTGCGGCCGTGATGATCGCGGTACCGAACGGACGGACGATTTTTCGCATGATTTCCCCCAAGGAATCTAGGCGTCGAGCGGACACGATGTGTCCGCCTGCTCAGAACGCGCCGGGCAGCCGCGCTGCTGCTGGCGCAGGTAGATTTTCTTCCCGCCAGGTGGGAACGGCCATCGAAATTGCCTGGTGTGGCAGCCATTTGGCAGGCGGGCCTCGCGCACTCCACGTGGATGAGCGCGCCGTCGGCCGAGAAGCCCTCACCGCCGCACTGAGACAGGCGGATTCGCGGCACTGGCCTGAGCTCTGTGCATGCTCAGCCGTTTGGTTCGCCTTCACTCGAGCGTTTTGCGGCCGAGGCCGCCATAGATGACCAGCCGTGTCGCGGGCAGTTCGGTATCGAGAAACTCTTGCGCGGGCGCGACCCCGGGCGCGATCAGCTCGAACCCGTCCATCAGTGCGGAGATCTCCTCGGGTGAGCGGTAGACGACCTGCGCGGGGGTCGCCTCGGTGTCGGTTTGCGACTGGGTGATGAGATCGCGATGCGTCTCGTTCGAGCAGTGCGTGATCGCCAGGTGGCTGCCGGGTGCCATGGCGTAGCGGAACGCTGTAATGATTCCGGCGGGCTTCTCGTGGTCCATCACGTAGTGCAGGACGCCGATCATCAGCACCGCAACCGGCTCGCTGAAATCGATAAGCGACTCGGCTTCGAGCTGGTCGATGATCTCGTGTGGGCGGCGCGCGTCAGCCTGCATCACCGAGAGGCCGGGGGAGTTGGCAAGCAACGCGTCGCAGTGGGCGCGGACGACGGGGTCGTTATCGATATAGACGACTCGGGCCGACGGCTCGATTTTGCGTGCGACCTCGTGCACGTTGGGGGAGGTGGGGATGCCCGCGCCGAGGTCGATGAACTGCTTGACCCCCGCCCCAGCGGCCAATTCGACTGCACGGACCAGGAATTGGCGGATGAACCATGCCAGGGCCTTGGTGTCCGGGGCGATCGCGAGCATGCGATGGGCGACCTCACGGTCGACCTCGTAGTTGTCCTTACCGCCGAGCATGTAGTCGTAGATGCGCGCCGAGTTCGGCACCTTCGGGTCGAGCCCGGGCGTACGCTCCAATCCCGTCACCGACCTGCGATGGACAGGCAAGCCCGGACGGCGTCGACAACTTCGGTGCCGCGAGGCCGGAACCCGTTGATCGGTTCGAGTACCCACTCTCGATAGCTGATGAGTGGGTCGAACGGTGAGGGCAGCGGGACCTCGCCGCCGATCGGTACCACCGATACGTTGTGACGGGCCAGTTCCGCGAACAGAACGATGTCGTACGGGATGTCCGGGCACACGAGAAACGTCCATCGCTTCGAGCGCGGGTGCGAAATGACGGGCCCGGCTTGGCCGTTGGGCCGGGCCAGCAACCGCGCTTTGACCAATGCGCCGACACGGGCGGGCATCGTGACCGCGCCGACGCTCCCGACCGTGAACTCGAGCCGCGCGAACTCTGGCCGTACACGGGCAGGCAACCCGCAGGTGACCTGATAGAATCGGCGGCTCGATTCCAACGCAGCCGCACGATTCTCGATGGGAATCTCGGTGTTCGTCATGCCGGGTCACCCGCTCCCGGTCCTGGTTGCCGCCGATCGGAATCAGGTTCGACCATGCGGGCTTTCAGTTCGGCGACGCCATCCTCGGGCGGCAGCTCGGCGAGTGTTGCCCGGATCGTGCTGGTAATCCAGCCCGCCTGTTCCATCTCTACAAGCAAGGCAGCGATATCGTCGGCTGAGGGCGTGTTCGCCTCGTAGTACAGAACCTTGCCGGTGACCCCGTCGGCCTGTTCCGGTGGCGGTGGCCCGGCCGCAGAGAATTCAGCTACCTGCTCAGGTGTGCCGTGGCGCTCGAGGTAGTACCGCTGCGCGTAATAGCTCTGTTGCGGTGTCACTTCCAATGGTGACTGCTCGTCGTCCGAAGCCATCGCTTGCGTCTCCTGGTCGTTCGTCGGTTGCACAGCACCCGATGCCGGGGCGGCGCGCACACCACCTAGCGGTTCCAAACGAGTCGGCTTACAGGAGGAGGGGAAGCGCCTTCCATCCGGTGTCGGGGCCTACATCGAGAGTCGCGGACCAGCGAGTTCGATCCCAGACACAGAACCGCACGGAACCGATACGCTTCCGAAAGAGTGCATTGCGAGCACGAACAGGGGCGGCGATGATCGTCAACAGATGGACAGGCGTCGAGGTCACGGCGCTGCGTGAGGACGCATTGCGCCTGACAAAAGCGCAGTTCGGCGCAGATCTGGGTTACAGCGAGCCCACCGTGCGGAAGTGGGAAAAAGCGACACCGGATCGCCCCGTCCGCGGCGAATCCGCGAGTGCGCTGGACACAGCACTTGCACGACTGACCGACGAGCAGCGCGCCCGCTTCCGTGCTGCAATGGAGGGCGGGCCGGACCGCGCGCTTGCGGCGCCCGATCCGTCGATTGTGCTGGAGGACGAGGTGAAGCGGCGAGATTTCGGAATTGCGATCGGTGCCGCTCTCGCCGGATCGACTTCACCGCTGAGCCGTATCAGTACAGGTGACGCTCGGCGACTCATGGCACGTGTCTCCGAGTTGAACACTCGTGACCAAGCGATCGGAGGGGCCTCGCTCGTGCGCGAGGCAGTCGACAGGCTCGACCTGGCGAAGAGCCTTCTCGAAACCTGCACATTCGGCGAGTCGGCCGGCAAGGTCTTCATGAGTGCTGCGGGAAATCTTGCAGCACTTGCAGGGTGGCTTTCGTACGACGCCGATATGCATGCGCTCGCACTGCGTTGCTACGCTGATGCCTTCTCACTTGCGAACCAGGCTGGTGACGACGAACTGACTGTGCACGTCTGTCTCAATGCTGCGCACCAGTCGGTATGGCTGAGTCGTATCGGCAAGGGAAATCCACACAGGGCGCTCGGCCATGTTGCCCGCGCACGAGACCTCACCCGAGGCAATCCGCCGGGTCGGATTCATGCACTGATCGCGACGCGCGAAGCGCAGGCGTACGGCGTTCTGGGTGATCGATCTGGGTTCGCCAGGGCGGTCGCAACTGCCTGGCGAGAACTCGACTTCGCCCTCGAACATGAACCCGCCGACCAGTGCCCCGAGTGGCTTTCGTTCGTGTCACCCACAGAGGTTCGGTTTCATGAGATTCGCGGTTTCGGTGACCTTGGCATGTTCTCGCGCGCGGCTGACCTTTCGGCCGGGCTCGCACTTGCCCAAGCGGGCGCGCGGAACGCTGCGGTCTATCGGGCCGGGTGGGCGGCAGCCCTTGCCAACATCGGCGACGTTAGCGGTGCGGTGGACCAGGGGCTGACTGTCCTAGCTGACCTCGAAGATTCGGTGTCTTCTACACGCACATTGCGGGTGCTAGAACCAGTTCGGAAGGCCTTCCCTGTTGACTCGTCCAGTGAGTTTCCCGAACGATTCGACATATTGACGCGACAGGCGGCGACAACGTGACCACCGAGCGATCATCCTCGATCCTGCCGGGTGTCGAGTTTCAGCGGTACTCGGCCGAGCAGGCACGAGGTATCCGGGCCGAGGTTGAAGCCATTTTTCGAGGGTCTTACGTTGACGCCATCGAATCGGGCGAAGACTTCGAAACACCCGAGGCGTTCATGCAACGGTTCGATGCGTACACCGATCCCGGCCGCCAACCTGGATTCGAGTTGGCCGTCGCTCTGATCGAAGGCGAGCCAGGTGGTCAAGCGTGGGGTTGGCCGCTGCACGAGGGAACCGCCTGGTGGACTGGACTACATCTCGACGAGGGAGACCTCGCGGAGTTCACCGTAGAGGACGGGCACAGGACCTTCGCGCTGAGCGAGATCATGGTCCGCTCTGAGCTGACCGGCCGAGGGATCGCCCACGCTCTCCACGACGAATTACTCACTGGCCGTACTGAGTGCCGCGCAACCCTGCTGGTTCAGCCAGACAACGAGCGTGCATACACCACCTACCGCAAATGGGGCTGGTATCGAGTAGGCACGCTGCGGCCGAGCTGGCCAGCCGCACCGACCTTCGATGTCCTAATCCACGATCTCGGACCCGCCTAGCGCGTCGAGGCTCGGACAGTCGGCCCAGTAGGTACCCTGCATCCACTCGTGCCACCGTTGGCACTGGCTCAACAGGCCCTCGGCGGTGTAACCGTCGAATAGCGGAGTCCAGTCGACGCTGGCTCCCGGAGTTTCAGTCATGCAATGGTTCGACGCAACGCATTTCACCGTGGTTCCGGCGGCGGTGAGGTTGTCCGCACCCTGTCCGGGGGTCGTCCCGATCAGACCCGCGAGCGCGTGATGCGCGATCCGCGAAGTTGGACGCCACGAGGCGTTTCAGAACCTGGCCTACGACCGCTTGGGCGACGACAACCCAGCGACGCCACTTCTTGTCGCAGCCTGCCGTGTCCCAATAACTGTGAAGGTGTCGCCGTTCGGCAACGATCCCCAGCCGCCATCCACCTCACCGCGATCGAAAGCGTCGATAAGTGCGTTAGCGTCCTGGGCGAGGTGGTCGTGGCTGCACGGCGTGCCGTCGTTCACGTGTAACTCTGCGTCGCGCTCGGCGCTGCACACGAGGACCGCGCAAGCGTGCTGTGCGATTCGATCAGGGACTTCACTGGGACGCTGAGCCCATGGCAACAAGACTCCGCGAACATCTTCATCGAGTGACATACCGATCCTCCTAGCTAGACCGTCAGCTGACGATCTTGGTGCGACCTGAACCCTACTCTTAATGTGATTTGCGTCACCTCCTAATGTGATTTGCGTCACAAGAGCAGGTGGGGGGCTGTCCCATTAGGACCTGCCGCAGGTGGTCGTCGCCTAGGCGTGAAAGGAGCATCATTTGCCCCGGTTAGACGTGTGGACACGGTACACAGAATCGCGCTATCTTCGTGTTTCCACAGGCGTCGAGATGCTCTCAGATGTCCGGGGATGTGCCAATGACCTGCACTTTTGCTGATTCGCCCTAGTCGAACCGGCGGCGGCTAGGGGTTCAAGTCCCCCTTCGCCCACTTCACTCGTGCGAGGCCCATGCTCATGTAGAGCATGGGCCTTGCTCGTTTCGTAGTGTTTTGTGGGGGCGCTGCCCCCACGCCCCGCTCGGGGGGGCTTTGCCCCCCGAACCCCCCATTCCGGTTTTGTTTGCCTATCTGGGGATGCAGGGCTGGGGGCGGTTGCAGGAAACTGCGGGCTGGGGGCAGTTGTAGGAACTGTGGGCTGGGAGCGGTTGTAGGAACTGTGGGCTGGGAGCGGTTACAGGGAACCGTGGGCTGGGGTGGATGCAAGGTCACGAGCCGGGGCGATTACTTGGGTGGGCTGCGTGGTGGGGTTTGCGCTCGGGATTGAGCTCTGGTGCGGCTTTTCGGGCGATGAGAATTCCGGTGGTTCCTAAGAGCTCCTATCGGGTTCGATTGCTGAGTCGTCGCCAGCAGATCAGTGCTGCGGCGAGGTCGAGGAATCCGTGGTGGATGTCGGTGCGGCGTTCCCATCGGATGGCCAGTCGCCGGTACTGGTGCAGCAGGGCGAAAGTTTGCTCAACGATCCAGCGCCCGGCGGTGACCTTGTCGCGGGTGCCGCGGCGGGCGATGTAGCCGGTGATATGTCGTTGCCGCAGTTCGGCATACACGCTGGGATAGTCGTATCCCTTGTCGGCGATCAGGGTGGTGATCCGGCGCCGAGGTCGGCCCGCACGCCCACGCAGGGGGCGAACCCGATCGAGCAGTGTGGGCAACATCAGGTGATCGTTGACGTTGGCCGCAGACAACGTCAACGCGAGCGGGAATCCGTTCGCGCAGGTCAGGATGTGGTGCTTGGTCCCGGTCTTGGCGCGGTCGACCGGGCTCGGACCTGTTGCAGCGCCCCTTTTTTCGCCCGCACGTGCGAGCCGTCGACCATGACCCGGTCGAAGTCGATCAGCCTGGCGGCATGGGCGCGGGCGAGCACGGCCTGATGGATCTGCTCGAACACCCCGGCCGCTTGCCAGTCCCGCAACCTGCGCCAACAGGTCATCCCGGACCCGAACCCCAACTCCTGGGGCAGGTCCTCCCATCCGATCCCGGTGATCAGCACGAACAAGATCCCCTGCAGCACCAGACGGGAGTCCATCCGTGGCGGTCCCGGCGCCCCGGTCGGCTTCACCGGGAGTAGCGGTTCGATTACTGCCCACAACTCGTCATCCACGATCCATGGTGCTGCCACAGCGAAACATCCTGCACTGCAACATAACCCAACGCCACTCGAAGGAACCTGTTAGGAGCTCTAAGGCTGCTGGTGCCTTGATGGGTGGTAGGGGTAGATGACTCAGTCCGAACTCTTGGTCTGTATTCGGGTGTGATGTGACCGTTTTCGTCTTGTGATGGGGGCGTTTGCGTTCATTCTTATGGGGTCCGGTGGGTGGAAACGGGAAAGCTCGGGAGATTTTCGGCGAAACGCAATAATTCTTCGATTCATTGCACGTGGTTTCGTCGGGACGGCGCTATGCTCGCCGCGAAACTATCCCGCATCGGGTGTATCCCCAACGCCGTTCGTGGAACTCCCACTCCCATAAATGTTCTACTCTCCGACTGCGAAGGATCGCGTATGAATGTGCTCGGAACAGGGTCGCGGCGCCGATTAGTCATGACATTGGCGGCCACCGCCGCTCTGACCGTTCAGGTGGCGGCCGCCGGTTTCGCCGCGGCCGAACCGGAACCCGTTGGACAGCAAGGGCCTTACCCGGTGTACCCGCAGCTCCCGTTCCCGGTGCCGCCGGCGACACCATGGCACGACCATGGAATACTCGGCCGGTTCGAAGGCCACGATCCGTCGTTCTACTACCCGCCCGCCGACGTGGTTGCCTCGAAAGAGCCGGGCGAGATCATCGCCGCCCGGGAAATGGTGCCGTCGTTCTTCGCGCTGGTGCCGCTCGACGTGGACGCCTGGCAGCTGTCCTACCGCTCGACCAACTCACGCAACGAGCCCATCGCCGCGGTGACCACGGTGCTGAAACCGCGTGGCAGCAGGCCGGATCGGATGATCTCCTACCAGTTGCCGCAGGACTCGCTCGCCCCGCATTGCGCACCGTCGCAGACGGTGCAGCAGGCCAGTGTGCCGTCGAACTACCGCGGCACGGTGGGCCCGGACAGCGAAATGCTGATCCCGCTGTACGCGATTTCGCAGGGCTGGGCGGTTTCGCTGC
Organism: Nocardia brasiliensis; assembly: GCF_011801125.1. Lineage (NCBI taxonomy): Bacteria > Bacillati > Actinomycetota > Actinomycetes > Mycobacteriales > Nocardiaceae > Nocardia > Nocardia brasiliensis. The sequence continues at coordinate 89,718 of NZ_CP046171.1, forward strand.
CTGACCACGAAGGACCGGCGAATGCGTTCGGCGCGGGCCCGCTGGCCGGAATGGTGACCCTCGACGGCGTGCGCGCCGCGGAGAATTTCGCGCAGATGGCATTGGACCGGGGCGCGGACACCATGATCGGCTTGATCGGTAACTCCGGCGGCGCCATTGCCGCGGGTTGGGCCGCGGAATTGAAAGAGCAGTACGCGCCCGAACTCAACGTGGTCGGTGTCGCCGAGGGCGGCGTGCCCGCGGATATGACCGCGATGGTCGATCTGGCCAACAGTCAACTGGCCGCCGGGCTCATCTACTCCGGCGTGCTCGGTGTCGCCCGCGAATACCCCGAACTGCAGGAGTATTTCGACCAGCACATGAATCCGCTCGGCAAGGCGATGGTCGGGCCGCAGAGCAATATGTGCATGGGCTGGAACGCGACCACGATGTTCCCGTTCCTCAATATCAAGGGCCTGTTCGACAGCCCGGATATGACGCGTGAGCCGGTGCCCGCCGCGGTGCTGGAGAAGGTGCGGATGGGCAAGCACGTGCCCAAGATGCCGATGTTCATCTACCACGCCAACCCGGACTGGGTCGCGCCGGTCGGCCCGGTGAACAAGCTGGTGGACACCTATTGTTCGGATCCGAACGCGCGCGTCGAATACAACCGCACGCACGCCAACGAGGGCTACAGCCTCTTCGTCACCGCGCAGCCGCGGGTGATGTCGTGGATGAAGGATCGGTTCGACCGGGTGCCGGTGGCCAACGGCTGCGTCCGTAACGACGTCGCCGGGATCGCGCTGGAAGGCGAAGCGCTGCAAGAATTCGCCGCCGCCGTCGGCCCGCGTGCCGCGGAGCTGTCCGAGCGGGCGATCCGCGAGATCAACTGATAGACCGCACGAACGACAGGGCCTCGGATCGGTGGATCCGGGGCCCTGCGCGTGTCCGGGTCAGGCCGGCGTGGTCAGGACGCAGCGGGTGCCCCGATAGATGGTCGGCATGCAGCGGTTGCAGTGGGTGCACGGCGAGACCGCGTCCGTCTCGGCGCTCATCCGATTGACCAGGTCCGGGTCGTACAGCAGCGCCCGCGCCATCGCGACGTAGTCGAATCCGTCGGCCATCGCCAGATCGATGGACGCGCGCGAGGCGATGCCGCCGAGCAGCACCAGCGGCAGCGTGAGCTCGGCGCGGAAGCGGCGCGCCTCGTCCAAGAGATAGGCCTCGTGGAAGGGGTAGGTGCGCAGAAAGCGTCGACCCGCCAACCGGATTCCGGCCCGTTGCGGCTGCGGGAACTGGTCGGCGAACTCGCGCAGCGGCACGTCGCCGCGGAACAGATACATCGGATTGCGCAGCGAACTGCCGACGGTGAGCTCGAGCGCGTCGAGGTTGCCGTCCTGCGCGAGCCACCGCGCGACGGTCAGACTCTCCTCGCCGCGGAAGCCGCCGGGCACCCCGTCGTCCATGTTGAACTTCGCCAGCACCGCGATCTCGGCGCCGACCTCCTGCCGCACCGCCGCCGCGGTCTGCCTGGCCAGCCGCGCCCGATTGAGCAGGGTGCCGCCGTACTCGTCGCCGCGTTTGTTCAGCGCGGGACTGAGGAACGAGCTGATCAGATAGTTGTGCCCGAAATGCAGTTCCACGGCGTCGAAGCCGGATTCCACCGCCAGGCGCGCGGCACGGGCGTGCGCGGCGATGATCCTGCTGATGTCGGCCGCGCTCGCGGCGTGCGTGAGCCGCAGGCTGATCGGGCTGAACTGCCTGTTCGGCGCGAGCGCGGGCGCGCGGTTGGAGGCGGCGTTGGCGACCGGGCCCGCATGGCCGAGCTGCGCGGAGACCGCACCGCCCGCCTCGTGCACCGCGTCGGTGAGCCTGCGCAGGCCGGGCACCGCCTCGGGACGCATCCAGATCTGGTGCCGGTCGGTGCGGCCCTCCGGCGCGACCGCGCAGTACGCGACGGTGGTCAGGCCCGCGCCGCCCGCGGCGACCGCGCGGTGGAACTCGATGAGCTCGTCGGTGACCAGGGCGTCGGGCGTGCGTCCCTCGAACGTCGCGGCCTTGATGATCCGGTTACGGAGGCGAACGGGCCCGAGCTCGGCCGGTTGGAACGCGTCGTGCGGCATGGCCTCACACTAGAACGTGTTCCAGTCACGTGTCCGGGAAATGGGTTTTCGGAAGTGCCTTGACTGATAATGAGAACCTGTTCTAATTCATGACATGCGCAGATATGACGGCCGCCGCGTGGTGGTGACGGGAGCTGGATCCGGCATCGGGCAGGGCATCGCCCTGCGTCTGCTGGACGAGGGGGCGCAGCTGGTCGCCGCCGATGTGGACGAATCGGGCCTCGCGGCCACGGCGGAGAAGGCGGGCGAGGCGGCCGAGCGGTTGCACACCGTCGCGGTGAACGTCGCCGACCCGGAGTCGGTCCGCGTCGCGACCGCCGCGGCGCTCGATTTCCTCGGCGGACTCGACGTGCTGGTGAACGGGGCGGGCATCCTGCGCCCGGCGCGCACCCACGAGATGCCGCTCGAGGTCTGGAACCAGGTGCTCTCGGTGAACCTGACCGGCACCTTCCTGATGACCCAGGCCGCGCTGCCCGCGCTGCTCGAGACCGGGCACGGGGTGGTGGTGAACCTCTCCTCGACCGCGGCCTTCAGCGCCGCGCCCTATCTCGCGGCATACGCGGCGTCGAAGGGTGGCGTCAACGCCTTCACCCACGCCATCGCGCTGGAGTACGCCAAGCAGGGGCTGCGCGCGGTGAACATCGTGCCCGCGGGCATCACCAGCAACATCACCACGAAGTCCATCCTCGACCAGCCCGAGGGGTTCGATCACAAGCTGTTCGCCCGGATGACCGGCTGGCTCAACGGCGGCGCGCTCGGCAGCCCCGAGGACATCGCGGGCGTGGTGGCGATGGTGGCCTCCGACGACGGCCGCTATATGACCGGCACCGAGATCCGGATCGACGGCGGGGCTTTGATGTAAGGACCGGTCAGGGCGTGGCGATCAGCAGATGACGTGGCAGCGGTGGTGTCGTGGACCGCTGATGGTCGACGGTGCAGCCCGCCTGCTCCAGCGCGGCGATCACCTCGGCCACCGGGCGCAGCCGGAAGCCGTAGGGGGTGAACGGCAGCTTCGCCATGGCGTCCGGGTCGCCGATGTCGACGACGATCCGCCCGCCGGGTCGCACAACCCGGACGAGCTCGGCGCAGGCCGCGGCCAGATCCGCAACGAAGTAGATGGTGTTGACCGTGATCGCGCTGTCGAGGCTGTGGTCGGCGAGCGGCAGCGCGGTGAGCGAGCCCTCGGCCAGACACAGCCTGCCGCTGGTGATCTCGCGGGCGAAGGCGGACCTGGCGCGCGCCAGCATGTCCGGCGAGATCTCCACCCCGTGCACGGTGCCACTGTTGCCGATGCGCGCCAGCAGCAGCGAAAGCCCAGCGCCGCCGCCGAATCCGAGGTCGGCGGCGCACTGACCGGGGCGCACGGCGGCGGCCGCCACCGCGGCCGCGATCGCGCGCTTGTTGGCGCGGTTGAGGAGCACCGCGAACCCGCGCCCGAGCGGTCCGTGCGGATTGCCGAGCTGACCGGCCACCGCAGACAGGACGCGAGCCCGCACACCGTTCATGGCGCCATGGTATCCACGCGGCACCGCGATGTGGATCAGCAATGCTTCCGAATATGGTGCCGGGAGCGCCCGTTTCGCTTCGAACGACGCCTCAGCACGAACCGAAAGACCCCGATGCGCGCCTTGCTGTTGTTTCTGGCCACCTGTCTCGTCGTGCTGTGGCCCGGCTCGGCCGCGGCGGCGGAGCCGTGGGGGCCGCTCGCCCCCGCCAACCCGTATCTCGGCCCGCTCGGCACCGCGACCATGCACGGCGACGCGGGCTCCTCCGATGTCACGCCGCTGGCCGGGCCGGGCTCGGCGGCGGTGCCGGTGGCCGGATATCCGCTGCTCGCTGCCTGTCCGACGCTGCTGGAAGGTGCGGACAACCTGGTTGTCGCGCTGTGCACGGCGATCGCCGGACAGGTGCCGACGGTGCATCTGATCGATCCGGCGACTCCGGGACCGATCGGGCACTCGCTCGCCGCGCTTCCGCTGACCAAGGGCAGTCTGCTCGGCGGCGTCTACGCCTACCTGGACAACGCGGATCGACTTGTCGTCGTGGACGGCGGCAACCGGCTGCTGCGCATCGCGCACTCCCGCGACGCGGCCGGGGCCTGGCGGTTCACCAGCGCGCTCGTTGCCGATCTGAGTGCGGCGATAGCGGTGGGGGACAACGTGACCGGGTTGGTGCCCGACTGGTCCGGCAACATCTGGTTCGCGACCGGCGACGGCGTGGTCGGGCTGGTCACGCCCGCGGGCGCGGTCGCGACGTCGTCGTTGCCCGCGGGCGAGCGGGTGGCCAACAGCATTTCCGCGGCACCGAGCGGCCGGATCGCGGTCGCGACCACCCACGCGCTCTACGAGTTGGTCGAGAGCGCGGGCCGTCCCGAGATCCGGTGGCGCGCGGCCTATGACCGTGGCTCGGCGCGCAAGCCGGGTCAGTTGAGCTGGGGGACCGGGTCGACGCCCACCTATTTCGGGCCGACCACCGGGGCCGACTATCTGAGCATCGTCGACAACGCCGAGGACCAGGTGCACGCGCTGGTATTCCGTTCCGGCACCGGCGAGTTGGTGTGTGACCAGCCGGTGCTGGCGAAGGGCGGTGCGGGCAGCGAGAATTCGCCGATCGGCGTCGGCCGCTCGCTGTTCGTCGCGAGCACCTATGGCTATCCCTATCCCGCGGTGCCTGCGGACGCCGGGCCCGCGGTGCCGCCCACCGCGCCCTTCGCCGGCGGCATGACCCGGGTCGATGTGGCCGAAAGCGGTTGCCGCACGGTGTGGGACAACGAGGTGCGCAGTGCGGCCGTACCGCGTCTGTCCGTTCCCGACGGCGCGGTGTACACCGTGACCCGGCTGGGGCCGGACCGGACGACGCCGCTGGACGGCTACGCGTTCACGGTGCTCGACCCGGAAACCGGCGCGGTGACCGCACGACATCCCTTGCCAGGCACGCTGATCGGCGATCCGTTGCAGACCGCGCCGCTGATCACGCACAGCGGACAGGTGTTGCAGGGCACGATCACCGGGATCCTGCGCATCGGCTGAGTCCCGCTGCCCGCACGGATATCTCGGACGCGGTGTTTCGGATAGCGGTGTCGCACAGACCGGTTCGGTGGTTGTCCACATGCGCTGTGTGCGGCGCCGTCCTGTGGACAAAGCTGTGCGCTGCTCGAGGACGAGCGGGTGTGCATCGCCGGGGAAATACCAGTGCCCGCGGGTATCGGTGGGGACGGATGGGGTCCACCGCAGCTCGCTCGCACCTGTGGATGAGTCTGTGGGTTGTTTCGGGACGGACGGGCATCGTTCACCCCCGCTTTGCCGCCGCGACCTCGAGGATCATGCCGTCACGTTCCCTGAAATGCCTGGTGCCGGGCTGTGGATGAACGTGAACCCGGGTGCGGAAGCAAACTCGGAAACCGATGCCGCGGCGTCCACATTGTGGATGGCGGAGTTGGGCCGGCGTGTGGACATCGATGACGCCGCGCGTCATGCACAGCGGTGGCGACAACGCGTGCCGAACCTGTGCACAGTGGTGGAGCGAACCGCATACCCAGGCTGTGCACGGCGGGCCGGTTCGGCGCACAGCGACCGCCGACCGCCGACCAGGACAGCCCGCCGCGATGGCTCGGCACGGGGTTGTCCCCAGCCCACTTCCGGCGTGTCGTCTCTGCGTGTCTGGGCGGCGGAACGCTTGCCCCCGTGTCGATTTCGCGTGGTTCGCCGGGCCTGCGCCGCAGGTGAGGCGAAGATCACAGCGGCTGGGAAAGTTGCGGCCGAGGTGCTGAGCGGACGCGCTCGAGGCCGCGTGGCAACGACTCTGCGATGTCTGGTTATTCCCGATCTTGTCATGACGCATGTATGTCCATGGTCGGTTCAACTGGGTGCACGTCGTGTTAATTACGCCGCAAACAAACCTTAAGTCGCTTTCTGTTCATCTGTTGTCCAGCTAACGCCAACTTCGATGATGAACGGCCAGCTCAGGCGGCTCGCGATGGAACATCGGCCGATCTATGTCGAGCGGACAGCTAATCGTCCGGGGGAATGTTCGGGTCGCCGCGAAACGGTTGACGCGAGACCTGCGGATTCCTGGGATCGGGTGGAAATCGAACCGGCGAATCGGTCGCGGCGAGCGGCGCTACAAGTTAGCTGGAACTGTGAAAAACCATGCCCTCACACGGGTTAGCTGGCTCGCTGCTTTATACGCTTGACATAAGCGAAGAGGGTTGCATCGCCATAACGATTGTGTAGAGTCAACGGCAACGCTGGCCGCAGCTGAGCACGACTCGCTGCGGCCAGCGGAACTCAAATGGGGGACATCGCAACCGATCCGTGACACGGCGTAGCTGTCGAGTGTCCGAACCCGCTTCGCTCAGTGTGTGCTCGCGGTTGTCTGCCCGGCACCGATCACCTCGGGACTCGGCGTCCGCGCCTCCTGTTCAGCCCTGGCCAGGACCACCCGCCGGCCCACCCCGAACACATAGACCAGGAAGAACGCCTCGGCGGTGAACCCGATGGCGATGCGCACCGGGGCGGGCAGCGGGCTCGGCGTCACGAAGCCCTCGATGCAGCCGCACACCAGCAGCACCCCGACCAGCCCGAGCGCGACCGTCGCGGTGGCCCGGCCCTGGCGCGCCACCGCTTCTATTCGGCTGAGCCGGCCCGGGTCGATCAGCGTCCAGCCCAGTTTCAGCCCCGCGCCGCCCGCGACGAAGATCGCGGTCAGCTCGAGCGTGCCGTGCGGCAGGATGAACCCGAAGAACGAGTCGAGCCGCCCGGCATCGGCCATCAGCCCGGCCGAGACGCCGAGGTTGAGCGCGTTCATGAACAGCAGGTACACCGCAGGCAGGATCAGCACGCCGGTGAACAGGGCGATCGCCGTCACCCATGCGTTGTTCGTCCACACCTGGGCGGCGAAGGCGCCCTGCGGGTGCTCGGAGTAATAGGTCTCGAACGCACCGCCGCGTGCCGTCAGGCCGCTGGTATCGGCGGGGATGCCGAGAACCGTACGCGCCGAATCGAATCGGTCCACCCAGATGGCCAGGCCCGCCGACACGAGCAGGAACACCGCCGCCACCCCGGCCCACCACGGCCAGGTCCGATACAGCGCCGCCGGAAAGCGGTGGGTGAAGAAGCGGCCGATCTCGGACCAGGTGTCGGCTCTGCTGCCGAGCACCCGCCCGCGGGCCCTGGTGAGGATCGCGCTCAACCCGGCGATCAGCTCCGGGTCGGGACTGTGCGACTGCAACCGGGCCAGCTGCTGGGACGTGCGCCGATACAGCATGACGAGCTCGTCGGCCTCGGCGCCGGAGAGCTTGCTCCGCGACGCCAGGTGATCGAGCCGCTCCCACGCTCTGCGGTGCGCGAAACTGTATGCGTCTACGTCCATCGGTTGCCTCCCACTACCGCCGGTCGCAAGAATGCTATCGACATGGCTGAATTCACCACCGGCGAAGCGGTCGCGCTCGAGCTGCCGATCGCTCGGATCCCGACCAGGGCCGCCGCGTTCCTCATCGACGCGGTGGCACAGTTCACGCTGGGCTCGGTGCTGTTCGTACTGACCGTCGTGCTGCTGCTGCCCAGCGGCGCGGACACGGCCTGGCTGAGTGTCGCGGTGCTCGTCACGGTCGTGGGCGTGCTGGTGGGTTACCCGGTGCTGTGCGAAACCCTCTCGCGCGGCAGGACGCTCGGCAAGCTGCTGCTCGGCCTGCGGGTGGTGCGGGCCGATGGCGGCCCGATCGACTTCCGGCACGCGCTCACCCGCGGCCTGGCCGGCGCCATCGTGGACTTCTGGATGCTCGGAGCGCTCGGCGCCGTCGCGGTGCTCACCTCGATGTGCTCCCCGAACGCCCGCCGGGTCGGCGACGTGCTCGCGGGCACCGTGGTGGTGCATGCGCAGCGCACGCTGCCGCTGCCGTTGCTCGCGGCGGCGCCGCCGTGGCTGATGGGCTGGACGGCGCAGCTGGAGCTGGCCGGACTGCCCGACGACCTGGCACTCGCGGTCCGGCAGTACCTGAGCCGGTCGAAGACCCTGACCCCCGAGGCGCAGCACCAGCTGGGCAGCGCGCTCGTCGTCGCGGTCTGCGCGCGGTTGCAGGTGCCCCCGCCGAACGGCTACCCGCCGCTGCAGGTGCTCGGCGCGATCATCGCCGAGCGGCAACGCCGCGTGCTGCCGCCGCCGCTGTTCCCGGTGTTCCCGCCCGGACCGGTCGGGCAGCCCGCGTTTCCCGCCGTCGCGGCGCAGTGAGGTTTCCCGCCGTCGCGAGGCAGTGAACTCGGATCGGCCGCAACGGCTTCGGCCGCGTCGCTAGGTCGCCGAGGCGGCGTAGTCGTCGATCTCCTGGAGGAAGCGGTCCAACCGCGCCGGGGTGATCCAGGCGGCGCGGAAGGAGTTCTTCGCCAGCGTGACGAGTCGCGCGCGGTCCAGGCCGGCGTGTTCGGCGAGCGCGAGGTAGTTCTCCGCCGCGTAGGCGCCGAAGTAGGCGGGGTCGTCGCTGTTGATCGTCACGGTCAGCCCGCGCTCGAGCAGCCCCACGATCTCGTCCGATTTCATCTGGGTGGTCACGAACGAATTCGACACCGGACAGCAGGTCAGCCCGATGCCCTTGGACTTGGCCAGCTCGACCAGCCGCTCGTCCTCGACGATGTTGGTGCCGTGGTCGATCCGGTCCACGGCGATGTCCTCGAGCGCCTGCCGGATGTGCTCGATCGAATTCTGCTGGTCGATATCGCAGTGCATGGTCAGCAGGAAACCTTCGCGCCGGGCGCGGGCGAAGACCGCCGCGAACTTGCTCGGCGGATTGCCGCGCTCGTCGGAGTCGAGGCCGACGCCGATGATCCAGTCCCGGTAGGGCAGCGCCTCCAGCAGCGTCGCCATCGCGTACTCGGCGGAATAGTCGCGCAGGAAGCACAGGATCAGCTCGGCGGAGATGCCGAACTCGCGCCGCGCCCGCACGATGGCCGAGCGGTATCCGCCGATCACGGTGGCGAACGCGACGCCGCGCCCGGTGTGCGCCTGCGGGTCGAAGAACATCTCGACGTGCCGCACGCCCTGCGCGTGCGCCCTGGTCAGGTAGTCGTAGGCCAGATCGTGGAAATCCGCCTGCTCCTGCAATACCGCCATGGCGGGGTAGTAGACCTGCAGAAACGAGGTCAGGTCGTGGAATCGATAGGTCTGTCTGACCTCCTCGACCGTCTGCTGTGGCAGCCGCATCCCGTTGCGCTGCGCCAGCCGGAACTTCAACTCGGGCTCGAGTGTCCCTTCCAAGTGCAGGTGCAACTCGGCCTTGGGCAAGCCGTGGACGAACGAGGCAAGATCGGACATGGGTCCATGATGCGCCCGGTTACATGGTGCCGGACTGTTTGAGCTCGAGGTATTCGTCGGCGAGTGCTTCGGGCAGACGTTCCGGCGCGGCGGCGACCACGCCGATCCCGGTGCGCCGCAGCGATTCCTGCACGAGCGCGCGCTCGGCCAGGATGGTCTCGGCGGCCGCGGCCGGGTAGAGGTCGGCGCGGTCGGTGCGCCGGGCGGCGGCCGCCGCGACGTCGGGATCGGTGACCGAGACGATCAGCACGCGGTGCCGTTGGGCCAGGGTCGGCAGCACGGGCAGTAGGTTCTCCTCCACGGCGGCACCGTCGAGGCTGGTGAACCAGACGACCAGACTGCGCCGCCGGGTGCGCTGGATGGCGGCGCGGACCAGCCCGGCGCTGTCGGTGTCGACGAGCGCGGGCGTGACCCCGGCCATGGCGTGCATCAGCTTCAGCTGCAACCCTTTTCCGCTGATGCCGCGCACTTCGGCGCGGGCCTCGCGGTCGAAGGCGAGCAGATCGACCGAGTCGCCCGCCGCCGCGGCCAGCCCGCCGAGCAGCAGCGCGGCCTCGACCGCCGCGTCCAGGCGGGTGCCGTCGCCGACCCGGCCCGCGCTGATCCGCCCGGTGTCGAGCAGCATCAGCATGTGCCGATGGCGTTCCGGACGCCAGGTGCGCACCAGCACGTCGGTCGCGCGGGCGGTGGCGCGCCAGTCGATGGCGCGCACATCGTCACCGGCGACATACTCGCGGAACGAATCGAACTCGGTGCCCTGCCCGCGCTGGTTGGCCACGTTGCGGCCCTCGAGGTGTTGCAGCCGTTTGACTTTCGAGCGCAGCAGCCGCTCGCTGCGGAACTGCGGCAGCGCCCTGACCCGGGCCGGAACCCGGCGGCGGGTCTGCGTGCCGGCCAGTCCCAGCGGGCCGATCAGCCGCACCGTCACCTGGCCCGCGACGCGGTCGCCGCGCTGGGTCGGCGTGAGCGTGGTGCGCAACCGGACCAGCGTGGCGGGCGCGAGATCGAGCCGGTGCGTGCGGTGCTCGGCGCGAGCGCTGTCGGGCCAGTCGTCCCACAGGGTGCCGCGCAGCGGCCGGGTCCCGTTGTTCACCGCGACGAGTTCCACCTCGGTGGCGCGGCCGAGCCGCACGGTGGTCAGCGGCGGCCGGGACAGGCCGAGGTCGCGGGCCCGACCGACCGAGCCGAGGTCGAACAGCACGGCGGCGGCCAGCACCGCGGTCGCCACGACCACGCCGATCCAGGAGGGAACGACGAACGTGACGAGCAGTGCCAGTACTCCCGCGAGGGCGGCGAGCCTGCCGGTGACCGCCGCCTGCGTGCGGCCTCCGGCGTCGGAGCGGGCGAACACGGCTACACCGGAACCGGGACCGTGAGCAGCAGCGACGACATGACACCCTCGGTGGTCACCCCGTCCAGCTCGGCCTCCGGCCGCAGCTGCAACCGGTGCCGCAGTACCGCCACCGCAACGGATTTCACGTCGTCGGGGGTGACGAACCCGCGCCCGTTCAGCCAGGCGAACGCGCGCGCCGCGGCCATCAGCGCGGTCGCGCCGCGGGTGGACGCGCCGTGCTGCACCGCGGGGGCCATGCGGGTGGCCCGGCAGATGTCGACGGTGTACGCGAGCACCTCGGGGCTGATCGTCACCGTGCCGACGGCCGCGCGCCCCGCGGCGATATGCGCCGGTCCGGCCACCGGGCGCAGGCCCGCGGCGGCGAGATCACGCGGGTCGAAGCCGGCGGCGTGGCGCTGCAGGATGCGGAATTCGTCCTCCCGGCCGGGCAATTGCACATCGACCTTGAACAGGAATCGGTCCAGCTGAGCCTCCGGCAGCGGGTAGGTGCCCTCCTGCTCGATCGGGTTCTGCGTGGCGACCACGACGAACGGGTCGGGCAGCGGGCGCGGCTTCCCGTCCACCGACACCTGCCGTTCCTCCATCGATTCCAGCAGCGCCGACTGGGTTTTCGGGGGCGTGCGATTGATCTCGTCGGCCAGCAGCAGGTTGGTGAACACCGGCCCGTGCCGGAAGGTGAACTCCGCCGAGTGCGGGTCGTAGATCTGCGAGCCGGTGACATCGCCCGGCATCAGGTCCGGGGTGAACTGAACCCTGGTGTGCTCCAGGTCCAATGCCGTCGCCAGGGCCCGGACCAGCAGCGTCTTCGCCACGCCTGGCACGCCTTCGAGCAGGACGTGCCCCCGGCACAGCAGCGCGAGCACCAGGTACATGATCGCGTTGTCGTTGCCGACCACCGCCTTGCCGATCTCGGCACGCAACGCGGTGAACGCCGCGCCCGCCGCTGCCGCGGCGGGGCCGTGGTTGGTGTCGGTCGGAATGGTCATGGGACCTCCAGTGTCAGGTGGGGGTTCGGCATCGGCCGGGCCGGCGCGCGGTGGTTCATCCGAGCTCCGCCTCGATCCACTCGAGTTGGGCGGCAACGAGTTCCAGCGTTGCCACGTCGGGCACCGGGCCGTACAGCGCGGTGCCGAGCTGGGCGGGATCGGTGCCGATGCGGGCGGCGAGCGCGCCGAGCAGCCGATCCGGTGGGGTGTCGGCGGTCATGCCGAGGGTCGGGCGGATCCGGCGCAGGGTCGCCCCGCGCAGCTTGGCCGCGACGTGCTCGTAGTCCTTCGAGCGTCGGTACAGCGCGGCCTGCCCGGCCAGCAGTTCGTTCGCGGCGACCTCGACCGGGCGTGGCTCGGGCACCAGCGCGCCGCGCCTGCGCGCGCGCCACCAGACCACGATCGCGGCGGCGATCAGGAACTGCAGCGCGCCGAAGAACACCGGCGCGGGCAGGCGCTCCCAGATCGGGGCGTCACCGGCGCCGAAGCCCGGCCAATCGGGGCTGTCGGGACTGTCGGGGCGCGGCGGGTTCGTAGGTACGGGCGGCGGGTTCGGCGCGGTCGGCGCGCCACAGGATTGCAGGACGCCGTAGAGCAGCAGCAGGAGCGCGGCGATACCGGCGAGCGCGCCCCAGAACCGCGGGTCGCGTAGCAGTTCGGGCAGCGGCGGCAGCTGCCTGCGGGTGCGCGGCGATTTCTCCGCGACCTCGACCTCGATGGGCTCCGCGGCCGGCGGCGGCGCGGACTCGGAGAACCGGTCCGCGTATTCGAGCCTGCGGTACTCGTCCTCGGTCGCCCGCCGGCCGCCGTAGACGACCTCGTCGAAACTGTGCGCGGCGGGATGCAATTCGGTCGCGGTGTCGGTGGGCAGCGCGGTCGTCACGTCGTCGGCGGTCTCGCGGGCGGTGCGGGACCTGCGGACCTCGAGCACGCCGCGCTGTTCCAGCCCGCGCAGCACGGCGCGGAACCGTTCGCGCAGTGCGGCATCGAAATCACGGCGCTGGGCGGCCTGTTCGGCGGCCGCGCGATGATCGGCGGCGGTGCCGAGCCGTGGCGGGCCCGGTGGCTGGTCCCGGTCCGCGTCGTGCGGTAGGCCGTGGTAGTCGTTCATCGGACCTCGGAACCTGGCACGTGGATGTCCAAACCCTCAAGGCGGCAGCGCCGGTCGACATAGCCGACCACCCTGGTGGCCGACTCGACGACCTCGCCGAACGCGGCGATCAGCAGCGCACCCGAGGTGAGCAGCACGATCACCGCCCAGCGCTGGGTGCCGGTGAAGTCGGACAGATAGAACGGAATCCCCAGCAGCGGCACGCAGAGCAGCCCGAGCAGGCAGCGGTGCGCGACCCACAGCCAGGTGAAGCGCCAGTCTGCCCCGGCGACAAGCAGTTTCGACCGGGCGACGGCGGCGCGGTGCGGTGCCTGTTCGACGAACATCACCGGCACCGCGACGAAACGTTTGGCGCGCAGCCACCCGAGCCAGAGCACGCCGAACGGCAGCGTGATGATCAGGACGCCGGTCAGCGCGAGCACGCCGATGCCGACCAGGGTGTACAGCGCCTGGAACACCAGCAGCGGCGCGGCGATCGCGCCGAGGCGCCCGAGCGCGGTGCCCGCGCCGATCGGCGCGCCCGCGATGCTCGCCAGCCCGATCGCCACGGTGGTGCCGCGCAGGACGAACCGCACCACCAGCACGCAGGCCGCGGTGGACAGGATCGCCGCCCACGCGGTGGCCGCGTCCGAGTCGTCGGCGAGGTCGGACAGGCCGACGGTGACCGCGACGACCACGAGCTCGGCGAGCACGATGGCGGGCAGGCTCAGCCGCAGCAGGGCGGGCAGGTGCGCCTGGATCAGCGCGAACGGCACGTCCAGGAGCTCGCGGAAGGTCATCGGACGGATCGGCACCGTCGTTCCAGGTGACCCTGGTGCCGGATCGTCTCCCGCCCCGACGGCACCGGCCGGGTCGGCAGCTGGTAGCACGGGCCGAGTGTAACCGGCGCGGCCGCGAAGCCACCGGGTCAGCGGTGCAGCAGGCGTTCCACGACGCGGCGATAGCGGGCGGGTTCGATCGGCGGCAGGCCGAGCAGGGCGCGCAGGTACACGCCGTCACCGACCAGGCGGACGATATCGGCGTGCACCGGGTCCTCGATCTCGTTGTCCAGATCGACCGACCAGGAGTTCATCATCTCGGCCAGGGCCTGCTGCACCTCGTCGGTATCCGCGTCGGTCGCGGCGTCGATGGTGCGCATGGTCGCCAGCATCGAGCGGTAGACCTCCAGCTCGACCGCTTCCTCGGCGTTGTCCGGGTTCGGGGTCTGCAGGTACCACTCGACGACCGACTGCCCGCGCTCGGTGGCGCTGCTCAGCTGCTGGGTCGCGCGTTCGGTGAGGCGCCGGACCAGGCCGGCGAGCAGCGCGTCCTTGCTCTTGAAGTGATACAGCAGGCCGCCCTTGGAGACGCCTGCGGTCGCCGCGACATTCTCCAACGTCACGTGCGACATGCCTTTTTCCAGGAGCAGCGATTCGAGCGCGTCCAGAATTCGGTCGCGGGTAGTGGCCGTCACAGCGCCCGACTATACCGGCTGGACGGTAAGGTCTGTTACTGTACCGTCTGGACGGTAAGAAGAAGCACGCGGCGAAAGTCGAGAAAGTCATGACCACCCAGACCAAGACCACCCGGTTGACCGGGTCACAGACGCCACCCCGCGCCGGCACGCGCGAGTGGGCCGGGCTGTCCGTGCTCGCGCTCGCCCTGCTGCTGCTCGCGGTGGACGCGACGGTGCTCGACCTGGCGGTACCCGCGATCAGCGCCGATCTGGCGCCGACCACGCCGCAGCTGCTGTGGATCATCGACGTGTACTCGTTCGTGCTGGCCGGTCTGCTGGTGATGATGGGCAACCTGGGCGACCGGATCGGCCGCCGCAGGCTGCTGCTGATCGGCGCCGCCGGCTTCGGCATCGCCTCGCTGCTCGCTGCGTGGGCGGTGTCGCCGGAAATGCTGATCGGCGCGCGGGTGCTGCAGGGTGTCGCCGGCGCGACGCTCATGCCCGCCACCCTTGGCCTGATCCGCTCGATGTTCCTCGACCCGCGGCAGCGGACCGTGGCCATCGCGGTGTGGAGCGCGATGGCGGGCGGCGGTGCGGCGGCGGGCCCGCTGCTCGGCGGCTGGCTGCTCGAGCATTTCTGGTGGGGTTCGGTGTTCCTGGTGAACCTGCCGGTGATGCTGGTGCTGATCGCATTGGGCCCGTTTCTGATTCCGGAATCGCGGGATCCGAACCCGGGCCGCTTCGATCTGCCGAGTGCGGGGCTGTCCATGCTCGCGCTGGTGCCGGTCGTGTACGCGGTGAAGGAGACCGCGGCGCACGGCTTCGCGGTGGCCACCACCGGGGTCGCGGTGGTCGGTGCGCTCGCCGGTGCGCTGTTCGTGCGCAGGCAGCGGCGGCTGGACCAGCCGATGCTGGATCTGAAGTTGTTCGCGCTGCCCAGGTTCCGCACCGCGGTGCTCACCAACCTGCTCGCGGTGTTCGCGCTGGCCGGTGTGCTGTTCTTCGGCTCGCAGTACCTGCAGTTGGTGCTCGGCCGCACGCCGCTGCAGGCCGGATTGCTGCTGCTGCCGGGTCTCGCGGCCAGCGTGGTCGCCTCGCTCGCGGCGGCCTGGCTGGTGCGCAGGCTGGCGCCGGGCCGGGTGCTCGGCGGCGCGCTGAGCGTGGCCGCGCTCGGTTCCGTGCTGTTGCTGTGGCTCGGTCCGGACGCGGCGACCAGCACCACGCCGTTCATCCTCGGGTTCCTGCTGATCGGCGCGGGTGTGGGTGTCGCGCTGACGGTTTCGTCGGATCTGGTGGTCGGCGCCGCGCCTGCCGAGCGGGCCGGTGCCGCGGCGGCGGTGTCGGAAACCGCCTACGAGACGGGTATCGCGCTGGGCGTCGCCATCCTCGGCAGCGTGGTGATGGCGATCTTCCGCAACGGGCTCGACCTGAGCCAGGTGCCGAGCGACCAGGTCGGTGCCGCGTCCGAATCCCTCGGCGCCGCCACGGCGTTCGCGCAGCAGCTACCGGAATCGGTGGCCGGGGCCTTCCTCGCCTCGGTGCACGAGGCGTTCGTCTCCGGCATCCACTTCGCCGCGGTCGGCACCGCGTCGATCCTGCTGATCGCCGCGTGGGTGGCCTTCCGGTTGCGCGCGGCCCGCTCGTAGTTCGCACGCACCCGTCCCGGTCCGCCGGGGCGGGTGCGGTGCGTTATTCGTCGTTCGGACGGGCCAGTTGGGTGGGGGTGAGGCGGCCGCGCAGGGTGACCGGCTCGCCGAGCTGCCAGTGCGCGGCCTCGGCCGGATCGGCGGCGGTCACCGTGTTGGCGGAGGCGAGCAGCAGGTCGTCCTGTTTGGCGAGTTCACAGAGGCGGGCGGCCTCGTTGACCGCGTCGCCGATGACGGTGAACTCGTAGCGCTGCCTGGCGCCGACATTGCCCGCGACGACGCGGCCCGCGGCGACACCGATGGCGGCGATGAAATCGTTGGCCGTGTCGTCGAGGCGGCGGCGGATCGCGCGGGCGCAGGCGAGGGCGGCGCCTGGGGCGTCGGGAAGGTCCGCCGGCGCGCCGAACACGGCGAGCGCGGCATCGCCCTCGAACTTGTTGAGCAGGCCGCCGTGCGCCTCGACCTCGTCCACCACGATGTCGAAGAAGCGGTTGAGGATGGCGACCATCTCCGCGGCGGGCACGGTGGCGGCCATCGTGGTGGAGCCGACGATGTCGATGAACAGCGCCGCCGCCTCGCATTCCACGCCGCCCAGGGTCGGGTTGCCCGCCAGCGCGGCATCGGCCACCTCGCGGCCGACATGCTTGCCGAACAGGTCCCTGATCTGTTCGCGTTCGCGCAGGCCCTCCATCATGTGGTTGAAACCGCTTTGCAGTTCACCGAGTTCGGTGCCGTCGTACACCGTGATCGTCACCCGCAGGTCGCCGTCCTCCACCTGACGCAGGGCTCGGCGCACCCCGCGAATCGGCGCGATGATCGCCGACACCGTCTGCATCATCAGCAGCAGACCGAACATCAGCGTGGCGCCGCCGAGGGAGAGCATGCAGACCGCGAGCCGGGCGGTGCTGACCGAGTCGTCGGCCAGCGCCCACACCGCGACGACCATCGACAGCGTCACCGGCACGCCGGCGCCGAGCACCCACGCGATCAGCGAGCGCATGAACACGCCCATGCCGCGGCGGCGGCGCGAGGGGGCCGCGTCCAGCACCCGTGCCGTCACCACCCGCAGCGCGAACTCGGCGATGAGGTAGCTGTAGGCGCACACCACGACCGCGCTGAAGCCGATGCCGAGCAGGATCTTCGGGATGAGGGCGGGCTCGACCACGCCGTAGAGCGGCGCGAGCACCGCGGCTCCGGCGAACCACAGCACCGCCTGGCGCACCACGAGCCTGCGGGGGACGGCGGTGGCGGCGATCTGCTCGGCCTCGGTGGGGCGCTGGTCGGGATCGGTCGCCCAGCGCAGGGCGCGCAACCCGCCGACGGTGCCCCACCAGATCCCGATCAGCAGCGCCAGCGCCGTGTACAGGGGTGTCGCGACGACGTTCAGCAGCAGCAGTTCCCGGGTGAACACGGTCGGGCCGGGCAGCACGAAGCCGATCAGCGCGAACGTGACGGCCATTCCGGCCAGGTTCGCGGCCACCGTCGGCACGGTCAGCAGCACCTGCACCCGCAGCCTGCGCATCCCGGAGGACTCGTCCACGGGGCCGAGCAGCCGCGACCCGAACGCGGCGGGGGAGGCGTCAGTGCGGGACATGAGAGAAAAGCCTATTCCGGGCCATCCTCGAAGTGCAGGACCCGACGTCCACGCCTGGCCGAGCGCATCGACGAGCGGCCGGGTGCGTGCCTCGAAGCGGGCAGGCCGTCGCGCGGGAGCCGCGCTCGTCGGTCCAGCGGACGACCGCGCGCCGACGCCGGGGTGTCGCTCGGCGTGCGCGTGTCGTTGCCGGAGTTCATGACGGATCGCACAGCGTGCGCGCGCGGCGCTGCCGCGCGCCGATACCGTGCGGGCCAGGTGCGCTCGGACGCGTCGCATAGCCCCACGGTAGGCACTCAGTGGCCGCGTGGCAGTTCGCGTCGGCCGTGACCGGGGAGTTCGCGCGTGCCGCGGCCGGTGAGTTCGTCCTGCTGGTGCGGCGGGAGGCCGTACGGTTGCGTCCCCGAGTGGGCGGGCAGCGCCGAATAGCGCGGGTCGTCCTGCCGGTAGTCGGCGTCGACCACCGTGGCCGCGACGCGTCGGGCATGCGCCGCGTCCGGCGCGCCCGGCGCGAGCTGATAGCCGCTCGACCCGTGCGAGTCCTGGGTGTCGACGGTGACCTTGCGGGTGCGGCGCAGCGTGAAGGTGATCTCCTCGACCTCCTCGAAGGCCTGCTTCGCGGTGCGCAGCGGGTGCGTGGCGTTGTCGATCGCGGTGGCGACGAACGCGGGCACCAGCGGCCGGATCAGGCGGGCCGCGGTATCGGTGAACGGCACCGTGCCGATCAGCGGAAGTTCCAGGCCGCCGCCGGCTTTCGGGGCGGCGGGCGGCTGGGCGCGATGCGGCGCGAGCGCGCCCGCGGCGACCGGGGCGGGCAGGTTCGGCGTCACGAATCCTTCGGCAGACACGGCGCTGTCCTTTCGTTCGTCAGCCGGTGCGGCTGGGAGTTCTGCTCGGCGGGGCGGCTCGGTGATGCCGAGCTCCACGCCGCCGATGGCCGCGATGATCCGGGTGCGCTGGTGCTCCCGATCGATGGCGGTGTCCGCTTCGACGGCGAGCCGGGCGGAGGTGAGCTGCTGTTCGGCGCGCAGGCGCTC
Source organism: Nocardia brasiliensis (assembly GCF_011801125.1). Lineage (NCBI taxonomy): Bacteria > Bacillati > Actinomycetota > Actinomycetes > Mycobacteriales > Nocardiaceae > Nocardia > Nocardia brasiliensis. The sequence goes on from NZ_CP046171.1 coordinate 108,288, forward strand.
GGCCTCGGCGCGCACCTCGGCCTGCTTGACCGCGATGGCCGCCTCGGCGTCCTGTTCGGCCTTGTCCCGCACGGCGAGCGCGGCGGTGGCCCGGTCGAACGAGGTGTCCCCGCGCCACCAGCGCAGCAGCAGCGGCAACAGGGCGAGCGCGAGCACAGCGAGAATCGTCAGGATGCGCAGCGGCATGGCGCCCGCGTGCTGGGTGGTGTACTCGTTCATCGCCTGCCAGCGCGCGCCGAGCCCACGGTCGGCGGCGGCGAAGGCGGCGGATTCGGCTGTGCTGACGGCTTTTTCGGCATCCGCGAGGCGCCGGTCGGCCGGCTCGACCCTGGCCTGCGCGATCACCAGCTGCTTGCGGGTGTCGTCGAGCATGTCGTTGGCCACCTGGGCCTCGGGGCCGCGCCCAGGCACGCGGGTGATCAGGGTCTGCGGGCATTCCGGGCTCGGGCTGAGCTCGCAGCGCGCGATCTCCAGCGCGCGATCGATGTCCTGCTGCGCCTTGGTGATCGAGCGGTCCAGCGCGACCCGTTCGGCGCGCGCCCGGTCCACCTCCGCGCGGGCGGCGACGACCTGCGGCGCGGTCGCGGTGTCGCGCTGTGCCCGTTCGTCCAGCGTGCGATCGACGCTGTCACCGAAGACCACGATCGCGGCGAGCTCGGCGATCAGGCCGCCGGTCAGCACCGCGAGGCCGATGCGCGCGAGCAGCCCGAGCTTGTCCGGCATGCGATCCGGGCGCCGGGTCGCCAGCGCCCGGGCGATCGCGCAGGCGAGTATCCCGACCAGCAGTGCCGCCGCGCACACACCGAGCACCGGCCAGGTGCCGACCGAGCCCACGGCGAACGCGGTGACCAGGGCGGACACGATCGCGAACAGCAGTACCGCCGCGCCGGTGAGTGCGTAGCCGGTGCGTTCGTGGCGGTAGGCGACATCGTTGGGCTGACCCCCGCCGAGCCAGGTGAACAAGCCGGTGACGGTCATTGGGAACTCACATCCTCTTCGTCCCAGTCGATTTCGCGGACACCGCTAGCGAGCGAAACCGTCACGGTTTCGTGGTCACAGCGTGACAGGACCGTCCCCGACACACCGAGTACGAGCGGGGGTATGTGGCCAGGCTCACAAACCGACCGATGCGGCGCCATCTCGGGTTCACCCGCGGGCTCTACCCTCGATCGATGACCCGTCGTCCAGCGCGTTGTCCGGGAGGTCAGTACATGTTCGTGCACCGGTTCCGCCGCGCGGTGACGCACGGCCGACGGCCGACGGCGTGGCTGACCACGCTGCTGCTGCTCTCCGCCGCGCTGATGATGTCCCCGGTCAGGGCGGGCGCTGACCCGACCGAATCGTTGGACCGCCTGGTCGGCCTGGTACTCGAGCGGCTGCGCACCGCCGACGCCGTCGCCGCGGCGAAATGGGCGAGCGCCACCCGCACCGGCACCGAGCCCACGATCGACGATCCGGCCAGGGAGGCCGTGGTCTACGACGCGATGGCCCGGCTCGGCGCCGGGCGTGACCTGCCGCAGCCCTGGGTGCGGCAGGTGTTCTCCGGGCAGATCGAGGCCAACAAGATCGTGCAGCGGGGTTTGATCACCGGCTGGCGTTTCGATGCCTCCGCCGCGCCGAGCACGCCGCCGGACCTGTTGTCGGTGCGTCCGGTGATCGATCGGGTGAACGTCGAGATCGTCGACCAGCTCGCGGCCGAACGCGACGAGCTGACCGCGCCGGACTGCGCCGAACGCGTGGCCCGCAGCGTCTTCGGCGTGTTCACCGCGGGGGAGACCGACCCACTGCACCAGGCGGCGCTGGTGCGCGCCGCGGTGGCGCTCTGCGCGCCGCGCTGAGCGGGCACGCGCATTGTTCGGCGGGTACGCCGCGGTTCCCGTTGGGCGCGCCGCACACCCTTCCACCCGAAACTTTGTGGACCGCGCGCAACGCTGATGCGCGCCTGTCGAACTCGTCCGGCCGACGGCGAAAGGCGCCGTTTTAAGTTGAACTCAACGACGAAAGCCGGATCGGCTGGCGAATATTCGGTAAAGGGCGGGCCATTCCGCAATAAGTCACGTCCAATACGGCATAAGGACGGATAGGTTTCGGCCGTAGAAATGTGTCGAACGCCACTCCGCGTCGTTTGCTGAATATGTGCTGAAGCCCACAGCGGGCGAAACAGTCCGGACGGTCGGATCACATGCGCGCCTCGTCAGGAGCCTGTCGGAAATATCTCATTCACCCCGCCTTCGAGTTAGCCGTCATCTGGTGGTTTGCCGGATGCTTCGCGAGGGAAATCATCTTCGATGCAGGTGAGAGCGATTTCCTGACCGTATCGCGCGGTTCGGCGGCGCTCTCGCGCGCCGGCTGGGAGTGGTCGGCACCGGGCGTCGCGGGATCGATCATGCGGTGCCTGCTGCTTTACACTGGACGACGCGCACACGTGGAGGACCGAATGAAGAAGCCCAGCTAGACCCGTTTATTAGTACAGCCTAAGTTGGTTGGGCCCCGGACCTGACTTATCGTTTGCTCTTACGCCGAACACAGAATGCTCGGCCCACTCGCCCGCTCGGGGCAGCTCCTGACCGGTGCTCAGCGTAGCGGGCCGGAACCCGCGCGGAGGTAAGGATCTTGTTAGGGATCCGTTACCGACGAGCACCCACTACGTCACTGAAGCGGGTGAAACAACTGGAGACGTGACTGCACGCCGAAGACCATCAGCGCGGCTGGTTTCGGAACGTACGGGCGCAGTCTTGTACGGAGGCATTCCGACGAAATAGCCCATTTCGTTTTTCGTCGAACGCCCTTCTTGAAGGCAGAGGCATGATGCAACTTCCTGGCCACAGGTCACCTGGCCCCGTCGGGCTCTACGACCCGGCGAACGAACACGACGCCTGCGGTGTCGCGTTCGTCGTCGACATGCACGGCCGCCGCAGCCGCGACATCGTCGACAAGGCTATTACGGCTCTGTTGAACCTGGAGCACCGCGGTGCCGCGGGCGCGGAACCCAACAGTGGTGACGGTGCCGGCATCCTGATCCAGCTTCCGGACCGCTTCTTCCGCGCGATCGTGGACTTCGAGTTGCCGCCGGAGGGCTCCTACGCCTCCGGTATCGCCTTCCTGCCGCAGGCCCGTCGCGAGGCCGCGCGCGCCGCGTACGGCGTGGAGAAGATCGTCAAGGAAGAGGGCCTAGAGGTCCTCGGCTGGCGTGAGGTGCCGATCGACGAGTCCTCGCTCGGCGCGCTCTCCCGTGACGCGATGCCGACCTTCCGACAGATCTTCATCGGCTCCCCGCGCGGTGCGGCCGAGCAGCTGTCCGGCATGGACCTGGAGCGTCGCGCCTACGTCATCCGCAAGCGGGTCGAGCACGAGCTCGGCAAGGCTGGCTCGGGTGCGGGCACGGTCGGCAAGGAGTCGGTGTACTTCCCGAGCCTGTCCGGCCAGACCTTCGTCTACAAGGGCATGTTCACCACGCCGCAGCTGCGCGCCTTCTACCTGGACCTGCAGGACGGCCGGGTGGAATCGGCCCTCGGCATCGTGCACTCGCGCTTCTCCACCAACACCTTCCCGTCGTGGCCGCTGGCGCACCCGTTCCGCCGCGTCGCGCACAACGGTGAGATCAACACCGTCACCGGCAACGAGAACTGGATGCGCGCGCGCGAGGCGCTGCTGCGTTCGGACATCTTCGGCATCGACTCGGCGGGCAACAACCGGCTGGAGAAGATCTTCCCGGTCTGTACGCCGGGGGCGAGCGATACCGCGCGCTTCGACGAGGTGCTGGAACTGCTGCACCTCGGCGGCCGCAGCCTGCCCCACGCGGTGCTGATGATGATTCCCGAGGCGTGGGAACGCAACGAGAAGATGGACGAGCGCCGCCGCGCGTTCTACGAGTACCACTCGATGCTGATGGAGCCGTGGGACGGCCCGGCGTCGGTGTGCTTCTCCGACGGCACCGTGGTCGGCGCCGTGCTCGACCGCAACGGCCTGCGTCCCAGCCGCATCTGGGTCACCGACGACGGCCTGGTCGTGATGGCCTCCGAGGTCGGCGTGCTCGACATCGACCCGTCCAAGGTGGTGCGCAAGGTTCGACTACAACCCGGCCGCATGTTCCTGGTCGACACCTCGCAGGGCCGCATCGTCGGCGACGAGGAGCTCAAGGACCAGCTTGCGGCCGAGCACCCGTACCAGCAGTGGCTGGACGAGGGCGTCACCAAGCTAGAGGACCTGCCCGACCGCCCGCACGTGCACATGTCGCACGACCGGGTGCTGATCCGGCAGCAGATCTTCGGATACACCAACGAAGAGCTGAACCTGCTGATCTCGCCGATGGCCAAGACCGGCGGCGAAGCGCTCGGCTCGATGGGCACCGACACCCCGATCGCGGTGCTCTCGGCGCGGCCCCGGCTGCTGTTCGACTACTTCTCTCAGCTGTTCGCGCAGGTCACCAACCCGCCGCTGGACGCGATCCGGGAAGAGGTGGTGACCAGCCTGCGCCGGGCGATCGGCCCCGAGGCCGACCTGATGCACCCCGGCCCGGAGTCGTGCAAGCAGATCGCGATCGAGTCGCCGATCATCGACAACGACCAGCTGGCCAAGCTGGTGCACATCAACGACGACGGCTCCCAGCCCGAGCTGCGTTCGGTGATCGTGCGCGGCCTGTACCCGGTCGCCAAGGGCGGCAAGGGACTTCGCAAGGCGCTCAAGGCGATCAACACCCAGGTGTCGGCCGCGATCGACGGCGGCGCGCGCATCGTCGTGCTCTCCGACCGCGAGTCGAACGAGAAGCTGGCGCCCATTCCGTCGCTGCTGCTCACCGCGTCGGTGCACCACCACCTGGTCCGCGAGCGCACCCGCACCATGGTCGGCCTGGTGGTCGAGGCCGGTGATGCCCGCGAGGTGCACCACATGGCGATGCTGGTCGGCTTCGGCGCGGCCGCGATCAACCCGTACATGGCCTTCGAGACCATCGAGGACATGCTCGAGCGCGGCGCGCTCGAAATGCCGGGCAGCACCGGCGATCTGGCCGCCGACTACGCCAAGGCGGTCGTCAACTACAACAAGGCCGCGAGCAAGGGCGTGCTGAAGGTGATGTCCAAGATGGGCATCTCCACGCTGGCGTCCTACACCGGCGCGCAGCTGTTCCAGGTGATCGGTCTCTCGCAGGCACTGGCCGACGAGTACTTCACCGGGATGCGCTCGCACCTGGACGGTATCGGCCTCGACGACATCGCGGCCGACGTCGCCGAGCGGCACCGGGTCGCGTTCCTGGAGAACCGCAACGAGCGCGCGCACCGCGAGCTCGAGGTCGGCGGCGAATACCAGTGGCGGCGCGAGGGTGAGTACCACCTGTTCAACCCGGACACCGTGTTCAAGCTGCAGCACGCGACCCGCACCGGTCAGTACTCGATCTTCAAGGAGTACACCAAGCTGGTCGACGACCAGTCCGAGCGGCTGGCCTCGCTGCGCGGCCTGTTCAAGTTCAAGAAGGAGCGTGCGTCGATCTCGATCGACGAGGTCGAGCCCGCCTCGGAGATCGTCAAGCGGTTCTCCACCGGCGCGATGAGCTACGGCTCCATCTCCGCCGAGGCGCACGAGACGCTCGCGATCGCGATGAACCGCCTCGGCGGACGGTCGAACTCGGGTGAGGGCGGCGAGTCGCCCGCGCGCTTCGAGCCGGAGGAGAACGGCGACTGGCGGCGCAGCGCGATCAAGCAGGTGGCCTCCGGCCGCTTCGGTGTGACCGCGCACTACCTGACCAACTGCACCGACATCCAGATCAAGATGGCGCAGGGCGCCAAGCCCGGTGAGGGCGGCCAGCTGCCCGCGCACAAGGTGTACCCGTGGGTCGCCGAGGTGCGCCACTCCACGCCGGGCGTCGGCCTGATCTCGCCGCCGCCGCACCACGACATCTACTCGATCGAGGATCTGGCGCAGCTGATCCACGACCTGAAGAACGCGAACCCGCAGGCGCGGATTCACGTGAAACTTGTTGCCGAGCCCGGTGTCGGCACGGTCGCGGCCGGTGTGTCCAAGGCGCACGCGGACGTCGTGCTGATCTCCGGTCACGACGGCGGCACCGGTGCGTCGCCGCTCACCTCGCTCAAGCACGCGGGCGGTCCCTGGGAGCTCGGCCTGGCCGAGACCCAGCAGACGTTGCTGCTCAACGGACTTCGCGACCGCATCGTCGTGCAGGTGGACGGGCAGATGAAGACCGGCCGCGACGTGATGATCGCCGCGCTGCTCGGTGCCGAGGAATTCGGTTTCGCCACAGCGCCTCTGGTGGTGTCGGGCTGCATCATGATGCGGGTCTGCCACCTCGACACCTGCCCGGTGGGTGTCGCCACGCAGAACCCGGTGCTGCGCGAACGCTTCACCGGCAAGCCGGAATTCGTCGAGAACTTCATGCTGTTCATCGCCGAAGAGGTCCGGGAACTGCTGGCGCAGTTGGGCTTCCGCACGCTGGACGAGGCCATCGGCCGGGTCGACCTGCTCGACACCGCCAAGGCCAAGCAGCACTTCAAGGCCAACAAGCTCGACCTCTCGCCGATCCTGGACAACGTCGAGACCGCGTTCATGTACCAGGACCGGCGCTGTACCAAGACCCAGGACCACGGCCTGGACAAGGCGCTGGACCAGCAGCTGATCACGCAGAGCCGGGACGCGCTCGAGCGTGGCAAGGCGGTGAAGTTCGAAACCAAGATCACGAACGTGAACCGCACCGTCGGCACCATGCTCGGCCACGAGGTGACCAAGCTCTACGGTGGCGCCGGCCTGCCCGACGACACCATCGACATCACCTTCACCGGCTCGGCGGGCAACAGCTTCGGCGCCTTCGTGCCCGCGGGCATCACGCTGCGCGTGCAGGGTGACGCCAACGACTATGTCGGCAAGGGACTTTCCGGTGGCCACCTGGTGGTGCGCCCGTCGCTCGACGCGCCGGAGGGCTTCAAGCCGGAAGAGAACATCATCGCGGGCAACGTGATCCTGTTCGGCGCGACCAACGGGCGCGCGTTCATCAGCGGTGTGGTCGGCGAGCGGTTCGCCGTGCGCAACTCCGGCGCCACCGCGGTGGTCGAGGGCGTCGGCGATCACGGCTGCGAGTACATGACCGGCGGCCGCGTGGTCATCCTCGGCGAGACCGGCCGCAACTTCGGCGCCGGTATGTCCGGCGGCGTCGCGTTCGTCTACAACCCGAACGGCACCTTCGAGGACAAGCTCAACCCCGAGCAGGCCGATGCTGTCGAGCAGCTCTCCGGTGACGACTTCACCTGGCTGCGCGACGTCATCACCGAGCACCGCGACCAGACCGGTTCGGCGGTCGCCGACCGCATCCTGGGCGACTGGTCGCAGCAGGTGAACCACTTCGTGAAGGTCATGCCGCGCGAGTACAAGAAGGTGTTGCTCGCCATCTCCGAGGCGGAGAAGGCAGGCAAGGACGTCGACGAAGCGATCATGGAGGCGGCGCGTGGCTGACGCACAAGGTTTTTTGAAGCACACCAAGCGGGAACTGCCGGCGCGTCGTCCCGTTCCGCTGCGGTTGATGGACTGGAAAGAGGTCTACGAGCAGGGTTTCGCGCACGAGACCCTGCAGCGTCAGGCCAGCCGGTGCATGGACTGCGGTATCCCGTTCTGCCACAACGGTTGTCCGCTGGGCAACCTGATCCCTGAGTGGAACGACCTGGTCTACAAGGGGCAGTGGCGCGAGGGCATCGATCGGCTGCACGCCACCAACAACTTCCCGGAGTTCACCGGGCGGCTGTGCCCCGCTCCGTGCGAGGCGTCCTGTGTCCTCGGCATCAACCAGGACCCGGTGACGATCAAGCAGGTCGAGGTCGAGCTCATCGAGAACGCCTTCGACGAGGGCTGGGTGACCCCGGTCTACCCGACCCGGCTGACCGGTAAGCGGGTCGCCGTCGTCGGCTCCGGCCCCGCGGGACTCGCCGCGGCACAGCAGCTCACCCGTGCGGGACACACCGTGACCGTGTTCGAGCGGGCCGACCGCATCGGCGGTCTGCTGCGCTACGGCATCCCGGAATTCAAGATGGAGAAGCGCTTCATCGACCGCAGGCTGGCGCAGATGGAGGCCGAAGGCACCATCTTCAAGACCGGCGTGAACGTCGGTGTCGACATCACCGCCGAGCAGCTGCGCGAGCAGTTCGACTCGATCGTGCTGGCCGGCGGCGCGACCATCGCGCGTGACCTGCCGATCCCGGGCCGCGAGCTGGACGGCATCCACCAGGCCATGGAGTTCCTGCCGTGGGCCAACCGGGTGCAGCTCGGCGACGCCGTCACCGACGCCGACGGCCTGCCGCCCATCCACGCGAAGGGCAAGAAGGTCGTCATCATCGGTGGCGGTGACACCGGTGCGGACTGCCTCGGCACCTCGCACCGGCAGGGCGCCGAGAGCATCCACCAGTTCGAGATCATGCCGCGTCCGCCGGAGGAACGCGCCGCCTCTACTCCGTGGCCGACCTACCCGCTGATGTACCGGGTCTCCTCGGCGCACGAGGAGGGCGGCGAGCGGGTGTTCTCCGTCAACACCGAGCGCTTCGTCGGCACCGACGGCAAGGTCACCGGCCTGCAGGCGCACGAGGTGACGATGGTCAACGGCCGGTTCGAGAAGGTCGACGGCACCGACTTCACCCTCGAGGCCGATCTCGTGCTGCTCGCGATGGGCTTCACCGGTCCCGAGAAGCGTGGCCTGCTCGAAGACCTCGGCGTCGGCTACGACCAGCGCGGCAATGTCCAGCGCGACAAGGGCTGGGCGACCAACATCCCCGGCGTCTTCGTCGCGGGCGATATGGGCCGCGGCCAGTCTCTCATCGTCTGGGCCATCGCGGAGGGTCGCGCCGCGGCCGCCGCGGTGGACCGCTTCCTGGAGGGCGAGACGGCGCTGCCCGCGCCGATCACCCCCACCATGGTCGCTCAGCGATGAACTGAACCCCTCTCTTACCGGAGCGGAAAAGGCGCCTGCGGACTTCGGTCCGCGGGCGCCTTTGTTCTTTCCGGTGGATTCGACCGCAATACGACACGCGCGAGTGACGCATTCGACCGGCTATGCCGTGCACGGCATAGCCGCGGGCGCGACGGGCGCGTTCTCCAGATGATTGCCTGTTCCTGCGCAACCGTCCTTGATTTGCGCTGATCGTCAAGGGCTTTGCGGGTTGTTCCATCGAAAGTCGCGCACGTCCGTTGATATTTGCTGAGTGATTGCGGATGGGTGCATTCGGGAGAACGAGCGTTGATCAGGGGACTGGTGTCGGGATGTGGTGTGGAACTGCGGCTTTGGGCACCGGACGAAAATCGGACATCGGGCGCGGGTTGGGATGGCGCCGGGCGCGCCCGCCCTTTATTGTGATCCCCGGCGTCTTGCTGATCTTGGGATGTGGGTTCGAGACGGCGGCGTCCGGATCGATGGGTGGCTCGGGTTAACCCAGCGTGCACTGGAGAGTCACTCCTGCGGTCCAGCATTGGTGCGCAACTTGTCGGGGATGCCCACGGCGGGCATTGGTTTGGACTGGAGCGGTATGCAGTTGAAGAAGGTTGTCGCGGCTCTCGGTGCATCCGCGACGGTGTTGTCCGGCTTGGTGTTCGGCAGCGGCTCGGCGAGCGCGGAACCGGGATGCCCCAGCCTGTACGTGGTGGCGATCCCCGGCACCTGGGAGACCGGCAAGGACAAGAAGCCACAGCCCGGCATGCTGGCCGGCGTCACGAACAATCTGCCGAGGTCGGCGGAGGTCGACTACGTGACCTACGCCGCGACCGCCTTCCCTTGGGAGGGTGAGGTTTACGGCAACTCGAAGAAGGAAGCCACGGATCGGGCGCGCGGCCTGATCGCCGATATGGCCAAGCAGTGCGGCGCCACCCGGATCGCGCTCGTCGGCTACAGCCAGGGCGCGGACGCGGCGGGCGACCTCGCCGCCGAGATCGGCACCGGGACCGGCGTCGTGCCCGCCGACCGGGTCGCGGGCGTCGGCCTGATCTCCGATCCGCGTCGCTCGCCCACCGACGTCCAGGTGGGCATCCCCGCGCCCGGCGCGGGCGCGGGTGGCCCCCGGGTCGGCGGCTTCGGCTGGCTCAGCGATCGCACCCGCACCATCTGCGCGGTCGACGACCTGTACTGCGCGACCGAGCCGGACGACTTCGTCACCCGGTTCGCCGGCTTCATGGCGCAGGCCTCGGACATGAACCCGGCCAACATGTGGCGCTACCAGATCGAGGCGGGCAACATCATGACCGATCTGTTCGCCCACGGCGGCGTGCCCGCGTTGCAGGCCCAGCTCACCGACTCGGCGAACGAGCAGCGGGCCAAGGATCTGGAGCGCTTCTACAAGTCGCAGGCGCACACGCTGTACGGCAGCTACCCGGTCGGTGGCGGTCAGACCGCCACGTCCTGGATGCACAACTGGATCGCGGGCATGGCCTGATCCACGGCAACCGACGAAGGCCCACCTCCGCCGCGGAGGTGGGCCTTCGTCGTCTGAGGGTTATCCACGAATCAGCTGCTGCCCGCGGAACCGCTCGGCGGGCGGACGTGCAGGGCCCGCGGTCCCGGTTCGTTCTTGTAGATGCGCGGACCGTCACCGGGACCGTGCCTGCCCGGTCCGTTCCGGTGCTCCACCCGTGGCCCGCCCTGGTCGCCACCGGGCAGCCAACGGCGTGGGGGTGCGCTGATCTCCGCGCCGTCCTGGGCGGGCTGGGCCAGCGGGATGGCGCCGGGCTCGGGCGTCTGCGCCACGGCGTTCGCGGCGAGCGCGCCGAGCGGCAGCGCGAGCAGCGCCCCCGTCACCGCGACGCGGGCAATTCGGCGACGCAGCGGCGTCGATGTGCTACTGAGCAACGGAATTCCTCTCTCTCGAAACGGGAACCGCTGGTGTAGCGGCTCACCGGTCCCATAGAAGGTTCCGTCGCTGGGGCGCCGGTGTGACGTCCCTGCCAATCGGCTGTGAACCAGACAATCAGGACTTGATGTTGCGCGGCAGCAGATCCCACACGTGCCCGTTCTCGTTGATCGTCGCGGCGGTGCGGCGGCCGGTGCGGGAGAACAGGATTCGGGTGATCGAGCAGTAGTCGATCGGAAAGGTCAGCGGTCGTTCCAAGCCGAGTATCTGCTGTAGCAGCACATTGATCACGCCGCCGTGGGTGAAGGCGAGCACGGTGTCGGCCGGATCGGTGGCCGCCGCGATCTCGGTGACGGTGTCGAGCACCCGGGACTTGAAGGCCGGTCCGTCGATCTGCGGCGGGAAGTACCCCGCCTTGATCTGCTCGTAGATCTCGCGGAACTCGACCTTGGCGTCCTCGATCGGAATGTAGGTGGGCAGGTCGCGATCGTATTCGGCCAGATCATCGAGGATCTCGACGTCGAGCCCGAGCTTGGCCGCCGTCGGCGCCGCGGTCGCGCGGGCCCGCCGCTGCGGGCTGCTCACCACCCGCGCGATCCGATGCTGGCTCAGCGCCGCGGGCACCCGCTCCGCCTGCTCCGCCCCGACCGGGGCCAACTCCGGATCAGCCGCCCCCGCGGTGCGCACGATCCGCATCGGCTGGGCATGACGAACAAGAATCAACTGCACAGCCCCACTCTGCCGCATGCATGCCGCGTTGGCATTCGGCAGGGCGCGCGTCGGGTTGGCAGTCCGATGGCAGTCCGTGATGCGCCTAGGACATCACAGTCGGTGCCAGACTGTCTGGCATGACCGGTGCCATACTCGGTGTCATGACCGAAAAACCGTTTCCGGAGTGGCTGCGCCCGCCGGCAGGCGGTTTCGTTGCCGAAGATCTGGACCGCCTGCCCGACCTGCCACCCCATACCGAGTTGATCGACGGGAGTCTGATCTTCGTGAGCCCGCAGGCCAAGTTCCATATGCAGGTCATCAATCTGCTCAACTTCGCGTTGTATGCGTTGGTGCCCGCGCATCTGCGGGTGCGGCGGGAAATGACCGTGACTCTCGGGCATGATCAACGCCCCGAACCCGACCTCATCGTGGTCCGCGCCGACCGCGACGGTGGCCCCGACCTGACCACCTACCGAGCCGAGGACGTACTGCTCGCCATCGAGGTGGTGTCGGCGGAGTCGCGCACCCGGGACCGCGAGCGCAAGCCTCAGCTCTACGCGCAGGCCGCGATCGCGCACTTCTGGCGGGTCGAGAATGTCGACGGCCGCCCGGTGGTCTATGTCTATGAACTCGATCCGGCGACAAAGGCATACGCGCTCACCGGAATTCACCACGACCAGCTGAAGCTCACCGTCCCGTTCGACATCGACATCGATCTGACCGACGTCGACCGACTTTGACGGGATCGCTACCGCCCGTCCGCTGGTCCAGACGAAGAACGGCCCGGTTCGCGCTCGCGAACCGGGCCGTACTTGTATCGGAAACCGTTACTGCTTCTTGCGTTTCATCAGCAGATAGACGCCTAGCACGATGAGGGCGACGACGAGCAGGCAGCAGATGCCGCCGAAGAGCAGGGCACCGCCGCCACGCTTGTTCTTGCGTGCCGCGAGCTCGAGCACTTCCGGGCTCGCCCAGACGCTGTGGTCCACCAGGGTCAGGTTGGTCAGCAGGTCAAGGTACATGGTTGGACCCCATTTCGTGTCGCGGTCCCCACCCGAGCCGACGGTGCTCGGCCGCTCCGGTTCGAATCCTCAAGGGTAGCTGGCCGATTCACCCGCAGAGCGGCGTTCGCCGGATCAGCGCGGTTTCACCAGCGGGAACGGGAGTGTCTCGCGGATGCTGCGCCCGGTGATCAGCATGACCACGCGATCGACGCCGAGCCCGAGCCCGCCGGTCGGCGGCATCGCGTGTTCCAGGGCCTGCAGGAAGTCCTCGTCGAGCTCCATCGCCTCCGGATCGCCGTTGGCCGCGAGCATGGACTGCTCGGTGAGCCTGCGCCGCTGCTCGACCGGATCGGTGAGCTCGCTGTAGGCGGTGCCGAGTTCGACACCCCAGGCGACCAGGTCCCAGCGTTCGGTGACACCGGCAATGCTGCGGTGCGCACGGGTCAGCGGCGACACCGAGGTGGGGAAGTCGATGTAGAACGTCGGCGCCTCGGTGCGGGCCTCGACCAGGTGCTCATACATTTCCAGCACCACCTGGCCCGCGTCCCAGCCGTGCTGGTACGGCACCGCTGCCTTGTCGCACAGTTCGCGCAGCAGTTCGACCTCGGTGTCCGGCGTGATCTCGGTGCCGATCGCCTCGGACACCGCGCCGTGCACCGTCTTGACCGCCCAGTCGCCGGAGATGTCGACCTGCTCGAACGAGCCGTCGTCCTGCGGGCGCAACGCGACCATCGCCCCGTTGGCCGCGACCGCGGCGTTCTGGATGAGTTCGCGGCAGGCGTGCATCATCCGCTCGTAGTCGCTGTGCGCCTCGTAGGCCTCGAGGATGGTGAATTCCGGATTGTGGCTGAAGTCGACGCCCTCGTTGCGGAAGGTCCGCCCGATCTCGAAGACCTTCTCCATGCCGCCGACGCAGAGCCGCTTCAGGTAGAGCTCCGGCGCGATCCGCAGGTAGAGGTCAAGGTCGTAGGCGTTGATGTGGGTCTGGAACGGGGTGGCGTTGGCGCCGCCGTGCACCTGCTGCAGGATCGGCGTCTCCACCTCGAGGTAGCCCCAGCCGTTGAACGTGTCGCGCAGCGAGCGGACCACCGCGCTGCGTTTGGCGAGCACCTCGCGGGTCTCGGCGTTGATCGCCATGTCGACGTAGCGCTGGCGCACCCGTGCCTCGGGATCGGACAGGCCTTTCCACTTGTCCGGTAACGGGTGCAGGCATTTACCGAGCATGCGCCAGTCCGCGGCGAGCAACGAGAGCTCGCCGCGGCGGCTGCGTCCGATCTGGCCGCTGACCTCGATCAGGTCGCCGAGGTCGAAGAATTCGGTGAACTCGGCGCTGCGTTCGGCGCCGACCCGGTCGCGGTCGATCACCAGCTGGATGTCCTCGGTCCAGTCGCGCAGCACCGCGAAGATGACCCCGCCGTAGTCCCTGATGCGCAGCAACCTGCCGCACACCCGGACCGTGGTGCCGCGCGGTGACTGCCTGGCCCGCGCGACGGTGTGGGTCGGCGGGTAGGCGACCGGGTAGGCCTCGACACCGGAGGCGGTGAGCCGGTCCAGCTTGTCCATCCGCACCCGCACCTGTTCGGGCCTGCGCGGCGACAGCTCCTGGCCGTCGACCGGCTCGAGGTCGGGCGGGCTGCCGTCGGCGTGCAGCCCGGTCATGGTCGCGGGCGCCGCGCGGTGCGAACCGGTGTGGGTGATCGTGTCCGGCTCTTTCCCGAATCGCGGCAGGAAGCCCTCGGCGAGCGCGCTCGCCACCGCGACCCGCGGCAGCTGCCTGCGCTCCTCGAACAGGAAAAACCTTGGTACCCAATGGGGTTGGTATTTCACGTTGGAGCGATACAGCGCCTCCAGCTGCCACCATCGGGAAAAGAACAGCAGCACACCGCGCCACATCCGCAGCACCGGCCCGGCGCCGATCCGCCCGCCCTCCTCGAACACCGAGCGGAACACGGCGAAGTTCAGCGAGATCTTGGTGACGCCATGCTGTTCGGAGTTCAGCGCGAGCTGGGAGATCATCAGCTCCATTACGCCGTTCGGGCCGTTCGGGTCGCGGCGCATCAACTCCAGCGAGACGCCGGTGCGGCCCCACGGAACCAGCGAGAGCATGCCGAGCACACGGTCCCCCGGTTCAGGCGAGCCGACCGCAGGCTGTCCGTTGCGGGCGGTGGTGGGCTGGCGGGCGGGCTTGATGGCCTCGACGAGCAGGCAGTCCGCGTCGAGCGGGTCGCCGAGCCTGCCGAGTGCCATCGAAAAGCCGCGCTCGGTCTCGGTGTCGCGCCAGGCGTCGGCGCGGGCGAGCACGGCGGGAAATTCCTCGGCCGGGATGTCGCGGTGGCGGCGGATCCGCACGGTGATGCCGTGCTTGCGTAATCGGTTCGCGGCCTGGCGCACCGGCTTCATCTCCGGGCCCGCCAGCGAGAAGCTCCTGGTGTCCAGGATGGCTTCGTCGCCGAGCCGCAGGGCCGAGAGCCCGGCGCGCCGATAGGCCGTCGCGCCGAGTTCGCTCGCGCCCATCACCGCGGGCGCCCAACCGAATTGGTCGGCCAGTCGCAGCCAGGCGTCGATCGCCTGCGGCCAGGCCTCGCGGATGCCGATGGGGTCGCCGCTGGCCAGGCAGACCCCGAGTTCCACGCGATAGGTGACGGCCGCCTTGCCGCTCGGCGCGAACACCACCGCCTTGTCGCGGCGGGTCGCGAAGTAGCCGAGCGAGTCCTCGACATCGGAGCGTTCCAGCAGGCCGCGAATCGCGGACTCGTCGGTGCCGGTCATCGCGTTCGCCGCGCGCTGGGAGCGCAGCAGGATGATCACCGCGGCCAGCAGCGCGATGGCGCCGAACAGGCCGAGCAGGAAGTTCACGAACGAGCGTGGATGCCCGTCGAAGTGTTCGTTGTCGACCAGCACCACGGCGGTCACCCGGTACACCGCCCAGCCGAGCCGCTGCGCGCCCGGCGGCAGCGAGCCGGGGAACAACTCGATCAGACCCCAACCGACCAGGCAACCGACCGTCAGGCCGCTGACGAGCACCCCGAGCGCTCGCCAGCCCGCGCCGCGGCGCACCTTGGTGTAGAACTCGCGCCACGCCGCGATCAGCACCCCGATGATCGCGAGGTGCACGATCATCGCGACCAGTGCGTTGATGTCGCCGGTGTCGGCGAACTCCAGCCCGTCGGCCAGCGCGAAGGGCACCAGATAGCCGAGCAGCAGCCACCACGCGATGCGTTTGCGGCTGGCGAGCGCGCCCGCGAGCAGCCCGACGACCAGCGCCCACATCAGGTTCGTGTCCGGTGCGTCGAAGTAGTACTCGTCGATGTAGCGCCGCGGCACCTGCGTGAGGTAGCGCAGCGCGGGCGAAAGGCTCCACAGGAAACACGCGACCGCGAACACCCCGAGCACGAGACCCGCGATATGCGGAACCTCGGCCAGCCTGCCGTGCCCCCGATGTGGCACGGGTGGGGTCGGTCTATCCGCTGGCGGTTCGATCAGGTGTTGCCGGGCTTGCGTGGTGGTCACTGAACCAGTGTGTACGGTGCCGCCGTCCGGGTGCTCGAAGACCTACCGGGCATGTCGGTTATCGGCGCGTCGCATACGCGTGTCCATGCCCCGCACGGGGGCTGGCGTTTACCGATTCCGGGTGCAAGGTAAGGATGTATCTCATGGCAGAACCAGTCGACGTACCGATCGAGGACGAAGTCATTCGGCTAGGTCAGTTCCTCAAGCTGGCCAATCTGATCGAATCCGGCTCCGAGGCGAAGACCGTGATCGCCTCCGGCCTGGTCCGGGTCAACGACGAGGTGGAACTGCGCCGGGGCCGCCAGCTACAGATCGGCGACGTCGTCGCGCTCGCCGGACACAAGGCCAGAGTGTCGATCTGAGCCGGGCTCAGTCCTCGGCGCGCACCACGACACCGTCGTGGTCGCTGTAGAGCATGTCGCCGGGAACGAAAGTGACACCGCCGAATTCCACGGGGACGTCACGATCGCCGGTACCGGTCTGCGTGCTCTTGCGCGGGTTGGTGCCGAGCGCCTTCACCCCGATGTCGAGGGTGCGCAGGATGGCCGAGTCGCGCACCGCGCCGTTGACGATCACCCCGGCCCAGCCGTTGTCCACGCCGCGCCCGGCGATGATGTCGCCGACCAGTGCGGTGTGCACGCTCGCACCGCCGTCGACCACCAGCACCTTGCCCTGCCCCGGCTCACCGAGGGTCTGCTTGACCAGCAGGTTGTCCTGGAAGCAGCGGATGGTGGTGATCCGGCCCGCGAACGCCGCGCGGCCGCCGAACTGGATGAACTGCGTGTCGCAGCTGCGGATCTCGGGGCCGATCTCGTCGGCCAGGTCGGCAGTGGCAACAAAGTCCTGTGATTCGGTCACCGGGTTGATTTTGCCGTGTCCGCGCCACGGCGTGGCCACGACCCCCTCGGAGTGGCCGGACCCCGCGTCGTGGTTTGCCTGCGGTTCGCGGGCGCCGGCTCAGCGCACCGGCTGATCCGGGTCGCCCGCGCGGGTGGCGTGGAAGGCGGTGATCTGGGTGATCAGGTTGTGCGTGGTGTGCTGCACCGCGATCTTCACGAACGGCTCGATGGTCTTGCCGAGCGCGCGTCCGGCCAACCCGCCGGGCACCCGGTATTCGACGATCGCGTCGACGGTGCACAGCGCCTCGTCCTTGGCGTGGAACAGGAAGGTCGATTCGATCTCGAAGCCCTTGATCGACTTCACCGCGATGACCGCGTTCTCTTCCCAGCGCACCACCTCGATGCGCGATTTCAGCGAGGCGGGCCCGAGCTTGATGTGCCCGTCGAAGGCCGCGCCTACCCCGACCGTCTGCGCGCCGACCGGGGTGAAGGACTGGATGCCGTGCAGAAAACGCGGCAGGTTCTGGTAGTCGTTGATGTACGCGAACGCGGATTCCGCCGACGCGGCACAGTCTTCGACGATCTTCACTTCGGTCATGCCCGAACAGTAACCGGTTCCGTGCCCGAACGCCCGGTCAGGACCTGGTCAGGCGGTCACCGCGAGGGTGGCGGCGAGCCCGAAGGCCAGCGCCATCACCACGACTTCGAGCACGGCGCGGCGCAGCGAGGACTCGGCGCTGACCCGGTGCTCGGCGGCGCGCCGGACCCAGCCGCGCCGCCACCACCAGCCCAGCCCGAGCAGACCGAGCAGGACAACGGTTTTCGCGACCAGGATGCGGCCGTACCCGGTGTCGAACAACGGCGCGAGCCCGCCGAGCTTGATCAGTCCGTTCAGCAGACCGGTCACCGCGACGGTGACGACCAGTGGCAGCGCGAGCGCCGAATAGCGCGGCAGCGCGAGGGCCCAGGTGCCCCGGGCCCGAACCACCAGCGCGAGCGCGACCAGCAGGCCGAACCAGGCCGCCGCCGCCAGCGCGTGCACCGCGGCCAGCACCGAACCGAACGCGTGCTGGGACATGTGCCCGGTGATCGGCCGCAGTGCCAGCGTGACCGCCGCGAAGACGAGCACCAGATCGGGCGCGGCGATCTCGGTGCGCCGGAAGGCCAGCGCCGCGTAACCGGCGATCGCGCCGGCGCCGATCAGGATCGCGATGCCGACCTGGCCGCCGCTCACCTCGACCAGATAGTCGCCGAACGAGCCCGCGCCGAGCCCGCCGAGCGGCACCCCGAGCACCTCGGCCGCCTCGCACACCAGCACCGCGAACTCGGCGCCGCACCAGAAACCGGCGAGCACCGCGAGCAGCCGCCACGGCGGCGACAACTTCGCGTGCACCCTGGGCAGCGCGGCGAGCCCGAGCACCGTGGCGCCCGCGCCGTCGGCGAGCACCCGAGCCACCGCCTGCGTGGTGAAGCCCGCGGGCAGACTCAGCGCCCACGCGAGCAGCACGCCGAGCAGCCCGGCGGGCACGATCGACAGCACCGCCCACGGCGCACCCGTGGCGCCCCGTCGCGCACCGCCGATCGTCTTACCGCTCACTGCCGTGGTTTCCGGCTCCTGCCGCCGAACAGGGCGAACGCGAGCCCGCCACCGAACAGCACGACGGCGCCTGCGACGAAGACCCACAACGGCACGCCGCCGGAATCCTCATCCTCCGAATTACCGTTCTTGGCACCGGGTTTGGGGCCGGGCACCCCGTTGCCCGCCTTGCTGAGGGTGAACTGCCGCTTGCCGCTGACCGGATGACCGTCCGCGGAGGTCACCCGGTAGGCGATGGTGTACACCCCGGCGGGTCCGAGTTCGCCCACCGGCACGCTCACGGTATTGCCCTCGACCGTCGGCTCGCCCCTGGACCAGAGGTTGCCGTCCGGGCCGACCACGGTCAGCGACGGGTAGTTCGGTTGCAGTGCCTCGTTGAAGGTGATGCTGGCCCGCTCCGGGCCTGCCTCGACCGTCGCGCCGTCCTCGGGCACGCTGCCGGTCGGCGCGGAATGCGCGGCCGCGATACCCGTTGCGGCCAAGCCGAATCCGAGCAGGAACAAGCCCGCGACGAGCGCGGTGAGCAGCCGGCGCGTCACGACTGCCGCGCCCGGATCACGTTGCCGAGGCCGAGCGCGACGCCGAGCAGGCCGAGCGCCAGCCCGATACCGCCGAGCCAGCGCGCGGTGTCGTCGGAGTCGTCGACGGCCCGATCGACGCTCGCGGTGTCCACACTGTGTTCGTCGGTCGCCTTGCCCTTGGCCAGGGTGAGCGCGGGCGCGGGATGCTCGGGCTCCGCGCCGTCCGCACCCTCGGGCTGATCCCACGCGACCACCTTGCCGTCACTGTAGGTCTGCTTGGTCGGGAAGCTCACGTGCTGCTGCTTCGGCAGCGGCCCGACCGACACCGCGAACCGCTGGAACTGGCCGGGGCCGACACCCGGGTTGCCCGGATCCGCGGTCCAGGTGATCGCGGTGATCTCCGACTTGTCGTTCTTCTCGACCTTGGCCGTCCAGCCCGGAATCGGCTCGGTCCGTGCGCTTTTCAGGTTGGGGACCGAGACGGTGAGCGCGGTGGTGCTCGCGGTGTCGGATTCGGTGGGCACCCGGAAGGTGGCCACCGCGTAACTGCCCTGCTGCGCGCCCGGCGCGTCGACGGTGACATGCGCGGCGGCGCTACCGCAGGCCAGCAGCGCGAACGTGGCTGCCGCCGCGGCCGTGCCGCAGGCGCGCGAAATCGAACGGTGCATGGAAAATCCTTCTGTCCGAGGGGAGATGGTGCTGCGGGGTCAGGCAGGCACCGGCGGCGCGCGCGGGCCGATCGCCCCGTTCGGCGCGCAGTGATAGTGCGGGAGACCAGGATTGGACCATCGCGCCAGGCCGGTGACGCGCACCGGGCGCGGCCGCGCGAGCACCGCGCGCACCGCACCGGAGACCGCGCCGAACAGCCGCTCGGCCATCGAGATCAACACGGCGCAACCGACCGTGGCCACCGCGTGCGCGACAAGCATCCACCCGGACGGCAGCACCGGGCCCCGAGCCGCTACCGCGCCCGCGTGCCCGTGACCGACCAAACCCGACAACGCGAGATGACTCGCGAGCTGACCGAGCCCGAGCAACGCGAACACCGCGCCCGGCCCCGCCGCGAAAAGCTCAGCCGCACAACCCGCCACCGCGGCCGCCAGCAATACCAACGCCGACTCCGCCGAACCGGGCACACCACCGCCCGCGGCACCGTGCGCGGCCACCGCGAGCACCCCGACCAGCACACCGACCAGGCCACCACGGAAGTGGCCGATCATCGGTGGCGCGGACATGACGAACGGAAATCAGCGCACGCCGAGGCGGGCCAGCACGTCGGACTCGACCTGAGAAAGCTCCTCCGAAATCGAGGCATGCACGGTGCGCCTGCGCGGCGCGGGCATCTGCTCGGCGGTCTGCACGGCGGTCGCCAAACTATCCAGACGAGCCTGCGTCGCGACGACGAACTTCTGCGTCTCGCCCTTCTCCTTGCCCTCCTGCGCGCCGACCTTGCCAAGCGCCGCTTCGGTATTCGCGATCCGCGCCTGCAACCGGGCGCCATGACCCGCGAAATCGCCGAGCTGCTCGATCCCGATACCCAGCTGCTGCGCCTTACGGACATCGAGCTGACCGCGTACGAACGTCGCGGCACGGTAAGCCAGCGGCGCCAGCACCGGGATCAACACCCGAGCCACACCCAGATACTTCCTTACCTGGCTCGCACTGAACAGCTCACGCTCCGCCCGCGCCGCCACCTTCAACGCGGCCTTCTCCTCCGCCTGCAACGCCGAAATCTGTGCCTTCGCCACCTTGCGCTGGGTACGAGCCTCCGCGCGACGAGCCCGCCGGTCGTTCCTGGCGACCAACTTGGCCTCCAAACCGGCCTTGTGCTTGAGGGCTTTCGCCTCAGCCCGCCGGCTCGGCCGCCGCTTGCGCTTCGTGAACAACCCCATCGAAGGCCCTCCGTCATGCTGGTTTGCCATGGCGAAACAGGCCAGGGGAAAGCCCGTCCGCCCATGTCACACGGTTTGGCGTTCACCCTACTGTGTTGGTTGGCCGCGCGGGCGCGGCGTGGTTCGCGGCCCCTTTTGTCTCGTGTCTCAGCGGTCGAGACTTGCGCCTGCGGCGCGTGCGCTTCGACCGCTGAGCCACGAGACGGCCGCGAACCGAGTCGCTCGTAAGACTCGCTCCGTGGTGGTTGCGTTGGGTGGGGAGTGGGCGTTTGGGTTTGCGGGGGTTGGTTGTCGCGTGGTGTGTCAACGGGGCTCGTGATTGCGGCGCCTCGTTTCGACCGCTGCGGCACGAGGTGGTTGTGCGCGGTTGTTCGTGGCTCGGTCGGGGTGGGGGCTCCGAAACGGGGCTGTGCGCATGGGGTTCGTGGGATTGTCGGGGGGAGGGACCATACTGCATTACGTGGATTCGGGCATCGGTGACCGGGAAGGTCGCAAGCACAACGGCGTGGCCGTGGAACGGCCGGCCGGTGTGGCGGATGCGCCGACGCCCTTCATCGACGCGCGGGCGTTGATCGGTTGCCGGCATCGGCTGCATCTGGACGCGGCTCATCCCGGGGCGCTCACCGGGGTCAGTGAGGACCCCGGGGTGCGGCAGCGCCGGGAGGCGGCGACGGCGCATCGGCTGCGGGTGCGGGACGCGTTGATCGCGGCGGATCCGGACGGCTGGGTGGTGATCGATCCGACGCTGCGGGCGTCCGAGCGGGCCGCGGCGACGATGCGGGCGTGCGCGGCGGGGGTGCGCCACATCTGGGGTGGACTGCTCCCGCAGGAACCGGAGACGGGCAGGCGGGGCGGCTCGGAGATCCTGCTGCGCGACACCGAGCGCGGCGGCTACATCCCGGTGATCGTGGTGAACCACAAGGTGACCGACCCGCGCCAACCCGAGCCCGCCGACTTCCACCCGACCACCTCGGACCCGTATCACTGGGATCCGCAACCGGATCGGCACCGCAAGCTGCGTCAGCAGCCGCGCGACCAGCAGCGGCTCGCCCACCTCTACCGGATGTTGCAGCGGCACGGCCTGGCCAGCCCCGCCCTGGTCGGCGGTGTGATCGGCTACCACTTCGACCGCATCCTGGTGCACGACCTCGGCCCCATCCTGGCCGACTACGACCAGCGCTATGCCGACCGGGTGGCGGTGGTCCGCGGCGAGCTGCCGACGGTGCCGTCCAAGGTGCCCGAGTGCAGGCAGTGCCCGTGGTGGACGCGCAGCATCGAGGGTCCGAGCTGCGAGGGCTGGCTGATCGAGCACCGCGATGTCAGCCTGGTCGCCCCGGGTTCGCGCGCCGAGGTGCTGCGCAGGCACGACGTGCACACCATCGACGACCTGGCGAGCTGGACCGGCGAGGACCCGGAGGACTGGCAGCACGGCCCGTTCGACGAGGCGGTGGTCACCGCCCGCGCCTGGATCGCTGGTGCGCCGCTGGTGCGCCGGGTGCCCTCGGTGCGGGTGCAGCGGGCCGACGTCGAGGTCGACGTGGACCTGGAGAGCTTCCAGGAGTACGGCGCGTACCTGTGGGGCACGCTGCTCGACGGGGTGTACCGCCCGTTCGTCACCTGGGATCCGCTGCCCACCGAGGACGAGGGGCGCTCCTTCGGCGAGTTCTGGACCTGGCTGATGGCGGTGCGCGCCGAGACCAGGGCACACGGGAAAACCTTTGCCGCCTACTGCTATTCGCGCACGGCCGAGGACAAGTGGCTCTACGAGTCGGCGCGCCGCTTCGCCGGCAGGCCCGGTGTGCCGACGGTGGATCAGGTGCGCGCGTTCGTGGACGGCCCGGAATGGGTGGACATGTTCCAGGCCGTGTCCGACCAGTTCATCTGTCCGAACGGCAAGGGGCTCAAGAAGATCGCGCCGGTTGCCGGGTTTGCCTGGCGCGACGCCGAGGCGGGCGGCGAGGCGTCGATGAGCTGGTACCGGCTGGCCGTCGGTTACGAGGGCGAGCCGGAGATGTCGCAGCGCACCCGTTTGCTGGAGTACAACGAGGACGACGTGCGCGCCACCCAGGTGCTGCGGGATTGGATGTCGGACCGGGCCGACCTGGAGGTTCCTGGCCTAGAGGATTTCGGGCGACGTACTATCGCGACGTGACAGAGCACGTCGAACAACTCGAGTTCCAGGCAGAAACCCATCAGCTGCTCGAGCTGATGATCCACTCGGTCTACTCCAACAAGGACACCTTCCTGCGGGAGCTGATCTCGAACTCCTCCGACGCGCTGGACAAGCTGCGGCTGGAGTCCTTCCGGGACAAGGATCTGCACGTCGACACGTCCGACCTCCACATCGAGCTGGCGGTGGACAAGGACAACCGGATCCTCACGGTTCGAGACAACGGCATCGGTATGTCCCGCGCCGAGGTGGTCGACCTGATCGGCACCCTGGCCAAATCCGGCACCGCCGAGCTGCGCAAGAAGCTCAACGAGGCGAAGTCCGAGGCCGCGGCCGAGGAGCTGATCGGCCAATTCGGCATCGGCTTCTACTCGACCTTCATGGTCGCCGACAAGGTCACCCTGACCACCCGGCGCGCGGGCGAGACCGAGGGCACCCGGTGGGAATCGGCCGCGGGCAGCTCGACCTACACCATCGAAACCCTCGACGAGGCGCCGCAGGGCACCGCGGTGTCGCTGCACCTCAAGCCGGCCGACGAGGAAGACCACCTTTTCGACTACACCCAGGAGTGGAAGCTCCGCGAGATCGTCAAGAAGTACTCCGACTTCATCGCGTGGCCGATCCGCATGCAGGTCGAGCGGACCGTCACCACAGAGGCGGCGGGTGAGGAAGGAGCGGAGCGACCCGACGGCGCCGAGAAGTCCGAGAAGACCATCCTCGAGGACCAGACCCTCAACTCCATGAAGGCGCTGTGGACCCGCCCGAAGAGCGAGGTCAGCGACGAGGAGTACAAGGAGTTCTACAAGCACGTCAGCCACGCCTGGGACGATCCGCTCGAGATCATCCCGCTGAAGGCGGAGGGCACCTTCGAATATCAGGCGCTGCTGTTCCTGCCCTCGCAGGCGCCGTTCGACCTGTTCACCCGCGAGCACAAGCGCGGCGTGCAACTCTACGTCAAGCGGGTGTTCATCATGGACAACTGCGAAGAGCTGATGCCGGAGTACCTGCGCTTCGTCAAGGGCGTGGTGGACGCACAGGACCTCTCGCTCAACGTCTCGCGCGAGATCCTGCAGCAGGACCGCCAGATCCAGATGATCCGCAAGCGTCTGGTCAAGAAGGTGCTCTCGACGGTCAAGGACCTGCAGGGCGCCGAGGATCAGGGCAAGTACCAGACCTTCTGGCGCGAGTTCGGCCGCGTGCTGAAGGAGGGCCTGCTCGGCGATTTCGACAACCGCGAGACCATCCTGCAGGTGTCTTCGTTCGCCTCGACCCATTCCGAGTCGGAGCTGACCACGCTCGCCCAGTACGTCGAGCGCATGCCGGAGGGCCAGGACGCGATCTACTACATGACCGGTGAATCCCGGCAGCAGGTCGAAAGTTCCCCGCACATGGAGGCTTTCAAGGCCAAGGGTCGCGAGGTGCTGATCCTGACCGACCCGGTCGACGAGATGTGGGTCGGCTCGGTGCCGGACTTCGACGGCAAGCCGTTCACCTCGATCGCCAAGGGCGAGGTCGATCTGGAGTCGGAGGAGGAGAAGAAGGCCTCCGAGGCACTGCGCGAACAGCAGGACAAGGACTTCGCCGAGGTGCTCACCTGGCTCGGCAAGACCCTGGACGAGAACATCAAGGAGGTGCGCCTCACCAACCGGCTCACCACCTCGCCCGCCTGCCTCGTCGGCGATGTCTTCGACTTCACCCCGATGCTGGAGCGGATGTATCGCGCGTCCGGGCAGGCGCTGCCGGAGTCCAAGCGGATTCTGGAGCTCAACCCGACCCATCCGCTGGTCACCGGCCTGCGCGACGCGTACGACACGCGCAAGGAGGACGCGGACGCCGGCAAGGTGCCCGAATTGACCGAAACTGCCGAGTTGCTGTACGGCACAGCGGTGCTCGCCGAGGGCGGTGAACTGAAGGACCCGGCGCGCTTCGCGCACATCCTCACCGATCGGCTCACCCGCACCCTCTGAGTTCGGCGCACGGTCGAAGGCCACTCGATCCGCGGATCGGGTGGCCTTCGTTGTTTGCTTCGCGCACAGCGATTTTCGCCGGAGTTGCCGCTGCGGCGCGCCCCGGGGCGGTTAAATTTGGACATTGGAAAGGATCGCCAGCCATGTCCGGAAACCCCCTCGCCGTCGCCGAGCCGTGGGACCTCGTCGCCGACGATTACGCGGAATTCGCCCCCGCGATCATGCAGTCGTTCTCCGATCGGGCCATCGAATTCGCCTCGCTGACACCGTCTTCGCAGGTGATCGACGTCGCGGCGGGCACGGGACTGCTGAGTCTGCGTGCCGCGCGGCAGGTGGCGCAGGTGCAGGCGATCGACTTCTCCGAGGCGATGCTGGCGCGGCTGCGAGCCGCGGCGCGCGCCGTCGGCCTGACGAACATCCAGACGCGAGTGGGCGACGGGCAGGACCTGCCGTACGAGAGCGACCGGTTCGACGCGGGGTTCTCCATGTTCGGGTTGATGTTCTTTCCGGAGCGGGCCAAGGGTTTCGGCGAGCTGTTCCGGGTGTTACGTCCCGGCGGCACCGCGGTGGTGTCCAGTTGGGCGCCGGTGGTCGAATCACCGTTGATGCGCATGATGTTCGGCGCGTTCGCGGCCGCCGACCCGAGCGTGCAGGAGCCCCAGCCGAACTATCTCAGCCTGGAGAACCCGGAGGTCTTCGAAACCGAGATGCGCCGCGCCGGCTTCGAAGCCGTGTCCATTCAACGGCATTCGACCACGCTGGCCTGCGCCGACGCCGATCAGCTCTGGGAGACCATGGTGCGCGGCAGCGCACCGCTGGTGCTCCTGCGGCGCGACCTCGGTGAGCGGGTGTGGGCCGAGCGGGTCACGCTGATGAAGTCCTACCTGGCCGCCAATTACCGGCCGAACCAACCGTTGTCGACCACGGCGTTCCTCGGCATCGGGCACAAGCCCGCGGCCTGAAAACGCGAAGCCGCCGCCGACCCGATCGGTCGGCAGCGGCTTACGTGCCTGCGTGCTGCGGTCAGCGCGGGGCCATGCGCAGGGCGCCGTCCATGCGGATGGTCTCACCGTTGAGGTAGTCGTGCTCGACGATGTACTGCGAGAGCTGCGCGTACTCGTCCGGGCGGCCCAGCCGCGACGGGAACGGCACGCCCGCCTCGAGGCCCTTGCGGTACTCCTCGGTGACACCGGCCAGCATCGGGGTGTCGATGATGCCGGGGGCGATGGTGTTCACCCGGATGCCGAACTGGGCCAGGTCGCGCGCGGCGGGCACGGTCATGCCGTGCACGCCACCCTTGGAGGCCGAGTAGGCGATCTGGCCGATCTGGCCCTCGAACGCGGCCACGGAGGCGGTGTTGATGATGACGCCGCGCTGACCGTATTCGTCGACGGCGTCGGTCTTGGAGATCGCGTCGGCGGCCAGGCGCATGACGTTGAAGGTGCCGAGCAGGTTCACGGTGATGACCGTGCGGAACAGCTCGAGGTCGTGCGGGCCGTTCTTGGACAGGATGCGCCCGGCCCAGCCGACACCGGCGCAGTTCACCACGATGCGCAGCGGCGCACCGGACTCGACGACCTTCGCGACCGCGGCGCCGACCTCGTCATTGCTGGTGACGTCGGCGGGAATGAGGGTGACTCCGGCGGGCACGTTGTCGCCCGCGCGCTCGATCGACTGTGGCACATCCAGGCCGAAAACGGTGGCCCCCAGCTCGGCGAAACGCTTGGCAGTGGCGGCGCCGAGGCCGGATGCGCCTCCGGTGACAATGGCGGCGGAACCCGAAATCTCCACGATGGTCCTCTCGTTCGTGACAGCCAGTTGGCCCTTCGTCAATTGCACCCTAACGGGTGTGTCCGCCGGGGCGGATGAGGCCTACCTCTCACCCCGACACCGTGCGCGGCCGGGCGACCGGCGCGGTCAGGCGGAGGCGGACGCCGAACGGCGGGCCCTCGCCCGCCGATTATTTGCGAACAGATGTGTTCTTAGCTGGTACCGTCGCTGGCATGAAGCTGTTTCCCGCGACGTCCGTGGCCGGTCGCAAGGTATTGATCACCGGGGCGGCGCGGGGGATCGGCGCCGCGCTGGCCAGGCAACTGCACGCGCACGGTGCCCGAGTCGCGCTGCTCGGGCTGGAGCCGGAACTGCTCGCCGAGGTGGCGGCCGACTGCGGGGACGCGCCGTGGCGCTACTGCGATGTCGGCGACGCCGATCAGGTCGAACGGGTGGTGCAGACCCTGGTCGGCGAGCTCGGCGGGCTGGACGTGGTGGTCGCCAACGCGGGCATCGCGCGCCAGCTACCGTTGCTCGGCGGCGACACCGCGGTAATGGAGCAGACGCTCGCGGTCAACGTCCTCGGCGTCTACTACACGGTGCGCGCGGCCGGACCGCACATCAGTCACGCCAACGGGTACGCGCTGGTGGTCTCCTCGCTCGCCGCGGCGGTGAATCTACCGCTGGTCGGCGCGTACAGCGCGGCGAAGGCGGCGGTGGAGGCGCTGGGCAACACGCTGCGCATCGAGGTCAAGCACACCGGGGCGAAGGTGGGCGTCGCCTACTTCGCCGAGTTGGACACCGACATGACCTCGCGCGGCTTCGGCACCGACGCGGCACGGGCCATCATCGGCCGGGCCACGGTCTCCGGTGTCGCGCCGCTCGGGCCCGCCATCGACGCGGTGGAAAAGGCCATCGCGCGCCGCAGCCGTCAGGTCGTGTCACCGTGGTGGGTGGCGTTCGTGCTGCCCGCCCGGCCGATCGCGCAGCGGGTCATCGACCTAGCCCTGCGGCGCGGGGTCGCCCGCGCCCTGGAGATCGCCAGGAAGGAAGCGGCACCCTTCACAACCGATCAACCGGACAGACCACGCAAAATGGAGCGGCCCGTCTAGACCGACCAACACCGGAGTTCCTGAATGACCGAATCGGCAACCAGCCCACGGCAACTCCCACGCGGCAGGCACGGACTGCCGCGGGAGCAGGTGGTCGCCTCGCAGCGCGAGCGCATCCTGATCGCGATGGCCGAGGCGATGGTCGAGAACGGTTACGTCGGTACCTCGGTCGCCGCGATCCTGAAGCGCGCCGGTGTGTCTCGGGAGACCTTCTACGAGCAGTTCCGTTCCAAGGAGGCCTGTTTCGAGGCGGCCTACGAGCGGGCCGCGCAGCACCTGCTCGAGCGCATCGCCGGCGCGTCACCGCCCGGGGACGGCGAGCACGCCGGTGCACCGGACCCGGTCGATCGAATGGACCGGATCTTCGTCGCCTACCTGCAACACCTGGTCGACGACCCGGCCAGCGCCCGCTTGTTCCTCGTCGAGGTGTACGCGGTGGGCTCGGCGGCACTCGCCCGGCGCGCACAACTGCAGGAGCTGTTCGTCGGCCTGATCGCCGACGTGCTCGACGCACGAACCGACGAACAGCGCTTCGCCTGCGTCACGCTGGCCGCCGCGATCAGCGCGATGGTCACCGGCCGCATCGCCGCCGAAGACCTCGACGGCCTGCTCGCCCTCCGCGCCCCCCTCCTCGACCTGGTCCGCCGCGGCGGCCGCCTCTACGGCGAGGCCCTGTCCGAGGCGTGAGCCGGCCGGGCCGCACCGTAGCCACCGCGCAAGTTCCATCTCGCGCGCGTTTCGGTCGAAAGACTCGCGCGGCGCAACTAGGTGTGCGCGGCGTGACGAGGGTGTGCGCACGGCGACAAGGTGTGCGCGGGGCGGTACCAGGGGACTTACCGGTGGACGCGGGGGAGCGGAGTCTCGCTCGCGCCTTCGACCGGTGCGCGCCGCGGGCGGCGGCCGAGCAGCAGCGCCGCGCCGCCGAGGGCCGGTGCGGTGCAGGCGAGCAGGGCGACCGCGAGCGTGCCGAGGCCGGGCGCGGCGGTCGAGATCAGCGTCAGCGCGCCGAAGTACAGGAACAGCAGGCCCGAGCCGATGCCGATGGCGTGCTCGGGCAGATGCTTGCCGACCAGGATGCCGATGCCGATGGCCAGTGCGTCGGCGGCGACCATGCCGATCGTCGAGCCGAGCCACACGCCGATCCAGTCGTAGTCGGTGGCCAGGGCGGCGGTCGCGAACATGGTCCGGTCGCCGAGCTCGGCGAGCAGGAACGCCGAGAGCACCACGAAGAACGGCGCGGTGCTCGCCCGCAGTGACTTCGGCGCCGGGTCGTCCTCGTCGGCGGCGCCGAAGTGCTCGCGCAAGGTCCACACGCCGACGGCCAGGAAGGTGAGCGCGGCGACCAGGGCGATGGCCCGGGTGGGCAGCGCGGAACCGAGGAAGTAGCCGACGCCCACCGAGAGCAGATGCACCGCGGCCGAGGCCGTCGCGATCCCGCCGAGCACCACCCACCAGCGGTAGCGCAGGGCGAACGTCAACGCCATCAGCTGGGATTTGTCGCCCAGCTCGGCGAGGAAGACGATGCCGATACTCAGCAAAACGGTGGCGATCATGATGTGTGCGGCTCCCGGGTCTCCGGCCTGCCGGTCGGAGTCTGGGTACGCCTCCGGCCGACAACGAATGTTGTCCTGGCCGAAGGTCTCGCCCACCGGAACGAACCGGTTCACCCAGCCGGACCCGATCCCTCGTGGGGCGGCGGGTCAGTATGTCGACTGTGTGATTGGGGGCTACTCCCCTTCGCTGCCGCCGACTCTACCCGCGGAATGTCGGGCATGCCAACCTGCTGTAATCGAAATCGCAATGCGCACAATAAGTTTGGCGATCCGTGCGCCGGGTTTCGGGTACCCTTACGCGGCAAGCAGCATAGCCAGAACCGCGGTGTCGGGATCACTGATCGGGTCCAGGCCGACCCGGCTGACCAGGGAGGTCACCGTGCCGTCGGACTCGGCCTCGGCCCACGCCGCGCGATGTTCCAGACCGAGATGCGGTACGCCGGGCAGCAGCACGCACCCGGAGGCGGCGCCCACGCATTCGGGCAGCGTCGGCTTGGTTTCCGAGGGCGGATGCAGCATCAGCAGCGCGGTCGGCACATGATCGGCAAACCGTCCCGGCGCCAGTGCCTCCTCGCCGAGCACCGTGCCCTCGGCCATCACCAACCCGACCGTGCCGGGCGCCGGGTCGTCGGGTAGATCCTCACGCACCCCGAACACCGTGGAGGTGGCCAGCAGTCCCGGCATGGAGGCCACCCGGACCGCGAGCACCAGTACCTGCGCCCACTCCTTGGTGGTGTCCGGCCAGCGGCCGGAGATGACGAAACCCCGCAGCGAGCCACGGGCTTGGAACGGCGTGATGCCGATCGGTTCATTCGTACGCATCGTGCCTCCCGTCATGGAACCGGGGGCGGCCTTGCCCGTCCTCCAACTGTGGATTCCGAGAATGACCGAACGAGCACCTGGCACACAAGTACCAAAGAGTGCCAATTGGTCGGCCGCGGCCCGTTGACCAGCCGTTCTCGCTGGGTGCCCGCCGATAGGAGCTGAACCGATATCCCGCTGAACCCCGGGCGTGTCTGAATTCCTCGCCCGGAGACGACTGAACCCGCGGACAGCGTGCTGTCCACGGGTTCGTTTGCCCCCCAACGCAACATCACCGGCTGGACCGCGAGTCACGAGCGAAGCGAGATCGAGCGTTGTCGTGCACCCCCGGTTCGGACCCGAGGAGCCGATGCGACAGCGACGGTCGCTCGGGTCCGAACCAGCAAGGGGCTGTGCACCCGCCGCGCGGGTGCGGCGATCGACGTCAGCCGAAGAACAGGCCCTTGCCCTGGGAGACGGCGCGGGCGAAGCGCTCCTGCACGTCCTCCCAGTTGACGACGTTCCAGAACGCGGTGACGTAGTCGGCCTTGACGTTCTTGTACTGCAGGTAGAAGGCGTGCTCCCACATGTCGACCTGGAGCAGCGGGATGATGCCCAGCGGGACGTTGGCCTGCTGGTCGTACAGCTGGAAGGTCAGCAGCTTCTGGCCGAGGGTGTCGTAGCCGAGCACCGCCCAGCCCGAGCCCTGCAGGCCGTTGGCGGCCGCGGTGAACTGGGCGCGGAACTTGTCGAACGAGCCGAACTGGTCGTCGATCGCGGCGGCGAGCTCGCCGACCGGCTTGTCGCCACCGTTGGGGGAGAGGTTCTTCCACCAGATGGAGTGGTTGACGTGGCCGCCGAGGTGGAAGGCCAGGTTCTTCTCGTACAGGAAAATGGCGCCGTGGTCGCCGCTCTCGCGGGCGGCTTCCAGCTTCTCCAGCGCGGTGTTCGCGCCTGCGACGTATGCGGCGTGGTGCTTGGAATGATGCAGCTCGTTGATCTGCCCGGAGATGTGGGGCTCCAGGGCGCTGTAGTCGTAATCCAGATCTGGCAGCGTGTACTCAGCCACGATGTCCCTTCCTATGTCGGGCTGGGCGCGCCGTTTCGCGGGCACGCCCAACCATCATTCGTACACCCGATCGGTTCCAACCGGGCCCGAGGCCTGCGCATTCCAGCGCTGACGTCCAGCGCGCGGGCTGGGCGCCGTCGTGTCCGCGGTCCGGGCACCTGGTCGAAACCTCACCCGTAGCATCGAACCACGTCGTGGTACGACGAACTAGTGGGGCGCTCGCGGCCCGCACGCGCCCGTCCCGGTCGCGCCGGGCGAACCCGGCCCGCACGTAAGGAACCGATCCTCGTGCCGGTTACCCACTGCGGCCTCGCTCATCCGTGTCCGGTCTGCTGCCGGGCACGGGTGGTCTCGACCTGGTGTTTTCGGTGCGGGGACCAGCGCGGTTCACCTCGGACGGCCACCCGCTCGGGACTCCTGCCGCTCGAACGGCCGCCAACGAAAAACCGCACACCCGGTCGACCGGATGTGCGGTAGGGGGTATTCGCGGCTCAGAGCGGCGGCGCGACACCGGGGCGGGTGGCCCGCGGATCGCCCGCGTCGTGCGCCGCCCACCAGCGCGTTGCGCCCGCGATGAACTGCGCCAGCGGGATCTCCTGGCCGTCCGCGTCGTGGACCAGCACGTTGTCGAACCACACGCGCACGTCGAGTTCGCGCGGGTCGATGCCCTCTTCCTGGGAGAACTCCAGCACGTGCGCGGACTCGTGATCATCGATGCGGGTGTCGAAGCTGAGCAGTTCTCCCCACAGGGCCCAGCCGCTGTCGTCGAGGTCGACGAACTCCCAGCCGTGCAGCCTGCCGCCGCCGAAGCTGCGGATCGCCTCGTCCAGCCCGTCCAGCTGCAGCGGCAGCACCTGCGGCTCGACGGCATCCCAGTTCTGCATCCGCAATGACGCGGCAACGCGGCCGACCCCGGTGAACGTCACCCGCACCCGGTAGTCCTCGGTGGGCGTTCCGTTCTCCGGAAGCGTCAGCACCTCTAAATCGAGTCGTAGTTGTCCGGCCGCCGCGTCGACCTGCAGGCCGAGGCACGTGGCCTCGGACAGGGCGACATTGAGTCCGGCCGTGTCCATTCCGTCGAGTAGCCCCCTGCTCACGTTCATGCGCACAGGCTACCGACAGCTACCGGTGCCGCCCAATATTTCATTTTTTCGCTAGCGTTCTCGTTTTTTATGGAACCGAACCGAGTCCCGCGCCGTCCAAGTAGTTATCGGAACAAGCTGCGCCGCGAGTTCCGAGGTCAGTGGCGGATGACCGCTCCGGGATGTACTTGGTGGAGGGGAGTCCCGGATCGGTCGTCCGCGGCCACGGCGGCCCGCCACCGCCATGCCGAGCGCGACACGTAGCGTCTGGATGGCGGTGAGCTGGGCCACGCGACGTTAACCGTGCGGTTGCTTTGATAGCCGAACCCTGGATTGATGCGCTGTCTGATAGCCACAGCCTGTGGATGAGGTTGTGGATTATGTGGATAACTCTGTCGGCGATCGACACATCTCGCCCCTGAGCGGGCGTCGTTCAGGGTTCCGGGACCGAGAACATACCTGAAGTATCGGCTTGCTGTCGAGATCGCCGACGGGGCCGGAACTGCGCGGTCCCCGCGCGCCCATGGCAGGATCGAAACTGTGACGAGTCCCCATGTTCCCGCTGTCCCGGTGGACGCCGTACCGAGCGATTTCGACCGCGCCGAAGCGGCCACCGCGGACGGCGCGCGGGCGGTCCTGCTCGACGTACGCGAAGAGGACGAATGGCAACTCGGGCACGCGCCGGGCGCGATCCACATCCCGATGGTGGACGTGCCTGCCCGGGTGGACGAGCTGGAGTTCGACGTCGACCTCTACGTCATCTGCCGGCAAGGCGGCCGTTCTCTCCAGGTGGTCGAATACCTCAACCACATCGGCTACGAGGCCATTCAGGTCCGCGGCGGCATGGTGGCCTGGCAGCAGGCCGGGCGCCCGCTGATCGCGGACGGCGACCACCAGGCGAAGATCTACTGAGGGAGAGCTGAGGTGCGATGAGTACGGTTGTCCAACCCTGTGCGCGTTGCGGTGCGCGATGGACCGTGCAGTCGACGCCGATGCACTGGTGCCCGCGGTGCCGGGGCGTGCTGCTCTCGCCCGCGCCGATCGGCGCCCCCGCCGAACGCCGCAATTACCGGTGGGTGGCGCGCCGCCCCGATCACCGCATCCGCAAGAGCGCCGGTGCGCGCCCGGCGCCCATCGCGACCCCGCGCTACACCGAGATCCCGCGCTGGGGTCTGCTCGACCAGCCGCCGCTCGAGCAGCCCGAGGCGGCGCTGCCGTTCGCGAAGCTGACCCGCCGCGTGTCGTCCCTGCTGATCACCACCGCGGTCCTGTTCGGTCTCGCCGCGCTCGGCGAATTGCTGCGCTACCTGGTGCTTTTGCGTAACCGGACCCGGCTGATCCATCCCGCGCTGCTGTTCGCCTCCGACGCGTTCGTCGTCGGCGCCGCCCTGCTCGCCCTGGCGTTCGCGCTGTTCAGCGCGCTCGCGATGGTCGGCTGGCTGATCCGGACCCGGCGCACCGTCTTCGCGTCGGCCGGGCGCGGCGAGCCGCGTTCGGTGCGGGCGCTCGTGCTCGGCTGCGTTGTCCCCGTGGTGAATCTGATCTGGCCGGGCGTCTTCCTGAGTGAGATCCTCGCCGAACACGACGATCCACGGGCGGTGCGCGCGGTCCGGATCTGGTGGGCGGCCTGGGTGGGCGGCGGCATCGTGGCGGCGGCCGCGCTGCTCTGGCGGACCGCGGACTCGTTGCAGGCCAAGGCCGACGGCGTGCTGTTCACCGCGTGCACCGACCTGGTCGCCGCCGCGGTAGCCCTGCTCACCCTCACCATGCTGCGGGCCATCGAGGAGCGAGACGCCTTCGGCCACAGCCGGATCGCGCGCCGCTGGGTGATCGCGGTCGACCCGCCGATTCCGGTGATCGAACCCGTGCAGCCGGGCGGTCGCGGCGCACACGCTACCGTCGAGCCGCCCGTCGCCGCGCTGGACGCCGCACCGCAGCACACGCCCGACGGCACACCGGACCGTGAGCAGGAGGAGGTTATGGCCAAGTGAGCCAGGGCAGTCGCGCGCCGTTCGTCGTGGCGCATCGGGGCGCCTCGGCGGCGCGTCCCGAACACACGCTCGCCGCATACGAATTGGCGCTGCAGGAAGGCGCGGACGGCGTCGAGTGCGACGTCCGGCTGACCAGGGACGGGCACCTGGTGTGCGTGCACGACCGCACCGTCGACCGGACCTCCTCCGGCACCGGCCTGGTCAGCGAGATGTCGCTGGACGAGCTGAAGGAACTCGACTTCGGCGCGGACGGCGCGCCGTCGCCGGTGCTCACGCTCAGCGAGCTGATCACCCTCGTGCTGGACTGGCGCAGCAGGCCGACCAAGCTGTTCATCGAGACCAAACATCCCGTGCGCTACGGCGCGCTGGTGGAGAACAAGCTGCTGGCCGAGTTGCAGCGGTTCGGCATCGCCACGCCCGCCTCCGCCGACCATTCACGCGCGGTGGTGATGTCGTTCGCCGCCACCGCGGTCTGGCGGATCCGCCGCGCCGCGCCGCTGCTGCCGACCGTGCTGCTCGGCGAATCCTCGCGCTACCTCGGCGGTTCCGCCGCGACGACGGTCGGCGCGACCGCCGTCGGGCCGTCGGTGAAGACGCTGCGCGAACACCCCGAACTGGTCGACAGGGCCGCCGCCGCGGGCCGCGCCACCTACTGCTGGACCGTCGACGACCCCGACGACGTCCGCCTCTGCGCCGACCTGGGCGTCAGCTGGGTCGCCACCAACCACCCCGGCCGCACCAAATCTCTCCTCGGCACCCCCTGAACGCAAGCCACCACGCACAACCGCAAGACCGACCCGCCTGCCGCGGCACCCGCCGGACTTCCCTGCGGATCGAATGGGCGGGCTGTCGCGCGCCGGAGTCCGCGGTGTGTGCACCTATCGGCGTAGATGTGCGGGATCAGATGGGTCCGTCGATCAGCCAACGGCGATGCCGATGCGTTCGATTCCACATGTGCACCGGTGCGGATCATTTGGGCGGTCCTGTCGTGCCGAAGTCGGCGTGCGGACCAATCGGCGTAGGTGCGGTGGATTTGTCGATGGGCCAGACGTGCCGATGCGCTGGGTGTCCTCACGCGTGGATTGCCGCGGACCGGGGGAGTGGTCCTGCCGCGTGTGGCTGACGTGCCGCCGGGAGCGCGGTACCGCGCCGGAGTCCGCACCGCGCCGATCGCGGAAATGGTGGACACCTGGGCACATTCCGCCGGGGCGTGCGGGGGTTGTATACCCCGGTGAACGGATCGTGCAGGGGGTGGTGATGAACGTGGTTGGGGGCGTGTGCTATTCGACGGGAGCGTGGGGTGGGGCGGGGTCGGTGGGGATTCGCTGCCGTGGCGCGCGGGGTGGCGGCGGGCACACCCTGTAGGTTGACCCCCCGTGGGTAAGAGCAAGCGCAACAGTCCTAAGCCCGGCGGGAACCGGGCCCAGCGTCTCGCCGAGCGGAAGGCCGCGCAGGAGCAGGCGGCGCAGTCCGTCACGCGTCCCTTCGAGGGGCTGGCCGCGGAGTGCGATCTGGTCGCGCTGCGCGAATTCGTGCCGTCGGCGACCGCCGAGCTGAAGCTGGTGTCGAGCGTCGCGGCCGAACGCCCGGTCGTGCTCGCCACCGTGCTCCCCGGCGCGGTCGCCGCGCTGGTGCGCGCGGGTGAGCCGCCGACCGGTTTCGTCGGCGCGCAGGTGCAGTTTCAGGGTGCCGACGCGGGCGCGGACCTGGCCGCCGCGATCCTGTGGACGCAGTCCGCCGAGCCGGGCGACTCGCTGTCGTCGGTGCAGAGCGTGGCGGGCGGCCCGCGGCTGGCCGACGTGATCGATCCGGGCGCCGCCCTGGATCTCACGGTGCACCAGGACTTCGACTGGTGGGTGCCCGAGGGCGTGCAGCCGGACGCGCAGGTGGCCGCGACCATCGAACAGGCCAAGCAGGCGATCATGCCCTCGGCGCGGATCGCGCTCGACCCGGGCACCGCTGGCGCGGCGTGGTGGGTGGATGCCGGCGAGAAGGCGCACATCCGCTGGGTCCGTCCGGAGAACGAGGACGAGCTGATGCTGGCGCTGGCGCGGCTGCATGCCGCGGGTGGACTGCAACTCGGCGAGGGTTCCCGGTTCGCGGGTTCGTTCCGGACGCACGGCGTGCTGGTCCCGGTGTTCGACCTGGACCGGGAGCGGCACGCGGACGAATGGACCAAGCCCGCCGAGGAATTCGGCGTCCGGCTGGCCGAGGCGCTCGCCGTCGACGCGCCGCTGAGCGCCGAGGAGCGTCGCTCGCGCGACGGGCTGCGTTCGCGCCAGGTCACCCTGCGCTGACCAAAATAAAGCGGATTGATTTCAGGCAAAATCCAGCCGAATGATCTTCGCTCCGTTAGTTTTTCCTCTGACACCGAAGGCTGGTGTGGGTGAGGGCAGTCTCACCGAACGATGAGGAATGAGGGCACACCAATGGAGCAGATCCTGAAGATCATCACGTCCCTGATCAGCACGCTGAGCGCCAGCTAGCGCTCGCGCGGGATACGGCGAAAGGCCCAGCTCGTCGCGAAGAGCTGGGCCTTTTTGCTCGAGTCGCCTCGGTCTAGACGGTGCCGCCCGCGGCCGACGGCGCGCCGGAAGCGTCACTCGGACCGCTCATTTCGCGGGCGATGAACTCTTCCAGGTCGAACAGGTTCGACCCGGCGCGATCGGCGATATTGAGCAGGGTGGTCATATTGGCGACCTCCTCGACCTGCTCCTTCAGGAACCACTGCATGAACTGCTCGCCGAGGTAGTCGCCCTCTTCGCGGGCCGTGCTCGCCAGCTGGATGATCTGGTCGGTGACCGTCTTCTCCTGGGCGAGGGCCAGCGCGATCGGCTCGCGCACATTCTCGAACTTGGATTTCGCGGCGTCGATTCCGGCGAGGTCGACGCTGATATCGCGATCGAGGAAGTACTGCACGATCATCATCGCGTGATTACGCTCTTCGACCGCCTGCGCGTAGAACCGTTTGGCCAACTGGGGCAGATCAGCATTGTCGAACCACACCGCGATAGCGATGTATTGATGTTCGGCATTGAATTCATGCCTGATCTGGTCGTGGAGCAGGCCGTGGAATTTGCTGCGAGGGGACTCCGGATGGCTGGACATAGTGGTGACATTAGCGCTGGTCAGGGCGCGTGTCATCCAAGTGCAACCTTATTGAGGCTAGTATTGCCTAATTAATTCTGTGCTGCGCCCGCCATTCTCGGGCCGGTGGTATCGATGCGTTGGGGTGCACGTAACTCGCGCGCAATGAACTGTTCGACATCGAACAGATCGTCCGCGCCGCGGTCGATCACGGTCAATAGCGTGCTCATCCGGGCGACGTCCTCGACCTGTTCCTTGAGGAACCATTGGATGAAACGCTCGCCGAGATAGTCGCCCGACTCGCGGGCCGCGCGGGCGAGCCCGGTGATCTGGGTGCCGCGCCGCTGCTCGTCCTCCAGCAGGAAAGCTATTGTGGCACGGGGGGATTCGAAGGCGGACCGGACCTCGTGCAGCCCGCCGATGCGGACCGGTACGTCGCGATCGAGCAGATACTGCACCATCCGCAGCGCGTGCCCGCGCTGCTGCTCGGACTTGGCGTAGCAGTGTTTCGCCAACTGCGGCAACCGATTCGAATCGAAGTACACCGCCGCGGCCAGATACTGCTGGGCGGCGGTGAAGCCGCGGTGCAGTTGCTCGTGCAGCAGACCAGGGAACGACTCGTCGGTGTCGGCCATGTGCTCGACGTTACCTGGTGAGCAGATCCTCCGGGATCGGTTGGTCCTTGGCCAGCGCGTCGAAGAATCCGCTCGCCTTGTTCTTGTCCCAGAGCAGCACGTTGCCGCTGGCGGTGTCGTCGAACCCACCGATCGGCACCGTGGTCGCCACGGTGTCGCCGCGCAGCGCCCAGCCTAGCTGCGCCAGGTTCCAGATGTGGTCGCCGTTGTCGACCTTCAGCGACTTGACCGTGTCCGAGGCCAACGGCCACAGCGTGAACGGATTGGCCAGTGTCGCAGCGCTTGTCGCCTTCTTCAGCAGCGCGGCCATGAAGATGCGCTGGTTGTTCATCCGGTCCAGGTCGGCCAGCGCGGTCGCGCGGCTGCGCACAAAACCGAGCGCTTCCGGTCCGGTCAGCTTCTGGCAGCCCGCGGGCAGGTTGATTCCCGCGAGCGGGTCGTCGATGGCGGCGGGCAGGCAGACATCGATGCCGCCGAGCGCGTCGACCACGCCGGCGAAACCGCTGAAGCCGATCTGCGCGTAGTGGTCGATGCGCAGGCCGGTGGCGATCTCCACGGTCTGCACCAGCAGCGGTGCGCCGCCGATGGCGAAGGCCGCGTTCAGCTTGTCCTTGCCGTTGCCTGGGATGCTGACATACGAGTCGCGCGGCAGGCTCACCAATGTCGCCTTACCCGACTTCGGCAGGTGCACCAGCATGATCGTGTCGGTGCGTTCCGGACCGACCTCGCCGCCGGTGGCGAGCTGCTGCTCCTGCTCGGCGGTCAGGCCGGCGCGGCCGTCGGAACCGACGAGCAACCAGTTGGTGCCCGGCGTGTCGGCGATGCGCTCGGCATAGTTCGCCAGCGCCGGAATCCGGGTCAGGGATCGATCGAGCTGCACGACGGCGCCGATCACGGCGAGCACGAGCACCAGCAGGAAGACGAGGAACCAGCGGAAATAGTGTCGTTTGCGGCGCGGGCGCGGGGCACGCTCCTGGCGTGGCGGGGCGGAAGGGGGCGGTGGCGGCGGTGCGCCGCGGAACTGTCGCGGCGGCGGGTCCTCGCGATAGGGGACCGGCTGCTGGGTCGGCGCGTGGGTCGGCGGGCGGCGCTTGTCCATCGGCGGTGGTATCCGCGTCGCGGCCTGCTCCGGCGGCACCTGCGAGTAGGCCAGCGGCGGCGCGTGCGGGCCGCCGCGCCGCATGACCTGCGTCGGTTCGACGTAGGGTGCACGGGGGTCACCAGGCGGCGGACCCGCCCGGTGCGGTCCGGGCCGTGGCATCGGCGCCCGGCCGGGCGGCGGCACCCGGCGCATCGGCGCGCGGTACTGGGGGTCGTCGCCATTCATCACAATGACTCTACTTATCGCTCGTCGCTCCGGGCGCTCGTGCGCCGGATGATCTCGGCCCGGCGTGCCGGTGCCAGCGCCCTTCCATCGGGAGCACTCTTTATGAATTCGCCTGGACCGGCGCGCTGTTATCGCTCGGCCAGGAACGGTTGGGTCACAGCTGGGTCGCCGGAGGTCACGCCCCTGGAAAAACTTTCGGCGCCGATGTCGAGAACGCGAGGACCGCTCCGTCCCAGGGACACAGCGGCCAGAATGGGCCGTACCGCACGAAGGAGATCATCATGGCGAAATACCTGCTGCTCAAGCACTATCGCGGCGGCCCGGCCCCGGTTGTGGACCACGGGCCGCTGGACCAATGGACACCGGCCGAGGTCGACGCGCACATCCGGTTCATGCGTGATTTCGCGGCCCGGTTGGAGCAGACGGGAGAGTTCGTCGACACCCAGGCACTCTCCCCGGAGGGCGCGTTCGTCCGATACGACGGGGAGGGACGGCCGCCGGTGACCGACGGGCCGTTCGCCGAGACCAAGGACCTGATCGCCGGGTGGTACATCATCGACGTCGAGTCCTGGGAGCGCGCGGTCGAGTTGGCCCGCGAGCTCTCCGCCGCGCCCGGCCCCGGCGGCAAGCCGATCTGCGAATGGCTCGAGGTGCGGCCGTTCTACGGCGTGCCCGCCACGGTCACGGAGTGACGTCGGTGGACGCGGCGGCGTTGCGCACTCTCACCCCCGCGGTGCTGGCGATACTCGTGCGCCGCGGCGCCGATTTCGCCGCCGCCGAGGACGCCGTGCAGGAGGCGCTGATCGAGGCGTTGCGTGCCTGGCCGGACGAGCCGCCGCGCGATCCCAAGGGCTGGCTCGTCGCGGTGGCCTGGCGCAAATTCCTCGACGCCGTCCGTGCCGAGACATCGCGGCGCAGGCGCGAAGAACTCGTCGAGGTCGAGCCGCCCCCTGGCCAGGCCGAGACCGCGGACGACACGCTGCAGCTCTACTTTCTGTGCGCGCATCCGTCCCTGACGCCCGCTTCGGCCGTCGCGCTCACCTTGCGCGCGGTCGGCGGCTTGACCACGCGGCAGATCGCGCAGGCGTACCTGGTGCCGGAAGCGACCATGGCGCAACGGATCAGCCGAGCCAAGCGGACGGTATCCGGCGTCCGGCTCAACCGGGCAGGCGATGTCTCGACCGTGCTGCGCGTGCTCTACCTGGTCTTCAACGAGGGCTACACCGGTGACGTCGACCTGGCGGGTGAGGCGATCCGGCTCACCCGCCAGCTGGCGGCGCTGACCAGGCACGAAGAGGTCGCGGGTCTGCTCGCGCTGATGCTGCTGCACCACGCCCGGCGCCCGGCGAGGACCCGCGCCGACGGCAGCCTCGTGCCGCTGGCCGAGCAGGACCGCGGTCGCTGGGATACCCGCCTGATCGCCGAGGGGGTCGACATCCTGCAGACCGCGCTGGCGCGCGAGCGGCTCGGGGAATTCCAGGCGCAAGCCGCCATCGCCGCACTGCACGCCGACGCCAGGACCGCCGCCGAGACCGACTGGGTGCAGATCGTCGAGTGGTACGACGAATTGGTCGCGCTCACCGACAGCCCGGTCGCGCGTCTCAACCGAGCGGTCGCAGTGGGTGAGGCGGACGGCCCACGCGCCGGCCTGCTCGCCCTGGCCGAACTCGAACCCACCCTGCCCCGCTACGCCGCGGTCGAGGCGTACCTCCGCGAACGTGACGGCGACCGGGAATCCGCCGCCCGCCTTTACCGCGCCGCCGCCGACGCCGCCACCACCCTCCCCGAACGCGAACACCTCACCCGGCAGGCGGCACGCCTCAACGCACTGCTGCGCGGGTGAGCGGGCGGTATCTGCTTGCCGGGCAGGTGTTCACGGCAACCAGGAGACGTGGCCGCGGAGGAAGGTGTAGCCGAGGTAGGCGACCGCGTCGATGGTGGCGTGCGCGAGGACCAGTGGCCACAGCCGGTTGGTGCGCTGCCAGTAGCGTCCGAACACCAAGCCCATCACCACGTTTCCGATGCCGCCGCCGAGTCCCTGGTACAGGTGGTAGCTGCCGCGCAGCAGCGCCGAGGCGAACAGCGCGGAATTCTCCGACCACCCCAGCTTGCGCAGCCGGGTGATCAGGAAGGCGACCACGATGATCTCCTCGGCCAGCGAGTTCGCGCACGCGGACAGGATCAGCGCGGGCAGTCGCCACCAGTGGTCGTCGATCGAGGCGGGCACGATCGTCACGCTCATCCCCAGCGCGTGCGCGACCAGATACAGACCGAGGCCCGGCAGGCCGATCACGGCGGCGAGCACCAGTCCGGGCAGGACATCGGCGCGAAAACGCAGGCGTGTCGCGAGCCCGATCAGCCGCGGCCCGATGCCGCTGCGCCACAACAGGTACAGGCCGAGCGCCGCCCACCCGAGCAGCCGCGCCACGCTCAGCAACTGGAACAGCAGATCGATCGCCGACTGCGTGGAGCGCGACGGATTCAACGCGACCGTGCGCCCACCCACCCCGCCCGGTGCGAGCGCGCTCTCCACCAGCGACAGGGCCGCATTGAGCCCGCTCAACCCGAAGGTGACCACGAGCACGACCGCGATCTCGAGTTTGATCCCGAGCCGTTCCCGCTCCGTCAGCTCCGCAGGCTCGTCACCAACCGCACCACGCATCCCTCGAATCTATTGCCCGGCACGCCGCGCGTCGCGTCACGCACCGCTGGCGGGTGACGCATCAGGTCCGGGTGGGGTCAGATCCGGCGCAGGCCGTTGAGGAACGGGCAGCCCGCGAGGGTGCGGACCGCGCGGCTGAGCGCCTCGATGTTGTCGGCGGGAGCGGTGAAGGGGAGTCGGAAGTCGTGGTCGCCGTCGCGGCCCTCGACGCGCAGGGTGAGCCCGTAGCGGTCGATCGCGAGCGGGTGCACGATGCCGTGCTGCAGGCGCGGCGGCAGGTGCCTGGCCAGTTGCGCGACCACGTCGGCATGGTCGGCGTCCAGGTGCTGCAACCACGCGGATTCCAAGGTGCAGAACGGATCCGGCTGCGCCAGCCGCAGTTCGTCGACGCTGACCGACTCGGCGCCGGTCGAGTCGGCGACCACCGCGGAATTGATCACCAGGCGCAGCAGTGTCGCGGTGTGGCCGACATCGAGCAGGCCGGGATCGGGGTGATCCTTGGCGACCTCGGTGGCCAGCGCGCGCTGCGCCTGCGTCGGCACCGCACGCACCCAGCCGCGCAGCCAGACCAGCGCGCGCACCGGTTCGCGCAACGGCAGCGGCGCGTGGTCGGTGAGCTCGAG
Organism: Nocardia brasiliensis; assembly: GCF_011801125.1. Classification (NCBI taxonomy): domain Bacteria; kingdom Bacillati; phylum Actinomycetota; class Actinomycetes; order Mycobacteriales; family Nocardiaceae; genus Nocardia; species Nocardia brasiliensis. The sequence goes on from NZ_CP046171.1 coordinate 151,034, forward strand.
TACCGCGGGCGCCCCCGCGTCCGGGGAGTTCCCGGCCAGCACCGCGGCCACCGAGGTGGTCGGCACCGCGATCACGGCGTCGCCGCATTCGCGCAGGTGATGCACCGAGACCGGCGTCGGATCGATGCCGGGCATGGCCAGCACGGCCTGCTCGGCGTGCGCGCAGGCGCTGCGCACCCGCTCGGCCGTGGACGGCGCGACGGTCGGTGTCGGACGCGGCATACAAACCTCCGTGGTCGTGCTCTGCTCGGCGCTCAATTAGGTTACCCTAAGCTAAGTGACGCGACGAACATCCGCAAGCGTTCCCGCCACCCTGATCCTGAGAATTCACCCGCGGTTCGGGACGCGAAGCCGGTTGTTACGGTGGATCGGTGGCGCACGGATCGGCATCAGGGAGCGAACCGGTACTCGTGGCATTGACCGCACCCGCGCGGCGCAGCCTGGTTGACGGCCTGGTGCGCGCGCCTCGGGCCGAGGCGACAGTGCCGGTGCTCGACGCCGATGCCAGCGATACCGCGGTCGCCGAGTTCCTGGCGGGCATCGTGCACACCGACACCGGCTTCATCGCTCGCACGTCCTCGGGTGAGCGTGCCCTGGCCATCGTCGCCGCCACCGCCGCCGCCCTCTGCGGCGAGGACATCCCGACCGCCATCGCCCGGCCCGACCTCGCCTTCCTGACCGGCCTGAAACCCCCTGCGGTAGAAGCACTCCGCTCGGTCCTGCTCGCCATCGAGGCCGACTCTCCGGACGCCTTGGCCGAGGCCCTGCGCCCCCTCGCCGGCAGCTGACCCGCGGCCGACGCTGACGAGTTGCCCGGGTCGACGCGTTGACGCGAGCGCGCGTCGAGCCTGTTGTCGACACGCGCGGTTTCCGCTCGTGCGCGGGGTGCTGCCCGGCCGATGGCGCTCGGAAGTAGCGGGGTGCGGGTGAATCTCGGGAGGGTCGGCCGCCGACGCAAGTAAGGTCGTAACCGTGCCGCGCATCGCGTACTTCGGGCCCTCCGGAACCTTCACCGAGATGGCCCTCGCCGACCTCGAGATCTCGGGAGCCTTCGAAGAGGCTGTCGAGCGTGTCGCCGCGCCCAGCCAAGGGGCCGCGTTAGAGCTGATCCGGAGCGGGGACGTCGACGGCGCGGTGGTGCCGATCGAGAGTTCGGTGGAGGGCTCGATCTCCGCGACGCTCGATTCGCTGGCGATCGGACCGCGGTTGCAGATCGTCGCGGAAACCGAGCTGGAGGTGACGTTCACGATCCTCGGCCGTCCCGGCTCGACCCTCGCCGAGGTGCGCACCCTCGCCGCCTATCCGGTGGCCGCCGCCCAGGTCCGCGAATGGGTCGCCCGCGAGTTGCCGCACGCGCGGCCCTACACCTCGGCGTCGAATGCCGCGGCCGCCGAGGACGTCGCGGCGGGCAAGGCCGATGCCGCCGTCTCCACCGCGCTGGCCGGGCAACGGCTCGGCCTGATCGCGCTCGCCTCCGGTGTCGCCGATGTCGAGCAGGCGATCACCCGATTCGTGCTGGTGACACCGCCTCGGGTGGCGCCGCCCGCGACCGGCGCGGACCGCACCTCGATCGTGCTCGAACTGCCCAACGAACCCGGGTCGCTGATGCGCGCGTTCGCCGAATTCGCCACTCGCGGTATCGATCTGACCAGAATCGAGTCCCGTCCGACGCGCACCGGGATGGGTACCTACCGCTTCTACCTCGACTGCGTCGGGCACATCGATGACATCGCGGTCGCCGAGGCGCTCAAGGCGTTGCATCGCACGGCCCGGATCCGGTTCCTCGGTTCCTGGCCCGCGACCTCGGCGACCGGCACGCCGCCGCCCTCCGACGAGTCCGCCGCGGCGTGGCTGACCCAGCTGCGAAAGGGGGTGGCGGATCTATGAGTACCGCACAGGATTCCGGCCGCACGATCGGTCCGGCCAAGCTGGTGCTGGTCCGGCACGGCGAGACCGAGGGCAACGTCGCGAAGCTGCTCGACACCGCGGTGCCCGGCTTGCCGCTCACCGAACGCGGTGCGGCACAGGCGAAGACGTTCGGCGAGACGCTGCTGACGCCGCCGCGCGTGCTGTTCTGCTCGACGGCGTTGCGGGCCAGACAGACCGCGGGCTACATCGAGGCCGCGACCGGGGTGTCCGCCACCGTCCTGGACAACCTGCAGGAGGTGCAGGCCGGCGACCTGGAAGGTCAGCACAGCGAGGAAGCGCACCTGTACTTCCAGCGCATCTACCGTGCCTGGCACGAAGGCGATCTGGATCAGCGCATCCCGGGCGGTGAATCCGGCACCGACATCCTGGCCCGGTTCATGCCGGCGATCGAGGACCTGCGCGAGCGCTACCTGACCGCCCCCGGCGCGGGCGACGTGCTGCTGGTGAACCACGGCGCCGCGATGCGTCTGGTCTCACGCTACCTAGCCGGCGTGCAGCCGCCGTTCACCACGAACAACCACCTCGACAACACCGAAACCATCGAGCTGGTCCCTCTCCCCGACGGCGGTTGGAGCTGCATCCGGTGGGGCCGCTTCACCCCGCCTTTCGGCTACGACGTGGCCCCCACCGCCGACGACCCCATGGGCTGACCCCGCCCCGGGCTCAGCCCTGTTGGGGTTTGGCGGGGAACTCTTCTCGCTCCGGTAGGCCGCTGATCAAGTCCTGCAAGGCGGTTCGGAGTCGGCCGGGGGTTCCCGAGCTGAGGGACGTCCACTTCACGCCGTCATCGGACTTGCTGGCGGTGGCGATGAAGCGGCCGGAGCGGGTGTTGAAGACGGCGATGTGGTTGTCGGTGACGTCGCGGGTGCCGTCGCCGTAGACAACGCCGACGATCTCCGCGTGCGAGTGGATCTGCACCATCGCGGAGGCGAGGGTCTGCGAGTCACGCGGCGGGGTGCCGACCTTCGCCAGCCGGTTGGCGGTGGCGGCCGCGTCGCCGGTGTCGTCGAAGATCGGGACGAGCTGCTCGGTCGGCGCGTTCATGCCGGTCAACTCGAGCGGCTCGGCCGGGCCGAGCGCCGCGATCACCGGGCCCGGCAGATCGTCTTCCACCTCGTCGATCACGTAGGACTGCGGCCCGCGCAGGGCGACGGCGACAAGGTCGTCACCCTTCGCGAGACACATGCGACTCATGGCACCGTCCACGTGCAGCCGCAGTGCGACCACCCAGTGCGGTCGGTACAGCGCCCGCAGCCGGTCTTCGAGTTCTTGATGCACCGCGTCATCGATCAGCAGTTCCCGGTCGATGAGCGACTGAGCGGCCGCGGCCATCGCTGCGTCGTGATCGGCCACGTTGTCGTACTGCCCGCGTGCGTCCAGCACGACGGGCACCTCGTCGATCTCCAGTTTCTCCAGGAGGAACTGCATCTCGTCGAGCGACAGCACAACCGACGCGAGCAGCGACGGGCCGCGGCCCGCACCCAGTACCGTCACTTAGTGGCCGTCCCGGCGGGTTCGGCGCCGATCACCCCGTCCGCGGCGTAGCGGCCGTCGTTGAAGTGCTCGGTCGAGCGCAGGTAGTCCTGACCCTTGTGCTCGGACTCGTCGTCCTCGTCCCGCACCTGGTTGCCCAGCAGCGGGCTGCCGTGCGCGGCGTTGTTGCCGCGCACCGGCGCGCCGGTGGGCTGGGCGACGGAGGAGTTCTCGACGACGGCGGCCGTGGCGGGTGCGCCGCCCGCCGCGCTGCCCGCACCCCAGCCTTCGGGGAGCTTCAGCGAACCGTTGCCGAACGACACCGTGCCGCCGCCGAGGGACGCGGACCGAGTCGCGGACGACGCGGCAGCCGCCAGGCCCGCGCCGCCGACCATCGAAGCCGGTGCCGCGGTGGCGATTCCGGGCGCGGCGACCGCGCTGGTGACGGCCGAGACCGCCTGCGAGCCGATGGTGCCCACGGTGGAAACGCCGGTGGTCGCCACCGAACCCGCGACGTTCGCCGCCTGGGTCGCGGCGCTCACCACGGCCGGGTTGTTGACCAGCGCGCCCGCCGCGGAGATCGCGGTCTGCACCGGGTCGGCGTTGGTGGTGCTCTGCGCGGCCTGCTCGGCGCCGCCCGCGTTCGCCTGGCCCGCGCCGTGCGCGATCGCGGGCGGGTTGACGAACTCACCGGGCGTCACGACCATCGCGGTGGTCGCCGCCTCGTAGGTCTCCATGGTCAGCGCGGCACGCAGGTCGAGCGCGGCCTTCGCCGCCTCGGCCGCCTCGGCGCTGCCGTTGAGCACGCCGCCGGTCGAGTAGGCGGCGACGCGCGCCGCGTCGACGGCCGCGATCTCCGGGATGCTCGGCATGGCCAGCGACGCCACGGTGTAGGCGATCGCGTTCGAGGCCGCCTTCGAGCTCATGGTGGCCGCCATGACACCCTGCTGCTCGGCCCAGCCGACGAATCCGGTCAGCTTGGACAGCGCCGAGATGCCGTTGAGGCCCTGCATGCCGACACCGAGCTCGGCCATCACCCGGGCGACGGTCGCGGTGGCATCGATCCAGGCGGCGGTCAGTCCACCCCACGCGGTGGCGGCGGCCGAGATCGGCACGGCGTGCGCGCCCGCGTTGAGCGCGATCGAGTTGCCTTCTGCCAGACGGGGCAGCCAGAACACCCCGGTGATTCCTGCGGTCATGCGTTTCTCCCCTTGCTTTGTTCTTTTGTGCTGTGCCCGCAGGCTTAGGCGATGGTGGAGCTGACGGCACCGATCGTGCCGGCCCGGACGACGTCCTCACCGATGTGCGTGACGAGCTGGGAACGCAGCGTCGCGGCCGCGTGGTGCAGCTCGAGGATGCCCTGGGCGACGGCCTGATCGTGCGTGGCGGCGCCCTTGTTGAGGTGGTTCGCGGCGTGCAGCGAGACCTCGTCCATACCGGAGGGGATGACATGCGTCGCGGGCGCGGTGAGCGCGGCAGCGGCGGCCAGCCGGTCGGCGAGCAGGTCAAGCTCGGCGGCGGCGGCGAGGACGACTTCGGGTGCGACTAGTACGTGGCCAACCATGACTCGACTCCTTCTAGTGGCGGCTATGGGGCGGAACCACGAGAATTCCCCCTTCGAGTGATAGGACGCGACAGCCAGGCAATCGGTTCCATCGAATCCCCTAAAGTTTCTTCCCTGCTCACCCCAACTGCAACCGCACTCATACAGCTGGGGTAAAGACTAGCCCCATCCCAGCTCATGCAGGCGGTCTTCGTCAATGCCGAAATAGTGTGCGATCTCATGGATCACCGTGATCGCCACCTCCTCGACCACCTCGTTCTCGTCCGCGCAGATCGCCAAGATCGAGTCGCGATAGATGGTCACCGTGTCGGGCAGCGAGCCGCCGTAATGGCTGTCTCGTTCGGTCAGCGCGATGCCTTGATACAAACCGAGCAGATGTGGGTCCTCCGGGTTGCGAGGTTCGATCAGTACGACCACATTATCGATGGCTCGGGCCAGCTCCGGCGGGATGCGATCGAGCGCGTCGCCGACCAACTCCTCGAACCGGTCCTCGGACATGGCGACCGACATCGGCGTGGACTACCTCGGCTGGGGTTGCGGCGGCAGCGGCGCTGCGCCGGGCAGCGGCGTCGGCGTGGACCGGCCGGTGTTCGGCGGCGGTTCCGGCGCCTGGCCGTTGATCAGGATGTCGCCCTTGGCCGAACCGGTGATCGGGGCGAACCCCTCGCGATCGGCCCCCTTGCCGACCATGCAGTCCAGCTTGCGGCTACCGGCCAGCCAGCTGCGCGCGTCGAGGAAATCGAAGAACAGCGTGAGGGTCTTGTTGCGGATCACGTCGGGTCCGCCGAGATAGTCCGAGGCGGTGCGGGCGCACTCGTCCTCGACGAACTTGTCCTGCTCCTCCTTGGCCGGCGGGCCGCCCTGGAAGCGCTGGCCGAGGTCGATGGTGGAGACCACCTCGACCGAGTGCACCTGGGCGCAGTCCACCGGATCGGTGGGCAGGTTCTGGTTGATGCCGAGGCAGACGCCCGGCCCGTAGACCTTCGATTGATCGTGCTGGGTGGCGCTGCCGGTGGAGGCCGGGGTGCCCGTGCTCGCCGCGTACTGCAACCCGCAGCGCAACGTGCGGTCCCCGCGCTGCCAGCCGTCCGGGCTGGGGTACATGAGCCCGACGATGTAGCGCCCGCGCGGATCGAAGCGCCCGCCCAGGTACTGCTGCACCGCGGGCACGCAGTGCTCCTCCTTCAGCTCGGTGAGCCGCAGTGAGTCGGGGAACCGGGCGCCGGGCGCGAATTCCTTGCCCGGGTACTTGCTCATGTCGACATCGGCCGCGACCTCGAACATGTGCTTGGCCTCGCAGCGCACCTTGACCAGGTCGGAGTGATCGGGCTTGGACCAGCTCAGGCAGTCGCCCTTGACGGCGGTGCCGAACTCCTTGTCCACCACCGGCTCGGCGGGCGAGCCAGGGGTGTGCGCCTCGAGCCCCTTGTTGTCGAAGCCGGTGACGAACAGCGTCACCAGCGCGGCGACGACCGCGCCCGCGGCGACCAGCAGCAGGCCCCAGCGCAGGGTGGGCGCGGGCAGGGCGGTCTCGCCGGTGAACACACCCCGCACCGAGCCGAACACGCGCCGCACCGCGGCGCCGCGCGACGGCTTGCCGCGGGTGGCGAACCGACTCGACGGGTCGGACTGGGGCACATGATCGGAAGGGGACATCGCGATCCATCATGGCAGTCTCCGGCGCGCGGTGCCACGACTGGTGTGATCAGCCGCTTCCCGGCTCAGCCACGCAGCGCGGACCAGAAGATGCCGGGGATCCGGGCCGGGTTGACGGTGGCGTAGAACTCGGTCAGCTTGCGCCCGGTCGCCGCCGCCGTCGTATTGCCGACGAACCACGGCGGCTTCGGCGACAACGCGAGCTCACCGTGCAGCAGCGAGCGCGGTGCGGGCCGGAACGGCCCGCGCATCACCGTGCGCTCCACGTCGTCGAGCAGGAACGCGTTGTGCACCACGCCGATTCCGCTCTGCACGTCGTCGAGGGTGTGCCCGGGGAACGCGCCCCACGAGGCGCGCGGCGCCAGGAACGCGAGCCCGGTCCAGGCGTTCACCGCGATCGTGCCGTAGCGCAGCCGCTCGAGCGCGCGGTCGAAGTCCGGGCCGAGCTCGCGGATGGTCCCGGGGTGGGCGAGCACATTGGCGCCCAGCGTGCCGGTGAGCTCGGTGTTGGCGAATTCGACCGCGCGCGTCAGGAATTCGGTGCCCGCGTAGGGCAGTTCGACCACCCCGAGCACCGGTGCGAAGTATTCGGTGCGCAGCAGCGGTGTCTCGGTGCGCGGCACCTGTTCGACCAGCACCCGCCCGCCCTCGACCGAGGTGGCCTTGGGGTAGGCGGCGAGCGCGTCGGCGACTCGGTCGTCGCTGCCGGGGTAGTACGGGGTTCGCCGCGGCGCCGCCGCGAGTGCCGTACGCAGCTCCGCCAGGAACTGCTCCCGCAGGTGCCAGCCCTTGCTCAGCACGAGCGCCTGGGCGGCGACACAGTTGTAGCCGCCGTTGTGCAGCCGCTGGGTGGCCACGTGCTCGGCCTGAAAGCGCAGGTCCGCCTCGGACCAGTCGCCCGGCACCACGATGGTCGGCGAGACGCCGCCGAGTTCGCTGGTGATCGGCTTGGCCAGCAGCGGGCGCTGCTCGCGCTTGCGGTCCAGCCCCGCCTGCCCCGGCCCCCACACGATCGCGTCGTGGGTGAGCGCGCTGCCGGTCATGTGCACGTGCGCGACGTCGTCGTGGTGCACCAGATAGCCGCCGGTCTCCGCGCCGCCGGTGACGATGCGCAGCACCCCCAGTTCGCAGAGCGGCGCGAACACCATCTCGTAGACCGTGTACAGCGGATCGGTGATCGGGTTCAGCTTCAGGATGACGACGCGGTTGTGCGCGTACAGCTCGTACAAGGCGTCCAGCGGCGGAATGGAGGTGATGTTGCCCGCGCCGAGCACAACTCCGATGCCGCCGGTCGCGCCAGGATCGAGTTGGGCGAGCCCGGCGCGCCGCCGGGCGGTATCGGCGTCGACCCCGGGACGCAACCACACCTCGCCGCGAAAACCGTTGAGCAGCAACCGGTCGTAGCCGCTGAGCGGCAGGATCGGCACCGCGACGCGATCGCCGGGCGCGGTCTGGAGCGTGACGCCGTCGAGCGGGCTGCGTCCCTGTTCCAGCGCGGCCAGCGTCGCGGAGAGGGCGGCGGTGGCCTGCAGCAGGGTGAGCGGGCCCGACATCCATTCCTCGCCGACCAGCGGCGAGTCCGCGGCCAGCCCCTTGATGGTCTGGGCGGCGCGCACCCAGTCGCCGGCGAAGCGGCCGGTTCTGGTGTGGATGTCGTCGAGGAGTTCGCGGCGCCTGCGCAGCGGGGTCGCGGCCCAGACCCGCTCGCCCGCGCTCAGCTCGGCCAGGGCCGCATCGATCGCCGCTTCGTCGAAAGTTGTCCCCATCCGGCAACTATGCCCGGGTCATGCGGCCGGTGTTCGCCATCCCGGGATATCGGCGTGAAACAACAATGCCCAGACCATTAGGCTCAATGCCCATGATCGACCTCCGATTCCTGCGGGACAACCCCGACGCGGTCCGTGCCTCCCAGCGCGCCCGCGGCGAAGACCCCGCCCTCGTCGACGCCCTGCTCGAGGCCGACGCGGCCCGCCGCGCGGCCGTCGCCACCGCCGACAACCTGCGTGCCGAGCACAAGGCGATGGGCAAGGTGATCGGTAAGGCGAGTAAAGAGGAACGGCCCGCCCTGCTTGCGCAGGCGCAGGAGATGTCGCAGAAGGTCAAGGACGCCGAGGCCGCGCAGAACGCGGCCGACGCCGACCTCGACGCCGCCCAGCGCGCGATCTCGAACGTCGTGCAGGAGGGTGCGCCGGCCGGCGGCGAGGACGACTACATCGTCCTGGAAACCGTCGGCACGCCACGGGAATTCGATTTCCAGCCGAAGGACCACGTCGAACTCGGCGATTCGCTCGGGCTGTTCGACATGGAACGCGGCGCGAAGGTCTCCGGCGCGCGCTTCTACTTCATGACCGGCTACGGCGCGCTGCTGCAGCTGGGGCTGTTGCAGCTGGCGACGCAGCGCGCGGTCGCCAACGGCTTCACCATGATGATCCCGCCGGTGCTGGTGCGCCCCGAGATCATGGCGGGCACCGGCTTCCTCGGTCAGCACTCGGCCGAGGTCTATCACCTCGAGGAGGACGACCTGTACCTGGTCGGCACCTCGGAGGTGCCGCTGGCCGGCTACCACTCCGACGAGATCCTCGACCTGAGCGCGGGCCCGAAGCGCTACGCGGGCTGGTCGACCTGCTTCCGCCGGGAGGCGGGCAGCTACGGCAAGGACACCCGCGGCATCATCCGGGTGCACCAGTTCGACAAGATCGAGATGTTCGTCTTCACCACCCCGGAGCAGGCCGACGCCGAGCACAAGCGGTTGCTCGCGTGGGAGCAGGACATGCTCGCCGCTGTCGAGGTTCCTTACCGGGTCATCGACGTTGCCGCAGGCGATCTCGGCAGCTCGGCCGCGCGCAAGTTCGACTGCGAGGCCTGGGTGCCGACCCAGCAGACCTACCGGGAACTCACCTCGACCTCGAACTGCACCACCTTCCAGGCCCGCCGCCTGGCCGTGCGCTACCGCGACGAGAACGGAAAGCCGCAGATCGCAGCCACTTTGAACGGCACGCTGGCGACCACGCGCTGGATCGTGGCGATCCTGGAGAACCATCAGCAGGCCGACGGCTCGGTGCGGGTGCCCGCCGCACTGGTTCCGTTCGTCGGCACCGAGGTGCTGACGCCGCCGCGCTGACGACGCCCAACGTTCGCTGCTGCCACCGGGTTTGGCCGCCGACGCGCCCGGCCGCGCGCTCCGCGTGACGCGGCCGTTCGGGCGGTGCCACGCGGCGGAGCCAGCCGCGTGTCCGTGAATAGCTATCGGTTCGCCATGCCGGATTCACGGGATGTGGCAACCGCCGGGATTCGTTATGTCTAGGCTATTGCCCGTGCGAGGAATCGGGGCGCGCGGCGATACCCGAACCCGGGTGCGGGCGGCATCGGCGCTGGCGACAGCTATGGTCATGGCTCGGACCACCGGGGCGTTCTACGTCATGGGTGGTGTACTGGGCCTGCTGATTACTGCGATCGCCCCGGGCGACGAGGGTAATCGGCCGTTGGTGGGCACGGCTGCGGCAATCGCGCTGACGCTGGGGCTCACCCTGCTCGCGTGGGGTCCGCGCCTGCCCCACTCGATCCACCACATGTACGTCGCGATCGCGACGGTGCTGGTGACGATCGCGGTGTACGCGTTCCCGAACACCGTCGGGGCGATCAGCCTCGCCGCGTTCTATGTCTTCATCGCCTGCGACGCCGCGCTGTTCTTCGCGTGGTCGTATGCCGCATCGCACATCGTCTTCGCGCTGGTGCTGTGCCTGTGGGTGCTGCCGGCGCGGCCGGTCGAGCCGGGCCTGCCGTGGTGGTCGGGGCTCATCCCGGCGGGCGTCACCCTCGGCGTCGGCATCGTGGTCGGCATTCTGACCAGGATGGCCTCGGAAGCCGACATCGACGTGCTCACCGGACTTTTGAACCGTCGCGGTTTCGATCGGGCGCTCAATTCCGCGATCGAGCAGGCCTCGCGCACCGGCCAGGGACTGGCCCTCGTGCTCGTCGACTTGGACCGGTTCCAGAAGATCAACGACCATCTCGGCCATCGCGCGGGCGACGCCGTGCTGCAACGGGTCGCCGACACCTGGTCGAAACTGCTTGCGCCGGACCAGCGTCTGGCTCGCTACGGCGGCGACGCGTTCGCGATGCTGCTGCCGAACACCACCGAGCAGGCGGCCATCCTGCTCACCGAACAGTTGCGTGCCGCCGTGACCACCGGCTGCTCGGCCGGCGTGACCTCCTGGCAGCCAGGCGAATCCGGTTCGCTGCTGGTCAGTCGCGCCGATGTCGGGCTGTACCGGGCCAAGCAGGCCGGTCGCAATCGCACGGTGCTCGAATCGTCGCGGCAGCTGCCGCTCGCGGTGGAGCTGCGCGAGGCGATCGACTGCGGCGCCCTCGACGTGCACTATCAACCGATCGTCAGCCTCACCGAGGGCGGCGGCAAGGCGGTCGGTGTCGAGGCGCTGCTGCGCTGGTCGTCCAGCGCCCAACCCGACGTCACCACCGAGGGCCTGATCCGCGTCGCCGAGGAATACGACCTCATCTCCGACCTGGACGAGCTGGTACTGCGCCGCGCCTGCGCCGATGCCGCCCGGCTGCAGGACACCTTCGCCCAGCTCGATCTCACGCTGAACGTCAACGTGAGCGGGCTCGAGCTGGCTGAGGCCGGGTACGCGGACCGGGTCGCCGACATCCTGGCGGGCACCGGCTGGCCCGCCGATCAGCTGGTGCTCGAGGTGACCGAGAGCGAACTCGCCGCCGAATCGCAGACCGCCATCGCGAACCTGCACACCCTGCGCGAGCGTGGCGTGCGGATCGCCATCGACGACTTCGGCACCGGGTACTCCTCGCTCAGTAGGCTCGCCACGCTGCCGAGCGACATCCTCAAGGTCGACCAGTCCTTCGTCGCCGCCATCCGTTCCGACTCGCCCGCGCCGCCGCTGCTCGGCGTGATCGCCGCGCTGAGCAGCGCGCTCGATCTGCAGGTCATCGCCGAGGGTGTGGAAACCGAATACCAGGCCGCGGTGCTCACCGAACTCGGCTTCGCGCTCGCCCAGGGCTACCACTACAGCGACTCGCATCCCGTCGCCGAGCTGATCAGCGACCTCAACGAGAACCAGGGCCGCGTCGGTCCCGGCACGCATGATCGGGAACTCGGCGACGGCGACTCCATGCACGCCGCCAACGGGTGGTTGCCGCTCGGCTGAGCCGCGGCGCCCGGTCGCGATAAACGGTTGACCTGCGCCGGGCGGGTGCGCATGCTGGCAGTATGCGTTTGCTCTTCTACGGCTGTTGATCCGTCGCAGCGGTGCGGGCCCGGCTGACGGGTAGCACCGGCACTATTCGTTCGCTCGCGGTTCGCGTCGTGCTCTTCAAGGGCACCGGCGACTTGATCCCGCTCTATGCGGTGTACGCCCTGCTGTTCGCCGAGCACGGGCTGAGCACGGGCCAGATCTCCTCGCTGTTCGCGATCTGGTCGATAACCGCGTTCCTGCTGGAGGTGCCGTCGGGCGCGTGGGCCGACACGGTTTCGCGCCGCGCGCTGCTCATCCTCAGCGGTGTCCTGCTGAGTGCCGGATTCCTGCTCTGGACGCTGGTTCCGGCCTATCTGGGCTTCGCTTCGGGATTCGTCTTATGGGGCGCGGCAGGCGCTTTGGCTTCCGGCACGTTCGAGGCGCTGCTGTACGACGATCTCGTCGCCCGCGATGCGCGGGCGGCTTACCCGCGCGTGCTCGGCTACACCCGGGCCGCGGCCGAAGCCGCCGTCGTCATCGGCATCGTCGCGGCCACACCGCTGTACCTCTGGGGTAGTTACGCTCTGATCGGCTGGGCCAGTGTGGGTTTCGCCGTTCTGCACACCATGTTCGCGTGCACGCTGCCGTCCGCTCCCCAATGCGTCTCGGCGGCCGCCGTCGAGGACCTGGAAGGCGAACCGGGCGAGGAGGTTTCAGGCCCGGCGTCGTGCGCTGGTGCGCGCATGTCGAGCACGGGTGCGGGCGATGATTCCGCGATGGCTCCCGTCGCGGTCGTGCGCGCGGCCGACGGGCCGGGGGATTGCCGAAGGGGACGTCCGGTGGCTGCGCCCGGCCCGTTCACCCGCTACCTCGACATGCTGAGAATCGGTGTCGGGGAGGCGGTTCGGGTGCGAGCGGTGTGCAACGGCGTGTTCCTCGGGGCACTGCTGTTCGGCGTAACGGCGTTCGACGAGTACTTCGCGTTGCTGGCCGAGGCTGTCGGTGTCGCGACGGCGGTGGTGCCGTTGCTCGTTGGGCTCACGGTCGTCGGCTCGCTGATCGGCTCGCTGCTGGCCGGACGCACCGAAGGGCTGTCGGCCCGCACCGTGGCCTGCGCCGTCGGCGTCGCGGGAGTCCTGTTCGTCGGCGGTGCGTTGGTCACCGGTCTCGCCGCGTACCACCCGCAGGCGGTGTATCTGCTTGCGGGCCTGGGTTTCACCGCCATCGGGCTTTCCTACGGCATCGTGTACAACGCGGGGATCATCGCCGCGGCCCGGCTCCAAGACGCCATCGACGGACCGGCCCGCGCCACCGTCACCTCGGTCTCCGGTCTGCTCGGGGAGGTGGTCGCGCTGGCGGTCTTCGCCTTCGCGGCCGTGGCCGCCGGCGTCTGGTCCCTTCCGGTAACCGTCGCCCTGCTTGGCGCCACGCTGCTCCCCATGGCCCTGGTCACCCCGGCCTGGCTGCCCCGAAGGCAGGTACCGAGCTCACTCGGTGAGTGAGGCGCCGATCAAATGGCCTGCGGTGAGCAGGAATTGGTCGGTGGAGCGGTCGATCAGCTCGGCGCGGGAGACGGGCAGGGTGCCCGCGAGCCAGCTGTTGGTGGTTTCCCAGAGGCCGCCGAGCAGGTGGGTGGCCGCGAATTCGGCGTGGTCCCCGGCACTTTCGACGATCTGCGCGCCGACCTCGGCGGCGCACACCGCCATCATGATGCCCGCGAAGGAACGCATCACCTCCGCGCGCCGCCGCAGCAGGGCCGGGTTCAGCTGGGCCTCGACCGTGACGATGCGCGCCTTGCGCGGGTCGTCGGCGATGAGGTCGACGGCCGCGGCGATGGCGGCCCTGGTCTTGGCGTGGATGTCGACCGGCGTGGTGACGAACGCGGTGACCACGGCCTGGCCGATCTCGTCCACGATGCGGTCGAACAGCTCGCTGAACACGGTGTCGAGGTCGGCGAAGCTCTCGTAGTAGTACCGCTCGGACAGCTTCGCGCGGGCACACAGCCCGGAGACGGTCAGTTTGGCGAAACCCGAGGTGCCGACGATCTCCTGCGCGGCGTCGAGCAGTGCCACGCGGCGACGCGCGCGCCGCTGTTCGATCGGCACGCCGCCATAGGACCGCGAGGTGGTAGCCACGGCCACCATTCTGGCATAGATCCTTGCCAGATATCTGATTCTGTGGGACGGTCTTGTCAGAATGTGCTCGACCCCGAGCCGAACCTCGACCTGACGGGTGAAGTGCAATGGCGCATGACAACCAGAAACTGCCGACTCCGCAGCTGTTCACGGAGTTCCCGTTCAAGTACGCGGTACCGGTGCTGGCCCCCGGCGACCTGAGCTGCACCGCCGCCCAGCGCGATTCGTTCCGGCGCTTCACCCAGGTCGGTGACCCGCTCGCGGACGACGTGGTGGCGATGTTCAAGCGGCTGCCTGTCGGTGAAGGCCGCCGGATGTTCGAGATCGCGGTGGAACGCGGCATCGACGCGGTGCCGAACCCGCCCGCGGAGCTGACGGCCTTCTTCGACCAGGTCGAGGCGGACCCGTACTGGCTGGACTGGGACAAGATCGACCGCGGTGCCCGGGTCGTCGGCCGCACCAGTGTCTGGGGCGGTATCGCCATGGGCATGTTCGCCCTGATGGGCGGCTACCTCGCCTCCCGCGCGGACAAAACCCTTGTCGGCACCGGCGACCTGGACGCGATGGCGCCGCGCAGGCTCGCCGAAACCACCCAGTGGTGGCTGGACGTGACGACGCCCGGCGGGCTGCGCCGCAATGCCGTCGGCTACAAGAGCGTGCTGCGGGTCCGGTTGATGCACGCGCTGGTGCGGGCGGGCATGAACCGCAGGCCCGACTGGGACTACGAGGCGTGGGATCACCCGGTCAACCAGGTGCTCACCGTCGGCACCCTCGGCCTGTTCTCGATGGCGAATCTGGTCGGTGCCCAAGCACTCGGACTGCGCTTCTCGGCCAAGGAGAAGGACGCGGTGTTCCAGCTCTGGCGCTACGTCGGGTTCCTGCTCGGCATCGACCAGGAGATCCTGCCGACCTGCGAGACCGATACGTGGCGCGCGTTCTGGATTCTCGCCGACACCGAATTCATCCCCGACGCCGATTCGCAGCGCCTGGCCCAGGCGCTCATTCCCGCCGCGGGTGGGCTGTTCATCGACAACACCACCGCGCCGCGCCGGGCGGTCCGTGCCCTGATCACCAGCTACATGGTCGCGTACAGCCGGATCATCCTCGGCCGCAGCAACGCCGACTTCCTCGGCCTGCCCGACAACCGGTTCTTCCAGGGCGCGGTGTTGGCCACCGCCGTCGTGAACGGCGCGCTCGAGGTGCCGCGGCGAATCCTGCCCGGTGCCACCCGGTTCAGCGAGAATCTCGGTGCCCGCGTGCGCACCCGCCTCGTCCGCGGTTCCATCGCCCGCAACGGCGGTGACCGTACCTACGCCCGTCACGACACCTACGCCCGCCCGGTACTGCGCGCGGGATAGTCGGACGCTCCTCCGGCGGCGCGGCGCTATGGCTGGCCGCACCAGGGCTGGGTGGGCGCGCTCGTCTGGCGGCGGGCCACTTTTTTCTGGTTGCGCGCGGTAGGCGGCGGCGCGCGTTATCTTGGCGGCGCGGCACATCGGCTGGCTGCTGTAGGGGTAGGCGGGGTGTTCTTCCGGCTGGCGCTACGGCCGCGCGCAGGACAGTCGGGCGCGCTCTTCTGACGGCGGGGCGTTCTGGCTGGTTACGCGAGGGGAGGCGCGCCTGCTTCCGGCGGCGCTACGGCTGTGCACGGGCCGCGATGGCTACTGCGAGCAGCGTGAGGCCGCCGCCGAGTACCACGGTGCCGGAAAGGCCTGCCGCGGTGGGGGATACGACGTCGAGGGCGATGGAGGTCACGAGCTGACCCGCCACGGAGGTGAGTCCGAGCAGCAGTACCCCGATCCAGCGCACGGTGACGGCGGCCAGCGCGATGAACGCGATGCCGATCACCCCACCCAGGTAAAGCCAAGGCTGCGTGGGGAATTCGGCGGGCGGGCCGGACGTGAGCAGCAGCGCGGCCTCGATCAGGACCAGCGCGACCAGGCCGATCCCGAAGTTGACCGCCGTCGCCGAGAACGGGCCGCCCACCGCGCCGACCCGCCCGTTGACCGCCTGCTGCCAGGCCAGGCCGATCCCGGCCAGCGCGGGCAGCACGACCAGCAGCACGGTCGGCGCGCCGCGCAACGCCTCCGGCACCGAGAGCGGGCCACCCGGTGTCGCGGCGCGGCCAAGCCCCGCGAGCAGAACCGCGACGATCCCGAGGGCCGCGGCCCCGAAGCGCAGCGGGGTGATCGAGGTGCGCCCGCTCGGCGCCACCCCGAGCCGATCGACGACCAGGCTGCTCAACAGCTGTCCCGCGACCGCGGCCACGGTGAACGCGGTGACCCCGATCGCCGCAACGGTCAGCCCCTGACACGCGACGAAGAACGCCCCGCACAGCCCACCGAGCAGCTGCCACGTCGGTAACCGCCCGGTCGTCACCGCGGCACGCACCCGCCCCAATCCGTCGCGCAGCCGCTTGTTCAGCACGAACACGACCGCCAAAACCAGCAACCCCGAACCGAAACTGATCGTCGCGGCCGCGATCCCGTCCTGCAGCCGCGCCCCCAACGCCCCATTGATCCGCCCCTGCACCGCGACCCCCGCCCCGATCGCGAAGGCACACCCCAACCCCACCCGCACCCGACCCGTCACCCCCGGCACGCTACCGCCGCCACCCACTCCCACCCCGAACCACCGCACCGCGTCACCAGTCGGCGCGTCCACCGTCCCGGTGCCTATCGGCAAGGCCTGAGGTATGTCGCAGGCCGTTCCCACACCGCGATCGGTCGGGGCCCAGCCGCTGTCCGTCGCGAGCAGGCGTGGATGTAACTCCGCAGCCCGCCCCCGGGTCCCCGGCTCAGAGCTTGCGCGAGCGCAGCTCGTGCCCCTTCGAGGTCTTGCACCGCCCCGATTCCAGGTCCCACTGCCAACCGTGCAGGTTGCAGGTCAGCGTGTTGCCTTCCACCACACCGAATTTGGAGAGATCCGCCTTCAGGTGCGGGCAGCGCCGCTGCACCTCCCAGCCGGCCAGTTCGGTGGACGCGGAATCGTCGTGCGCCTCGGCGAACCAGCCGTCGGCGTAGGCGATGCGCTCGTCGGTGAGGCATTTGAAGAAGGTGTAGAGGAATTCGTTGTAGCCGCCGATGCGCCACGCCTGGAAGCGGGTGGACAGGAAGATGGTGTTCACCCAGTCCGGTTCCTGGTCGCGCAGCACGGTGCGCACCAGGTCCGGCGCGATGCGGAAGCCGTAGCGGTACTTGCCTTCGCCCTCGATCGGCCCGCGCACCACCCGTTTCGGGAAGTCCAGCACCACTGTCTCGTCGCCGAGTACCAGCCCGACGGGGTAGCCGATGCCGTCGCAGATCAGATCGCTCTGCGCCATGATCGGCTCGAACAGCGCGCGCAGCGGCTCCAGCAGCGGTCCGTCATTCGTTGCCCAGGAGGCTTTTTCGGCGGCCAGCACCGGCGCGAGGCGCTGCGCCATCCGCTCGATGTACTCGGCCTTGTTGTCGTAGATCAGGCCCGGCTCGAACGGATGGGTGAGCTCGAGCTCGCGGCCGCGCACGTCGGCGACCGAGCCTGGGATCATCAGGATCCCGCCCTCGTTGCCGTGGATGCGCATCTGCTCCAGGAACACCATCTGGTCCGGGAAGATGTTGCCTTCGTCGCCGCGATCGTCGTTCAGGTAGCGCAGCTCGTCGTCTAGGAACACCGGCGGGCCGGCCGACGGCACCACCCAGGTCGCGCCGACCTGCTCGATGTAACTGCGGCAGCGGTCCATGCCGCGCTGGCGCTTCTGCTTGCCGAAGTTCGCCTTGGTGCGGTTCGGGATGTCGTAGACCATCGGGTACCAGATCGCGCCCGAGTACTGCAGCAGATGGATGTCGATGTGGCCGAACGCGTCGTGCAGCACGTCCATGTCCACCGGGCGGGCGTCGTTCATGTTGAAGCAGGTGGTCTCGCCGTCGGAGACGACCAGCCCGGAGTCGCCGATCGGGCCGTCGGCGGGGGCGCGCAGCGCGATGATCATGATGTCGAGGTCGCCGCCAGGACCGGTGACGGTGTGCTTGACCGAGTCCTCGGTCTCGAAGAACTTGGTGAAGCCCAGCTTCTCCAGCTCCCGCTTCAGATCCGGCACCGGGTAGTCCGGCAGCAGCACGGTCGCGTCCTTGTTGACGTGCTCGGCCAGGTTCTTCGCGTCGAAGTGGTCGCGGTGCAGGTGCGAGACGTAGAGGAAGTCGCAGTTGCCCAGCTCGTCCCAGTCCAGCTGGGTGTTGTCGGGAAAGGGGAACCACGAGCCGAAGTAGGCCGGATTGACCCACGGATCGCAAAGGATCGACCCGGCCGCGGTGCGGATGTGGAATCCGGCGTGTCCGACGCTGGTGATCTGCACGAGCTGCTCCTCCTGAAGCGTTGCCAGCCATCCAGGGTAATGGCTGCGCCGAGCGGCCCGTCCGGCGGCGTACCGGCGTGGTCACGCCGCATCGGGTGACCACGCCGGTACGCGCGCTAGGACGTCACGTCGCCGATGCAATAGCCCTGCGCCCCCGCGAGCACCGTGAAGGTGCGTGTCTGGGTCACACCGGACGAATTCGTCACCGGCGCTTCGACGGTGAGGTAGTTCCCGCGCAGCGGCTCGGAGCTGATCTCCTGGTCCGCGAACTCGGTCACGCCGGTGAGCTTGCCCGGGTTGTTCGCCAGCGGCGCGGCGACCGGCTTGCCGGTGCCCCGGGGATCCCAGGCCGCGGGTGTGGCCTTGCACACCAGGGGATAGGTGCCTTCCTTGTCGGCCGGGTCCAACGGCTTGCCGACGAATCGGGCCAGGTAGCGGCGCACGGTGTGCCTGGCATCGGCGTCGTTGTACTCGATCTCCGCGCCGCCGCTCGACACCCGGGGACAGGCGTAGCCGGTCTCCAGCGCCGCGCGCTCGACGGTGACCGTGGTGCCGCGATTACGCCAGGTGATGCCGTTCGGGGTGGCCGTGCCCGGCTGCGCGAGCGCGGCGAGCACGGCCTGCTCGTTGCCGTACATCTCGGCGACGTTGCGTGGCGCGACCGTCCAGCACTTGGCCTTCAGCTGCTCGACGGTGCTCGTCGGTAGATCCTCGGCCCAGCGCCGCACGGCCTGCGGTAGTTCCCGCACGGTGCCCGAAGTCGGCACGAGCATCGCGGGCGTGGTCGACGGCGGCACGCTCGGCGTCGCGGCGGCAGGCGTTGTGGTGGCCGCGGCGACCGCGCTCGGTACGTCGTCCTGGGGAATGCCGACCGTGGAGTCGCAGCCCACCAGGGCGAAAGCGCTGGTCACGGCCAAAACGCCGAGCACGGCACGGCGCACGCCCGCCACCCGATGTCCATCCCCCGCTGATTTCTGTTCGCGTCCACACGGTTTCGGTTGGGCGCAGTGCACTTCGACGATCCTCTTCTCTGCCTCCGGCGGCGGGCCGATCAGTCTGTCCCTTGCCGGGCGCGACGCACATGACGAAGGCGCACTGCCGGATGGGACAGTCTGCGACTACGCTAGCGGAATTGTGGAACCCGTCTACCGCACGATCATCGGCCTGGCCCGAACCGTCTTCTTCGTCGAGGGGCTGAAGTTCACCGTCAAAGGCGATGAACATATCCCCGCGCAGGGTGGTGCCGTGCTCGCGGTCAACCACACCGGCTATATGGACTTCACCTACGCGGGGCTGCCGGTGCGCACGCCCAAGCGCTATATCCGGTTCATGGCCAAGAAAGAGGTCTTCGACGACAAGATCTCCGGCCCGATCATGCGTGCGCTCAAGCACATTCCGGTGGACCGGAGCGCGGGGGCCGACTCCTACAAGGCCGCCGTGGCGTATCTGCGCCGCGGTGAGTTGGTCGGCGTCTATCCCGAGGCCACGATCAGCCGCAGCTTCGAGATCAAGGAGTTCAAGTCCGGGGCCGCGCGCATGGCGCTCGAGGCGGACGTGCCGATCATCCCGATCGTCATCTGGGGCGCGCAGCGGGTATGGACCAAGGGCTTCCCGAAGCGTCTGGGTCGCACCAACACACCCATCTCGATCGCGGTCGGCGCGCCCATCGCGCCGTTCGAGCCCGCGTCGGAGCTGACCGCCACGCTGCGCGCGACCATGCAGGAAATGCTGCTCGACCTGCAACAGGACTACGTGCACGAGCCGGGCGCCTACTGGGTGCCCGCTCGCCTCGGCGGTAGCGCTCCTACCCTGGAGGAGGCCGACGCGCTCGACGCCGCCGAGGCCGCGGAGAAGGCCGCACGCAAGAAGTCGGCCACGTAGGCAGCGGAGAGTTCGGATGGCGCGGGAACCGGTTTACGACGTACTCACCGGCCTGGTCCGCACCATATTCCTGGTGCAGGGCCTGCGGATCGATATCGCCGGGCAGGAGCACATCCCGCGCACCGGCGGCGCCGTGCTGGCCGTGAACCACACCGCGTACCTGGATTTCATGGAGGTCGGGCTGGTCGGGCGCAAGTCCGGCCGCAACGTCCGCTACATGATGAAGGCCGAGCTCGAGCACGGCATCGTCGGTTTCTTGATGAAGCACTGCAAGGCGATCGGGGTGGATCGCAGCGCGGGCGCCGAGTCCTACGGCCGTGCGGTGCGGGCGCTGCGCGACGGCGAGCTGGTCGTGGTCTATCCCGAGGCCACCATCAGCCGCAGTTTCGAGCTGAAGGAGTTCAAGTCCGGGGCCGCGCGCATGGCGCTCGAGGCGGACGTGCCGATCATCCCGCTGGTGATCTGGGGCGCGCATCGGGTGTGGACCAAGGACATCCCGAAACGGCTGGGCCGCCACAACTTTCCGATCAACATCCGGATCGGCGCACCCATCCCCGCCACCGAGCCCGCCGAAACCCTCACCGCCACACTGCGTACCGAGATGGGTGAGCTGCTCACCCAGGCTCAGCGTGACTATGCGATGGAGCCCGGCGCCCGCTGGGTACCCGCCCGGCTCGGCGGCACCGCGCCGACCCCCGACCGAGCCGCCGTCCTGGAAGAGGAAGAAATGGCTCGTCGGCGCGCCGCGCGTGAGCACTGACCCTCGAATCACGCAGCCGTGAAACGCCGGACGGGGGCGGCACCTTTCGGTACCGCCCCCGTCCTGGTTCCGGTAGATCACGCGGCGGTGGAACGGAAGCCACGTAGCCGCAGGCTGTTGCTGACGACGAAGACCGACGAGAACGCCATCGCCGCACCGGCCAGCATCGGGTTCAGCAGCCCGGCCATGGCCAGCGGGATCGCGGCCACGTTGTAGGCGAAGGCCCAGAACAGGTTGCCCTTGATGGTGCCGAGTGTCCTGCGGGACAACCGGATCGCGTCGGCGGCGGCACGCAGGTCACCCCGGACCAGGGTGAGGTCGCTCGCCTCGATGGCGACGTCGGTGCCGGTGCCCATGGCCAGGCCGAGGTCGGCCTGTGCCAGCGCCGCGGCATCGTTGACGCCGTCGCCGACCATCGCGACGACCTTGCCCTCGGCTTGCAGCCGCTTGACGGTGTCGACCTTGTCCTGCGGCAGCACCTCCGCGATCACCTCGTCGATGCCGACCTGTGCCGCGATGGCCGCCGCGGCCGCCGTGTTGTCGCCGGTCAGCATGATCGGCGTCAAACCGAGCGCACGCAGCTGCGAAATCGCCTCGGCCGAGGTCGGTTTCACGGCGTCGGCGACGACGAGCACGCCGCGCGCCTTACCGTCCCAGCCCACCGCGACCGCGGTCTTGCCCTCGGCCTCGGCAGCGCGCATGGCCTGTTCGAGGTCGGCATCCAACCGCTGGGACCAGTCCGCGAGCAGCCGGGTCCGCCCGACGAGCACCGCGTGCCCGTCGACCACGCCCTGCACGCCTAGGCCCTCGACGTTCTCGAAGCCCTCGACCGCGGCGAGCGCACCACGTTCTTTGGCGCCCTTCGCAATCGCCTGTGCGATCGGGTGTTCGGACGAATCCTCCAGCGCCCCGGCCAGAGCCAGCACCTCGTCGCTGTCCTCGCCCGCCGCGGCGACCACGTCGAGCAGGGTCATCCGGCCGGTGGTGACGGTGCCGGTCTTGTCCAGCACGATGGTGTCCACCCGCTTGGTTGATTCCAGCACCTCGGGGCCCTTGATCAGGATGCCGAGCTGCGCGCCGCGACCGGTGCCCACGAGCAGTGCGGTCGGCGTGGCCAGCCCGAGCGCGCACGGGCAGGCGATGATCAGCACCGCGACCGCCGCGGTGAAGGCCGCCGCCACGGAACCGCCGGTGCCGAGCCAGAATCCGAGCGTCGCCACCGCCAGGGCCAGCACGATCGGCACGAAGATCCCGGAGATCCGATCGGCCAGCCGTTGCGCCTGCGCCTTGCCGGTCTGCGCGTCCTCGACCAGCTTCGCCATCTGGGCCAGCTGGGTGTCCGAGCCGATCCGGGTGGCGCGCACCACGATTCGGCCGCCGACATTCACCGTCGCGCCGACCACGGTGTCCTCGGGGCCCACCTCGACCGGCACCGATTCGCCGGTCAGCATCGCGGCGTCGACCGCGGACGAACCCTCGACCACCACGCCGTCGGTGGCGATCTTCTCGCCGGGCCGGACCACGAACCGATCGCCGACGACCAACTGCTCCACCGGAATCCGCTGCTCCGTCGCGCCCCGGAGCACCGAGACCTCCTTGGCGCCGAGTTCCAGCAGCGCGCGCAACGCGGCACCGGCCTGTCTCTTGGAA
Organism: Nocardia brasiliensis; assembly: GCF_011801125.1. Classification (NCBI taxonomy): domain Bacteria; kingdom Bacillati; phylum Actinomycetota; class Actinomycetes; order Mycobacteriales; family Nocardiaceae; genus Nocardia; species Nocardia brasiliensis. The sequence goes on from NZ_CP046171.1 coordinate 173,622, forward strand.
CGGGCCTCGAAGTAGCGCCCGGCCAGGATGAAGGTGGTGACGCCCGCCGCGGCCTCCAGGTAGATGCTGCCCGAACCGTCCATCCGGGAGATGGTGAACTCGAACGGGTGCTTCATGCCCGCGGTCCCGGCCGTGCCCCAGAACAGCGCGTACAGCGACCAGCCGAGGGCGGCGAGGGTGCCCATGGACACCAGCGTGTCCATGGTCGCCGTGCCGTGGCGCAGGTTGGCCAACGCCGCCCGGTGGAACGGCAGCGCGCCCCACACCACGACCGGCGCGGCCAGCGTGAGCGAGAGCCACTGCCAATTGGTGAACTGCAGCGCGGGAACCATCGCCATCGCGATCACCGGCACCGTGAGCGCCAGCGAGACCAGCAGTCTGGTGCGCAGTGCGCTGGTCGGATCAGCTTCCGCGGCAGCGGGTTCCGGCTCGGTGGCGGGCAGGGACGCGCGGTAGCCCGCCTGCTCGACGGTGGCGATCAGGTCGGCGGGCGAGACGTCACCGGTGACGTCGACCCGCGCCTTCTCGGTCGCGTAGTTCACCGTCGCCGTGACACCGTCGAGCTTGTTCAGCTTCTTCTCGATGCGGTTGGCGCAGGACGCGCAGGTCATGCCGCCGATCACGAGTTCGACCTGCCCGGTGCCCGGCGGTTGCGTCGCGGTGGTCATTGTGTGCTCCATTCTCTGCGGCACAGTGGTGGATCGGCAGGTCAGTGGCCGTGGCCGGCGGTCTCGTGCGCGCCGTGGCCGTTGGTCGCGGCGGTTTCGTGCCCGTTGGTGGCTGTGCCCGGGGCGACGGTCAGCGTGAATTCCGCGGTGCGGACCACGCCGTTGTGCTGGAAGTCCAGGAACAACCGGTAGTCGCCTGCGGTCGGTGCGGTCACGTAGAACGTGATACCCGGTCCGGCCGGGGTGACGCCGTCGCCGGGTGCGCCCTCCGGGTGCACGTGCAGATAGCCGAGGTCGGTGCTGCGCAGCGCGACCAGGTGACCGTAGGCGCCGAGGTAGGGCTGCAGGTCGGTGACGGGCTTGCCGTCCTTGCCGACGGTCAGCGTGACCTTCGACGCCTGGCCGGGCACGACCGTGCCGTCGAGCGTCGCGGTGTAACCGTCGACCGTGCTGGTCGGCGCGGGCGCGGGCAGCGGCCGCGGGTCGTAGTCGCCCGCGACGCGCAGATCGGTGCCGAGGGTCAGGTTCGCGCCGCCCTCCGGCGTGAAATCGGCGAAGACCCGGTAGTCGCCGGCGCGGGTCAGGTTCAGCGGGACGCTCCAGGTGCCGTCGCCGCCGAGCACCGGGTGCACGTGCTGGAAGCCGGCCATGTCGCGGCGGACCACGATCAGGTGCAGATCCTTGTCGTGTGCGCGGGTGTAGCGGGTGAGCGGCGTGCCGTCCTGGTTCAGAATGCGGAACCGCAGCGGGACCTCCCGTGCCGCGGTGGTGATCGCGGTGTCGAGCCGTAGCGTGTAGCCGTTCTCGGTGTTCATCATTCCTCCAGGTGCTTGGTCGGCGGGGGCAGCGGGCCCGGCCTCGTGCGTCGAATCGGTGGTGGCCGCGTCGGGGCCGAACGCCGCGCCGGTCGCCAGAGCGATACCGAAGACGGCGGCCAGGCCGAGGGCGAAGCCGGCGAACTTGGTGGACGTGTTCATTCGGATGCTCCGTTTCCGGTGTCCAGGTCAGTCGGCGCAGGGGCGGCGCTCGCGGCTCGGGCCGGGAGCGGTCACGGTGGTCGCGGTGCTCATCGGTTTCCTCCTGCGCTGTCGGCTCTCGCCGCTCTCTTCGATGGTTACCATACCCCCCTAGGGTACTAAGTCAAGTCCCGCGCACGACAAAAGACCGCCGCGCGGCACTGCGTGGCGGTCTTTTCGATCGAGGGGGAACTGGTGGCGTGGCCTACTCGGGCGATGCCGCCACCAGTTCCCCCTCGGCGCTACCTGGCGTGGAGGTTGCGGGCCGTCGGGGAGGTCTCGGTGGTCGCGGGGTCGGGGTGGGTGCCGAAGAGGCGATCCGCGGTGCCGGAGGTGGTAACCGTGAACCAGTAGTGCTCGTTCTTGTAGTGGTGGTGCCGATGATTGCGCCAAACCGCCCGATACAGTGCGCCTTTCGGCTTGTAGTCGGTGTGGATCAGGTAGTGGGTCCACTCGTAGCCCAGGCCGAGCACCGTGATGGTCAGCAGGAAGGTCAGCCCGAGCCCGAGGCGCGGAAAAGCGAACAGCGCCAGCGCGATCAGGACCACCACCAGCACCGAGAGGGTCTTGGTCGGGATGAAGATCAGCGGGATGTCGCGCGGATCCACATGATGTTCCCGGTGTTTGCGCGCCAGCTCGCTGTCGATCGCGATCGGGCCGAGCCGGCGCGGCCGCCAATGCAAGACGGTGACGTGCACGACCCACTCGAAAGCGGGGAACACCGCCAGCATCACCACGGGCACCATGGCGTCGCTCACCTGCCAGTCACCGACCAGAATGCGGCCGATCAGCGCCGCGACCAGCGTGCTCCCGATCAGCCACGGCGAGGGATGGCGGAGGAACTCGCGCCACGCCGCGGCGAGCGTGAGGCCCCGGCGCAACGCTCGTTCGTCCCTGCGCACGCGGGCGCGCGGGCTCGTCTCGACCGGATCGCGCTCGGTCGCCGAATCCTGGTCGACGGCGCAATCCGGATGGGGCGGCGTGGGTTTCGTCATGGTTCTTCCTCGATGAAGCGTGATCAGTGGCCGCCGAGGACCTCGATCAGAGCGGTGGTCGCCGGCTCGAGCAGTGCCCGAGCGATATCGGCGGCCTCTTGCGGCCTGCCCGCCGTGATGGCGTCGGCCAATTCGCGATACGCCCCGACATTGCCCACCTCGGCGGACATGATCGGAGCCAACGCCGCGAGCGCGGGTTCATACGCGGCGCGCAACATGTTGAACATCAACCGAAAAACGATCGAATCCGCCGCATCAACCACGTGATCCCAGAAATCCAGCGCCACCCGCTGCCGAGCCACCGGATCCTCTTCCCCCGCAAGCACTTCCACACTCGCCACGAGCGCGTCGAAGGGCGTGGAAGGCGCGCCGTCGGATGTGGTCGGACGAGCGGTGCGCCTTGCGGGCGAAGTTCCCGTGGTGGGTGCGTGTTGGGTCGTGGACCCGGTCGGTGCGGTGGAGGTGGTGGTGACCGAGGCGGCGCGGGCGGCAGGCCCGACGGGTGCGGCTGTGGTGCGGTAGGTCGTGATCCCTTCAGTAGGTGGGGCGGAAGTGGCGCGCACGGTGGGTGCTGTGGTGTCAGCGGTCCCAGTCGATTCGGTAAGTGGGGCCGAGGTGTCGTTACTTGGGGCGGGTTCGGTTGGGGAGGCTGAGGTATCGATGGCTGCGGCGGCACCGTCGACCCCGGGTTCAGTGTGTGCGGGTGAGGTGCCATCGGCTGCGGTGGACAGTGTTGCGGCGTCGGTGGCCGCGGTGGAATCGCTGGCGGTTGGTTCGCCTAGTGCGGTGGGGGTGTCGGAGGCGGAGGGTCCGACGGGTGCGGCGGCACCGTCGACCGCAGGTTCGGTGTGTGCGGGTGAGGTGCCATCGGCTGCGGTGGACAGTGTTGCGGCGTCGGTGGCCGCGGTGGAATCGCTGGCGGTTGGTTCAGCGAGCGTGGGCGAAGCGCCACTGGCGGCGGCGCGGGCGGCGGCCAGCTCAGCGACCTTGGGCCCGTTGTGCAGTCGCGCCTCCAGGATGCTGCGCGCCACGGCGGGGTCCAGCTCACCGGCCTGCACCAGCAGCCGCGGCAACACCTCCAGCCCGGCGCCGCGCCGATAGTCCAGCACGGTCGTCGCATCCCCTTGCCGCACCGACACCAGCCCCGCCGCCGCCAGCCGCTGCAACGCCTCCCGCACCGCTGGTCGTGACACCCCCAATGCCTCTGCCAACTGCCGCTCACTGGGCAGCGTCGCCCCCGGAGCCAGCTCCCCACTCAACACATCCGCCACGATCTGCTCGAAGACATCCCCCGACACCGACCGCTTGACCACAGGTTGCAACGCCATACCCCCACTCTCCGCCAAAGAGGTAAGGAGGTCAAGTGGTCAGACCAATTCACTTCTACCCGCGTCCTCCGTCACCCCGAGGAGGCTCAAAGCGCCTGCACCAGCACAGCCGCAGCTCGACACCACATCGCGACGCCGGAGACCACAAGGGAATTTCGCGGCAGGCAAGGCGCAGGTTTGATCACCGGCTGGCGTTTCGACGCCTCCACCGAGCCGACCACACCGCCGGATCTACCGTGGGTGCGTCCGGTCATCGATCGGGTGAACGTCGAGAGCATCAGCCAACGGACCAGAAATCGCCCCGACCCCCGAAGCCCCAAGCGCATGCGCCCACACGCAGCCCACGGGCGCGCCATCTGTTGGTCAGCTGATCACCAGGTAATGGTGGCGCAGGCTACTCGCACGTTGCCGCCACCATTACCTGGTGATCAATTGTCCAGCAACGCATTCGAGCCCCGACGGTACCCACCGGCCTGGATAGACGCATACCGGCTCACGGACGGATTCAGTGGCTGGCATCCACCGTTCGAGGGCAGGCATGGTCGACCTAGGACGCGTGTGCGTCGGTTCGCCAGGGGAGAAGCACCGCGCTGGTGAGAAGGATGACGGCGGCGCAGGCCAGGGCCGTGCGAACGCTGGTGGCGGCGGCCAGGAGACCGCCGAGCGCGATGAAGAGGGGCTGGCAGGCGCGGGCGCTGATCGACCATGCGAGGCCCACCCGGGACATGTACTGGTCGGCGGTGGCGCGCATGCGGAAGGTGGTGAACACCGGGTTGAAGACACCCGCGCAGAACAGCAGCATTGTTTCCGCGCCGATGATGACGATCAGTCCGACCGGACCGGGTTCGGCGAGCAACAGCAATCCCATCCAGCAGGTGCGCAGTACACCGAAGCCGAGCAGTACCGCGCGCGCACCGAGACGGGTCACAAAGGCGTTGGTCAGCAGCGAGCCGAGCACACCGCCGAAGGTGGGCAGACCGAGTGCCAGACCGTATTGCCATGGCGCAAGGTGCAGTTCACGCAGCATGAGCAGCGCCAGCAGGGGGCCGCTGAGCCGGATCGCCCCGCCGAAGACCATGGCGTTCCAGAACAACGCGTGCAATGTGCGGTGCCGGAAGATGTAGGACCAGCTGCCACCGAGCTCAGCAGTCCATCGGCGTTCGACCGGCGCCACCGGTGGCTCGGGCTCGGGTGCGCGCAGGGAGCGAATCCCCAACGCGGACAACAGGAAGCTGACCGCGTCGAGCAAGACCGCGGCGCCGGCACCGAACACCCCGATGAGTACACCGCCGAGCGGTGCGCCGAGTCCGCCCACCGTCCACGCGGTCGTTTCGAATCTGCTGTTCGCCGTGGTGAGCAGCGAGGTGGGCACCAGAGCCTTGAGGTGGGCGCCGCTGGCCGCACTGAAGACCATGGCGCCCAGTACCTGTGCTGTGGCCACGAAACACAGCTGTCCGTAACTCAATACACCGAACAACATCGCCGCGGGCACCGTCGCGAGCGCGCCGAAGCTCAGCAGATCCGCACCGATCATGATCGGCCGCTTTCGGCGGAACTCGACGAACGGCCCCAGTGGCAGGGCGACCACGGCCCCCACCACTGCCGATAACGCCGCAAGCAGCGCGACCCGAAAGTTCGACACCTCCAACACCGAGATCGCGATCAACGGCAAAGCGCCCATGCTGAGCGCACTTCCGAGCTGGCTGACCGCGAACGCACCCCACAACCGCCGAAAGTCGGTGGACAGTCTCGGTTCCACGCTCGCATCCGACCGCACCACCGAGCCCCCGATCCACTACCGAAACGCGTCAACACGCCACGCTGCCGTCCAGCGGGGACTGTACTGGTGGCGCTGCCTCCGAATCGGCACGCGGCGTGGGGCGCCGCCGTCGAATCGACTTTCCCGCGAAGGACGGCTCAGCACCGGCACGCAGCGTAAGAGCGTGGCAACCGAATCGACTTTCCGCGCGCGCCGCTCAGTCCGACAGCAATGCGCACGTAGGACGCTCGCCGCATGGCGCGCGTGGGCAACAGCCGTGGCGCGCGGGCGGCGCGAGTTCGGCCCCGGACGGGCCGCACCCGCCTGGTTCGAGCGGGAAGAAGTATCGCGGTAGTCCACCGGTAGCGGCGGGGTCAGCTGGGGTCGGAGCCTTGGATGGCGGACAGCCAGAGGGCGGCGGAGGCGGCGACGGTGGTGGCGGCGAAGAAGGTGAGTAGGTCGCCGCCGTCGAGGTAGATCCAGAGGAGGGCGGCGAAGGGGGCGGCGACGGTGGGTTGGGCGTCGAAGAGCAGGCGGCGGCGCAGGCGGGTGGCGGTGTGGACCGGGGCGTCGGGGTCGGGGCGGGACGGGTTGTCGATGAGTCGTCCGGGCGGTTCGGTGGCGCGGATGCGGCCCGAGGGGTACAGGCGGTGGCCGGCGAGATACACGGTGCGGTCGGTGATTTCGGCCCGGCCCTCGGTGCACGTCATGAGTCGCGGGTCGAAGTAGACGGGAAGCCAACGGGGCCTGCCGGTTCCGCTGATCTCCAACCAGGACCGGCTGACCAGCCGATACTGCTGCCGGATCCGCGAAACGCCGACCGTGCGCGCGGTTGCGGCGGGCCAGAAGGCGAAAACCCCACGCGCGACCCCGATCCGGTAGCCGGAGTAGCCGATGATCCCGAGCGCCACCGCCGCGAGCGCCGCCACCTGGTCCGGATCGCCGAACGGCGCCCAGGCGAAGCAAACCGCCAGGGCGCCGATCGTCACTGCGAGGGGATAGGCCAGGGGGTGGCCTGATCCGAATTTCACTTCAAGAAGCCGACTTTCGTGTAGTCGACCGAGGCGAGGCCGAACGCGCCGTAGTTGGCGAGGTTGTCGCGCACCGCGACGGCGCCCGGCGACTGGACGATCGGCAGCGAGAAGCCTTCCTCGAAGATCATCCGGTCGGCCTTGTTCGCCAGTTCCACGGCCTTCTGCGGGTCGAGTTCCGAAATGACCTCTTCGATCAGCGCGTTCAGTTCCGGCGTGCCGATCTTGCCCTTGTTGCTTTGCGGGAGCGCGGGATCATAGGCGTAGATCTGCGGCAGCGCGCCGAGCGGGAAGATGCTTCCGGACCAGGTGAACTGAACGATATCGAAGTTGCCGGGGTCGACGACGTCGGTGAACAAGCCGTTGCCGGGAACCGTCTGAATGACGAGCTTGACGCCGACCTTCGCCAGGTTCTGCTGGGCGATCTGCGCGATCTGCACCCAGGCATCCTGCTGGTACATCACATCGCGGATCTCGAGCTTGCGGCCATCCTTTTCCCGGACGTCTCCGTTGAGTTTCCAGCCCAGCTCGTCGAGCATCCGCGCGGCGGCATCGGGGTCATAGCTCACCGCGGCGGAATTGTCCTGGTAGCCCTTCTGGCCTTCCATGAAGATGTGGTTGTTCAGTGGCTTCGGATCCTGCACCACACCGTTCTGCGTCGCGGTCGCGATGCCCTGCCGGTCGATCGCCTTCGAGATCGCCACGCGCAGTTTCGGATCCTCGAGGATCGAGCCGGGCGCGCCGTTGAAGGTGAAGTGGGAGAAGGTCGGCCGCGGCGCCCGGCGCACCTTGATGCCCGGCGAGTTGGTCGCGGTCTTGACCTCATCGATGCCGGACACGGTGGCGTAGTCGAGCTCGTTGTTCTGCAACGCGCTCATCCGCGCGGAGTAGTCGAGCACGCTGAAGGTGACGGTATCGAGTTTGGGGGTGTCGCCCCACCATTTCGGGTTCCGGCTCAGCACGATTCGCTGCTGCGCCTTGTCGATCGAGGTGATGATGAACGGGCCGGACGACACCGGAAGGCTGTTGCGGTCGACGTCGTTGAACGCCTGCGGCGTCGCCATCGACGCTTTCGGGTAGAGCGGATTGAACAGGCCCTGCCATTCCGCGTAGTGCTTCGCGAAGGTGACGATGGCCTGCCGGTCGTCGACGCCGCGTTCCACCTTCTCGACTCGGCTGTAGCCCTGGGTCGCCGCCACCTGGAATTCGTTGTTGCGTCCGCTCAGCGCCTCGGCTTGCGCCCGCATGTCTTCCCAGGTGATCGGCGACCCGTCCGACCAGATCGCCTTGGGGTTGATGGTGTAGGTGATCTGCTGCGGTTCGGTGCCGGTCAGCTTCACGTCGGTGAAATAGTTGTGGTCGACCGAGATTTCACCGGCCGCGTTCGAGGTGACCGTGCCCGGCAGCGTCCACGAGACCAGATCCGAGGCCTCACCAGTGGAATCGACGTGATGGGCGTTGAACGTCGCCGGGAAACTGGTGAGGGTGAGCCGCAGATTGCCGCCGTCGCGCAGCTCGCTCGCGTCCTTCGGATTGATGTCGTTGACCTGGCCGATGCCGACCGAACTCGTTTCCGGCTCATCGCCCGAACCACAGCCGGCGACGATCAGCGCCAAGGCGATGGCAGGTGCGGCGCACCGCACGCCGATCGAACGGATACTGCGAGACTTTCGTGCGGGTGAATTCATTTCACGAATCCGATCTCCGAGCGGTCGTAGGGGCAAGTCATTTCACGAATCCGATCTTGGTGTAGTCGTAGGACGCCAGCCCGGCAGCCCCATAGTTGGCGAGGTCGGCGCGCACGCCGACGTTGCCCGGGGTTTGGTAGAGCGGCAGCGAGTGTCCTTCTTCGAAGATCTTGCGGTCGACCTCGTTGGCGAGTTCGATCACCTTCTGCGGATCGAGTTCGGACACGGTGCGTTCGATGAGCGCGTTGAGTTCCGGTGAACCGATGCGGCCGTAGTTGCCTTGCAGATCGTCGGGGTTGTAGGCGAAGACCTGCGCCAGGTCGCCGATCGGGAACGCGTCGCCGACCAGCGAGAACTGGGCGACGTCGAAGTTGCCCGGCCGGATGACATCGGTGAAAAGGCCTTGCGCGGGCCGGGTGTCGATGATGAGCTTGACGCCGACCTGGGCCAGGTTCTGCTGCATGATCTGCGCCATCTGAATCCAGCCCTGGCTGTTGAGCATGACGTCGCGGATCTCGAGCTTGCGCCCGTCTTTCTCCCGGACGTCGCCGTTGAGCTTCCAGCCGAGTTCGTCGAGCATCCGCGCGGCCGCCGCGGGGTCGTAGGCGACGGGCGCCGAATTGTCTTGGTAGCCGACCTGTCCGGCGAGGAAGACGTGACTGTTCAGCGGCTTCGGATCTTCCACCATGCCGTTGTGGATGGCGGTGACGATGCCCTGCCGGTCGATGGCCTTCGAGATCGCCACGCGCAGTTGGCGATCGGCGAGGATGGCGCCGGGCGCCCCGTTGAAGCGAAGGTGGCCCCAGAAGTTGCTGGTCGCCCGGCGGATCGCGATGCCGGGGGTGTTCTTCGCGGTGCGCACGTCGTCGATGGTGCCGAGGCCGACGGCATCGATCTCGTTGTTCTGCAGCGCGGGCACCATCGCGGCGGGGTCGAGCACGCTGAAGGTGATGGTGTCGAGCTTCGGCTCGGCACCCCACCATTTCGGATTGTGGCCGAGCACCACCCGTCGCTGGGTCCGGTCGACCGACTGCACGACGAACGGCCCTGCGGTCAGGGTGATTCCGTTGATCAGGCTCTTGTTGAACGCCTCGGGATCCGCGGTCACCGACCGGTGGAACAGGAACGCTTCCCCGGCGAACTGCCCCTGCCATTCGGCGTAGGGCTGCTTGAAGGTGATGACGGCCTGCCGGTCGTCGACGCCGCGTTCGACTTTGGCCACTCGATCGAAGCCGAACGACTGCGCGACCAGGAACCGTTTGTCGGCGCCGTTCAACGCCGCACCCTGAGCACGCATGTCCTCCCAGGTGATCGGCGAGCCGTCGGACCATACCGCCTTCGGGTTGATCGTGTAGGTGACGACCTGCGGGTCGGTGCTGGTGAGCTGGATATCGGTGAAGTAGTCGGTGTCGATGCTGAGCTTGCCTGCGGCATCGGTCCGGTACGCGCGTGGCATGGTCGGCCGCAGGATGCTGCTGATCGTGGCGTCGTTGCCGTCGATGGACAGCGTGTTCCAATTCTCCGGAATCGCCGAGATCGCCAGCCGCAGGTTGCCGCCGTCGCGTAACTCGTCGCGCTCCTTGGGATTGATGTCGTTGGTCGTGCTCAACGCGCCCGTCTCGCCCTGCGCATGACCGGTGTCGTCGGAACTCGCGCAACCGCTGACGAGCAGACCGAGCGCGACCATCGGAACGGCGAATCGGGTTGCGGCCGAACGTCGCCACAGGGACGTCCGACCGCGGGCTATGGTATGGCTCACTGCACGAATCCGATCTTGGTGTAGTCGTAGGACGCCAGCCCCGGCGAGCCGAAGTTGGCGATATCGGCGCGCACGCCCCAGTTGCCTTCGGACTGGGTCAGTGGCAGCGAATGTCCCTCCTCGAACACCTTCCGGTCCACCTCGTTGGCGAGTGCGATCGCCTTCTGCGGATCCAGTTCGGACAGGGTGCGATCGATGAGGTCGTTGAGTTCCGGTGAGCCGATCTGACCGAAGTTGTTCTGCCAGTCGCCGGGATGGAACCCGTAGGTCTGCGGGATGCTGCTGAACGGGAACGCGTCACCGACGTAGATGAACTGCGCGGCGTCGAAGTTGCCCGGGATGATCACGTCGGTGAAGTAGCCCGCGCCCGGTTTGGTGTCGATGATGAGCTTGACGCCGATCTGGGCGAGGTTCTGCTGGATGATCTGCGCGATCTGCACCCAGACGTCGTCCTTGTACATGACGTCGCGGATCTCGAGCTTGCGGCCGTCCTTTTCCCTGGTGTCGCCGTTGAGCTTCCAGCCGAGCGCGTCGAGTTCCTTTGCCGCGGCGGCGGGGTCGTAGCCGAGGCTGTTGTCCTGGTAGCCCTTCTGCCCTTCCAGGAAGACGTGGTTGTTCAGCGGCTTCGGCTGCTCAACCAGGCCGTTCTGCACAGCGCTCGCGATGCCCTGCCGGTCGATCGCCTTCGAGATCGCCACGCGCAGCGCGGGATCGGCGAGGATGGAGCCGGGGGCGCCGTTGAAGGTGATGTGGCGCCAGCGATTACCCGGCGCGCGCCGGATGGCGACGTCCTTGGACCGCCGCAGCGTCGTCACGTCGTCGAGGGTGCGCAGCTGCGCGGCATCGAGCTCGTTGTTCTGCACGGCCTGTACCCAGGCGGTGCTGTCGAGCACGCTGTAGGTGATGGTGTCGAGCCTGGGTTTGTCGCCCCACCAGTTCGGGTTGCGGCCCAGCACGATTCGGCCCTGCCCGCGATCGGTCGACTGGACCAGGAACGGGCCCGCGGTCGGCCCCATGGTGTCGATCAGGCCCTTGTTGAAGGTCTCCGGATCGGCGGTGACCGACTTGGGGAACAGCGACATGTTCCCGGCGAACTGTCCGCGCCACTCGGTGAACGGCTGTTTGAACGTGATGACCGCCTGCCGGTCGTCCACCCCGCGCTCCACCTTCGCCACCCGGTCGAAGCCGACCGTGATGGCGATCAGGTAGCGCTTGTCGGTGCCGTCGAGTGCCTTCGCCTGGGACGCGATGTCTTCCCAGGTGATCGGGTTGCCGTCGGACCACACGGCTTTCGGGTTGATCGTGTAGGTGACCACCTGCGGGTCGGTACTGGTGAGCTGCACGTCGGTGAAATAGTCGGTGTCGACGGTGAACTCGCCCGCGGCGTTCGTGCGGAACGCCCTCGGCATCAGCGGCCGTTCGATGTCGGCGATTTCGGCGTCGTTGCCGTCCACCGACAGCGTGTTCCAGTTCGCCGGGAACGCCGTGGTCGGCAGCCGCAGGTTGCCGCCGTCGCGCAGCTGCGCGGGGTCCTTCGGGTTGATGTCGCTGGTGCTGCCGATCGCGCTGGTCACACCGCTGGCCGAGTCGGCGTCGTCGGTGCCGCAACCCGTCACGACAAGGGCCAGCGCGACCAGCGGTATCGCGCAGCGCAGTGCTAACTCTCGGCTCGATCGGACCCTCATCGCGCTCCCCTTACTATCGGCTGACGGCGGGCACGGGCACCGCGTCGATCAGCTCGCGGGTGTAATCGTGCTGTGGCGCCGCGAAAATCTGTTCCGCGGTACCGGATTCGACGATCTCCCCGTGGAACATCACCGCGATGTCGTGCGCCAGATTGCGCACCACGGACAGATCGTGCGAGACGAACAGATAGGACAGACCGCGCTCGATCTGCAACTCGCGCAACAGGTTCAGCACACCGGCCTGAATGGAGACATCCAGCGAGGACACCGGCTCGTCCAGCACGAGCAGCTCCGGATCCAGCGCCAGTGCGCGGGCGATGCTGATGCGCTGCTTCTGACCGCCGGAGAAGTCGGCGGGGTAGCGCTCGGCGTGCTCGCGCCGCAGCCCGACCTGTTCGAGCAGTTCGGGCACGCGCCGCTCGATCTCGGCCCGCGGACGCCCGTCGATGCGCATCGGCTCGGCCACCGCGTCGAAGATCGGCAGGCGCGGGTCCAGCGACGCGGTCGGGTCCTGGAAGACGATCTGCATCTTCCTGCGGATCTCGCGGCGCTGCGCCTTGGTCAGGGACGCGACATCGCTGCCCATGATCTCGATGGTGCCCGATTCCGGGCTGACCAGGTCCAGAATCTGGGTGAGCGTCGTCGATTTGCCGGAACCGGACTCGCCGACCAGCGCGAGCGTGCGGCCCTGCCGGACCTCGAAGCTGATCCCGTCCACCGCCCGGATCTCGCCCTTGCGGCGCCGGAACACGATGCCGGAGGTGATCGGGAAGGTTTTCACCAGGTTCGAGACCCGCAGCACCACCTGCTCGCTCGCCGCGGCCTCGGTGCGCGGCGTGGCAACCTCCTGCCGGTAGGCCTCGAACAGCGCGTCGGTGCCGACCTCCGCGGTGCGGATGCAGGCGGCGGCGTGGCCCGGGTTGGTCTTCTCCAAAGGCGGCTCGGCGACCCGGCACTCGTCGATCGCGATCGGGCAGCGCGGCGCGAACGAGCAGCCCGGGGGCAGATCGTGCATGGCGGGCGGCGAGCCGGCGATCGGGATCAGCGGCGCCCTGGCCGGGCCGTCCATCCGCGGGATGGAACCGAGCAGGCCCACCGTGTACGGCATCCGGGGTGCGCTGAAAAGCTCTGCGGTGGTGGCAGTTTCGACGATCTTTCCGGCGTACATCACCGCGACCCGGTCGGCCAGCGTCGCCGCGATACCCATGTCGTGGGTGATCATGATGACGCCCGCGCCGGTGATATCGCGCGCCTTGCGCAGCAGGTTGAGGATCTGCTTCTGCACCGTGACGTCCAGCGCGGTGGTCGGCTCGTCGCAGATGATCAGCGCCGGGTCGTTCGCGATCGCCATCGCGATGACGACGCGCTGGCGCATGCCGCCGGAGAACTCGTGCGGAAACGCCTTGGCGCGCACCTCGGGTTCCTTGATGCCGACCAGCTTCAGCAGTTCCACTGCCTTGGCCGCGGCCTCGGCCTTGCTCAGTTTGCCGTGTGCCAGTAGCGCTTCGGCGATCTGCTCGCCGACCCGGTACACCGGGGTCAGCGCAGAGAGCGGATCCTGGAACACCATGCTGATGGCACTGCCGCGCAGCCTGGACAATTCGCGGTCGCCGAGGCCGAGCAGTTCCCGCCCGCGCAACCGGATCGAGCCGCCGATGCGGGCCTGGTCCGGCAGCAGGCCCATCACCGCGAGCGAGGACACCGACTTGCCGGAGCCGGACTCGCCGACGATGGCGAGCACTTCGCCGTCGGACACCGTGTAGTTGACCCCGCGCACCGCCTCGATGCGTCCCTCTTCGCTGGGGAAGGAGACGCGCAGATCGGTCACCTCCAGCAGCGGCGCGGTGAAGTTGCCGGTCATGATTTCGCCTTCTTCTTCGAGCGCGCCCGCTTGGCACCGGGGTCGAACGCGTCCCGCAGTCCGTCGCCGACCAGGTTGGCGCACAACACGATGGTGATCAACAGGCCACCGGCGAACAGGAACAGCCACGGATAGGTCAGTGCCGATTTGGTGCCTGCCGCGATGAGCGAGCCGAGCGAGACGTCCGGCGGTTGCACGCCGAAACCGAGGAAGCTGAGCCCGGTTTCGGCCATGATCGCCGCGCCGACCGCCAGCGTGGTGTCGATGATCAGGATCGAGGCGATGTTCGGCAGGATGTGGCTGAGGATGACCGTGCGCGTCGGTGCGCCCATATACCGTGCGGCCCTGACGAATTCGCGGTCACGCAGGCTCAGCGTGAGGCCGCGCACGATGCGCGCGCTGATCATCCAGCCGAACACGCTGAGCAGCAGGATCAGCAGCAGGATCGACCCGCTGCCCTTCGTGCGCGGCGCGAACAGCGCGACGATGATGAAGCTGGGCACCACGAGCAGCAGATCGACCAGCCACATGATCGCGCGGTCGGTCCAGCCGCCGAGCAGCCCGGCCAGCGCGCCCGCGGTCGCCGCGATGATGGTGGAGAACACCGCCACGCACAGGCCGATCACCAGCGACTTCTGCATGCCGCGCAGCGTCTGGGCGAGCACGTCCTGCCCGATCTGCGTGGTGCCGAACGGATGCTTGGCACTCGGCGGCTTGAGCAGCGCGGTGTAATCCAGCTGCTGGTAGTCGTATTTCAGCAGCGGGGGCAGGGCGAAGCTCGCGATGAAGAGCAGGATCAGGATCACGCCACCGATCACGGCGGGCTTGTTGCGCAGGAATCGGCGCCACACCAGTTTGCGCCGGCCGGTCGCGGCAGGCTCCGGCGCCCCTTGCACGATGATCTCGGCTTCGGTCACGACTGCACCTCGCTCGCGCTCGGCTGCGGCGCGACCGAGATCGCGCCCGCGTTGGTTCGTTCGCTGTGCGGCCTCATGACACACGCACCCGCGGATCGAGCAGGGCCAGCACGATATCGGAGAGCAGGCCCGACACCAGCACCACCAATCCGGCGAACGCGGTCACCGTGACCACCGGGTACAGGTCCTGGGCGTTGATCGAATCGACGAGCCACTCGCCGACCCCGTGCCAGCCGAAGATCTTCTCGGTGAACGTCGCGCCGGTGATCAGGCCGAGCAGGCTGTAGGCGAACAGCGTCGCCATCGGGATCAGCGCGGTCCGCAGACCGTGCTTGTAGAGCGCCTTGCTGCGGGTGAGGCCCTTCGCGCGGGCGGTGCGGATGAAATCGCTCTGCAGCACGTCGAGCATGGCGTTGCGCTGATAGCGGCTGTAGCCCGCCATGCCGCCGAGCGCCAGGCCCGCCGTCGGCAGCACGAGATGCTGCACCCGGTCGAGCAGCTGCGGCCAGAATCCGTCGATCCGGTTCGCCGAGGTTTCCCCGGTATAGAGGAATATCTGCGTGCCGGTCAGCGAATTTATTTCCAGCGCACCGTATTTCAGCAATGTCGCGAGTAGGAACACCGGTGTGCTGAGCACCAGTAGTGAGATGACCGTGGTGAAGTAGTCGCTGAATTTGTATTGCCGGATCGCGCCCGCCGCACCGATCAAGACGCCGAGTATCGTGCCGACCACCGAACCGATGATCAGCAGCCGCAGGCTCACCGCGACCCGGCGCGGCAGCTCCTCGCTCACCGGCTGACCGGCCAGGGTCTTCCCGAAATCGCCTTGCGGAATCCCTTTGAGCCAGGTGAGATAGCGCTGCGGGATCGGGTCGTTGAGATGTAACTCCTCGGCCTTGGCGTCGATCACCGCCTGCGGCGGGCGCGGATTGCGTTGTTCCAGACTGTCCAGCGGCCGGAACGTCAACGACGCCAGGCTGAAGGTCAGGAACGACGCCAGCAGCAACAGCACGACATAGTGAAGCGCGCGTCGTAGCAGGAAGCCGGTCATCAGTCCTCGTGTGTCTTTCGGCTGGATGGCCCCAGCGACGAGTATTAGCCCCTGATCATAAGGACGTAGACCCGAACGCGCGTGGCACGTGGCGTTCGGGCATGTCCTTTATTCTGTCCACACAGACAGGTGCGGGGATTCCCGCGAAGGGGGGAACCATGACATCACCGCAATATCCCGGCGGCTACCAACCGTATTCCGGGTATCCGGGCGTTGTGCCTGCGCCGAGCGGCGCCACGGCGATCACCGCGGGTGTGCTCGCCTGTGTCGGTGCGGTCGGGCAATTACTCGGCGGCGTGGTGAACCTGGTGTTCGGGATCGTCGATATCGGACATGAACTCAGCGAATACGATTCGACCGGTCTGCTCGGCCAGAGTTGGTATCGGGGTTTCGCTCTCGTCACCGGGGCGGCGGCACTGGTGACCGGGGTGGTGCTCGGGCTCGGCGCGATCGCGCTGCTGCGCAGGAAACAGTCCGGCCGGACCCTCGTTGTCGCTGGTTGTGCCGGCGTCCTCGGGATCGGCATCATCTCGTACGCCCTGGTTCAATCCGCAGGCGGTTCGTGGGACACTGCCATCGGCCTGACCAGCGGCATCAGTGGCCTCGTCGGCCTGATGTTCCCTATCTGCACCGTGGTCCTCGCCCTCGTGCCCGCCACCACCCGCTGGCTCGCACACACGCCGCCCGCCTATCCATATGCCCCGGCGCAGGGTGCTCCCTGGCCGCAACAGCCGCAGACGCAAGGCCCCGCCCAACCGAATTGGCAGGCCCCGCCGCAAGTTCCCGGCGGCCAACCCACCTGGGGCGCACCCGGTGTCGCCCCCCAGGCCGCGTGGCCCGAGCCGAGCGCCTCGACCCCGCCTGCCGCGTGGGGCCCTGCCGAATCACCAGGCACGCGGCCCGAGGATTCGGCTGTGCCACCGCCCGCCGCACCGGCACCGCCCAGCCCCGACGACGTGGTCAAGCGCCCGCCCTCCGCGTAGCGGCACCTGTGCCGGTACCCGAGGGTGACTCGCGCCCGTGCGTCATTCGGCGGTCGCGGGTCCGACTCCGGGGGCGTCCTTGCCGGTCTGCTCCCAGGTCACCCGGTGCTCTACCGGAGGGACCGGTCCACCTGTAACTCAGTTGTCCGGCAGGATGGAATAGGTGACCCTCTTGCACCTGCCGAAGCCGAAGATGGTGGCCACCGATGTGGACGGCACCCTCATCGATCACGACGAGCGGGTCACCGCGCGCACGAAGGCCGCGGTGGACGCGCTGATCGGGGACGGTGTGCCGTTCGTGCTCGCCACCGGACGCCCGCCGCGCTGGATCGACCCGGTGGTGGACGGCCTCGGTTACGCGCCGCTGTGCGTGTGCGGCAACGGCGCGGTGATCTACGACAGCGCGTCCGATCGGGTGCTGAGCAGCATGACACTGGACGTGCCGACGCTGTCTTGGATCGCCGACCTGGCCGAGCAGGCGCTGCCGGGCTGCGGCCTGGCGGCCGAGCGGGTCGGTGCGAGCGCGCACGACGCGGTGACCCCGCAGTTCGTCAGTTCGCCGCTGTACGAACACGCCTGGCTGAACCCCGACGACACCTCGGTGGCCAGGCACGAGGTGATCGACTCGCCCGCGATCAAGATGCTGATCCGACTACCCGGCGCGCGCAGCTCCGACATGCGCACCGTGCTCGCCCCGTTGATCGGCGCGCGCGCCGACATCACCTACTCCACCGAACACGGACTGATCGAACTGTCCGCACCGGGCGTCACCAAGGCCTCCGGTCTCGCGGTCGTCGCGCAGCGCCTCGGCGTCGAGGCCGCCAACATCATCGCGTTCGGCGACATGCCCAATGATGTCCCGATGCTCACCATGGCGGGCCACGGTGTCGCCATGGCCAACGCGCACGCCGAAACCATCGCCGCCGCAAACGAAGTCGCCCAATCCAATCGCGACGACGGCGTCGCGCGCGTGCTCGAACGCTGGTGGGTCTGAGCCCTGATACGACCGGAGCCCGCCGCCGGTGATCAGCTCACGGGTGGCGGGCTCCGCGGGGTGTGGGCCGGGTCAGCCGGCCGGCGCGGGTTCCGGCGGCAGGAAGTCGGCCGGGGCCGGGAATCGCAGTCCGTCTTCCTCGGCAGGCGCGGGTGCCGGTGCGGCCGCGGGTGCCGGTGCCGGTATGTCCGCGGGCGCGGCGCCCGGCGGCGGAACGTTGCGACCGGCCTCCTGCTGATAGGTGTCGTTGAACGTCTTCCACACCGTGGTGACGATCCCGGTCGCCTGGTTCAGGATCAGCGAGCCGTGCTCGAAGTCCGAGCGCAGGCCGTTCGGCACGGCGTAGGCGTCGCTCTGCGGGACGCCGAGCACGCCCGCGTCGCCGCCGAGTTGCAGGAAGCGGTCGAGGATCTTGCCGAGCACCTCGATGACCTTGCCGTCCGGCCCGGCGTAGACATACCCGTTGGCGAACTTGGCATACTGCCGCCCTTCGGCCGCGGTCATCGGCTCGGATTGCGGCTCGCCGAGCGGTCCGCCCGCGCCGCCCTTGTCGGCCCAGTGCTTGGCGATGGGGTTCTGGTCGACCATCGCGAGCAGCTTCTTGGTGAGCGCGGCCAGCGCGGCGAGGTCGGGCTTGCTGCGCGGCGCGGCCTGGGGTGCGGCCTGCGCCTGGCCTTGGCCGGTGCCGTCGGTTCCCGTGCCGTTGTTCGCGTAGCTGTCGGTGCTGTTTCCGCTGTCGGCGAGCCCGCTGCCGCCCGCGACACGCGCGGCGATCTGCCGGATTTCATCCATCATCGCGTAGCCGGCGTCGCCGGGGCACGTGGTGTTTCCGACGTCGCGATGGGCGAACACGACCGGCAGCCGCACCTCTTGACCGAGGGCGTAGGGGGTGAAGTCGGTGCCTTCGGAGTACATCGTGGTGTACCCGACCGGGTCGAGGTGGGCGATCTTCGAGCGCCAGCCGATGAAGTTGCCGATGGCGTTGATCGCCGCCTGACTGGGCTGCTCGGACTCGTAGTTGCCCATCAGCGCGACACCCGCGGTGTTCTCGTTGAAGCCGCCCGCGTGCGCGCCCTGCACCGCCCGGGTCAGACCGCCCGCGCGGCCCTCGAAGATCTGGCCGTACTTGTCGACCAGGGCGTTGTAGCCGATGTCGCACCAGCCCAGGGTTTGGGCGTGATAGGTGTAGATCGCGCGGACAATGCCCGCGGATTCTTCGGGGGAGTAGTCGTTGCGTCCCGCGGTGTGGTGCACGGTGATGCCGCCGAGACCGTCCCCGCCGGGACCGTCGTCGTAGGTGGGTTCCTCGCAGCGGATGTTCTCGTCCGCGCCCCAGCCCGCGCGGCTGATCACGGCGGGGCCGCCGCTGGGCAGCGTCTCGGCGACCTTGTGCAGCGCGCCGTCGATGGCGCCGCGGCCCGGATCGATGAGGACGGCGGTGAGGTCGAGCGCGGACATCTGCGCCGGATCGTCCGAGCGGGGCGCGGGCGGGACGGTGTCGTCGGGGGCCGTCGCCACGGCGGGCTTGCGGGTGACCAGCATCTGCACGGCGTTCGTGGTGCCGACGTAGAGCGGTTCGGTCCCGGTCTTGCCGCCGGGCGCGGTGCGATCGGTGCGGCGGGTGTCGACCTCTTCGGTGTTGAACCACGGACCCCAGCTGCCGTCGGCTTGGCGCGCCCGGATCAGCGCCTTGGTGTTCGCCAGGTCTGTCGAGGTGAGCGCGACGACGCTGAACGGGGTATCCCTGGATACCTCTTTCACCTGGGCGCCGACCTGGTCGGCGAGGTCCGGCGGGATCGCGCCCGGGGCGAGCGCGGGCGTGTCGGGTGAGGTGCCCGGTGGCAGGTGACCGGGATCGGCGATGAAGCGGGTTCCCGTGGCCGCGGGCGCCTGGGCGGGCAGCGGAGTCTGTCCCGCGGCGACCTGGCCCGGCAGCGGGGTTTGCCCCGGCGCGGCCTGCATGGGAAGCGGAGTTTGCCCCGGGGTCGCGGCTTGCGCGGGAAGCTGGGTTTGGCCGGGCGTGGCGGCCTGGCCGGGAAGGGGGGTCTGGCCCGGTGCGGCGGCCTGTCCCGGGACGGGGTTCTGGCCAGGTGCTGCGGCCGGTCCGGAGGGTGGAACGACGGGCTGACCAGGCGCGTTCTGCGCGCCCGGAGCACTCGGGCCGTTCAGCTTGGGTAGGGGTATTTCCTTGGGTAGCTGCACGCCCGGCGGCAGGGGTAGGCCCTGGGGAATCGGAATCGAGGCGGGCAGCGGCAGCATCCGAAGATCGGACAGCCGCAGGTCAGGCAGATCGAGTCCGGTCAGCTCGCGCAGCGGCAGCACGATATCGGGCGCCGAATTCAGCACCACCTCGGCCATTCGGGCCGGCACGGCGGCGAGTTCGGTGTCGGTGGTCTGGCGATACTCGGACGAGTCGCTCATCGTGAGCACCGCGAGCGGGGCCGCTACCGCGAGGGTGGTGACAACCGGGAGGACGTAGGACCGTTTCGGTTTGCGGTACGGCACGAGCTTCTCCATTCAGGTCGAACCAGTTGATCGTGTCGAACAGGGTTGCTTCCTGATGTATCAACGATCACAATAGTCACAACTTTCACATATCTAAACCTCTGGTTGAGGATTATGTGATTGCTCGAATGTAGCTCTCGGAGTGTGGCCGGATGAAACGACATGCCGACAGGCAGCCGATCCCACCCGGCCCTGGAAAACCGTGGGAGTGAACGGATGCGACGCGACACGGCACCGGAACGGCAACGCACGGGGGGAGCGCTGACGCGGGCAAAATCCGCGCGCAGACCGCGGGCCGGTTTCGCGCGCCGACGAACGGGTCTCTCACCTGCGGTAAACCTGCGTCGCGTGCTCGTGACGGGCGTGGCGGGCGTGGCCGCGGGCACGCTGCTGGTGCTCTGGTCCGCGCCGGGGGAGTCGCCCTATCGCACGGTGGCCGGACCCGGCCACGGCCGCGGCATGAGTCAGCTCGGTGCGCTGGCGAACGCCCAGGAGGGCTGGACCGCCGAGCGCATCCTCGATTACTACTACCCGGGCGCGCGGCTCGGCACCATCGCGGCAACCACCGTCGGCATCCGGCTCACCGCACAGGACGACTCCACCCTCGACGCCTTCTCGGGCGCGGGTCTGCGCGTCGCCGACCGGCTCGTCGAGCCGGGACAGGCCGCGCACCTCACCCTGCTGCCGGGTGGCGGCGCGAACGTGGTCGTGACGGTCGGTTGTGACGGCGAGGTGCTGTGGCAGGGCGTGACCGATGAGCCGTGGCTCTATCCGGTCGATCCCGGCCCGAATCGTCCTGCCGCCGAACATCTCACGCTGTGCGGCGGCTCGGCGTACCGGGGCGCGCTCGGTCTGGCCGAGGAGAACGGGGTGGCCCGCACCGTGAACCGGGTCGATGTGGAGGACTATCTGCTCGGCGTCGTCCCGGCCGAGGTGCAGGCCAACTGGGCGGACAAGGGCGCCGCCGAGGCGCTGCGCGCGCAGGCGATCGCCGCGCGCTCGTATGTGCTTGCCGAGCACCGTTTTCCGTACGCGCAGAGCTGCGACACCACCGACTGCCAGGTGTATCCCGGTACCGACAAAGAGGATCCGCGCGCGGCCGCCGCGATCGCCACGACGGCGGGCATGGTCCTGACCCGGGACGGGCGAATCCTGCGGTCGGAGTATTCCGCCGCGCCCGGTGGGGGCGAGCCCGCTGACATCTACGCCTTCGAGGTCGGCCCCGCGCTGACCGAGCTCGCGCCGAATAACCCTGTGCCGCCGATAGATCCACGCACCCAGACGAACACCGGGGTGTCGGCGATCGAGGCCGAGTACCGGCGGATCGGCGGTGCGGCGAGCGCGGTGGGCACGCCGATCGGCCCGGAGATGGTGCTGCCGGAGAACGCGGGCACCTATCGCATGTTCACCAATGGCGTCATCATCGCGACCGAGACGCTTGGCGCGCAGGTCGTCGACTTCACCACGCTGTTGCAACTGGTGCCGGACCCGATCGCGCACGACTCCGCGCCGACCGGCGGCACCCCGCCCTCGGCGCAGGCGGCCTGGCCGGGCGGCACCGCCGCGCCGACCACCGCATCGACGCCGACCCCGCGCCCGACCTCGAGCCTGCCGACCCCGAATGCCCCCGCAGCGGGTGACCGCTGAGCTGTTCTACCGCGAATAGCGTTGCGCGGCAATCACTCGGGGGCGCCGTCGCCGAGCGACTCGGTCAGCGTGCGCAGCAGGCCCGCGAGCTGTTCGCGCGATTCCAGGTCAAGGGCGGCGAGCATGCGCTGTTCGTTGGCCATGTGCTTGGGCAGTAGCTCGTCGATCGTCCGGCGACCCTCCGGGGTGAGCCGGACCCGGATCACCCTGCGGTCCTCCGGGCAGGGCAGTCGTTCGACCCAGCCCTTGGCGGCCAGCCGGTCGATCCGGTTGGTGATGGCGCCCGAGGTCACCATCGCCACCTTGATCAGCGCGCCCGCGGTGAGCCCCTCATCGCCGCCGGAGCGGCGCAGTGTGGCGAGCACGTCGAACTCCCAGAACTCCATGTCGAAGCCGCCGAAGAACCGCTTGAGCTCCTGCTCGAACAGCCGCGACAGCCGCTGAACCCGGCCGATCACGGCCATCGGCGAGACATCGACCTCCGGCCGCTCCCGGTTCCAGTGCTGTGTGAACAGGTCAATCGCGTCTGCCATCGCCCTTCCCCTCACCTTCAAGAATCTTAATGTCAAATAACTTGACGTTGAGACATGTCGTGGAGTAGATATTTCAACGTTGAGATTATCAATGAGGAGCGAACGACATGACAATAGGCCCCACCCCGCGCGGCGGCACCTCATACGTGGGCACCCTGGCGCAGGCGACTCCGCCTCGCTGGCGCTCGGCTGCGTCGCGCGCCAAGCGCACTGTGTCGATTGGTTCGCTCGCAGGCTCGCTCACGGCCCTCACCCCCATCATCTGGGGTTCCACCTACGCCGTCACCACCGAATTCCTGCCGCCGGACCGTCCGCTGTTCACCGCGCTCATGCGGGCGCTGCCCGCCGGACTGGTGTTGCTCGCCTTCACCAGGATGCTGCCCCGCGGCATCTGGATCGGCCGTGCCATCGCGCTCGGCATCCTCAACATCGGGGCGTTCTTCCCGCTGCTGTTCCTGGCCGCCTACCGGTTGCCCGGCGGCGTCGCCGGCGTGCTCGGCGCGGTCGCGCCGATGTTCGCCCTCGGTTTCGCGACCGTCGTGCTCGCGGAAAAGCCCAACGGGCGCAAGGTGATCGCCGGTGTGATCGGTGTCTTCGGCGTCGCGCTCGTGGTGCTGAAGGCCAACGCACAGCTGGACACCGTCGGCGTGATCGCCGGACTGGCCGGTGCCGCCGCGATGGCGGCGGGCACCGTCTTCACCCAGCGCTGGGGTCGTCCCGAGGGGGTGGGCCCGCTGGTGCTCACCGGCTGGCAGTTGAGCGCGGGTGGTCTGTTCATCCTGCCGCTGGCCCTGCTCATCGAGGGCGCGCCGCCCGCGTTGGACGGCCGGGCCATCGGGGGCTACCTCTACCTCGCCGTGATCGGTACCGCCGTCGCCTACTGGCTGTGGATCCGCGGCATCGCCAAGGTGCCCGCGACCTCGGTCGCCTTCCTCGGGCTGCTGAGCCCGGTGTCGGCGGCGCTGATCGGGTGGATCGCGCTGGGGCAGTCGCTCGGTCCGCTGCAGGTGGCCGGCTTGCTCATCGCACTGGCAGGCACCTTGTACGGCCAGCTCGCCGGGCGGCCGAAGCCCGCTGCGGTCGCGGGGGCGCCCGAAATGGTCGAGGCGCGCTGAATCGCCGAAAAACAGGGTTGACCTTGACGTAACGTCAACTTGCATGCTGGACGCACCGACACGAAAGAAGGGAGAAGGTCATGCGCGCCGAATGGTCCATCCAGGATCTGGCCAAGGCGGCCGGTACCACCAGCCGCACGCTGCGTCACTACGGGCAGCTGGGGCTGTTGCCGCCGAGCCGGATCGGCACCAACGGTTACCGCTACTACGACCAGAACTCCCTGGTGCGGCTGCAACGCATCCTGCTGCTGCGTGAGCTCGGCCTCGGCCTTCCGGTCATCGCCGAAGTGCTCGCCGGCGAACGGGACACCGGTGCCGCGCTGCGCACACACCTGGAACTGCTTCGGCAGGAACAGGATCGGATCCGGCGCCAGATCGAGTCGGTGCAAACCACGCTGCACAAGACGGAAAGAGGTGAACAACTCATGGCCGCAGAGGTTTTCGACGGCTTCGACCATACGCAATACAAGGACGAGGTGATCGAGCGCTGGGGCAGGGATGCCTACGAAAGCGGTGACAAGTGGTGGCGCGCGCTCACCGCGGAGCAGAAGCAAGCCCACATGCAGACCGCCAAGGACATCGCCGCCGACTACGGCAGGGCACACGCCGCCGGGCTCACCCCCGACAGCGCCGAGGCCCAGGCCATCACCGCCCGCCACCGCGCCTGGATCGGTGACGGCTGGCAGGGCCGGCCCGTGCCGAAGGAGGCCTTCATCGGGCTCGGCGAGATGTATGTCGCCGATCCGCGCTTCGGCGCGAACTACGACGTGCACGGCGCGGGGACGGCGGAGTTCGTCCGCGACGCCATGCGGGTCTACGCGGAGACCCAGCTGTAGGTGACGCTCGACCGACGGCCGGTGCGCATAATGATGCGTGCCGGCCGTTTTGCGGTGCGGTCGACCGAGAGGGGCGCAGACATGACCGATGCCGGGCCGCAGGCGCGCCCCGCGGAGCCGAGCGGTGTGCTCGCGACCGTCGCCGGGGTGCTGGCGATCGGTATCGCGCTGTTCAATCTCTGGGGCGCGCGCACGGTGCTCAACGCCCAGCTGCACCAGTCGCCGCACATCGACAACGCACTGGCCGTGTTCTCGCTGCTCGGTGCGGTACTCGCCGCGCTCGCCCTGGGCTACGGCGCGTTGCTGCTGTTGCGTCGCGACGAAACCGGCCGCCACATCCTCGTCGTCACCTCGGGCGTGCTGACCGTGGCAGCCCTTGCCGCCCTGGTGGTTTCGCTCACCGGCTACCAGCCCGACTACGCCCTCGACTGGCTGCCCACGCAAAGCCGGGTATTCGAAACCGTCGATGCCCTGTTCGGCGGCCTCGTCGGCAGCATGACCGCACTGGTGCACCGCGAATGGCCCGCCGCCCTCGCCGCCACCGCCCTGCCACTGGCGCTCTTCCTCCTCGCCTCCGCCCGCCACACCACCAACTGGGTCGAACACACCCCCTCCCGCCCCGCCCCGCGCACCGAAGCACTCGACGCCTGACCCGCACCTCGCGGGGGTGCCGCGCTTACGTTTCGCCGCGAGTGGAGCGTCTGCGAAGGGACGCCATCAGCTGGGATTCGGTGATCGGGGGACGGGGAGGGGATGGGCCGCCGCGGCGCGCAGTCCGTCGAGGATCAGGGCGAGATTGCGGCGCCAGGCGTCGGGGGCGACGGCCGCGGTGGCCTCCAGGGTCCTGGTGTGCGACCAGGTGATGAAGGCGATGTCCTCGAGTACCCAGTCGCGGCGCAGCACGCCGGATTCCTGTGCGCGGGTGACGATTCGGCGCATCACCGCGTGGCCGTGTTCCTGCGCGCTCGCGATCGAGCTGCTGGGCGCGGTGCGGACGGCGAGCTCGCTGAGCAGCCGGTCGGCGGCCTGTAGTTCGCAGATCTTCTCGACAAGATAGACAAACGAATCCCACGGATCGTCGATCGCGAGTGCTTGCTCGGCGATGCGCCCGCCCGCCTCGATGCGGTCTTCGACGGCCGCCGCGATGAGGTCGTCGCGGGTGGGGAAGCGGTTGTAGAGGGTGCCGATGGCCACGCCCGCCCGTGCGGCGATCTCTTTCAGCGGCGCGTCGAGGCCGCGTTCCTCGAACAGCGCACGGGCCGCGGTGACGAGCGCGTCGCGGTTGCGCCGGGCATCGCTGCGCAGCGGCTTGTCCTCGGGCATTCGCCGATCCTACAAATCGGGACACGTCCTTATGTTGAGCATCGGTTCAAGTTGATGCTACCGTCGATGTAACTTGAACCAATGCTCAACTTAGTGAGGCGACATGTCCGAAACCATCGCGATATTCGGTGCGGGCCCGGGGCTCGGTATGGGGACCGCCCGGCGGTTCGGGCGCGCGGGCTTTCGGGTGGCGGTGATCGGCCGTGACCCGGACCGGGCGCGGCGGCACGCGGACCAGCTCGCGGCGGAGGGCGTGGTCGCGGCGGCGTTTCCCGCGGATGTCACCGATGAGCGGCAGGTCACGGACGTGGTCGAGCAGGTCGAGGCGAAGTTCGGCCCGATCGAGGTCGCGATGCACGGCGCGGCCGCGGACATGGCCGATCGCAGCGCATCGACTCTCGCGACCGATGTCGCGTCCCTGCGGGTGCCCTTCGCGCTGAAGCTCTACTCGCCCATGCTGATGGCACGCGCCCTGGCGCCCGCGATGATCGAGCGCGGGCGTGGCGCTCTGCTGTTCACTTCGGGCCTGTCCGAACGCACGCCGATGCCCTATCTGGCGAACTTCGGTGTCGCCCTGGCCGCCCAGCGCGGCTATCTGCGCCAACTCGGTGCCGAACTCCGCGACACCGGCGTCTACGTCGGTCTGCTCGACATCGGCGCGCTGATCGGCGACAGCAGAGCCGAACAGCTCGTCGACGCACACCCCGAACTGATTCCCCCCGGTCTGGAACTCACTCGAATCGGCAGCGCCGAACTGGGCGAACGATTCTGGCGGATGTACACCGAGCGCGGCGAGCTCGAGGTCGAAGTGGGGTTCCCGGACTGACCAGGGTCACCGTGCGCATCGAAGCGGAACTGTCTTACCGGTGCGGCCATGAGCGGCGAATTTCGGGCGAAATTCCGATGGCTCGGACGCGAAACCGGGCCGGGACAAGGGCCGGTTCACCGCTCCTCGCGACTGCACCCGGACCGCGCGCGGACTTCGGATACTCTGGGCTCCCGTGACCGTCGCATCGTCCCCGGGTAACTCCGCCAACTCCGCACAGTTCGACTTGATCGTCGTCGGATCCGGCTTCTTCGGCCTGACCGTCGCCGAACGCGCCGCCTCGGTGCTCGGCAAACGCGTGCTAGTGCTCGACCGTCGCTATCACCTGGGCGGTAATGCCTATTCCGAACCCGATCCGGAAACCGGCATCGAGATCCACAAGTACGGCGCGCACCTGTTCCACACCTCGAACAAGCGCGTGTGGGACTACGTCACCCAGTTCACCGAGTTCACCGGTTACCAGCACCGCGTCTTCGCGATGCACAAGGGCCAGGCGTTCCAGTTCCCCATGGGCCTCGGCCTGATCTCGCAGTTCTTCGGCCGGTACTTCACGCCGGAAGAGGCGCGCAAGCTGATCGCCGAGCAGTCCTCGGAGATCGAGACCAAGGACGCGCAGAATCTCGAGGAGAAGGCGATCTCGCTGATCGGCCGCCCGCTGTACGAGGCGTTCATCCGCGACTACACCGCCAAGCAGTGGCAGACCGATCCGAAGGAACTGCCCGCGGGCAACATCACCCGCCTGCCGGTGCGCTACACCTTCGACAACCGCTACTTCAACGACACCTACGAGGGCCTGCCCAAAGAGGGTTACACGAAGTGGCTGGAGAACATGGCCGCCTCCGAGCTCATCGAGGTGCGGGTGAACACCGACTGGTTCGAGGTGCGCGAGGAGATTCGCGCGGCGAACCCGCACGCCCCGGTCGTCTACACCGGCCCGCTGGATCGCTACTTCGACTACCAGGAGGGCGAACTCGGCTGGCGCACCATCGATTTCGAGACCGAGGTGCTCGAAACCGGTGACTACCAGGGCACCTCGGTGATGAACTACAACGACGCGGACGTGCCGTTCACCCGGATCATCGAGCCGCGCCACTTCCACCCGGAGCGTGATTACCCGAAGGACAAGACGGTGATCATGCGCGAGTTCTCCCGTTTCGCGCAGACCGGCGACGAGCCGTACTACCCGATCAACACCCCGGAGGACCGGGCCAAGCTGGCCGCCTACCGCGCGCTCGCGAAGAAGGAAACCGCAACGGAGAAGGTGCTTTTCGGTGGCCGCCTCGGCACGTACCAGTACCTGGACATGCACATGGCCATCGGCAGTGCGCTGAGCATGTTCGACAATGTGCTGCGGCCCCACCTCGAGACCGGCGCCCCGCTCAATGCTGAGAGTGCAGAATGAACTCGCAATCCACCCTGGCGGAAACGGCCACCGAGACCCGCGCGAAATCGCTGCTGCAGCGCATCATCCTGCCCCGCCCCGGTGAACCGCTGGACGTGCGCACCCTCTATGTCGAGGAAGCGGCGACCAACGCCCGGCGCGCGCACGCCGCCACCCGCACCTCGCTGTCGATCGGCGCGGAGTCCGAGGTGTCGTTCTGCACCTACTTCAACGCGCTGCCCGCCAGCTACTGGCGCCGCTGGAGCATCCTGTCCTCGGTGGTGCTGCGGCTCGAGCTGGCCGGGCACGGCCGCGTCGATGTGTACCGCTCGAAGGCGGACGGTTCGCGAATCCACGTGCAGGGCAAGGAGTTCGCCGTCGCGTCCGGTGCCGAATCGGTGTCGGTGGAGTTCGAGACCGATCTCGGTCCGTTCGAGGACGGCGGCTGGATCTGGTTCGACATCACCTCCGACACCGCGGTCACCCTGCTGGCGGGCGGCTGGTACGCGCCGATCGACGCGCCGGGCGATGGCACCATCGCGTGCGGCATGCCGACCTTCAACCGGCCGACCGATCTGGTGAAGACGCTCGCCGCGCTCGGCTCCGATCCGCTGGTGCTCGACCAGGTCGTCGCGGTGATCGTCGCCGACCAGGGCAACCGCAAGGTGGTCGACGAGCCCGGCTTCGCCGAGGCGGCCGCCGTGCTCGGTGAGCGCCTGGTGATCCGGGATCAGCCGAACCTCGGCGGCTCCGGCGGTTACAGCCGGGTGATGTACGAGGCGCTGCGCACCACCGACGCCCAGTACATCGTCTACATGGACGACGACATCGAGATCGAGCCCGACTCGATCCTGCGCGCGCTCGCCTTCGCCCGCTTCGCCAAGTCGCCGATGCTGGTCGGCGGGCAGATGCTGAACCTGCAGGAGCGTTCACACCTGCACAGCATGGGCGAGGTGGTGGACCGCGGCATCTTCATGTGGTCCTCCGCGCCGAACGTCGAATATGACCACGACTTCGCCAAGTACCCGCTCAAGGACCGCGACAATTCCAAGCTGCTGCACCGGCGCATCGACGTCGACTTCAACGGCTGGTGGACCTGCGTGATCCCGCGGCAGGTCGCCGAGCGGATCGGCCAGCCGCTGCCGCTGTTCCTGAAGTGGGACGATGTCGAATACGGTCTGCGCGCGCGCGACCACGGCTACCCCACGGTCACCCTGCCCGGTGCTGCGGTCTGGCACATGGCCTGGAGCGACAAGGACGACGCGATCGACTGGCAGGCCTACTTCCACCTGCGCAATCGCCTGGTCGTCGCCTCGCTGCACCTGCCGGGCAACGGCAGGGCGATGGTGGTCAACACGGTCAAGGCGACCCTGAAACACCTGCTCTGCCTGGAGTATTCGACGGTCGCCATCCAGAATCTGGCCATCCGCGACTTCCTCGCCGGGCCCGAGCGGCTGTTCCAGCTGCTGCCGAGTGCGCTGGGTGCCGTGCACGCGCTGCGTAAGCAGTACCCGGACGCGGTGATCCTGCCCTCGTCCACCGAGCTGCCGCTGGCCAGCCACCTCGAGGTGGGCGCGGTCGCCGAGCCGGCCAACCCGATCGCCAAGGTGGTCCGGCTGGCCAAGGGCGTGGTGCACAACCTGCGTCCCGCGCACACCCAGCACCACGAGACCCCGCAGCTGAACGTGCCGACGCTGGACGCGCGGTGGTTCTTGCTGTCGCAGGTCGACGGGGTTACCGTCACCACCGCGGACGGACGTGGCGTGGTCTACCGCAAGCGCGACCCGCGCCAGGCCCTGGGCCTGTTCAAGGAAGCGATGCGCCTGCGCAAGGAACTGGCCGCGCGTTTCCCCGAGATGCAGCAGCGCTACCGCGCCGCGCATCCGCAGCTGACCAGCACCGCCGCCTGGGAGAAAGCCTTCGGCATCGGTGCAGACACGAAGGGCGAGAAGTCTTGAGTTTGGGCGCAGCCGACAACACGGCGGTGAATCAGCCGCCGCAGAGTTCGAACGGGCACGGCGGGCCGGTCTCGGCCATGCCGTCGACCACGCAGGCACCGCCCGAGGTGAAGATCATCAACGCGGTGCAGGCCAGGATCGCCACCCCCGAGGTGATCAAGGCCGCTCGCGCGATGTCGCACTTCGGCGAGCACGCGCTCGGCTGGGTCGGCATCGCCGCCGCGGGCTGGGTGGTGGACAAGCCGCGGCGCAGGCAGTGGGCCGGTGTCGCGGTGGGCGCGGTGGGCGCGCACGCGGCCTCGATCGTGATCAAGCGGGTGGTCCGCCGCCCGCGGCCCAACGATCCTTCGGTGCAGGTCAACGTGTCGACGCCGAGCAAGCTGAGCTTCCCTTCCTCGCACGCCACCTCGACCACCGCGGCGGCGGTGTTGCTCGGCAAACTGACCGGGCTACCCTTGCCTGCGGTGCTCGTGCCGCCGATGCTGCTGTCCCGGGTCGTCCTCGGGGTGCACTACCCCTCCGACGTGCTCGCCGGTTCCGCGCTCGGTGCGGCGTCCGCCGCCGTTGTGCTCGCCGCCGAAAAGAGACTCGATGACCGCACGAGAAAGAGCGTTGGTTGACCATGAGGGAGCGCAGCGGGGTGCGGTCATGAGCGAACGAAGAGAGCGAATCGTGACACAGCGTGCATCGCACATGGCGGAGCCGAGCGCTAGCGGGGTGCGGCCATGAGCGAAGAGCCTACCGGGACCGATCTAGCCGAAGCGGTCGTCAAGGGCCCGCCGAAGACGTTGGTCGGCGGGCTGTTCAAGGCGATCCGGCCGCGGCAGTGGGTCAAGAACGTCCTGGTGCTCGCGGCCCCCCTGGCCGCGGGCACGGCGAACGAGGTCGATGTGCTCGCGCACGTCGGCATCGCGTTCGTGGTGTTCTGCATGGCGGCCTCGGGCATCTACCTGGTCAACGACGCCCTCGACGTGGAGGCCGACCGGGCGCACCCGACCAAGCGCTTCCGGCCCATCGCGGCGGGCGTGGTGCCGGTCAACCTGGCCTACGCGCTGTCGCTGGTACTGCTGGTCGGCTCGATCGCAGGCTCGTTCCTGGCCTCGTGGCACCTGGCCGTGGTGATGGCGGTCTACATCGGCATCCAGCTGGCCTACTGCTTCGGCCTCAAGCACCAGGCGGTGCTGGACATCTGCATCGTGTCCTCGGGCTTCCTGCTGCGTGCCGTCGCCGGTGGCGCCGCCGCGAACATTATTCTGTCGCAATGGTTCCTGCTGATCATGGCGTTCGGCTCGCTGTTCATGGCGGCGGGCAAGCGCTACGCGGAGCTGCAGATCGCACTTGGAACCGGCGCGAAGATCCGTAAGTCGCTCGAGTACTACACGCCGACCTACCTGCGGTTCATCTGGACCCTGGCGGCAACTGCGGTCGTGGTGTTCTACGGTCTGTGGGCGTTCCAGCAGGACAGTCTGAAAGACACCAATTGGTTCTCTCTTTCTATGATTCCGTTTACCATCGCAATCCTGCGTTACGCGGTCGACGTCGATGGCGGCGAGGCCGGTGAACCCGAAGAGATCGCGCTGGGGGACCGCGTCCTCCAGTTCCTCGCAATCGCCTGGATCGGAGCGGTAGGTGTCGCTGTCTATCTCACCTGACGAGATGTTGGTAGCGGGAATGCGGCGTTCGGAGAACGCGAACGACGGGCCGGCCGAGCAGCCGGCCCGCTCGGCGTCGCGGTTCGCTGTGCTATCCCGAGCCACGTTCGTCGGTGGGATCGTGCTCACCGTGGTCCTTTTCGCCATCGGTGGCTGGCAGCGTCGCTGGATCGCCGACGACGGACTCATCGTGCTGCGCACGGTGCGCAACCTGCTGGCAGGCAACGGCCCCGTCTTCAACATGGACGAGCGGGTCGAGACCAACACCAGCACCGCGTGGACCTACATCGTCTGGTTCTTCAGCTGGCTCACCCAGGCCCGGCTCGAATACGTCGTGCTCGGTGTGGCTTTGACGCTCTCGCTCGCGGCGATGGTGTTCGCCATGCTCGGCACTGGCCGGCTGTGGGGCGGTACCAAGTCGGGGCTGTTACTGCCCGCGGGCGTGCTCGTCTACATCGCGTTGCCGCCCGCGCGCGACTACGTCACCTCGGGCCTGGAGAGCTGCCTGGTGATCTGCTGGCTCGGCCTGCTGTGGTGGCAGCTGGTGCGCTGGAGCCAGGCCGAGCGGGTGCGCCTGCCCGGACTCTTCGGCCTGGTGTTCCTCGCCGGGCTCGCGCCGCTGATCCGACCGGAGATGACCCTGGTCGGCGGCCTGGCGCTGCTGATGATCTTCCTCGCCCCGATGCCCGAGTCGAAGCTGCGCCCGATCGTATTGCGCGCCTTGATCGTTGCCGTCGCGGGCGTGGTGCCGCTCGGCTACCAGGTCTGGCGGATGGGCTACTACGGCCTGCCCTATCCGAACACCGCGGTGGCCAAGGACGCGGGCGGCGCGAAGTGGGCGCAGGGCTTCACCTACCTCTGGGACCTGGTCGGTCCGTACTACCTGTGGGTGCCGCTGCTGGTGCTGCTCGCCGCCGGTGTGGTGGCGGCCCGCGCCGTGGCCGCGGCCGAGACTCGGCCCGCTACCGGCGAACCGCGCCCCGGCGTGCGCCGGATGCGCGAGTGGTTACGCTCGCCTGCCGCCGTGGTCACCCTGGTGCTGTTCAGCGGATTCCTGCTCACCGTGTACGCGCTGCGCGTCGGCGGTGACTTCATGCACGGCCGAATGTTGTTGGCGCAGTTGTTCTTGCTGCTGCTGCCGGTCGCGGTGGTGCCGATCCGGCTGCCCGCGGGCGGCCTGCGCGCGGCGCGCGCGGCCGACTGGTCCTTCGCCGTTGTGCTGTTCGCGCTCATCGGTACCGCGGGGTGGGCGCTGTTCGCGGCCAACACCACGGCCATCAAGACGGGCACCAAGATCAGCGCGTCCGGCATCGTGGACGAGCGGGTCTACTACGTGCTCAACACCGGCCACGACCACCCGATCCTGGCCGAGGACTACCTCGACTACCCGCGCATCCGGCCGATGGTCACCGGCATCGCCGACACCCCGAACGGTGGCCTGCTGCTGAACTCGCCGTCGTTCATGTTCTGGTACATCGCGCCGCCGCCGCAGCCGATCCCGGCTGGCGGCGCCGGGCACACGGTCTACTTCCTCAACCTCGGCATGACCAGCATGAACGTGCCGTTGAACGTGCGCGTCATCGATCAGATGGGCTTGGCGTATCCGCTCGCGGCGCATACCGAACGGCTCGTCGACGGCCGCATCGGCCACGACAAGAACCTGTATTCGGACTGGGTGGTCGTGGACAGCGGCATGGTCGACCGGCACCCGTGGATGCCCTGGTACATGGATGAGAAGTGGGTGACCCAGGCGCGCACCGCGATGTCGTGCCCGGACACCCAGGCGCTGCTCATCTCCTCCCGCGAGCCGCTCACCTTCGAGCGCTTCCGGCACAACTTCAAGAACGCGCTGCGCTTCGCCGAGTACCGGATCGATCGGGTGCCGAAGTACGAGATCGAGCGCTGCGGTCTGGTCGATCCGTTCCCCAGGCCGCCCCAGCCGCCGCGCTGACCCGATTCCGCCACGGTGGCACATCGGGGCCACCGCGGCGGGTATCCGCTGGGCTCGGCGTGCACAGCGGGCCCGGCGGTCGCATTGGTGAGGCCCTACAACTCGGCGTCCACCGCTTAGTCTCGTTTCGATAACGCCCAGGCAACGA
The DNA here is from genome assembly GCF_011801125.1 of Nocardia brasiliensis. NCBI lineage: Bacteria > Bacillati > Actinomycetota > Actinomycetes > Mycobacteriales > Nocardiaceae > Nocardia > Nocardia brasiliensis. Next base: position 207,232 of record NZ_CP046171.1, read on the forward strand.
TGAAGCGCTACGCTGCGAAAGTACGCCCGTCGTGCCGTCAACTTGGTGTGGGCTGCGGCGGGTCATCGTGAGACACGGCCGATGCCGTGGCAGGAACGAGAGGTCGAAACTGATGCGAGGCGTGTTCGGGCGTCGGAATACTCGAAGAGCCGGAGCGTGGCTGAAGCGTTCGGTGCTGGTGTCGATGGCGGCTCTGCTCCCGCTCGGGGTGTCGGTGGCAGGACCGGCCCCCTCCGCGTCGGCCGCGTTCAACCCGGACGGCTTCGATTTCTGGGTCGACTCGGAGATGGGGCCGATCAAGAGCCGGGTCTTCCGCGCCGCCGACGGCAACACCCGGCGCGTGGTCTACGCGCTCGACGGTATGCGGGCCCGCCCCGATCTGAGTGGGTGGGAAGTCGACACCGAGGTCGCGCGTGAGCTGACCAAATGGAACATGAACGTCGTCATGCCGGTCGGCGGTCCGTCGAGCTTCTATGCCGACTGGAACGGCCCGAGCAACTTCTTCGGTCTGGGTAGCGCGGGCTCGTCGTCCACCGGGTCGGCCAACAGCGGTTCGGGTAATTCCGGTTCCGGTCTGCTGTCGGGTTCCGCGGGGATGGGCAAGTCGAACACCTACAAGTGGGAGACCTTCCTCACCCAGCACCTGCGCAACGCGCTGCGCGATCGGCTCGGCTTCAACCCGAACAACAACGCGGTCTTCGGCCTGTCCATGGGCGGCAGCGCCGCGCTCACCCTGGCGGCCTACCATCCGGACCAGTTCCGTTACGCCGGTTCGTATTCCGGCTACCTGAACATCTCAGCGCCGGGTATGCGCGAGGCGCTGCGGGTGGCCATGCTGGACGCCGGTGGCTTCAACATCGATGCGATGGCGCCGCCGTGGGGCCCGCAGTGGCTGCGGATGGACCCGTTCGTCTTCGCGCCGCGACTGAAGGCCAACAACACCCGCCTGTGGATCTCCGCGGGCAGCGGCCTGCCCAGCGCCGCCGACGGGCTGAGCTTCAACACCGTCAGCGCGATGGGCCTCGAGGCGCTCGCCCTCGCCAACACCCGCGCGTTCCAGGTCCGGATGCTCACGCTGGGCGCCGACAACGCCACCTACGACTTCCCCGCCGTCGGCGTGCACAACTGGACCTATTGGGCCGATGAGGTTTACCGGATGATTCCGGACATGTCCGCCAATATCGGCTGATTCGGCGCGTAGCCGACTCGACGCGAACCGCCCGGTGCCTGCGCACCGGGCGGTTTTCTTTGTCCGTGCGGTCGTCCGGCGCGTGTTTTGTAACGAATGAGAAGGGTAAGGGTGCGAAAGTTGTGGCTTGGGTCACTATCCAGCAACATGGAAGCATCCGAAAACGATTGATACACGGAGAACATGTGCTGAGGTCGATTCGTCCGTTTTGCGGGGACGGGGGCTCTTGGTGTCCAATACGGGGCCCGGTGTAGATTGCCAATTATTTGCTACTTCGGCTGCCTGAACGAAAGGTCGAGTTGATGCGATTTGCCCGCTGGAGACGTGGCACCGGAGAGTCCGGCGCGACCGGTGCGTGGGTCAAGCGATCCGCGCTGGGGATAGCTACGGCACTGCTGGTGCCGTTCGGCCTCGCGGCGGCCGGGAACGGCGCCATCGCCTCGGCGGCGTTCAACCCCGCGGCATTCGACTTCTGGGTCGACTCGGGCATGGGCCCGATCAAGACCCGCATCATCCCGGCCCGCGACGGCAACACCAACCGGGTCGCCTACGTGCTCGACGGCATGCGCGCGCCCGAGCACCTCAACGGCTGGGAGATCGAGACCAACGTCCCCCAGCAGCTGGCGGACTGGAACATCAACGTCGTCATGCCGGTCGGCGGCATGTCCAGCTTCTACGCGGACTGGAACGCGCCGAGCGAGCTGCTCGGCATCCCGGCGGGCACCGGCTCGTCCTCCGGTTCCGGCGCGCTGAACATCCTGGCCGCGGGCCCCGGCAAGAGCTACCGGTACCAGTGGGAGACCTTCCTGACCCGCGACCTGCGCAACGCGCTGCGCGACCGGCTCGGCTTCAACCCGAACCGCAACGGTGTGTTCGGCCTGTCCATGGGCGGCAGCGCCGCGCTGACCCTGGCCGCCTACCACCCGGACCAGTTCAGCTTCGCTGGTTCGTACTCGGGCTACCTGAACATCTCCGCGCCCGGCATGCGTGAGGCGATCCGCATCGCCATGCTCGACGCGGGCGGCTACAACGTCGACTCCATGGCGCCGCCGTGGGGCCCGCAGTGGCTGCGGATGGACCCGTTCGTGTTCGCGCCCAACCTGGTCCGCAACGGCACCAGGCTGTGGATCGCGGCGGCGAGCGGCCTGCCGACGGCGCAGGACGGTCCGAGCTTCAACACATTGAACGGTATGGGCCTCGAAGCGCTGGCACTGGCGAACACGCGCGCCTTCGAGGTCAGGATGGCCACCCTGGGCGGCGGCAACGCCGTCTACTCCTACCCGGCGTTCGGTATCCACGCCTGGAACAACTGGATCGACGAGGCCAACCGCATGATCCCGGATATGTCCGCCAACATCGGCTGACACCCGACCCGAACGGACCGCCCGGCACCGCACAGTGCCGGGCGGTCCGTCGTTTGCGCGCCGGTTGTCTGATCGGTCGCTGTCACGAGAATGGCGGCGCGGGCAAATCATCGCGTCCGATGTCATTTCACTTGTCGGCAAATCTCTGGCTTTGTCACGATCGCGCATCGCGCTGCGTTCTCGAACCCGTATTCCGTGCATAACCGCTTATAGAAGAGCGATAAAATCGATAGCTTCGTATGGAAGTCTTCGGTCCTGAAGTATCGATCTCTATGCACGGCAGTTGCGGTCAATGGCGAGCGCGCGGGTGAAAGGGTGGATCGATGCGAGCATGCGGGGTACGCGGGACGGTTGCCGGAGGGTCCACCGCGGCGCGGGGGCGCTGGTTGCGGCGCACGCTGCTCGGCCTCGCCGCGGCGCTGGCCCTGCCGTTCGGCGTCGCCGTCGGCGGGCTCGCCCCGGCCGCGCAAGCCGGTTTCGATCCGGCCGGCTTCGATTTCTGGGTCGACTCCAGCATGGGCCCGATCAAGACCAGGATCTTCCGGGCCGCCGATGGCAACACCCGCCGGGTGGTCTACGCGCTCGACGGTCTGCGCGCCCGCAATGATCTGAGCGGCTGGGAAATCGACACCGACATCTCGCGGGTGCTGCCGAGCTGGAACATCAACGTGGTGATGCCGGTGGGCGGGCAGTCCAGCTTCTATTCGGATTGGGTCGCGCCGAGCAATACCAACGGTCAACAGCGGCCGTACGCGTGGGAGAGCTTCCTGTCGAACAATCTGCGCTGGGCGCTGCGCGACCGGCTCGGTTTCAACCCGAACGGCAACGGCGTGTTCGGCCTGTCCATGGGCGGTAGCGCCGCGCTCGCGCTGGCCGCTTATCACCCGGACCAGTTTCGCTATGCCGCTTCCTATTCCGGCTATCTGAACATTTCGGCGCCGGCGATGAAAGAGGGCTTGCGTCTGGCCATGCTCGACGCGGGCGGGTTCAACATCGACGCGATGTGGGGTCCGCCATGGGATCCGCGCTGGTTGCGCAACGATCCGTTCATGTTCGCGCCGCTGTTGCGTGCCAACGGAACTCGGCTCTGGATCGCCACCGGCAACGGTCTCAACGGACCGCGGGACGTGATCAACGCGCCGATCGACGTCTACCACCTCGGTAATGCGATGGCACTGGAAACGATCGCCTTGGCCAACACCCGTGCCTTTGAAGCGCGGCTTAACAGCCTCGGCCCGAGCAACGCGACTTTCGTCTACACGCCGGTGGGCGTGCACAGCTGGAACTACTGGCAGGACCAGGTGTTCCAGATGCTGCCCGACCTCAGTGCGAATTTGGGATGAGCTGACACTTCCGGCCATCAGGTGAAAATTTGGTGCTCCGGCACGACAATCGCCTCGGTAACGCGATAGGGTCACCGCACCATCACAGATTGTGTACGGGCGGATTTCGGCCACCTGGTTGCCTCGGCCTTGCTAAGGCTTCGAGCGTCGAATATCGTCCAGCGAGCGCAAGTGTGACCAGATCGTTGTAGCGCGGTCGCCCGTGCCGGAAAGTCGGGGTCCGGTGTGGCGCGGCGTGCGTCTCGTTGGCAGCACTGGTGTGGTTGCGCCCCTCGGGTCGCCGACCGCACCACAACAGGCAGAAAAGCAGAAAGAGAGCAGGATTCATGCGTTTCGGCAGGGCGGCCGCGCCGATGAGAACCGAGTCGGGCCGGCGCGGTGCACCTCGTAGTTGGCGCCAACGAATTCTGGCCATCGGTGCCGCCGCGCTGGCGCTACCGATCGCCGCCGGTGTGGCGGCCCCGATCGCCACGGCGGCGCCGGCGCACGCACCGGTATTGCGTGCCCCCGCAGGCGGCTTCGAAGATCTGATGGTCCCGTCCAGCATGGGCCCGATCAAGGTCCAGGTGCAGTGGGCCGCGCGCGGCGGCAACGCGGCGCTCTACCTGCTCGACGGACTCCGGGCGCGCGACGATCGCAACGCCTGGTCGTTCGAGACGAACGCGCTGCAGCAGTTCGCCAACGACAACATCACCCTGGTCATGCCGGTCGGCGGCCAGTCCAGCTTCTACACGGACTGGTACGCGCCGAGCAACACCAACGGCCAGAAGACCACCTACAAGTGGGAAACCTTCCTGACCAAGGAACTGCCCGCCTTCCTCGAGGGCTACGGCGTCTCGCGCACCAACAACGCGGTGGCCGGCCTGTCGATGGGTGGCAGTGGCGCGCTGGCGCTGGCCGCCTACCACCGCGACCAGTTCAAGTTCGCCGCCTCCTACTCGGGCTACCTGAACATCTCCGCGCCCGGCATGCGTGAGGCGATCCGCATCGCGATGCTCGACGCGGGCCGGTTCAACGTCGACTCGATGGCCGCGCCGTGGAGCCCCGCGTGGCTGCGGATGGACCCGTTCGTGTTCGCGCCGCAGCTCAAGGGCCTGCCGATGTACATCTCGGCGGCCAGCGGCCTGCCGGGCCAGTACGACAACCCGAACTCCGCGGTCGGCGTGTTCAACACCGGTAACGCGATGGCGCTCGAGGCGCTGTCACTGGTGAACACCCGTGCGTTCCAGGCTCGCCTGGCCTCGCTCGGCATCCCGGCCCGGTTCGACTTCCCGGCCACCGGCACCCACTCGTGGAAGTACTGGGAGGGCCAGCTGTTCGCCTCCCGCAACCAGATCCTGGACGCCACCGGCGCCTGGTGACCTGTTGACCGACCACTCGGGCCGCACCTTCGGGTGCGGCCCGAGTTGCTTTTCGGGACAGGTGGTTTCGCCGCGGGCACGGCGAGGTATCTAGGTACTCACACCAACAGTTGTCCCGGTAGACCGCTCCGGCGCTGTCACTTTCGTCGCGGAAAGTGGCAGCGCCTGATGCGGTTCGGCAGTGTCGTCCTGCGCGTGTCTCCCCGAAACCTGGCCGCTACGGGGGTAGAAAGCTTTTGTGGCAGGGATTCGGCGCGGCAGATGGGGACGACGCGAGCGTCGCGGCACGCGTCCGGCGCGCGTGCGGTCGGTGCTGCTCGCCACCGCCATGGTCATCCCGCTCGCCGCGGGCGCCGCGCCCGCGGTCGCCCAGCCCGCGCCCGCCCCCGCGGTGGACCCCGCGCCCGCGGCCACCGTGCAGCAGGTGATCTGGCTGACCGACCGCCGGGTCGCGTTATGGGTCAACTCGCCGTCGATGGCCGCCCCCATTCAGGTGCAATTGCTGCTGGCCCGGGACTGGGCCACCCGCCCCGACGCACGGTTCCCGGTGCTGTACATGCTCGATGGCCTGCGCGCCACCGACGACGAGAGCGGCTGGACCAAGGATGCGGGCGCCGTCGATTTCTTCTCGGACAAGAACGTCACCGTCGTGCTGCCGATCGGTGGCCAGTCCAGCTTCTACTCGGACTGGTTGCAGCCCAACAACGGTAAGACCTACAAGTGGGAAACCTTCCTGACCAAGGAATTGCCCCCGCTGCTCGAGGGTCAGTGGCGGGCCACGGACGTCCGTGGCATGGAAGGACTTTCGATGGGTGGCACCGCGGCGATGTTCCTGGCCGCGCGCAACCCGGGCTTCGTCAAGTACGCCGCCTCCTACTCCGGCTTCCTCACCACGACCACCATCGGCATGCCGCAGGCCATCCAGTTCGCCATGCGCGACGCGGGCGGCTACGACGTCGGCGCCATGTGGGGGCCGCCGAGCAGCCCGGAGTGGGCCGCGCACGACCCGTACACCCAGGCCGAAAAGCTGAAGGGCATCTCGCTTTACGTCTCCAGCGGCAGCGGTGCCACCGGTCCGTTCGATCAGGCATCGGCCATCCCCGGCGTGAGCACCAACTACGCGGGCATGGGTCTGGAGATCCTGTCCCGGCTCACCTCGCAGAACTTCGTCACCAAGCTGGGCAGGCTGGCGATTCCCGCGCAGGTGAATTACCGCGCGTCCGGCACACATTCGTGGCCCTACTGGGATTTCGAGATGCGTCAGTCCTGGGCGCAGGCCGCCAACGCGCTCGGCGTCGACGCGGGCAAGGCCGCGTGCGGTGTCGGTGGCTCGATCGCGCCGGTGGCCGCGGCGAACGCCTGGCTCGGCGAGTGCCAGTCCCCGGAGTATCCGGTGGCAGGCGGTGTGGCACAGGACTTCCGGTCCGGCCGCGTCTACTTCTCCCCGGCCGACGGCGCGCATCCGGTCGGCGGCATGATCGGCGGCGGTTACCAGGCCGCGCAGGGGCCGGCCGGTCCGCTCGGCCTGCCGACCGGTGACGAACGCGGGCTCCCGGACGGCCGGGGCCGGATGCAGTCGTTCCAGCACGGCGCGCTCTACTGGACCCCGCAGACCGGCGCCCAGGTGGTGCGCGGCGCGATCCTCGACGAGTGGGGCAGGCAGGGTTACGAGGGTGGCCCAGCGGGTTACCCGATCGCGCCGGAGGTCAAGACGCCGAACCGGGACGGCGCGGTGCAGGCCTTCGAGCACGGCCCGTTCTACTACAGCGCCAAGACCGGAGTGCACCGGGTGCAGGGCCTGATCTTGGACAAGTTCGCCCAAATGGGTTACGAGAACAGCTGGCTCGGCTTCCCGGCCACCGAGGAGCAGCCGTTGAAGGATCTCGGCCGCTACACCCGGTTCGAGGGCGGCAACATCTACTGGAGCCCGCTCTCCGGTGCCTGGGCCGTGAAGAACGGTCCGCTCATGGACGCCTGGCAGGTGCTCGGCTACGAGAACGGCAAACTCGGGTATCCGATCAGCGACGAGTTCCCCGTCCCCGGCGGCGTGCAGCAGAATTTCCAGGCCGGATACATCGTCGTGAAGGACGGCAAGCCGGAGGTGCACGGCCTTTAGTGCAGACCGGTCTGTTTGTTGACTGTCCGCGCTTCTCGCCGACTTTCCTTTAGCCTGGTGGGCGACCTCCCCCGTTTGCGAACAGATCGAGGACAGAATTCATGCAGAGGACCCGTGGCAAGGTATTCGGCGTTGTCGTGGCGATCGCCGCGACCGGCTTGCTCGCCGCCTGTGGTGGCAACGATTCCACCGCGTCGAGCACGCCGACGCTGACCCGCACCACGGCGGCAACGCAGCCGCCCGCCTCGTCCACCCCCGGTGACAACGCGTCGCAGGCGCCGGCTCCCGCCCCGGCCCCGGCGCCCGAACCCGAGCAGGCACCCGCTCCCTCGGTCGCCCCAGAGCGGCCGGAGCCGATCGAGTCCGCGCCGCCCGCGGACACCTCGAAGCTCACCGACAAGGACAAGAAGTACCTCGACGCGCTCAAGCAGCAGGGCGTGACGCCGTCCACCCCGGACATCGCGCTCAGCGTCGCGGGCTACGTCTGCCAGGGCATCGCCTCCGGCGCGTCCGACCAAGACCTCATGACCTTCGTGACCGCGATGGCCGGTTCCGATCCGTCCTTCGATCCGGCCAAGATGCCGGTGGAGAAGGCCGGGCAGATCTACGTCAACGCCGCTAAGCAGTCGTACTGCCAGTGAGTCCCCGCCGCGCGACGACATCCCGCCGGTCTCGGCCTGCGGGATGCCTGCTGCTGATCGCGATCCCGGTGCTGATCATCATCGTGGTGCTGCTGCTGTGGTACCTGCTCGCCGGACCGCTGCGGCCGCCCAAGCCGGGGCCCAAGCCGCCGGAGGAACCCACCTCCCAGCCGGCCGACTGCCCGGACGTGCAGATGATCTCGGTGCCCGGTACCTGGGAGTCCAGCAGCAACGATGACCCGTACAACCCGACGGCGAACCCGAACTCGTTGATGCTCAACATCTCCGCGCCGGTGGCGCAGCGGTTCCCGAAGGAGCGGCTCGACGTCTACACCGTCCCCTACGTCGCGCAGTTCTCCAATCCAATCGCGATTCCGCCGGACGGGCAGCAGTCCTACAACAACAGCCGGACCGAGGGCACGCAGAACATGATCTCGGCGATGCGGGCGACCGCGAGCCGGTGTCCGCTGACCTCCTACGTGATCGCCGGGTTCTCCCAGGGCGCGGTCATCGCCGGCGATGTCGCCAACCAGATCGCCGCGGGCAATGGCCCGGTCCCGGCGAAGCGGGTGCTCGGTGTCACGCTGATCTCCGACGGCCGCCGCACCGGCGACACCGGGCCGGGCCAGGCGGTGCAGATCGGCGCGGTGCCCGCCGGCGTCGGCGCCGAGGTCGCGTTGAAGGGACTGAATGTGCCCGGTATCACGATGACCGGTCCGCGCCCCGGTGGCTTCGGCGAGCTGGCCGAGCGGACGTTCACCATCTGCGCGCAGGGCGATCTGATCTGTGACGCACCGCGAGAGGCGTTGAGCCCGTGGAACATCATGGGCAGCGTCGGCGCGCTGGTGCGCGCGGCGGGCAATCCGGTGCACGCGCTGTACAACGGATTCGTCGTCGACGACAACGGCACCACCTCCACCCAGTGGACCGTGAACTGGGCGAACGGTCTCATCGATGGCGCACCGCACCCGCCGCACTCGTGAGATCTCACAGGGCTTGCTCCGGCGCATGCCCAGTACACCCAGTAGTGCCGGAGCAAGCGCGCGTCCGGCCCGCCGCGACGCTGTAAAGTGCGCTGGTGATCGCGACGCGGGTAACCCTTACCGAGTGTTAGGTATGGATAGTCCCGCACTGTCGCGCCCGGATTTCCTTACAGCCAGGAGCATGAGTTCATGACAGAAGCCGCCGCCCCGGCCGCTGAGTTGACCGCGCTGGGTACGCCGCCGCGCAGCTTCCGCTTCGCGGCAGCTGGTGAGGGAAACAAACAAGAAGGTGGCGCGCGCAAGTTCATCCAGACGGCGCAGCAGGCCGAGGAGTACGGCTTCGACAGTTTCGTCGTGCCCGACCACCTCGGCGACCAGATCGGCCCGATCGCCGCGCTCGGCGCGCTGACCCAGGCCACCGAACGGATCCGGCTCGGAACCTCGGTGCTGGCCAACGGCTTCCGCAACCCGGTGGTGCTGGCCAAGGATCTGGCCACCATCGACGTGCTGTCCAAGGGTCGGCTCGAGGTCGGCCTCGGCGCCGGCTGGAAGCAGGACGAGTTCGCCGCCGCGGGCATTCCGTACGAGACGCCCGGCGTCCGCCTCGAGAAGCTGGACGAGGCGCTGACCATTCTCGACGTGCTGCTGCGCGGGCAGGAGTGCACCTTCGAGGGCAAGCACTACCAGGTGCACGGCATCAAGGGCACGCCGCGGCCGCGTCAGGGCCCGCGCCCGCCGATCTGTACCGGCGGCGGTGGCCCGAAGATGTTGCGCCTGGCCGCCAAGCACGCCGACATCATCTCCGTCGTCCCGGTGACCACCAAGCACGGTAAAGGCCTCTTGTCGGGCATCACCATGGCGAAGACGATCGAGAAGGTGAACCTGATCCGCGAGGCCGCCGGTGATCGGTTCGCCGATATCGAGCTGAACTGGGCCATCACCGCGATCGTCATCACCGACGATCGCGAGAAGACCGCGGAGATGGCACTTTCCGCGATCGACCGGGGCCTGCACCCGGATCTCGAGGTGGACGTGAAGCTTTCGGTCGAGGAGATCCTCGAGTCGCCCTACGTCGCCATCGGGACGTTCGAGGAAATCGCCGAGCAGATCCGGCGTGTGCGCCAACTCACCTCGATGTCGTATGTCGGGGTGTTTCCCACCCAAATGGACGCATTCGCCCCCGTCATTCCCTTGCTGCGGGACGAGTGACCGGGCGTTCTCTGTAACATAACCCTGGTTTGAGTACATCTAGCCGATAGCGGTCACCGCGCAGACCGCCCAGAATCTGCGGGCTGGTTCGCCACACACGTGGGAGCAGTCGGCGGGCGAAAGCGAGTCGGGGCCTCACAGGTAACAGCGGCGTAGTCGCCGTCTTGCTGCGTGTGCCTCGGAGGAGAAGAAGGAATGGAAGAGACTTTCGACGACTACCTGGACGAGACCGGGAACATCCGAATTCCCGAGGATCACACCCTGGTCGATCACGTCGAGAAGCACACCCGGAACGACGCGAACACTCTGGCGTACCGCTACATCGATTACTCGCGTGAGCGTGATGGTGAGGCCCAGGAACTGACGTGGCGTGAGTTCGGCATTCGGCTGCGCGCGGTGGCCGCTCGACTGCAGCAGGTGACCAACCCGGGTGACCGGGTCGCGATCCTGGCGCCGCAGGGCCTGGATTACGTGGTCTCCTTCTTCGCCGCGATCTACGCGGGCACCATCTCGGTGCCGCTGTTCGACCCGGACGAGCCCGGTCACACCGACCGCCTGCACGCCGTGCTCGGCGACTGCGAGCCCGCCGCCATCCTCACCGCGAGCTCCTCCGCGGCGGGTGTGCGGCAGTTCTTCCGTTCGCTGCCCGCCGCCCAGCGCCCGCGCATCATCGCGGTGGACGCGATTCCGGACAGCGTCGGCGAGGGCTGGGTGCGCCCGGACATCGCCATCGACGACATCGCCTACCTGCAGTACACCTCGGGTTCGACCCGGACCCCCGCCGGTGTGGAGATCACCCACCGCGCGGTCGGCACCAACCTGCTGCAGATGGTCAATTCGATCAACCTGGACTGGAACTCGCGCGGTGTCACCTGGCTGCCCCTGTTCCACGACATGGGCCTGCTCACGGTGATCCTGCCCGCGGTCGGCGGCAAGTTCATCACCATCATGTCGCCGAGCGCGTTCGTGCGACGCCCGTACCGCTGGATCAAGGAACTCGCCGCGCAGTCCGACGGCGCCGGAACCTTCGCCGCGGCACCGAATTTCGCGTTCGAGCACGCCGCGGCGCGTGGCCTGCCGAAGAATGGCGAGTCGCTGGATCTGTCCAACGTGATCGGCCTGATCAACGGCAGCGAGCCGGTGACCACCTCCTCGATGAAGAAGTTCAACGAGGCCTTCGCGCCCTACGGCCTACCCAAGACGGCGATCAAGCCGTGCTACGGCATGGCCGAGGCGACGCTGTTCGTCTCGGCGACCAAGGCCGAGGACGAGGCCAAGGTCACCTGGGTCGATCGCAACGAGCTCAACGCGGGCCGCATGGTCAAGGTCGATCCGGCCGCGGACAACGCCATCGCGCAGGTCTCCTGCGGGTACGTCGCGCTGTCGCAGTGGGCGGTGATCGTCGATCCGGAAACCGTCGAGGCCGACGGCGGCCGGGAACTGCCCGACGGCCGGGTCGGTGAGATCTGGTTGCACGGCAACAACATGGGCATCGGCTACTGGGGACGCCCGGACGAGACCGCGGCCACCTTCCAGAACAAGGTGCCCCACCGCCTCGCCGAGGGCAGCCACGCCGAGGGCACCGAGCCCGACGCCAACTGGATGCGCACCGGCGACTACGGCGTGTACCTCGACGGCGAGCTCTACATCACCGGCCGGGTCAAGGACCTGGTGATCGTCGACGGACGCAACCACTACCCGCAGGACCTCGAGTTCTCCGCGCAGGAGGCATCCAAGGCGCTGCGCCCCGGTTTCGTCGCCGCGTTCTCGGTGCCCGCGAACCAGCTGCCCGCCCTCGTCTTCGACCAGGGCAGCCACTCGGGCCTGAAGTTCGACGCCGACGACGGCTCCGAGCAGCTGGTGATCGTCGCCGAACGCGGCCCAGGGGCGGGCAAGGCCGATCCGCTGCCGATCGCCGACGAGGTGCGGGCCGCGGTGGCCGCGCGCCACGGTGTCACCGTTCGTGACGTACTGCTGGTTCCCGCGGGCTCGATCCCGCGTACCTCCAGCGGCAAGATCGCCCGGCGCGCCTGCAAGGCCGCCTATCTGGAGGGAACACTGCGGGGTGGTTACACCCAGCAGGCATTCCCCGATGCACCCGAGGAAGAATGACGGTAGTTCCCGCCTCGATCAGGTCGGAACAGTGGTTGTCTGGCTCGCCACTCGGTTCCGGCCTGTGCCGGAACGACACCGAGTGATCCGGGCCGTCAATCCCCGCCGCGCAACCGCACGCAGACAGGTAGCTTGAGGAATTGATGGCCGACAACGAGTCCACCCAGACGACCGATCTCTCGCCAGCCGACCCGGCGGCCGACCAGGCCCCGGCGACGGTGCACGCTGCCGCCACCGCGGCAACCGGTGCCGATCGGTCCGACATGACGGTTGCCGAACTGCGCGACTGGCTGCGCAACTGGGTCGCCGACGCCACCGGGCAGCCGGTCGAGCAGATCAGCGTCGACCGGCCGATGGAGGAGTTCGGGCTGGCCTCGCGTGACGCCATCGCGCTCGTCGGCGACATCGAGGAACTGACCGGCGTCGTGCTCACCGCGACCGCCTACTTCCAGCACCCGACCATCGCCTCGCTGGCCGAGCTGGTCATCTACGGCGAGCCGGAACCGGCCGAGGAGGAGTCCAGCGACGCCTTCTATACCTCGGGTGGCACCACCGGCGAGGCGCACGACATCGCCATCATCGGCCTGTCGACGCGGCTGCCAGGTGCGGGCGACACCCCGGAGTCGACCTGGGAGTTCCTCATCGGCCGCGGCGACGCGATCCGGGAACTGCCGCAGGGCCGGTGGGAGGAGTTCACCAGCAACCCCGCGGCCGCCAAGGCGATCGCGGAGGGCAACACCCTCGGCGGCTATCTCGACCAGGACGTGATCAAGGGCTTCGACGCGGAGTTCTTCGCGATGTCGCCGATCGAGGTGGAGCGGGTCGACCCGCAGCAGCGCCTGATGATGGAGCTGACCTGGGAAGCGTTGGAGCACGCCAGGATTCCCGCGAGCGAGCTCAAGGGCGCGCCCGTCGGCATGTTCATCGGCTCGTCCACCAGCGACTTCATGCTGATCGCCGCCCTCGGCCTCGGCGTGGACCAGGGACCGAACGTGCCGGCCACCGCGCAGGCCTACGGCATCAGCGGCAGCTCGAACGGCATCATCGCGAACCGGGTCTCCTACTTCTACGACTTCCGCGGCCCCTCGGTCACGGTCGACACCGCGTGCTCGTCCACCATCGTCGCGGTGCACCAGGCCGTGCGCGCGCTGCGTACGGGCGAGGCCGACGTCGCCCTGGCCGGCGGCGTGAACATGATCCTGGCGCCGATGGCGACCCTCGGCTTCGACATGGGCGGCGGCGTCGCGAAGAACGGGCGCGTCAAGGCGTTCTCCTCCGATGCCGACGGCATGGTCCGCTCGGAGGGCGCGGGGCTGTTCGTGCTCAAGCGCCTGGCCGACGCCGAGCGCGACGGCGACCGAATCATGGCCGTCATCAAGGGATCCGCGGTCAACAGCGACGGACGGTCCAACGGCCTCTACGCGCCGAACCCCGACGCCCAGGCCGACGTGCTGCGGCGCGCGTACCGGGACGCGGGCATCGTGCCGTCCACTGTCGACTACATCGAGGCGCACGGCACCGGCACCCCGCTCGGCGATCCGATCGAGGCCGACGCGCTGGGCAAGGTCGTCGGCCGCGGCCGCGACGAGGACAAGCCGGTTCTGCTCGGTTCGGCCAAGACCAACTTCGGCCACCTGGAGTCCGCCGCGGGTGCGGCGAGCCTGGCCAAGGTCCTGATGGCGCTGCAGCACAACGTGGTGCCGCCCAACATCAACTACGCGGGCCCGAACCCGTACATCCCGTTCGATCAGGCGCGGTTGAAGGTGGTCGAGGAGCCGACCGAATTCCCGCGCTACAGCGGCAAGGCCACCATCGGCATCTCCGGCTTCGGCTTCGGCGGCACCAACGCCCATGTCGTGGTGCAGGAATACGTCCCGGCCGCCGCCGAGGAGGCCGCGGTACCCGAGGCCGAGACCCCCGCCGCCGCGATCGATACCGCGGCCGCGGCACAGGACGCCGAGCTCGCGGACGAGTCGACCGATGTGATCGCGGAGGCGGACGCGGTGCTCGCCGACGCCGAGCCGGTCGCCGAACCTGTTGCGCCCGTTGCGGAATGGACCGAAGCGCGGACCGAACCGCTGCCGGTGATCCTGCCGATCTCCGGCTACCTGCCCTCGCGCCGCCGCCGGGCCGCCGCCGAGCTGGCCGACTGGCTGGAATCCGAAGCGGGACGCGATGTTTCGCTGACGGACGTGGGGCGGTCGCTGGCCAAGCGCAGCCACTGGCGTTCGCGCGGTGTGGTGCTCGCCAAGACCCACGAGGAGGCCGTCGCCGGCCTGCGCGCCATCGCCGCGGGCAAGCCGGGCAACGGTGTGTTCACCGCCGACGCGCCCGCCACCATGGGTGCGGTCTGGGTGCTCTCCGGCTTCGGCGCGCAGCACCGGAAGATGGGCAAGGCGCTCTACCTGGAGAACTCGATCTTCGCCAAGGCCGTCGACGAGGTCGACGAGCTGGTGCAGGACGAGGCCGGGTACTCGATCCGGGACATGTTCCTCGACGACAGCCAGGACTACAACGTCGGCACCTCGCAGGTCGGCATCTTCACCATTCAGATCGGCCTGGCCGCGCTGCTGCGCGCGCACGGCGCCGAGCCCGACGCGGTGGTCGGCCATTCGATGGGCGAGGTCGCCGAGGCCTACATCGCCGGCGGCCTGCCGCTCGAGGACGCGGTCCGGGTGATCTGCGCGCGCTCGCGCCTGATGCTCGAGGGCGAGCAGATGCTCACCGACGACGACGTGCGCAACATGGCGCTGATCGAATACAGCGCCGAGGACGTCGAGCAGCTGCTCACCGAATTCCCCGACGTCGAGGTCGGCGTGTACGCCGCCCCGACGAACACGGTGATCGGCGGCCCGCGCGAGCAGGTCGAGGCGATCGTGGCGCGGGTCGAGGCGGCGGGCAAGTTCGCCAGGATCCTGCAGACCCGCGGCGCGGGCCACACCTCGCAGATGGACCCGCTGCTCGGCGAGCTGGCCGCGGAGCTGGCCGGCATCGAGCCGACCAAGCTGAAGACCGGCCTCTACTCCACGGTGCACAAGGGCGAGTTCTACCGGCCCGGCAACGACCCGATCCACACCGAGGACTACTGGGTCAAGAACATGCGCGGCAGCGTGTACTTCACCAACGCGGTGCGGCTCGCGGTCGACGCGGGGCACACCACGTTCCTGGAGCTCGCGCCGAACTCCGTCGCGTTGATGCAGGTGCTCGGCACCACCTTCGCGGCGGGCCTGCACGACGCCCAGCTCATCCCGACGCTCAAGCGCAAGGAAGACGAGGCGGCGGGCGTGCTCGGCGCCATCGCCCAGCTGTACGTGCACGGGCACAAGGTCGACCTGCCGTCGCTGCTGCCGCGTGGCGAGTACGCCGACATTCCGCGAACCACGTTCGTGCGCAAGGAATTCTGGCCGAAGGTCTCGCTGGCCGCGACCGGTGCCGCCGGCGCGCCCGGTGCGCACGTTGCGCTGCCGGACGGCAGGCACGCCTGGGAGGTCCAGGCGGGCTCCGCCGGTGACCTCACCGAGCTGGTGCGGGCCGCCGCGGCCCAGGTGCTCAGCGATGTGACGCTCGGCGCCTCGATCGTGCACGCGAGCGCACCCGCCGCGGGCACCATCACCACGACGCTGACCCCGCATCCCGGCGGCGCGTCGGTGCAGGTGCACGCCAAGGAGGGCGCGAGCTTCCGGCTGCTGCTCGACGCCGTGGTCACCTCCGGTGCACCGCTGCCCGAATCCGTTGTGGCCGAGCCGGTTCCGGCCACCACGGCGGTGCAGCCCGCGGCGGGCGCCGAGCTCGAGGTGGTCGAGACCTTCGGTGACCGCTGGGATCCCGAGGGCAACCAGAAGCTCGAGGATCGGCTGGCGCTCATCGTCGCCGAGTCCATGGGCTACGCGGTCGAGGATCTCCCGATGGAGATCCCGCTGATGGAGCTCGGCCTGGACTCGCTGATGGCGATGCGCATCAAGAACCGCGTCGAATACGAATTCGACATCCCGCAGCTGCAGATCCAGGCGGTGCGCGATGCCAACCTCAACGAGGTCGGCAAGGTGCTGCGCTACGCGGTCGAGCACCGCGAGGAGATGCAGGCGGTCGCCGCGAAACAGGCCGCTGGCGAAGAGATCACCGTCGACGCCGGCTTCATCGAGGCCGCGCGTGCCGCCGTCGCCGCGGGCGAGGACCCGGCCGCGATCGCCGCTGCCGCCGCGAATACCGCCGCCCCCGAGGATGTTTCGGCGGATGCGGAGGCTGTCGTCGAGACCGCTGCCGCGCCTACCGAAGCCGCCGCGCCGGTCGACGCGGCCCCTGCCGCACCGGCGGAACCCGCGGTGGCCGAACCGGTTTCGCCTGCCGCCGCGCCCGCGCCTGCCGCCGCGCCCGCGCCTGCCGCCGCGCCCGCGCCTGCTGCCGCCGCGGTCTTCGGCGGACAGCAGAGTGCCGACGAGGACGACGTGCCGCCGCGCGACGCCGCCGAGCGACTGACCTTCGCCACCTGGGCGGTCGTCACCGGCAAGTCCGCGGGAGGCATCTTCAACACCCTGCCGATCCTCGAGGAAGAGGTCGCCGAGAAGCTGGCGGCCCGGCTCACCGAGCGGGTCAAGGCCGAGGTCACCGTCGACGATGTGCTCGACTGCGAGACCATCGAGCAGCTGGCGGACATCGTGCGCAATCTGCAGGACAGCGGCGCGGACGTGGACGGGTTCATCCGGCCGCTGCGAGCGCGGCCCGAGAGCTCGAATGCGGTGCCGGTCTTCGTGTTCCACCCCGCCGGTGGCAATACGCTGGTGTACGAACCGCTGTTGAAGCGGCTGCCCGCCGACACCCCGATGTACGGCTTCGAGCGAGTCGAGGGCTCGATCGAGGAACGCGCTCGGCAGTACGCCCCGGAACTCCGCAAGCTGCAGGGTGACGGACCGTTCGTGCTCTACGGCTGGTCGCTTGGCGCGGTGCTGGCGATGGCCTGCGCGCAGCTCCTGCGCGCCGACGGCGCGGACGTGCGGGTGGTCGGTTTGATCGACCTCGCGATTCCGGCCGAGCCCGAGGACAACAGCCCCGAGGAGCGGGTGCGGCGGATCGAGCGTTACCAGGCCTTCGCGAAGAAGACCTATGGCGTCGACGGGGAGCTCCCGCCCGAGCAGGTGCAGGAGCTGGCCGCGGCCTCCGATGAAGAGCAGTTCAAGATGATCTCGGAACTGGTCAAGTTCAGCGGAGCAAAGATCCCCGGTGGCGTGCTCGAACACCAGAAGACCTCATGGATCGAAAACCGTGCGCTGCAACAGGTCCAGCCGACACACTACGACGGTGACGTCGTGCTCTACCTCGCCGACCGCTACCACGACGGCGCGATCGAGTTGGAGCCGCGCTACGCCGACCGTAAGCCGAACGGCGGGTGGGACGAATACCTGTCGCACCTGGAGATCGTGCACATTCCCGGTGACCACCTGCAGATCATCGACGAGCCCCGGATCGGAAAGATCGGAGCCGACCTCGCCGCAAAGCTCGCCGCGATCGATGTGAAAGGGGCTCAGTGACTACAACTGCCGAGAAGCTCGCCGACCTGCGCCAAAGGCTTGACCTAGCGCAGGAACCGGCGGGTGAAGCGGGGGTGGCCAAGCGGGCGAAGAAGGGAATTCCCAGCGCCCGCGAACGGATCAACATGCTGCTCGATCCGGGCACCTTCGTGGAAATCGGTGCGCTGGTGCGTAAGCCGGGTGATCCGACGGCGCTGTACGGCGACGGCGTTGTCACCGGGCACGGTTTGGTCGATGGCAGGCCGGTGGCGGTGTTCTCCCATGATCAGACCGTTTACGGCGGGTCGGTCGGCGAGATGTTCGGCCGCAAGGTCGCCGGGATCATGGAGTACGCGGCCAAGGTGGGCTGTCCGGTGGTCGGCATCAACGACTCCGGTGGCGCCCGGGTGCAGGAGGCGGTGACCTCGCTGGCCTGGTACGCGGAGCTGGGGCGCAGGCAGGAGCCGCTATCGGGGCTGGTGCCGCAGATCTCGATGATCCTCGGCAAGTGCGCGGGCGGCGCGGTGTACGCCCCGATCAACACCGACGTGGTGGTGGCGACCGAAGAGGCGTACATGTTCGTCACCGGTCCCAAGGTGATTCGTGAGGTCACCGGCGAGGACGTGAGCCTCGAGGAACTCGGCGGCGCGCAGAGCCAGGCCGAGTACGGCAACATCCACCATGTCGCGCCGGACGAGAAGGCCGCCTTCGCGTGGGTGCGCGAGTATCTGAGCTTCCTGCCGACGAGTTGTCAGGAGCTCGCGCCGATCGTGAATCCGGGCCTGGAACCGGAAGTCACCGACACCGACCTGGAACTGAATTCCCTTGTGCCGGACTCGGATAACGCCGCGTACGACATGCACGAGGTGCTGCTGCGGATCTTCGACGACGGCGCGTTCCACGAGATCGGCGCCTCGGCCGGGCGCAATATCATCACCGGCTTCGCCAGGGTGGACGGCCGCAGTGTGGGTGTGGTCGCCAACCAGCCGATGGTGTACGCCGGGGCGCTGGACGCCCGCGCCTCCGACAAGGCGGCGCATTTCGTGCGGTTGTGCGACGCGTTCGAGATTCCGCTGGTCTTCGTGGTGGATACGCCCGGCTTCCTGCCCGGTGTGGAGCAGGAGAAGATCGGCGTGATCAAGCGCGGCGGCCGGTTCCTGTTCTCCTTCGTCGAGGCGACCGTGCCGAAAGTGACTGTGGTCATTCGCAAGTCGTACGGCGGCGGCTACGCGGTGATGGGCTCCAAGCAGCTCGGTGCCGATGTCAACCTGGCCTGGCCGACGGCGCGGATCGCGGTGATGGGCGCCGAGAGCGCGGTGAGTCTGATCGGCGGCAGGCAGATCGAGGCCGCGCCGGAGGATCAGCGCGCGGCCGTGCGCCAGCAGATGATCGACTTCTACAACGCCACCATGGCCACGCCGTGGGTGGCCGCCGAGCGCGGCTACATCGACGCGGTGATCGAGCCATCGAGCACCCGGCTCGAGCTGCGCCGCGCGTTGCAGCTGCTGCGGGACAAGACCCAGGCGCGCAACCCGCGCAAGCACCACCTGCTGCCGCTCTAGCGCCTGCGGGAATCGGGCCACATCCGTTGTGACGCAGCCCGATTCTCCCGTATGGCGGGTCTCAGGCGATGCTGGCGGACTCGATCACGACGTCGTCCTTCGGCACATCCTGGTGCCCGGCGTTGCTGCCGGTGGCCACGCCCTCGATCTTGTCGACCACGCTCTGTCCCTCGACCACCGCACCGAAGACGGTGTAGCCCCAGCCCTGCGGGTTCGGCGCCTTGTGGTTGAGGAAGTCGTTGTCGCTGGAGTTGATGAAGAACTGCGCGGTGGCCGAGTGCGGGTCGTTGGTCCGCGCCATTGCCACGGTGTACTTGTTGTTCTTCAGCCCGTTGTCGGCCTCGTTCTGAATGGGCGCCTGCGTCGGCTTCTGGCGCATGCCCGGTTCGAAGCCGCCACCCTGGATCATGAAGCCCGGGATGACGCGGTGGAAGATGGTGCCGTCGTAATGGCCTGCCCGCACATAGCTGACGAAGTTCTGCACCGTGGTCGGCGCCTTCTCGTCATCGAGTTCCAGCACGATCGGGCCGTAGTTGGTCTGAAGATTCACCTTGGTCATACCCACACCTTGCCAGCTCGCGCCCGCGCGCCTTTTGCCGGTCATGTGTACAGGCTGCGAACCCCCCTTGACCATCACGGCGCGCATTTGCAAACAATGGCGTGCTGCGGGCGCGGCATATTGAACACCGCTAGCATTGCCAATCGTGCCCGACGCCGCTACCGCTGTTCTGACGAAACCGCCCGCCGTACCGGCGGACTCCCCGGCCGATTTCCGGACCGCGCGAATTATCGCGCTGGTCGCGGGTCTGCTCGGGGCGCTGTTCGCCATCGCGACCCCGTTCCTGCCGGTCACGCAGACGACGGCGGTGCTGAACTGGCCGCAATCGGGCACGTTGGGCAACGTGCAGGCGCCGTTGATGTCTCAGGTGCCGATCGACCTGAAGGCCACCATTCCGTGTAGCGCGGTCGCGCAGCTGCCCGAGCGCGGCGGCATGCTGCTGGCCACCGCGCCGCCGCAGGGCGACCGGGCCGCGCTGGAGGCCTTGTTCATCCGGGTGTCCGAGACCTCGGTCGACGTGGTCGACCGCAACGCGGTGGTGGTGTCCGCGCCGCGGGCGGACATGGAGCAGTGTTCGTCGCTGGTGCTCACCTCCGATCACGACCGCACGCGCGCGGTCTTCGAGGGACTGACCACCACGATCACCAAGCCGGTCCCCGGCGGCGGCGAGGAGCAGGTCCAGGTGCCGGTCGAGGGCGCGCTCAACGGTGACCTGCGTCCGCAGGTCGTCGGCGTCTTCTCCGAGCTCAAGGGCGCCGCGCCGGCCGGCCTCGGCTTCACGATGACGGTGGACACCCGGTTCTCCACCAGCCCGACCGCGATCAAGCTGATCGCGATGATCGCGGCGGTGCTGTGCACCCTGATCGCGCTCGCGGCGCTGGCCCGGCTCGACGGCAGCGACGGGCGCGGGCACCGCCGCTTCCTGCCGTCGAACTGGCTGAAGCCGACCTGGGCCGACGGCGCGGTGGTCGGCACGCTGCTGGTGTGGCATTTCGTCGGCGCCAACACCTCCGACGACGGCTACATCCTCAGCATGGTGCGGGTCGCGCCGCACGCCGGCTACATGGCCAACTACTTCCGCTGGTACGGCGTCCCGGAGGCGCCGTTCGGCTGGTACTACTACGTGATCCAGCTCTTCGCGGAGATCTCCACCGCCAGCGCCTGGGTCCGGGTGCCCGCGCTGCTCTGCGCCGTGCTCTGCTGGATGGTGATCAGCCGCGAGGTGGTGCCCCGGCTCGGGCGCGGTGTGCGCCAGAGCAAGGTGGCGTTGTGGACCGGCGGTCTGGTGTTCCTGGCGTTCTGGCTGCCGTTCGACAACGGCCTGCGGTCCGAGCCGATCGTCGCGCTCGGCGCGCTGCTGACCTGGGTGTCGATCGAGCGGGCCATCGCGACCGGCAGGCTGGTGCCCGCCGGTGTCGCGGTGCTGGTCGCGGCGTTCACCCTCGCCGCGGCGCCGACCGGTCTGATGTGTGTGGCGGCCCTGCTCGCCGGTATTCGCCCGCTGGTCTGGATCGTGGTGCGCAAGCGCCGTCAGTTCGCCGAGCACGGCGGAAAGTGGTGGGCCACACTGCCGTTGCTCGCACCCATCGCGGCGGCCGGATTGCTCGTGCTCATCGTGGTCTACAGCGACCAGACGTTCGCGGGCATCCAGGAGGCGAACCGGGTCCGTCAGGCGACCGGACCGAACCTCGCCTGGTACGAGGACTACCTGCGCTACTACTACCTGTTCGTGGAGACCGTCGACGGCTCGCTCTCGCGCCGGTTCGCGTTCCTGGTGATGCTGCTGTGCCTGTTCACCACCATGCTGGTGTTGTTGCGGCGCAGGCGTGTTCCCGGCATCGCGAGCGGGCCGACGTGGCGGTTGATGGGCGTGGTGTTCGGCACCATCTTCTTCATGATGTTCAACCCGACCAAGTGGACCCACCACTTCGGCGCGTACGCGGGCATCGCCGGATCGCTGGCCGCGGTGACCGCGGTCGCGGTGTCGGCCTCGGCCCTGCGCGCGCGCAAGAATCGGGCGATCTTCCTGGCCGGGTTGTTGTTCGTGCTCGCGCTCGCCTTCTCCGGCATCAACGGATACTGGTACGTCTCCAGCTTCGGCGTGCCATGGTTCGACAAGCGCATCTCGCTGCACGGCTACCAGTCGAACACCCTGATGCTCGGGCTGTTCGGGCTCGCGCTCGCATTGGTCGCCTGGCATTCGTTGCGGGAGGGCTACGCGAAACCGGAGGCCTCGCCGCGCTCGGCGCGGGGCAGGCGGATCCGCAAGTTCGCCGCGATCCCGTTGACCGTCGTCGCCGCGCTGATGGTGGCGCTCGAGGTGCTCTCGCTGGTCAAGGGCGCGGTCGCGCAGTACCCGGCGTACTCGCTGGCGCGCTCGAACTTCGACGCGCTCAGTGGCAAGAGCTGCGGGCTCGCCAACGACGTGCTGGTGGAGGCCGATCCGAACGGCGGGCGGCTGCAGCCGATCCCCGATCCGGCGCTCACCGATCCGAATGATCCGCTCGCCGGTGTCGACCCGGTCGGCTTCGATCCGAACGGTGTGCCCAACGACCTGTCCGCCGACAGCGTCGAGGTGAAGCCGGGCACCGGCAACACCTCCACCCAGTCGGTCGGCGCCGCGTTCGCCGAGGGGCAGAGCGCGGGCACCGGCGGTGGCCAGGGCGCGCGTGGCGTCAACGGCAGCACCGTGGCGCTGCCCTTCGGGCTGGACCCGGCGACCACCCCGGTCCTCGGCAGCTACCAGAACGGGGTGCAGCAGCCCGCGCACCTGACGTCGAGCTGGTACGGCCTGTCGCCGCGGTCCGCGGACAGCCCGCTCGTGGTGATCAGCGCGGCGGGACGCATCCTGTCCGTCGACGACACCGGTGACACCCGCTATGGGCAGTCGCTCACCGTCGACTACGGCAGGAAGCTGCCGGACGGCAGCGTCGAGAAGCTCGGCACCTACCTGCCGCGCGATATCGGCCCGTTCCCGTCCTGGCGTAACCTGCGCGTCCCGCTGGCCGAGATCGCGCCGGAGGCCGACGCGGTCCGCATCGTCGCCAACGACCCGATCCTGATCGGGGACCAGTGGCTGGCGTTCACCCCGCCGCGGATGCCGAAGTTGCAGTCGCTCAACACCTTCATCGGCTCCGAGCAGCCGGTGCTCGAGGACTGGGCCGTCGGTCTCCAGTTCCCGTGCCAGCGTCCGTTCAACCACAAGAACGGCGTGGCCGAGGTGCCCGGCTACCGCATCCTCCCGGACCGCCCGCTCGCCATCAGCTCCACCAACACCTGGCAGGCGGAGGAGTTCGGCGGCATTCTCGGCTTCTCCCAGATGCTGGCGAAGTCGGTCACCGTCCCGACCTACCTGAAGGACGACTACGCCCGCGACTGGGGCTCCCTGGAGCGCTACGACCAGTACGACCGCAGTGCCACCCCTGCCAAGCTCGACACCGGCACCGCAACCCGCTCCGGCTTCTGGACCCCCGGAAGGCTCCGCGTCTTCTAACCCCGCACCCAACCACCCGCAGGCCCGCCGAGCCCAGCTCGCCGGGCCTGCGGTACCGCCGAACTCGGCTCGGCTGCGGGTGTGTGGTGGGTTGGCGGTGCGGGCCGATGACGTGTTTGGGACCTGTGGCGTGGTGGGGCGGGTGTGGCCTGAAAAGGGGGCTCCCGCATCGGGTTCGGGCTGGGATGCGGGGCCGGTGTCCTGGGTGCCGGTAACTGACGCCGGGTGTGGGGCGGCGGGGGCGGACAAGGGGTGGCGCGAGTTGTTCGATCGGGGCCGGTACGGGCGGGCGGCGCTGGTCGCGGGGCCGATCGGGCTAGCCGGGGAGTTGCTCGGGTCCGTGGGCGGCCGGTGCTCAGACCTTGGTCATCCGCAGGCCGAGTTCGCGGCGCAGCACTTCTTGGGAGGGGAGGCGGTTGAGTACGCGCAGGATCGCTGGGCGCAGTTCGCGTTGCTCGTCCTCGGTCAGGAGGCCGACGAGATCGCGCAGATCCATCTGATCAAAAGCCGACGTCATAGTGCACAGATTACGGTTTTTCGCTGAACTCGTCCTGTGATCGCGCCGTGAATTTGCCGTCCAACCGGTCTGTTTACGATATTTTTTCGCCGCCGCAACACCCAACCGGTTGGTTCGGGTGGTGCGGCGGCGACCATTTATCCCCTGGCGCGGATCGGATCGTCCTTGGCGAAACCGCTGCGCGTTTCGACCGTGCCGCCGATAACGGCGGGACGGGCATTCGGGTCATACGGGGTGTATTTCTCGAGCGAACCCCAGTCCCGTGCCCAATCGTGGTCGAGATAGCTGGGGACGGTCTCGGATGCCAGCAGCAGCCCGGTCCAGCCGAGCGGCCCACCGCCGATGTCGTCCTGCCAGGCGTTGGAGGCATCGGAGCCGACCCGGTCGGGCAGGATGCGCCAGCGCGGCACCTCGGCGACCCCGTCGTGGTGGTCGAACGGCCGCTGGCACGGGAACGCGAGCCCGACGTGCCAGTCGAGCAGGACCGGATTCGTGTTGCCGACAACGGAATTCAGCGTTGCCAGTTTGGGCAGCCGGGGCGGGGTGACGGCGAGCCACTGCTTCGGCGTGATGTCGTTGTCCACCGCGACCAGCCGCACCGCGTTCGCCTCGGTGGGCAGCTGGTCCAGTGGCACCCGCAGGTTGCGCCAGGACGGGGCGGGGCCGATGTCGAGCGGGTCGATCGAGCCGAGCTTGCGCACCGCGCCACCCGCCTCGCGCACGCCGTATTCGAGGTGCAGTTCCTGCCCGTAGGTGAGCACGCCGTCGGCGTCGACGTGCCGGATACGGCCCGCCGCGGTGATCGCGAGCACCTGGTAGGCGGGATCGTGGCGCATGCTGTCGGTCAGGTCGAGGCCGTACCACTGCGAGGTCAGCGCCGCCTGCTGCTGCTCGTTGTCCTGGTAGCTGCCCATGACCGGGGTCGTCGCCGGGTCGAGGCCGAAGGGCAGCGCGACCGTGCTGCCGTTGATGCCGGTCGCCGCGGTGGTGCCGCCGCCGGTGCCGGCACCGGTGGTCTTGGTGGTCTTGTTCTTCGCACCGGAGTTCACCGAGTTCGCGCCGCCGGAGACGGTCTCCTCGGCATCGGCGGTCAGGTCGTCGGCGACGCCGTTCGGGGTGAATCCCTTTGTCTCGGCGGCCAAACCGTCGGCCGGGGCACCCGCCAGCGGCAGCAGCAACGAGTCCTTCGTGTCCGTCTCGACCAGCACCTCGTTCGCGAGGGCGCACGAATCACCGGCCAGAGACTGGAGATTCGACTTCGCGATGGAGTAGGCCGGGTACTGTGCCACCGCGGCCTTGGCCAGCGACGCGACCTCGAACAGCACCAGCGCCGCGGCCGCGATGGTCAACGGCGCGCCGGCGAACCGATCGAACCGCGTCGGCGTCGACCGTTCCCGGCGATAGGGCTCCCGGTAGTGCGCCCACACCGCGACCAGCAGCGCGACGCCGCTCAATCCGAGGAACAGCGTGGAGAATCCCTTGCCCGCCACCAGCGGCGCCTTGTCCCACCACGGCACGCCGTAGCTGGACACGTACCACCAGCCGTTCGATCCGGTGAAAGTGATCGCGAGCAGGAACAGCACCGCGGCGGCGAACAGCGCCCGATTACGCGGCGAGCGAATACCGTTGGTGCCCACCGCGACGGCCGCGAGCGCGGCCAGCGAGCCCGCCAGGCCCGCGTACACGCCGAAATGGTGGGTCCACTTGGTCGGGGTGAACATCATCAGCAACAGCGAGCCGAAGACGATGCCGAGAATCCGCACCGACGGCCCGCGCGAGGTGCCGGGAATGCGGCCCTTGCGCAGCACCTGCAGCACGCAGACCAGCAGGCACAGCAGCATGACGAGCACGCCGAAGCGCCGGGCCAGCGAGCCGTCGGGGGAGAGCATCAGCAGCGAATCCCAGCGGGTGCGCTCGTCGAACCAGGCCACGTTCGGCCCGACCAGGGTGCGCACCCTGGTCGCCTCCAGCACGGTGGACAGCGTCTGGTCGGCGAAAACCACCACGAGCACCAGGGTTCCGGCGCAGAGGCCGGGAGCGAGCAGGGCCAGGTAGCGGAAGATCGAGGCGGGCAACGACGTTCGCCGCGCGACCTGCGTCGTTCCCGTATCGGCCGCGGCCGTCGGGCTTTCGGCGACACCACCGCCCGGCGCCGGCACCACGCCGCGCGCCCGTTTGACGATGAGCTGCAACACCGGCCGCGATCCGGCGATCAGCGCCGCGATGCAGATGAGCCCGGTCGGACCCGCGGCAAGCGAGAATCCCGCGATCAGCACGGCGACGGCGGCGGGCAACAGGCGTCCGGTGGCGATGGCGCGTTCGATCGAGCACCAGGTGAGCAGCGCGCCGGCGGCGATCAACGGCTCCGGCCGCAGGCCGTTGTCGTAGGGCAGCCAGAAGGCGAGGAACACCAGGCCTGCGGTCCACAACGCGACCCTGTCTCGCCGGACCCGAGCGCCCAAGCGGGGCAGCACTTCCCGGCTGATCACCAGCCAGCAGGTGATGCCGGCGAGCAACGCGGGCAGCCGCATCCACGGGCTGGCGTCGGAGATCCGCGTCATCCACGCGAGCACCTCGTAGGACCAGCCGAACGGCGCCTCGGGCACCCCGAACCAGCGGTAGTAGTTCGCCATGAACCCGGCGTGCTCGGAGGCCCGTGCCATGTTCAGGATGTAGCCGTCGTCGGAGGTGTTGGCGCCGATGAAATGCCACAGGCCGAGGGTGCCGAGCACCACCGCGTCGGCCGGGCCGAAGCGCCACCAGCCCGCGGGCAGGAAGCGCCGGGCCCGCCGTCCGTCGCTGGTGTCGAGCAGGTGCAGCGCGAGCAGCGCGACGACGGTGCTCAGCGCGGCGACGATGATCGCGGCGAGTTTCAGCACGGTGGGGGAGGAGGAGAAGCGCGAGTCGATATCGGCGTGCACCCGCGCGCCATCGAGGCGTTCGGCCGCGAGATCGGTGAAGACACCGACGATTTGCGGCCGGATATCGCGAGTCACGGTGTTGCGGAAGGGCGTACCGTCCTGGCGGGTCGCGCCGGTGATCTCGGTGCTGGTCGCGGCGGCGGTCGAGTCGATGGTCAACGCGGTGCAGCCGGGCCCGGCGGTGATCTCCTCGACCGGCGCGGACAGCAGTGGCACATCGCGCAGGATGACCGACAGCACGCCGTCGGCGACCGAGACCACCAGTCCCTTGGTGGCCGCCTGACCCGAGGCGACCGGCACGGTCGACACCACGGTCCCGGCCGGCCCGACCGCCTGCACCAGCGTGCACGGCAGCGTCGCGTGCATCCGCAGCGGCACATAGGACACCAGCGGCGCCTCGACGCTGCTCGTCCCGGCCTGCGGCCAGTCCAGTGTCGCCCGGTCCTGTTTCACCGGCAGCACGGGCGTGAGCAACGCCAGCACGAACCCGAGCAGCCCGGCGACGATGGCGATCAGGCGATATCGAGCGGCCCGATCCCGGCGCCGACCATCGTCGGCCCCCTCGCTGTCGTCGGGTCGGGTGAACGCTCGAGTTGCTCGGTCCGCTCGCACGGTCGTTGATGCTAGCTACTCGACCGGCCGGTGCCGATGATCACCATCGATACAGCGGACGTGCCCGCGCGTTCGACCAGGCCGCAGCGGTTCCCTGACGCCGGCGCGGCACACGAGGCGACCGAGCCACCGGCGTAGTTCACCTAACCGGCCTGCTGAGCACGCGGGGGCAGCTTCCATACCCAGACGTCGTCGACCCGGGCCGGGGCGAAGCCGAGCAGTTGGGTCACGGTGGTGCGCAGGGTGTCGCCGTTCCGCGTTGCGGGCAGCACCAGCACGTCGGCCTGCCAGAACTTCAGGTCCTCCTGCGCGGCGGCGCGGGTTTCGTCGGTGATCGGCGGCACCGTGCCGCTCTGTTGCGCCTGCACGAGCAGCTCGGTGGTCGGACGCAGCTCCGGCCCGTAGATCCCCTTCTTCTGCGCGCCCGTCGGACCGACGAAATACCCTCCGGCGAGCGGGAACTCGAAGTCCGCGTCGGCCTGCCAGCGCAGCGCGCCCGCGTCGAGCGGCCGCGGCGGCGGCACCATGACCACCGACCCGTCCGCGACGTAGTCACGCACCGTCCCGTTCGCGAAGAACGCGGGCGTCGCCGGGCGCTGCACCACCGGCAGGATGGTCGGCGTCAACGGCACCAGCGCGCACAGCAGCGCGCCGAACCAGGCCAGCGGCCGCCAGTCGCCCGGCGATGCGCGCCACCAGTCGATCGCCCGCTGGGTGGCCAGGGTCAGGATCGCCGCGATGGCCGGGATAGCGGCCATGGTGAGCCGGGTCTCCAGCACCGTGCTCAGCAGCGGGACGTGTTCGGCCCAGCGCCAAGGCAATTCGACCCCGGTGTCGGCCTTGCCGAACCTGGCCACCGCGCCGAGGGAGAGCACACCGAACACCACGATCACCACGCCCGCCGCGCGCACTACCCGATGCCGCCAGTACAGCCCGAGGGCGGCGATCAGCACCAGTAGCAGCGGCCAGCCGAAGTAGGCGTTCTGCTCGGTCTCGTTGATCGCGACGTTCTGTCCCGGCGCGAAGAGCCCGCCCAGCGATTCGGACGGGAACTGCACGATCGCCTTCAGGTCGTTGCCCATCGGCCCGTGATCGATGGAGCGATAGCTCTGCGGCCCGAAAAACTGCCACCACAGCGGGATTTCGGTCAACATGAGCGCGATCACCGCCGCCAGCGTCAGCGCGGGCGCGATGCCGCGCAGCACGCGCAGCCCGTGCCGTGGCGTGTGCAGCAGGTAGACCACCGAGAACAGGCCGAAGGCGAGCGCGAAGATCAACAGCGGTTCCTCGCCGAGCGCGATCTGCAGCGCGGCAAGGAATCCCAGCCAGACCGCGTCCCTGATGCGCCAGCGCCGCCCGGCCGTCGCGCGCCCACCCGCACGCCGGGCCATCCGGATCAGCAGCCCGGCCATGATCGGAAGCAGGAGCAGCACAACGAAATTCGGGTGCGCGTTGGCATGGGAGATCATCGCGGGCGCGAAACCGCAGAACAGGCCGCCGATCGCGGCCGCGGCCCTGGATTCGACCAGTTCCCTGGAGAACAGCCAGTACCACGCCGCGGCGGTGGTGGCGAGGCCGAGCGTGAGCACCAGGACGAAGGTCACTGTCGGCCCGAACAGCAGGGTGATCGGCGTGAACGGCACCCCGACCCCGAACATGGCCGTATTGGCCATCATGTTCACCCCGGCGGGGAAGTTCTGCAGGTTGGTGCCGAGCGGGTTCTCCAGGTGCGCCACCGAGTGCGCGGTGACCGCGAAGAACCATTCCCACATGGTCTGGTCCTGACCGCTCTTGATCAGGTAGCCGCTCTGGGTGTTGCGCCACTGCCCGGACAGGACCGTGGCGGCCAGGGCCAGGTAGCCGACCGTGACGAGCAGGTCGGCCCGGCTGACCCGGATGCGCGGCAGTCTTCGGCGGCGCGCCGGAGCCGACGGCTCCGCGGTGAGCACTCCGATCGCGCTGGCTTCCCGTTCCGCGATCCCTACCGCCGACCCGTCGGTGACGACCGGGTCGGCCTGCCGTGCCCCTACCACCTGCAAACTTCTCCTCGGCATAGCTGAAACTCAGCCGCCGACCCTACCCAACAACACTGTGCTCTGCCTGGCAGTCGGGTATGTAAGTGATGAACGGGACCCGGCCGCTCCGGGTGCCGCCAGGTCGCTTCCGTCCCTACTTGTGCAGCGTGACCAGGGTGAACGGACCGATAGCCGTGCTCGTGAAGCGTGGATCGGCGAAGAGTTCCTTGGGGAAGGCCACCGAATAGCGCCGCACGTTCGGATCGTTCGGGTAGACGTCCTCGGCCAGGCGCAGGGTATAGGTGTCCCCGCTGCGCCGGAACAGGAAGGCGTCCGGCGCCCGCCACGGACAGGCCGCCAGCGCGTCGAGCAGGGCCGCGGACGACTTCAGCTCGCTCCAGCTCTTGATGGTCGCGGCGCGGCCGGGGAAATCGGCGAGCATGTTCGCGTAATGCGAGGTGAGCGCCTGGAAGCCGTAGTACGGGTAGAAGGAAAGGAAGCTGGTGTCAGCGGTGAGCAGCACCGTGTCCGAGCGCGGCCTGCCGGTCTGCGCGAGCAGCGCGGCGTCGATCTCGCGGTAGTGCGCGACCGCCGATGGGTCGCGTTTGTCGGCGCGTTTTCCGTCACCGTCGGTGTCGGTGTAGGCGGTGGTGATCTCCGGCGCGAGGATGCGCGGGATGTGCTGGGCGAACGCGAGTGCGCCGACGATCGCGACCGCCACCGCGGCGATCCGGAACCGGCGCGGCTCGTTCATCGCCTGATAGATCGCCCGCGCGCCCTCGGCGAAACCGAACGCACCGGCCGCCGCGAGCAGCGCGAGCAGCACCGACTCCAACCGGAACGAGAGCAGCGTGGTGCCCGCGGCCGTCGCCGCCATGGACAGCAGCGTCCACAGGTACACGGCGAGCACGCCGATGCCGAGCGCCTGCGCCCGCCGCGACGAGCCGGCCCGCACCACCAGCCAGATGAGGCCGACCAGGCACAGCGCGCCACGCAGCGAGAACTCGGCCATCGGCAACGGCAGCTCGGCACCGGATTCAGGCAGATAGTGGAACGCCGAACCCGAGGTCGCGACCTTTCCGCTCAGCGTCTTCAGCAGGTAGGGCAGCCAGACGAGCAGCGCGACCAGTGCCGCGATGGCCGCGATCAGCACCAGCCGGGCCAGCGGCGGCAGCGCGGCACGCCACGGCGGCCGCGTCTCGGCGCATTCGCGCGTGCGCCGCGGCCGCGCGGCCCGTCGTTCCCGCACCGCGAGCCCGGCGGCGAGCAGACCCATCAATCCGACGGCGAACGCCGCGAAGGCCGCGTACAGCGTGTAGAACGTGGCGGACCAGCCGAGGAACAGTCCGGTGCCGAGCGCCGCGCCCCAGCCACCGAGGGTCGTGCCCGCCGCGGCGGGCCGGTGCAGCGCACCCCAGGCGAGCACGAGGGCGGGCGGCAGCAGGATCACGATCACCGCGCTGTAGGCCTCCGGCGAGGCGTAGGCGAGCGCGAGCGCGGTCACCGCCGCCGTCACCGCCACGGCCCAGTCCGCGCGAATCAGCTTGGACCACAGCACGAGCGAGATCACCGCGGCCACCGCGATCGAGCCGATGGCGTAGGGCTTGAAGGTCTCCCAGCCGGTGAGGCCGAGCACGTTGGCGACCCGGCCGCCGATCCAGAACCAGCCTGCCGGGTAGAACGGCGGCAGGTCGGCGTAGGTCATATCGCGCAGCGCCGCGGTGTCGGTGAGCCGGGTCAGGTACTCGGTGCGGAACTCCTGGTCCACCGAGACCCCGAGCAGATACAGCTTGGTCGCGGCGAGCGGCATCCCGAGGGTGAACGTGACCAACGTCGAAATGCCGACCCAGGACAGTGCTTTCGCCGCCAGCGGCCAGATCCGACGCCGGATCAGGACGATCGACACGATCAGCATGACCGCCGCGACGACCTGTCCGACGGTGGTCAGCGCCCGAGTCACGTTGGACGAGTTGAACGCAGGCCACTGCACCCGCGAGAACGCCACCAGCCCAACGCCGGTCACCACGGTGGCGACCAGCGCCGCCAGCAGTGCCTCGCCCACCCCGGCGCCGAGATAGCGGGCGAGCAGTGCCGCCTTACCCGGCGTCGGTTCCGGCGTGCCGTGTCCGGTCGATGCACCGCTCGGTGCGGTCGCGGTGGTCACCGCGGCCCGCCGCGGTCGTCACGGTCGAACACTCGCATGGCATCTCCGGCTTCGTTCGGGCTCGGCTTTCACGTCCGCGAACATGCTGCCAGGTCCGGTGTCGGATGTGTCGACCCATGCCGGTGACGCCTGATTACGCGCACGCTCGGGCGATCCGCACGGCCCGCCCGTCGCCGGTCCGCGACAAAGCCGCGCGGACCGGCCGGGGTGCGTCAGATGGGGAGCTTGCGGAAGATCGGGCGCGGGATGTGGCGCAGGATCATCATTACGTAACGCCAGGTGCCCGGCGCCCAGATGAGCTCCCTGCCCTTCTGCGCGGCCGAGACCGCCAGCTCGGCGATGACTTCCTTGTCTACGGTGAGCGGGGCCTCTTTGACGTGCGCGGAGAACTTGGTGCGCACCATGCCGGGCCGGATCACCAGCACGCGCGGCCCGTGCGGGCGCAGCGCCTCGCCGAGTCCGAGGTAGAAGCCGTCCAGGCCGGCCTTGGTCGAGCCGTAGACGAAGTTCGTGCGCCGGACCCGCTCACCGGCGACCGAGGACATCGCGATGATCCGCCCGAAGCCCTGCGCCTTCATCTTCTCGCCGACCAGCACGCCGACGGAAACCGATGCGGTGTAGTTGATTCCGGCGACCTGCACGGCCTTGCGCTGGTTCTGCCACAGCTCTTCCGGATCGCCGTCGAGCGCGAACGCGACGATGGCGATGTCGACGTCGCCGCCGCTCCACGCCGCGTCGATCACCTTCGGATGCCCGTCGGTGTCGAGCGCGTCGAAGTCGATCAGCTCGACGCTGCTCGCGCCCGCCGCCCGCATCTGGGCGACGGCGTCCTCGCGCAACGGATCGTTCGGTAGCGCGGCCAGGATGATCCGCGCGGGGCCCTTCTTCAGGTATTCCGCGCAGATCGCGAGGCCGATCTCGGAGGTACCGCCGAGCAGCAGAATGGCCTGCGGGTTACCCACGGCATTGATCACTGAAGCTCCAGCCTTCTCGCCATA
The DNA here is from genome assembly GCF_011801125.1 of Nocardia brasiliensis. NCBI lineage: Bacteria > Bacillati > Actinomycetota > Actinomycetes > Mycobacteriales > Nocardiaceae > Nocardia > Nocardia brasiliensis. Next base: position 239,895 of record NZ_CP046171.1, read on the forward strand.
TCGGACATGAAAACGCCTGTGGGATCGACACTTCGGCGGATCTTGATCCACTCGTCGATCCGCGGGTACATCTGGTGGAAGGTCTCCGCGCTGGTGCGCGAGTCCTTCGCGGTGTAGAGCCGCCCGCCGAATTCGAGCACCCGCCGGTCCAACTCGCTGACCAGCTCGTTGAGGCCGGGCTTGATCGGGAAGTCGACGCAGATGTTCCAGCCCGGCATCGGGAAGCTCAGCGGCGCCGGGTTGCCCGCGCCGAACAGCTTGAACACGTTGAGCGCCGAGTAGTGACCCGAAGCCTGGATGTCGATGATGATGCGCTTGAACTCCTCGACCGCCTCGGTCGGCACCACGAACTGGTACTGCAGGAATCCGTTGGATCCGTAGCCACGGTTCCACTCCGCGATCATGTCGAGCGGGTGATAGAACTGCGTCAGGTTCTGCACCTTGCCGGTGTAGTTCCCGCCCATCGCGTAGTACGCCTCGCCGATGGAGCGCAGCGTCAGCTTGTTCATCGTCCAGTTCGGGAAGATGTCGGGCACCGTCATCAGTTGCGGCGCATCGAATTTCAGCGGCTTCTTCCGCAGGCGCTTGGGTAGCTCGTCGGCCTTGGCCAGCCGCCCGCGGGTGATGGTCGCGCGGCCGAGCTTGGGCAGCGGGCTGATCACGTCGAACCACGCGCTCGAGTAGGTGTAGTTCGCCTCGCTGCCGTCGCTGTGCGCGGCGATGGTCTCGTCGAGGGTGGTGGTCTTCACGCCGTCGTTGAGGAAGTACGCCGACTCGGTCGGCGTCATCTCGATGGTCGCGCGCAGGATGATGCCGGTCAGGCCGTTGCCGCCGACGGTCGCCCAGAACAGCTTGGCGTTGCGCTTGGGCGTGAGGTGTTGCACCTGCCCGTCGGCGGTGAGCAGCTCGATCGAGCGCACGTGGTTGCCGAAGCTGCCCTCGCTGTGATGGTTCTTACCGTGGATATCGGAGGCGATGGCGCCGCCGATCGTCACCTGACGGGTGCCAGGCAGCACCGGCACCCACAGCCCGAACGGCAGCGCCGCCTTCATGAGCTGGTCCAGGCTGACCCCGCCGTCCACGTCGACGATCCGCGTGTCGCGATCGATCCGATGGATGTTGTTCAGCGCGGTCATGTCGACGACCAGGCCACCGGCGTTCTGCGCGTGGTCGCCGTAGGACCGGCCGAGCCCGCGCGCGATGACGCCGCGGCGCAGGTGTGGCGGCTTGCTGTCGTTGTCCTCGGCGACCATGGCGACGGCCTTGGCGATCAGTTCCGGATCGCCGGTCGAGAGCACTTCGGATGAGGTTGGTGCGGTGCGACCCCACCCGGTCAACGTGCGGGTTCGCGTCGGCAAAGCGAACGCGGTCCCGGCGTCGGCGTCGCCGTTCGTGGCGGTGGCGCCGCTCTCGTTCCCGGTCGTCGTGGTGGCGGTCGGAGCTTTCGTGGACATCGGCATAGAGGCTACAGGCATGACCGGACATCCGGTCGATGTCGCCTACTCCTGAGTAGTGACATATACGTCGCTATGGCGCTGGACACGCCCGCCGCCCACATCGCGGGTTCGCGGCCGTGGCCGGTCCACGCGCCGCGGCGGCGGCGCCCGGCTACGCTCGTGCGCGTGCATGCCGAACCCCACCTGCCGCTGCCGGCCGAGCTGCCGCTGGTCGACGAGCCGGGCGGTACCGATGTCGACCTCAAGACGCAGGTCGTCCGGTTCACCCTGACCGGCGGCCTGTCGGCGATCGTCGACTTCGGGCTGTACAGCCTGCTGTTCAACCTGATCGGCCTGCCGCGCGAGGCGGCCAAGTCGCTCAGCTTCATCGCGGGCACCACCACCGCGTACCTGATCAACCGGCGCTGGACCTTCCAGGCTCCGCCGAGCCGGGCTCGTTTCGTCGCGGTCGTGCTTCTCTACGCCGTCACCTTCGCCGTGCAGGTCGGCATCAACGCGGTCCTGTACGAGGCGCTGCCGGACGCGCCGTGGCGTCAGCTGCTCGCCTTCGTGGTGGCACAGGGCACCGCGACGGTCATCAACTTCGTCGTCCAGCGCCTGGTGATCTTCAAGATCAAGTGACGGTGCCGCGCATCGGGGGCAGGGTCGCTCAGCGGTTCGTGAGCAGTGCCTCGGCGAGGTCGCGGCCCTGTGCCTTGGCGCCGAAGTAGTCCCCGCCCTTCGCGCGGGTGCTGTCGGTGCCCCATTCGCGCTGTTCGCGGGCGGCGGGCACGAGGTGGGGAATGTGCTTGCGGCAGTGGATATACGCCTCTTCGATATCGACGACCACCCAGCGCTGCGCGGTGCGGCCCTTGGCGTTGGCGGGCAGCGCCGGGGTGAGCTTGCGCAGCGTATCGTCGGCGACGATCCGGGCCGAGCCGTTGATGTGCAGGCCGATCAGATCGCGCACGAAATCGATTAGCAGGATGCCTACGTGCGGATTCTCCAGGATGTTGCCCAGACTGGCGAGCACGCCGTTGCCGCGGTATTCGGGATAAGCAATCGTGCGTTCATCGATGACGTGCAGGAAACCGGGTTCGCCCGCGCGGAAGCTGGCATCGCACTCGCCGTGTTTGTCCGCGGTGGCGATGAACGCCATCTCCATCCGGCCGATGAACTCGATCATGGTGGGGTTCAGGTGATCGAGCACCTGATCGTTGTAGAAGCGTGCGGCTCTGTCCTGGGTGCCGTACCTATCCTGTAGCTCGCGTTCGCCGTCGCTGCCGTGCTGGGCGCCGGGCATTGGTGCTCCCTCTGGTAGGCGGAATCGGGCTCCGTCGAGGGTTGAGATCGCGCCCCGCGACTAAACCGAAATCCTGCCCATCCTATTCCGATTCGGCTCGGCAAAACTACGAAATCCACGTTGAGAATGCACTGAATGCCTAATTAGCGCAAGGGTTTCCATGAGATAGCCGCATTCCGACCGGCCGGAATTCTTCGTCCGAATCGGGCTGCGGGAACGGGTGTTTTCTGCGCGTGGTTCAGGCCGGCGTCAAGGTGACGGGCACGCCGTTGAAGACCGCGTTGCCGGACGGGACGTCGACCACCGAGTCGTCGGTCAGCACGTTCGCGTTGACCCCGGCGTGCTCCTTGGCGACACTCTGCGTGCTGTCGATGTGGCCCCAGCCGTGCGGCAGGCTCACCACCCCGGGCATGATCGTGTCGGTCGGCTCCAGCGGCACCGTCAGCATGCCCGCCGCCGACTTCACCACGGCGTGCTCGCGCAGTCCGAGCCGCGCGACATCGACCGGATTGATCTGCAGCGTACAGCGATTCGAGCCGCTCACCAGCGTCCCGATGTTGTGCATCCAACTGTTGTTCGAGCGCAGCTGCCGCCGCCCGATCAGGACCACCTCGGGTGCGGCGTCGGCCAGCCGGGCGTGCATCCTGGCCACGTCGTCGAGCAGTTGCCGCGGCGCGAGTTCCACCTTCTTCGACTCGGTCCGCAGCGCGCCCGGCAGCTTCGGCCGCAGCGGACCGAGGTCGACGCCGTGTGTATTATCAAGCAGCACTTGCAGATTCAGATGTCCACCGGCCCATTCGCCGTAGGGCCCGAGTCGCAGCATCAGGTCGATGCGCTGCTCGGTGGTGTCGGCTCCGATCAATTCCGCGCGCCGATGCGACATGCCCGCCTTGTGCAGCATGCCCGCGATGATCAGCTCGTCGACGCCGGTCAACGGGTCGACCCCGTCGGCGCCCGCGTGCGGCATGCCCGATACCGCCGCGGCCAGCCTGGTGAGCACCGCCGACTCCGACAGCTGCGCGCCGAGCGGCACCAGCGGCCGCGAGTACCGCGCATAGTTGTGCACCGCGAACTGCAACAGCGCGAAGTCGTAGTGCGGCGACTGCACCGGACGCGGCGGCGGCAGGATCACGTCGGCGTGCCTGGTGGTTTCGTTGAGATACCGATCGACGCTGACCATGAAATCGAGCTGGGCGAAGGCGACGTCGAGCCGGGCGCCGCTCGGCGCGCACAGCACCGGATTGCCCGCGACCGTCACCAGCGCGCGGATCTGTCCCTCGCCCGGGGTCAGGATCTCCTCGGCCAGGGTCGCCACCGGCAACTCGCCCATCGCCTCGGGCAGGCCGCGGACCCGGCTGGTCCACCGGCCGGGCCGGAACGGCTTGCTGCGCGCGATGCCGCCCGCCGCCGCGGTCGCGAACATCGCCCCGCCCGGCGCGTCCAGATTGCCGGTCAACACGTTGATCGCGTCGACGAGCCACTGCGTGATGGTGCCGAATTCCGCTGTGCAGGTGCCGATTCGGGCGTAGACGGCGGCGCTCGGCGCGGCGGCGAGTTGGTGGGCGAGCCGGATCACCGTCGCGGCGGGCACCCCGGTCCGCGCCGCCACCGCGTCCGGGCTGAACGCGGCCGCGGCCGTGCGCAGTTCGGCCAGGCCCGCGACCTCGAGCCGGATATCGACGAGCTCCTCGGCGAACAGCGTGTGCACGATGGCGAACAGCAGGTAGGCGTCGCTGCCCGGCCGGATGAACAGGTGCTCGTCGGCCAGTTTCGCGGTGCGCGTCACGCGTGGATCGACCACCACGAAGCGCCCGCCGCGGCGCCGTAGCGCCTTGAGCCTGCCGGGGAAATCCGGTGCGGTGCACAGGGATCCGTTGGATTCGAGCGGGTTGGCGCCGAGCATCAGCAAGTAGTCGGTGCGATCCAGATCCGGCACCGCGACGGTGAGCGGATCGCCGAACATCAACCCGCTGGCCACCTGTTTCGGCATCTGGTCCGCGGTGCTCGCGGAGAAGATGTTGCGGGTGCTCATCGCCCGCAGCAGCACCGGGACATACAGCGCGCCCGCCACGGTGTGGGCATTGGGATTGCCCAGATACGCCGCCGCGGACTGCTTTCCGTGCTCGGCGACGACCTGCGGGAAGCGCTCGGCGATCAGATCGAATGCCTCGTCCCACGTGGCGGTGCGCCAGGTGCCGGTGGCCCGATCGCGGATCATCGGCTCGCGCACCCGGTCCGGGTCGTCGTCGAGATGGCCGAAGCTGGCGCCCTTGGGGCAGAGGAATCCCTTGCTGAACGGGTCGGCCTTGTCGCCGCGCACCGAGGTCACACGGTCGTCGGGATCGAGCGTGAGCTCCAGTCCGCACACCGCCTCACACAGGGGGCAGGTGCGCAACAGGTTGCGGTGATCGCTGACGTCGGCCATGCTCGTGCGCCTCTTTCGAGAGTTCCGGCTGGACTCGAGCGTCGCGGCGTGGCCGCGGTGCGCGGCGGGGTGGCGCATCGGCCGGGCTGACCCGCGTGCGCGCGAATTCAGTCGTGACGTCCCGAGTGTCTCAATCCATAGCGTAATCGAGATCGCCGTCACACCGGGGCGGCAACGCGAAACGACCGATATCCGCACGCCGGTGCAGGCCGGCTGGTTGGCGGATATCGGTCGTGCAGTCCGGGCAGTCCCAGTCCCGGTCTGTGTTCAGCAGGTAGTGCGGTTCAGCAGGTAGTGCGATATGTCAGCAGGCGACGCTGGTGAGCTGCGTCTTGCTGCCTGCGGTCGCGGCACGAACGGCCGCGCTGAGCGCAACCACCGGCGGAACCCAGCGGGCCTCGGTGGGTGCGACCCCCCAGCAGGCCGAGCCTGCCGAGAGCTGGGTGGGCGGCAGCGGGACGCCCGCGCCGTCGGTGTGTACAACGGCACCCGCGGCGGTCAGCGCCGCCAGCGCCATGGCGGCCTTGCGGACGCCGGTGACCAGGTGGATCTCGCGACGCTCGGTGCCGGGGATCTCGATGACCGGTCCGGACAGGTTGTTCGCTCGCAGGAAGCGGCGGACCTGGCCGGCCAGGTCGCCGCTGACCTCGATGGCCGAAAGGTCGTCATCGGTGATCAGGCAAAGACCGTTGGCCGTTTCGGCGACCGTCCATCCGCGCTGGGTGTATTCCTGCGCTGCGGCGGTCATGGCAGCCGCCGAGACGGAAGTCGGAAACGTGGTGCGCACTGTCTTTCTCCATTCCCCGGTAGATCTGGGTCCTGCATTCATGGGTCGTATCGGTGGTGGCCATCCACTGCGTTACGCGATCTTCAAAACTTCTTCACGACTGTTGCTCACGTCTCTTCCAGAGGTATCTGAAAGCCGCTCGCTATAACGTGGGTTTTTCCATCCGGAATCGTTGTCCCACCACCACTTTCGGTCGCTGACCTTTCCTTTCCCTGGGAGCTCCCTGAGTGAATCCTGGGTATCGGGTGACGGTGGTGTGAGGATGATGTGACGTATCGGCAGGCCCGGGAATCCCCGCTGGCCCGTGCGCGCGATTGCGGGAAGGATTTCCTGCCATGAGTGATGGACCCCACGGCACTCCGCTGCCGGACCCGGCGGAGTTCGACGCCGAATCGCGCTCGATCACCTGGCGGGAATCCGCGGCACGGAAGTTCGCGCGCACCGATCCCGTCGCGCCGGAAGTGGCGCCGGAACCCTTCGAGAGTCCGCGCGCGTTCGGGCAGTGGAGCGTCGCGGCGGCTCGCGGTTTGCTGGACGTGCAGTTCCGGCGTCCCGCCACCCGCACCCTGCTGCCGCTGGCCTACATGCTCGGGCTCGTGTTCGCCTTCGCCGTGCCCATCGCGCTCACCGTGCTCATGTGGCGGGTGTCGGCGGTGCTCGGCGTGCTGGCCGCGCTGCTCGGCGTGCCGCTGGGGCTGACCATCGCCGCGACCGTCCGGCTGCTGCTCGAGTTCCTGGTGAACGCCTCGCGACTGGCGACCAGGGTCGAGCACATCAGCGAGCTGGCCGACGATCTGTTCCAGGCGCTCTCCGATGTCGCCGAGCCGGTCAATCAGCTCTCCGAAGACGTTCGCGCGGTGCAGTTCTGGCGATTCCGCAAACGCGGCACCCGGCGATAAGCCGCCGCGCCGCGCCGCGCCGCGGCCGCGGTCTGCCGGTTCCCCGGGTTGTGGTGTCGCCCATGCTGACCCGGGCTTGTTTCGCTGTGAAACAATGCCGTTTGGACGCCACGGCCGCGGCCGGATGGTTGTCTGATAGTGCGGGGCACGCTGCCGGTCATTCGGAGTGGATCGGCCGGGGTGCCCGATGCTCGGCGACAAGGGGGGAACACCTATGGCATTACCGCAGGGGACAACTGGATCGACCATGCCCCGGCGGCAACTCGGCCGCCATCTGCGCGATCTGCGCAATCGCGCCAGGATGACCACGAGAACCGCTGCCCAGCAACTGGAATGGTCGGAGGCGAAGATCTGGCGGATCGAGACCGGCCAGACCTCGCTGCGCAGCCTCGACGTCGAGGCGATGTGCAAGGTCTACGGCGCCCCATCCGATGTGATCGGACCGCTCACGGCCCTGGCGCGGGAGACCAAGGCCCGTGGCTGGTGGACCGCGTACGGCGACGTGATCCCGGAGGGGTTCGAGGTCTACATCGGGCTGGAGGAGGCGGCCGCGCGGCTGTCGACCTACGAGAGCGAAGTCGTGCCAGGCCTCTTGCAGACCGAGGCCTACACGCGCGCACTGCTCAGCGCGGCGCGCCCCGACATGCCGGCGAACGAGATCGACCGGCGGGTGCAGCTGCGCATGGCGCGCCAGGCCATGGTCACCCGTGCCGACGCGCCACTGCACCTCGACGTGGTGATCGGCGAGTCGGTGCTGTGGCGGCGCATCGGCGGCGACGCGGTGACCGCGGCTCAGCTGGAGCATCTGCGGCGCATGTGCGACCTGCCGAACGTGCGAATCCAAGTGGTGCCAACGGATTCCGGCTATCACGACGGCATGGACTCGGGACGGTTCGTCCTGCTCGAGTTCCCCGAACTGCGCGCGGGTCAGGCGCCGGAGCCGCCGGTGGTCTACGTCGAGGCCTTCACCGGACCGGTCTACCTGGACAAGGAAAACGAGATCGACCGCTACCGAAGGGCTTTGGCGAACATCAAAGCGGCCGCGGTGGACGCGCGCGAGGACATCGAGCAGGCGCGCAGCAGTCGCGTGTTCTGACGGCGGGGCGGGCACGGCGCCGAATCGTGCGGCGGCTCAGCACTTTCGGCCGGGCTTGCCCCAGCTCTCGGCCAGCACGCTGCGATGGGTCGGCAGCGCCCGCTCGTACACCGCGCGGCCCTTGTCGGTGAGGCAGACGAACACGGCGCGCCGATCCTCGCGGCACATGGTGCGCTTGACGAGGCCGTCGCGCTCCAGCCGGGCGACCGCCCGCGAGAGTGCGCTCTGACTCAGATAGATGTCGTTGGCCAGATCGCTCATTCGATAGTCGCCACAGTTGGCATCGATCAGCCGGTCCAGCGTCTCGAACTCGCTGAGCCCGATTCGATGCTGTCCCTGCAGCGCTTTTTCGAGCGCGCAACTCACCGTCGCATGCCGGTCGAGCAGTACACGCCACTCGTCCACCAGCCCGGACGGCGCGACGGTGCACCGGGCTGTCTCGATTGCCGACGGCTTCGACATGGCCCCATCCTAGTGACCCCGGGCGATCTATGCAACCGCATTAGATGTGTTGGCATTTAATGCGTGCGCATGTAATGTACCCCGCATGACTTCACCAGCAACCCTGGCGGCCGCACCCGCGACCGATCCGACCCGATGGACTACCCGCCTGTGGGGCATGCTGATCACGCTGTGCATCGTGCTGTTCCTCGATGGCCTCGACGTATCGATGATCGGTGTCGCGCTGCCGTCCATCGGCAACGAACTCGACCTGTCGACCTCGACTCTGCAGTGGCTGGTGAGCGGCTACATCCTCGGCTACGGCGGCCTGCTGCTGCTCGGTGGCCGCACCGCCGACCTGTTCGGCCGCCGCAAGGTCTTCCTGATCGCCCTGGCCGTGTTCGCCCTGGCCTCGCTCGCCGGTGGCCTGGTGAGCAGCGGACCGCTGCTGATCCTCACCCGTTTCATCAAGGGTCTGGCGGCCGCGTTCACCGCGCCGACCGGCCTGTCGATCATCACCACCAACTTCGCCGAGGGCCCGGCCCGGAACAAGGCGCTGTCCATCTACACCGTGTTCGGCGCGGGCGGCTACTCGTCCGGTCTGCTCTTCGGTGGACTGATGACCGGCGTCGGCTGGCGCTGGACCTTCCTGTTGCCCGTCCCGATCGCGCTGGCCGCGCTGGCCGCCGCCTGGTTCCTGGTGCCCAAGGACAAGCCCGCCGAGGAGGGCGGCCACGATCTGTTCGGCGCGCTGCTGTCCACCTCCGCCATGCTGCTGCTGGTCTACACCGTGGTCACGGCGCCGGAAGCGGGTTGGGCGTCGGCGCGGACCCTCGGTTCGTTCGTCGCGGTGCTCGTGCTGTTCGCCGCGTTCATCGCGGTGGAGCGGCGGGTCAAGCACCCGCTGGTGCGCCTGGGCATCCTGCGTAAGGTTTCGCTGGTCCGGGCCAGCCTGGCGATCGTCGCGGTGGCCGGTTCCTACTTCAGCTGGCAGTTCATCGTGACCCTGTTCATGCAGGACACCCTGGGCTGGTCGCCGCTGAAGCTGTCGATGGCGCTGCTGCCGGTCGGCCTGATGGTCGCGCTGTCCGCGGTGTTCTCCGACAAGCTGGTCGACCGGTTCGGCACCGGCCCGATCATCGGCGTCACCATGGCCGTGATGGCCGTCGGCTACCTGCTGTTCCTGCGGCTGGACACCGCGCCGTCCTACTGGACGATGCTGCTGCCCGCGATCCTGCTGATCGGCATCGGCTGGGTCGGCTTCCCCGCCATCAACATTCAGGCGACCAACGGGATCGACGACGAGGAACAGGGCCTCGCGGCGGGCGTGCTACAGACCTCCATGCAGGTCGGCGCCGCCATCGTGCTCGCGGTGACCACCGCGATCATCGCCTCGGGCGCACACGGCGGAACCTCGCCCGCCGCGATGCTCGACACCTACCGTCCCGGCCTGATCTTCGCGGCGGCGGTCTCGATCGTCGGTGCGCTGGTCGCGCTTTCGGCCTTCTTCGGCAAGCGGAGCAAGCAGGCCGAACCGGCCGCCGAACGCGAGCTCGAGCTCGTCGGCTGACCTGTTCGACCGTGATACCGCCGACCGGCGGCACCACTGGGTGCCGCCGGTCGGCTGTTTTGTGTCCAGGGTCAGGAAAAGGGCGGCGCCGCCGCGTCTTTGGCGGAACGGATGAACGTGAGCGGAGTGCCGTCCCGCCCGACGGTCGGCCAGTCGATGCCCAGCCGAGGATCGAAAGCGTCGATCTCCCTGTCGAATTCGGGCGTGTACTCCAGCGAGCACAGATAGGTCACCGTGGAGTTGTCCGCCAGCGACAGAATGGCGTGACCGAGCCCCTCGGACAGGAACATCGAGCGCCGGTCGACATCGTCGAGCAGCACGCTGTCCCACCGGCCGTAGGTCGGTGAGCCGGGGCGCAGATCGACCACTACGTCGAGGAACGCACCGCGCACACAGGTGACGTACTTCGCCTGTCCCGGTGGGTCTTCGGTGTAGTGGATGCCGCGCAGCACGCCCGCCGCGGAGACCGAGCAGTTCACCTGGCGCAGATCGAGCGCGCGGCCGGTCGCCTTCTCGAACTCCGAGGCCTTGAAGCTCTCCAGAAACATCCCGCGGTCGTCACCGAGCTGGCGCGAGGTGATCACCCATGCGCCGGGCACGGCCAGTTCACGGAACTCCATGCTCACCAATCCCGTCCACGCTGCAGCAGATCGAGCAGGTAGCTGCCGTAGCCGGAGCGCACCAGCGGTTCGGCGAGCTTGCACAGCTGTTCGTCATCGATGTAGCCCATCCGCCAGGCGACCTCCTCGGGCACCCCGATCTTGAGGCCCTGTCGTTCTTCGATGGTGCGCACGTAGTTGGCGGCGTCCAGCAGCGAGTCGAAGGTGCCGGTGTCGAGCCAGGCGGTGCCGCGCGCGAGCACGTCGACCTGGAGCCGATCCTGTTCCAGGTAGGCCCGGTTGATATCGGTGATCTCGTACTCGCCGCGCGCCGAAGGGCGCAGCGTGCGGGCGATCTCGACCACGTCGTTGTCGTAGAAGTACAGCCCGGGTATCGCGTAGTTCGACCGCGGCGCCTTCGGCTTCTCCTCGATGGACACCGCGCGGCCGCCGGTGAACTCGACCACGCCGTACGCGGTCGGATCCGACACCCAGTAGGCGAACACCGCACCGCCGTCGATGGCGGTGAAGCGATTCAGATTGGTGCCGAGGCCCGGCCCGTGAAAGATGTTGTCGCCGAGCACCAGCGCCGCGGTGTCGGTCCCGATGTGCTCGGCGCCCAGCACGAAGGCGCGCGCCAGCCCGTCCGGCTCCGGCTGCACCACGTAGCTGATCGAGAGCCCGAACTGGGTGCCGTCGCCGAGCAGCCGGGTGAACGCGGCGGCGTCGCCCGGCGTGGTGATGACGAGGATGTCCCGGATGCCCGCGAGCATCAGCGTGGACAGCGGGTAGTAGATCATCGGCTTGTCGTAGACCGGGACCAGCTGTTTGCTCACCCCGCGCGTGATCGGGTGCAACCGGGAACCGGTGCCGCCCGCCAAGATGATTCCGCGCATGCCGAGGAGTCTGCCAGGGGAGCGCGGGTTTCGTACGGGCGGCCTTTCGAATTGGTCACGGAATCGGTTTTCGTGGTTTCGCGGGCCGGTGGGGTGGTGATTCTGTTGCTTAGGTCACACAACACATGTTGTTTTGAAACAACATCGTGTGAGATGTCAGCGCCGACAGCTCGCCTGAGACCGTCCGGTCGGGAATCGGCGCGCCAGTGGGTGAGGTAGGTGCGCGATGGCTACCAGTCGAGCCGGCGATCCCGGCATGGTCATGAATCCGGAAACCCTGAGCGCGCCCGCCCGGCTGCTGCTCGCGGCGTGCCTCGGCGTCATCCGTCCCGCCCTGCGCGCGGCGCCGATCACCCGCGCCACCATCCCGATCGGTGCCGCCGCGATCGATACGCTGGCCCGGCTGCGACCGGAGCCCACCGGCATCGACCGGGAGCGGGTGTCGCTCAACGGTTTCCGGATGGAGATCGTGCGGCCCGCAGGCGCGGCACGGGCGCTGCGGCACGGGGCGGTGCTGTACATGCACGGCGGCGGCTTCGCCGTCTGCGGACTGCGCACCCACCGCCCGGTCGCCGCGAGTCTGGCCCGGCGCACCGGCCTGCCGGTGGTGAACGTGGACTATCGGCAACTGCCCGGTCGCCGCATCACCGATTCGGTCGAGGACTGTCTCACCGCGTACCGCTGGCTGCTGGCGCGCGGGGCCGATCCCGGCCGGATCGTCTTCGCCGGTGATTCCGCGGGCGGCTACCTGACTTTCGCGACCGCACTGCGCGCGCTGGCCGTCGGCCTGCCCGCGCCTGCCGGGTTGGTCGGACTGAGCCCGCTGCTCGATCTCGACTACGCGGCCAAGCGCGGGCACGTCAATGTGCGCCGTGACCCGTACATTCCGTTGCTCGCGCTGGCGGCCGTTGTCCGGATCGGCGCGGAGGTGGACGGCAAGCTCGATCCGCTGCTCTCCCCGGTGAACGGGATGCTGGCGGGATTGCCGCCGGTGCTGCTGATCGCGGCCGAAGACGAGGTGCTGCGCTACGACTGCGAGCTGATGGCCCAGCGCCTCACCGCGGCGGGCGTGCCGAACGCGGTGGAGCTGTGGCGCGGTCAGGTGCATGCCTTCATGAGCATCGCGCCGAACCTGCCGGAGAGCCGGGCCGCGCTGGCGCGGGTGTCGCGGTTCGTCCGGGCCAGGATCGAGGAGAACCAGCAGGCGCGGACCGCATAGCGCGGCCCGCCCTGTCGAGGCGAGCCCCGTTCCGCTGTGGCCGGGACGGGGCTCGTCGCCTGCCCGGACACCTTCGGTGGCAAGCGGTTTCGTGCGACGTGGCGATACCCGGACGGCGCCGGGCCGTCCGGGTATCGCGGTATTCGGTTGTGCGTGTTCGGCTTCGCCTACTTGGCGGGCAGCGGCGGCTCGTTGATGGTGGTGAAGTACTGGATGGCCGCGCCGATGGCGACCGGGGCGGTCACGAAGATCTGGCCGGCGACGGTGCCGAGCGCGCCGACCGCGATGATGCCGCCGAGGCAGCCGACCGCCGCGGCCGGGATGAACGGGCCGAACAGGCCGACGATGGTGGCCGAGGCCGCGGTGGCGCCGAGCAGGCCGCCGAGCACGCAGCCGACGGCCGCGCCGCCGAGGCCGCCGACCAGGGTGCCGATGGTGGCGCCCATGCTGATGGTGCTGGTCATCCGGCTCCAGGCCGCCTGCTCACGGTCGTATTCGGTCTTCCACGGCGCCTTGTCCTCGAACGGCAGGGCGACCGGCTTGTAGGTCGCCTGCGCCATGTCGAGCTGCGGGGTCAGCGTCGCGGTGTGCCCGGAAATGTCGGCGGCGATGGGGAATTCGAAGTCGTCGACCCGCAGGTGCAGCGGGGTGCCCGCGACCACGGTGCCGTCGGCCGCCTTGATCTTGAAGATGCCGTCCTCGACGACCATCGAGCCGGCATCGGTCTTGATGATCGAGCTCGAGTCGACGGTCTCGGCGGTGAAGTTGATGGCCTCCTCGGGGGCGGGCGCCGCGTGCACGGTGCCCGCGGTGACGCCGAGCGCGGCGATGAGCAGCGCCGAGATCGAAGCTAGTTTCTTGATGAACATTTCCACGTCCTTATCCAGGTGTCGGCGGCAGGCCGGGGTTATCCGGTTGTGCGCGTCAGGGATCGAGCTACTTCGCCGGTGGTGTGAAGGGGCTGGTGGTGGTGGCGAAGTACTGGATCGCCGCACCGATGGCTACCGGGGCGGTGATCAAGATCTGGCCCGCGATGGTGCCGAGCGCGCCGACGGCGATGATGCCGCCGAGGCAGCCGATGGCGGCCGCGGGAATGAACGGGCCGAACAGGCCGACGATGGTGGCCGAGGCCGCGGTAGCGCCCATGATGCCGCCGAGCACGCAGCCGACGGCCGCGCCGCCGAGACCGCCGACCAGGGTGCCGATGGTGGCGCCCATGCTGATGGTGTCCTTCAGCCGGTTGAAGGCGGCCTGCTCGCGGTCGTACTCGCTCTTCCAGGGCGCCTTGTCCTCGAACGGCATGGCGACGGGCTTGTACACCGCCTTGGCCATGTCGAACTCGGGCGTCAAGGTCGCGGTGCGCTCGGAAATATCGGCGGCGATGGGGAATTCGAAGTCATCGACCCGGAAATGCAGATCGGTGCCCGCGATGGTGGCGCCGTTGGCGGCTTTGATCTTGAAGATGCCGTCCTCGACGGTCATGGAGCCGGCGTCGGTGGAGATGATGGTCTGCGTGTCGGTGGCGTGCGCGGTGAAGTTGACGGCCTCGTTGTCGGCCGCGGCGGCCGGTGCCGCGTTACCGGCGCCCGCGGTGACGCCGAGGGCGGCGATCAGCAGTGCCGAGGTGGCGGCGAATTTCCTCATCAGCATTTCTTGGAGAACCTCGATGCGAAGCGTTGGAGGGGACCAGATGATGGAAATCCAGACCAGCTAACGAGTGGTGAACCGGTTGTGACGCTTAATTCAAATTGTGTTCACCGCGGCGCCTCGTGCATCGGTGCGTTGTCCGAAATGTGCACTACTGTCTGGGTTTTGGCGCTGCCGCCCGACTGGGCATCGCCTCGGGGCCTCGATGCGGGGAGACGAAGGTCACAGAGTGCAACTGTGGCAATTTTTCGCGCGGATTGCCATGTCTTCGCGTTGTGCCCGACCTGCCCCCACTGGCCGACGTAGAGTCGGGGGGTGCGATTGCTTGTCACCGGCGGAGCCGGATTCATCGGGGCGAACTTCGTCAAGTCGACCGTGGTCGATCGCCCGGACACCACCGTCACCGTTTTGGACGCGTTGACGTATGCCGGAAATAAGGCATCCCTGGACGAAGTGGCCGACCGTATCGATTTCGTCCACGGCGATATCGCCGATCTCGACCTGGTCGACGAACTCGTCAGCGGTGTGGACGCGGTGGTGCATTTCGCCGCCGAATCCCACAATGACAACTCCCTCGCCGAACCATGGCCGTTCGTGCAGACCAATATCGTCGGCACCTATTCACTGCTGCAGGCGGTGCGCCGATACGACGTGCGCTACCACCACGTCTCCACCGACGAGGTCTACGGCGACCTCACCCCCGACGCGCCTGCGTTCACCGAGCAAACCCCGTACAACCCGTCGAGCCCGTACTCGGCCACCAAAGCCTCGAGCGATCTGCTGGTGCGCGCGTGGACCCGATCCTTCGGCGTGCGCGCCACACTGTCCAACTGCAGCAACAACTATGGGCCGTATCAGCACGTGGAGAAGTTCATCCCACGCCAGATCACCAACTTGATCGACGGCGTGCGCCCCCGGCTCTACGGCGCCGGGCACCAGGTGCGCGACTGGATCCACGTCGACGACCACAACCGCGCCGTATGGGATGTGTTGGAGCGCGGCCGCATCGGGCAGACCTACCTGATCGGCGCGCAAGGCGAACACGACAACAAGACCGTCGTACGCCTGCTTCTGGAAGCCTTCGACCGCGACCCCGACGACTTCGACCACGTCACCGACCGCCCCGGCCACGACCAGCGCTACGCCATCGACGCCACCCTGCTGCGCGAGGAACTCGGCTGGACCCCCCGCTACAGCGACTTCCGCGCCGGCCTGGCCGCCACCATCCAGTGGTACCGCGACAACGAGGCCTGGTGGCGCCCCCAGAAGGCGATCACCGAACAGGCCTACGCCGCCGCGGGCGAGCAGACGGTTCAGCCCCAGACGATGTCGTAGTACTTCCAGACGGCGGCGGTCAGGGCGATGACGGTGGCGACGATGATGGTGACCGCGGGCCCGAGGGTGGGGGTGCGGCCCGCGATGTCGGTGAGGCGCAAGGACATCCAGCGCAGCAGGACCGCGAAGGCGACGATCGCCAGCGGCACGAAGTAGCGGCCCTGTACGCCGTCGATGATGTAGTAGCCGACGGGGGTGAACGACATGTACAGCGTCACATAGATCATCGCGACGCTGGCCGCGACGGTGAGGGCGACGATCAGGGTGCGGCGGAAGGTGGCCGCGGTCATCCGGTCGGCGATGCCGATGCTCACCGCGAAGGCGAACAGGCAGGCCAGCATGGTGAGCGCCGGGACGTCGATGTAGGCGAAGCCGAGCTCACCGAAGAACTGGCTGAACCACCGCTGGTCGCGCAGCGCGATGCTCTCGCCGAACACGCTGACGAAATGTCCTGGGTCGGTGAGGATTCCGTGCAGCTGATCGGCCGGTCGCACCGAGCGCCACTGGTGCTCGGGGCGCATCAGGCCCATGCCGTCGCCGGTGGGGGCCGCGATCTTCATCCACACGGCGAAGGCGATGCCGCCCACCGCCGCGAAGATCCAGGGCAGCGCGCGCTGCCAGCCCGCGAAGCCGAACCGCTGTGCAGGCACCAGCACCACCAGCATCGCGAGCAGCACATAGGTGGGCTTGCTGACGGGCAACAGCACCGTCGCGGCCAGCAGCGCACCGGTTTCCACCCGGCCGAGCCGCGCACCGAGGAACAGCGCCTTCACCAGCAGCGCCGATACCAGGATGGCCAGCGCGTTGGTCATAGTGTCGGCGGTGACGGTGCCCGCCTGGAACACCGCGATCGGCAGCACCGCGACGGTGAACGCCAGCCACTGCACCCGGTGCTCGCGCAGCGCGTACAGCCCGAAGCCGACCACGGCGAGATAGCAGAGCAGGCCGGCCAGCCTGGTCAGCGCGATCATCCCGCCGACGTCGAGGCCGAACGCCTCGGCCAGCCGAATACCGATGGCGGCGGGGATGTACGGCACCGGCGAGTACGCGGCGGTATTGGTGAACCAGACCGGTTCGGTCGCCTCCGAGACCGCCGCGGCCCCGAGCCGGTCGTAGGCGCCGGGGTCGGCGACCATGTTGTCCGGCTCGTCGGGGTTGGTGGTGTAGTCCGTCAGCGCGTAGCCCATCAGGGCGGTGATGCTCTCCGGGACCTCGCCGCCATAGGCGACACCGCGGTCGTCGTGGATGCGCTGCGGCAGGAACCCGCCGTGCGCGACCTGATAGGCGCGGCCGAACTGGGTGATCTCGTCGTGGCCCCAGAACGGTGGGGTGAGCACGGTGAACAGCCCGCCGAAGATCGCGACGAGCACGGTGAAGGCGATGGTCGCCGCCCCGCAGCGTTCGACAACGCGCGCGCCGATCGAGGACCACGCGGCCTTCGGCGCCTCGGGTGTCGACGGCGCGCCGTCGGTCGTCGCCGTCTCGGCTTGCGCCGGAGCTGGATTCGCTTCGCTGGGCGCGGCCGTCGTGCTGTCCGCCGAGGCGGTCACCGTCCGGCTCCGCCGGTGCCGCCGTCGCCGTTGGGATGGATATCGTCGGCGCTCACCGCGGAGTAGCGCAGGTACACCAGGCGCGCGGCCTCGTGCCGCGAGCGCCGGATGCCGTCCAGGATCAGGCCCGCGGTCCAGGCGAGGCTGCCGAGCAACAGCAGGGTGAAGCCGAGGAACAGTGTCGGGAACCGCGGCACCTCACCGGTGTTGTAGAACTCGACCACGATCGGGATGCTCAGGATGATCGAGACCAGCCAGCTCAGCGTGCCGAACAGGCCGTAGAACGCGACCGGCCGCTCGTGCCTGGCCAGGCCGATGATCAGCGCCAGGATCTTGAATCCGTCGTGGTAAGTGCGCAGCTTGCTCTCGCTGCCCGCGGGCCGGTCGCGGAAACCCACCGGCACCGCGGTGCGCGGCACCCGCAGATGCAGCGAGTGCACGGTCAACTCGGTCTCGATCTCGAACTCGCGTGAGACCGCGGGGAAGCTCTTCACGAACCGGCGGGAGAACACCCGGAACCCGCTCAGCATGTCCTCGACGTTCTCGCCGAACACCTGCCCGACTACGCCGTTGAGCACCTTGTTCCCGGTCTCGTGGCCGGCACGGTACGCCGACCCGCTCTCGTCCTGCCTGCGGACGCCGAGCACATGGTCGTAGGGGCCGTCGAGCAGCGTCTTGATCATCAGCGGCGCGGCCGACGCCTCGTAGGTGTCGTCGCCGTCGATCATCAGATAGACATCGGCCTCGATGTCGGCGAAGGCGCGGCGAACCACATTGCCTTTGCCCTTGGTGTTCTCGTGGCGCACGATCGCCCCGGCGGCGCGGGCGCACTCGGCGGTCTTGTCCGTACTCAGATTGTCGTAGACGTAGACAACGATCCCCGGCACGGCGGCCTGAAGGTCGGCGACGACCTTGGCGACCGAAGCCTCTTCGTTGTGGCACGGCACCACTGCGGCAATACGAAGCTCGGTGGAGTCCACCCGGGTCAATCCTCGCGATCGGTGGTGAATGTGGGAACACCGGGAGGGTACAGGGAACCTACCCGCGACGCGTGCCCGACCTCACCGCCGCGACCGAGGAATTTCGCGGCGTGCTCGGTAGCCGCGGCCCTGCGGTACCGTCGGGCCGTGCCAACCAGTGAGTCGACCGCGCGGGCGGGCGAGACCGTGTCCGCCGAGGGATCGATGGTCCGCAAGGTGCTGACCGCGCTGCGGCAGGGCAGTGCGTTCCTGGTGGTCGGCGCGATCGGGTTTCTCGTCGACGCGGGCACCTACAACCTCCTGGTCTTCTGGGGCGGCGAGGGTCTGCTGTATCGCTACCCGCTGCCCGCCAAGATCATCGCGATCGCGGTGGCGACGGTGGTCACCTACTTCGGCAACAAGTGGTGGACCTTCGCGCACAAGAAGACCGACAATCCGGGGCGCGAATATCTGCTCTACGCCGTGTTCAATGTCGTCGCGATCGGCCTGCAACTGGGTTGCCTCGGCTTTTCCCGGTATGTGCTCGACCTGTCCTCGCCACTGTCGGACAACATCTCCGGCACTCTCATCGGGCAGATCGTGGCCGTGGTGTTCCGCTACTGGGCCTACGACAAGTTCGTTTTCACCGGCGCGGACAAGCGCGCCGACGCGACCGACGGTGCCGGCGCAGCGAATTCTCAGCAATAGCATGGGGTGCGGTGGCACCCCGCCTGAGCAGGCAGCTATAGCGGGTGATTGATATTCTCACCCCCGCCGCGAACGGCATCCAGGGGCGTGTTTGTCCCGTCCGGCACGATAAACGATTTCGAGGACTTCATGGAGCAGTCGGCTACCCAGGCCGTTACCGAAACGAAAGATCGAGCGATGGCCGTTGACGCCCCGGCTTCGCTGCGCTCCGACCATCGGGCGCCGGACCGGCTGGTGCTGCAGCGCGGCATCTTCACCGGCCCGTCGGCCAAGGTCAGCGACGAGCTGTATGCCGTCGTCAAGGGACGCGCCCACCGGGAACGTCAGGTGCTGCGGTTGGAAAAGGGCGCCGCCGCGCACACCAATACCTACTTCGGCCGTTTCGCGGCCAGCTACTGGCAGCGCTGGACCACCGTCACCGAGGTGCGGGTGGACATGGTGCTGGACGTGGTCAAGAAGGCGAAGATCCGGCTGGTCGCCTCCGACATCGCGGGGCATCGCCGGATCATCGACACCGCCCAGGTCGGCGCGAGCGGGCCGGTGACGTTGGCGGCCACCCTGGATCAGTACGTCGACGGCGGCGCGATCTGGCTCGAATTCGACGCTGTCGGTGGCGATCTCGGCATCTCCGAGGTGAGCTGGAGCACCGCGGCACCCGAGCGGATCCGCCCCGTCGCGATCGCCATCTGCACCTTCAACCGTGCCGAGGACTGCGCGCACACCGTGGCGGCGCTGGCCTCCGACGCGGTCGTGCTCGGCGCGATCGACGCGGTGTACGTCGTCGATCAGGGCACCGACCTGGTGCAGGATCGGCCGCTGTATCAGGAGGTAGTGCCGACCTTCGGGGACAAGCTGCGCTACATCCGGCAGCCGAATCTCGGTGGGGCCGGCGGTTTCACCCGCGGGCTTTACGAGGTGTCGGCTGCCAACGAGCACGCCGACGTCATCCTGATGGACGACGACATCCTCTGCGAGCCCGAAACCGTGCTGCGGCTCAACGCCTTCGCCAACATGACGGTGGAACCGACCCTGGTCGGTGCGCAGATGCTGTTCCTGCTCAACCCCGACTACCTGAACGTCGGCGCCGAAGAGGTGCACCTGCAACAACTGCGGCACGGGCAGAAGGTGCCGAAGGCGTTGCGCAACACCAGCATGCTCAAGCGCAACCAGGAGCGCCGGGTGGATGCCGGCTACAACGCCTGGTGGACCTGCCTGATCCCGGCCGAGGTGGTCGCGAAGATCGGGCTGCCGGTGCCGATCTTCTTCCAGTGGGACGACGTCGAATACGGCATCCGGGCCAGGGAGCACGGCTTCGTCACGGTCACCCTGCCGAACGCGGCGGTCTGGCACGCGGACTTCTACTGGAAGGACTACGACGACTGGGCGCGCTACTTCAGCACGCGCAACTCGTTGATCGTCGGCGCGCTGCACGCCGACCTGGACGGAAAAGCGATCACCCGCAAGCTGTTCCGGGAGCTCGGCGAGCAGTTGGTCGCCATGCAGTACGGCCTGGTGCACACCACGTTGCAGGGCATCGAGGACTTCCTGCAGGGGCCGAAGGTGTTGCGGGACGGCGGTATCGCCGCGCTCGCGGCGGCGCGCACCAGCCGCGCCGACTACGCGGAGACGATCAAGCATCCGGCCGCGACCCCGCCGGTGCGTTCCGGTGACATCCAATTACGCCGCGCCACCGGCGAACCGAGCCGTCCGCTGCTCGTGCTGTTCAAGCGGGCCATCAACCAGTGGTTCGGCCGCACCCAGCACGGCGTCATCGGCGTCACCCGCGAGGACGCGCACTGGTGGCATGTCTCGCTGTTCGACCACGTCGTGGTCACCGACGCCTCCCAGTCGGGCGTGCGCGTCCGGCAGCGGGACAAGGCCCGTGCCCGTCAGCTCCTGCGCCGCACCATCCGTGTCCTGCGTCGGCTGCGCAACGAACTGCCGACCCTCCAGGAACAGTACCGCGCCGCGGTTCCGGAACTCACCAGCCGCGCCAACTGGGAACGCCTCTACGGCATCAAGCCGCAATAGCCCCTGCCCCAACCGATCTCACCCGTGAGCCGCCCGGCCCCGTGCCGGGCGGCTCGCTTCGTCTCCCGAAAGCCGGTGCTAGAGGAAGAGGTCGGTGGTCAGGGGGCCGTCGCCGGGGACTACGCGGTACTTGTCGAGGTCGGTGATGCCGTGGGCGGCGAGGACGTCGTCATCGATGAAGAAGTTGCCCGAGGTGTCCTTGGCCGGGGAGGTGAGCACGAGGTAGGCGGCGTCGGCGTAGATGTCGGGGGTGCGCGAGGTGGCGATCATCTCCTCGCCGCCGAGCAGGTTCTTGACGGCGGCGGTGGCGATCGTCGTGCGCGGCCACAGCGAGTTGACACCGATGCCGTCGTTCTTCAGTTCCTCGGCCAAACCCAGTGTGGTGAGCGACATTCCGTACTTGGCGATGGTGTAGCCGAGCGAGGCGCCCGCCCACTTGGGGTCGAGGTTGAGCGGCGGCGACAGGGTCAGGATGTGCGGGTTGCGTGCCGCGGCCGCCGACGCGCGCAGGTGCGGGATGCTCAGCTTGGCGAGCAGGAAGCTGCCGCGGCAGTTGATGTCCTGCATCAGGTCGTACTTCTTCATCGGCAGCAGGTCGGTGGGGGACAGGTCGATCGCCGACGCGTTGTTCACCACGATGTCGATGCCGCCGAACCGCTCGACGGTCTGTCGCACGGCCTCGGCCACCGACTCGTCGCTGCGCACATCGCCGACGAACGGCAGCACCTGGCCGCCCGCCTGCTCGAGTTCGGCCGCGGCGGTGTGGATGGTGCCGGGCAGCTTCGGATGCGGCTGATCGGTCTTGGCGATCAACGTGATGTTCGCGCCGTCGGCCGCGGCCCGCTTGGCGATCTCCAAGCCGATGCCCCGGCTACCGCCGGACATGATCATCGTCCTGCCCGCGAGCGGCTTCGATCCCGATTCCGTCATGTGACCTGCTCCTGTCGTCCATGCCGCAGGTGGGCCCCGCGGCCTTCCGCACTTCGCACACTAAGCGTAACCCGCATTACTATGCAACCAGTTGCATAGGGGTGGGGGCGTGAAGTTCCTCTCGCGTGACGCGACGGCCGGGCGGGTGGTAGCGATCGCCGCCGCACCACCCGCCCGGCTATGCGATCAGCGCCGGGAACCGCGTTCCCGATACATCTGCCGCTGCTGCTTGCTGATGTCGCGCCACTGGCGCTGCCGCTCGGCCTGCAACCGCCGGTCGGTGCGCGCCGCCATCCAGGCGTTCTCCTTGGCCAGCCGCTGATAGCTGTCGAGCCGGCGCTGGGTCAGCTCGCCGCTGTCGATGGCCGCCGCGACGGCGCACCCCGGCTCGCCGCGATGCGCGCAATCGCCGAAACGGCATTGCGCGGCAAGGGATTCGATATCGCTGAAGGTCTTCTCGATTCCTTCGGCGGCATCCCACAGTCCGACCCCGCGCAGCCCGGGTGTGTCGATGAGGGTGCCGCCGTTGGGCAACGGCCGCAGCTCTCGATGCACCGTGGTGTGCCTGCCCTTCTTGTCCACCGAGCGAACGGCGTTGGTGGCGAACACTTCCTGTCCGAGCAGTGCGTTGGCCAGGGTGGACTTGCCCGCGCCGGACGGGCCGATCAGCGCGACCGTCCCGTCGAGCATGGCGGCGAGCACATCAAGACCGATCCCGGTCTCGACGCTCACCGCGAGCACGGCGGCGCCGGGCGCGACGGCCCGCACCACGTCGAGCGGAAGATCCGCCGCCGCATCGGCTTTGGTGAGCAGCACGACGGGCTGGGCGTTGCTCTCCCAGACCAGCGCGAGCATCCGCTCGATCCGTCCGAGATCGACATCGCCGTCGGCGGCCGCGCAGATCAGCACCGTGTCGACATTGGCGGCCAGCACCTGTCCTTGGGAGCGCCGGGAGACCGAGGAGCGCGTGACCGCCGACCGGCGCGGCAGCAGTCGCCGCACGTTGGCGTCGGCGTCGATGCTCACCCAGTCGCCGGTGCACAGCCCGCTGACCTCGGCATCGGGCCGGGGACAGCGCGCTCGCGCCGGTCCGGTGGGTGTCGCGACATCGCATTCGCTGCGGTCCATCCGAATCACCCGGGCGGGCACGCAGTTCTCCTCGATCAGCGAGGCGTATTCAGCGGCTACGGCTTCGGTCCAGCCGTAAGGGACTAGCAGGTCGTACTCGACCATGATGGGGGAAATCCTTCGTCGGGCACTGAGCCCGCACCGGACTCAGCGACTGGAGATGGGGGTGGAGGTCCGTGCGGCGGCGTGCTTTCGCACAGCTCGTCCGGGCACGGCAATCCGAACAGTCCTTGTCACGGTCCACACCTCCTCACCTGTCTCGCAGTTGATCCCCACCATCGCACGCGCGCCGACGGCGCGCAATCGAATTAAATCCGGCTACTTGCGCGGGTCCGGCTTGCCGAACTGCTCGTGCCTGCCGAGCGAGCGCAGGTGGAACCATTCGCGCAGGCCGGCCGGGTCGCGGCGGGTCACCAGGAAGAACCAGGAGAAGCGAATCCATTCCTGCGGCAGCAGCTTGCGCATGCCGGGCTGCGACATCAGGTAGCCGCGGTTGCGGTAGGTGAAGTAGCGCTTGACCGGATCGTCGGGGTACTGGGTGTGCATCCGCCCGCCGAGGATCGGCTTGAACTCGGCGGCGCCGTTGGGGTGCAGGTACGCGGTCTGCAGACAGGTGCCGAACGGCAGCCCGGAACGGACCAGCCTGCGGTGCACCTCCACCTCGTCGCCGCGCACGAACAGGCGCAGGTCCGGCACGCCGATCACATCGACGGCCTTGGCCGAGATCAGCGCGCCGTTGAACAGCGAGGCGATACCCGGTAAGAAGTCCTCCTCGCCCAGCTCGGAGCGCAGCCTGCGCCACACGACGCCGCGGCGCAGCGGGAAGGCGAGCCGGTCCGGCTCGTCGATATCGCACACCACCGGCGACACCTCGACGAGTCCGTGCCTGCGCGCGCAATCCAGCAGGGTGGCAAGCACTTCCGCGCCCTCGGGCCTGCCGTCGTCGTCGGCCAGCCAGACCCAGTCCGCGCCGAGGCTCAGCGCGTGCAGCATGCCGAGCGCGAAACCGCCAGCGCCGCCGAGGTTGTGTGCCGAACCGAGATAGGTGGCCTCGATCGGCTGGTCCCGCACCAGGTCGGCGACCTCGGTTTCGTTGGCATTGTCGACCACGATCAGGTGGTCGACCGGACGAGACTGGGAGGCAATGACTTTCAGCGACTCGGCGAGCAGTTCGCGGCGCTTGTGCGTGACGACCACGGCAACGATGCGCGCGTCCGGCCCGGTCGGCTCACTCATACCTGGTTCCGCTCCAGTTCTCTTCCGTTTTCCATGGCCCGTTCGGCTTCCAGTTCGCGCAGCACGGTCGCGACGTGGTTGCCCGCGTCCGGACCCTCATAGGCTCGCACGACTTCTTCGATGCCGCCGCGCAAACGGATCTCTCCGTGATCGATCCACAGCGCGGTATCGCAGAGTTGTGCGAGAAATTCATTGGAATGGCTGGCGAATACCAGGATGCCCGATCGGGCCACCAATTGCTGCAGGCGCAGCCGAGCTTTCTTCATGAATTCGGCGTCCACCGCGCCGATGCCCTCGTCGAGCAACAGGATCTCGGGGTCGATCGAGGTGACCACGCCCATGGCCAGGCGGACCCGCATACCGGTGGAATAGGTGCGCAGCGGCATCGACAGGTACTCGCCGAGATCGGTGAAATCGGCGATCTCGTCGATCTTGGACATCATCTGCTTACGCGTCTGCCCGAGGAAAAGGCCGCGGATGATGATGTTCTCGTAGCCGGAGATCTCCGGGTCCATGCCGACGCCGAGATCGAACACCGGCGCCACCCGGCCGCGGATGCGCGCGCTGCCGCGCGAGGGCTCGTAGATGCCCGAAAGCAGTCGCAGCAGTGTCGATTTGCCCGCGCCGTTGTGCCCGACCAGGCCGACCCGGTCGCCCTCTTTCAGCGAAAGCGTGATGTCGCGCAGCGCCTCGACGACCACCACGTCGGACTTGTTGCGCCCGATGGCGCCGCCCGCCTTGCCGAGGAACGCCTTCTTCAACGACCGCGATTTCGCGTCGAAGATCGGGAATTCGACCCAGGCCTGGTGGGTTTCGATACTCACATGCTCGGTCATCGATCCGCTCCTAAACCCAGTACGGCACGCGCGAACGGAATTGCTTCATCGCGAAGATGGCGACGATCCAGCCGACCACGGTGATGGCGCCGACGATGAGCCAGTGATACAGGTGCTGGTCGTCGCCGAGCAACGGGGCGCGAATGATCTCCAGGTAGTGGAACGTCGGAATGATCTCGGCCAGTTTCGCGCGCTCGCTGACCTGCCCGCCCTGCGCCTCGAGGCTCTTGGTGTTCCACATCACCGGGGTCAGCACGAACAACATCAACGTGAGACTGCCGAGGATCGGGGCGATATCGCGGTAACGCGTGCTGAAGATGCCGAACACGATCGACACCCACATCGCGTTGAGGAACAGCAGGCCTAGCGCCGGAATCGCGAATATCGCGGTCCAGTGCAGCTTTTGCCACACCCCGAACGCGATCAGCACCACGAGGTAGATCAGCATGTTGTGCGCGAAGAACAGCAGCTGCCGCCAGACCAGGCGATAGACGTGCACGCTCAGCGCCGATGGCAGCTGTTTGATCAGTCCCTCGTTGGCGATGAAGACATCGGAACCCTCGAGAATGCTGGCGTTGATCACATTCCAGACGATGATGCCGACCGCCACATACGGCAGGTAGTCCTTGACCGGCTGGCCGAGCAGCGCGGAGTACAGCAGGCCGATCGCCGCCGCCTGCACACCGGTCGCGATGGTGATCCAGAACGGCCCGAGCACCGAACGCCGGTAGCGCTGCTTGATGTCCTGCCAGCCGAGCGAAAGCCACAGCTCGCGCTGGCCGAAGCCGACGCGGAAGTCCTTGAACGCCCGCCGGAAGGTCTGCGAGTCCGAGGTGATCGGCGCATCGTCGACCGGTTCGTTCGATGCGGGCGCGGCCTCGTCGGGCGCGGTCTCGTCCGCACCGGTCCGCGCCGCGACGGCGGGCGCCTCCCCGGCGCTCACCGGATCCGCTTCCGGCGCACTGTCGCCTGCGCGCGCCTCGGCGGTGTCTGGGCGCGCGGGTACGTCGGAACGCTCGGACTCATCGGAACGCTCCGGGTTTTCTGAACGCGCTGAGGTGTCATCTGAACGCACTGAGCTCTCTTCACGACGCCCCGGGCTCTGATTCGAGTCGGGACGAGCGGCAGCGGCGGGCACGGTGCCCGAGCCTACCCTTGGACATTCGTACCGGCCCGCGTGGCACACGCGGGCCGGTGCCTCTCAAAGCCGCGCTTCGGAGCTCACAAATACTGCCCGGACCCGCCCGTGACGTGATTGGGCTGCCCGCCGCGCGGGTCCGCGGCGTGGATGCCGGGCGGCAGCGCGCCCTGTCGCATCTGCTCGAGCTGGGCCCGCGCGGCCATCTGCTGGGCGAACAAGGCCGTCTGGATGCCGTGGAACAGGCCCTCCAGCCAGCCGACCAGCTGGGCCTGGGCGATCCGCAGCTCCGCGTCCGAGGGAATGGCGTCGTCGGTGAACGGCAGCGTGAGCCGCTCGAGCTCGTCGCGCAGTTCCGGGGCGAGGCCCTGCTCGAGTTCACGCACCGACGATTTGTGGATATCTTTCAGCCTGCTGCGGCTCGCGTCGTCGAGTGGAGCGGCGCGCACCTCCTCGAGCAGCTGCTTGATCATCGTGCCGATGCGCATGACCTTGGCGGGCTGCTCGACCATGTCGGCCAGCGACTCGCCCGCGTCGTCGCGGTCGTCCGACTCGTCTTTCTTGTCCTCGTCGGTCACCACCTGCGCGGTGAAGGGCGCGTCCGAGGCGACCTCCGCCGGGATGACCAACGGGCGGCCGTCCGGTCCGACGACGACGATGTGGTCCGGTGACTCATCCGATTGCGTCATGGTCCCTATCATGTCGCGTTGCCGCCGAACGCGCTAAAGGGGCTGCGCCGTGCCGTGCGCGGAGCCGGCGGACCGGTGTACCCGGTCCTCGCCCTGCCGCGGCGGCGGCGTTCTATCCTGTTCGGGTCGTGTGGTTCGGATTTGCTGAAAGTCGGTTGCCATGCTGAGTCCCAGGTCGCTGTGCCCCCGTGCGGAAGCCGAGGGGAACACGGTTACACAGGCTCGCCCGCTGCCCTTAGAGTGGCCAACATGACTTACGACGTCGCGAGGGTTCGGGGCCTGATACCGTCCCTCGGCGACGGCTGGATCCATCTCGACCCGCAGGCGGGCATGCTGGTGCCCGATGCGGTATCCCGCGCGGTCTCAACGGGTTTCCGAACCTCATCTTTTTCCCATATCGGTCGTAACGGCGCGGCCGTGCGCAGCGCCGCCATTCTGGACGCGGCGCGCGAGGCGGTGGCCGACCTCGTCGGCGGCGATCCGGCGGGCGTCGTGCTCGGACCGGACCGCGCCGTCCTGCTGGCCTGGCTGGCCGAATCGCTGAGCTCACGGCTCGGGCTCGGCACCGGCATCGTGCTGTCCCGGCTCGACGACGAGGCGAATGTCGCGCCCTGGCTGCGCATCGCCAATCGCTACGGCGCGCACGTGCGCTGGGCCGAGGTGGAGATCGAGACTTGCGAGATGCCCTCGTGGCAGTTCGAGGAGCTGATCGGCCCCACGGCGCGGCTGGTCGCACTCACCGCTGCCTCACCGATCGTCGGCTCCGCGCCCGCGGTCCGGGTGGCCGCCGACCGGGTGCACGAGGTGGGCGGACTGCTCGTCGCCGACGCGTTCGGCGCCGCGCCCTACGCGCTCATCGACATCGATGAACTCAACGCCGACGTGGTCGCGCTCAGCGCACCCGCCTGGGGCGGTCCGCAGATCGGTGCGCTGGTCTTCCGCGACCCTGCCTTCCTGGACCGGATCCCGTCGAT
Source organism: Nocardia brasiliensis (assembly GCF_011801125.1). Classification (NCBI taxonomy): domain Bacteria; kingdom Bacillati; phylum Actinomycetota; class Actinomycetes; order Mycobacteriales; family Nocardiaceae; genus Nocardia; species Nocardia brasiliensis. The sequence continues at coordinate 267,727 of NZ_CP046171.1, forward strand.
GTCGTTGAACCCCTACGCCAAGGGCGCCGAGCGGCTCGAGGTCGGCGGGCACCAGTACGCCCTGCTCGCCGGGTTGACCACCTCGATCGACTTCCTGGCCGGCCTGGACGAGCGGGCGCGCGGCAGCAGGCGCCAGCGCCTGGAAATGTCGATCACCTCGCTGCAGGACTACCACGATCAGCTGTTCGAGCATTTGATGGACGTGCTGGAGAAGATCCCCGGCTTGACCGTCATCGGCCGGGCCTCCACCCGCATCCCGACCGTCAGTTTCACGCTGGCGGGCATGCAGGCGGAGAAGGTGGCGGCCAAGCTTGCCGACAACCGGATCGGCACGGTCAGCGGCGTGCACGGCGGCAGCAGGCTGCTCGACGCGCTCGGCGTCAACGATGAGGGCGGCGCGGTCACGATCGGCCTCGCGCCCTACACCACCAAGTTCGAGATCGACCAGCTCGGGCGCGCCCTCGTCGCGCTGGAATGAGGCTCGCAAGCCGCTGCGCGCCGCGCGCGTAATCGCCTGCCGCGCAGTTGATCTACCGACGAATTCGGGCGCGGCAGGCGGGTCTACGCGCCGGGAGTCATGGCTCGCGGATCCGCAAGATCACCTTGCCGAAGGCGTCGCCGGCTTCCAGCAGCCGGTGGGCCTCGCCCGCATCGGCGACCGGCAATTCGGCGTCGATGACGGGGACTACGCTGCCGTCGGCGACCAGCGGCCACAGCTCACGTCGTACCTCGGCGATGATCGCGGCCTTGCTGCCGACCCCGGTGGCAGGCCGATTGCGCAGGTTGGTCGCGTGTACGCTGCCCCATTTCCGCAGCAGCGCACCGAGATTCAGCTCGCCGGTCGCGCCGCCCTGCATCCCGATCACCACCAGGTGACCGAAGTTCGCCAGCGCCTCGACGTTGCGGGACAGGTAGGCCGCGCCCATCAGATCCAGGATGACGTCGGCCCCCGCGCCCTCGGCGCGCACCGCGGCGACGAAATCGTCGTCCCGATAGTTGATCAGCAGCTGCGCGCCGAGTTCCTGGCAGCGCCGCAGCTTCTCGGCCGAGCCCGCGGTCACCGCGACGCGCGCGCCGAGCGCACGGCCCACCTGGATCGCGTGGGTGCCGATGCCGCTGCCGCCGCCGTGGATCAGCAGCAGTTGGCCTGCCTGCAAGCCCGCCGTCAGCACCAGGTTCGACCACACCGTCGCCGCCACCTCGGGCAGTCCCGCTGCTGCGCTGAGATCCAATTCCGCTGGAACCGGCAACAATTGCGCCGCGGGCGCGACCACCCGCTCGGCATAGCCGCCGCCGGACAGCAGCGCGCACACCCGGTCGCCGACCTGCCAGTCCCGCACACCCGCACCGAGTTCGGCGATGACGCCGGAACATTCGAGCCCGAGCACCGTGCTGGCTCCCGGCGGCGGCGGATAGTGCCCTTGCCGCTGCAATAGATCGGCCCGGTTCACCCCGGCCGCCGTCACCTCGATCAGCACCTCGCCGGGCCCGGGTACCGGATCCGGCGCGGCGGCCCACCGCAGCACCTCGGGGCCGCCGAAACCGTTGAGTTCGATCGCATGCACGAGGTCCATACTGCCCTTCGGGTCCGTGGCGCGGGCGGCGAACCCGATCGCCGCACCGCAAACCTCGCGCTTCGATTGTGGGATAGCACAAAATCTTGCTGTGGCGAACGGCCTGCGGACCCACTCCGTCGGTTGTCGGCCACAGCTTTCCCGCACCGCGGATATCCCCAGTTCGCCCGGCTTAGAATGGGCACCGTGCACCCCGAACCGAGCAGTTCCGTTGCGGCCGAACCGAGGTGGCTCACCCCGGCGCAGCAGCGGGCCTGGCGGGCGTATATGGACGGACATCAGCGCCTGATGACCGCGCTGAACCGGCAACTGCAACGGGACAGCGACCTGAGCGTCGCCGAATACCGCATCCTCGTCCTGCTGTCCGAGGCGCCGGGCCGATCCTTGCGCATGAGCGAGCTGGCCGACGGCGTGCTCTCCTCCCGCAGCCGCCTCACCCACCAGATCCGGCGGTTGGAGGCCGAGCGGATGGTGCGGCGCAACACCTGCCTCGAAGACGGCCGCGGCGTCCTCGCCGAACTGACCGACGAGGGCATGCGCCGCCTCGAAGCCGCCGCCCCCGGCCACGTCGACGCCGTCCGCCGCGACTTCGTCGACCTGCTCACCCCGCACCAGCTCGAGGTCATCGCCGAGGTCTTCGCCCGCGTCGATCAGGAAATCGGAACGCGCCCCCTCTGACCCGTCCGCTACGATCATGGTCCTGGAGACGTGGCAGAGCGGCCGAATGCACTCGCCTTGAAAGCGAGCGTCGCGAGAGCGACCGGGGGTTCAAATCCCTCCGTCTCCGCAACAGACGCCCAGGTCACAACGTTGGCCTGCGGCGTCTTCGAGCCGAGCGCACACCGGCCGGTGTGTCACAACGGACGGCGCACGTTCCTAGCCTTCTCCCGCGCCGCCGAAGTCGCGGCGGACGAAATTGGGCCGGATATCGAGGTCGGGCGGGTCGTAGTAGCGGTGGAAGGTTGGGGTCAGGCCCGCGGAAAGAGGCGGGTTGATCCAGCTCCAGTCGGTGGGGCAGGCGCGGCCCGCGGCTTCTTCCCGTTTGACGTGATCGCAGAACTGTTTTGCCACGGTGTGGTGGTCGACCATGTACACCCCGGCTTTGCGAAAGCTGTACAGGACAGCACGATTCAGCTCGACCAGAGCCAGATCCCGCCACAGGTTGCGCTCGGATCTGGTGTCCAGGCACATCATTTCGGCGATGAGCGGCAGCATGTTGTATCGGGTGGTGTCGCTGAGGTTGCGCGCGCCGATCTCGGCGCCCAGGTACCAGCCGTTGAACGGCGCGAACGGGTAGGTGACGCCGCCGACCTCCAGGTTCATGTTGGACACGGCGGGCAGCGCGTGCCAGCGCAGGCCGAGACCGGCGAACCAGTCGAACTCCGGGTGCTCCAGCTCGACCTCACGCGCCAGTTCGGGCGGGACCTCGAACCAGCGGATCGGCTCGTCCGGTGTGCTGATCAGCAGCGGCAGAATGTCGAAAGGTGTTCTCGCGCCACGCCATCCAAGCTTCATCGCGAATTCGGTCAGCGCGATGTTGGCCGGATCGCCGGTGACCGTGCCGTCACCGTTGCGATAGCCCGCGTAGCGGATGAGCTGCGGACTGACGATGCGGAACTCGCGTCCGTCGGGCTGACGCGGCGGGCCGACGGTGATCATCGATTGAATGGCGCCGCCGTTGGTGGCGAGGCGCAGGTGTTCCCAGCAGACCTCGGCCAGGTCGCGCGCGGAGCGCACCTGGCGCGCGTCGAGTAATTTCAGTGAGCGCCAATGCTTTCGGCCGACACAGCGGGCGTGGTTGCGCCAGGCGAGCTTGGCTCCGATCAGGATTTCCTCGGCGGTCTGCAGGTAGCAGCCGGTCCGTTCGAGATGCTCCAGCACTGTGCTGCGCCGCTGTGCCGGGAGATGGGCCAGCTCGGGCAGGCGGAAGAATTCGTCGCACTCGCGCAGTCGGCGCTGTAGATCGTCTCTGAAAGACGATGTGTCCGTGTTTGTTTCGAGCGGTGATGCGGGCAAAGCAGGGTTCACGGTGTTCTCCGGTCGGGCATAGGTACTGCGGTGAAACAGACAAGTTCGAGCAGGAGAATCGCGCGGATGCGCGGCCGATACCGCCCTACTCCGGTGGCCCGCGCAGGCGGGGTGACACGCTGATGCCGTGAAATAGCTTCAGCCGTGCAACGGCGCTCATATTCGTCCTCATTCATGCCCGGATAAGGCCCGGACAGTAGCGTACGGCCCGTGTGCTGGCGGTGTGCCCGGATTTGCTGGATTTGCTGCGTCGGCCCAAGTCGGCGGCGCGTCGACGGTGTCGAGTGCCGTTGACATGGCCCGGCTTTCGCCGCCACGGCGGCTCGAAGGTCGTCCATGGCCGGCACGAACACGCGGGTGATCTGGACTACGGCACCGGCTGTGGACAGACGCGGAACCGAGCGGCGACTACGCCTGTGTACGGCTTCGCTATCGACATAACTACTGGCAGCGCTGCTAAGTCTGCTGCCTGTGGATGAACGTGGCTCTGGTCACAAATCATGGCCACCCGCTATGGCTGCGCCGGCAAACCGGGCGTTTCTGGCAGGATGGGTCGCATGCTGTCTCAGCGTGGGGTGCGGCGCTGGGTGTCCAGCGTCTTGGTCAGCGTGGCGCTGGTCTCCGGTGCCGCGGCGTTCGGCGCTCCTCAGGTGTCGGCGGAACCCGTGGACCCCCAGAAGCCCGGCACCGGTTCATCCGATGGTCCGGCTCCGGCCCCGGCCACGACGGAGCGACCCGCACGGCCGGGCATCGACCGGATCGAGCCGATCACCGATCGGTGGCTGCGCGTGTTCGTCGCCTCGCCCGCCATGAGCCGCACCGTAGAGGTGCAAGTGCTGCTCCCGCGGGATACGTCCAAGCCGCGGCCCACCATCTACATGCTCGATGGCCGCGAGGCGAACCCGACCACCAACAACTGGACCCAGAAGGGCCACGCCGACGAGTTCTTCGAGGACAAGGACGTCAATGTCGTGCTCACCGTCGGCGGGCCTGCCAGCTTCTACACCGATTGGCAGCAACCGGACCCGGTGCTCGGCACCAACAGGTGGGAGACGTTCCTGACCAAGGAGCTGCCGCCGCTGCTCGACGCGAGATTCAAGGGCAACGGCCGCAACGCCGTGATGGGTGTTTCGATGGGCGCCGAGGCCGCGATGATGCTGGCGTTCCGGCAGCCGCGGCTCTACACGGCGGTCGCGGCGCACAGCGGCTGTTTCTCGATGGGCACCGACGTCGGGCAGGCGCAAGCCAGAGCGGTCGTCGCGACCTATAACGGCGAGCCGGACAACATGTTCGGCGCGCAGGACGATCCGGCCTGGCTCGACCACGACGTCACGTTGCACGCGGAAGCGTTGCGCGGCAAGACGATCTACATGTCGGTGGGTAGCGGCCTACCCGGCATTCATGATGTGCCGGGTGAGCCGGACGTCGATCTGCCCAGTGCGATCACCTTCGGCGGACCGCTGGAGGCGGCGACCAACGTCTGCACCCGCCGCCTCACCGATCGGCTGCGCACCCTTGGCATCCCGGTGACCGCGCATTTCCGGCCGACCGGCACCCACGCGTGGCCCTACTGGGCCGACGAGTTGGCGCGGTCGTGGCCGGTCATCTCGGAAGCGCTCGGGGTTTAGGTCCGATCTAATCCAGGAAGCGCGCGACCACCGCCGGGTCGGTGGCGAAGCTCAGGAACAGGTCGTTCTCGTGCGGATCGCCGGTGGTGACCCGCACGCCGTCGGCGCCGTAAGGACGGACCAGCACCCCCGCCTCCGCGCTCGCCTCGCCGTACTCGGCGCTGCGCGCGCCGAGCGGCAGCCAGACGAAGTTGGTCTCGCTCGGTGGCACCTGATAGCCGGCGGCGAGCAGCGCCTCCCGCATCCGATTCCGCTCGAGCACCAAAGCGTCGGTGCGGTCCAGCAATTCGTGACGCGCCTCCAGCGAGGCGATCGCGGCCGCCTGCGCGACCCGGTTCACGCTGAACGGGATGTGCACCTTGTTCAGCGCGGTGATCACCGCGGGATCGCCCACCGCGTAGCCCGCGCGTAGCCCGGCCAGGCCGTAGGCCTTCGAGAAGGTGCGCAGCACAAGGACATTCGGCCGGGTGCGGCCCAGCTCGATGCCGTTCGGGTAGTCCTGCGGCGCGAGCCGCATGTACTCGAAGTACGCCTCGTCGAGCACGACCAGGATGTGGGCGGGCACCGAATCGAGGAAGCGGGTCAGTGCGGCCTTGCCGACCGCGGTGCCGGTCGGGTTGTTCGGGTTGCAGACGAAGATCAGCTTGGTGCGCTCGGTGATCGCCGCGAGCAACGCGTCCAGATCGTGCACCAGGTCCGGGGTGAGCGGCACCTGCACGGCGGTCGCGTTACCCACCTTGGTGACGATCGGGTACGCCTCGAACGAGCGCCAGGCGAACAGCACCTCGTCGGTCGGTGTGTCACAGGTGATCTGCACCAGTTCCTGGCACAGCGCCACGCTGCCGCAGCCGACCGCGATGTTGGCCTGCTCGACACCGAGGAACTCGGCCAGCGCGGCCCGCAATTCGACGGCCTGATTGTCGGGGTACCTGTTGGCCAGCTCGGCCGCCTCCGCGATGGCCTTGGTCGCCGAAGGCAGCGGGCCGAACGTGGTTTCGTTGCTGGCGAGCTTGACCGCGCCGGGATGGCTGCGGCCTGGAACGTACGCCGGAATCGCCTCGAGGTCCGGCCGGGTTGACGCTGTCACCCCCCAACCATATGTCGCAAAGTCATGGGATCTTCTGGGTATCGCACACAAAGCCGGGCTTGCGTACCGAAAAATATCTGGCCGATGGGCTCTCAACAGCAATTTCTACCGAAGATCACGAAGTCGCCCTACCCTGGATTCATGTCGGGCACTTACAACGACCTCGCCCCCCTACGCGGTGACGACCTGACACCCGAGCGCCGAGCCGGGTCCGCACAGGCGTCCACCGACACACAGGTGCCCATCATCGTGGTGGAGCCCGAGGGTAACGCGCGCGGCGGCATCGTGATGCTGCACGAGTCTCGTGAGTTCACCGGTGCGCTGCTCGCGCTGATGAGCGCCCTGGCCTCAGAGGGCTGGACTGTGGTCGCGCCCAACCTCTTTCACCGAAGCGGGCACGAACCGGTGCAGGAGGTGTTCGGCGACGAACTCTTCGACGACTTCGACGCCTGCTTCGACTGGCTGACCCGTCGTGGTGTCTTCCCCGACACTATCGGCGTGCTCGGCTTCGACACCGCGGGCACCGCCGCGTTCCTGGTCGCCACCAACCGCCCGGTCGGCGCCGCCGTCAGCGTCGCGGCGCCGGGCATCGTCGAGCCGCTCACCGAACAGGCCGACGCCCTCGTCCGAGTGGCCCCGCGCCTGCAGGCCCCGTGGCTCGGCCTCTTCGGTGCCGACGATCCCGCCACCCCGCCGGCCGAGGTGGAACGACTCCGTGACGCGACCGGCCGGGCCGCCGTCGCCAGCCTGGTCGTCAGCTATCCGGGACTGCGGCACCGCGCCGACCATCCCGACCTCGACGACGACAACACCCTCATCGACTCACAGACCCGCATTTTCGACTGGTTCGACAGCAACTTACGCTGATAACCAGCCGTTTTGCGATCTGGACAGCGGCTGCTGTAACCTTCATGCTCGGCGGTTCGAAAGGACCGGTGCCCTCGAAGAGAAGGCTCCAGGAGGCGTGCCAGAGCGGCCGAATGGGACTCACTGCTAATGAGTTGTCCCTTCACGGGGACCGGAGGTTCAAATCCTCTCGCCTCCGCCACACCCGGGAAACCGGGTACACAACTGAATAACCATGCGGCTGTAGCTCAACGGATAGAGCATCTGACTACGGATCAGAAGGTTAGGGGTTCGAATCCCTTCAGCCGCACATACGAGCAGCGGACACGCTGCAAGCGCAAACCGCGAACAGGAATCTTGTTCGCGGTTTGTTCGTGTTGTGGGCTCGATCGCCGTGTACGCCGGCCAGCTTCCAGGGCCTCGGAGTAGTTCGGTCCTCTCCTCAGGGGCGTTGCGGTAGAACCGCTCAGCGATCATCTTGGGATTGTGGCGTAGTTGCTCCGAGACAGCCGCCGAGTCTTGGCGCGCTTGATTTAGGTGTCGATCGTCATGTGGAAATTCTCCGGATCCATCCGTGCGAAATCCTCGCCCAAGCAGTACCACGAAGCTGGTGACCACGATGCTCCACTGCCGTCCTTTGGTCTTCGGCGTGGCCCATGCGACGTCTGTTCCGTGCGCCTGCCGCCACGTGCGTCGGAGTGATGTGGGCAGGATGTTGCCGTCGCGGTCCGGGTTTCGGCTGCAGGAGGGACGATCACGGCGAAGCGGGACACCGTGAGACTGTGGGTGTCTGGCTTTCGGTCCTGGCCAACTCCTGACGGTCTAGTCTCCTTGTATTCGATAGCTGCCTGAGATGGTCACCAGACGGATCATGGCGGCAAGGTCGAGGCTCGGCCACCGCTTGGTTGCGATCACTTCGGGGCGGGCACCGGTACCAACACGATCTCCGTGGTGTCGAGGAGGGTGACCCGGCGCCGCTTGGCGGCCGCTGAAGCAGGTGATGGCAGCAGTCGATCTTCTGGCCCGACAACCCATTCCATCTGTGCCGAGCAGTGTTTAGCGGCTTCCATCGGTGCGACAACAGCACTACATACCTGTGGTGCCTATGGACCGGGCTTCGCGTAGCCCATGACCGCGTCGAATTCGCTGCAATGCCAGGCGGAATCATTGACCGCGCGGTCATCTCCAAGTAGTGCGCTTACGTGCTCCGCCGATTAGCCCAGCAGGTCGCCCCTTTGCATGCGGTCGACTACGGCATCGGTGCCGAGCTCGTGCCGGGCGTCCGGATGCTGCCAGTAGAAGCGGACCAGGTGCAGAAACAACGCAGGGTCCATTCCGAGAACCCATACCGGCACATCCAAAGACCTCTCCAGCAATCCGCGTTGTAAGCGGTCGAATATACTCGTAGTGGCGACGTCGATCTGCACGCCTGAGATAGGGGTCAAGCGCACAACATGAGTATTGTTCACCATATTCGCAGACACGCTGCCGATATTGGACCACGAGATAGATTTCTTGGTATGGCCAGAGCGTTGTAAAACCCCGTGATCTGTAACCGCGACGAAACTTCGGCGATTGCGTGCAGAATGCAAATAGTAACCCAGAAAAGCGGCCATAGTTAAGGCGATGAGAACGATCGATATTCCACCGATGGCAAGTCCTGACCTTGCTGTGCTAAAGTCTCGGTCCGTCAGTTGCGCAAAGAAGGCTAGACCTCGGATGGCGAGAAAAGCCGATCCAGCGGCGAGCCACAGGTACAGCGCATTCTTCCATGAAGACAGGTAGAAGATTTGGAGCCCTGGCTCGTCGTGGACGGATGCCGCGGCATCCATATCGTGCGGCAAGGTTTTGCGTCGAACGCGAAGTATTGGTATCAGGGCAATCATGGATGTCAACCCGACAAGTGTGCCGGCTAGTCCCAGCGATACTCGTAATGAATTATCGTTTTCGGCTGCATCGACGGAAAACGGTATGAAAATTACTGTCAATATAAAAGAAAATACAAATGCGAACACCAGTTTGCCGCGAGGGCGCTCCTTGCCCCACTCGCCAGCCCATGGCAATAATGGGGCAGTCAATTTCTCCGAACGGCGCTGGAACAACAGAAATCTCCTCACTAGTCGGGCGACCTACTTGAATGGTTGCTCAGCGCCCCATGCTCCAGCGGCGCCACCGCCCAGACCTAACGCTGCCGCGCCGATACCGGCGCAGAAAGCCTGTCCGATGGGCGTAAGCGGTGTGCAGATAGCGGCTCCTAGCCAGGCACCTGTTGCGGCTCCTGCCCAGCCTCCAGCGATGCCTCCGGCAGCGTTTGCGATTGCTTCGTCCGCCGGTTTGCCGTGTCTCCAGTCGTCCCAGTTCACGTAGGTATTGACGCCGACCAGTGCCGGCCAACCGGCCAGCTTGGCATCGGCTTTGAAGACGTTGGCTAGGGTGTATTCGCCTTTCGCTATTGTGGCGGAGTCCATGGCATCAACGAATGCTCTTCCTGCGCCGGGTGTTCCTGAATCGAGCATCTGGAGTGCCCGAATCTGGTTTACGGTTGAGTCTCCCGCTGTCTTGGCCGCCTGCTGGGCCATCGGTTCGCCCATGCGCGACGCCCACTCGCTGGTCGCGGTGGCTCCTGTGCCTATCTGAGTGGCGATGGGATGCTGCTGGAAAGTTCCCTGAGTGGAATCGGCGAGACTGTTCCATTGGGTTCCCGACCAGGACTTGACGTTATCCCAGATTGTTTGCTTAGGTGCGCCGGGGGGTGCTTGGCTCGGGTCGTATTCGAGTACCGAGCCGTCTTGGAATTTGGTGACCACTCGTCCATCGGCAAGTTGTGTCGTTTGGGCTGTTCGACCGTCCGGATATGTGGTGTTTATGGTGCCATCCGTGCCCATCTCCGATCGCATCCCAGCAGAATTAGACGTCCCCGCAAGATGGGGCTGACCATCCGGACCCGGCACGTACTGCTCAAAGGATCGGAACCCGTCCGGTCGCTGCCATTGACGGTCGATGACACCGTTCTGGCCGTACATGTCGGTGGTTGTGCCGCCGTTCTGCGAGTAGGAATCCGCTATCTTCGCGCCACGTGATCCATCCGCGTTGACCGCGTAGGTGGCGGTCCTGCCATTTCCCTCCGGAACTTTCTGGAACTGCTGTTGCTTACCATCAGCCCCCGTGACCGTGGTGTCGATGATCCCGGAACCATCCGGCCGTGTCTTGGTCACGGTCGTCGTCGGCGGGCCGTCCCCGGTAGTCGAGGTCGTGACGGTCGAACCGTCCGGCCCTTGCACCGACTGAGCGACGGTGGTCGTGCCGTCCGGATTGGGAGTGATCGTGGTGACCTTCCCGTCCGGGGTCGTGGTTGTCGATGGAATCCCGTTTTCGATGAGAAGTGCGGTCGTGAGCGGGTTTCCGTTCCCGTCGAGACTGGTTGGTGCCATTGTGCCGGCCGTTCCCGGCGCGAGCCCAAGGGTCCGGAGCGCCTTCGAGGGTGCCTCCTGAGTCACGAGCGTGTTCAGCTCGGACGCCGCTGCTGCGAGCTTCGCCTGCACGCCATTGGCTACGCCCTTTGCGTGCTGTAATGCTTCCAGCATTTCGAGGGTATAGCGCCCTGCTTCAGCCATGACCGCGAAACCAGCGGATATGACCTCGGAACGGTCACCACCAGCCGCATGGATTTGCTTGACCTTCTCGTTGGCGGTGACGATGCCACGATCATCGACTTCGAAACCCGAATCAACGATGTTGGTTCGCTTGGTCAGAACAAAGGTCTTCGCGTCCTGGAGTTCGGTCTGGCCGAAGGTGAGTACTCCCTTGATGCTGTCGATCTTGCCCGCGATGTGGCTTCCCGCGGTCTTCTCGTTCACTACCCGTCTAGCGGCGGCATCGGCTCCGGCACCGTTCCATGACTCGGCGAGGTCGTCTTGCTCGATCAGCATCGACTGCATCAGGCCGTCCAGCTTGGTGACCAGCCTGCCCAACGATGCCGCGTCGAGGCCCAGATCCTCGGGCTTCCATCCGTTGACCTCGGAGATACGGAGGCCAGGACCGGTCACTGCAAGCCGCCCATCGCTTGCAATCGCGCCGCGAAGTCGACATCGGTGATCTCGTACCTCTTGCCGCTGCCGTGCGCGATCTCCGACATCTCGGCAGGCCGTGTCGCAAAGCTGCTCAGTGCGCCTTTGATGGAGTCTCGCGTGTCGGTGAGTGCGATGCTCAACTCGGTCCCGGGGAACGATGCGGCGTATCCGACGGTGACGTCATCGGCCATTTGCTTGATGTCCCCCGACAACCCATCCAGCCACTTCGACCACGCTCGTAGCGCGTCCGGATCAACCTTGAACGTCACGATAATCCCCCTCGTTTACACCGTCGCCCGGTGCGCACGGGCGCTTGCAAGCTGCACCGATGCTACACATCGGCGACACCGAACGGGCCTCCTGGCCGGTTTGGATCGCTGAGAGCGCGATAGATGGCAGTCCACGGTGAGGGTTGTGGGCATTGGGGTTGTAGCGGACTCTGGTGACCGCCTTGTGCGCGGATACGCAGATGGAGTCCTGCATCGTGACCCGATGCGTGGCGACCGTGAGGTGCCGGGCTTTCCCGGGATCTACTCGGGCCAGGTGCCGGTGAGGGATTGGTAGCCGGTGGCTCCTGCTCGGTCTATCGCGGCCTTGACGAGACCGAAGATGGCGCCCTGGAGGGCGGCGGCGAGCAGGACCTCGCGCCAGGTGTGGTTGCGGGCGGTGGCGGTGGGGGCGTGGGAGTCGCCGCTGACGGTGCGCCAGATGCGGCTGAAGGCGGCGTTCGCCGCGAGGCCGCCGATGATGCTCACCACCATGCCGAGGGGCTTGTAGAGGGTCTTCACGCGTGCCGCCTTCGAACGATCCACCACACCAGCAGGGCGGCGAACGCCGCCGCGGCGGCGACCGGGACGGGTTGCCTGCGGGCGAGATCGGCCGCTTGCCTGCCGCCGGACAGCACGGCGTCGGGGGTCGCGGATTCGGCCTTGTCGGCCAGCCTGCGGGCCTCGTTTCCGGCCTGCGCCGCGGCGATGCCCGCGACCTCTTTCGCCTCCGCGGCCTTGCGATCGACGAGTTCCGCTGTCTGCGCGGTCTTTTCGGCGGCGGCGGACTTCGCGTTACCTGCTACCGAGGCTGCCTTGGCGCGGGCGGTTTCGGCGGTGTCGTGCAGCTTGTCCTTGGTCCGCGCTTTGACGTCGAGCTTGTCGGTCAGCTCCGAAACCGTCTCGCCCAGTTGCTCTCTGGCCTCGTCGCGGTCACGGCGCAACGCTTCCTCGTCGATCGGGCCCGACACGATGGGGTCGGCTTCGGTGTGCGGTTTCGAGTCGCTCATCAGTGGCTCCCGTGCTTGATGGTTTCGATGTCACGTTTGACGCCCGCGGCGGCTTCCTGGGGTACCGGCGGCACGGCACGCTGGACGTCGTTCTTGCCGAGGACGGCGAATAGCGCGGCGGCGATCAGCAACACCGCGCCGACAATCAGCGCCGCGGCCCATCCCGGTAACGGAATCGCCAGCGCGAAGACGGCCGCCGCGACCAGGGCCGCGCCGCCGTACAGGCCGAGCAGCGCGCCCACCCCCGCAAGCCCGGCGCCACGCCCGATCAGCTTGCCTTTCCGCTGCACCTCGAGCCGGGCCAGCTGCATCTCGTCTCGCACCAGCCTGCTCACCTGTTCGGTGGCGTCGTTGACCAGCTCTGCCACGGACCGGGTGTCACCCGGCGATCCGGTATGCGTTTCTGTCATGTGAGACCTCCCAGTCGACGGCCGGGTACCCGGCCGTCGCGATGTCACACCCGGCTCGTGTGCGGCGTCTATCCGGTGTCCGACTCAGAACACCGTCGAGGAGCACGATCCGATGTTTATCGCATATGTCACCGTCACGATTTTGGCCGCCGCCTGGGTGGGTTTCTCGGCCGCGTCGATATTCTTCCGTGCCGCGTGGGTGGTGGATCCGCTGGTGCAATACGGCGTGCCGCAGAGCTGGTGGACCTGGCTCGGCGTTGCCAAAGCCGCTGGCGCGGTGGGGCTTGTTGCCGGGTTGTTCCTTCCGTTCGTCGGGATCGCCGCTACTATCGGGATCGTGCTCTACTTCGGGGGAGCGGTGATCACCAACATCAAAGCCGGTGCCTACGCGCACATTCCGTTTCCGCTGATGTACATGATCCCCGCGCTGATTGCCGCAGGTTTGGGAGCCGCCGTCTGAACACCTCTTCGCTCATCCAGCAAAGCCTCGCGCTCGGAAGTATCCGAAGGCGGGGCTTAGCTCGGTTGAAGCGATAACCGACGATAAGGAGATTTGCATGGCAGGCAGCTGGGTTCGTCTGGTCAGTGGGTCCACTCTGCTCGCGGCGGTGGTGGCCTCGGCCATCGTCACCGCCGGTCCGGCGGCGGCCGAGCCGCGCGACTGTACCCTCGATCGCTCGTTGACCGGCGCGACGGGCTTCTGTCCTGGCGGCGACGGCTTCTTCACGGTCGAAGCGGACTGCATCGGCATTTCTATCGGCCGCGATCCGGGGATCGGCCCCTACCGGCAGTCGAGCCAGCGGCACGCGTACGCGGGCCCGCACCCGGAAATGGACGCCACACAGACGCATCCGCACGCCGAATGCAATGAGTTCATCACCGGACACTTCGGCATTCTGGTCGACGCGCGACTGTACGAAACCTTCCGCTGATCGCCGGAGCCGCCGCGCTGAACTTTATTTGCACGCGTCGCTCGTGCTTGCCCTGGCCCCGGCATGCCGTCCAGGCTGGCGGGATGGTTAACGATTCCCGTATCCGCCTCGGCGTTATCGGCCTCGGCGTGATGGGCACGGAGATGCTCGAGGTGGCGCGGCGGCATCCGGAATTCGATGTGGTCGTGGCGGCGGATCCCGGCGCGGCCGCGGCGGAGCGGATTCGATCGCGGTACCCCGATCTCTCGGTCGGGTCTGATCCCGTTGCGCTGGTTCAGGACCCGCGGCTGGACGCGGTCTATATCGCGTCACCGCCGAATACCCATGCGGCCTACGCGATCGCGGCGATGAACGCGGGCAAGGCGGTGTTCTCGGAGAAGCCGCTGGCGGCCCGTCTGGCCGACGGCGCGGACATGGTGCGGGTCGCCGCGGAGACCGGCGCGGTGAACGCGCTCAATTACACGCTGTCCGATCGCGCGGCCGCCGTCGCGGTGGCGCGTGCGGTGCACAACGGTGACGCGGGTGAAATCGTCGGCGTGGACATGCGTTTCACGTTCCCGGAATGGCCGCGCGCGTTCCAGAGCGAGGCCAAGTGGGTCGCGGGTCGCGAAGAGGGCGGCCTGGTCCGCGAGGTCGGTTCGCACTACCTGTTCCTGACCGACCGGCTGCTGGGTCCGTTGACGCCGGTGCACACGCGAATCGCCTACGGCGCGGCCGCGGAACGCAGCGCGCACGGACTGTTCACCGCGGGCGATGTTCCGGTCACCATCACCGGGTTGGTTGCCGCCGTTCCGGAAACTTATGAGTGGATCCTGTACGGCACCAAGCGTTCCTATCGGATCTCGGCGTGGTCCCGCGTCGAGGTCAGCACCGGTGACGGCTGGGCGGAGCTCCCGCTCGACGGACCGCACGGCACCGAGCACACACGCTTGACCGCCTTCGCCGCCGCCATCCGGGGCGAGGCCTCGACCCTCGCGGATTTCGCGGCGGGACTGCGTGTTCAGGAAGCGGTGGAGCACTTCCATCGGGCGGGATAGGAATTGGTCGGCTGATCACCAGGTAACGGTGTTGGCATCGGCCGAGAGGCTCCCGCCACCATTACCTGGTGATCGCTTGTCCAGCTGCTACTTCCAGTCCGGGAGGGTGGGCAGCTCACCCGTCAGGTCGCTGCCGTCGGAGCGTCCGAGCAGCCAGGCGGCGAGGGCGGCGGCCGGGCCGGTGATGGTGTGCGCCGGGGTGCCGGTACCCACCAGGCCGACGAAATCGGTGTCTGTGGAACGGATTTCGAACGCGGGCAGGGGCTCGGCGGCCGCGGCGGTGAGCCGGTTCATGTCGACCGTGGCCTGGGCCAGGATGCGCGCGACGAACGCCGCGGGCCAGTCCGCGGGGGAGAACCCGGCATCGAGGTCGACGTGGTGGATCTCCACCTCTTGCAGGCGCATCCAGCGCACCTCGGTGGCCGGGATCGGGCGGCCCTGCCGGGTGCGGACTTCCGCGTGCCAGGTCGCTTCGGTCAGTGAATTCGCCACGGCCGCCCAGCGTTTCGCGGCGGCCTCGTTGTCGGCGAGCTGCGCGTCGAGTGGTCGTGGCGCGCCTGCCTCGATGTCGAAGTCGCGCAGGAACATGCTGGCGTACTGCGGGATCTCCACGCCGGTGTGCGCCCACAGCAGCAGGTTGAGCAGGCTGTCGGCATTGCGGGCGAGATGGGCGAGCACGTGGCCGCGGGTCCAGCCCGGCAGCAGCGAGGGACCGGTCAGGTCGTCCGCGCTCAGCTTGCGGAGGGTGTCGAGGAGACGGTCGGTCGCCTCGGCGAGTACATCTAGTGATACTGGGGATTGCTCAGCGTCGCTGGTCACGGTTGCGAGCCTAGTGCCGCGTTCCGGAACTTCGATACGTTTCTCGACGGCCGGGGATGCCCGTTGGCGTCGTTGCCGATACGGCCTCGGTATCGGCTGCTCCGGCTCGGCGGTGGCTGTCCTGGCCGGACGATAGACCCGTCTGGACGCGGCACCGGTGGCCGCGAGCGCGGCACACCTGCGGGCCGAGGTCTATTCGCTGATGATCGCGTCGGCTTCGATCTCGACCAGCAGTGCGGGCGTGATCAGCGCGCTGATCTCGTACATCGAGGCGGCGGGACGGATATCGCCGAAGACCTCGGCGTGCGCCTTGCCGACCTCGGCCCAGCGGGAAATATCGGTGACGAAGATGCGGGTGCGCACCACGTCGGACAGGCTCGCGCCGGCCTGTTCGAGCGCGGTGGCAATGCGGCGCAGGACCTCTCGCGTCTGCTCGCCGATATCGTCCCCGCCGACCGCGGTGCCGCCGTTGATCGAAGCGGTGGTGCCGCTCACGGCGACGGTATTGCCGACCCGGACGGCGCGGCTGTAACCGACGATGTCTTCGAATTCGGCGCCGGAGCAGATGTTCACACGAGCAGTCATGGCCACAGCATCGCATGCCGGGAACGCCGTGGGCATCGGCATTTTCGCCAGGTTCGCCGAGGGGTAACCGGCACCGAGTTGTCACCCGCTCGTCGTCCGGATTTCGGATCGGCGCGGTAGGCATACCGGGTGAAAGATCGCTTTCGTCCCAGTCTCACCGCCGTTGCCGTCCTGTGTGGCTGCGTATTGGCCACAAGTTGCTCCGCCTCGGATGCCGCGGCGGATTTCACCGCTACCGCCGGGCAGCCGCTGGTGATCTCGCTGGACGACCTGCTCGCCAAGACGGGCGGCAGTGCCGCCGTCGGTCTCGCTGACCCGCGACACGGCACGCTGAGCCGCCGCGTCGACGGCGCCGTCGTCTACACGCCGAACCCCGGCTACACGGGCGACGACGCGTTCGAGGTGACCACCACCGACGCGGTACGCCTGTACACCACCGACATCGCGGCACTCGGCGAGTTCGGTGGAACGACGGTGCAGGGCAGCGGGTTCGGCTCGGCGTGGACTCCGGTGCCGGGCAGCACGGACGAGTTCTACGGACTGACCGATCGCGGTCCGAACGTCGACGGTCCCGCCAAGAACGAAAAGCTCTCGCCGACACCGGCGTTCGTGCCGCAGATCGGACGATTCAAGCTGGTCGGCACGCGCGCGGTACGGCAGTCCGCCATCGAGCTGCGCACCAAGGCGGGCGTGCCGTTCAACGGGCAGGTCGACCTCGCCGCGAGCACCGGCGAGACGATCAAGGATCTCGCCGGAAATGTCTTGCCGCCCACCGATCACGGGCTCGACCCCGAGGGGCTGGTCGCACTGCCGGACGGCACCTTCTGGGTGTCCGATGAGTATGGCCCCTTCCTGGTGCACTTCGACTCGAACGGAACCGAGATCGAGCGCCTCGCGCCGGGCGCCGGTCTGCCCAAAGAACTTTCGCTGCGGACACCGAACCAGGGCATGGAGGGCCTGACGGTCACCCCGGACGGCAGCACCCTCGTGGGTCTCATGCAGAGCGGGCTCAACACTCCAGGCCTGAACGGCTCCGCGAAGGAGGTGCCGCTGACCCGCATCGTGACCGTCGATCTGAAGACGAAGGCGCTGAAGGAATTCGTGGTGCCGCTGGCGGATCCGAAGCGCAGCAAGGTCGCGGACTCGGAGATCACCGCGCTGAGCGCGACCACGTTCCTGGTCGATGAGCGCGACGGCAATCTGGCGCCGAAGGCGGACAAGAAGCTGTGGACGGTCGACATCGCCGCCGCGACCGATGTCGGCCCCGACTCGAAGGTCCCTGGGGCGCAATATGATCCGGAGCGCGGTGGGATACTGGTCGACGGCAAGCCACTGGAGACCCTGGTCGGCCCGGTAAGCGCCGAGCAGGGGATCGCCACGCTGACCAAGGTGGGTATCACCCCGGCCGCCAAGCCGAAGAATCTCGATCTCGGCGCCCTGGTGCGCGAACTCGACGCGGACGGAAAGTTCTTCGGCCACGACAAGATCGAGGGCGTCGCCACCACGGACGGCGGCAAGACGCTCTACATCGCCAACGACAGCGATTTCGGCCTGGCCACGAGCAGCGGCGAGCAGCCGCCCTTCGGCCTGAAGCCCAAGACGCTCGCGAATGGCGTGCAGGACAGCGGCGAGATCCTCTTCGTCGACACCACCAAGCTGCCCGCGCGGACCGCCACCCGCACCGTCAAGCTGACCGTCCGTTAGTTGGGTTCGTCTCGAATTCCATCCGGCGCCTCCGGACTTCGAGACAGACTAGGGGTCGGACTCGGTCCACTCCCGGCCCTCCAAGATCACCGCGGCGGCCAGCGTGACCAACCACAGCGACATCGAGCTGACCTGGATGCGCTGCGCGATGCCCAGCGCGTAGCTGCCGGGCAGGTTGTCGGCAACCAGCATCCACACGGTGGCCGCCGCCCCGAGTACCAGGACGACGAGCCCGAACTCGCGCAGGATCCGCCAGCGGTGATAGCGGAAAGCGGCCAGGCTGAACGCGAACGTCGCGACCGCGATCGAGGTCACCGCGATGGTGCTCGACAGCGCGTGCGGCTGGTGCAGCTGCGGGAACAACTCGCTGCCGCCCCCGCCGCACGAGCTGTCGCCCTTCGCGCAGTCGCGCAACGGCAACAGCACATCGGCAATGGTGGCGGCGCCGAAACAGAACAGCGCGACCCAGCCGACGGTGGTGAGCCTGCGGCGCGGGAACAGCAGCAGGCC
Organism: Nocardia brasiliensis; assembly: GCF_011801125.1. Classification (NCBI taxonomy): domain Bacteria; kingdom Bacillati; phylum Actinomycetota; class Actinomycetes; order Mycobacteriales; family Nocardiaceae; genus Nocardia; species Nocardia brasiliensis. The sequence continues at coordinate 286,233 of NZ_CP046171.1, forward strand.
GCCGATCGCCGCGGGGATCAGCAGCGCGCCGACGATCTTGTCGGCGGTCGCGAACACCTGCCGGTAGGGCTTGCCCTCGGCGTCCAGCTCGCTGAGGAACGAGTTGACGGGGTCGATATCGAGCTTCAGGAAGAACTCGAGCACCCAGGACGAATAGCAGACCCCGGCGATGACGATGGCCGCCGCGATCACCAGTGACGCCACCCGCGCGCGTCGCTCGGCGATCTCTCGGCTACCAGTCACGAAACCATTCTCCTGCCTACTGTTGGACCCTTGACCACGGTAGGTCGGCGTGTCTCGGCTGTCACACGGCATTGCCAAGCGATACACAGGCTCTTGTCAGGTTCGATGGCCACGCTGGGCAGGGAAGCGTTCCCAAGGAGGTTCCCATGATCGGCTACGCAACCGCCGCCGCCGCGATCGCGGTGATGTCACTGATGGTGGCGTCCAGCTACCTGGCCGCGCACGCGCCACGCAGCCTCGTCCGCGTCCGGCACCGCTAGTCGCGCGCAGCGATCAAGATCAGGAGGAATTGGCGGCGGCATCGCCCGAGAAGCCGACGCCACCAGTTCCCCTTGATCTTGAAACGACGCCCTGGACCCGATCCGCCGCGAGGGCCGCGTCCTCGTGCTCCCAGACGCGGATCACCTGCCAGCCCGCCGCGGTGAGCGCCGCGTCGGTGGCGCGATCGCGGGCCACGTTCCCGGCGAGTTTCGCGGCCCACCATTCGCCGTTGTTGCGCGGGTCGGTGGCGTGTTGCGGGCACCGGTGCCAGAAGCAGCCGTCGACGTAGACCGCGACGCGCAGCCGCGGGAATACCAGATCGGCCCGGCGCCGCTGTCCGCGAATCGGCGCCCGATCGACGAAATACCGCAGCCCGCGTCGATGTAATTCCTTGCGCAGAGCCAACTCCGGCTTGGTCCCGCTGCGTCGCTGCCGCGCCATCCGCGCACTGGTCGCCGCATCCGTCGTCGGCCGCCCCCGCCCATCGCCCGCATGCGGGTGCGCCGACGACTGGGCCTCGTCGTTAGTCGGCTTGTTGCCTGCGTGCGGGTGCTTCGACGATTTCGTCTCGTCGTTAGTCGGCTTGTTGCCTGCGTGCGGGTGCTTCGACGATTTCGTCTCGTCGTTAGTCGGCTTGTTGCCTGCATGGGGGTGCTTCGACGATTTCGTCTCGTCGTTAGTCGGTTCGTTGCCTGCATGCGGGTGCTCCGACGATTTGGCTTCGTCCTTCGTCAGCCGGTTCCCCGCGCGCGGGCGCCCTGGCGACTCATCCGCGGGTGCCCTAGCTCGCGTTGGCTTGTCCGCTTCGGTAGGCCGGTCGGCCCGGGACTGTCGCCGATCCGCCGCAGCCACCGGCTCGTCGTCCGCGCGCGTATCCGGCGACGCACCCCGCTCGGTGTGCCGTGTCGCCCGGTCGCGGCTCATGCCGCCCAGCCGCCCATGCGGTCGAGGTGGCTTTCCACGTCGTCGAGGAAGCCGGGGGGAAAGCGCAGGCTGCCCATGCTGGTGCGGCGCAGGAAGCCGGCGGTGGCGCGGGCGGAGAGCAGGCGTGAATCGGTGAGGAAGTACCGCAGGTCCTCGTACGGTTCGTGGACCGGCCAGGTCGACACCGGCACGCGATAGGCCACGCCGTTGTGTCCCCACGCCGCGGTCGGCCACGGGGTGCCGGGCGGCAGTGGCTGATCGCCGGGGATCGGGTCCAGCGGCGCACTGAGCCGCGACCCGACCCAGCCCGCCATCCGGACGCTCACCGCGTTGCCGACCAGCTTCCACCGATGGCCTTTGCGCACCCCGGGCACGTCCTCGGCGGGTGCGGTCCATTCCGGTTCGAAGCCTTGCAGCCGTTCCACATCCACCAGCCCGGGCGTGACGATCTCGCCGGACGGCAGCCGCACCGCGGGCGGGCTGGCGATCCCCAGCGCTGAGCCGCCCTTCAACGTCGGCACCGCGTTCACCGCCCAGCCCAGGCCGCGCACGCCCTCGGTCCAGTAGAAGCCGCACGGGTCGTGCTCGGCGTCGCCGACGACGCGCGGCCCCGCGTCGTCGCCGAACAGCACTGCGCGCGGGTCCTCGGTCCGCGAGGCGAGCATCAGCACCCGCTGGCGACGCTGTGGCAATCCGAAGGCGCGGGCGTCCACCACCCGGTAGGCCCAGGTGTAGCCGAGCTCCTCCAACGCCGCGGTGATGTGCCGCATCGCCGCGCCCCGGCCGAGCTGCAGCATGAACGGCACGTTCTCGATCAGCAGCCAGCGCGGGCCGCGGCGGCGGCGCACCAGCCGGAACACCTCGTCCACCAGGCCGGATCGCTTACCGGTGATGCCGGCGGTGCGGCCCGCCTGGGACAGGTCCTGGCAGGGGAATCCCGCCGCGACGAGCTCGGTCCCCGCCGGGATCGCGCGCAATGTGGTGATGTCCGAATGCAACGGCACATCAGGGAACCGCGCGGCAAGCACCCCCTGCGCGCCTGCGTCGATCTCGCACAGCAGCTCGGTCTGCCAGCCGTTGTGCCCGAGACCGAGCTCGAGCCCGCCGATCCCGGCGAACAGCCCGACCATCCGCGCGCCCGTCACCGACCGTCCCTTCCTCGCCTCTGTGGTCGGGTCGCGCCGACCTCGCGCCCCGTGCCCGGGGTAGCAGGTTACTCGAGTTGCCCGATGCCGTCCGCGAACAACGCGATGACGGGCAGCGGACGGCGCCGTCGGTGGCGCGCCTGGTACCGTCCGCGTGTCAGCAAGATGATCGGTCTGCTGCTCCTCGATAATGCTCATCGGCCGATCACATGCGGCCCTGATGACAGGCTCGGCGGGCGATCTGCCTGCGTTCACGCGTGCTCCGCGCGGATGCCGCCCCGGGTGCTTCCGGCGCGTCCGCGGACGAAATGCCAATGCTTCACCACGTTTTCGGCTCGACAGATTTCTTAGTCGTCACGCTAGGGAAAGTGAGCGAACATGCAGGTACCTTCGAAAAACAGGGGCTTTCCCAACGTGGTCGTCACCAGCCTGGCGGCTACCACGTCGATCGCCGGTGATGTCGATTCGACGTGGAAAGGCCTGCTCAACGGTGAGAGCGGCATCGATGTCCTAGAGGACACCTTCATCGACCAGTTCGAGCTGCCGGTGCGCATCGGCGGGCATCTGAAGGTCTCGCCCTCGGACTGCCTGACCCGCACCGAGGTGCGCAACCTGTCCTACGTGGAGCAGATGGCCACCGTGCTGTGTCGCGAGGTGTGGCGCAACGCGGGCAGCCCCGAGGTGGACAAGGACCGGCTCGGCGTGTCCATCGGCACCGGCATCGGCGGCAGCGAGTATCTGGTCGGCGCCAGGGACCGGCTGGAACACGGTGGCTACCGCAAGGTTTCGCCGCTGACCATCCAGCGGATCATGCCGAACGGCTCGGCCGCCTGCGTCGGCGTCGAGCTCGGTGCGCGCGCGGGTGTCGTCACCCCGGTGTCGGCCTGTTCGTCGGGTTCGGAGGCGATCGCGAACGCGTGGCAGATGATCGTCATGGGCGACGCCGACATGGTGGTCACCGGCGGCGTCGAGGGGTCGATCCAGGCGGTGCCGATCGCGGCGTTCACCATGATGCGTGCGATGAGCACCCGCAACGACGCCCCGAAGCACGCCTCGCGGCCGTTCGACAAGGACCGCGACGGGTTCGTGTTCGGCGAGGCAGGCGCGATGATGGTGATCGAGACCGAGGAACACGCCAAGGCCCGCGGCGCGACCATTCACGCGCGGCTGATGGGCGCCGGCATCACCTCCGACGCGTTCCATCTGGTCGCCCCCGAGCTGGAGGGCAAGGGCGCCGCACGGGCGATGACCAAGGCGATCGAGAAGGCGGGGCTGTCCAAGCGTGACATCACGCACGTGAACGCGCACGCCACGGCGACCCCGATCGGCGACACCGCCGAGGCGAAGGCGATCGCCGCCGCGGTCGGCGACCACACCTCGGTGTACGCGCCCAAGTCCGCGCTCGGCCATTCGATCGGCGCGGTCGGCGCCCTCGAATCGGTGCTCACCGTGTTGTCGATTCGGGACGGGATCGTGCCGCCGACACTGAATTTGGACAATCAGGACCCGGAAATCGACCTCGACGTCGTCAAAGGCCAAGCCAGGACCGGCCGGATCGATTACGCCGTGAACAACTCCTTCGGTTTCGGAGGGCACAACGTGGCGATCGCCTTCGGGCGGTACTGAGCAACGGAAGGCGGCGCACCTGCTAGCCTTCCCGACGCTTCGTTATCGACCTGTGTTCGGTGTAACTGCACGGCCTGAGTGCGTGCTTTGGCAAAAGGATAAGGCGATGATCGACGAGACTTTCGACGACTATTTGGATGACCAGGGCCATATCAAGATCCGCGGTGACAAGACCCTCATCGACTTCGTCGACAAACACAGTGCGGAGAACGGCGACGACCTCGCTTACCGCTATATCGACTATTCGCGGGAACGCGACGGTGATTACCACGAGCTGACCTGGCGTCAGTTCGGTGTTCGATTGCGTGCCGTCGCGGCGCGCCTGCAGCAGGTGACCGAGCCGGGCGATCGGGTGGCGATTCTGGCGCCGCAGGGACTCGACTATGTCGTGTCCATCTTCGCCGCCGTCTACGCGGGCAATATCGCTGTGCCGCTGTTCGATCCGGAGGAGCAGGGGCACACCGACCGGCTCACCGCGGTGCTCAGCGACTGCACGCCTGCGGCGATTCTCACGGTGGGTTCGGCGGCCGGCGGTGTGCGGAACTTCTTCCGGCACCTGCCCGCGCCGCAGCGACCGCGAATTATTGCGGTGGAGGCGATTCCGGACAGCGTCGGCGCGACCTGGGTGCGGCCGGATATCAACATCGACAGCGTGGCGTATCTGCAATACACCTCCGGTTCCACCAGAACGCCTGCGGGCGTGGAGATCACGCACCGCGCGGTGGGCACCAACCTGCTGCAGATGATCGACGCCATCGGCGTCACCGCGAATTCCCGCGGCGTCACCTGGCTGCCGCTGTTCCACGACATGGGTCTGCTGTGCGTGATCCTGCCTACGGTGGGCGGCGGATTCATCACGATCATGTCGCCGAGCGCCTTCGTCCGGCGGCCGTATCGCTGGATCAAGGAGCTGGCCGCAGCCTCGGATGGGGCCGGAACCTTCGCCGCCGCACCGAATTTCGCGTTCGAGCACGCGGCGGCGCGCGGTAAGCCCAAGCCGGGCGAGGAACTGGACCTGTCGAATGTGATCGGCCTGATCAACGGCAGCGAGCCGGTGTCGGTGTCGTCGATGAAGAAGTTCAACGAGGCGTTCGCCCCGTACGGGCTGCCGAAGACGACGATCAAGCCCTGCTACGGCATGGCGGAGGCGACGCTGTTCGTCTCGGCGACCAAGGCCGAGGACGAGGCGCGGGTCGTGTACGTCGATCGCGCGCAACTGAATTCGGGTCGGATGGTGCAGGTCGAGGAGGGTACGGAGAACTCGATCGCGCAGGTGTCCTGCGGATATGTCGCGCTGTCGCAGTGGGCCACGATCGTCGATCCGAGCACCGGCGTGGAGCGCGCCGACGGCGAGGTCGGCGAGATCTGGCTGCACGGCGAGAACATGGGTATCGGCTACTGGGGTCGCCCGGAGGAGACCGCGGCCACCTTCCGCGCCAAGCTGACCGCGCGGCTGCCCGAGGGCAGTCACGCGACCGGCACCGCCGAGGACGCGAACTGGATGCGCACCGGCGACTACGGCGCCTACCTCGACGGCGAGCTGTACATCACCGGCCGGGTCAAGGACCTGGTGATCGTCGACGGACGCAACCACTACCCGCAGGATCTGGAGTTCTCCGCGCAGGAATCCAGCACCGCGCTGCGGCCCGGTTTCGTCGCCGCGTTCTCGGTGCCTGCGAACGAACTGCCAGCGCTGGTCTTCGACAAGAACAGCCACTCCGGGCTCCGGTTCGACGCCGACGACAATTCCGAGCAGTTGGTCATCGTCGCCGAACGCAACACCGGTGCGGGCAAACTCGACACCCAGCCGGTCGCCGATGTGGTGCGCGCGGCGGTGTCGCAGCGCCACGGCGTCACCGTGCGGGACGTGCTGCTCGTGCCCGCCGGTTCCATCCCGCGCACGTCGAGCGGCAAGATCGCGCGCCGGGCCTGCCGCGCCGCCTATCTGGACGGCACGTTGCGTGGCGGATATCAGCAGCAGGCGTTCCCGGACGCCCCGCAGGAGCGCGAGGCCGAGAGCGCGGGCGTCGGCTAGCGCCGCGCCCCACCCCGCGACCCGGCCGGGCCGCTGTCCACATCGGACAGCGGCCCGGCCGGTTTTCTTGACCTCGAGGTTACTTCGGGTTGTTGACTGGGTCGATGACGGCGACAAGGTGCCCGGCAGGGGTGATATCCAGCACGAATGATGAGGAGCGTGCATCGTTCGACGCGGAAAATCGGTTGGCTGATGTGGATGTTGCTGCCACGCTGGATTGTCGGACCCCGGTGCGATCATCAGCGGGCGTCCCATCTCATTCCATCGCCAGTCACGGACCTCTAGGGGGAGCTATGTCAGTCGCACTGGACGTCGCGGCAGCCGATCCGGAGGCCGATAGACCGGAGCGGCCCGCGGCGTCGACGCCGGGCCGCCTGTACTCGCTGCGGCGTTTCTGGCCGTATGTCCGCCCGCACCGGCACGCGCTGCTCGGCGCGACGGTGCTCGCGATCCTCTCGTCGCTGACCGCTATCGCCATTCCCCTGGTGATCGCTCGCATCGTCGACGGTCCGATCGCCAGGAAGGATTTCGGCGGGGCCCTGTGGCCCGCGCTGCTCGTGCTCGTGCTCGGTTTGCTGGACGCCGCGGGTGTGTGGGGCAGGCGCTGGCTGGTCGCCAGGCCTGCGACCGAGTTCGAGATCACCATGCGCGCCAAGATCTTCCGCAAGCTGCAGACGCTCTCGATCGGGCGCCATGATGCCTGGGAGTCGGGCCAGCTGCTGTCCCGCGCGGTCGACGACATGGCCACCATGCGCCGGTTCGTCGCGTTCGCCGGTCCGTTCCTGATCCTGCACATGGTGCTGATCCCGGTCGGCCTGCTCGCGCTGCTCTGGCTGAACTGGCAGATCGGCCTGCTGTTCCTGATCATCTCGATTCCGTTGACCTACATCTGCGTTCGATTCGAGCGCGAGTACGCCAAGGCGTCGCGTCGCTCGCAGGACCAGGCGGGCGACCTCGCGACCACCGCCGAGGAGTCGGCGCAGGGCGTGCGGGTGCTCAAGGCGTTCGGCCGCGGTGTGTTCTTCGGCGGCCGGTTCCGTGCGCAGTCGCTGGAATTGCAGAAGACCGAGCTGTACAAGGTCCGGTTGGACGCGCGGCTGTGGTCGTCGATGACGGGCTTGCCGCAGCTGGCCATCGTGTTCGCGCTCGGTTACGGCGGTTGGTCGGTGGTGCAGGGCACGATGACGCTCGGCACCCTGGTCGCGGGCATCACGCTCGCGAATTTCCTGCAGTGGCCGATCATCTGGACCGGCTTCCTGCTCGCCGAGTGGAACGACGCGCGCACCGCCGGTGACCGCTACTGGGAGATCATCGATACCCCGGTGGACATCAGCGATCCGGCCGACCCGGTCGAGCTGCCCGAGCAGATCGTCGGTGAATTGCGGTTGGAGGGTGTGAAGTTCGCCTTTCCTGATGCGGAAGCCGAAGTGCTGCGAGGTGTTTCGCTCAAGATTCGACCGGGCGAGACCGTCGCGCTGGTCGGCGCCACCGGCAGCGGTAAGACCGCGCTGCTCAACCTGATTCCGCGGCTCTACGACCTGACCGGCGGCACCATCACCATCGACGGCATCGACATCGCGCGGATGCGACTGTCCGAGCTGCGCTCGCTGGTCTCGGTGGCCTTCGAGGAGCCGGTGCTGTTCTCGGCGAGCGTGCGGGAGAACGTCGCACTGGGCGATCCGTCCGCCACCGACGCCGACGTGCGCCGCGCGCTCGACGTGGCCCAGGCGAGCGAGTTCGTGGACGAGCTGCCCTGGGGGCTGGACACCAGGATCGGCGAGCAGGGACTGAGCCTGTCCGGCGGTCAGCGCCAGCGGCTCGCCCTGGCCCGCGCGGTGCTGAGCGGTGAACACCGGGGGACGGCAGGAGGCGGAGCCGACGGGGTGGGTGGACACCGGGGGACGGCAGGAGGCGGAGCCGACGGGGTGGGTGAACACCGCCGCGCTCGGATCATGGTGCTCGACGACCCGCTGTCCGCGCTGGACGTGGAAACCGAGGAGCGGGTGCAGGAGCGGCTGCGCACCGTGCTGGCCGGCGCGACGACCCTGCTTGTCGCGCACCGGCCGTCGACGGCGGCGCTGGCCGATCGGGTCGCGGTGCTCGCCGATGGCCGCATCGTCGCCGAGGGCACGCACGACCAATTGCTGCACAGCAGCAGCCGATATCGCGAACTGATGGGAGGTGAGTAGCAGTGAGCACGGAAACCGTGACGTCGAAAGACGCAGTGCCGACGCCGGATTCGTCGGTGACCGAGTCAACGCGGGACGAGGCCGCCGACTGGCGTGGCATCGCGAGCGAGGACAAGGAGGTCACCCAGGCCGGAAACCTGGTGCTGGCCGGTCGATCCCGGCGTCTGCTGCTCGACCTGGCCCGGCCGTACCGCAAGCTGGCGGCGCTCGCGCTGGTGCTCATCGTGGTGGACAACGCCGCGATGGTCTCGGCGCCGCTGTTCGTCGCGCACGGCCTCGACACCGGTATCAGCGAAGGGCGCAAAGGCAATTGGGGCCCGCTGACCTGGACGGTCGGCGGGTACCTCGGCGCCGTCCTGCTCGGGGTCGCGACCACCTTCCTGTTCCTGCGGGTGTCCGGCAGACTGAGCCAGAGCGTGCTGTTCGACCTGCGGGTGCGCTCGTTCACGCACATGCAGCGGCTCAGCGTCTCCTTCCACGAGAAGTACACCTCAGGCAAGGTGGTCGCCCGGCTCACCGGTGACATCGAGACACTGCAGGAGCTACTGGAGAGCGCGCTGAATCAGGCACTCAGCGCGATCCTTTCGGTGCTCACCATCGCGGTGCTGCTGATCTATCTGAACCTGACACTGGCCGCGATCGTGCTGATCGGTTTCGTGCCGCTGGTGCTCGTCACCCGCTGGGCGCAGCGCAGGCAGCGGGCCGGATACCGGCGCACCCGCGGCGCCATCGCGAAGGTGGTGGTGCAGTTCGTCGAGTCGATGGGCGGCATGCGCGCGGTGCAGACGTTCCGGCGCGAGCAGCGCAACGAGTCGGTGCTGGCCTACGAGGACGCCGAGTACCAGCGGGCGACCACTGCGGCCATGCGCGGCATGGGCGACTACGCGGGTCTGACCAGGGTGATCGGCAACGTGACCCGGGTGATCATCATCGTGGTCGGCGCGTGGCTGGTGATCGAGGGCAATCTCGCGCTGGGCGTGCTCGCGGCATATCTGTTGTACCTCAACGAGTTCTACGGTCCGCTCGACGAGCTCGCCCAGGTGTTCAACTCGTATCAGTCCGCGGCCGCGGCGCTGGAGAAGATCTCCGGCGTGCTCGAGGAGGAGCCCTCGGTGCGCGAACCCGCCGAGCCGGTGGCGCTGACCAAGGCGACCGGCGCGGTCCGGATGGAGCGGGTGTCGTTCGGCTACGGCGAGCGCGAGGTGCTGCCCGAGTTCAGCCTCGACATTCCGGCGGGACAGGTCGTCGCCCTGGTCGGTGCCACCGGCGCGGGCAAGTCGACCCTGGCCAAGCTGCTGACCCGGTTCTACGACCCGACCAGCGGCAAGGTCACCCTCGACGGCATCGACCTGCGCCGGATCGCCGACACCGACCTGCGCCGCAATGTCGTGATGGTCACCCAGGAGTCCTACCTGTTCTCCGGTTCGGTGGCCGACAACATCCGGCTCGGCCGGCCGGACGCGTCGGACGCGGAGGTGTTCGCGGCGGCCCGCGCGGTCGGCCTGTACGAGTTCGTGCAGGCGCTGCCGGAGGGCTTCGACACCGACGTGCGCAGGCGGGGCGGGCGGCTGTCCGCCGGCCAGCGGCAGTTGGTCGCCTTCGCCAGGGTGTTCCTGGCCGACCCCGCGGTGATCGTGCTGGACGAAGCCACGTCCAGCCTGGACATCCCGGGCGAGCGACTGGTGCAGCGGGCGCTGGAGACGGTGTTGCGCGAGCGCACCGCGATCATCATCGCGCACCGGTTGTCCACCGTGGCTATCGCCGACCGGGTGTTGGTGCTGGAAGCCGGACGTATCGCCGAGGACGGCACTCCGGGCGAGCTGATCGCGGGTACCGGCAAGTTCGCCAGCCTGCACGCGGCGTGGCGGGAATCGTTGGTGTGATGCGAGCCCCGTGTGGTGCGGGCAACGGCCTGGCGTCGCTTACGGTAGAGACGTGACGATCCCAGCCCCCGAGAGCCAAGCCACCGGCAACGAGACGCCACCGGCCTCCCGCTGGCCGGCGATTCTCACCTGGCGTGCGCACAACGCGTCCCGGATGGAATCGGTGCGCGTGACCCTCAACGGCAACCGCATCCGCGCCGCCGGTCGCATGATCGGCGGCGCGTGCGACGACCACCCGGCCTTCAGCGCGTCCTACGACCTGGTGACCGACGAGAGCGGCGCAACCAAGCGGCTCTCGCTGCGGACCACCACGGCCGCGGGGGAGCGCCACGCCTCCATCGCCAGGGACGAGGAGAACTACTGGCTGGTGGACGCGGGCGGCAGTCACGTCCGCTCCACCTTCGCCGGCGCGCTCGACGTCGACGTGGTGCTCAGCCCGTTCTTCAATACGCTGCCGATCCGGCGTTTCGACCTGCAGCACGCGGTGCACGACGTGCAGGTGCCGGTCGTCTACGTACGGCTGCCGGATCTGCTCGTCCAGGAAGCCAGCCTGACCTACAGCGCGGCGGCCGACGGCATCAGCGTGCTTTCCCCGGTTTCCAGCGCGACCGTCACCGTCGACGCCGACGGTTTCCTGCTGGACTATCCGGGCCTGGCCGAACGCATCTGATATTCGCGCGCCGGAAATCGGGCGCCCGACTCGGTGCTAGTTCAGGTGCGTGATCACGCCACCGCGTTGTCCCGCATCGCGCAACTTCGCCAGCCAATTGTGGTCGCCGGGGCGGATATCGGTGATTTCCCAGCGTTGCGCGGTTTCATAGCGGTCCCTGGCGTCGTGTCCCGCCTCGACGAGCTCCGCAAGGGAATTGTCGGCGCGCAGACTGTCGCGGGCCGCGCCGAGCAGTGCGATCGTTTCCTCGAGCACGTCGAGCAGCGCGCCGGAATTCGGTTCACAAATGGCACGCACCAGTTCGGGCGCGGTGCCCGCGACCCGGGTGCCGTCCCGGAACGACCCCGCCGCCAGGCCCAATGCCAGCTCGCCGCCCGCAGCGCCGGCCACCGCCAACGCCTCGGCCAGGACGTGCGGCAGATGCGAGATCCTGGCCACCGCCCGGTCGTGCTCCTCGGCGACGACAGGGACCACCACCGCACCGCAGTCCAGGGCCAGCTCGCTCACCCTGATCCACGGCTCGGCCCTGGTGCCCTCGTCCACGCCGACCGCCCAGACGGCGTCCCGGAAAAGGTCGGGATCGGTAGCGGCCCAGCCGGATTCGGCGGTGCCCGCCATCGGATGGCCACCGACGTAGTGGGCCGCCAGCCCCTGCTTGCGCACCGCGGCCACGACCGGGCCCTTGACGCTGACCACGTCGGTCAGCGCGCAGTGCGGCGCGTACGTCGCGATCGCCGCGAGCATGGGGTCGACCGCGGGCATCGGCACCGCGAGGACCAGCAGCGCGTCGGCGTCGGCGGCCCTGGTGAGTGCCGCGGGCAGGTCTTCGGTGACATCGAATCCGTCCGCCCGCGCGGCGCCCGCGCCCTGCGGCGAACGGTTGAAACCCCACGCGTCATAGCCGGCCGCGGCAGCGGCACGCAGCAGAGAACCGCCGATCAAACCGGTTCCGAGGACGCAGACGGAGGCTTTCAGGGCAGCAGTCACCCCAACAGATTCGCACACGACTTCAACATTTCCCCTCGAGCAGACTACCGTTGCGGCCATGGCAGCACAGCGCTCGGGCACGAATAGGGCGACGTCGGACGATTACGACGACGTAGAAGGGTTCGCAGTGGCGGTTGTCCGCGAAGACGGCAAATGGCGGTGCAGCCCGCTGAGCCAGGCGGCACTCACCGATTTGTCCGCGGCCGAAAACGAGTTGAAGGCTTTGCGCAGCTCGGGTGCCGTGTTCGGGTTGCTCGACATCGATGACGAGTTCTTCATCGTGGTTCGGCCCGCGCCGAGCGGTACCAGGATGCTGGTATCGGACGCGACGGCCGCCATTGATTACGACATCGCCGCCGACGTGCTCGAGGCACTGAACGTGGAAATCCCCGACATCGACCCCGACGAGCTCGACGACATCGAGCCATGGGAGGAGGGCGACCTCGGCGTGCTCGCCGACCTCGGTCTGCCCGAGCCGGTGCTGAGCGTCATCCTCGCCGAGACCGACCTCTACCCGGACGAGCAGCTCGGCATGATCGCCCAGCGCCTCGGCTTCGCCGACGAACTCTCGGCGGTGCTGGACAAGCTGCCGCGCTGACGTGGCCGGGCAACCCTTCCCCTCGGACACCGACATGGTGCGCGCCGCGATCGCCGCGGCCGCTGCGGCGGACCCACGCGACGTACCCGTCGGTGCCGTCGTATTCGATTCCGAGGGAAGGGAACTCGCCCGCGCCGCGAACGCCAGGGAAGCGCTCGGCGACCCCACCGCACACGCCGAGGTGCTGGCGCTGCGGCGCGCGGCCGAGCGCAACGGCGACGGCTGGCGTCTGGAAGGCGCCACCCTCGCTGTCACCCTCGAGCCCTGCACGATGTGCGCGGGCGCGCTCGTGCTGGCCCGCGTCTCCCGCCTCCTGTTCGGCGCGTGGGAACCCAAAACCGGCGCCGTCGGCTCCCTGTGGGACGTCGTCCGTGACCAACGCCTCAATCACCGCCCCCAGGTCCGCGGCGGCATCCTCGAGCCCGACTGCACCACCCTGCTCACCACCTTCTTCCGTGCCCAACGCTGACCGCCCCTTCCTGCGGATTTAACGATCAGCCCAGGGTCCGGTATGGTTGTCGGCGGTGGCGTGTCCGAGCGGCCTAAGGAGCACGCCTCGAAAGCGTGTGAGGGGTAACCCCCTCCGAGGGTTCAAATCCCTCCGCCACCGCCAAAGCCCCTCCCTGTCCGAACAGGCGAGGGGCTTTTTCTATGCCGTGGCCGCGTCCGAACCCGCTGGTTTGGGCACGAATTAGGCACACTGACTGCCGTAGCCGAGCGAGGGGGAGAGGTGCCGATTTCTTGAGCCGTTGTCCCACGTGAAGGGCCGCATATTGATCTCGGCCGCTGGGATGGCGCTACCGTCGACCTTGTGAGCCGCGCCCAGTGGACGATCCACGGTGAGAACGTCGTGGACGAGAACCGACACATCAAGCTCTCGACCGTCGACATCGAGTTGCCCGACGGCGTGAAGTTCACGCAGTACGTTGCGCGGATGCCTCGGTGCGCAATGACGTTGGTACTCAACGACAAACGTGAAGCTCTGCTGATGTACCGGCATCGGTTCATTATCGACCGTTGGGTATGGGAACTGCCCGGCGGTTATGTCGACTATGCCGAGGATGTCGCCGTTGCGGCCGCGCGTGAGGTCGAGGAGGAGACGGGATGGCGGCCGAAGACCATGGAGCACCTGGTCACCTATCAGCCGTCCATCGGCTCACTGGACCAGCCGCAAGAGATCTACCTAGCGCGGGGCGCGGATCTGACCGATACACCGCCGGACATCAACGAGGCCGAAGATATCAGGTGGATTCCACTGGAGGAAGCGGTCGCGATGATTGATCGAGGTGAAATCGTCGGCGCTGCAACGGTTGTCGCAGTGTACCGAGTCCTCAGTCTGTCTGCGTAGTAATGGCGAGGACCTGCCGCCGGAAGTGGTCGACGTCGGGCAGGGCCGTGTACGCCGCGAGTCGGTGGCGCACGTCGCGAAGGTAGGCGTGGGTCCGGTGCGATTCCAGCCCGCTGATGATGTCGAGTGCTTGGCCCGAATCTTCGCTCGCGGGAAGATGATTCGCTGGGAGACGGGCACGGCGGAAAGCCTGCCGGTCTCCGACGGGGCGGTCACGGTGGCGTTGGCGGTGGCCACGGTGCATCACTGGCCCGATGTCGCCGGCGCGCTGCCGGAGGTGCTGCGGGTGCTGCGACCGGGCGGCCGTTTCCTCACCGTGGAGCGCGCGGTGGCTGCCGACGCCACCGGCCTCGGCAGCCACGGGTGGACCGAGGCGCAAGCCAAGGCGTTCGCGAACCTTTGCCGTGCAGCGCATTTCACCGAGGTGCGGGTCGACCGGCACGCCATGGGCCGCTTCACGATGTGGGCGGTCCACGCTGTTCGTCCTTGAAATACCCAGTTCTGCAACAACTTCCGGGGGTGTCACACGGACGCGCATATGCACCCGAGGCAGGGAACCGTCAGGAGATGCGCAGGCAGGAACTTCCGGTGTCGAGTCCGGTGCCGTTGACCTCGATGGAGGTGAACTTGGTCGAGGTGTAGCGCCCGGGTTCGCTCTGGATGGCGACGAGGTTCTGCCTGCCCACGCGGGTGGGCGTCCAGGAGATGGTCACCGTGTTGTGTTCCGGATGGTGCACGGCCTCGCCGGGGATGCGCTCGCCGTTGCCGGGGATGACGCCACCGGAGAGCACGAAGAACACCGAGCCCGGCGCGATCTCCGCATCGGTGACCGAGGCCGTGACCGTGTAGCGGCACCCGGTCAGCAGGCCTTCGGCGCCGACGGCGACGCTGACGTCGGCCACGTCGGCGGTGGCGGGCGTCGCGAATCCCGCGCACAGGCCGGCCAGGGCGAGACCACCTACAACGGTTCGAGCAATGGACCTACGCATCGTGCTACCTCCTCGGACAGGTGGGTATACGGGCGATCCAGGCGGTTCGGGACACCGCGTGAGAAGAGCCTAATCGGCGGCGGATCCTGTCGCATCGAACTCGGCAAATGGCCAGGACCCCGTCACGCCGGTGCGCGTCCTGACCCGGCTGACCAGGCCGAGATATGGGGCGCGCGTGCGGTTTCGAGCCGGCGAGCAATAGTTCGGGCGGAGCGGATATTTCCGGCGGACCGGGGTATACGCCGGATAGCAAGTTGCGGGAAGGACGAGATGCCGTATGCGCCGTCGAACTGTCCGCTCGAGACCGATGAGCGAGAGAAATATGAGAATCGGAAGCATTATTGTCTTGGTGTGGTTGCTGATCGGCGTCGTCGCCGCGGCCCAGCGGGACTACTTCGACAGTGGCCCGGTGAACTGCGCGGGCTTCGGCACCATCGCGGTGACGGTGATCGCGGGTCCGCTCAACTATATGGGCGTGAATCCGAAGGTCGACGATTGCAATGTGCCGCAACCGAGTCCGTAACCACCGTGCCGTGACGCACTGAACCGGCGCAATCGCTCCGCGACGACCTCGCATCCATTTCCGGGTGCGAGGTCGGCCGCGTCTCGACGGGGCAACAGACCGTCCTGTCGTGTTGGGCGCGTCGCGGCGGACCGCCGGATAATGGCCCTTGTTCGAGACGCGCCGACGAACGAGGCAGTGATGAGACTTGGAAGCGTGATCGTCGTGCTCTGGTTCGTGATCGGCGTGATCGCCGCGGGCCAGCGCCACTACTTCGACAGCGGCCCGATCAATTGCGCTGGCTTCGGCAACATCGCCCTGACCGTGCTGGCCGGCCCGCTCAACTACGTCGGCGTGAATCCGAAGGTGGCCGACTGCACCGTGCCGCAGCCGAGCCCGTAGGAACAGCCCAGCATAAGTGGGGCGCGCGGGGGTATCCCCAGGTGGGGAGCACGGAAGGAAGCGATGCCATGCGCGACCGAAACACCCGAGAGACCCGCGATATCCGTACCCGGGGCTCCCGCCGCACGGGTAGCCGATTGTTCAGCACGCTGTTGCTGGTCTGGCTGGCCATCGGCCTGTTGGCGGCAGGGCAGCGTGACTATTTCCAGAGCGGTCCGACCAATTGCGCGGGCTGGGGCACGATCGCCGTCACCACCATCGCAGGCCCGCTCAACTACTTCGGTGTGAACCCGAAGGTGACCGACTGCGTCCTGCCCGAGCCCAGTCAGTAGCGCACCGGCGCGCCCCCATCCGGTCCACGGATGGGGGCGCGTTCGGATCGATCAGCCGACCGGCGCCTTGTCGGTGTTCGGGTGCTCCTGCCCGCGCAGCGCGAACAGTTTGGCGCCCTCCACGTCGATGTCGGGCACGATCTTGTCCAGCCAAGCCGGCATCCACCACGCCCGCTCGCCCAGCAACGCGAGCAGCGACGGGATCAGCACCATCCGGACCAGGAACGCGTCGAACAGCACGCCCGCCGCGAGCGCGAAACCCATCATCTTCGCGGTGACATCGGCTTCGAGCAGGAACGAGCCGAACACCGAGATCATGATGATCGCCGCGGACGCGACCACCCGCGCACCATGGTGGTAGCCGCTGATCATCGCCTCCCTGGGTGGTTTGCCGTGCACGTATTCCTCGCGCATGCGGGTCACCAGGAACACCTGGTAGTCCATCGCGAGCCCGAATACCAAGCCGATCAACATGATCGGCAGGAAGCTCACGATCGCGCGCGGGTCCTCGATCAGGCCGAGCTTGCCCTCCTGGAAGATCAGCACCGTCGCGCCGAACGTCGCCGCCATGGAAAGCAGGAAGCCGAGCGCGCCGGTGAGCGGCACCAGGATCGAGCGGAACACCAGGATCAGCAGCACGAACGCGGCGCCCGCGACGATCGCCATGTACGGCACGATCTTGCTGAGCAGCACGTGGTCGATGTCGGCGTAGATCGCGGTGGTTCCGGTGATGCCGTATTTCATCCCGTATTCCGATTCCAGCCTGCCCTCGGCGTCGCGCGCGTCCCGGACCAGGTCCTTGGTGGACTGGTCGTTCGGGCCGGACTTGGGCACACCGTTGATCAGCGCTCCTTGTCCGTCTTGGCTCGACCGCGGCTCGGTCACGTAGTCCATATCCGGATACGAGGTGAGTTCGGTGCGCAACGCGTTGAGCGCCTCGGTGCGCCGGTCCGGTGCGACGCCGGTGAGGTCGGCCGCGACATTCAGCACGCCGTTGCTGCCCTCACCGAATCCGGCGGTGCGCAGCTCGTAGGCCTTCCGGACGGTCGAGGTCTTCGGCATGCTGTCCTCGCCGGGCAAGCCGAGGTTCATGTGCGCCGCGGGCAGTGCGAGCAAGCCGAGCACCACCACGCTCACTACCAGCGCGACCGCGGGCGCCTTGCCGATGAGCTGCGCGAAGCGCATGCCGTTGGTGACCGAGTCGTCGTCCTCCGGGTCGTGCTGGGCGATGATCGGCAGCTTCGGCTTGAACAGGAAGCGGCCGAGCGCGCCGAGCAGCGCGGGCATCAGGGTGATCGCGGTGAGCACCGCGAACCCGGCCGCGACCGCGCCACCGAGACCCATGAAGGTCAGGAATCGCACGCCGACGATGGCCAGGCCGACCAATGCGATGATGACCGTCAGGCCGGCGAACACCACCGCCGAGCCCGCGGTGCCGAGTGCCGTGCCCGCCGCCTCTTCTGGTGAATCCTGTACTGCCAGTTCGTGTTTGTAGCGGGAGACGATGAATAGCGCGTAGTCGATGGACAGCGCGATGCCGATCATCGATGCCAGAAACGTGGTAAAGCTCGGGATCGACAGGAACGCGGTGCCGAGGAAGATCAGCGAGGTGGCCGCGCCGAGGCCGACGATGGCGGTCACGATCGGCACGAAGGCGGCGACGATCGCGCCGAACGCCACGATCATCACGACCAGCGCGACGCCCATGCCGATGAGTTCGGACTTACCGCTCGGCGCCTGCTGTTCCATCGCGATCGTGCCGCTCATCTCCACCGTCAATCCGGCCGCCCGCGCCTGGTCGGCCACGTCGTAGGCGGCCTTGCGGTTCTCGGCGGTGATCTCGGTGAATTCCTTGATGGTGAACGGGACGCTGAAGTAGGCGACGGTCTCCGGCTCGGTCTTGTTCAGCACGTTCAGCGGTGCGCCACTGCATTTGGCCGGATCCGGTTGGGCGACGAGACAACCCATTTCCTCGGTGGCCGCGAGCGGGTTGGCGATCGGTTCGGCGTGATCGACGATGTCGAGCTGGTTCAGCGTGTCGAGCAGTGCGTCGATGGCTTGCCGATTGGCCGGGTCGGTGAGCTTCTGCCCGGGCGGTGCGCCGATCACATATGTGCCCGTGACGGCATCGAATTGAAAGGCCGCCGACATGCCGGGGAAGTGCTGGTCGAGAATCTGCGTCGCCCGTTCCGATGGCAGGTTCGGCATGCTGAAGTCGTCGCTCATCGGCTCCTTCAGCTGGGCGCCGAGTCCGCCGAGCACCAGGAACAGGGCGATCCAGATGGGCAGCACCAGCCACTTGTGCCGGAATGCGAACTTTCCCCACCGGTATAGATACACGGACACAGGGTTCTCCTCGCGGTGATCGGGTCGTGCCGGATCGGATCGAGCGACAAGCGCGCGGGCCGACAGCGCCCGCGAACAACCGAGCTGGAGAGTCGAACTTCCTCTGAGTGTGCTGTGGACTGGTCACAAGATCAAGAACCGGCACCGGATATGACTCGGCCCCCCATTCGAATTCCCGAATGCGGGGCCGAGTCCTGGACGGGTCAGCTGACGCCGACCGGTTCCTTAGCCGGTGTGGTGGCGCGCTGCTGCAACTCGCGCAGCTTGGTGCCTTCCACGTCGATATCGGGCAGGATCCGGTCCAGCCACTTCGGCATCCACCAGCCCCACTTGCCCATCAGGACCAGCAGCGACGGGATCAGGATCATCCGGACGATGAACGCGTCGAACAGCACGCCCGCCGCCAGCGCGAAGCCGAACGACTTCGCGGTCACGTCGGTTTCCAGCAGGAACGAGCCGAACACCGAGATCATGATGACCGCGGCCGAGGTCACCACGCGGGCACCGTGGTGATAGCCGGCCACGACCGCCTCGGTCGGCGACTTGCCCTTGACGAACTCCTCGCGCATGCGGGTCACCAGGAACACCTGGTAGTCCATCGCGAGGCCGAACACCAAGCCGATCAACATGATCGGCAGGAAGCTGACCAGCGGATGCGGGTCTTCGATCAGGCCGAACTTGCCCTGCTGGAAGATCAGCACGGTGGCGCCGAAGGTGGCCGCCATGGAGAGCAGGAAGCCGAGCGCCGCGGTCAGCGGCACCAGGATCGAGCGGAACACCAGGATCAGCAGCACGAACGCGGCGCCCGCGACGATCGCAAGGTAGGGCACGATCTTGCCGAGCAGCACGTGGTCGACGTCGGCGTAGATCGCGGTACTGCCGGTGATGCCGTACTCCACCCCGAATTCGGCCTTCAGCTGGGCCTCCGCGTCGCGCGCTTCGCTGACCAGGTCCTTGGTGGCCTGGTTGTTCGGGCCGGACTTCGGCACGCCGTCGAGCAGCACGCCCTGCTTGTCCTCGCTCCACTTCGGCTCGGTCACGTAGTCCATGCCGGGGTAGGCGGCGAGCTTGTCTCGCAACGCCTTGACCGCGGTCTCCCTGACCTCGACCGGCACGTTGGACAGGTCGGCCGCGACATTCAGCACGCCGTTGCTGCCCTCGCCGAATCCGGCGGTGCGCAGCTCGTAGGCCTTGCGAATGGTCGAGGTCTTCGGCTGGCTGTCGTCACCGGGCAGGCCGAGGTTCAGCCCGGCGGCCGGCGCGGCGAGCGCGCCGAGCACCACGACGCTGAGGATCAACGCGACCCACGGCGCCTTGCCGATCAGCCGGCCGAAGCGCATGCCCATGGTGACCGAGTCGTCGTCCTCGGGGTCGTGCTTGGCGATGAGGGGCAACTTCGGCTTGAACAGGAAGCGGCCGAACGCGCCGAGCAGCGCTGGCATCAGGGTGATCGCGGTGAGCACCGCGAATCCGGCGGCGATCGCGCCACCAAGGCCCATGAAGGTCAGGAACTGCACGCCGACGATGCTCAACCCGGCGAGCGCGATGATGACCGTCAGGCCGGCGAACACCACGGCGGACCCGGCGGTGCCGAGCGCGGTACCGGCGGCTTCTTCGGGTGAGTCCTGTACTGCCAGTTCGTGTTTGTAGCGGGAGACGATGAACAGCGCGTAGTCGATGGACAGCGCGATGCCGATCATCGATGCCAGGAAGGTGGTGAAGCTCGGGATCTCGATCACCGAGGTGCCGAGCATGATCAGCGAGGTGGCCGCGCCGAGGCCGACGATGGCGGTCACGATCGGCACGAAGGCGGCGACGATCGCGCCGAACGCCACGATCATCACGACCAGCGCGACGCCCATGCCGATCATTTCGGACTTACCGCTCGGCGCCTGCTGCTTCATCGCGATCGAGCCGCTCATCTCGACGTCGAGCCCGGCATTGCGCGCGTCGTCGGCCACCGCGTACGCCGCGTCGCGCTCCGTGTCGGTGACGTCGGTGAACTTCTTGATGGTGAACGGCACGTTCAGCACCGCGACCGAGTCCGGCGCGGTCTTGCTGAGCACGTTCAACGGAGCGCCACTGCAGGTCCCCGGGTCCGGGTTGGCCAGGCAGCCCATCTTCTCGGCCGCCACGACCGGATTCAGGAGCGGCTTGCTGTGATCGACGATGTCGAGTTCGCCCAGTTTGGCGATGAACGCGTCGAGCGCGGCGCGATTGGCCGGATCGGTGAGTTTTTGTCCCTCGGGCGCGCCGATCACGTAGGTGCCGGTGACCGCGTCGAATTTGAAGGCGGCCGATGCGCCGGGAAAGTGCTTGTCGAGAATGTCGTTCGCGCGGGCGGACGGCAGATCCGGCATGCTGAAGTCATTGCTCATCGGCTTGCTCAGCTGTGCGCCGAGACCGCCGAGCAGCAGGAAAAGCAGAAGCCAGACGGGAAGCACGATCCATTTTCGGCGGAAGGCGAACTTCCCCCATCTGTACAGATACACGGACACGAGGGGTCTCCTAGCGGTGCTGAGGCGTGATGAATTCAGAGCCGGAGACAGCTATTCGCGGGGTTGCCCTGCCGTCCCCGCCTCCACTGACGCTTTCTGCCTACCGTGCGGTAGGTAGACTATCCGAGCACTAAGTGGAGGTACAACCTCAATTTCTGCGGCATGGTTAGCCAGGCGCACAAGTGGTGAGAGGATCATCCGATGGCCGCCCGTTCTACCTCCGCCAGCGTTTTTGCTGGTCGGGGCACTAAATCCGCGATTCGCGATGCCGCGGTGAAGCTTTTCGGCGACAAAGGATTCGAGCAGACGAGCCTGCGCGAGGTCGCCGATGCGGTGGGAATCACAAAGGCGTCGCTCTACTATCACTACGCTTCCAAGCTCGAGTTGCTGCATGCCATCATCGATCCGATCATCGACCACCTGCGCGCGGTCGTCGTCGATATCGAGCAGCGCCCGCACGACCCGGAAACCATCCGTGACGTGCTGCGAAACTACCTGCGCGGGATGGTCTCGCACCGCGACGCGGGCGCGCTCGTGCTGCGCGACACCGTGACGATCGTCAACGCGGTCGCCGATCGACATCCGGATCTCGTCGACGACGACCAGGCGTTGCGGGAATGGCTGGCGGGCCCGAACGCGACCCACGAGGCCAAGCTGCGCGCGAGCGCGGCACTGGCGATGCTCGGGGTCGCGTTGATGTCCAAGGAGTTCGCGCCGGGCGCCGACGACGACCTCGTGGAAGCCACGTTGCTCGATGCGGCGACGTGTGTGCTCACCGCACGGGACAGCGCGTAGATTGCAGCTACTTGACCGGAAACGCCGTAACTCGCCAGGAGTCGCAGTGCACATCACCGCGAAGGTCGACTACGCGGTGCGGACGTTGCTCGAGATCGCCCGCGCATCGCAGCTGAGCCGGACCCCGGCCGAGCTCACCCCGGCCGCGCCCGTCGTCAAGGCGGACGCCATCGCGACCGCGCAGGGCATTGCGCCCAAGGTGCTCGAGACCGTGCTCAGCGACCTGCGCCGGGCCGAACTCGTGATCAGCAGGCGCGGGCCGGACGGCGGCTACTGGCTGGCTCGCCCGGCCGCGGAGATCTCCATCGCCGACGTGATCCGGGCGATCGAGGGGCCGCTCGCGTCGGTGCGTGGTGAACGTCCGGAGGACGTGACTTATCCTGGCGCTGCCGAATCTTTGCAACGGGTCTGGATTGCGCTGCGCGTGAATATTCGTGCGGTACTGGAAAATGTATCGATCGACGACATTGCCGACGATAGGCTTCCTGAGTTCATTGATGCGCTCACCGAGGACGCGGGTGCATGGGCGCGCAGGGAGCGTCCGCTGAATCAGACCTAGTATCCGCTGAATCCGCGATCAGCATCGGCTGGATTAGAACGAGCGGCCGCTGGATACAAGAACGAAGGCCCGGCGATGTAGCCGCTGCACGTCACCACCTTAGGCGCGAAATGCGCCCCGACGGGAGGGTATTCATGCTGGTCAGGAGTCATCGTGACGCGCGTCACGTCGTCCGGGTAGCCTGCGATCCGACATGCTGATCCGACTGCTTCGTACCTATCTGCGCCCCTATCGCGCCCAGCTGGCCGGGGTTGTTGTGCTGCAGCTGATCTCGGTGATCGCGATGCTGTATCTACCGAGTCTCAACGCCGACCTCATCGACTACGGCGTGACCAAGGGCGATATCGGCTACATCTGGAGTACCGGACTGCGCATGCTCGCGGTCACCGGCGTGCAGATCCTCGCGTCGGGCTGTTCGGTGTATCTCGGCGCGCAGGCGGCGATGAGCGCGGGCCGCGACCTGCGCGGCGCGCTGCTGCACCGGGTCGGCACCTTTTCCGCGCGCGAGGTCGGCATGTTCGGCGCGCCCTCGCTGATCACCCGCAACACCAATGACATTCAGCAGGTCCAGCTGCTCATCGCGATGTCGGCGACCATTCTGGTGATGGCCCCGATCATGTGCGTCGGCGGCATCATCATGGCGCTGCGCGAGGACTTCAGCCTGTCCTGGCTGCTGCTCGTCGCGGTGCCGGTGCTCGGCCTGTCGATGGCGTTCATCATCAGCCGGATGGTGCCCGGCTTCCGGGACATGCAGACCCGGATCGACGAGGTGAATCGGGTGCTGCGCGAACAGATCACCGGCATCAGGGTGGTGCGCGCCTTCGTCCGGGAACGCCAGGAGACCTGGCGTTTCGGCGTGGCCAACAACGAACTCACCGAGACCGCGCTGCGCGTGGGCAGGCTGATGGCGTTGATGTTCCCGACCGTGATGCTCATCAGCAACCTGACCGCGGTCGCGGTGATCTGGTTCGGCGGCAAGGCCGTCGACGAGGGCACCATGCAGATCGGCTCGCTCACCGCGATGCTGTCCTACATCATGCAGATCCTGATGGCCGTCATGATGGCCTCGTTCCTGGCCATGATGGCGCCGCGCGCGGCGGTCTCGGCCGACCGGATCGGCGAGGTGCTCGCGACCGAGTCGTCGGTCGTGCCGCCGAAGCTGCCGCAGCCGTTCGCGGGTGACCCGGCCGAGGTCGATTTCCAGTTCGCCGAATTCGCCTTTCCCGGCGCGGAGAAGCCGGTGCTCAAAGCCATTCGCTTCCAGGTGAAGCCGGGCACCACCACCGCGATCGTCGGCTCGACCGGCTCCGGAAAGACCACGCTGCTCAATCTCGTTCCGCGGTTGATGGATGTCACCGACGGCGCGGTCCACGTCGGTGGTACCGACGTGCGCCATCTCGACCTCGAACTGCTGCGCGCACAGGTCGGACTGATCCCGCAGAAGGCGTACCTGTTCTCCGGAACGGTCGCCAGCAACCTGCGCTACGGCAATCCCGAGGCCACCGACGAGCAACTGTGGCGCTGTCTGGAAATCGCGCAGGCCGCCGACTTCGTGCGAGACATGCCGCAGGGCTTGGAAACTCCGATCGCGCAGGGCGGCACCACGGTCTCGGGTGGTCAGCGCCAGCGGCTCGCGATCGCGCGGGCACTGGTGAAGGCGCCGCGGGTCTACCTGTTCGACGACTCGTTCTCCGCACTCGACGTGGCGACCGACGCGCGGCTGCGCGACGCGCTGCGGCCGGTGACCCAGGATGCCTCGGTCATCATCGTGGCCCAGCGCATCACCACCATTCGCGACGCGGACCAGATCGTGGTGCTCGAGGACGGCGCGATGGCCGGTGTCGGCAGCCATGAGCAGCTGATGCGTGACTGCAAGGAATACCAGGAGATCGTCGCGTCCCAGCTCAGCGCGGAGGAGGTCCGATGAGGCCAGGAATGCCGGGTCCCGGCGCACCGGACGCCAAGGCGAAATCGTTCGGCCCCTCGCTGAAACGCCTGCTGCGCAGGCTCGCCCCGGAGAAGAAATACGTCTGGGCCGTCGTCGTGCTCGCCATCGCCTCGGTGGTGCTGAACACGCTCGGGCCCTACATGCTCGGCAAGGCCACCAACCTGGTCTTCGACGGTGTCGTCGGCAAACAGCTGAAGTTCCCGCCGGGCACCACCAAGGAACAGGCGGTCGAGTTCCTGCGGTCCAGGGGCGACGACACCTTCGCCGACATGCTCAGCTCGATGGACGTGGTGCCCGGGGTCGGCGTCGACTTCGACGCGGTCGGCCGGGTGCTCCTGGTGGTGCTCGCGCTGTACATCGGCGCGTCGGTGTTCGGCTGGTTGCAGGCCTTCCTGCTCAACATCGTGATCAACCGGACGGTGAAGCGGCTGCGCAGCGATATCGAGGACAAGATCCATCGGCTGCCGTTGCGCTACTTCGATTCCCAGCCGCGCGGCGACGTGCTCAGCCGGGTCACCAACGATGTGGACAACGTGTCGCAGAGCCTGCAGCAGACCATGAGTCAGCTGATCGTCTCGGTGTTCACCGTGCTCGGCATCCTGGGCATGATGTTCTGGATCTCCTGGATGCTCGCCCTGATCGCGCTGCTCACGGTGCCGGCGGCGATCATCGTCACCGCGCAGATCGCCAAGCGGTCCAAGCCGCATTTCGTGGACCAGTGGAAGTACACCGGCCTGGTGAACGCCCAGGTCGAGGAGTCCTACACCGGCCACGAGATCATCACCGCGTTCGGCAGGAGCCGCGAGGTCGGCGCGGAGTTCGACAAGCGCAACGAGCAGCTCTACCAGTCGAGTTTCAAGGCGCAGTTCATCTCCGGTCTGATCATGCCGGCGATCATGTTCCTCGGGAACGTGAACTTCGTGCTGGTGGCGCTGGTCGGCGGCCTGCGGGTGGCCACAGGTCAGCTCTCGCTCGGTGAGGTGCAGGCGTTCATCCAGTACTCGCGCCAGTTCAGCCAGCCGCTCACCCAGATCGGCGCGATGGCCAACCTGCTGCAGTCCGGTGTCGCCTCGGCGGAACGGATCTTCGAGATCCTCGACGCCGAGGAGGAAAGCCCCGACCCGGCGCAGCCCGACGTGCGTCCGGTGGACCGCGGCGAGGTCGAGTTCGAGGGCATCTCCTTCCGCTACGACCCGGAAAAGCCGGTGATCGAACGGCTTTCGCTGATCGCGGAACCCGGTCACGTGGTCGCCATCGTCGGTCCGACCGGCGCGGGCAAGACCACGCTGGTGAATCTGCTGATGCGGTTCTACGAACTGGACTCCGGCACGATCACCATCGACGGCGTCGACATCACCCGGATCACCCGCGACCACCTGCGCTCCCGCATCGGCATGGTGCTGCAGGACACCTGGTTGTTCAAAGGAACCATCCGGGAGAACATCGCCTACGGCAACCCGAACGCCAGCGAGGAAGACATCCTCGCCGCCGCTCGCGCCGCCTACGTCGACCGGTTCGTGCACGCGTTGCCCGATGGCTACGACACGATCATCGATGAGGAGGGCTCCGGCGTCAGCGCCGGTGAGAAGCAGCTGATCACCATCGCGCGGGCGTTCCTCGCGAAGCCGTCCATCCTCATCCTGGACGAGGCGACCAGCTCGGTCGACACCCGCACCGAACTGCTGGTGCAGCACGCGACCGCGGCCCTGCGCCGCGACCGCACCAGCTTCGTCATCGCCCATCGCCTGTCCACCATCCGCGACGCCGACCTGATCGTCGTCATGGAGGCGGGACGCATCGTCGAACACGGCACGCACGAGCGCCTGCTCGAGGAGCGCGGTCCCTACTACCGTCTCTACAACGCGCAGTTCGCCGCGGCGGCCGCCGACGCGTAGGACACCCGAGCGCGCCGTACCTCGGATCCGTCCGTGGTGCGGCGCGCTCGTTCGTTCCGGCGCCGACCTGTGCGAACGGGCGCGAGGGTGCGGGAGATCGAAGGGGGTGCGCCTGGGAAGATGTCGGAGTGTCTGATCCCGGAAACTTCTCGTTCACCGTTGGTAGCCGCCTCGACGGACGGCACGGCCGCTCGGGTGTGATCAGCACGCCGCACGGGGAGATCGCCACGCCCGCGTTCATTCCGGTGGGCACCAAGGCGACCGTGAAAGCCGTGCTGCCCGAGACGATGCGGGAGATCGGCGCGCAGGCGCTGCTGGCCAACGCCTACCACCTGTACCTGCAGCCGGGGTCCGACATCGTGGACGAGGCAGGCGGCCTGAGCAAGTTCATGAACTGGCCCGGCCCGACCTTCACCGACAGCGGCGGTTTCCAGGTGATGTCGCTGGGCGTCGGGTTCAAGAAGGTGCTCGCGATGGAGGCCGTCGACGTCCGCAGCGACGACGTGATCGCGAAGGGCAAGGAGCGACTTGCCACGGTCGACGACGACGGCGTCACCTTCCGCTCACACCTGGACGGATCAAAGCATCGGTTCACCCCCGAGGTGTCGATGGGGATCCAGCACGAGCTCGGGGCCGACATCATGTTCGCCTTCGACGAGCTCACCACGCTGCTCAATACCCGTGGCTACCAAGAGAAGTCGTTGCAGCGCACGCACGAGTGGGCGCAGCGCTGCATCGACGAGCACGAGCGGTTGACCGCGGCCCGCACCCACCGTCCCTACCAGGCGCTGTTCGCGGTGATTCAGGGTGCGCAATACGAAGACCTGCGGCGCAAGGCCTGCCGCGAGCTGGAGGCGATCCGCGGCAGTGCCGGAACGGGTTTCGACGGCTACGGCATCGGCGGTGCGCTGGAGAAGCACAACCTGGGCACCATCGTCGGCTGGTGCTGCGACGAACTGCCCGAGGACAAGCCGAGGCACATGCTCGGCATCAGCGAGCCGGAGGACATCTTCACCGCCGTCGAGAACGGCGCCGACACCTTCGACTGCGTGAATCCGTCCCGGGTCGCGCGCAACGCCGCCATCTACGTGGCCGAGGGCCGGTTCAATATCAACACCGCGCGCTTCCGCCGCGACTTCACACCCATCGACGAGACCTGCGACTGCTACACCTGCGCCAATTACACCCGGGCCTACCTGCACCATCTGTTCAAGGCGAAGGAAATCCTCGCCGCCACGCTGTGCACGATCCACAACGAGCGCTACACGATTCGGCTCGTCGACCGGATCCGCGCCAGCATCGAGGGCGGATACTTCGACGAGCACAAGGCCGAAACCCTCGGCCGCTGGAAGGGACGCATCGCGACGCCGTAGCCCGCGGTGCGGCCGGTCCGCGGCCGAGGACGCATCAGCTGAGCAGCGCGGGGGTTTCGCTGGGCGCGTAGGTCGGTTCGTGCTTCTTCAACCAGGCGATCACGCGGTAGGTGATCGGGAGCACGATGACCTCGGCGAGGGTCTTCCACAGGAAGCCGACGACAACGTAGTTGACGAACTGGCTCCACGAGTCGATGCCGATGGCGGTGGCGGCGATCGAGCAGAAGATCAGGGTGTCACCGAACTCGCCGACCACGGTGGAACCGATCAGCCGCGCCCACAGGTGCTTTTCCTTGGTCTTTTCCTTGATCAGGACCAGCGTCGCCGAGTTGAGCAGCTCGCCGACGAAGTAGCCGGCCAGGCCTGCGGCGACGAGCTGGGGCGTGGTGCCGATGACGGTGCGGAACGCGTCCTGGTTCTCGTAGAACCCGGCCGCGGGCAACTCGATCGCGATCTTGAAGCACACCACGGTCAGCAGCAGGACGCCGAAGCCGTAGTAGATGGCCCGGCGGGCCGACTTGAAGCCGTAGATCTCGCTCAGTACATCGCCGAGGATGTAGGCGAGGGGGAACAGGAACCAGGCGCCGTCGGTGCTGATCGGCAGCACCTCGATCGGGCCGATCCGCACCGAATGGTCGGTGAAGAACTGCACGCCCTTGGTCGCGCAGATGTTGGAGATGATCAGCGTTGCCGTGAACAACGCCACGATCGGTGTGTAGTACCCCCGCGCCGCCTGGGCAAAAGCCGCATGTTCCGGTGCGGGGCGCCCAGGTTCTGGGACTTCGGTTTCATTGAGCTGACTCACGGCTTCATCCAACCAGGTTGTGGAATACCCTGTAGCAATGACGAATCCCGGCGATTCCGACGAATGGTGGAAGCAGTACGGCGGTCAAGGCGTGTCGCCGGAATCCGGTGCGTCCAGCTCGGTTCCGCAGTACCCGAACGCTGAGCAACCCTCGGGATACCCGTCGGCGCCGCAGTACCCGCAGCAGCCGGCCCAGCCGATGACGCCCCCGCCGCAACCGCAGTACCAGCCGGGATATCAGCAGCCGCCCGCCCAGCCCTACGGGCAGCAGCCGAACTACGCCTACCAACCCGCCTATCAGCCGTACGGGATGGCCCAGCCGCAAGGCACCAACGGCATGGCGATCGGCGCCTTGATCTCCTCGCTGATCGGCTTCTTCACCTGCGGCATCGGCTCGATCGTCGGCATCATCCTCGGCGTCGTCTCGCTGGGACAGATCAAGCAGACCGGTCAGGAAGGCCGCGGCATGGCCCTGGCCGGCATCTGGATCGGCGTCGGCATGATCGTCCTCGGCCTTCTCTGGTTCCTCTTCGTGATCATCGCGGGCGCCTCCGGAGTCTGACCGGGAAAGCGTCAGGGGCGCACCCGAATATCGGGTGCGCCCCTGTTCGCGTTCTATGACAGGTCGGCGTCAGGCCTTGACGACCTGGGTGCCGCCGGCGAACTTGTCGTGCCAGCCCTGCTTGTTCGGGTCCTGCGAGATGGTGACCATGATGTAGATGGCCAGCACCAGCGAGACCAGACCGCCGACGCACGGGATGATGTTCGCCGCGACGAACACGTTGCGCTTCAGCGAGGTGACCGGCTCGATCTTGGCCGCGCCGCCGGGCGCGAGCACCTTCAGGCCGAGCACCTTCTTGCCGAGCGTAGTGCCCTGCGAGGTCTCCATGCCGACGAAGTAGCCGAGCTGCACCACGGTCCAGAGCAGGCCGAGGCCGATGGTCAGGCCCAGGCTGTTCTTCACCAGGAAGTAGATGATCAGGTACGGGATGTAGAGGATGAGGGCGTCGATGACGCGCGCACCGATGCGGGTGCCGAGGTCGCCCGGCTGGCCGCCGTAGTTGAAGCCGCCCGGCTGCTGCGGGTACTGGCCGTAGGGATCCTGGGGCTGCTGCCCGTACTGGGGCGGCTGGCCGTATTGCGGCTGCTGGCCGTACTGCGGCGGCTGCTGGCCGTATTGGGGCTGCTGACCGTAGGGCTGACCGCCCTGCGGGAACTGCTGACCGCCTTGGGGGTATTGCTGGCCGCCTTGCGGGTACGGCTGCCCATACGGCTGCCCGCCCTGCGGATACTGGTTGGGGTCGTACCCACCGCTTGTCATAGTTGTGTCCTCGTCGAGTGATCAGTAGTTGGACGAATGCGTACGTTACGGACATCGACTGCGTTGCAACAACCCATTCCCGTCGAGTATCCACGGTTCGCGCGGCAGATGTGCCGGGTCGAAACTGTCGAGGAGCTCCGCCGACGAGGTTGCCGCATAGCCCAGCGAGTCGGCGATCGCGGCCACTACCCGTTCGGGCGTGTTGCCGAGCGCCAGCTGGTCCGCGAGGGTCACCGCGCCGTCCCGCTTGGCCAGTCGCCTGCCCTCGGTGTTGAGCACGAGGGGAACGTGGACGTAGCGCGGGACCGGTAGTTCGAGCAACGTCGCGAGGTAGGCCTGGCGCGGGGTGGAGGAGAGCAGGTCGTCGCCGCGCACCACCTGATCGACGCCCTGTTCCGCGTCGTCGACCACCACCGTGAGGTTGTAGGCGGGGATGCCGTCGCCGCGGCGCAGCACCACGTCGTCGACCGCGCCGCGATAGCGCCCGTGCAGTTCGTCGAAGATCTCGAACTCGCTGGTCGCCGCGCGCAGCCGCAGCGCGGCCGATCGTCCTTCGGCCACGAACGCGGCGCGCGCCCGGTCGGTCAGTGTGCGGCAGGTGCCGGGGTAGGCGCCCATCGGACCGTGCGGCGCCGTCGCGGCCTGCTGTATTTCCCTTCGCGTGCAGAAACATTCGTAGGTGCGCCCGGCCGCGGTGAGCCGGTCGATCGCGGCCTGATAGCGCGGGAGCCGCTCGGATTGCCGGACCACCGGCCCGTCCCAGTCCAGCCCGATCGCGATCAGATCGGCGAGCTGGCGTTCCTCTGCGCCGGGGCGCACCCGGTCCAGGTCGTCGATCCGGAGCAGGAATCTGCGGCCGGTCGACCGCGCGAAGGCCCAGGCGAGCAGGGCGGTGCGCAGATTGCCCACGTGCAGGTCCCCCGAGGGGCTCGGGGCGTACCGGCCCGCGCCCGGTTCAGGCACGAGCCCGATTCGTCGGGAACGTCGTGTGCACGCAGGCCATCGTAGAGGTCAGCCGCACAGCCGCGGCTTCAGCTCCGCGGGGCCGATCGGTCGCCGCGTGTCGAGGGCGGCGAGCAGCGTTTCGGCGTAGCCGATGAGCCCGGAGCGGTCGATGCCGTAGGGCGCGTCGGCATCGCCATCGGGCCGGAACTCGCTCAGCCGGGTCGCCGCGCGGGTCAACAGTGTGCGCGCGCCCTTCGGATTACCGCGCTGGATGTGTGTGACACCGACAGCGAGCTGGGCGAGTGCCTGCCACAGCATCCGTTCGGCGAACGGCCCGTTCTTCCACGCGGCCTCTAATACCTCGTGCGCGTTGAATGCCAAACCGTCATCCAGCAGTTGCTGAGCGAAGGCGAGCGTTTGCTGCGGGGGTAATTCAAGATCATCGGGAATTCGGGCAACTCCGACACTTCCGGAGGGTAGTGGGCGCCCAAGGCGGTCGCGCGGACGAGAGTTCCTGGCGCGACCTGCGTCGTCGCGATCGCGGTCAACCATGCCTTCCATCATGCCCGCCGGCTGCGGTGTCGTCGATGAGACGTTGTCCAAAGAAAGCAAAATTGACGGATCACAGAGCAATAACAGCACCCCAATTGTTACCAGAACGGTGTCGGGCAGAATGACCGCTCCGAGCTGGCAATGCTCCCGCAACTTCCCATCTTCGCAAACGTGGCAGATGCGATGATTTAAAAAGCAAGAATCGGGCAAACTTTCGATAGACCTGCTACTGTTTAGCGCGCGGGGGCAACCTCGTGGGGCGCATTCGCCTCGAACGTACCGTGCGATGACGACGCACCGTGGAGTTGCGCGCTTTCATCAGGCGCACAGGGGATTCGGCGTTCTGGCCGAGTGCCGGTGCTAGTTAGAACGATGTCAGAAGAAATCTCGTTCTCGACGCAGCAAAGGAGCTAGTGCCGTGGAAGTTGATTTGACTGATGCTGTGTGGCGTAAGAGCACATACAGTGGCCCCGACGGGAACTGTGTGGAAGTCGCATTTCTCGTCGACGGCGAAGTCGCGGTTCGCGATACCAAGGACAACGGATATGGCCCGGTGCTGGCCTTTGCGCCGGGACAGTGGGATGCGTTCCTAACCGGAGTTGCGCAGGGGGAGTTCGGGCGCGCCTGAAAACAGCAGGTCACCGAACTAGGCATACGGGCCCCGGGTCGCACGGACTCGGGGCCTTCGTATTGCCTGTCCAATTCTCAGCTACCGGACGAACCGTTGCGGTGGGAACCATTGCCGTTGAGCCGGTCTCGTTCCTGGTAATCGTGCAGCACCGCCAGTTGCCTGCGCTCTTCGGCGTGGTCGGTTTCGTGATTGAGTTCCGACTCGTGCTGGGGGTCGGCGCGGAAGAAGCTGCCGGTGCCCGGCTTGCCCGCCAGGCCGAGCTTGCTCATCTTCTTGGGCACCGGGGCGCCCTGGTACTCCAGCGGGATCGGGTGGCCGTGGTCGTCGACCGGGCCGAGCGGTTGGTGGATCTCGATGTACTCACCGTGCGGCAGGCGCTTGATCACGCCGGTCTCCACGCCGTGCTCCAGCACGGCCCGGTCGCTGCGCTGCAAGCCGAGGCACACGCGGTAGGCGATGAAGTAGGCCAGTGGCGGCAGTAGGAGCAGGCCGATGCGTCCGGACCAGGTGGTCGCGTTCAACGAGATGTCGAACTTGTAGGCGAGGATGTCGTTCACGCAGGAGAGCGTGAGCACCACGTAGAAGGCGATCGCCATCGCGCCGATCGCGGTGCGCACCGGCACGTCACGCGGACGCTGCAGCAGGTTGTGATGCGGCGCGGTGTCGCGGGTGAGCCGCTTCTCGATCCACGGGTAGGTGATCAGCACCGTGAACACCAGGCCCATCAGCAGCGCGCCCCATACCGGTGCGGGCACCGTGTAGCGGCCCAGATACAGCTCCCACGGCGGGATCAGGCGCATCATGCCGTCGGTCCACATCATGTAGAAGTCCGGCTGCGAACCCGCGGAGATCTGTGCGGGGTTGTACGGGCCCATGGTCCAGATCGCGTTGATCTGGAAGACGCCGCTCATGATCGCGACGATGCCGAGGGTAAAGGCGAAGAACGCGCCCTGATCCAGCGAGAACACCGGGACGATGCGCGCGCCGATCACGTTCTTCTCGGTGCGGCCCGGCCCGGGGAACTGGGTGTGCTTCTGGTACCAGACGAGTGCGATGTGCGCGGCGATCAACGCGAGCATGATGCCGGGGAACAGCAGCACGTGCGCGATGAACAGGCGCGGGATGATGATGGTGCCCGGGTAGTCGCCGCCGAACATCAACCAGTGCAGCCAGGTGCCGACGATCGGCATGCCGAGCGTGATGGACGAGAACGCGGCGCGCAGGCCGGTACCGGAGAGCAGGTCGTCGGGCAGCGAGTAGCCGAAGTAGCCCTCGAACATGGCCAGGATCAGCAGTAGTGAGCCGATCACCCAGTTCGCCTCGCGCGGCTTGCGGAACGCGCCGGTGAAGAACACGCGGAACAGGTGCACGATGATCGATGCCGCGAAAAGCAATGCGGCCCAATGGTGTACCTGTCGGACGAACAGACCGCCGCGTACCTCGAAGGAGATGTTCAGCGCGGTCTCGTAGGCCCGCGACATGGTGACACCACGTAACGGCTGATAGGACCCGTTGTAGACCACCTCGGTCATCGACGGATCGAAGTACAGGGTCAGGTAGATGCCCGAGAGCAGCAGAATGATGAAGCTGTACAGCGCGATCTCGCCGAGCAGGAACGACCAGTGGGTCGGGAAGACCTTGTTGATCGACCGCTTCAGGAAGGCGGCGGCCCGATATCGCTCGTCGGCGGAGTCCGCCTGCGCGCCGACCTTGCTACCAAGTTGAGTTGCCATATCCGACACCCCGCCCACGAGAAGTGATTTGCTTCTACTACAGACGGTAGCAACCGATCGTGCCCGAATCGATGGTTTTCCCGGATGATCTTGTAAATCAAGATCATTCGATAGTTTCATGCGTCTTGGAACAGGGCGATACCCTGCGGTTTTCCGGGATCTGACACAGTACGACGGAGTTCGCCAATGGCCACTGGTTTGCGTGCGGACGGACTGGGTATTGCCTTGCGCTGTCAAATAATTCGGCCATTAAATGTCATGTCGAGTTCGGGCTCGGTGAGCAGCGCGTTCCGGGCCCAGGATGCTCCGTGCCGAACGCGGATAGGGGCGCGATCCGGCGACTTCGCTACTGTCGGACGGTGCGCAGGATGGCCCCGCAGGACGCGACGATGTATTGGTTGGCGGACCGTACGCGCAATGACCTGTTCCTGCTGTACTGCTTCGACGACGCCGGTCAGAGTCTCGCGCGACTGCGTGCCCAGATCGCCCGGCGCGCCGCCGCCAGCGCCGCCCTTTGCGTCAGGGCCCGCGATGTGCCCGGCGATCTCGACTACCCGTCCTGGGCGCCGTGTGTCTTCGATGCCGAGCAGGTCGTGGAACACCCACTAACACAGCCGGATTGGCAGCACCTCGAGCAGGCGCTCGGGTCGCTGGTCGGCACCGTGCTCGATGCGGCGGTCCACCCGTGGCGACTGCATGTCTTCCGGGGCATCGCCGGTGCGCCGGAGCCGCGGGGCGGCGAACCCGAAGCGGACCGGAACGAGTGGGCGCCGATCGAACCCGCGCTGGTGCTGGTGCTGCAGATGTCGCACGCACTGGCCGACGGCCAGCGGGCGGCCGAGCTCGCGCGGACACTGTTCACGGGCCCCGAGGATGCTCCGGCCGGGCGACGGCGGGGGCTGATGGGGAAGGTCGTCGACGCGTCGCGGGCGTACGCGGACGCGGTACTCGCGGTGCCCAGGATTCCGATCGGCATGGTGCGCACGGCCTATCGCGGGTACGGGGCGTTCCGGGCGCAGCGCGAACTCGCGGCGCTGACGGCGGCAGGCGAATTGCCGCAGCCCGGTGCCGGTTTCGCGCCGAACCGGGTCAACGGGATCGGGGCCGCCGGTGGCGGCGCGCATCGGGTGCGGATGCTCGTCTACGCCGCGTCGGCGTTGCGGGTGCCCGGCCGCACGGTCACCGTCGTGGTGCTCACCGCGGTGTCGCTCGCGCTGTCGCGCTACCTCGAAGCCCGTGGCGAGCGGGTGGCTCGCCTGGGCGCGCAGGTGCCGATGGCGCTGTCGGACGAGGCAAAGGCCGAGGCGCACAACAACTATCGCAGCCTCAGTGTCGACCTGTGCGCCGACGTCGCCGACCTGTGCACGCGCGCCGACGAGATCGCGGCGACGCTGCACGAACGGCGCCGCCGCGCGCGGCATCCGCTGCTCACCGCGCAGGATCGGGTCACCGCGGTCGTCCCTGCCCCGCTGCTGCGCCGCGACATCGCCCGCTATCCCATCGACATCGTCCCCGATTCGGTCGCGGGCCACACCGTGGTATCCAGCGTGCACCGCGGTCCGGCCGATCTTGTCTTCGGCGCCGGTCGCGTGCGCTTCACCGCGGGCTTTCCCGCTATCGGCTCGGTCATGCGCCTGACCCACGGTGTGCACGGACTCGGCGACACCATCACCGTCTCTGTGCACGCCGACGACGCGACCGTCCCGGACCTCGACGTCTACACGGAACTACTCCGCGCGGCCCTGGACGAGGTGGTCCACCGCCTGCGGCGGTGACAACCTCGGTGGTCTATCGGTCGAGCGGTTTGTGCCAGACCAGGGAGTAGCGCCAGAGCAGGCGCCGACGGACGCGCGCGCCGGGAAGCAGCGCGGTCACCTGTTCGCGCACCTGGCGGGTGGTCAGAGACGGATCGAGCATGACCGGCATGGCGGCGTGCGTGGGATCGATCGCGTGCCAGTCGCCGGGGCCGAGCGTGCGCAGCAGCGCGAAAACACCGCCGAGCACGCGGTGGGCAAGAGCGGCAAGGAATTCGATGGGCAACTCGCGGGGCAGGTCGGTGCGCGGCAGCGCGACGGCCGCGAGCACGCCGCCGGGACGTAGCGCGTCCGCCAGCACCGGAAGCACCTCGTCCAGCGGCAGGTGGTGCAGCGTGCTGATCGAGACGATCGCGTCGTAGCTCGCGGGCGGGAACCGCTGTGCCAGGATGTTGCCGAGCACGCAGGTGACGTTGGCGGGCACGACCTGTTTCGCGGCCTCGATCATCGCCGGGGATCGGTCGATGGCGTCGACCCGCTCCGCGTGCCCGGCCAGGACGACGGCGAAAGCGCCTGTACCGCAGCCGACATCGAGCACGCGGGTGGCGTTGCCCGGCAGCTGCCGCACGAGGAACCGATGGTAGAAGCTGTTGTGGTTCCAATCGATGCCGGTCACCGCATCCACTCTGCCACGGGATCGCGCGGGCCTCACCGATGTTCCACAGGGTGCCGACGCGTCCCTGTGCGACCTGTGGACGAACTCGGGGCAGGGTACGCGGGCGGGTTCAGTCCAGATCCACTGTCGCGGTGACGGTATCGCCATCGATGGTCGGCGCGTCGGCGGCCAACAGCTTTCGTGCGGCGATGTTGCCGACCGTGGTGACCGCGACGACCCGTCGTGCGCCGATCTCGGTGGCGGCGACGCGAAGCTGTTCGGCGACGGCGCCGCCGATGCCCTGGCCGCGCCGGGACCGGCCGATCCACACACCCGCCTCGACGCCGTGCTCGCCCGGCTCCAGCCGGGCCGCCCCGACCACCCGGCCACCCACCGTGATCACGTAGGTGTACTCCACCGGCGTTCCGTCGCGCAGCGCACGACCCCGGTGAAACTCCAGAAACGCCTGCTCGCTGCTCGCATCCCACCCGGATGCCCCGGGCACCGGCGGCATCACCTCGAGCGGGTCGGCGTCCGCGACCGCCGCTGCCAGCAGCTGCGGCAGATTCGCCGCCGTCAGCGGTTCGAGCCCGACCGGCTCCGCGTTCCTGTGCACAACTGTGAGCCTGCTCGATCGGACAGGTCGCGGTCAAAGGGTTTCCTTCGAGGCGGGGATCACGGCAAATCCGCAGGTTACGATGGCTGGGCCGACGGTCGGGTCCAGGTGGGAGAGGACGCAATGCTGCGCGCTGGTGAGATCTTCGCCGGGTACGTGGTCGAGCGGCGGCTGGGGCGGGGTGGGATGGGATCGGTGTACCTGGCGCGGCACCCGCGGTTGCCGCGGCGGGTCGCGTTGAAGTTGCTCAGTTCGAACCTGCACGCCGATCCGGAGATGCTGGCCCGCTTCGAGCGGGAGGCCGAGCTGGTCGCGCGACTGGACCACCCGAATATCGTGGCGGTCTACGACCGCGGCATCGAAGAGGACACCAGCTGGATCTCGATGCAGTACGTGGACGGCACCGATGCGGGCGCGCTCGATCCGCGCACGCTGGCGCCGCGGCGAGCCGTCCACATCGTCGCCGAGACGGCGAAGGCGCTCGACTACGCGCACGCGGTCGGCGTCCTGCATCGTGACGTGAAGCCGGCGAACATCCTCCTGGCCCGCGCTACGGCGGCCCAGGAAGAACGAATCCTGTTGACGGACTTCGGTATCGCCCGCCTGCGCGACGAGTCCCAGCAGCTCACCCGCACCGGAATGTTCGCCGCCACCCTGGCGTACGCGTCGCCCGAGCAGCTGTCCGCCGCCACCGTCGACCATCGAGCCGACCAATACGCGCTGGCCTGCACGCTGTTCTGGCTGCTGACCGGTTCGGCGCCGTTCGCCGCGGACAACCCGGCGGGCTTGATCGCCGGCCATCTGCAACAACCGCCGCCGCCCGTCGCCGACCGGCGGTCTGGGCTTCCGTCGGCGTTGAACGCGGTGCTGGCCAAGGCATTGGCGAAGGACCCCGACGAACGGTTCGGCTCCTGCACCGAATTCGCCGACACGGCCCGGCGCGCTCTGTCCGCCGCCGTGCCGGGTGCGGCCGCGGCACCGCCGACTACTCCGCAGGCGTGGGTGCCGCCTGCGGCATCGCCACCGCGACAGGTCGATTCGCCCGCGCGCGCCGCAGCTGTTGCCGGGCAGGCGGAAACCCGGGCTTCGGATCCTGCGGGTGAGGCAACCCCTGGGTCTCGTGCGGAGCCGCGGCCACCGCTGTTCCACGGCGCGCGGTCTCCGGGCGCATACCCCGAAACCCGCCCCGCCGAGTGGCCCGCGACAGCGCCGGCGCACCCGCCCGCAGCCACACGTGCACCGGAAACCACATCCGCCGACGAGCTGCCGACCGGAAGTCTCCCGGTCGAGCGGCCAGGACCGCCGCCAGGCGATCGGGATGCGGCGTTCAACCGGACTTCCGCGTCGGATCAGGAACAACAACGCCGAGCCGAATCATCTGACGCATCAGCGCAAGACGAGCGCGAGGCCGCACCACCGGCGCCGAACCGGGCGCTGCGCCGGACCGGCATCGTCGGTTCCGCGCTTGTCATCGGGACCGCCGCGGTGCTGGGCGCCGTCTGGGCGTTCGGCGGATTCACCGGCGAGCCCACGGCGCCGCGCAGCGTCACCACGGCCATCGCGTGGGCCGGTGCGACCGCGCCGGGTACCGCCGGTGCACCGAGAACCGTTGCGCCATCGAGTCAGATCGATGCACAGGGCCGAGAACAGGCCAGGGCGACGGCGGCCGCCGACCCCGCCGGCGACGGCGCCGCGACCTGCGCACCGCTAACCATCGCGGCGCCCGGCCGATCCGGCGCGAACCGATACACCTCAGGTGCGGTCGAGTTGGCGGTCGACCGGTTCACGAAGGCCAACCCAGGTTGCGCGGTGACGGTGCGGGAGGTCGACACCGCGGCCGCGAGTGCCGCCGAACAGATTTCGCGGGACCAGTCCACGGTCGCTCTGGTCGGTCCGATGGTGTCCGACGAAATCAGGGCTGCCGGCGCGGTTTTCGACGGCGCCGGGCTGCCGTTCCTGACGCCGTCGGCCACCGACCCGACACTGTCGGCCAACGGCTGGACCACCTTCTTTCGCGGTCTGGCCGCCGACGACGCGCAGGGCGCGGCGCTGGCGAAGTACCTGCTCGGCACCGCGCAGTTCCGCAAGATCTGTGTGGTCGAGGACAAGTCAGGGTACGGCAGGAGCCTGGCGGGCAGTGTCGTCGCGGGCATCGGCGCCGCGGCCACCTCGGCCTGCGCCGCGGAAATCGGCCGCGGCGAGCGCGATTTCGCCGCTGTCGTGGCCGATATCGCCGCCGCGGCACCGGATGCGATCTTCTATTCGGGTCTGTACGAAGAAGCCGCCGCGCTGCTGCGACAGCTGCGCGGTAAGGGGGTCACGGCACCGTTCGTGTCCGCCGAAAGCACGGTGACCGCCGACTTCGTCGCCGCGGCAGGGGATGCGGCCGCTGGTGCGTTGATCTCCTGCTCGTGCGGACCGGTGCTCGGCGACTTCGCCGCGGAGTACCAGGCGCTCAACGGCGAACCGCCGGGTCCGGGCTCCACCGAGGCGTACGACCTGACCACGATCGTCCTGTCCGGTATCGCCGCCGGCCACGTCACCCGCCCGAAACTCCTGGACTACCTGCACAACTACGAGGGCGCCGGCCTGGCGCGCGCCTATCGCTGGACCGCCGCGGGGGAACTGGCCGCCCCGCACATCTGGCTCTACAAGGTGGACTGATACCGCCGCCCGATTGATCGGTACGTCCGGCGAACCCCCGGCAGGACGCGCTGAGCGCTCGCCCGTTCTTTCACCGGTGGCAGGGGACCGCGCCCCGCACGGCGGCCGCGCTTCCGGCCGAAATCGGGTGCTGGGCAATAACTACGCGATGACCACGGTGAATCCGGCTCCGCCGCACCGAGTTCCACCGCTCGATGTGCATGACCCACATATTGTCACTTATGGTCGGCTGGAACCCGATATACCTCCGATCTGTTCCGCCGCATGTGACCGAGGTGCGTGACCGGCCTTACCCCGTATGGAGCTCACTGTTTTGACGACGTCGCAGAACCCCGCAGCCAACACCACCGCCCGAACCGGCCTTTGCCCGGTGCCACACGGGTCGTCGATCGATACCGACGGGCCCCGGGTGCGGTTGCACACCGCCGAGTTCGCCGCCGATCCGCACCGGGCCTACGCCGACATGCGGGCAGGCTACGGCTCGCTGGTGCCGATCGAGGTGGCACCGGACGTCCCGGCAACGCTGGTGGTCGGATATCAGGCCGCACTGCGAATCCTCAACGACCCGGAGCACTTTCCGGCCGATCCGCGGACCTGGCAGCAGAACATTCCCGCGGACTCCCCGGTGAAGCCGATGATGGAGTGGTATCCGAACGCGCTGCGCAACAGCGGTGCGGCACATGCGCGCTATCGCCAGGCCTACACCGCGGCCATCGATGGAATCGACCTGCACGCACTGCATTCCACCGTTGAACGGATCGCGATCCCGCTGATCAACACCTTCTGCGCGGCGGGCTCCGCGGATCTGGTGACCCAGTACGCGTTTCCGCTCGTCTTCGAGGTGCTCAACCAAATGGTCGGCTGCTCGGCGGAATTGGGCCAGCGGGTAGCCACCGGCATGGCCGCGCTCTTCGACACGGTCAACGCCGCCCAGGGCATGCAGATGCTCAGCGAGGCGCTGATGGAACTGATCCAGCTGCGCCGGGCCGAACCCGGTGACGACGTCACCTCGCGTTTGGCACACCACCGCGCCGAACTCGACGATGTGGAGATGCTGTCCCAGCTGATCAGCTTCTACGGGGCGGGCATCGAACCGCAGCAGAACCTGATCACCAACACGCTGCTGCTGATGGTCACCGACGATCGCTTCGGCGGCGATGTGCTCGGCGGCAGCATGTCCACCCGGGACGCGTTGGACGAGGTGCTGTTCAACGACCCGCCGATGGCGAACTTCTGCACGTCCTACCCGCGCCAGCCGATCCTGATCGACAACAACTGGTTGCCCGCGCACCAGCCGGTGCTGATCAGCCTCGCGGGCTGCAACAACGATCCCGAGATCCGCGGCGGCGACCGCACCGGCAACCGTGCGCATCTGGCGTGGGGTGCCGGTCCGCATGCCTGCCCCGCGAAATCCGTTGCCTACCTGGTGGTCCAGGACGCCATCGATCAGTTGCTCGATGCGCTGCCCGAGCTGCGACTCGCCGTACCGGCCGCCGAGTTGACGTGGCGGCCAGGTCCTTTCCACCGTGCGCTGGCCTCGCTCCCGGTCGTCTTTCCCAAGTCCCCTCCGTTGAACATGATGTAAGGAGCCTCCGATGGCGCATGAACCGATAGTCCTCGACACCACCGGTGCCGATATCCAGGGTGAGTGCGCGCGGATTCGCGCCACCGGGCCCGTGGCGCTGGTGGCGTTACCCGGTGGCGTGCCCGCGTGGTCGGTGACCGACGCCGTCCTGCTCAAGACCCTCCTGGCCGACCCGCGCGTATCCAAAGACCCACGCCAGCACTGGTCTTCGTTCATCAACGGTGAGATCACCGAGGCATGGCCGCTGCTGCCGTGGGTGGCGGTGGACAACATGTTCACCGCCTACGGCAGCGAGCATCGGCGGCTGCGCAGGCTGGTCTCGCCCGCGTTCACCCACCGGCGCAGCACCGCCCTGCGTCCGCGCATCGAGGAGATCACCGCGCATCTGCTCGACGCGCTGGCCGCGACGCCCGCGGGCGAATCGGTGGACCTGCGTGCCCGTTTCGCCTACCCGGTGCCGATCAAGGTAATCACCGAGATGATGGGTGTGCCCGAGCATCTCGGACCCGATCTGCACCGGTGTGTAGACGGCTTCTTCGACTCCTCGTTCACCGCCGAGCAGGCGCAGGCCAACTACCTCGAAATGTACGGCCTGGTCAGCGAATTGGTCGCGTTCCGGCGGGCGCAGCCGGGTGACGACGTCACCAGCGTGCTGATCGCCACCCGCGACGAGGACGGTTCGCAGCTCGTCGAGAAGGAGCTCGTCGACACCCTGATGCTGGTGATCAACGCCGGGCACGAGACAACGGTGAACCTGCTCGACCAAGCGATATTCGCG
Source organism: Nocardia brasiliensis (assembly GCF_011801125.1). Classification (NCBI taxonomy): domain Bacteria; kingdom Bacillati; phylum Actinomycetota; class Actinomycetes; order Mycobacteriales; family Nocardiaceae; genus Nocardia; species Nocardia brasiliensis. The sequence goes on from NZ_CP046171.1 coordinate 327,820, forward strand.
TTGCTGACCCACCCCGACCAGCGCGCCGACGTGCTCGCGGGCCGGGTGCCCTGGTCGGACCTGGTCGAGGAGACATTGCGGTACGAGGCGCCGGTGGCGCACTTGCCGCTGCGCTACGCGGTCGAGGACATCGACCTCGGCGATATCCGTATTCCCAAGGGGGAGGCCATTCTCGCCTCCTACGCGGGCGCTGGTCGCGACCCGAAGGTGCACGGCGCGAGCGCCGACACGTTCGACGTGCACCGGACAAACAAGGAGCACGTGTCCTTCGGGCACGGCGCCCACCACTGCATCGGTGCGCCGCTGGCGCGGCTCGAGGCGACGATCGCCTTGCCCGCACTGTTCGAGCGGTTCCCGAAGCTCAGGTTCGCCGTCGACCCGGCCGAGCTCGCGCCGATGGGCAGTTTTATCTCCAACGGGCACCGCACGCTGCCGGTGTACCTGACGTAGGCGCGGGGCCGTGCCGCCCCCGCGTGGGCGGTCCGGCAACGCGTTTCAGTCGAGCGTGCAGATGGCGTTGGCCTGCGGCCCCTGCGCCGATCGCTCGGTGCGCACGCTGCCGTCGACGGTGATGCGGCAGGTCAGGTCGGCGTCGTCGTCGCCTTGCGCCGTGAGTGTCAGCAGGACGTCCTTCTGCGACGTCACGACCTCTTTGGACCAGGGTGAGGGGGCTTTGATCTCGGTATGCGGGCCCGCGTCGTCGATGTAGTGCAGCCGCGGCACCATCCCGGTCGACGAGAGGACCTCGTAGCGCACCATTTTCGGGGTGGCGCGGTGTTCGGTCCTCGGGCCGGCCGGTGGCGGCGTCGGTCGACCGGCTTGCGGTGGTGTCGGTCGACGCGTCTGCGGTGGTGTCGGTCGATGGGTTCGCGGTGTCGTCGGTGCTGGGGTGGCGGTGCCGCTCGTGTTCTTGTCGGCCACCACCGCGGCCGCGACCACACCACCGCCCGCCACCAGTGTCACCACCACGAGCAGCACCCACAGCCAGGTCGGTAGTCGCGGCGGCCGGTACTGCGGGTTGGTCATGGTGCGCCCATCGTTTGCACTGCTGCCGCCGCGCCGAGGTCGGGAGAACGGTTCCGAGTCGGCCGGCGGCGGGTCTGCCGCGCAGGACAGTACTGCGCGGCGCGGCACCCCGCATCCGCCGGCACGGCTACGGCGACGGTCGCGGCGGCACCAGCAGCGCGGTGAGTAAAGCGGCCGAAAGACTTTCGGCGTTGGCGCGCTCATCGAACCAGGATCGGGTGGTGATCGTCATGGCGTGCGGCGCGGGTGCGCCGAGGCAGTGCGGTGCGAGCGCGGCGAAGAAGTCGTCGGGGTCGACCAGGGCTTCCGGGGTGTGCACGCCGGGGGGCGGCGGGCAGCGTGGTCCGTTGTCGGTGCTTCCGATCGACGGCGCGCTACGTGTTCCAGGTATGCGGGAAATCCGCGTGGGTGGCCAATGTTAGTGCGGCATCGACCGTCACGCTGTCGCGCGGTCGGTGCTCGTCGACCGTGCGGCTGGTGGAATTGCCTGTGCGGCAATGTCGCATGCTGCTGCGCGAGCACATCGCGAACGGTCCGGAACGGCTGGACGGATGGCTCGTGAAGACCGGGCTCGTCACCGAGGCGACCCCGGAGGCATTGGCCGATGCGGCCGAGCGGATCGCGGTGTTCCGTGTCGAGCCCGTGTGACGCTTATCGAATGACACATTAGGCGCCTGCTTGTCGCTCGTGGTAACCCGGTAAATCAGCTGGTAGCGTTTCATCAGCTGCTCCGGCAATAGCGAATAGTTCGCGTTGGATCATTCCCGGAAATATCGAATCAGGCGGCTGCGCGCACGCGTTGACAGTTCTTACTCATTCGGAGGCGGCATGGACTGGGAGCGGTGGCAGGAGAGCTGGGATCGACAGCAGGAGTTCTATATGCCCGACCGCGAGGAGCGGTTCCGGGTGATGATCGACATGGTCGAGGCCGTGGCCGGCCCGGCACCGCGGGTGCTCGACCTGGCCTGCGGCCCGGCGACCATCAGCAGGCGGCTGTTCGACCGGCTGCCGGACGCGACCTCGGTCGGCATCGATCGGGATCCGGCCCTGCTCGCCATCGCCAGCGGCAGCTTCGCGAACGACCCGCGAATGACCTTCGTGACCGCCGACATCAAGACGCCGGACTGGATGTCTCAGCTCTGCGACGAACCGTTCGACGCGATCGTCACCGCGACCGCGCTGCACTGGCTGAAAGCCGAACCGCTGGTCCGGCTCTACGGTGACCTCGGCAAACTGCTCCGCCCCGGCGGCATCTTCCTCAACGCCGACCACATGCCCGACTCGGGCACCCCGCTGCTCAACGCCCTCGACGAGGTGATCCAGCGATCCCACCGCGCGCGAGTGACCCAGGCGGGCACCCTGGACTGGGACAACTGGTGGCTCGCCGCGGCAGCCGACCCACACCTGGCCCCCGCCGTCGCCGCCAGCCGCGAAATCCTCAACGCCCACGTCACCGGCGAGGTCCACCCCGCCGACTGGCATCTCACCGAACTACGCGAAGCAGGCTTCCTCGAAGCCGCCGTCATCTGGCGCTCCGTAACCGACGCCCTCACAGCCGCCATCCGCTGAAGTGTGTCGACGCGAAAGCCGTATGGGTGCCTCAGGTTTCGGTGCGCCGTCGGGATAGTAGGGCGCGGACTATGCGGAGGTGCGCGGCGGAGCGGGGGGTGTCTGGTGTCTGGGGTCTGGTGCGGGGGCGGGTCGGCCATGGTCTGCCGGGTTCGCCCAGTACGTCGCGTTCGTAGACCAGGTACCAGTGTTCGTGGTCAGGCATTGCTGTCTCCTCGATGGCCGGACGCGGATCGCGTTCTTGGCGTCCCGGATTCGAGGGTCGGCCGACACCCGCCGACGCGGCAACGTGCGGTGCCGGTTTTGCACGTGCAGCGTGCCGTGCGCGTAGGCGACGTTAGGTATGGCTGCGTGATCTCGCCGGTTCAGCCCTGGTCGACCGTCATCACCTCTGGCAGCCATTGCCCCCGCCCAGCCGAAAACGGCTGGGCGGGGGCATTTGTCGGCCGGGATGTTGTTCAGTGCGACTTCGACAGGGTCGGGAGGGAGGTGGGGAGGGGCATGTACAGGGTGAGTTGGCCTTCGCGGATCACGCTGGCCGAGATGATCTGCTGGGCGTGCACGGATCGCAGATCGTCGCTCATTCGCCCGGATCCCAGGGTCAATTCGATCTCGCGGGGTAACGCGACGCTGCCCGCGGACAGGATGTTGGTCTGGTTCCTGTTCTCGCCCCAGACTCCGTCGAGCTGGGTGAGGGAGGTCCAGGTGGTCATGTTGGTGCCGGAGGGGTAGTCCTCGATCGGAGGGAGGGGCAGATCGATGGCGAGGTCGGTGCCGCCGTCGTCGTTGCCGATGCGTGCGGTGACGCGCCGGTCGATGTCCAGGTCGACGTCGGTCAGCCACTTCGGCAGTCCGTAGTTGTATACGCCACGCACACGCGCGATCTCGGAGGTCACCGGTAGGGAGAGGACGTACGAGTACGCGGTGCCGTTCGCCAGCGCGGCGGCCGCGTCGATCTCCGGCGACCCGCCGTGCCGCGGGGGCCGGACGGGGATCGTCACGGCGGCCTCGCGGTAGGGGTCGATATCGCTCACCCGGTAGTTGTAGACGGCGATCGCCACCATGCCGATGCCGGGCATGAGCGCAAGGGGCTCTAGCGGTTCGGGCAACCGGTCGTGCAGCGCGTCCAAGGGCGCGAGCATCGTCAGCTGCAGAATCGATGCGCTGTAGTAATAGGTGGGATTCGCCGTCTCGCCGAGCGGCGAGTCCATCACGCGCTTGCGCAGCGATCGGAAGTAGTCGACGCTGCGGACCTGTGGATCGCGAGCGACCTCGTCGAGGTCGGCCCGCATACGGTAACGATCGAAGTAGCCGCCCTTGGGAACCTCGACGGCGTGGGTGCCCAGTTTCACTTCGACGAACTCGGTCATGATCGCACCTCCAAAGCTATGTGGATTTCGTTGTCGGTTGCTTTCTTTCGGTTGCCATTCAGGTGCACGGGTCAGCTCCCCATACCGTCGAACTCGTAGGGGCCCCGGGTATTCACCCCCTTGGCCAGCGCTTCGCGCGCGATCTCCGCGGCGATTTCCGGTGACTCGCGCAGCTTCTTGAAGTCCTCGCCGGCCCGCAGGAAATCCTCGAGCGGGGGCAGATAGCGTCGATCCACGCTCGCTTTCGTCACCTCTACCGCGGTCGCGTCGAACCCGGCGATGCGGGCGGCCAGCGTATCGACGAATTCGTCCAGTTCGGAGTCGGGAATGGCGCGGTTGACCACGCCGTAGCGTTCGGCGGTCACGGCGTCGATATCGCGTCCGCTGAGGACCATCTCCAATGCCCGCGCCCGTCCGATCAACGCCGGTAGCATCTGCGTGCCCGCGCCGCCGGGCGGCAGGCGGAACTTGATCTCGGGCTGCCCCAGCAGCGCGGTCTCGGTGGACGCGAAACGCATGTCGCACAGCAGGGCCAGTTCATGTCCGCCCCCGCGGGCGCGGCCGCGGATCTTGGCGATGCTGACCAGTCGTGGCGACCGCAATGCCGCACGGGTCCGGGCGTATGCGCGCATCGCCACGTCGTTCTGCTCCAGGCTGAGCGTGGCATCGAGGTGCGCGACGAAGAACTCCGGATCGGCCGATTCCAAGACGACGACCCGGGTCTCGGGATCGGCTTCGAGACGCTCCAAGGCGTCGGCCAATTCGGTGTGCACGCGATCGTCGAGCACGTTCACCGGCGGGTTGTCGATGCGCAATGTGACCCAACGGCCGGGATGTTCGACGGTCAGCACGGTTGGCGCGTGGCTGGTGGTCATTACACTCCCTTCGGTCAGCGACCGGCTGGGTCGCTGTCGGCTTCGGGGTTGCTGCTCAATCGTTCGTCCGGCATCAGTTGCCGCCGGACCGATCTGCCGTCATCGGCAGTCCTGCGTTGTCCGGTCGGGCGAAACCATTTGTGCCGACCGGATGTTCGGGTGCGTGTGCGAGATGTTCGGTGAACCAATCGACGGCTGCTTGCCGAGCCGGCTCGCTGGCATACAGGTCCCAGTGGGTCCCGGGCAGCAGGACGAGCCGCTTGGGTTCCAGCGCCCGCTCGTAGGCGGCGAGTTGGAGATCGGTGTAGGTGGTGGTGTCGTCGGTCGCGACGATCATCAGCAATGGTGTCGGTGCGATGCGGCTGATGTAGTAGCCCGGCTCGTTGTTGCCGTCCGCTTCCAGGGAGCGCAGGGTGACCTGATTGAGCCAGTTCGGCGCCGGGTCGCGGGTGTAGGTGGCGATGGAGTCGGGGTCCTGCCACGCGGCGGGCTGCTCGGCATGGGCCACGGCGATCACGGCGGGGTCGGCCCCGTGGAAACGGGCCCGCCGGTCGCGCAGAAAAGCGGCGCGGAAGGCGGCGAGCTGCTCGCCACCCCTGCGGCGCAGAATTTCCGAGCCGCTGATCGTCGGGACCTGAGCTACTACGCAGCGCACGCGGGAATCGATGGCGCCGAGCATGAGCACATGCCCGCCGCCGAGGCTCCAGCCCCAGGCGCCGATCCGGTCGGGGTCAACCTCGGGTCGGTCCTCGAGAAACGAGATCGCGGTCTGTGTATCGGCGAGCTGCTGCGGGGGATTGATGTCCTGCCGGGGTCTCCCGTCGCTGCCGCCCCAACCGCGGTGGTCGTGCACCAGCACCACGAACCCGGCGTCGCTGACCCGTCTGGCCAGCGCATCCACCGCATCGCTGCGGACACCGGCGAATCCGTTCACCAGCGCGATAGCCGGCCACGGCCCTGCCGCCGCAGCGGCCGGCGCATACAGCCAAGCCCGCAATACGGTGCCGTCGTCGGCAGCGAATTCGACGTCTATACGGTTAGCCATGATTCACACCTCTCACTTTGTCGAAGGCAGCCGAAACGACCTGACTTGCGAGATGCCGATCACCTGATCTTAAGATGGCAACTAATTAGTTAACGTCCATATTCCCAATCCATTGCCCGGCAAGTAGGAATTCAGCGCGTGGACAGCACTGGCGCACCGCCTCGGTATTCGTGATGGGAACACCATGACTTCATCCAAGGCGCGGCTGGCGGCGGGCGCGAGGAGAGCGCGAGCTGTGGCGTCCGCAACTGTTTGGCAGCGGGGGATGTCTCGCGATGTGTGGGGTGCGCTGAAGCGAGCCTCGGGTGCACCGGTCGTGCCGAGCGCAAGGGCGTGGCAATGCGAAGCGCCCCTGATCGGCAGTCGCGTGATCAGGGGCGCTTCGTGGCGGAGGATAGGGGATTTGAACCCCTGAGGGCGTTAACCCAACCCGCGTTCCAGGCGAGCGCCATAGGCCACTAGGCGAATCCTCCGTGGAGCAGCATACCGGTAGGGGGAGGGCGGACGCCAAATGGGGGCGGCGGACGGGGTGAAGGTCCTGCTCGTTCTGGTTTTCGGCCAGGTTCGAGGACCCGGGGGTTCGGGTGCGGCGCGGGAGCGGCTACACTGGCCGACGGATCCCGCGCGGCGCGCATCCTGTGAACTCCCCCAGGGCCGGAAGGCAGCAAGGGTCAATGGGCTCTGCCGGGTGCGCGGGGTCCCCCTTATATTTCGGGGGCTGCGCACGGACCTGGTCCGGCTGACGGATAACGCCTCCAATTCCGAGCAACACCCGGGTAACGTGAAGGCGGTTCGTCCGCACACGATGCGCTGGACGGATCGAATGCCCGGCCGTCGCACATCGTCCGGCCGAGACCCCACGTCCCCGCAAGCTTCGAAAGGCTGCCCAGGATGCCCCGGCAAACGCAAATCGGTTTGATGAGCCACGAGGAACTCGTGTCCGAGCACGAGACTCAGAACGCGAACTACGCGACGCTCAAGACCGAGAAGCTCACGCTGGACCTGACACGAGGAAAACCCTCTCCGGAACAACTCGACCTGTCCGCTGACCTGCTCACGCTGCCCGGTGCGGGCGACTATCGGGACGGCTCGGGTACCGACTGTCGCAATTATGGCGGTCTGCAAGGACTTCCGGAGCTGCGCGCGATCTTCGGTGAGCTGCTCGGGATTCCGGTGGACAACCTGATCGCGGGCAACAACGCCAGCCTCGAGCTGATGCACGACGTGCTGGCCTTCGCGATGCTGCACGGCGCCAACGACTCCGAGCGCCGGTGGGCGTCGGAGGAGAAGCTGAAGTTCCTGTGCCCGAGCCCCGGCTACGACCGGCACTTCTCGATCACCGAGACGCTCGGCTTCGAGATGATCCCGCTGGCCATCGGTCCCGACGGCCCGGACACGCACGCCATCGCCGAACTGGTGGCGAACGATCCGCAGATCAAGGGCATGTGGGTGGTGCCGAACTACGCCAACCCGAGCGGCATCAACTACTCCGAAGATGTTGTCCGGGAACTGGTTTCGATGCCGACCGCGGCGCCGGACTTCCGGCTGATCTGGGACAACGCCTACGCGGTGCACCCGCTGACCGATACCGCGGCCCCGGTGATCGACGTGCTCGGTCTCGCGGCCGCGGCCGGAAACCCCAACCGGCCCTTGGTGTTCGCGTCCACTTCGAAGATCACCTTCGCCGGCGGCGGGGTCAGCTTCCTCGGCGCCTCGACGGCGAACCTGGACTGGTATCTGAAGCACCTGTCGAAGAAGACGATCGGCCCGGACAAGATCAACCAGCTGCGCCACGTGCGCTTCTTCCGGAACGCGGACGGCGTGCGCGCGCACATGCAGCGGCATCGCGCGATCCTGGAGCCGAAATTCGCGCTGGTGCTGCGGATTCTGGAGGACCGGCTGGGCGCGTCGAAGATCGCGTCCTGGACCGAGCCGAAGGGCGGCTACTTCATCAGTCTCGATGTGCTGGAGGGCACCGCGAGCCGGGTGATCGCGCTGGCGAAGGACGCGGGCATCGCGCTCACCGCCGCCGGCTCGGCCTTCCCGCTGCGGAATGATCCGGAGGACAAGAACATTCGGATCGCGCCCAGCTTCCCGAAGCTGCCGGAACTGGAAAAGGCGATGGACGGCCTTGCCACCTGCGTCCTGCTCGCGGCAACCGAGAAGCTGCTCGGTAAGTAGCGGACGAACCAGCGGGGCGCGTACCGGGGTACGCGCCCCGCTGTGCTGTCGGGCGGCTACTCGGGCTTGTGCGCGAGCACCGCGAACATGGTCACCGAGAGGTGGATGTCGCCGCTGGCCGCGCCCTCCGCCAGATCGTCGAGCAGCCGGTCGCGCTGCTCGTCGGTGATCACGCCGCGGGCCACCGCCATCGCCGAGATGCGGTTGACCAGCGAGCCCGCGCCGACCGTGCGGTCCTGCACCAGCGCGTGCGAGCCGATATCCTCGATCACCAGGCCCGCCTTGGTCAGCTGGCCGGGCAGCCTGCGGCCGGAGAACGGGTTGGTGGTCGCGGAGATCAGCGTGTCGATCACCTCGCGCACCACCGACCGCTCGCCCGGATGCACGATCGCCGTGCCCCAGTCGCTGTCCACCACCACGACCCGGCCGCCTGGTCGCAGCACGCGCGCGATCTCGTTGGCGGCGCGGGCGGGCGCGGTCAGATGCTGGAAGACGCGCTCGCACAGCGCGGCATCGAAGCTGTCCGCGCCGAACGGCAGGCCGTAGGCATCGCCGGAATGGAACTTGGCGGGCGAACCGGTCTGGGCGGCCCGGCGTTCGGCGGCGGCGAGCAGGCTCGGATCGGGCTCGACGCCCACCGCGGCACCTTCGGCGCCGACCACCTCCGCGAAGGCCAGCACCTCCGAGCCGGTCCCCGAGCCGATATCGACCGCGTGCTCGCCGGGGCGCAGCGCGAGCGCGTCGTGGGCCCAGGTCCGCAGCCTGCGGATGCCGGGAAGTGCGGCTTGCAGATCGCGTACGTCTACGAGCTGGTCCTGGCCTGCTCGGTCGAACCGATCCGGGCGCAACGTGTAGGTGTCCATGCTCCCGTTTCCATCTCTGACTGACCCCGTCGTGTGGGGCGCCGATATTGGTACTGCCGTCGTCTGAGGCATGCGCTGGAGCCTACGCGCGACCGTATTGCCCCGCACCGCGCCCCTGTGACCTGACTCACTGCAGGTGCGGGTGCGCGCGTGATCAATAGTGCGCGCCCGAGCCGTCGGCACTAATGAGATGATCGAGGCCGTCCGAGCAGTTTCGGTAGCGGTGGGAAGGAACGGCGATGAGTCGCAAGCTTTGCCTGGCACAGGATGTCGAGGCCGACGAGCTATTGACCGAGGACCACTTCGCCACCCTGCTCGGCATGCTGCTCGACCAGCAATACCCGATGGAGCACGCGTTCCGTGGTCCGAAGAAGATCGCCGACCGGATGGGCGGGTTCGACATCCATCGCATCGCCGAGGCCGATCAGCAGGAGTTCGAAGAACTCTGCGCGACCCCGCCCGCGATCCACCGGTACGGCCGCTCGATGGCGCGCCGCGCGCAGGACCTCGCCCGCTACATCATCGAGAACTACGACGGCAAAACCGAGAACCTGTGGAAGCGGGACAAGCCGGACGGCAAGGAGGTGCTGCGCCGGCTGCGGGACCTGCCCGGTTTCGGGGAGCAGAAGGCCAAGATCTTCCTTTCCCTGCTCGGCAAGCAGCGCGGGGTGCAGCCGGCCGGTTGGCGCGAAGCCGCGGGTGCTTACGGTGACGAAGGGTCGCGCCGTTCGGTCGCCGACGTCACCGACGCCGAATCCCTCGCGCAGGTACGGGAGTTCAAGAAGCAGGCCAAGGCCGCCGCGAAGAAATAGGCACCGCCGCGCACCCAATCCGAGCCAGTGGCGGGGAACTGGCAGCGGACGGGCATTGCCGGGGACAACGGTCTACCGGGATTGTTCTGGGCGGAAAGGAGAGGTGCGATGAGGCGACGACCGGCGGCGATCGGATATCTGCGCCGTGATGTATCCGGTGCGAGGCAGCAGTGGGACGAGGTGCTGATCCGGAGCCTGGCCCAGCGTTTCGGGTACAACTTGACGAAGACCGTGGTGTTCGGTGCGGAGACCGAGGACGTGGTGCGCAGACTGGCCACCATGGCGCGGGGCCTGGGCATCGACGCCGTGATCATCCCCAGCACAGCGCATTTCGAGGGCGACATCCCCGATCGACTGGTGCAGGTGTGCGACGTGATCACCGTGGCGCCGGAGTACACCTACGCCCGCGCGTTGCAGCCGCCCTTCGCCGACGGCGCCTGAGCCTCAGCTCACCGAGCCGGACGGCGCGGTGAACGTATTGCATTGGGCGGCACGGTTTTTGTCGAGGCCGATCTCGAACCATTGGCCGCCGTTCTCGGCGGTGCCGTGGTCGCGCATGTCGCCGGCCTGGTCGCCGCGACCGTAGGCGTCCTTGCGGGCGATGTTCAGCTGGGAATTGGTCAGCGAACCGCCGCCGGACGAGGACGCGATGTACATGCCGTCGAAGCAGTTGGCCTGCAACTCGACTCGGCGCGACAGCTCGAGACCGCGGGTGCTGCGCGGGCCCGCGTCGGCGCGCTCGCTGTTGGCTTTGCGCAGGATGCCGGACATGGCCTGGACGTGGTGGCCGTATTCGTGCGCGAAGACCGACAGGTAGACCACCCAGTTGTCCTTGAAGAAATCGGTCTGCAACTGGCTGATCGGCATGTAGATGGTCTTGTTCGCCGGGCAATAGAACGCAGCGAAATTACTGGTGGTGCCGGTGCACGGGGTGGTGATCCCGGTGGTGGTGGCGCTGACGTTCAGCGCGGGCGGCCGGAACGGCAGATTCGCCTTCTCCAGCACCGGTTTCCACGCAGCGGCCAGGCACGATGCGGCGCTCTCGAAGAACTTGCGCGCCGCGTCCACCTGCGTACCCCACGGCGAATAGGGGCAGCGGGCGGGGATCAGCGTCGCGGTCGGGTCGGCGAGCAGCGGGTTCGCGCCGGTCTCGGCGGGACCGGTCGAACCGTCGGGCGCGAAGGTGAGGCTCGGGGTGACCGTCGACGGGCTGCTGTCGTTGCGACCCACCGAGATCGCGTTGCGCACCAGGCCACCCACCACCAGGAACACCACGACGACAAGCAGCGCGACCCACGCGCCGCTGCCACCGGAACGGCGGCGCGGCGGGTACGGGGGACGACCGGGCGGGCCGTAGGGCATCGGCGGCGGCGCGGGGGTGCGATAGCCGGGTGGCGGCGCGTAGCCGGGCGGCGCCGAATAGCCCGGTGGCGGACCGTATCCCGGTGGGACCTGGCCGGGCGGTGCGCCGTAGCCGGGCGGGGGGCCATAGCCAGGGGGCGGACCGTAGCCGGGGGGTGGGCGGTGACCGGGCGGCGGCTGACCATGCCCCGGCGGTGGACCGTAGCCGGGCGGGGGCGGTACCGGTCGCCCACCAGGCGGAACCGGCCCGTATCCGTACGGTGGTTGTGTCACGCCCCCGTACCCCCTCGTCTCAGTGATCGCCGACAGCCGATGACGCAGAATAGCAAGCTGTCTAAAGTAGGCAGCCATGCTGACTTTTCGGGGGGCCGCCGTAGGCGCGCTGCTACTCGCGTCCGCGGGATTGTTCGCGACGGCTCCGGCAGCTCACCCGCAGCCCGCGCCGGCCGGTGTGGCCATCACCGCCGACCTGAAGCTCAACCGCGAGGGCGTGCTCGAGGTGGTCGAGCAGGTCGAGGTGCCGCAGGACGGGTCGTTCCAGATGTCGCTGCCACTGCGGCTGCAGGTCGGCGACGACGTCGAGCGCCGCTTCAAGGTCACCGACGTCGACACCAAGGGCGCGGGCACCGCGACGGTCGCCAACGACCAGTTCACCCTCGAGGCCAAGCCCGGCACGTCGACCTTCACCTACTCGGTGCACAACCTGGTCAGCGACGCGCCGGGCAGCCAGGTGTTCAACTGGATCGGTGTGGTCCGCAGCGACATCGCCTCGATCAGCGCCACGTTGATCAGTCCCAGCTTCGAGATGGGCATCGTGGACTGCAAACTCGGCCCGCCCGGCAGCACCAGGGCCTGCGCCGACGTGAAGACCGAGGTCGACGGCGTGCTCTATCTGGAGCAGACCGACCTGCGCAAGGGCGACGCGATCGACCTGACCCTGCAGTTGCCGCCCGGCACGGTGCCGAGCAATGCCGACGTGCGCGACGACAGCGCCGCGGGCCCGTTCGCGCTCACCGCGCCGGTGCTCGTCGCGTTCGGCGTGTTGTTGCTCGTGCTGATCGGTCTGGCCGTCTTCGTGTTGCGGGCGCGGCGCCAGGACGCCGCGGCGGGCACGGGTGCGCAGACCCTCGATCCGCTGCTGCGCGAGGGCGAGCGGGTGCAGTTCGTCTCGCCCGACGGCGTATTGCCCGGCGAGGCCGGGCTGCTGCTCGACGAGCATGTCGACCCGGTCGATATCGCCGCGACGGTGGTCGATCTCGCGGTGCGCCGCTACCTCCGGGTGGCTCCGCTCAGCGAAACCGACTGGCGGATCTCCCGGGTCAATACCCCCGATGACCAGCTGCGCGAGTACGAGAAGGCGGTCTATCTCGCGCTGCTGCCCGAGGGCGCCGACGCGGTCACGATGACCGAGCTGCGCGCACCCGGCCGGGTGCAGTCGGCGCCGGTGCGCACCGCACTGCTCGACGACGCGGTCGCCCGCGGCACCTTCGCCGACCGGCGGCGCCTCGGCCTGGCCGGTTGGCTCGGTGGCGCGCTGATCGTCACGGGTATCGCCGCCACCATCGGGCTCGCGATCACCGCCGGGCACGCGCTGGTCGGCGTGGCGATCGCGCTCGCCGGGGTCGCGACGGTGCTGCTGCCGAAGTACCTGCCGGTGCGCACGGCGCACGGTCTGGCACTGTCGGGCCAGATCCGCGCGCTGCAGCGCGGGCTGGAAGCGACTCGGCGCGAACAGGTTCCGCCGATCGATCAGGAGACGGTGTTCTCCCGCGCGCTGCCGTTCATGGTGATCGGCAGCCGCGCCGACAACTGGATCCGCGCCTTCCGCGACCTGAATCCGTCCGCGGACTCCCAGCCGGGGCTCTACTGGTTCGGCGGCTTCGAACGTGACCGCAATCTGCAACGGTTCGCCGGCCACTTCCCGTTCTTCATCACCGCGCTGGAAGGGCTGTTCGCGCCGGAACGCTGAGCGCACCGGCCTTTTCCCGCACCCGATCCGGCGGACGGCATCGGGTGCGGGACAGCGATCGGCGTCCCGCGCAAATCCTCAGTCGGCGAGCGTGGTTCGCCGGATCGCCGCCAGCGGATCCGCGTAGAGCACGCTCAGCGAGGTGACCACGGCGGCGAATTCCTGCACCTTGCCGCCGAATCCGCTGATCCGGATGTCGGTCGGCGGCAGGCTGGAGCCCTGGTTGAAGGCGCGGGCCACGTGCGCGACGGCGGGCCGGTAACCGGTGAAGGCCTGACCACCGAGAATCACCCGGTCCGGGTTGAGCATGTCGCGCACCATGGCCACGGTGTTGCCAAGGATGGTGGCGCGCTCGGCGAGCAGCTCGCGCGCGGGCTCGGAACCTGCCTCGGCGGCCCGGTACAGGTCGGCGATGGTCGAGCCCGCGGTTCCGTTGTGCGCGGGGATGATTCCGCGCCCGACGGCCCGTGAGTGCAGCGCGCGATCGCCGACGGTGACCTCGAGGCAGCCGCGCCTGCCGCAGGTGCATTCGACATCGGAGCCGGTCGGCAAGTGCGCGATCGAGCCGGGACCGTTGCTCGGGGTGTGTACGCGACCATCCAAAGTCACTGCGACACCGGCGGTTTCCCGGACATAGAAGTAGAGGCTGCTGCCGCGCTCGGGGCCCGCGGCACGACCGGACCCCGCGTCGCGCGATTCGATGGTGGGCAGCAACAACTCCGAGGCCGCCATCGCCTCGACGTGCGGCGCCACCGACACCGGCAGTTCGAGCACCTCGCCGAGCACGGCACCGATCTGCGCGCCCTGCCATTCCAGCTTAGGGTGGTCGACCACACCGGTGACCGGGTCGACCCGGCCGCCGATGGCGACGCCCGCCCACAGCGGCTTGCGGCGATGCCACCGCTGCAGGAAGGCCTTGGCGCTGCGGGCCACCGTGGTGGTGGCGAATTCCTGACCGGTCTGCGGGGTGGCGATGGCGAGCCCGCCGAGGATGCGGCCGCGCAGATCGGCCGCCACGATCTTGGTCACCGCGGCGCCGATGTGCACGCCGAGGGTGAGATACGCCTCGTGATCGATCTCGAAGGGCACCCGGGGCCGGCCGACCGCGCCGGAGGCGGTCAGATCGGGCCGTTCGCGCAGCAGGCCGGCGGCGAGCAGCGCGGACACCTGACGGTTGACCGTCGCGATGCTCAAACCTGTTGTGCGCGCGGCATTGTCGCGGGAAACGGGACCGCCGGTCGCGGCCCGGAGTACCGCGGCCGCCGGGTTGTCACCGAGGCGCAGTTCGGGCGCGACGACGGGGCGCTGGATTCGAACACGACCGTTGGTGACCCTGGCGGTCGAGCGTTCGAGGGTAGGGAGGGACATAGTGCGGATTCCTTGCCGAGGTCCCGCGGCGAAGCGGGATGTGCCTACGTGGGCGACTGGGCAGTAAGCAGGCCGAAAAGGCCGCTCAGCTGCAGCAAGGGCGACAACACAGTTCGCGCGTCAAGGGCAGCCGGAGCCCGAGCGCGGCGGTCACATAGGTGACCCGCAGTGCGGTCGGTCGGCTGGCAGACATGTAAAAGAAATTAACACCGCGCACCACGACTCACCAAGCCTCAAACCGCCGTTGTGTTCTCCCACACACCGTTTTCGCAGGTCACATCGGTGCATCGCACAGTAGGGGTCGGCGTCGGTTGTCCGATACGAACAAACCCCGCTCAGCACGGGGCGGCTGGGTGGGGTCTGCGCGAAGGGGCTGTGGACTACTTCGGCGGGGCCACGAACGGCTGATTGATCGTGGTGAAGTACTGGATGGCCGCGCCGACGGCGACCGGAGCGGTCACGAAGATCTGTCCGGCGACCGTGCCGAGAGCGCCGACGGCGATGACGCCGCCGAGGCAGCCGATGGCGGCGGCGGGAATGAAGGGGCCGAACAGGCCGACGATGGTGGCCGAGGCCGCGGTGGCGCCGAGAATGCCGCCGAGCACGCAGCCGACGGCCGCGCCGCCGAGACCGCCGACGAGCGTGCCGATGGTGGCGCCGGCACTGATGGTGCTGGTCAGCCTGCTCCACGCGGCCTGTTCCCGGTCATATTCGGTCTTCCACGGCGCCTTGTCCTCGAACGGCAGGGCCACCGGCTTGTAGACGGCGTGCGCCTCGTCGATCTGCGGGGTGAGCGTCGCGGTGCGCTGCGAGATCTGGGCGGCGATCGGGAACTCGAAGTCGTCGATGCGCAGCGTCAGCGGGGTGGCGGCGACGGTGGTGCCATCGGCGGCCTTGACCTTGAAGGCCCCGTCCTCGACCACGAGCGAGCCGGCGTCGGTCTCGATGATCGACGACGTGTCGGTGGCACGGGCGGTGAAATTCACCGGCCCCTCGGCGGTTTCGGGCGCGGCGACGGCGGTGCCCGCGGCCACCCCGGTCGCCATGGTCACCAGTGCCGCGACGACGGCCAGCTTCCTCATCCTCATCTACTGCATTCCCTCGATCTCGATGTGCGTTTCAGAGGCAAAGCATCGAGGAGAAACCGCAGGAGAACGAGGAAATAACGCAGGCAGATTCCAACCAGGCGGCCTCAGCCCGCGTCGCGTTGCCCGGCCACCCAAGCCATCAGGTCGGCAGGCGCCGGATCATCGCCGATCAGGTCGACCACCACGTGGCCGACGCAGGCCGCGCGCAGCACCCGATTGGCCACCGCCTCGGTATCGCCCCACGGGATGAACGGTTTGGCGATCAGCAGCGAGGCGATGCCGTGTGCGGCCGCCCACAGGTCGAGCACCACCGGCAGGGTGTCGCCGGGCGCGAACACGCCCGCGTCCATGCAGTCCTGCACGGTCTGCGAAAAGTGTTGGAACGCACCGCTGGTCATCACCTGATCGATCGCGCTGCTCGACTCGGTGGGCAGGGTTGCCAGCCGGTACTGCTCGGGATGTTCGCGGGCGAAGCGGACGTAGGCCAGTCCCTGCTGCTGCATTCGGATGAGCGGTGGGTCGGTGGGATCGGTAGCGGCCACGATCGCGGCGTCCAGATTCTCGAAGACCCGCACGACGACGGCCTCGATGAGCTCGTCCTTGTCGGCGAAGTGCCGGTAGATCGATGGCGCGCTGACCCCGACCCGCTGGCCGATGGCCCGGATCGATACCGCGTCCGCGTGGCCGGTGCGGCTCAGCAATTCCGTTGCAGCGTCCAGGATCTCGGTGCGCAGCTGGGCGCCGGTACCGCGAGCCGAACGGGATCGGCCTGCACCGATCATTTGCGCCCGGCCAGCACGGGTTCGGCCGGGCCGGGATCGCTTTGCTCGCGTAGGCCGATCCGGGCGTG
This sequence comes from Nocardia brasiliensis, assembly GCF_011801125.1. Lineage (NCBI taxonomy): Bacteria > Bacillati > Actinomycetota > Actinomycetes > Mycobacteriales > Nocardiaceae > Nocardia > Nocardia brasiliensis. Next base: position 344,198 of record NZ_CP046171.1, read on the forward strand.
CAGCCGGGCCAGCGGCTTGGGCGCCCACCAGTTCGCGGTGCCCATCAGCTTCATCAGCGCGGGCGCGAGCATGGTGCGGATCAGGGTGGCGTCGGCGAGCACGGTCAAGGTCAGGCCGAGGCCCATCAACTGGATGAACGACACCTTCGAGGTGACCATCGCGCTCATCACGATGGCCATGAGAAGCGCTGCGGCCGTGTAGATCCGGCCGGTGCGCGCGATGCCGACCGCGAGCGCGTGCACGTTGTCCTTCGCGGTGCGCACGACGACGCCGTCGACGACCCGGCCGGTGGCCAGCCACTCCTCCCGGATCCGGGACAGCAGGAACACCTCGTAGTCCATCGACATGCCGAAGGCGAGGCAGAACATCAGAATCGGGGTCGTCGGCGTCAGATAGCCCACCGCGGTGAAACCGAGTAGCTCCGAAAGATGCCCGTCCTGGAAGATCCAGACCATCGCGCCGAACGCGGCGGCCAGCGAAAGCGTATTCAGGGCAAGGGCTTTCAGCGGCAGTAGCACGCTACCGGTGAACAGGAACAGCACGACGAAGGTGGCCAGCGCGATGAGGATGACCGCGGGCACCATCCGTTTGGTCAGCGAGTCGAGCGCGTCGGCGTTCACCGCGGCGGCGCCGCCGAACAGGGTCGGCCCGGGGGCGGGCACGTCACGCAGTTCGAGCAACTGCGCCTTGCCCGCCGGGGAGAACGGGTCCGGTCGGGTCGCGACGCTCAGGTATTCGCCGGTGGCGTTGGCCATTCCGGGCGGGCCCGCTGCCACGCGCGCGCCCTTGATGTAGATGCCCGCACTGGACAGCACCGCCGAGACGCCGTCCACCCGCGACAAGCCGGTGGCGTACGCGCCGATCGGCTCTGGCCCGCCGTGGAATCCGTCCAATACGATGGTGGTGTTGTTGCCGGAGTTGGCCGCCGGGAATTCCGCCCGCAGCACATCGCCGACCTGACGGCTCGGTGCCGAGGTCGGCAGCACCCGGTCGTCGGGGTAGCCGAATTTCACCGAAAGGAACGGTGATCCGAGCGCGAGGAACAGTGCGACCAGCAGCACGGCCACCGGCACCGAATGCCGGGTCACCCAGGTCACCGTGCGGTACCACAGGCTCTGTTGCGGGTCTTGGGCGTGCAGCGGGTCGGGTGCGGACCGACCGAACATGCGGCGCAACGGGATTCGAATGTCCAGCGCGTTCACCCGATGGCCGAGCAGCACGAGCGCGGCGGGCAGGATCACGATGGCCGCGGCCGCGGCGGCGGCGACCACCGCGACACCGGCATAGGCGAACGAGCGCAGGAAGTAGATGTCGAAGATGCTCAGTACGGACAGCGAAAGCGCCACGGTCAGCGCGGAATACAGCACCGTGCGGCCCGCGGTCCGCACCGCTCGGATGGTGGCGGGGATCGGGTCGAGGCCGTTGGCGAGTTCTTCGCGGTACCGGCTGACGATGAACAGGCTGTAGTCGATCGCCAACGCCAGGCCCATCGCGGTGGTCATGTTCAGCGCGTAGATGGAGACATCGGTGAACAGCGTGCACATCCGCAGGATGGCCAGGGTGGTGAGGATCGCGAAGATGCCGACCGCCAGCGGCAGCCCGGCGGCGATCACGCTGCCGAACACCAGCACCAGCACGATCAGCGAGATCGGGATCGCCACCCCCTCCGCCACGGCGAGGTCGTGGGTGATCTGCTTGTTCACATCGTGGAAGACCGACGCGATGCCGCTCTGCCGGACCGTGATGCCGTCGGTGCTGCCCGCGAGTTGTTCGGTGAGTTCGCCCGCGGTGCGCTGGGCCTCGGTGTCGTCGCCGGTCAGGTAGGCGAGCACGAGCGCTTCCTTGCCGCTGGTGCTGCGCAGCGCGGAGCCCACCGCGGGTGGCGCGGTCCAATACGACTGCACGCCTCTGACATCGGGACGGGCCCGCAGCGTGTCCACCAGCCGGGTGCCGACCGCACGGGTGACCGGTGCGTCGGCGCCCGCGTCGGAGCTGACCAGCAGGATGTAGTTCGGCGCGGCGCCGTCGAAGTTGTCCGCGAGCAGGCGGGTGACCTCGGAGGAGTCGGCGTCGGGCGAGGTGAAGCCCGCCGACTTCAGGTGCGCGGGCGCGGTCGCGCCGAACGCGCCGCAGGCGATCGCGAGCGCGGCCGCCGCGATCAGGATGGCGCGCGGATATCGAGTGACCAGCTGTGCGATCCGGACCAGCATGCGCGGCTCCCTTGCTCGGCGCAGTGAGCTAACGGCGTTAGCGTAACGCCGTTAGCCGCGCGTCGATAGAGCCTGCGTGCCGCAGATCAGTGATCCCGGTCACCCGCGTTGCCGTGGCCGAAGTGGCCACCCTCGCCGAACCGGCGCGGCGCGTGACCGTGCACGCCCTCGGCGTAGGCGGTCTCGGCGTGCAGCGCGAAGTCGATGCCCGCCGTCTCGTCCTCTTTGCTCACCCGGAAGCCCATGACCCGGTCGATCAGCTTGCCGAGCGCGAAGCTCACCAGGAAGGCGTAGGCCGCGACCGCGAGCACGCCGACCAGTTGCTTGCCGAGCTGGGCGAGGCCGCCGCCAAAGAAGAGCCCGTCGACGCCGCCGGTCATCACCTGGGTGGCGAGCAGGCCGATCAGCACCGTGCCCACGACGCCGCCGACGAAGTGCACGCCCACCACGTCGAGCGAATCGTCATAGCCCGCCTTGAATTTCCAGCCGACCGCGAACGAGCACAGCACGCCCGCCGCGAGCCCGACGAGCAACGCGCCGAGCGTGTTCACCGACCCGCAGGACGGGGTGATCGCGACCAGGCCTGCCACCACGCCGGAGGCCGCGCCGAAGGTCGTCGGCCTGCCGTCGCGCACCTGCTCGACCGCGAGCCAGCCGAGCATGCCCAGGCAGCCGGCCACCAGCGTGTTCAAGAAGACCGCTGCCGCAATCCCGTTCGCGGACAACGCGGACCCGGCGTTGAAGCCGAACCAGCCGAACCAGAGCAGGCCGGCGCCGAGCAGGACGAAGGGCAGGTTGTGCGGGCGCATCGCGTCGATCTTGAAGCCGACGCGCGGGCCGAGCACCAGGGCGAGCGCGAGTGCCGAAGCGCCGGAAGCGATTTCGACGACCAACCCGCCCGCGTAGTCCAGCGCGCCGAACGAGGCCAGCCAGCCGTCGGGCCCCCACACCCAGTGCGCGATCGGCGCGTACACCGCCAGCGCCCACACCGGCACGAAGACCATCCACGCGGCGAACTTCGCCCGATCCGCGATCGCGCCGCTGACCAGTGCCGCGGTCAGGATCGCGAAGGTCAGTTGGAAGGTGGCGAACAGCAGCTCCGGCACCGCGCCGTGCACGGTGCCCGGATCGATGTTCGCCATCGCGAAGTGGTCCAGGTCGCCGATCAGGCCGCCGCCCGCGTCGTCGCTGAACACCATGCTGTAGCCGAACAGCAGCCAGGCCACGGTGACCAGCGGGATCGCGATGAAGTTCATCATCAGCATGTTGAGCACGCCGGTAGAGCGCACCATGCCGCCGTAGAACAGCGCGAGCGCCGGGGTCATCAGCAGCACGAGGGCGGTGCTGACGAGCAGCCAGGCGGTGGCCGCGGGATCGAGGGGTGTCGGCACGGTAGCTCCTTCCACGCAGGATGCGTTGCAGGGAAACTACCGAACCTTCGTTACGGGATATGCGCTGGTCCGCGTAGTGCGAGCGATTCTGGACATGGGATGTTTCGCCCGGAATGTGGGATCGGGGCGTTTTCGCTACCTGCCGGTAGGGCTCAGCAGGCGCGGGCTTTGCGCGCGATCGCCCGCAGGCCGCGCTTGCCGGGAATGGGCAGCTCGTCCTCCAGTGCGACCCAGTCCGCGGTGGTCAGCCAGAGCTCCTGGGCACGGGCGTCGGCGGTGTTGTGGAAGACCCGGCGGCCGCGATCGTCGCGCAGCTCCTGGGCGACGGTGGACCAGCGCGGCGGGCGGCCGTGCTCGGTCCGGTAGTCGGCGAGGTAGCTCGCGACGGCGGTGCCGATGGTGTTGACCGGCCGCAGCGACACCCGGTTGCCGTACTGATCGGCGTGGAAACGCCGGCCCGCGCACAGCGATCCCGGGTTGGCGTTGGAGGCGATCCAGCCCGCCCGCTGCGCGCGCTCGATCAACCACAGATGTTTGACGGCCGTGGGGGCGATATCGCCGATCCTGGACCGGATCAGGGCCATGACCTCGTCGGAGCACAGTACGTCACGCCGTGTCGGGCCGATGCCGTGTGCGCGCCAGTGCGCGTCGGCCAGCACGGCCAGCGCCCGGCCGAAATCGTCGATGCTGCGCTGGGCGCGACGGCCGAGACGCTCGATGCGCTCGGCCTCGCGGCGCATCTCGTTCTGCGCGGTGAGCGTGCGGATCGCGGCCATCGTCGGCACCTGGCCGCGTTCGAGCAGCTCCAGGATGGCGGTGGAGGTGGCGGGATCGGCCGCGGCGGTCACCGGGAGCGAGTCGCGTTTGATCGCGAAGTCCTGGGGGCTGATCGCGCGACTCAACAGGTCGACAGCGGAGCGATTGCCGGCGAAATCGGTGCTGGACAGCAGCGCGGCGGCGATGTCGTCGGGCGACACGGTGAGAAGTTCCTCCGATGGACGTGGCACTCGGTGGCACTGGAACTTTTGGGTGCTGAGCTGGTGCACTTCGGTTGTGCCCCGGTCGGGATGAGGGACCGGCCGGGGCAACCAACCTGATGAAGGTTTGGCTACCGAAGTTGCCGACTGCCACGGTAGCCAGACGATTGCGTCGATGTCATCCCCGTTGACGCTTTCGTTATCTCCATAAACCTGCGGCAAACCGGGGTATGAGTTTTATTTTCTGCTCTACTTGGGGGAATTGGGCGGCAGTTTCCCCGCTCCGACCGGAGTCGCTTCCGTGATTGCCGGTACGTTGCCCATACTGTCGCGGGTCGACGGGGTGTAATGGGGGACTCGGAATCATGTGAGTTGAATCACAGTTGTTGTGCGGTCTTGCCGGGTTTCCACCGCGCCGCACACCACGACGAGCGCGAATGTTCTTTGTCGGTGCACGCCGGTAACCTCTGCCCGTGGCTCTGTACCGGAAGTACCGACCGGCAACGTTCGCTGAGGTAGTGGGTCAGGAGCACGTCACCGACCCGCTGAGCACCGCCCTCGACACCGGGCGGATCAGTCATGCCTATCTGTTCTCCGGCCCGCGCGGCTGCGGTAAGACCTCCTCGGCCCGCATCCTCGCGCGCTCGCTGAACTGCGCGGACGGTCCGACCTCCACCCCGTGCGGCACCTGCCCGTCCTGTATCGCGCTCGGGCCGGGCGGTCCGGGCAATCTGGACGTGATCGAGCTCGACGCCGCCAGCCACGGCGGTGTCGACGACACCAGGGAACTACGCGACCGCGCCTTCTATGCCCCCGCCGAATCCCGATACCGGGTGTTCATCGTCGACGAGGCGCACATGGTCACCACGGCGGGCTTCAACGCGCTGCTGAAGATCGTCGAGGAGCCGCCCGCTCACCTCATCTTCATCTTCGCCACCACCGAGCCGGACAAGGTGCTGCCCACCATCCGCTCGCGCACCCACCACTATCCGTTCCGGTTGCTGCCGCCCGCCACCATGCGCGGGCTGCTCGGCAAGATCTGCGACCAGGAGCAGGTGCCGGTCGAAGAAGCGGTGTACCCGTTGGTGATTCGCGCGGGTGGCGGTTCACCCCGCGACAGCCTCAGCGTGCTCGACCAGCTGCTGGCCGGCGCGGGCCCCGAGGGCGTCACCTACTCCAGGGCGGTCTCGCTGCTCGGCGTCACCGACGTCGCGCTGATCGACGACGCGATCGGCGCGCTCGCCGGCGACGACGGTGCCGCGCTGTTCGGCACGGTGGATCGGGTGGTGGAGGCCGGTCACGATCCGCGCCGCTTCGCCGTCGACCTGCTCGAGCGTCTGCGTGACCTGATCCTGATGCGCGCAGTCCCCGACGCGGTGGACCGCGGCCTGGTCTCCGGACCCGGCGATGTGCTCGACCGCATGCGCGAGCAAGCCGAACGGCTCGGTCCCGCCACCCTGACCCGCTACGCCGAACTCCTGCACGAGGCGCTCGGCGAGATGCGCGGCGCCACCTCCCCGCGCCTGCTGCTCGAGGTCGTCTGCGCCCGCATGCTGCTGCCCTCGGTCTCCGACGCCGAATCGGCCACCCTGCAACGTCTCGAACGCCTCGAGCGCGGCTTCGCCGGCGGCGCCGTCCCGCCCGCCGCACCCGCCACCAGCGCTGCCCCCGCCGCAGCGGCAACCCCGGCCCCCGCGCCCGCCGCTGCCGCCGACCCGAACCGCCGCCGCGGCGCCGAGGCCCTCGCGGCCATCCGCCGCGAAGCCGCGGGCAAGGGCGGTACCGCGGGCGGACGCGGTGAGCCCGTCGGCGCGCCTGCCGCGGCACCGGCGCGGGGTGCAGTGGGCGCGCACGCCGCCGGGCCGGGCGACAGCGGTGCTTCCGGCAGCCCGGCATCGAGTGGTGCCCTACACCAGGAGGCCGCAGGCTCGCGAGACGTAGCGTCCACCCAGGCCTCCGCTGGTGCGAGCGGCGATGCGGCGCTCGGTGACGCGGCCGCACACGGTTCCGCTGCCGGTGTGGCACAGGGGCTTCCCGGTGGTGTTCCAGCGGGATCGGCCGCGGCGTCCGACTCGGCGACCGCAAGCGCGACGCCCGGCCGAGATGCGGATTCCCGTGGTGCCCAAGGGGAGCCCGGCACGGCGAGTGGTGGCCGACAGGCCGCCGCACCCGCTCCGGCCCAGCGGGGCGAGGCGGCAGCTCAGCAGGTTGCGGGTTCCGCTGCTGGGGCTGCGACAGTGCGTCCCGGGCAACCGGACGATCGGGCCAGCGCAGGCGAGGCTGCGCCGCGTCAGGCAGTCGGCGGCGACAGCGGTGCGGCTGCGGGTGCTGGTGCCGAACCTGAAGTGGTGCAGTCGGTTTCCTCGTCGGCGCCCTCGAGTTCAGCGCAGTCCGCGGCGGTGCGGACATCCGGGGTGGCGCAGCCGGAATCGGTGCGGTCCGGAGTGGCGCAGTCCTCTGCTGAGGTGCCTGGATCGGCGCAGTCGCCCGCGGCGGAGGCGCAGTCCGCGTCGGTGCCGTCCGCTGTGGAAGCGCAGTCCGATGCGGCAGCGAAGTCCGAACTGGCGCAGCCTCTTTCGTCGCAGCCTGACCAGGCGCCTGCCGCAGCGCATGGCCAACCGGTGCGGTCCGGAGCGGTGCGGGACCCTGCGGCGGTGCAACCTGAATCGGTGCGGTCGCATGCGCAGGCGCGGTCCTCCGCTGCGGCGGAGCCGGAGCAGGCCCAGCCTCCTGTGGTGACGCAGCCTGAGGCGGTGCAACCCGCTGCGGCGGTGCAGGCGGGCCAAGTGCGGTCTGACGCCGCGACGCAGGCTGAGTCGGCGCAACGTGCCGCGATCGCGCAACCGGACCAGGCGCAGCCAGCTGCCGCGGGGCAGGTCGAATCGACGCAGCCGGCTGTTGTGGCGCCGGTCGAACAGGCGCAGCCTCCTGTTGCGGCGCAGGTCGAATCGGTGCAACCCCCCGCAGCGGCGCAGGTCGACCAGGTGCAGCCAGCTGCCGCGGTGCAGGCTGAGTCCGGGCAGGAGGGGGATCTGCTGCGGGAGGTGGAGGCCGCTTGGGGGGATATTCGGGCGAAGGTGCGGGAGTTCGGGGCGGCGGTGCAGGCGATGCTGGCCGGGGCCTCCGTGGCGCGGATCGAGGGCGAGGTCATCGTGTTCGCGCATCAGCACGCGCCGCTGGCCCAGCGGCTGTCCGATCCGCGCAACGTGACGGCGGTGCGTTCCGCGGTGCGTGCGGTGCTGGGACGGGAGCTGGATGTGCGCTGGGAGGCCGGGGGCGCCGCGAGCAGGCCCGCGGCCGCGCAGCGGGCATCGACACAGGCGAAGCCGCAGCGGGCGGCGGGTCAACCGGCCGGGCGCGAAGCGGGCAACGCGGGTGGCCGCGGGCCGGACGCGCCGCCGCCGCCGCGGTTCTCGCGGCCGAGCCAGGCCAAGAACGCCGCCGTTAACAAGCCGCGGGCCTTCGGTGACGACGATATTCCGCCGCCGGACTACCCGGATCTACCGGATGATCCCGGCCCTTTTGACGGTGCGCCGGCCGAGTCGGCGCAGCCCTCGGCCGGAAGCGACGCGGGTAGCGGCTGGTCCGCGGACCGGCCCGTGCCGGTGGATACACCCGAGGACGAAGAGGAGATGATCCGCGCCGCCGCGGTGCCGGTGGCGCCCGAGGATCGGCGCGACCCGGACGAGGTCGCCCTCGAATTGCTGAAGAGTGAGCTGGGGGCCACACGCCTGAGTGGTTGACAACCACCGCCGTCACGACGTTAAGTTAACCGGAGTTCGCACGCCACGCTAAGATGAACGGGTGGCCGTGAGCTCCGGTACGACGAGGTTCTATGGTATGCCCAGGCGTATGGGCGATCGGAACCTGCGTCCGCCGTCGCATGCCGCGTTTTGTACAGCGTCAGGACGGTCGGTCGCAGGACCGGTCGGCGAGGTTACCCGCGCCTACGCCGCATAGCGCGGGGTAGGCGCACAGAGCGCTCGGGCGGACCACGTCCGGCCGCCGCACCTTTAAGGAAGGAACACTCCGATATGACCACAGAGGCCTACATTTACGAGGCCATCCGCACTCCGCGCGGCCGCGGCAAGAAGAACGGCTCGCTGCATTCGGTCAAGCCGATCGACTTGACTGTTGGTCTCATCCAGGAGCTGCGCGGCCGTTTCCCCAACCTCGACGAGGCGCGGATCTCCGACCTCATCCTCGGTGTCGTCAGCCCGGTCGGTGACCAGGGCATGGACATCGCCCGCACCGCGGTGACCGTGGCGGGCCTGCCCGACACCGTCGGCGGCTTCCAGCTGAACCGCTTCTGTGCCTCCGGCCTCGAGGCCGTCAACCTGGCCGCGCAGAAGGTGCGCTCGGGCTTCGACGATCTGGTGCTCGCCGGCGGTGTCGAGTCCATGTCGCGCGTCGCGATGGGCTCCGACGGTGGCGCGTGGGCGCTGGACCCGGCCACCAACTACGACACCTACTTTGTGCCGCAGGGTGTTTCGGCCGACCTGATCGCCACCATCGAGGGCTTCAGCCGCGACGACGTGGACGCCTACGCGGTGCGCTCGCAGGAGCTGGCCGCCAAGGCCACCACCGGCGGCTACTTTGCGAAGTCGATCGTCCCGGTCAAGGACCAGAACGGCATCGTCGTGCTGGACAAGGACGAGCACATGCGTCCCGGCACCACCGCCGAGGATCTGGGCAAGCTGAACCCGTCCTTCGCCGTGATCGGTGAGATGGGTGGCTTCGACGCGGTCGCGCTGCAGAAGTACTACTTCGTCGAGAAGATCAACCACGTGCACCACGGCGGCAACAGCTCCGGCATCGTCGACGGTGCCGCGTTGGTGCTGGTCGGCAGCGAGGAGGCGGGCAAGGCCTCCGGTCTGACCCCGCGTGCCCGGGTCGTCGCTACCGCGACCAGCGGCGCCGACTCGACCATCATGCTCACCGGCCCCACCCCGGCCGCCAAGAAGGCGCTGGCCAAGGCGGGTCTGACCATCGAAGACATGGACCTGGTCGAGATCAACGAGGCGTTCGCCTCCGTGGTGCTGAAGTTCCAGAAGGACCTGAACGTCCCGGACGAGAAGCTGAACGTCAACGGTGGCGCGATCGCCATGGGCCACCCGCTGGGCGCCACCGGCGCGATGATCACCGGCACCATGGTCGACGAGCTGGAGCGCCGCAACGGCCGCTACGCCCTGATCACTCTGTGCATCGGCGGCGGCATGGGCGTGGCGACCATCATCGAGCGCGTCTAATCCCAACCGGCAGCTGAAAGTACAAGGAGACACAGAGCTGTGACCAGCACCGAAACCAACATGATCGGTTGGGAGCAGGATTCGGACGGCATCGTCGTGCTGACGATGGACGACCCGAACCAGGGCGCCAACACGATGAACGAGCTGTACAAGTCGTCGATGACCGCGACCGTCGAGCGCCTCGAGGCCGAGAAGGACAGCATCACCGGCGTGGTGATCACCTCGGCGAAGAAGACCTTCTTCGCGGGCGGCGACCTCAAGAACATGATGAAGGTCGGCCCGGACGACGGCCAGGGCGTCATGGACGAGCTCAGCACCATCAAGGGCGCGCTGCGCCGCCTGGAGACCCTGGGCAAGCCGGTCGTGGCCGCCATCAACGGCGCGGCGCTCGGCGGCGGCCTGGAGATCGCGCTGGCCTGTCACTACCGGATCGCGGCCGACGTGCCGGGTTCGCAGATCGGCCTGCCCGAGGTCACCCTCGGCCTGCTGCCCGCCGGTGGCGGCGTGATCCGCACCGTGCGCATGCTCGGTCTGCAGAACGCCCTGATGCAGGTGCTGCTGCAGGGTCAGCGCAACAAGCCGGCCAAGGCCAAGGAGATCGGCCTGGTCAACGAGCTCGTCGGCACCGTGGACGAGCTGGTTCCGGCCGCCAAGGCGTGGATCAAGGCCAACCCGGACAAGGGCGTGCAGCCCTGGGACGTCAAGGGCTTCAAGATCCCCGGCGGCACCCCGTCCAGCCCGGCCTTCGCGGCCAACCTGCCCGCTTTCCCGGCGAACCTGCGCAAGCAGCTCAAGGGCGCGAACATGCCGGCCCCGCGGGCGATCATGGCCGCCGCGGTCGAGGGTTCGCAGGTCGACATCGACAACGCGTCGCTGATCGAGTCGCGCTACTTCGTGCACCTGCTCACCGGGCCGGTCGCGAAGAACATGATCCAGGCGTTCTTCTTCGACCTGCAGTCCATCAACAACGGTGGCTCGCGGCCGAAGGACGTGCCGAAGAAGGAGATCAAGAAGGTCGGCGTGCTCGGCGCGGGCATGATGGGCGCGGGCATCGCCTACGTCTCGGCCAAGGCCGGCTACCAGGTCGTGCTCAAGGACGTCACCATCGAGGCGGCCGAGCGTGGCAAGAACTACTCGGAGAAGATCGAGGCCAAGGCCCTTTCCCGCGGCAAGACCACCGAGGAGAAGTCCAAGGCGCTGCTCGATCGGATCACCCCGACCGCCGACGCCAAGGACTTCGACGGCGTCGACTTCGTGATCGAGGCCGTCTTCGAGAACACCGAGCTCAAGCACAAGGTGTTCCAGGAGATCGAGGACATCGTCACCCCCGACGCGCTGCTCGGCTCGAACACCTCGACCCTGCCGATCACCGGCCTGGCCAAGGGCGTCAAGCGCGAAGAGGACTTCATCGGTATCCACTTCTTCTCGCCGGTCGACAAGATGCCGCTGGTGGAGATCATCAAGGGCGAGAAGACCTCGCCCGAGGCGCTGGCGCGGGTGTTCGACTACACCCTCGCGATCAAGAAGACCCCGATCGTCGTCAACGACAGCCGTGGCTTCTTCACCTCGCGCGTGATCGGCACCTTCGTCAACGAGGCGATCGCCATGCTCACCGAGGGCATCGAGCCCGCGACCATCGAGCAGGCCGGCCTGCAGGCGGGCTACCCGGCCGCGCCGCTGCAGCTCTCGGATGAGCTGAACATGAAGCTCATGCAGAAGATCGCCAAGGAGACCATCGAGGCCGCCGAGCACGGCGACACCACGATGGGCAAGAAGCGCCACCCGGCCCAGGATGTCATCGACTACATGGTCGGTGCGGGTCGTCCGGGTCGTCTGGAGAAGGCGGGCTTCTACGAGTACGACGAGAACGGCAAGCGCACCGGTCTGTGGCCCGGCCTGCGTGAGCACTTCAAGACCACGGCGGATTTCACTGTGCCGCTGCAGGATCTGATCGACCGCATGCTGTTCGCGGAGGCGATCGAGACCCAGAAGTGCTTCGACGAGGGCGTGCTGGAGACCACCGCCGACGCGAACATCGGCTCGATCTTCGGCATCGGCTTCCCGGCCTGGACCGGTGGTGTGCACCAGTTCATCGTCGGTTACCCGGGTGGCCAGGCGGCGTTCGTGGAGCGTGCCGACTACCTCGCCAAGACCTACGGCGAGCGTTTCGAGGTTCCGGCCTCGCTGCGTAAGTAGCACCAATGCCGAAGCCCGCCACCGCGACTCGCGGTGGCGGGCTTCGCTGTCTTCGGGGCTTGACCGGCCGCCACCGCCGGTACGCACGCGAAATCGGAGATCCGCAAGCGGCAGGCGAGATCGGATCGTGCCGGTTTGTGCGGTGTTCACCCGCCGGTACCGTGCGCTGGCTAGCGTGATGCGGGTGCGACTACGGGTGATGCGTGGGCAGACATTGGTGATCGCGACTCTCGCGATGGCGCTGGGTGCGGCGCCTGCCGCGACGGCGGAACCGGACACGGCCGCCGTGCGGCTGCTCGGCGAGCAGGTCGTGCCGAACGATCTGATCTTCCAGGGCACCGCCGTCGGCGGCCTGTCCGGGATCGACTTCGACTCGCGCACCGGCGATTACGTGCTGATCAGCGACGACCGCTCGGAGCGTGATCCGGCACGGTTCTACACCGCGCGTTTCACGGTCGGCGCCGACGGGCTCGGCCCGGTGACGTTCACCGGCACCCGCCCGCTGTTGACCGCGAACGGCGCGCCCTACGCGCCGAAGTCGTTGGACCCGGAGGAGATTCGGGTCGACCCGTGGACCGGCAACTACGTCTGGACGCAAGAGGGGGAGCGTACGGCCACCGTGCTCGCCGATCCCTCGGTGCGCATCGCCCGCCCCGACGGTTCCTTCGCGGGCGAGCTGCCGATCCCGGACAACGAACGGATGCAACCGAATTCGGGCCCGCGCCAGAACAGCGTGCTGGAGGGGGCGAGCTTCGCCGCCGGTGGCACGCTGTTGGTGACCTCGGTGGAGGCCCCGCTGCTGCAGGACGGCCCGGAGCCGACGACGACCTCGGGCGCGCCCGCCCGGCTCACCGTGCAGGCCAGGACCGGCACGGTGCTCGCCCAGTACGCGTACCCACTGGAGCCGGTGTTCGCCGAGTCCACCCCGGTCCCCGGGCGAGGTGGCAACGGCATCGCGTCGATCCTGGCGGCCGATCCCTATGATCCGTCGCGAATCCTGGTGCTGGAGCGGGCCTATGTGGCCGGCGTCGGCAACAAGATCCGGATCTACGAGGCCGACCTCGGCGGCGCGACCAACGTGCTCGACGCCCCGATCGGCGATGCGCGCCCGGTGACCAAGCGGCTGCTGGTCGACCTGGCCGATGTCGGCCTGTCCGCACTCGACAACGTCGAGGGCATGACCTGGGGCCCGCGCCTGCCGTCCGGGGAACGCACGCTGATCCTGGTCAGCGACAACAACTTCGCGCCCAGCCAGATCACCCAGTTCATCGCGCTCGCCGTCCGCTGAGCTCGGCGGTAGGCGCGAGCGCCTGCCTCAGCTGCTCGGTGGACGCAGCTCCTCGGTGGCCTCGCGGAATGCCGTTGCGGCACGGTCGAAGTAGTCGAAGAGCACCGCGCGCTGTTCGTCGGTGTAGCCGCCGATGATCTCGCCGACCCGGCGGCGGGCGGGCGCGAGGACCTCATCCAATTCCGCAGGCGTGCCGACCAATTCGACGAGCACCTTGCGCCGGTCGCCTGCCACCGGAACGCGGCGTACGTATCCCGCGTCTTCCAGGCGGTCGATGAGCCGGGTCGTCGGGCCGGTGGTCAGGCCGCTGCGGGTGCCGAGTTCGCCCGGCGTCATCGGTCCGGCCAATTCCAGGATGTTCAGCGCGTACAGGTCGGTCGCGCCCAGGTCGACCGCCCGGGCACCGGCCTGCCCGTGCAGCATGACGGCGCTCAGGTAGCGCCGGTAGATCTCGTGCGCCGCCCGCTCGGGGTGTGTTGACACGGGTTACCTCCACCATTAATCTCGTCCTCAAAGAAGAGACTTCTTCAAAGAAGAAAGCTCTCTAGAGAAGAAATCTAGCACGGAGATCACCCATGAGCAGCAGCTACGCCGTGGCACCGCACGCGGAAATCCAGGCTCTCTTCGTAGAACTTGCCCAGGCATGGGGTCGCGGCGACGCCGACGCCTACGGTGCGGCGTTCACCGAGGACGCGACCTACACCGCCTGGTTCGGTACCCTCTACCAGGGCCGCGCGGACATCGTCGAGTCGCACCGAGCCCTGTTCGGCAGCTTCCTGAAGGGCACCGAAATGGCTGTCGACATCGTCGGCATCCGTTGTTACGGAGCCGACTTCGCGATCGTCAACAGCCGGGGTGACCTCTACAAGGGCGGCGCGAAGGCGCCGCGGCGCCTGGGCAAGGCGCAGACCTACACGCTGGTCCGCCAGGACAACCGCTGGCGTGTCGCCGCCTTCCACAACACCAAGCGCAAGAAATTGATGGAGCGCTTTACCTTTCGCTACAGCCCGGCCGCCCGTCCCGCCGCCCGACGCTGACCCGCGGCCCGCGATCTGCTCGACGAACGCCCGCCCGCCTGGAACAACGGTGACGCGGATGCCTACGGGGTGGGGTGACCGGTCGCGGCGACATCTATAAGGCGACGCGTAGGGGTCCGCGCAGAGCCGACCAAAAACTCAGACGTACACACGCTGGCGCGACAGCAGCGTGGTCGGCAGATCGCGGCATTTCACAACACCAAGCGTCAGAATGTAATGGAGCGGATCTTGTTTCTGTCGGCATCGGACGCCAGGCCGGCCACCCAACGCTGACCTGGGCGGAATTATCCGAAGGGTGGTGGTGGAAATCATCTCGATTCGAAACTTCTGCCGACCGGTGCCGGGCCGCGCTACGTTGGAGTATGCGCAGACATATCGGACACCAGGGGTTTTCTCGTGGTGTCCGCGGTCGGCGCGCCAGTTGGTCGCCGGTGACGCCGATTCGATGTGAGTTCGAGGTGGTCACATGAATCCACGGACGCGTTCAGCAGAGGTCGGTCCCGACTCGACCCCTGCCGACTCGGATACCCAGCGGCACCCGCTGCTCGGCATCGCCGACGAGCTGGAGGCGATGGGCCTGTCCGAGGCGAAGGAGATCGGCCGGGGCGGCTTCGGCGTGGTGTACCGCTGTGTCCAGCGGGCGCTCGAACGCGTCGTCGCGGTGAAGGTGCTCTCCTCGGAGATCGAGGTGGAAAGCCGCGAGCGATTCCTGCGCGAGGAACAGGCCATGGGCCGGTTGTCCGGCCACCCGAACATCGTCGACATCCTGCAGGTCGATGTGACGCCGAGCGGTCTGCCGTTCATCGTGATGCCCTACTGCACCCGCGGTTCGCTGGAACAGGTCATCCGCGATCAGGGCCCGCTCACCTGGGCCGATTCGCTGCGCGCCGGGGTGAAACTCGCGGGCGCGATCGAGAGCGCGCACCGGGCCCAGATCCTGCACCGTGACGTGAAACCGGCCAACGTGCTGCTCAGCGGTTACGGCGAACCGCAGCTGACCGACTTCGGGATCGCCCGCATCCCCGGCGGCTTCCAGACCTCCAGCAGCATGATCACGGGCTCGCCCGCGTTCACCGCGCCGGAGGTGCTCAAGGGCGACGATCCGACCATCCGTTCCGACGTCTACGGACTGGGCGCGACGCTGTTCGCGTTGCTGACCGGGCATGCGGCGTTCGAGCGGCAGGCGGGGGAGAAGGTGGTCGCGCAGTTCCTGCGGATCACCACTCAGCCCGTGCCCGATCTGCGGGAGCACGACATTCCCGCCGATGTGGCCGAGGTGATCCAGCACGCGATGGCGACCGATCCCGATGATCGGCCGACGACGGCCTACGACTTCGGGCAGCTGCTGCGGTCGGTGCAGCGCGACCACGACCATATGCCCGACGAGATGGCGTTGCTGGAGACCGTCGCCGCGCCGGAACCGATCGATCGCGACGGGGAGACCTCGTCGTCGCGTCCCGCGGTGACCGCCCGGCGCAGTTGGCCGTTGACGTTGCGGCCCGCGTTGTCCCAGCACACCGGCGGACGGCAGCAGGGCGCGGGGGCGACCCTGCCGCCCACCGCAACGACCAAATTCCGGCCGCCGACCCCGGCCAGGGAACCCGTGGCCCGGCCACGGCTGCTGGACGTGTTGCGGGCCGGTGGCAGGCGCAGGCTTGCGGTGATTCACGCGCCGGCGGGCTTCGGCAAGAGCACGGTGGCGGCGCAGTGGCGCAGCGACCTGACCGAGCGTGGCATCCAGGTCGCCTGGCTCGGGGTCGACCAGGGCGACGACAACGAGATCTGGTTTCTGGCCCATCTGATCCAGGCGATCCGCCGGGTCCGTCCGGATCTGGGCAACGGACTGGACCAGGTACTGGAGGAAAGACCAGCCGACGCGGCCGCTTTCGTGATCTCCACGCTCATCGACGAGATCCATGCCGGCGGCAGCACTCTCGTGGTGGTGGTGGACGACTGGCATCGGGTCACCGACGCGGGCGCGCATCGGGCGATGGACACGTTGCTGGCCAACGGGTGTCACCATCTGCGCTTCGTAGTGACCAGCCGGGAGCAGTCGGGCCTGCCGACCAGCCGGATGCGGGTGCACGACGAGCTGGTCGAGATCGGTTCCGCCGCACTGCGTCTGACCGCCGAGGAGACCAAGGAGATCCTGGTGCGGCGGCACGGGTTCGTGCTCACCGACGGCCAGGTCGCCGAGATCCACCGGGCCACCGACGGCTGGCCCGCCGCCATTCAGCTGGTCAGCCTGTCGCTGCGCGGCAAGACCGACCCGGCGCAGCTGCTCGCGCAGTTGTCCGAGGGCAATCACGGCATTCGCGAGTACCTCGCCGAAAACGTCCTGGACACACTGGAACCCAGGATGCTCGACTTCCTGATGTCGATCGCGGTGACCGAGCGGGTGTGCGCCTCGCTGGCCGCGGCGCTGTCCGACGACGCCGATGCCGGACAACTGCTGGAGCAGGCCGAGCAGCGGGAGCTGTTCGTGCGCCGGATCGAGCACGACCCGGAATGGTTCCGGATGCAGCCGTTGTTCGCCGAGCATCTGCGGGCCCGATTGGAACGCGCGCAGCCGGGGAAGTCGAAATCCCTGCACCGCAAGGCCTCTCGCTGGTACGCCGAGCATCAGCTGCTGCGCAAGTCGGTGGATCACGCGCTCGCGGCCACCGATCTCAAGATGGCGCTCGACCTGCTCGAGGTCGGCGGCATGGACCTGATCGACCGCTCCCGCCTGGCGACGCTGCTCGGCACGGTCTCGAAACTGCCGATGCAGCAGGTGGCTTCGCGGTCCAAGCTGTTGATGGCGGTGGCGCGGGCGAATGTGAACCTGCAGCAGTCCGGCGCGGCGCGCACCGCGCTGGGACGACTGTCGAATCTGCTCGCGCGCGGCGGGTCCACCGATGAGGACCTCACGCAGCAGCGCTGCCAGGCCGCCGTGCTCGGCGCCGCGGATCAGATCGCGAGGGACCGCACCGAGGGGGTGCTCGATCGGGTCGCGGACTGCCTGCAGACCCCGGAGAACCTGCCCGCCTGGACGGTGTCGACCGCGGCGAATCTGACCTCGTTCGTGCGGTTGTGCGAGTTCGACTTCGACGGCGCGCGGGAGATCCAGGACTGGGCCGCGCCCTACCACGCGCGGTCCAAGGATCCGCTCGGCGCCGTGTTCGGGATGTGCGGGCGCGGCGCGGCCGCCTACGAGCAGCTCGACATCGCCACCGCGACACAGTGTTTCCAGCAGGCGTGGGAGCTGGCCAAGACCCGCTCCGGCCCGCGCTCGCACGCGGTGCGGGTCGCGGCGGCGCTGCTCGGCGAAGTGAACTATCGCCGTGGCGATCTGGACGCCGCCGACCGGCTGCTCGACGAGAGCCATCAGCTGGTCGCCCGGGTCGGCCCGGTGGACTTTCTCATCGCGACCTTCGTGATCGGTGCGCGGGTCAAAGCGGTGCGTGGCGATCTGTTCACGGCCGCGGCCCGGCTCGACGAGGGCGAGCGCATCGCCGCCGACAACCGGCTGACCCGGCTCGGTGCGCATATCCGCGCCGAGCGCATGCGGCTCGGTCTCGGGCCGGAGCGCGACGACGGTTCGTCCGCGCAAGCTCCGGTGGGCGCGCTGCATCCGGGGCATCGGATGACCGGTGCCGCCGTGCTCGCGGCCGAGGCCGAGGAGATCGCGGCCATCCGCACGCTGCTGGCCGAGGGCAGCCTGGGCTCGGACGATCGTGCGGTACGCCGAGCGCGCGCCCTGCACGCCCGCATGGCCGACAAGCACCGCCCCCGTGCGGAATTGGACGCCTCGCTGCTGCTCGCCGAATGCCTGGCCGCGTCCGGCTGGGTCGGCGAGGCGACCGGCCTGCTGCTGCCCGCGGCCGCGACCTGCGCCGAACTGGGTTGGACCAGGCCGCTGCTCGACGCGGGCCCCGGCGTCGTCGCCATCCTCGGGGTGCTACGCGCCGAAATGCCCTCCGCCGCGGCGCATACCGGAGACATAGAACTGCCCGCCCTGTTCCTGGACGAACTCCTGGACTAGAGCGGGCAGTTTCGCGTGTCCTAGGCCTGCCACCAGGGGCGCAGCGGAACCGTCCAGGTGCCGTCCTCGGGCAGCTTGACCCCGAGCACCTGGTGCAGCTGAACCACGTTGCGCTGGAAGCCGAGTCGGCAGCCTGCCATGTACAGGCCCCACACCTTCGCGGTGCCCTCGCCGACCTCGGCGACGCAGGCGTCCCAGTTGCGTACCAGGTTCTTGCACCATTCGTGCAGGGTGAGCGCGTAGTGCTCGCGCAGGTTCTCCTCGTGCAGCACCTCGAGCCCGACGTTCTGGATCTCGGAGATGATCCGGCCGGAGCCGATCAGCTCGCCGTCCGGGAACACGTAGCGGTCGATGAAGTCGCCCGCCTTGGTGGTCCTGGTGTTGTCCGGCCGGGTGATGCAGTGGTTCAGGAACAGGCCGCCGTCGCGCAGCTTGCTCTGGATGTAGTCGAAGTAGAACGGGTAGTTGTGCACGCCGATGTGCTCGGTGAGGCCGATCGAGGACACCGCGTCGAAGCCGGATTCCGGGATGTCGCGGTAGTCGGAGTGGCGCACCTCGGCCAGCTCGGACAGGCCTTCCTCGGCGATCTTCGCCTGGGCCCATTCGGCCTGCTCGGCCGAGAGCGTCGCACCGATCACCTTGACGCCGCGCTTGGCCGCGTAGCGCACCATGCCGCCCCAGCCGCAGCCGATGTCGAGCAGCCGGTCGCCTTCCTTCAGCCGCAGCTTCTCGAAGACCAGGCGGTACTTGTTCTCCTGCGCCTGCTCGAGGGTCTGTTCCTCGTTGTCGTAACACGCACAGGTGTAGGTCATCGAGGGGCCGAGCACGTACTCGTAGAAGGCGTTCGAGACGTCGTAGTGGTGGTGGATGGCCTCGGCGTCGCGAGTCTTGGAGTGCCGCAGGCCTTCCAGCGCGATTCGCCGCCAGCGCGGCAGCGTCTCCTGCGGTGGCGGCGCGATCGGCTTGAGCCGCTCCCAGCCGAGCGAGCGGGCGATGGCGAGCAGGGCCAGCGCGGACGGACGCCGGAACTTCAGGCTGTCCATCGCCTCGAGGATGTCGTACGGGTCACCGGGATGTACGCCCTCGGCGGTCATGTCGCCCGCGATGTAGGCGCGGGCCATGCCGAGATCGCCGGGCGCGGTCGCCAGGTAGTTGATGCCGCGCGGTGTCTTGATGTCGAGTTGGTACTTCGAGTCCGCAGGCCCCGCCGTGCTGCCGTCGTAGGCGGTCAGCCGGATCGGAACCTCGCCCTCGACCAGCGTCTCGAAGATCTCGGCAATGCTGAGTTTGGTCCCGAGATCGGCTAAGACGTCAGAACGGTCCTTGAATGTCGTCATTTGCGTTGCACCGCCTTCGAATACAAATCCAGCAGCCGCTGGTCCGGGTCGTAGCGCTTCTTCAGTTCTGTGTAGGTATTGCCGCCGTACAGCGCCGCGAACTCATCTTTGTCGTAATAGGAATCCGAGTACAGCGACTTATGTCCGTCGAAGTCGGTCACGGTGCGCTCGATCGCCCGGTTGGCCGCGCCCTCCGGCGCGCCGGGCACCGTGGGCACGGCCGACCAGAATCCGACATTGACGTAGGTCCGGTTCGGCTCCAGCGGGTACAGGGGCCAGGTGCGCTCGGTGCTGCCCGAGGTGTCGCCGGTGTCGCGCAGGCGCAGCGGGCACAACCAGATCGGCTCGATCGGGATCTCGCGCAGGAACCATTCCACGAAGTCGGCGGTGCGTTCCACCGGTACCTCGATGTCCTGGACCACCCGCTCGCGCGGCGGGTTGCCCTTGCGGGCCTCCAGCTTGTCGGCGATGTCGTACTTGTGGTCGAGCGCGATGAGCTTCCAGTAGAAGCTGCTGCGCCGATAGCGTTTCGGCCAGAACCGGCGGATTCGCGGGTTCTGCGTGCCGAAGGCGCGCGAGCACCAGAACCAGTCGGTGTCCCAGCGCCAGAGGTAGTCGTGGATGGTCAGCCGGTCGCGCTTGGGGACAGCGTCGTCGTGCTGGATGGACCGGTAGTAGATGTCCATGTCGGTGTAGTCGCTGACCGGGCCGGGTTCGTCGGTCTGCCTGCCCAGGGTCAGATAGCTCTCCTCGGCGGTGAACACGACCCCGTCGAGATAGTCCACCCGCTCACCGGCGTAGGACTTCTCGGTGACGATGTCGGCCAGCGTGCGCTCCAGCTCGCGCAGGTCGTGAAAACGCAGGTGGCGCAGGGCCACGAAGGGCTGCACGGTCTCCAGCTCGATCTTCAGCCGGACCGAATAGCCGAGCGTGCCGTAGGAGTTGGGGAAGCCGCGGAACAGCTCGGCGTGCTCGTTGTCCGGCGTGGCGGTGATGATCTCGCCCGCACCGGTCAGGATGTCCATCTCCAGCACGGACTCGTGCGGCAGGCCGTTGCGGAACGAGGTGGACTCGATGCCCAGGCCGGTCACCGCGCCGCCCAGGGTGATCGTCTTGAGCTGCGGCACCACGAACGGCGCGAGGCCGTAGGGCAGGGTCGCCGCGACGAGGTCCTCGTAGGTGGTCATCCCCGCCACGTCGGCCGTCTTCGCGACCGGATCGACGGCGATGACACCGGCGAGACCCGAGACATCGAGGCCGGGCGCGGGGTTCTTGGCTCTGGCCCGGAAGAGATTGGAGGTTTTCTTCGCTAAACGGACATTTGCGTTCCGGGGAATAGCGCGGTAACTCGCCAGGAGTCGTTCGACTCCGGCGCGGTGCGCGGTAAACCCGGATTCGCGTGCGACCGGCACGCGTCCGGCCTTGCCCATCAGACTCACTGCCACCCCTCGACGCTAGTACTCACCTCATTGTCAGACCACCGCGAGGGCGGGGTCTCGGGAGAAATGTCACGCATATGTTGCGAACCGGAATATTCGACCCGGGTAGAGAAGTTCGCCACACGGCTGTACCGGTATACGGCGTGGCGGCCACTACAGGGCAGGATGGTGACCGGTCGAGTTACCGTACCCGGACAAGGAGCTCATTGTGGGACAGGTCAGCGCCAGCAGTTCGATCGCCGTTGCGGCGGACCCGCAGCGCACCCTCGAAGCCATCGCGGACTACGAGACGGTGCGGCCGCGCATTCTGTCCTCGCACTACCGCGATTACAAGGTGGTCGAGGGCGGCAAAGGCGCGGGCACCGTCGCCGAGTGGACGCTGCAGGCGACCGAGAAGCGTTCGCGCAACGTGCACGCCGTCGTGACGGTGTCCGATTCGATTGTCACCGAGCGTGATTCGAACTCCACCCTGGTCACCACCTGGACGGTGACCCCGGACGGCGCGGGCTCGCAGGTCACCCAGCGCACCACCTGGCAGGGCGCGGGCGGGATCAAGGGCATCTTCGAGGGGATCTTCGCGCCGTTGGGCTTGAAGAAGATTCAGGCCGAGGTGCTGGGCAACCTGCAGAAGGAACTCGCCTGACCTAGTCGTACACACCAACGGAGCCCGGCAACCCCTCAGGTGCCGGGCTCCGCTGTCGTTCGGGGCTACTGGACGCCGATATCGAAGAGGTTGCCTTCGGGATCGGCCAGCGTGCTCCACTGCTGGCCGTACTCGTCGAAGTCGCCGATGTGCTTGGCGCCGAGTCCGATCGCGCGTTCGACCTGCCCTGACTTGTCCGCGGTGAGCAGATCCAGGTGGATGACGTTCTTGCCCGGCGTCTTGTCCGGCACCCGGAGGAACATCAGCATCGGCGAGCGGCCCGCCGCGCGGCCGACGGTGGCGAACTCGGCCGAGGCGTCCGCGTCGACCGGCACTTCCAGCAGTTCGGACCAGAAGCCCGCGAGGGCCGCGGCGTCGGTGCAGTCGATGGTGACGCTCGCTAGCGACAGTGTCATGGGGTTCTCACTTTCTCAGAGCAGGCCGATCGGCCAGCAGACCTCGGTGCGGTAGGTGTTCGGGTCGTCGGTGCTTTCCGGGCAGATCAGGTAGCGCTCGCGGATCGGCTCGGCCAGCGACTCGTCGTGTTCGGCGACGTGGCTGCCGAGCGCGCCGTAGGTGCGGTCGAAGTCGTCGAACGGCCCGTCGTGGCGGGCGACGGCGAAGCGCCGTGCGGGTAGTTCGATGCGGGAGACCCCCTCGGGCAGCGCGATCTCGGTGCCCACCGGGATGGGGACGAAGGCGACCACCGCACCGATGTCGTTCTCGAAGAACTCCATCGAATAGGTCGCACCGTCGACGCCGTCCGGCGCGACCCCGGCCGCCGCAAGCGTGCGGTGCAGCAAGGTGAACGACGCCTCGCACCACGGGCCGATCCCCGCCCTGGTGACCACCTCGGCGACCGCGAGCGCCGGGAACGCGGGTATCGCTCGGTATTCGACCGCCGGCGCAGCGGTGGGCGTCAGCAGCGCGCGCAGCGACGCCACCACGTCCCGAGTCCGGGCCAGTTCGGCTTCCATCCGCTCGAGATGCGCGCGCAGCGCGGCGTTGCGGGTGTCCTCGTCGACGGCGTCGAGCACCGCCTTGATCTCGGGCAACGGCATATCGAGCTGGCGTAGCCTGCGAATCAGATGAGCCTGCGGCACCTGCTCGATCGAATAGCGCCGATACCCGGAGCCTGCGTCGATCGAGACCGGCGCCAACAACTCGATGTCGTGGTAGTACCGCAGCGTCTTCACGGTCAGGTACGTCAGCCGGGCGAACTCCCCGATCGACACGGTCGCTGTCATGTCCCCAGCGAACACCCTCCCGTAACTGTAATGTCAACACATTCAGCTGCCAAGGCGTGTTGTGGCTGGTCAGTGCTCGTTAGGACAGCGCTGATCCAATACCGGACCCAGCTGCGGGCTTCGTAGCTCGTGCGCTGATCGCGTGGTCGTCTGTCTCTCGCGGATAAGTTGGGCCCCAGAACCCCCACCAGGGTTGAGCCAGGGCTGCGGCATTCTCGTTAGGCGGTCAGTGACCAGCGGTTTTCCGGGGTCAACGGGTGCAGGCCCCGCATCGGGTCGAACGCGGTCTCGCGACACGCTTCGGCGATATCGACCGCGTCATCGAGCCGATGGAGGTTCAGGGCGGTGTTACGAATGGCTGCCATGACCTGCGGCGTGCCGCCGGTGCGGACCGCGGAGAAGTCGTCGTGGGGCAACCAAGCGGACTGCGGCCGCGCCCATGCGTTTGGCCAGTCGTAGCGTCTTCCCGTCGACGGCGACCGCGACCGCGACCAACGAGGTTGCGGCGGTAGCGAGCGCGGCGACAGTGAAGTAGGCGCCCAGGCACCGGTCGAGGTCGGCGGGGTCGAGCAGGGCGAACCCACGCCGGAATGTCTTGTCCCTGGGCCGGTATCGCTTGGCGAGGCCGAGCGCGGCCAGGACTTCCGGTGAGGCGTTGCGGGCCCAGCTGGCGTAGCCGGTGAAGCCGCGCATACCGGCGGCGGTGGCCAGGATCGCCATGGCCGGCAGCATGGCCATCGGGTAGCGCAGGCCGCGAGGATCGCGGGGATCGGGGACTGTCCGAAGAACGTTCAGCAATCCGCTGTCTAAGGTCGCTGCGGGCAAGGGGGTTTCGGTGACATGCCGGTCTAGGGTGTCGGGGATCAGGGATGTCGGCGATACTGTGCCGGCGGGCGCGGGCACTCCGGGAACGATTCTGGTGTAGGAACCCTCATCGATATCTGAAAGTGCCTGTGCCCGCTCACATTCGGATCGGCGTGTCGCTTGTGTGCTGTCACCACAGGTCAGCTGCGGTCAGACGAGAACGCCGTAGCCCTGAGGGTTGAGCGTTCGCATTATTGGTTCAAGGGACGTATCGCACACACACGCCAGCGATCTGTATTCTTCAAGCCAAAGAGTACGGGTCGACCTTTTTTGTCGGGATCTTTGTCGTCCCCGAGGTATCGAATGTAGGCAACCAGCGTTACGCCGCGATCGGTGAGATCAGTTGTTTCAGTTCCCCAGAACAGCGCGAGTCCTCGCCTGTCGACATCGTTCTTCGCTTGTTCAGCGAACTCTCGGGGAGACTGCTGAGCGAATTCATCATGCAGGCCATCGCAACTGAAATTCAGCACGTCCGACTGGTCGCCCCTTTCGTACGCATCGAGTAGGGCGACAATCACTGATTGCGCCTTGGTTGCGAAATCGTCATCAGCTGTCGAGACCTCTTGCTGAGGGAATTGCTCGGCATCATTGGTGCTACGGTGCGTGAGTCGTATGGTCGTCAAGCAAACGATCAACAGTATGACGGCGGTCGAGACTGCTCCGATCCAGAAGACTGCCCGATTCCGTTTTCTACCATTCCGAGGGGTCGGTGCCGACCCCGCAGCCTCGGCGCTCATGTCAGCATCGCCACTTCGCGATCGAGGAACTCATGCAGATCGACGTATGTCCTGGTATTTCCGGACATGTATTGAAAGATCGTCAGCACGGGGCTCTCGCCGTTTGCATACCCGCCCGCTGCGACGATGTTGTATGAGTACGGTGAATTGAACAGGGGAATCATGTGATTGCGTAGCGGATATTCCGTTGATGCGGATGGCTTGATATCGTAGCGATCGGGGTCGCTCATACTCTTGTCTCCGAACATGCCTATGGACTCTTCGAGTTCGTGCCGCGCGGACAGCCAATGCTCATCATTGGTCCCGATCACTTCGGTTCCGAACAGTGTTTCACTTTTGTTGAATAGCTCCCATCCGTTCACGGCGTGGAGCAGTTCAACGTACTGCTTGGGAAGGTGGAATCCCAATCTTTCCTCAGCTGCATCGATATCGGCTGCGGTAGCGCCTGGGTTCGGCTGCGTTTCGCTGTGCTGGCGAAAAAAATTCACGTATTCGGACCATGTGGTGCAGACGATGCCAATCTCCTCCAGGGGTAAGGACTAGCTTTCCCGAAGCCGCTAGAGCGACGGCGAGGGCGTCGAAGATGCGATAGCTAATAGGTGGCGAATATGTGCTGATGAGCGTGGACGGCTGCGCCGGTCTGGCTGATTTTCCCTGTTCGCGCCTCAATGCCATGCCAGAACCCCCCGGAATGCACAGCTAATGCACGCTGTGCAGTAAGCAATATATGAGGTCATAGTGCACTAATGGCAACAGATTGGCAACCGGGGAGATCGAGCGCTGACTCTCGTTGCAAAGTTCGCGCGCGTTGGTCAGGTGAGGACGAAGGTGAGGAGCAGGGTGGTTTGCAGGCCGCCGCGCCACCAGGAGTAGCCGAACCAGACGCCGGGGGTGACCTCGCGGATCTCGTCGTAGACCTGAGGGGTTGGGGAGGGGGCGTAGTCCAGGGCCCAGGTGGGGTTGCCGTCGAGCAGGGCGGGGGCGGAGTAGACGTAGGCGGGCCAGGCTTCGTAGCCTGCACCGGTGACCCGGTTGGTCAGGGTGCCGCCGTCGGGGCCGGTGTAGAAGATCTTGCCGATCCAGAACGCCGACGAAATGCCTTGGATGGACGGCGGTCTGGTCACCCAGCCGTCTTTCACGCCCATCGGCGCCGCACCGCGCGGCGCGTCCCGGAAGATCGCGTCTTGCTGCTCGGGGCCGCAGCGCAGGCGCAGCGCGTCGATGGTGGCGGCCCGGTTGCCCGGATCGAGCACACAGCCGCCGCCGTAGTCGGCGGCCGCCGCGGTGACACCGGGATCGGCGCCGGCTGCCGGAGCACAGACGCCGAGGAAAATGGCGGGAACGCCCAGCGAGAGCACGAGCGTGCTCAGCAGGCGTGCTCGGATAGCGTGCATAGCTTTCTCCAGAACTGCCGCACCGGTCTCCCGACCTACCTTCGATATTAGGTAGATCTTGATCGGGTGAAGGTGGAACTACCCAACCTGTTACCAGTCATGCGCCCCGGTCGGCGCCGCCCACAGGGGCGGTGCCGCGTCCAGGCACTAGGCTGATCAATGACACTTTCTTCAGAGAGGACATGCCGTGCAGCCCGGTGGTCAGTTCGACATGCAGCAGCTACTCGCCCAGGCGCAACAGATGCAGCAGGCGGTGATGCAGGCCCAGGCCGAGCTCGCCGAGGCCGAAGTGGAAGGTCAGGCGGGCAACGGGCTGGTCAAGGTGACCGTCAAGGCGACCGGTGAGATCGTCTCGCTCACCATCGATCCCAAGGCGGTGGACCCGGAGGACGTGGACACCCTGCAGGACCTGGTGATCGGCGCGGTGAACAGCGCGATGGCCACGGCACAGCAGCTCGCCGCCGAACGCCTCGGCCCCCTCGCCGGCGGCGGTATGCCAGGGTTGCCGAACTTCTGACCACCACTACCAGTGCCGTAGAGGCGAAGAGGACGTAGCCGTTGTACGAGGGTCCGGTTCAGGATCTGATCGATGAGCTGGGCAAGCTGCCCGGTGTCGGTCCGAAGAGCGCGCAGCGCATCGCTTTTCATCTGTTGCAGGTGGAGCCGCCGGAGATCGACCGGCTACAGGCCGCCCTGCAGAAGGTGCGCGACGGCGTGCAGTTCTGCGTGTCCTGCGGCACGGTCTCCGACGGCGAGCTGTGCCGCATCTGCGCCGACCCGCGCCGCGACCGCACCATGATCTGCGTGGTCGAGGAGCCGAAGGACGTGCAGGCCATCGAGCGCACGCGCGAGTTCCGCGGCCGCTACCACGTGCTCGGCGGCGCGCTCGACCCGCTCAGCGGGATCGGCCCGGATCAGCTGCGCATCCGGGAACTGTTGGCGCGCATCGGCAATCAGCAGGACGGCGTCGACGTCAGCGAGGTGATCATCGCGACCGACCCGAACACCGAGGGCGAGGCGACGGCCACCTATCTGGTGCGCATGCTGCGCGACTTCCCCGGGCTCAGCGTGACCAGGCTGGCCTCCGGCCTGCCGATGGGCGGTGACCTGGAGTTCGCGGACGAGCTGACCCTCGGGCGCGCCCTGTCGGGACGCCGCGCGCTCTAGATTCGACGGGTGATTCAGCCCGCGACCTGCCGGTCCAGCCCCGAATCACCGGGGGTTGCGCTCGGTTCGCCGCGGGTTACTGTGTCGGAAATGAGCATCGAATTCCTGCTGACCACGCTCGTCATCGTGGTCACCCCGGGCACCGGCGCCTTGTTCACGCTGGCCGCCGGTCTGTCCCGGGGCGCGCGGGCCGGCGTGGTCGCGGCCTTCGGCTGCACGCTGGGCACGGTCCCGCACATGCTCGCCGCGATCACCGGCCTGGCCGCGCTGCTCAACGCGAGCGCCATGGCCTTCCAGACGTTGAAGTACCTGGGTGTCGCGTACCTGGTCTACATGGCGTGGAGCACGTTCCGGGACAAGGGCGCGCTGGCCGTCCCCGAGGAGCACGAGCCGCAGGCGCAGTCGGCGCGCAAGGTGATCGTGTCGGCGGTGCTGCTCAACATCCTCAATCCGAAGCTGACCATCTTCTCCTTCGCGTTCCTGCCGCAGTTCGTGCCAAGCGGCTCACCGAACGCGTTGGCGCGCATGCTCGAATTGAGCGGCATCTTCATGCTCGCCACGTTCGTGGTGTTCGCGATCTACGGTGTCTGCGCGGCCGCGCTGCGTGCCCACGTCATCACCCGCCCGGTGGTGATCACCTGGATGCGCCGGGTGTTCGGCGCGTCGTTCATCGCGCTGGCGGGGCGTCTCGCGGTGCAGAACCAGTAATCAGAGTTCCACGCGCGACCAGGGCAGGGTCTGCAACCGGTCCCGATTGCCGGTGGCCCAGTCCCAGATCAGGGCGGAGACGGTGGCGGCGTCGAGCACCGTGGTGCCGAAGTGCTTCTCGGGCGAGCCGTCTCGATATTCGAGGGTGAACGCGCCGGTCTTCTCTCGGTAGGTCTGCATGTAGACCTGGTCGTCGCGCTCCACCACCAGGTAGGGGTTCGGCGGTGCCAGCTCGGAAACCCATTGGTCGGCCAGGGGTTTCGTCAAATAGGGGAATTCGCCCGCGCCGCCGTGGGTGACCGTGGCAGGCACGTGCCCGGCCGGGTCGATCAGCCACGCCAGCTGCGGGTCGTAGACCGCGTAGTCGAGCGGGGTCGCGACCGAGAAGAGCAACTGCCGCACGAAGCCGATCGCGTCGTAGGGGCAGCTGACCTGCAGAGCCGCGCCGGTCGCGGCGCCGCCCACCGGGGCGTTGCTGAGGAAGTTGTCGTCGGCGGGCAGCTCGTCGTTGCGTTTGTTCAGCTCGGTCGCGATCTGCGCGACCACCTCCGACTCGTGCACCCCCTGCTGGGTGCTCAGGTAAGCGTCGACCTCGGGGATCGATGACGCGACACCGGACGGCAACAAGACGTGGTCATAGCTCACCCGAATAGGGTACGGGTCTGGTCAGGCCCGGCGACGGGCTACGTCGGGCTCCGCGCAGGGGCACCCGCCCGCCACGTCGCCGCAATCGACGACGAAGGTGTGCCGGGCGTAGTCGAGATCGACGCAGCCGTCCTTGGTGCATTCGGTGCGCCGGGTGGCATGGACGACCAGGGTGCCGTGACAGTGGTCGATCGCGGATTCGCAGCATGAACAGTCCAGCTCGCGCATGATTACCTCGCAGCGGGGACGAAGGGCTGAGATCGGTCCGTCATTTCGTGTGTAGCACTCCTGCGGGTCGGGCCGGGGGAGGCCGGCGCCGTGTGTCGCGTGGTGGCCTCGGTGCGGCGACTCTCGGGAAACTCCACGTCCATGCCGTGCTCAGGTGTGGTGAACTTGCTGCATGGGCATCAAGGTGTCGCTCGAACACCGGACCGTCTACACCTTCGACCGGCTGGTCGAGGTGCATCCGCACGTCGTGCGCCTGCGTCCGGCTCCGCACTCCCGCACCAAGGTCGAAGCCTACTCGATGCGGGTGACCCCGGCCGCGCATTTCTGTAATTGGCAGCAGGACGCCTTCGGCAATTTCCTTGCGCGGCTGGTCTTTCCGGAGCCCGCCCGGGAACTGTCGGTGACCGTCGGGCTGATCGCGGACCTCGAGGCGATCAACCCGTTCGACTTCTTCATCGAGGAGTACGCCGAGCATTTCCCGTTCCGCTACGGCGCGGATCTGCTCGCCGACCTGGAGCCGTATCTGCGGCCGGTGGACGAGGCGGGGCCGGGCTCTGGCCCCGGTGCCGGGGTGCGCGACTGGGTGCGGGCGCACGCCGGCACCGCGCGGCCGCGCACCATCGACTTCTTGGTCACCGTCAACCAGGCCTTACGGCACGACGTCGGCTACACCGTGCGGATGGAGCCGGGCGTGCAGACCCCCGATCACACGCTGCGGGCCGCGCTCGGCTCGTGTCGCGATTCGGCCTGGCTGCTGGTCTCGATCCTGCGCGAGCTGG
Organism: Nocardia brasiliensis; assembly: GCF_011801125.1. Taxonomy (NCBI): domain Bacteria; kingdom Bacillati; phylum Actinomycetota; class Actinomycetes; order Mycobacteriales; family Nocardiaceae; genus Nocardia; species Nocardia brasiliensis. The sequence continues at coordinate 373,759 of NZ_CP046171.1, forward strand.
GGCTCGCCGCGCGGTTCGTGTCCGGCTATCTGGTGCAGCTCGCCCAGGACGTGCCGTCGCTGGACGGACCGTCGGGCCCGCAGGCCGACTTCACCGACTTGCACGCCTGGACCGAGGTGTATCTGCCCGGTGCCGGCTGGGTCGGGCTCGACCCGACCTCCGGCCTGTTCGCGGGGGAGGGACACATCCCGCTCGCCGCGACGCCGCACCCGGTCTCCTCCGCACCCATCACCGGGGCGACCGGGCCGACCGGCGCCACCATGGACTTCAGCAACACCGTCCGGCGCATCCACGAGGATCCGCGGGTCACGTTGCCCTACACCGCATCCCAGTGGGCGCGGATCGCGGCCTCCGGTGCCGCGCTGGACGCGCGGATGGCCGCCGACGACGTGGGGCTGACCGTCGGCGGCGAACCCACCTTCGTCTCCATCGACGACCAGACCGCGCCCGAATGGACCACCGAGGCCGACGGCGCGCACAAGCGCGAGCGCGCGGTGGATCTCGCCGAGCGACTGCGGCGGATCTACGCGCCGACCGGACTCACCCAGTACCGGCAGGGCAAGTGGTACCCGGGAGAACCGTTGCCGCGCTGGGAGATCGCGGTGGCGTGGCGCGCGGACGGGACACCGCTGTGGACCCGCCACGACCTGCTAGCCGACCCGTGGACGCCCCTGTCCACCGCCTGGCCGCAGCCGGACCCACCGGCCCCCGGCGGCGCCCCGGCCTCCGGGACAGGCGCCGTCGCCTTGGCGAACGACGCTGTGACCGACCATGTTTCGGAGAACGGCGCGAGCCGGGCGACGGTCGGTGTGGCGGGGCGAGCCGACGTAGCCGCGTCGTCGGTCGAGCCTGGCACGGACGTTACCTCCGGTGCTCAGGTGTCGGAGGTGCAGCCTGCCAACGCGCAGGCCGGATTGCGTGCGCGTGCGCACGGGCCTGCGCCCGCCGACGCTGCGCGTGCGCTCGTCGCGCACATCGCGGCCGGTCTTGGGTTGCCGGAGACTCAGGTGCGGCCCGCGTACGAGGATCCGCTGCTGCGGCTCGCCAAGAAAATGCGTGCGCCGCAAGGGGTTCCGGCGGACGAGCAGGAGGATATCGACCCCGGCGCGGACTCGCCGCAGGCCAGGGCGCAACTGCTGGCGCGGCTCGACGCCGAGGTCACCGAGCCCGCCGCGTACGTGCTGTCGCTGTATCGCCGCGCGGACGGCGCGGGCTGGGCAAGTGCCGACTGGCGGTTGCGCCGCGGCGTGCGCGCGGACCAGCCCGCCGGTCGAATCGTGTTGACGGAAGGCGATTCTCCGGCCGGTCTGCGCCTGCCACTGGACGCGGTGTCCTGGCATCCGCCGCACCCGCGACCCGACGCCGATCCGCTGTTCGTCGGTCCGCGTGCGCCTGCGCCGCCCGAGCCGCCCGCGCAGGTGCGGTCCGCCGACTGGGAACCGACCACCGCGCTGGTCGGCGAGGTGCGCGACGGACGGCTGCACGTATTCCTGCCGCCCACCGAACAATTCGACGATTTCGTCGACCTGATCCGGCGGGTCGAAACCGCGGTGACCGAGCTCGACCGCCCGGTGGTGCTCGAGGGATACCCGCCGCCCACCGACTCCCGGCTGCGGACCTTCTCGGTGACACCCGATCCGGGCGTGATCGAGGTCAACGTGCAGCCGACGGTCTCGTTCGCCGAACAGTCCGAGCTGTTGTCGACGCTGTACGAGCAAGCGCGCCTGGCCCGGCTGAGCACCGAGTCGTTCGACGTGGACGGCACGCACGGCGGCACCGGCGGCGGTAACCACATCACGCTGGGCGGCACGACGCCCGCGCGCTCGCCGCTGCTGCGCAGGCCGGATCTGCTGGTGTCGATGCTCACCTATTGGCAGCGGCATCCCGCGCTGTCGTATCTGTTCGCCGGGCGGTTCGTCGGGCCGACCTCGCAGGCGCCCCGGGTGGACGAAGGCCGTGCGGAGGCGCTGTACGAGCTGGAGATCGCGTTCGCCGAGATCGCGCGGCTCACCCCGCCCGGCGCGCGATTCCACGCGCCGTGGCACGTCGATCGCGCGCTGCGACACCTGCTCACCGATCTCACCGGCAACACCCACCGCGCCGAGTTCTGCATCGACAAGCTCTACAGTCCCGAAACGGCAAGGGGCAGGCTGGGTTTGGTGGAGCTGCGCGGCTTCGAGATGCCGCCGCACTATCAGATGGCGATGGTGCAGTCGCTGCTGGTGCGCGGGCTGGTCGCCCGCTTCTGGTCCGAGCCGTTGCGCGCCCCGCTCATTCGGCACGGCGCGAATCTGCACGGCCGGTATCTGCTGCCGCATTTCGTGCTCGCCGATATCGCCGAGGTCGCCGCCGACCTGCGGGCGTACGGCATCGATTTCGACCTCAGCTGGCTGGATCCGTTCGCCGAGTTCCGTTTCCCGCGAATCGGCACGGTCGTGCTCGGCGATATCGAACTGGAACTGCGCGGCGCCATCGAGCCGTGGCACACCCTCGGCGAGCAGACCACGGCCGCGGGCACCGCGCGCTATGTCGACTCGTCGGTGGAGCGGCTGCAGGTGCGGGTGGTCGGCGCCGATCGCGGCCGCTTCGTGGTGACCTGCAACGGCATGCCGCTGCCGCTGCTGGCCACCGAGAAGGCCGGTGTGCAGGTGGCGGGGGTGCGGTATCGGGCATGGCAGCCGCCGAACGCGCTGCATCCCTCGCTCACCGTCGACGTGCCGCTGGTTTTCGACCTCATCGATGCCGAGACCGGGTTGTCGCATGGCGGCTGCACCTACCACGTGGCGCACCCCGGCGGCATGGCCTACGACGAGCCCCCGGTGAACGCGGTGGCCGCGCAATCGCGCCGCAATCGGCGCTTCGAGGCGGCCGGGCACACCACCGCACGCGTGGACCCCGGGGAACTACGTGCGAAAATGGCAGCACAGACCATGGACAGCGGCGTGGCGGGCCTGCTCGACCTGCGCCGTGCGCGGACCGTCTGGGGCTTGGTCGGCGACCGGTAGGCACGTCTGGCAGGGGAAGCGAGGTCGGCGCGGTGACAATGCGCGAAGCCGAATCGTCGTCGCGGGACGGGCGGCGGGCGAGCAGCGTCGCGCCCGGCGTGCGCGAGCAGGTGGCCGAGCAATTCGAGCGCTACCGCACCGGCGGCGGGCAGATCGCGCCGTACGACGAATGCGGCAGACCCACCGAGGGCTATTACGACGAGCTGGTCGACGGTGGCGGCCGGGTGCGCCGCATGTGGTCGGAGCTGTCCGCGGACTTCGTCGAGCTCGGTACCACCGGCCTCGGCAGGCTGGACAGCCGGGTGCGCAGGCTGATCGAGGACGACGGCATCACCTACACCGAGGTCACCGGTTCGGGCGAGCAGGCGGTGACCACGCCGTGGCGATTGGATCCGATCCCGCTGCTCGTCTCCGCCGAGGACTGGTCCCGGCTCGAAGCGGGCCTGGTGCAGCGCTCGCGGCTGCTCGACGAGGTGCTCACCGACGTCTACGGCCCGCGCCGGATGCTCACCAACGGCCTGCTGCCGCCCGAGGTGGTCTTCGGCTACGGCGGTTATGTCCGTGCCGCCCATGGCATCACGGTGCCGGGACGGCATCAGCTGTTCCTGCACGCCTGCGACATCAGCCGGTGGAGCGACGGCCGGTTCCGGGTCACCGCCGATTGGGCGCAGGCGCCCTCCGGCGCGGGCTATGCGCTCGCCGATCGCCGCGTGGTGTCGACGGCGATCCCGGAGGCCTTCGAGCATTCCAATCCCCGACCGCTCACCCCGTTCGCCAGGGCGATGCGACTGATGCTGATCGAATCCGCGCCGGAGGGCGAGGCCGACGACCCCGTGGTCGTCGTGCTGAGTCCCGGTGTGCATTCCGAAACCGCTTACGACCAAGCCAATCTCGCGTCCATGCTGGGCTTTCCACTGGTGGAGAGCGCGGATCTGGTGGTGCGCGACGGTGCGCTGTGGATGCGCTCGCTCGGCACATTGCGCCGGGTCGACGTGGTGCTGCGGCGCGTGGACGCCGAGTTCTCCGATCCGCTCGACCTGCGCCCGGACTCGCGGCTGGGCGTGGTGGGCTTGGTCGAGGTATTGCGCAGGGGCGCGGTGACCGTGGTGAACACCCTGGGCAGCGGTCTGCTGGAGAACCCGGCGCTGACCGGCTTCCTGCCGCGGCTGTCCAGGGCGCTGCTCGGGGAGGATCTGCTGCTGGAGAGCGCGCCGAGCTACTGGGGCGGCGACGACAAGGAACGCGCCCATCTGACGAACAACTTGCACCGCTTGATCATTCGCTCCGCCGAGGACGGCTCGACGATCATCGGGCCCGCGCTGTCGATCCGGCAGCGCGCCGACCTGCGCGCGCGGATCGAGGCCACCGGCTGGCAGTGGGTCGGTCAAGAGCCCGCGCAGTTCTCGGTCGCGCCCGCGGTGGAGGGCTACGGCGGACTGACCCCCGCGCCGGTCGGCATGCGGTTGTTCTCGATGGCCCACCGCGGCGGTTACACGGCGATGGCGGGTGGCCTCGGCCAGCTGCATCAGCGCACTGTGCCCGATCGCGTGGTGATCAAGGTTGCCGCGAAGGACATCTGGGTGCGGGCCGCGCAGGCGCCGGTGCCCGCGGTCGGCACCGAGGCCCCGCACGAGGAGCGGGTCGCGCGGCGGCTGCCGATCGTGGCGGCGATCAGCTCGCCGCGCGTGCTCAACGACCTGTTCTGGATGGGGCGTTACAGCGAGCGCGCCGAGTCCGCGGCACGGCTGCTGATGGCCACGCACGAGCGCTACCAGGACTTCCGCTACCGACCCTGGTTGGAGGGTGCGGAGGCGGTGCCGGTCCTGATGGCCGCGCTGGCGCGGGCGACGGCGACCGTCGCGCCTGCAGCGGTGTTGTCCGGCCCGGCACCGGACGACGACCCGCAGCAGGCGCCCGACTCCGATACGGACGCCGAACACGGTGTTACGCAATCGAGTTCGGTGGGTAGCCAGAGTCAGACCATGCGCGCCCAGCCGGGAGCGATGGCGGCCGCGCAGCGCGGCTCCGGGCAGTCGCAGTCCCACGGTGCGCCCGACGCCACGGATCACGTTGCTTCCCAAGCGGATTCCGATAAGCTCAGCGGCGCGACGGAGGTGCGCACGGCGCGGGCGGCGGCCGAGGCGGGGGCTTCGGACTCCGGGGACCCGGTCGGCATGCCGGTGCGGCATGCCGTGGCAGGCGCGTCGCGGGAGGGACACGACTACCTGGTGGCGTTGACCATCGACCGAGAACTGCCCGGCTCGTTGGCCTTTGCCGTCGACCGCTATGCGAACGCCGCGCGGGCCGTGCGCGACCAGCTCTCCAACGATACCTGGATGATCCTCAGTGCGGTGGACCGGGCGATGGCCGAGTACCGCGCCTTCGGCGAGGACCGCGAATCCGCGCTGTCGGCGGTGCATTCGCTCACGCTGGCCGGGCTGCTCTCGCTGTCCGGGATCGGCGCCGAGTCGCTGGTGCGCGACTCCGGTTGGTACGTCATGGATATCGGCAAACGGATCGAGCGCGGACTCGCGCTGACCGCGTTGATGTCGGCGGCGCTGACCGGGACCTATCCGGAGGAGGCCGAGCGGGTGGTCACCGAGTCGGTGCTGCGCGCCGCCGAATCGCAGGTGAGTTACCGACGGCGGCACCGTGATTCGGTCCGCATCGCGGCCGTCGCCGGGCTGCTGCTCTTCGACACCAGCAATCCGCGGTCGCTGGCCTATCAGCTGGACCGGCTCGACGCGGACCTGCGGTCGCTGCCCGGCGCCTCGGGATCGTCGCGGCCGCAGCGGCTGCTCGCCGACGCACAGCGCATGCTGCGCCGGGTCGATCCGGACGATCTGGAGGTCACCGACGACGAGGGCAGGCGCACCGAGCTTGCCGAACTGCTCGACGGCGTGCATCTGCGCCTGCGCAAGCTGGCCGAATCATTCGAAACCGCGAAGCTGTCGCTGCCCGTCGGCTTCCAGCCGCTGTGGGGTAGCACGCGGGTGGTCGGATGAGCGAACGCACGCTCGACCCGGCCGAGCGCAACGGTGCGGCCCGCCGGTATCGCGTCGCCCATCGCACCACCTACCGCTACTCCGACGAGGTCACCAGTTCCTACGGCCGCGCCTATCTGACGCCGCGGGAATTCCCTGGGCAACGGCTGCTTTCGCACGAGGTGTCGATCGATCCGGTGCCCTCGGACCAGTCCATCGGCTCGGACGTGTACGGCAACACCACGTCGTATTTCCATGTCACGGCCGAACATCGGACTCTGGTGGTGACCGGCGAATCGCTGGTCGAGGTCGACCCGCCGGGCGACACCGCGGCGGGCACGGCGAGCATGCCGTGGGAAAGCGCGCGGCCGACCGCGGCGACGGGACCGCTGGCCGTGGAGTTCACCCTCGACCTGCGGCCGCCCGAGATCACCCCGGAGGTCACGGCGTACGCGGCCGAATCGCTGACCCCCGGTCGCCCGCTGCTCGCGGCGGTGGCCGAGTTGAACAGCCGCATTCACGCGGACTTCGCGTACAAGTCGGGTTCGACCACGGTCTCCACCAAGGTCGCCGACGTGTTCGCGGCCCGAACGGGCGTCTGCCAGGACTTCGCCCGTGTAGGTGTGGCCTGTCTGCGCTCGCACGGCTTGGCCGCCCGCTACGTCTCGGGCTACCTGGCCACCGACCCGCCGCCCGGCAAGGAGCGCATGGTCGGCGCCGACGCCACCCACGCCTGGGCCGCCGTGTGGGTGCCGAGCGCCGACGCCCACGATCGAACCGGTCGGTGGATCGACTTCGACCCGACCAACGACCAATTCGGGGACGAACGCTATGTCACGGTGGCTTGGGGGCGCGATTACGCCGATGTGCCGCCGCTGCGTGGCATCATTTATACCGACGCCAAAGAGAGCACAATTACCGTCTCGGTCGACGTCTCTCCGGTGGAGGTGTGAGCCAGCGTGCGTGATTTCGCCTGTCCCCATTGCGGCCAGCAGCTGGCCTTCGAGAACTCGGTGTGCCTGTCGTGTTCCAGCCCACTGGGTTTCAGCCTCGACACGCTCAGCCTGGTGGTGATCGGCGATCCGCCGGGCGAGGCGACGGTGGACGCGGCCGCCGGTGTGGTCGACGCGAGCCGGTTCCGGCTGTGCGACAACCTGCATGTGGCGCAGTGCAATTGGCTGGTCGAGGTGCCTGCCGAGGCGGCGGTCGACGGCGCGGCGAACGGCAACGGACAGCCCGTGCTCTGCGCGTCGTGCCAGCTGACCCGCACCCGTCCGAATGATCTCGACGCCGCGGGGCTGGCCGCGTTCGCCGAGGCCGAGGCGGCCAAGCGCAGGTTGATCGTCGAACTGACCGAGCTCGGCCTGCCGATCGTCGGCCGCGACCAGGATTCGGCCCGCGGGCTGGCCTTCGACCTGCTCTCCAGCGTGCACAAACAGGTGATCACCGGCCACCAGGACGGCGTGATCACGCTGGATCTGGCCGAGGCCAACGACCCGCACCGCGAACAGCTACGCATCGAGATGGACGAGCCGTATCGCACGCTGCTCGGGCACTTCCGGCACGAGATCGGCCACTACTACTTCATGGTTCTGGTCGACGACGACGAGGCACGTCGGCGCTTCGGTGACCTGTTCGGCGATCCCGACGCCGACTACCAGGCGGCGTTGGACCGGCACTATGCCGAAGGCGCGCCGCCCAATTGGGAGTCCGACTACGTCTCCTCCTATGCCACCATGCACCCCGCCGAGGACTGGGCCGAGACCTTCGCGCACTACCTGCACATCCGCGACACCCTCGATACCGCGGCGGCGTTCGGGATCGCCCCCGCGGGCGCCAGCCTGGACCGCCCGCAGGTGGGCCGCTCGGGGTTCGACAAGATCATCGATCTGTGGCTGCCGCTGGCCTGGTCGCTCAACATGGTCAACCGCTCGATGGGGCACCCAGACCTCTACCCGTTCGTGCTCCCGGAGCGCGTGCTCGACAAGATGCGCCTGGTCCACGAACTGTGCGCTCGGTCAGGGGCATAGCCCTTCTGCGGCAACGTTATTCGTGTGCGGCGTAGATGTGCGCCGAGACCTCGTCGCGCATCGTGGTGAAGCCGGGCCGCTCGCGCAGTTCCGCGAAGCTCGGCTCGACGAGCCCGGCCTTGAACGAGGTCGGCTCGTCGTAGATCACCCGGCCCGGCCTGGTGCCCATGACCAGCACCCGGGTGCCGAGCAGGAGTGCCTCATCGATGCTGTGCGTGACGAACAGGACCGTCTTGCGCCGCTCGCGCCACAGCGTCAGCAGCTCACCCTGGAGCTTCTCCCTGGTCAACGCGTCCAACGCGCCGAACGGCTCGTCCATCAGGATGATCCGCGGATCGTTGATCAACACCCGGGCGATCTGCGCGCGCTGCTGTTGCCCGCCGGACAGCTCGTAGGGCCGGCGACCACCCAGGTGGTCGAGGCCGACCAGGGTGAGCATCCGCTGCGCCTCGGCGCCGCGGGCGGCCCGTGGCACGCCGCGGACCTTCGGGCCGAACTCGACGTTCTGCCGTACCGAGAGCCATGGGTAGAGATTGGGTTGCTGGAAGACGACGCCACGGTCGGGAGCGGGCCCGGTGACCGGACGGTCGCCGATCAGGACGCGGCCCTCGGTCGGTTCGAGGAAGCCGGCGAGCAGGTTCAGCAGCGTGGACTTGCCGCAGCCGGAAGGTCCGACAACACAGACGAATTCGCCGGGGTCCAGGGTCAGGTCGGTCGGGGCGAGCACCTGGGTCGGGCCATCGTCGCCGCGGTAGGACTTGCTCACCCCGGCGAGGGTGACCCGGTGGCGGGCCGCGGTGTCGGCGCGCACCGTCACGAGCCGGCCGCCTTCGCCGCGTCGACGTAAATGCCCGCGCGGTAAGCGGTTTCGTCGCCGACCGCGTCGATGCCGCCCTGGCTCAGCAGGAATTCGGCCGTCTTGCGCAGATCCGCGCCGAAGCCGCCGCCGAGATACCTCGCGTCGGCCTGCTCGGCCGCGCCGAGATAGGTGTATCCGGCCAACTGCGGGCCGACCAGCTTCGGATCGATACCGAGCTGCGCGCCGATCGACACGGCCGCGTCCTCGGGCGCGGTCCGCACCTGTTGGACGGCGTAGTCCTGGAGCTTCGCCCAGACCGCCGCGAAGCGCGCGTGCTCGTCCAGGAATTTCCGGCTCGCCACCGCCAGATCGAAGGTGGGTGCGCCCGCCGCCGCGGTCTCGGCACTGGAGGTCACGATGTGCCCGCCGGAGTCGAGCAGCTTCGACAGGGTCGGGTCCCACACCCACGCCGCATCGATCTGGCCGCCGGTCCACGCGCCGGGAATCGCGTCGGGTTTGAGGTTGATCAGCTGCACGTCCGCGGCCAGCCCGGCCCGGTCCAGCGCGGCGAGCAGGCTGTAGTGGGCGGTGCTGCCGAACGGCGTCGCGACGCGCTTGCCGCGCAACCCGGCCAGGTCGGTGACCGCCGCGTCCCTGGCGACCAGCGACTCGGACTTGCCGATGACATCGTGGATCCACAGCACCCGCACCGGCAGGTCGAGCGGCGCGGACAGCGCCTTGGTCGCGGGCGCCGAGCCGAGCGTGCCGATATCGAGGCTGCCCGCGCCGAACGCCTGCACCACGTCGGCACCCGAAGCGAACTGGCTCCAGGTGACTTTCGCGTTCGGCAGGCAGGCGGCGAGCAGCCCACGGTCCTTCACGAGCAGGTCGGCGTTGGGAATCGCCTGGTAGCCGATCCTGGCCTCGGTGGTGACGCCGGGGTCGACCGGGAACGGGCAACTCGCCTGCGCGCCAGCGGCTCCGGTGTCGCCGCGCCCGGATTCGACGCACCCGGCCGTCGCCGCGAGGACGGCCGCGAGGGCCAGACCGATCGTAACGGCACGGCGCACAGCGGATTTCATACCTTGCCTTTCCACGGAACTGCTTTGGCACCAAGGAACTTGATGACCGAGTCGAGCACGAGAGCGGCGGCGCCGATCACGATGATGCACGCGATTGTCAGCGGCGTATTCAATTGCGTGCCTGCGATATACGCGAGGCCGCCGATGCCGGGGATGCCGTTGTTCAGCTCGGCGGCGACCACGGTAGTCCAGGCGAACGCGGTGGCGATCCGGATGCCGCCGATCACCTCGGGCAGCGTCGCGGGCAGCACCACCCGCGAAATGACCTGTGCCCGTCCGGCGCCCAGCGCGCGGGCGGCGTTCCGATAGTCCTGCTTGACCCCGGTGACACCGGTGAGCGTGGCGATCGCGATGGGTGGGAAGGCCGCGAGGAACAGCAGCCAGATCTTCGACACGTCGCCGATGCCGAACCAGACGATCAGCAGGCCGATATAGCCGAGCGGCGGCAGGGAACGCAGGAAGTTGAGGATCGGCTCGGTGATCAAGCGCACCGGCGCGAGCATGCCCATCACGAAGCCGACCAGCGGCCCGGTCACGATCGCAAGGCCGACGCCGGCGCCGATCCGCTGCAGGCTGGCGAGCAGGTGTTCCCACAGGTAGTAGTTCTGTTCGCCGATTACCGTGCGGTCGACGCCCGCTGCGATCTGGTGGCGGGAGTTGGCCCGCACGAACGCGTCCCACACCGCGCGCGGCGCGGGCAGATACAGCGGGTCGACCAACCCCGACGCCGTGATCGCCACCCAGAGCCCGAGCACCAGGGCGAGTGCGGCGAGGCGGGCCAGCATTGGCCCGGCCACCCGAAAGGAGCGCTGCGGTCGACGGACCGGCGCGTCGGGCGCCTCGGCTCGGGCCGTCGGCGTTTCCGGCGTGCTGATCGCGGTCATCGGGCCCTGCCCGGACTGCCGATTTCGGGCACGACACTCTCCTCACGATTCGCCGCTGAGCACGGCGAATGTCGAGGCTAGCCGGGTGCGCCCGCAGCGGGGAGAGTTAGGAACGCCGTGAACATAACTCAGGCGCGCAGGCGCTCCCTGCGCAGCTGCTCGACCTCGGGCAGCTCCAGCGGAGCCAGTTCCGAGACACCGAGCGCCCGCATCAGCAGCAGATCCGCGAGTTCCGGGTTACGGGCCAGCGCGGGGCCGTGCATATAGGTGCCGAGCACCGAACCCTGCACCACGCCCTCGAGGCCGTCGCCGACCCCGTTGCCGACGCCGCGGGTGACCCGGGCCAGCCCGCTCGCGTCACCGCCGAGTTTCGTACCGCCACGGTGGTTTTCGAATCCGGTCAGTGCCGCGGTGAGGCCGGGCAGCAGCGGTGTCGTGGTGACCTCGCCGATCGCGCGCTCGGACTGCGGTGCGGTGGTCACATCGATCATGCCGACGCCGTCGACGCGCTCGCCCGACGAGGTCTCGTACCACTGGCCGAGCACCTGGATCGCGGCGCAGATGGCAAGCACCGGAGCGCCTTTCGCGGCGGCCTGCTGCAGGCCCGGGTAGCGCTGCAGGTGCCGGGTGGCCAGGCGCTGCGCGGAATCCTCCGCGCCGCCGAGGGTGTAGATGTCCAGCGAATCGGGCACCGGGTCGGCCAGGGTGATCTCGACGATCTCGGCGGCATAGCCGCGCAGCCGCAGCCGCTGGCGCAACACCAGCGCGTTGCCGCCGTCGCCGTAGGTGCCCATCACGTCGGGCAGTACCAGCCCGATCCGTACTGTCGATTCGGTCATGCCGTCCGTCCGTCGAGGTCGCGGTTGAGATCACGGAACGCGGTGTAGTTCGCCAGCACCTCGACGTGCCCGGCGGGGCAGGAAGCGATGGCGCGCACCGGATTCGACACCGTGGTGTGTTCGACGCCCGCGTAGGTGAGGCGCACCGCGAGGTCGGTGGCCCGCTCGCCCGAGGCGACCACCTGCACCCCTTCGAAGTGTTCGAACCGCACATCCCACAGCCAGGACAGATCCTCGCCGTCGGGCACCTGTCCGTTCACCGCGATGACGAGCCCGGCCGCGGCCGGTTCGATCATCGAGAGCGCCTCCTGCCAGCCCGCCGGATTCTTGGCCAGCAGCAGTCGGGCGGCATGGTCGCCGACCTGCACCGTCCGGTAGCGGCCCGCGATCTCGCGCACCGTGCCGGTGGCGGTGACGGCGTCGGCGGCGCCGGCGCCGAGCGCGACCGCCGCGGCCACCGCCTGCGCGGCGTTGCCGCGATTGGCCCGGCCGGGCAGGGCCAGCTCGAGCGGCAGCCGCACCCCGTCGGGGCCGACCAGGTCGTTGCCCTCGAGCCACCAATCCGGTTCTGGCCGTGCGAAATCCGCGCCGGTGCTGCGCCAGTGCTTGCCCGCCTCGCCGCCCCTGGCGCCGGCGGGCGCGTCTTCCCAGACGATGGGCTCACCGCTGCGCGGGCAGCTGGTGGCATCCATCGACCAGCCGCTGCCCGCGGCCACCCACACCACGTTCGGGTGGTCGTAGGCGATCGAGGTCACCAGCACGTCGTCGCAGTTCGCGATCACCACGGTGGCAGGGTGGCGGGCCAGGCCCGCGCGCAGCTTGCGCTCGATCATGTTGATCTCGCCGACCCGGTCCAGCTGGTCGCGGCTCAGGTTGAGCAGCACGACCGCGGCCGGATTCAGCGAGTCGGTCACGTGCGGCAGATGCAGCTCGTCCACCTCGATCGCGGCCAGCGGCGCGCCGCGGTGCACGCTGAGCGCGGCGACGATGCCCGCGTCCATGTTCGCGCCGTCGGCCTGGGTGGCCACCGCGCCGAGCGTGCCGAGCGCCGCCGTGGTCATCCTGGTCGTGGTCGACTTGCCGTTGGTGCCGGTGATCAGCACCGTGCGCTTGCCACGGCCGAGCTGGTCCATGATCGTCTTGTCGATCTGCAGCGCGATGAGCCCGCCGATCATCGATCCCTTGCCGCGTCCCGCCTTCTGCGAGGCCCACGACGCTGCCGCCGCGGCCCGCAGCGCGATTCGCCCGCGCACCGAAATGTCTGCCACGCCGCGAGTCTAATGTCGGCCCGCCCCGGCGGCCGCGCCAGCCGCCAACCGGGGCGACCCGCGGCGTCAGCCCTGGTAGAGCTTGGCGTTGTAGTTCGCGGGCGCGTAGTGCTGTTCGAGTTCCTCGATCGTCGCGGTGACCTCGCTCTGCACCTCTTTGACGAGGCGGGGCCAGCTGGGCAGGCCGTCGTCGGACCACCGCTCGGGCTGCCAGAGATTGCTGCGCAGGAACGCTTTGGCGCAGTGGAAGTAGATCTGCTCGATCGAGACCTCGACGGCCAGGATCGGGCGGTGGCCGCGCACCACCATGTCGTCGAAGTACGGTGCGTCGCGCACCAGCCTGGCACGGCCGTTGATCCGCAGGGTCTGCGGCCTGCCCGGAATGATGAACAGCAGCCCGACATGCGGATTGGTGAGGATGTTCAGGTAGCCGTCGGCCCGTCTATTGCCCGGCCGCTCCGGGATCGCGAGGGTCCGGTCGTCGAGGACCTTGACGAAGCCCGCCGGGTCGCCCTTCGGTGAGGCGTCGCAGGTGCCCTCGGCGTCACTGGTGCTCATCACCAGAAACGGCGTCGCGGCGATCCAGTCCCGGTCCCTCGGGTGCAGCGCGACGCGCTCCTTGTTCGCCGCGAGCGGCGTGACCTCGCCGAGTAGTCGCCGCAGTTCGGCCGGGTCGGTGATCTGTTCGCTGATTTCGCTCACACCTGATTCAAGCACTCGCACGGATGCGGCGATGCCCTTCGACCCCAGCGAGATCGATCCCTCAGATCTGCACGTCGAACAGATTCGGCTGGCCCGCCGCGTAGCGGTCGGCGTCGATGCGGCGCAACGGTTCCAGCTCGGGTGCGCGGTACAGGGTGTACATCCGGCAGCGTTCGGCGTTCGAGCCCGACACCTCGAGCAGGGCGTTCACCGCGGCCCGCGCCGACTCGTTGGCGCCCTCCATGGTCGCGAGATCGACATTGGTGCGTACGTAATCGCCTGCCAGGAACAGGTTTTCGAGTGCACCGTGCGGTTCCGGCCGGTGCGCCCACGAACCCGCGGTGTTGATCAGCAGCGGATCGGCGTTGGCGTTGCGGCCTTTGTCCGGCTGCCAGGTGATGCCGGGGTCGAGGAACCACGAGTGCAGGTCGGCCTCGCGCAGCACCTCGCCGCGATCGTCGAGGTGTGCGGCCAGCTGCGCCCAGACCTCGCGGACGATCTCCTCGTGCGTGCACTCCTTTGCGGGCTTGCCGAAGAGCGGGCCCGGTGTGTTCCAGTCGGAGATGTCGACCGAGAGGCAGTCCTGCACCGTGCCGTCGCCGAACTCGCTGAGCTTGCGCGTCCACAGCTGATTCTGGGTGATGGAGGTCAGTGCCCACGGCGCGTCGATATAGGCGGTGTGGCCGCGCGAGATCTCGGCAGGCCTGCGCAGATAGAACTGGATGCCGTTCATCCAGTCGGTGACCAGGTTGTCCATCGCGCTCAGCTCGGGACGGATCTCGAGCACCTCGGGCGACCAGAGCATGCGGGCCCGCTCCGCGGACATGGCGACGACGAAGTAGTCCGCCGAGACGCTGTGCGGCGTGCCGCTCGCGTCGACGACGCGCGCCGCGGCGATCCGCCCGTCGCGCAATTCCAGCTCGCGCACCTCGGACCCGAGCACGAATCGCACACCCAGCGTGCGCAATCGGTCCAGCCAGGGCTCGATCCAGACGGCATTGGTCGGCCCGTTCAGCACCCGGTCCATGCCGCCGTCGTTGCCGATCTCGAGCGGATTGCCGAGGAACTGCTCGCCCATGTTGCCGATGGTGCGGACGCTGGCGACGTTCTCCTTGGCGGCGACCATGATGCTGGTCAGCGTGCGCGAGAGCAGCGCGCGGAACTCGTGCGAGCGCGCGTGGTTGCCGACGTAGTCGTGCCAGGAGGTGTTGTCCCACTGATGGTCTCGACGGGCATCGCAGCTGCTGTTGAAAACCAGCAGGCGATCGGCGAAGTACATGCCTTCGACGGGTGGCATCTTCAGTGCGGTCGCCAGCGCGGCGCCGAGGGTCTCGCGGAAGGCGTCCGGGCTGAACGGGCCGCGCGCGCGGAAGCCGAGCGGTAATCGGAAATCGTCGCCACCGCTGCGGGCGAACCGTGCCTCGGGGACCGCGACCAGGTTGTTCCACACACCGTTCGGGTTGTCGCCGAACGGGATCCGGCGCATCGTGTCTGGCACGTGCTGATAGAAGCCGGGGAAGAAGCGAAAGCCGTGCTCGCCGGGCAATTCCGGCCGAGAACCGGAGGCGGTGCCGGGGACCGGCACGCTGCGCGCCTTACCGCCCCAGGCGCGTCTTTCGAAAATCGTGACCTCGAAACCACGTTCGATCAGTTCGTGCGCGGCGGTCAAACCCGCGACGCCGCCGCCGAGTACCACGACCCGCCTGCCGCCCGGACTACCAGCGGCAGGCCCCGGTCTGAGCGCGCCGGTCAGCAGTGCCCCCGCTGTCGCCACCCCTGCCGTCACCGTGCCGCGAAGTACGTTCCTGCGCGATACGGTCCACCGATTTACTGCCATGCGCCGCTCTGTGCCTAGCCTCGGAACCTTTATTACATATTGTCATTACTGTAAAGCGGCAGGTCCCGAACCGGCGTACCCGCCCCCGCGCCTCGCCCGAGGAACGCTCGATTCGGACAATGGCTGAGAGCATAGCGATTTCGGCGCAGGCGCAGGCGAACCAGAGTCGACGATTATCCGAACCCTATGGAGAGCAGGGGTTTCGAGGGGGTCACGCCTTGATCAGTGACGGCCGAGATTGATCGGTGGCCGCGTCGGGGGACGCGGCCTGGCCGGTGGCGGTCGCGGTGCGCTTGCCGGAGGTGGCGGCGAACGCGCCCGCGATGACGATCACGCCACCGACCAGGGACAGGGGGGTGGGGGTTTCGTCGAGAAACGCCCAGGCAGCGGCGATCCCGACGACGGGAACCAGCAGGGTCAGCGGCGCGACGACGCCCGCCGGGTAGCGGCTCATCAGATAGGTCCACATGCCGCTGCCGACGACGGTGGCGAGCACCGCGATATAGCCCAGCGCCACCAGGGCGGGCCAACCGGCCGTCGAGAAGGAGCCGGTCAACGCACGCAGGCCGGTGCCGGGCCCCTCGGTGGCGGCCGAGAGCGCGAACAGCGGCAGCGGCGGGACCACCGCCAGCCACAGCGTCAGGTGCAGGGTGTTCAGGCCGGGCGACTCGACTGTCGCCTGGCGCGCACCGATATTGCCGAAGGCCCACCCGAGGCCGCCCGCCAGGGTCAGCAGCACCGGCAGCAGGGTCGCGTGCTCGAGCCGATCCCAGCTGATCACGCCCATGCCCGCCATCGCGACCAGGATGCCCGCGATCTGGATCGGCCGGATCCGTTCCCGCAGGAACAACGCGCCGAGCAGCACCGTGAACGGCGCGGAGGATTGCAGCACCAGCGAGGCGAGCCCGGTCGGCATGCCCGCCCGCATCGCGGTGAACAGGAAGGCGAACTGCAGGATGCCGAAGCCGGCGCCGTACAGCAGCAGCCAGCGCAGTCGCACCCGAGGGCGCGGCACGAACAGCACGACCGGAATCGCGATGACCGCGAACCGGAGCGCGGCGAAGAAGAACGGCGGAAAGTGATCGAGTCCCACCCGAATGGCGAGAAAGTTCAGTCCCCAGAGCAGTACGACGGTCAAGCCGAGCAGTCGATCACGAGCGGTCACGTCGTCCATCGTGCGTTCAGCGAACCATCAGAACAATCGAATAAATACGGATCATTGATGTAGTTTTGCTTCATGATCATTGCCAGGCGCTTGCTCGTCGGAGGCGTCGATGGTTGAGCACCCGTCCGGGCCGCCGATGTCGCTGGACCGGTTGCGGGTGCTGTGCGAATTCGCCGACCGGGGGACCATCGCCGCCGTCGCCACCGCGCTCTCGATGACGCCGTCGGCGGTCTCCCAGCAGCTCAAGGTGCTGGCCAGGGAGGCGGGCGTCGCCTTGCTCGAACCCGACGGCCGCCGCGTCCGGCTCACCGACGCGGGGCAGGCGCTGGTGGTGCGCGCCGACGAGGTGCTCGCGGCGATGGATCGCGCCGTCGCGGAGATGGCGCACTATCGCGGTTCCCCGCGCGGCCGGGTGCGCGTGGCTGTATTCCCCTCGGGCGGAGCGCTTTTACTGCCGCTGGTGCTGTCCGCGATGAGCGACAGCGGCGTCGACGTGGTCGCCACCGACTGGGACCTGCCGCCCGCCGAGCTGCCACGGCTACTCGCCGACAACGACGTGGTGCTCACCCATCGCGACGAGCGCGCCGTCCCCGTCGCCGACTCGCGCATCTCGGTGCACATGCTGATGCGCGAACCCATCGATGTCGTTGTCGCGCCGACCCATCGGCTCGCCGGACGCACCTCGGTCACCCCGGCGGAGCTCGCGGACGAGACCTGGCTCAGCGTCAAGGGCGGGTTCCCGATCGACGACGTGCTGCGCTCGATCGCCACGGTCACCGGGGTGCGGCCGCGAATAGCACAGCGCCTCAACGAATTCCATCTCATCGAGACGGTCGTCGCGGCCGGGTACGCGGTGGCGCTGATGCCGCGCTACGCGGTATCGCACCCCGACCTGTCGGTGCTGCGCCTCACCGGCGTGCGCGCCGCGCGCGTCTACGAACTGGCCACGCGCCGCCGGACCGAGCACCGTCCGGCGATCGCGGCCGTGCTCACCGCGTTCCGGGACGCGGTCGCCACCGTCACAGCCGGTTCCGCGGCGCCGCCGCGGCTGCGCTGAATTGTTGCGGCTGCGCTGGGCTGTTGCGGCTGCGCTGAGCAGGGTCGGTGCGAATTGTCGAGTTCGCACAGGCGCTTTCGTGGCCGCTCGGGTCGTGCTCGGTGAACGCACTGGTACGCGCCGATGCGCGCCGAGCTTAAAGGTAGAACTTGCCCACGTCGTTGGTAACTTCGCACAACTCCCGCGCCCCGGTGTGAGTGTTCCGCACATGACGCGCCGCCGTTCGGCCAAATAGATTGCAGGACAGGCTATCCGACCCGTGGCAGCGGCGGATGGCTTGCTGTCGAGGCCGCCCCGCCACCGGATCGGACGCTGGTCTCGTGGCATCTCAGCGGTTCGGTTATCGGAAAGGACACGCGACAGCAATGCGCGATATCACCGAGTTCTCCACTCGCAACGGCGGATTCCGCAGCGTGGTGGTGACCGCGGTCGAGGTTTCCTCCGCGCTCGGCGCCGACGCCGAGTCCACCTGGAAGGGACTCCTCGCGGGCGAGAGCGGGGTGCGAAAGCTCGAAGATCCGGAGGTCGACAGCGGCAAGCTACCGATCGACATCGGGGCGAAGTTCAAGGTCGACCCGACGATCGAGCTGGATCGGGTCAAGAAGCGGCGCATGTCCTACGTCCAGCAGGTGGCCTACGTCATGGGCAAACGGATCTGGGCGACGCTCGGCGCGCCCGAGGTGGACAAGGACCGGCTCGGCGTCTCGATCGGCACCGGTGTCGGCGGTGCCGAGGTGATCGTCGACTCGAGCGACGTCCTGCGTGATCAGGGCTACCGCAAGGTGTCCCCGTTCGCGATTCCGATGGCGATGCCGAACGGGCCCGCCGCGGTGCTCGGCCTCGAACTCGGCGCGCGGGCCGGCGTGGTCACTCCGGTCTCGGCCTGCTCGTCGGGCTGTGAGGCGCTGGTGCACGCGTGGCGCTCGATCGTCCTCGGCGAGGCCGACATGATCGTCGCGGGCGGCGTCGAGGGGCGCATCAATGCCCTTGCGCTGGCCGGGTTCACGAACATGCGCGCGTTGAGTTCGCGGATCGAGGAACCCGAGCGCGCCTCGCGTCCGTTCGACCGGGACCGGGACGGGTTCGTCTTCGGTGAGTCGGCGGCGTTGCTGGTGCTGGAGGCGGAGGAACACGCCATGGCGCGTGGCGCACGGCCGATCGCCCGGCTGCTCGGCGCAGGCCTGACCGCCGACGGCTACCACCTGGTGGCGCCGGACCCGGACGGCCGGGGCAACGCGCGTGCCATGCGCCGGGCGCTGGAGACCGCGGGGGTCGACGGCGCCGAGGTGGATCACGTCAACGCGCACGCCACCGGTACGCCGTTCGGCGACGTGGCCGAGGCCAAAGGGGTTGCGGCGGCGATCGGTAACCATCCGTCGATCTACGCGCCCAAGTCGGCGCTGGGTCATTCGGTCGGCGCGGTGGGTGCCCTGGAGGCGGCGATCTCGGTGCTCACCCTGCGTGACGGCGCGATACCGCCGACGCTCAACCTGGACCATCAGGATGCCGAGATCGATCTCGACATCGTCAGCGGCGCAACCAGATACACCGACGTGCAGTACGTGATGAACAATTCCTACGGCTTCGGCGGGCACAACTCGGCGGTACTGTTCGGCAAGTACTGACCCGGTGCGAACGACTGCGGCCCGGCAGAACAAGTGCCGGGCCGCAACGTTTTTCAGGCTTTCAGTGCCCCATCGGGCCGGGGTGGTGGTACTGCTGGGCGCCGACGTAGCCGAAGTCGTCGGCGACCATCGCGGCCAGCTCCAGCAGGGCCCGCCGGGTCGGCTTGCTCACCAGTTCCAGGTCGATCTCCGCGCCCTCGGCAAGGTGATCGTCGAAGGGCACCACCTGCACCGCGCGGGTGCGGTCGAGGAAGAGCTTGCGCAGCTGATCCAGGTCGACGGTGGAGGCGCCGCGCCGAGACGCGTTGACCACCACCACGGTTCGTTCGACGAGCTTGCCGTAGCCGTGGTGATCGAGCCAGTCGAGCGTGGCCGATGCGCTGCGCGCGCCGTCGATCGCGGGCGAGGTGACCAGCACGAGCGAGCTCGCCATGTCGAGCACGCCCGCCATGGCCGAGTGCATCAGTCCGGTGCCGCAGTCGGTCAGGATGATGTTGTAGAACGACTGCAGGATGCTGATCGCCTTGCGGTAGTCGGCCTCGCTGAAGGCCTCAGAAACCGCCGGATCCTGTTCGCTGGCAAGCACTTCCAATCGGCTCGGCGCCTGCGAGGTGTGCGCGCGGACATCCGAGTACCTGCTGATGTGCTGGTCCTCGAGCAGGTTGCGCACGGTGGAGCGGGTCTGGCGCGGCACCCGGTGCGCGAGCGTACCGAGGTCGGGGTTGGCGTCGATCGCGATCACCCGGTCGCCGCGCAGCGAGGCGAACGTCGACCCGAGACCGACCGTGGTGGTGGTCTTGCCGACACCGCCCTTGAGCGAGAGGATCGCGATCCGGTAGTCGCCGCGCACCGGCTGATTCACCCGGTCGACGAGGTCGCGGTAGACCACGTCGGCCGCGGACTCACCCGGGTTGAGCATGCCGCCGGTGGCCTTGTGCACCGCCCGGCGCCAGCCGCTGCGCGGGGCCCGCCTTGCCCGCTTGAGCAGGTTCAGGTCGTTGACCGAATGACCGGGCTGACCCGGCGCGGGCACGTGCTGCGGCTGGAACGGCTGCGCGGGCTGATGCGGATTCGGTACCCCCTGCGGCCCGCCCTGCCAGCTCGGCGCGGGCTGCTGGCCCATCGGCTGCGGCGGCGGGGGCTGCTGCTGGTAGACCGGCGGCGGCTGATGCGACACCGGCGGTGGCGGCGGCGCCCAGCTGTAGATCGGGGCGGCCTGCTGCTCGGGCGCCTGCGCTTCCTGCTGGTCGGGCACGCGGCGGACCAGGCCGTCGGGGCCGATCTCCTGCCGGTACTCGCCGTAGCCGGGGTTCGGCGCCTCGGCGATCTGATGGCTGCCGCTGTGTCCGGGGGCGGGCTGGAACGCGCCGGTCTGGTATGGCTCATACGTGCCAGTGGGCGCGAACGGACCCGGGTTCGGCGGGGCGTAGCCGCCGTATTGCTCGGCCGGGCCGGGCGGCGGGAAACCCTCGGGCGGACCGTAGGGCTGCTGCGGCGCCGACGCCTGCGGGTACGACACGGTCTGGTCGGTCGAGCCGCTGAACTCGGGCTGCGCGGGATCCTGCTCCGGCTGGTCCGGCGTCTCCGCCTCGGCCGTCGGCACGTCCACGTCACCGGTCTGCTCCGGCGACTGCTCGGCGGATTTCTCCGACTCCGTGGCGTCGGCCGTGTCCACCGATTGACTCTGCAGCCAGGGCGGTGAGGTCGGGTTGTGGTCGTTAGTTGTCACAGTTCCCCCATCTGCTCGGGACTTCGAGCAGAGAGCTCGGCGCTTGAGTGCGAAACCAACGCTAGCACGGGGTTCGCGGGCTCGCGTCGCCGTGTGCGGCCTCCAGCATTCGCTTGCAAACGCACTATGGACGGCGGACGCGCCCGGATGACACGCCGCCGATATCTGGTCTCCGACAGCAAGATCGAGAGCCGGGCGCCACGGTCGATCAACGACCGTCGCGCCCGGCTCTCACCGTACTCGACCTGCGCGATCAGCGTGCTCGGTTGACCGGAGGACACTGCGGCGCAGGCGGAATCGTCAGTGCGCGCGGTTCACCGCGGAGACCACCGCGCGCAGCGACGCCGTGGTGATCGAGGTGGCGATGCCGACGCCCCACACCACCTTGTCGCCGATCGCGCACTCCACGTAGGCGGCGGCCTGCGCGTCGTCGCCCGCCGACATCGCGTGCTCGGAGTAGTCCAGCACCCGGACGTCGAAGCCGACGGTCGCGATCGCGTCGATGAACGCCGCGAGCGGGCCGTTGCCGGTGCCGGTGATCTCCTGCTCGACGCCGTCGACCTTGACCACCACCGCGATGGTGTCGGTGCCGCCGTCGGTCTCCGAGGCGGTGACCTTCTGCCGGATCCGCTCCAGCGGCCGGATCGGGCTCAGGTACTCGGCGGCGAAGACGTCCCACATCTCCTTCGGCGTGACCTCACCGCCCTCGCCGTCGGTGATCCGCTGGACCGCCTGGGAGAACTCGATCTGCAGCCGCCGCGGCAGCGCCAGCCCGTGATCGGTCTTCATGATGTAGGCGACGCCGCCCTTGCCGGACTGCGAGTTCACCCGGATGACGGCCTCGTAGGTGCGCCCGACGTCCTTCGGGTCGATCGGCAGGTACGGCACCGCCCAGACGATGTCGTCGACATCGGCGTCGGCGTCGTCGGCCGCGACCTTCATCGCGTCCAGGCCCTTGTTGATGGCGTCCTGGTGGCTGCCGGAGAACGCGGTGTAGACCAGGTCGCCGCCGTACGGGTGGCGCTCGGCGACCGGCAGCTGGTTGCAGTATTCGACGGTGCGGCGGATCTCGTCGATATCGGAGAAGTTGATCTGCGGGTCGACGCCGCGGGAGAACAGATTCATGCCCAGGGTGACCAGGCAGACGTTGCCGGTGCGCTCGCCGTTGCCGAACAGGCAGCCCTCGATGCGATCCGCGCCCGCCTGGTAACCCAGTTCGGCGGCGGCCACGGCGGTGCCGCGGTCGTTGTGCGGGTGCAGCGACAGCACGATCGATTCGCGCCGGGCCAGGTTGCGGCTCATCCACTCGATCGAGTCGGCGTAGACGTTCGGCGTGGCCATCTCGACGGTCGCGGGCAGGTTGATGATCAGCGGCTTGGCCGGGGTGGGCGCGATGATCTCCGAGACCGCGTCGCACACCTCCTTGGCGTACTCCAGTTCGGTGCCGGTGTAGGACTCCGGGCTGTATTCATAGCGCCAGTTGGTGTCCGGGTATTGCTTCTCGATCTGCAGGCACAGCTTCGCCGCGTCGGTCGCGATCTTCTTGACCGCCGCGCGGTCGGCGCGGAAGACCACCTTGCGCTGCAGGATCGAGGTGGAGTTGTAGAAGTGGACGATCACGTTCTGCGCGCCCGAGCAGGCCTCGAAGGTGCGCTCGATCAGTTCGGCGCGGCACTGGGTCAGCACCTGGATGGTGACGTCGTCCGGGATCGCGCCGTCCTCGATGATCTCGCGGACGAAGTCGAAATCGGTCTGGCTGGCCGAGGGGAAGCCGACCTCGATCTCCTTGTAGCCCATGCGCACCAGCAGGTCGAACATGCGGCGCTTGCGGGCCGGGCTCATCGGGTCGATCAGGGCCTGATTGCCGTCGCGCAGATCGACCGCGCACCAGCCGGGCGCGACATCGATGATCTTGTCCGGCCAGGTGCGGTCGGGCACCGTGACGGGCTCGACCTCCTCGGCGAACGGGCGGTACCGGAAGGTCGGCATCGAGGAGTTCTTCTGCGCGTTCCAGGCGGGCTGGTCGGCAGGCGCCGGCTTGGACGGCGGGGTGATGGTGCGGGTGCCGGATACGAAGGCGTCAGCGGGTGACATTGCGATTTCTCCGAGGGGGTGTGGTGTTTCCCAAAGGTTTGGGTCGACCGGCGCGGCAAAACCCCGCGACGGGAGCCGGTCCAATCAGAACCCGTCGCGGCGGCCGAGAAGAAGTGCCCGCTGCATGATGTCGGGGAGTTTACCGGGTGGTGATACCGAGGCGAAAGCCCGGTCCCGTCGTCGGGTCATCTGACGTCGGCGCTAGCGTTCCGCGCAGAAGCAAGGAACGGATTCTTCAATGACATGGCTCGAACAGCTCGCGGTCTTCGGCGCGGGCATCGCGGCGGGCGGGATCAATACGATCGTCGGGTCGGGCACCCTGATCACCTTCCCCGTGCTGCTCGGCTTCGGCTTGCCCCCGGTGACCGCGAACGTCTCCAACACCATCGGCCTGGTTCCCGGCGCGATCAGTGGTGTGCACGGCTATCGCCGTGAACTGGCTGGTCAGCGCGATCGGCTGCTGCGTCTGGGCACCGCGTCGCTGCTCGGCGGCATCACCGGCGCTGTCCTGCTGCTGACGCTGCCCGCGGACGCGTTCAAGGCGATCGTGCCGGTGCTGATTCTGCTGGCGCTGGTGCTCGTCGTGGTGCAGCCGCGGCTGTCGCGCTGGGTCAAGCAGCGGCGCGCGGACAGCGACGGTCCCGCGCCGGAGCACGGCGGCCCGGCGCTGTTCGTCGCGGTCTTCGCCACCGGCATCTACGGCGGCTACTTCGGCGCCGCGCAGGGCGTGCTGCTGCTCGGTTTGCTAGGTGTGCTCGTGCACGACGACATCCAGCGGCTCAACGGCGTGAAGAACGTGCTCGCGTTGCTCGTCAACGGGGTGTCCGCGCTGATCTTCATCGTGATCGCGGAGGTGGACTGGCAGGCGGTCGGGTTGATCGCGCTCGGTTCGATCATCGGCGGTCAGCTCGGTGCGAAGATGGGCAGACGAATGCCGCCGAACGTCCTGCGCGCGGTGATCGTCGTGGTCGGCGCCATCGCGGTGGTCCGGCTGTTGATGTCTTAGGAGGTGGCTGTTGCGGACAACTCAGGGTGCAATTCATCCCTGCGGGGGACGACGGTCGTGCTCGCGCCGCACAAGATAAACGGTATGCGTGGGTGGAGGATCGTCGTTGCCGGTGCGCTCGCCCTGATGGCGGCGCCGCTGAGCGGCTGCGGCACCCCGGCCGCGCATGAACAGGCCGTCGCCGACCTGGCGGGGCAGGCCGACGCCGCGGCGACCCCGCGGCTGGAGTGGGCGCCGTGCCAGGACAAGGCGTTGAGCAAGCTGCAATGCGCGAGCGCGAGCGTTCCGCTCGATTACGCGCAGCCGCAGGGCGAGACCATCGAACTCGCGCTCGTGCGCCAACCCGCGACCGATCAGTCGCGCCGCATCGGCACCCTGTTCACCGCGGCAGGCGGCCCCGGTGGTTCGGGCCTGCAGTGGGCGAGCCGGGGCGAGATGTTCCCCGGCGAGATCGCGCGCCGCTTCGATGTGGTGACCTTCGACCAGCGCGGCGTCGGCCGCAGCGCGCCGGTCCGCTGTTTCGCGAGTCCTGAAGAGCAGCAACGTGTCTGGAACGGGGCCTGGATTCCGCCGCTGACCCCCGAGCAGCAGACGCAGCAGGCGCGCTTCAGCGCGGACCTGGCCGCGGGCTGCGCCGCGCACAGCGCCGCCCTACTGCCGCACCTGACCACCGTCGACGCCGCACGCGACCTCGATCTGCTGCGGCGGGCGGTCGGTGACCGCCAGCTCACCTTCGAAGGCGGTTCGTACGCAAGCTATCTCGGAGAGGTGTACGGCGCGCTCTTCGGCGACCGGGTGCGCGCGCTGAGCCTCGGTTCGATGATCGACCCGGACGCCTACACCTCCGATCCCCGCGCCCAGATCGTCACTTCCGCGGCGGGCACCGAGGAGGTGCTCGCGGAGTTCTTCCGGCTGTGCGAACGGGCCGGTCAGCCGCGCTGTGCCTTCGCGGGCGCGGGGACGCCGGCCACCGCGGACCCGGTCGGCCAGATCCGCACCGACCAGGAACCGACCGGCGGTGACTATCTGCGCGCCAGGGACAGCGCGCTGCTGGCGCGCTTGCGGCAGGCGCCGATCGTGGTCGGCGCGGGGGAGCGGGCGTATCCGGTCACCTACCACCAGCTCATCGTCGCGCACACCTTGCTGCTGTACGACGCCGAGCAGGGCTGGCCCGCGCTGGCGCGACTGCTGACCGAGGTCGAACGCGGCGAGCAGGGTGACCCGGAGGCGGTGCGGACCATCCTGGCGCAGAGTGCGCTGCCGTTCGATTTCCTCGACTCGTTCACCGCGATCTCCTGCGCGGACAAGACATTTCCGCGCGATCAGCAGCAATGGGCCGAGCTGGCAAGGGATTTGGCGGCGCAGAGTCCGACCTACGGCGCGTTCTGGTCGGCGCCCATGCAGCCGTGCGTCTCGTGGCCGCTCCCGCAGGGCGGTTATCCGCAGCGGTACGCGGGTCCGTGGATCCTGCGCTCGGATGTGCCCGCCCTGCTGTTCAGCAATCAGTACGACCCGGTGACGCCGCTGTCGGCGGCGCGCAGCGCGCAGCAGGCCCTGGTCAACGCGCGTTTGGTGGTCATCGACGGTGGCTATGGCCACGACACCACCACCGACTGCACCCGGCGGCTGCGCGAGCGCTACCTCATCGACCAGCAACTCCCGGCGCCCGGCGCGACCTGCGAGCCGAACGGGGCGCCGTTCGCGAAGTGAATCGCGCCGCCGATCGGTGCGGTGCGCTACGCCGTCCACCGGGGTCGATCCGAGTCGTCACCCACTGGTCACCTGAACGTTGCCCGCGCCGCCCACCCGAATGTGGAAGTCCGGCAGGGCAATAGCAGGCAGACGGCGGGTGACGGCGCGGGAACGACTGTTCAGCGCACGGGAATACCGGTAATCTGCGCTCGGCCATGCGTGATGAGGGAGGTGGCTGGGTGCGTAGACGCGCCTTCTTCAAAGCTGCGGGTGCAGCCGCCCTGCTGGGCGCTGCCGCGGGTTCGACTTCGTCGCTGACGGCCGGTATCGGATCCGCGGACCCGGTCTGGAACCTGCTGTTCCAGTCGTGGGTACCGGAAATCTTTGCCCCGCTACCGGATCCGCCCGAACACTCACCCGCGATCGTGATCGGTTCCGGCTTCGGCGCCGCGGTCACCGCGTTGCGGCTGGCCGAGGCGGGCATCGCGAACACCGTGCTCGAACGCGGCTCGCGCTGGCCGAACGATCCGTGGCGGGAGATCTTCACCGGCGACGACCTGCCCGACGGCCGAGGCTTCTGGCACCGCACCAGCTTCACCGGAGTCTCCAAGGTGCCGATGCATTTCGCGAGTTTCGGCGGCGTGCTCGACTGCACCAGTTACCCCGGCATCGATGTCTGGCGCGCGGCCGCGGTCGGCGGCGGCTCGGTCATCTTCACCGGCGCGATGGTCGCCCCGCAGCGCCGCTTCTTCGACCACGTCTTCGGCGGCACCGTCGACTACGGCGAGCTGGACAGCGTCTACTACCCCCGGGTGCGAGAGATGTTGCGGCTCAGCACGATGCCGCAGGACATCTACGGTTCGACGCCGTTCACCCACTCCAGGGCCTGGGACGACCAGGTGCGCAAGGCCGGGTACCAGCCGCTGCCCAACGACTCCTGCTTCAACTGGGACATCCTGCGCGCCGAACTCGACGGCGGCTCGCGCCCGTCGGCCACCGCGGCGCGCAGCAATCTGGGCAACTCCAACGGCGCCAAGTTCGATCTGAACCAGAATTACCTGCGCTACGCACAGGACACCGGCAAGTCCGCGATCTTCCCCGGCCACCAGGTGGAGTCGATCGCGCAGGAGCCGGGCGGCCGGTTCTCGCTGATCGTGACGAAGCTGGCGCCGACCGGCGAGGTGCTCGGCACCCGCACGCTCACCTGCGACCGCCTGTTCCTCGGCGCGGGTTCGGTGGGCACCTCCGAGCTGCTGGTCCGGGCGCAGGCCACCGGCACCCTGCCCAACCTCAACGAGCACATCGGCGACGGCTGGGGCACCAACGGTGACGTGGTGCTCGGTCGCGGCGCGAGCTCGCTGGCCGGGCTCGGGCAGGGCGTGCCCAGCGCGAGCCGGATCTTCGACGAATCGGGTCCGCCGCTGACGCTGGAGAGCTGGTATATCCCCGGCATCCCGTTCGAGACGGGCGCGCTCGCCTCGTTGGGCATGGTGCTCGACGGCACCCGCGCGCGGTTCGGCTACGACGCCGGAGCCAACCGGGTCGGCTTGAGCTGGCCCGCGCACAACCGCGCGGAAATGGTGGCCGCCGCGCGCGCGGTCGATCACCGGATCGCCGAAAGGGCCGACGCGGTCCTCGAATACGGCGCCATCGGCTACGACGCCAACGCCCTGTTCACCGCGCATCCGCTGGGCGGCGCGGTACTCGGCCGGGCCACCGACGGCTACGGCCGGGTGCACGGCCACCCCGGCCTGTACGTGATGGACGGCGCCGCGATCCCGGGCAGCACCGGCACGGTGAACCCGTCGCTCACCATCGCCGCGCTCGCCGAACGCAATATCGAGGCGATCATCCGCCAAGGGAAGTAGCGCGGGCTCGCGGTCCGTGCCGTCGCGCGGACCGCGTACTACCCTCGGCCTGACCATTCAGTGTCGAAAGGGATCCGCATCGTGACGGCCTACAGTCCCACTCCGGTCGGCGAGGAGCTTCCGGAGGGTGATTACCCGCGCAAGCCGCCCGCGCTGTGGACCGATTTCGTGATGCTCGCGTTAGCGATCGTCTCGGTGGTGCTGATCGTCTGGATCACCTTCTTCCCGGTCGCCGAGCAGACGCACCGGGTGATCGTGATCATCGACTGGTCGGTGTGCGCGATCTTCGCCGCCGAGTTCCTGTGGCGCTGGCGCCGGGCGGGCTGGCCGTGGACGTTCCCGTTCGTCTACTGGTACGAGGTCCTCGGCATGATTCCGGTGACCAGCCCGTTCTTCCGCGGGTTCCGGCTGCTGCGGATCGTGGTGATCCTGGTCCGGCTCGGTCGCGTCGCCGACCGGATCTTCGGCGACCGGATCACCGCCGCGGTGGTCAACCGGTTCGTCACGACCATCGTGGACGTGATCAAGCGCCCCATGACCATCGCGGTGATGGACGAGGTGGCGCACGTGCTGCGCACCGGCCACTACACCCGTAACATCGCGGCGGCGCTGGAGGAGAACCGGGCCGAGATGGACGAGATGATTCTCGAGCTGATCAAGAAGGACCCGCAGGCGGGCCGGGTGCGCTACATCCCGTTCCACGACGAGATCATCCGGCTGATCGCCGACACCACGTTCCGCATCGTGTTCCAGGTGCTCGCCGATCCACGCACCGACGAGCTCGTCTCGGATGTCTTGCGGGAGAACATCGATCAGATCCGCGATGCCGTGCGCGACGGTGTCCGGGTGGCGCCGTCGGCGTACGGGCCGACGGCGGCCGAGCACGGCGTCGCGCACAAGCTCACTCCGGGGCGCCGTGCCTGATCTCGTCGCGGGGCTGGGCGAAGCGCACGGTCTCGAAGATGGTCAGCACCGCGAGCACCGCGCACAGGATGATCAGTGAGATCAGCGCGGGCAGCGCCGTCGCCACCGGGATCAGCGCGAGCAGCAGTACGACCGCGATCACCCGTGGCACGCTGAGCGCCCCTGTCGCATAGTGTTTCGCGCCGATCAGTGCGGCCACGTACAGCGCGACGCCGCCGTACAGCGCGAACAGCGGGATACCGTGCAGCGCGTCGCGCAGCGTGTGGTGCGAGGCGTCGCCGACGTAGTAGAGCACCTTCTTCAAACCCAGTGAGAGCCCGATGATGCCGACGATCATCGGGAAGTGCCAGAAGGTGTAGGAGCCGCGCGCGATCCTGACCTGCCGTGCGCCGTCGGCGTGCTTCAGCTCGTGTTCGATGGACAGCGCCGCGACATCGAAATAGGTCCACCACAACAGCCCGGAGATCGCCAGGCCGAGCAGCGCGCCCACCGCGATCGGCCAGGAGATCGGCAGCCCGGCCACCCCGATGCCGATCGAGACGATCGACTCACCGAGCGCCACGATGATGATCAGCCCGTACCGCTCGGCGAAGTGGCTGGCCGAGTTCACCCGCCAGTCGCTGCCCGCCACCATGGTCCACAGGTAGTCGCCCGCGATCGCGGCGATCCACAGTGCGATCTGCACTTTGCCCTCGGTCATCGCGGCCACCACCAGCAGCGTGGTGCCGACGGTGATCGAACCGAGCGACCAGCGCAGCAGCTGGGTGCGCAGCTGTGCGTCCTGCGCGCTGGCCAGCCAGAACATCACGACATGCACCAACCGCACGATCAGGTACGCGATGGCGAAGACCAGCGGGCCGTACCAGCCGCCCGCCATGTCATGGAAGGCCTCCGGAATGGTGAGCGCGGCGAGGAAGGCGCCACCCATCGCGACGAACATCGCGACTCTGGCGAAGCCCTCGTCGGCGCGGACCACGTTGCCCAGCCACGAGTAGGCGATCCACAGCCACCACATCACGGCGAGCACGAGGAACGCGCGCAGCAGGTTCTTGGCGCTGGTCTCCTCCGCCGCCAGGTCGGTGACCATGGTGAACGCGAAGACGAGCACAAGGTCGAAGAAGAGCTCGAGCTGCGTCACCGACGCACCTTCGGCCACTGGCTGGAGCCGAACCCGTTTGGAACCGATCATGGTGCACATCGTCGCACCCGAACTCCGTCGATGCCGGTCAGGCGGGCCGCGCGTGGCGGCGATTTCGCTCTCGGCGCACGCGTGCGGGGTTATTCGTCATGGCTATACGGCTTGATAGTTTTCCGCTTCCGGAAAACGCTCGGCAAACTCGATGAAATTCTGCACCGCGGTCTCGTTGAGCTTTCGCACGGTGCGCTTCAGTAGGAGCCCGGGAACCGGGATGGGTAAGTAGATCTCCGCGTGATACCAGACTCTGGTGCCGTCCGCGCCCTCGGAGATCTCGAAGAAGCCGCCGCCCCGCGCGTTCCTGGTGCTGTCGGTGACCTGCCAGGACACCCGGTCTTCGGCCCAATCGTATTCGAGCACTTGCATATCGGAGCTGCCCAGGATTTCGGTCTTCACGAATACTCGCAGCGGCCGCCGTGCCTCGTCGCGCGACGCGACGCGGGCATCGGTATATCCCGGCGACCATTCCGGGAGCATTTCCACGGCGGCCAGGGCATCGAGTACCTGTGCGGAATCTGCGTCGACGACGAATCGGATATCGGTTCTGGTGCGCATGAAAAACCTTCCGACCCCCGATGGACAACGGCCCGATTCTCTCCAGCGCTCCTCGGTCCGTCAACCTTCTGGTACGGATTGGTGGTTCACGCGCACTGCCGACGTGCGCTTTCGGGTTCTGGGCGAAGATCGACTACGCGATGTACAGCTTCCGCGTGGAAGGTTCGACGCGCAGGGCGCGCGGTCAGTCCGCGGGTTCGACTATCGCGTCCGGTCCCGGAAACACCAGGGATTCGTGTCCGTCGGAGTATCGGACGAGATAGGGCGGCGACCCGTTCGGGCCGCGCACCTCGATGATCTTTCCCTGGCGATCCGCCTGTCCCACCACGTGCCCGTGCACGAGCAATCGATCCCCGACATTCGCCATCATTGCCTCATTATCGGGTGAAAGTGACGGCGCTCACATCGTTTCCGGTCGTTGCGACCATTTGGTCTCACCCGCGGATCACTCGATCAACCGCCGCCTCGATGAGGTCCTGGCTCTGTTCTTCGGTGAACACTCCCGGCAGCGTGAGCCGGTCCACGATCAGCCAGTTCAACGCGAGATAGAGCAGTAGTACGGACTTTTCGTCGCCGGGTAATCCGGAGTCGAGGTGATTGCGCACGTTGAATTCGACATCGGCGCGCACTCGCTCGGTCAGCACGGCCCGCAGCTCCGGCCGCCTGGTCGCCTCCAGGCGCAACTCCAGCAGTGCGAGGTAGCCGGTGCGGTAGGCCTCGATGCGTCCGACGACCTCTTTCATCATCGTGACGATGTGCTCGCGGGTCCGCGGCCCCGTGGCGAGGTCGGCCATGGTGGCCGCGCTCGGTTGCAGCCGTTCATAGAAGCGTCCGCCCGCCTGGGTCAGCAGATCGTCGCGATTGGCGAAGTAGTTCGACGCGGTACCCGCGGGCACCGCGGCCGCCTTGTCCACCGCCCTGAAGGTGAGCCCGCGCGCGCCGTCCCTGGCCAGGACCTCGATGGCCGCGTCGAGCAACGCCTGCCTGCGCTCGTGATTGGTCCGCACTTGACACCACTCCATCTGTAGTACTACGTTCTAACCACTACAAAGAGAGTACAACAGCTTGGGTGGTACCGGAATGCGAAAACTTGTCTACTACGTCGCCGTGTCGCTCGACGGCTACATCGCGGGTCCGGCAGGGGAGTACGACTTCTACCCGCAGAGCGAGGAGATGGGTCGCTGGCTGAACGCGCAGTATCCGGAGTTCGTCCCGACCGGACTTCGGTCGCAGGTCGCGATGGCGCCGGACCAGCCGAACGTCCGCTTCGACACCGTGCTGATGGGCCGCCGCAGTTACGAACCCGGCCTGGCGATGGGGATGACCAGTCCCTACGGGCACATGAAGCAGTACGTCGTGTCGAGCACGCTCGGCCGGATCGATGATCCCGCAGTGGAATTGGTCGAGTCCGACCCGCTCGCCCTGGTGCGCCGGCTCAAAGCGGAAGCGGGCGGCGACATTTGGCTGTGCGGTGGCGGAAACCTGGCCGCACAGCTGCTCGGCGAGCTCGACGAGCTGATCGTCAAGAGTTATCCGGTGGTCGCGGGCAGCGGAATCTCCGCCTTCGCCGGCGAATTCCAGCCGACCCTGTTCGCCCCGGCTCGGCGCAAGGAATTCGACAACGGCGCGCAGGTCACCTGGTTCACCCGCGCCTGACCGTCGCCCACCTATCGAAAGAGATTCTCGAATGCGAAAACTCGTCTACTTCGTCGGCATGTCGCTCGACGGCTACATCGCCGGACCCGACGGTGACATCGGCTTCTACCCGCTGCCGGCGGACTTCACCGCGTGGATCGGGCAGGACTACCCCGAGACGCTGCCCACGCACGCGCGGCCACACTTCGGTGTCGCGGTGGACGCGCCGAACCAGCGGTTCGACACACTGGTGATGGGGCGCGGCACCTATGCACCGGCGCTGTCGGTGGGGATCACCAGCCCGTACGGGCACATGAAGCAGTACGTCGTGTCGAGCACGCTCGGCCGGATCGATGATCCCGCAGTGGAATTGGTCGAGTCCGACCCGCTCGCCCTGGTGCGCCGGCTCAAAGCGGAAGCGGGCGGCGACATTTGGCTGTGCGGTGGCGGAAACCTGGCCGCACAGCTGCTCGGCGAGCTCGATGAGCTGGTGATCAAGAGCTATCCCGTCGTCGCGGGCGCGGGCGTGCGCGCCTTCGACGGCGCGTTCCAGCCGACG
Source organism: Nocardia brasiliensis (assembly GCF_011801125.1). NCBI lineage: Bacteria > Bacillati > Actinomycetota > Actinomycetes > Mycobacteriales > Nocardiaceae > Nocardia > Nocardia brasiliensis. Next base: position 406,293 of record NZ_CP046171.1, read on the forward strand.
CTGTTCACCCCGACCGCCCGCCGCGAGTTCGGCAACGGCAACCAGGTCACCTGGCTCACCCGCGCCTGATCCGCCCGCGGCGCCGCCCGGACACCTAGTCGCTGAGGAAGGACAGGCGCACCTGGCGGTCGGGGTTGTCGATGTTGAGGTCGACCAGCGCGACGGACTGCCAGGTGCCCAGGGCCAGCGCGCCGCCGATCACCGGGATCGTGGCGTAGGGCGCGATGAGGGCGGGCAGCACGTGGGAGCGGCCGTGCCCGCGCGAACCGTGCGCGTGCCGCCAGCGATCGTCGGCGGGCAGCAGCTCGCGCAGCGCGGCGAGCAGGTCGTCGTCGCTGCGCGCGCCGAGCTCCATCACCGCGACCCCGGCCGTCGCGTGGGGCACGAACACATTGAGCAGCCCGTCACCGCCGCCGGAGGCATCGCGCACGAACGACGCGCACGCCTCGGTGATGTCCCGCACGACCTCGGTTCGTCCCGTCGTCACCGCTAATACCGTGCTCTTCATCACTCCATCGTGCGTCATCGCGGCGGCCGCGGCGGCGTGCGCTGGTCCCGGTGCGCCGAAACGATCTTTCGAGCGGCCGCTCCCGGCGCGGCCCTACCGAGCCCGACCAGCGCGGCAGCTCCCGCCCGGCGGTGGGCCGAGGAGGCAACGGGAATCCGCTGGATCGCGGCCGGTACGCTGGGTGGCTGTTAGCAGCTGGTTGTCGATCTTGGAGGACCCTGTCGTGGCTCTCGTTGTTCAGAAGTACGGAGGATCCTCGGTGGCAACCGCCGAGCGTATCCGGCGCGTCGCTGAACGGATCGTCGAGACGAAGAAGCAGGGCCACGACGTGGTGGTCGTCTGCTCCGCCATGGGTGACACCACCGACGAGCTGCTCGACCTCGCCCAGCAGGTCGCGCCCGCGCCGCCCGCGCGGGAAATGGACATGCTGCTCACCTCGGGTGAGCGCATCTCCAACGCGCTGGTCGCCATGGCCATCCATTCGCTCGGCGCGGAGGCCCGCTCGTTCACCGGCTCGCAGGCCGGCGTGATCACCACCGGCGCGCACGGCAACGCCAAGATCATCGACGTGACCCCGGGCCGCCTGCGCCAGGCGCTCGACGACGGGCAGATCGTGCTCGTCGCCGGCTTCCAGGGCGTCAGCCAGGACAGCAAGGACGTCACCACGCTGGGTCGCGGCGGCTCCGACACCACCGCGGTCGCGCTGGCCGCGGCGCTGGAAGCCGACGTGTGCGAGATCTACACCGACGTGGACGGCGTCTTCACCGCCGACCCGCGGATCGTGCCGGACGCGCAGCGCCTCGAGCAGGTCTCCTACGAGGAGATGCTGGAACTCGCGGCCTGCGGCGCGAAGGTGCTGATGCTGCGCTGCGTCGAATACGCGCGTCGCTACAACGTGCCCGTGCATGTGCGTTCGTCCTATACCGACAAGCCGGGCACCTACGTTTACGGATCGATGGAGGACATCCCCTTGGAGCAAGCAATCCTCACGGGCGTCGCGCACGATCGCAGCGAGGCCAAGGTGACCGTGGTCGGTCTGCCGGACGTGCCGGGCTACGCCGCCAAGGTGTTCCGCGCGGTCGCCGACGCCGAGATCAACATCGACATGGTGCTGCAGAACATCTCCAAGATCGATACCGGCAAGACCGACATCACCTTCACCCTGCCCAAGACCGACGGCGCGCGCGCCGTCGAGATGCTCACCAAGCAGCAGGAGGAGATCGGCTTCTCCCAGGTGCTCTACGACGACCACATCGGCAAGGTGTCGCTGGTCGGCGCGGGCATGAAGAGCCACCCCGGCGTCACCGCGAAGTTCTGCGAGGCGCTGGCCGACGCGGGCGTCAACATCGATCTCATCTCCACCTCCGAGATCCGGATCTCGGTGCTGGTCAAGGACACCGAGCTGGACGAGGCCGTCAAGGTGCTGCACCGTGCCTTCGAGCTGGGCGGCGACGAGGTCGCCGTGGTGCACGCGGGAACAGGACGATAAGCCATGGGTATTCGCGTAGGCGTTGTCGGCGCGACCGGTCAGGTCGGCGCCGTCATGCGGAAACTGCTGGAGGAGCGCAACTTTCCGGCCGACGAGGTGCGATTCTTCGCCTCGTCGCGCTCGGCGGGTAAGACGCTGCCGTGGCGCGGTGGCGAGATCGTCGTCGAGGACACCGAACTCGCCGATCCGACCGGGCTCGACATCGCGCTGTTCTCCGCGGGCGCGACCATGTCGCGCGTCCAGGCGCCGCGCTTCGCGGCCGCGGGCGTCACCGTGATCGACAACTCCTCGGCCTTCCGCAAGGACCCCGATGTGCCGCTGGTGGTCAGCGAGGTCAACCCCGAGCAGACCCGCAACCTGGCCAAGGGCATCATCGCGAACCCGAACTGCACCACCATGGCGGCGATGCCGGTGCTCAAGCCGCTGCACGATATCGCGGGACTGCGCCGGCTCATCGTGTCGAGCTACCAGGCGGTCTCCGGTAGCGGCCTGGCCGGCGTGGAAGAGCTCGCGACACAGGCGCGCGCGGTGATCGACGGCGCCGAGCAGTTGACCCACGACGGCAGCGCCCTCGACTTCCCGGCGCCGAACAAGTACGTCGCGCCGATCGCGTTCAACGTGCTGCCGCTGGCGGGTTCGCTGGTCGACGATGGCTCCGGCGAGACCGACGAGGATCAGAAGCTGCGCAACGAGAGCCGCAAGATCCTCGGGCTCCCCGACCTTCTGGTGAGCGGCACCTGCGTGCGCGTCCCGGTGTTCACCGGGCACTCGCTGTCGGTGAACGCCGAGTTCGACCAGCCGCTCTCGGTGCAGCAGGCCAAGGACATCCTGGCCAAGGCGCCGGGGGTCAAGCTGGTCGACGTGCCGACGCCGTTGCAGGCGGCGGGCGCCGACGACTCCCTCGTCGGCCGGATCAGGCAGGATCCGGGTGTGCCCGACGGCCGCGGCCTCGCCCTGTTCATCTCGGGTGACAACCTGCGTAAGGGCGCTGCGCTCAACACCATTCAGATCGCCGAAGTGCTGCTCAGCAACCGCTGATTCGATACCGCGGCCGTGCGCGCGCACGGCCGCGGTTCGCGCACCTACACCTCGATCTGTGTCCGCAGCCGACGATCGGCGAACGAGCGGCCCGCCTCGACCTTGTAGGCTCCGTGGATCGACCGCCATGCGTTCGCGTCCTCATCCCAGATCTGGAAAGCTCGCTCCGGCAGGGTGATCCGCGCTTCCACGGTTTCGCCGGGGTCGGCCTCCACGCGCGCGAACCCGGCCAGCCAACGGGCCGGGCGCACCGCCGAATCTGCCACTGGCGCCAGATAAACCTGCACGACCTCGCCGCCACGCCGGGAACCGGCGTTGCGCAGCCGCACGGTCACCGTCCTCGCGTCCCGCTCGATCGACTCGTATTCCCATGTGGTGTAACCGAATCCGTGCCCGAACGGGTAGGCCGGCGGGCGTCCCGCCCGCTCCCAGGCGCGGTAGCCGATGAATACGTCCTCCCGATAGACCAGTTCGCCGTCGGTCGGGGTGACCTCGGCGACCGGGCAATCGTCCAGTGCGACCGGCCAGGTGGTGGGCAGCCGTCCGCCCGGCTCGGTGCTGCCGAGCAGCACATCGGCCAGCGCGGCCCCGCCCTGCTGGCCGGGGAACCAGCTCAGCAACACCGCCGAAACCTGTTCCCGCCAAGGCATTTCCACCGGCGAGCCGGCGTTGACGACCACCACGGTGTGCGGGTTCACCGCCGCGACGCGGCTGACCAGCTCGTCCTGGCGGCCGGGCAGGCGCAGGTTCGTGCGATCGAAGCCCTCCGATTCCACCTGCTCGGTGGTGGCGACCACGACCACCGCGACATCCGCGGCGCGCGCCGCCTCGACGGCCTCGGCGATCAACTCGTCCGGGTCGCGCCTGGGCTCGGCGTGCCCGAGGGTGAAAAGAACGGCCTGGATGGGCATGTCGGCGAACTTCACGGGAGTGTGCGTCATCGTCACCTCGACCGGCGTGCCCGCGGTGAGCTCGACGGTGCCCCTGGTGACGGGGGTGCCGAAGAAGGCCTCGAAAGGATCTGAGCCGGTGAGTGTTTCGGTGCCGTCGAACACCACGGCATTGCCGACCGTCAACCGGAACTCGCCGATCCCCTTGGTGCCGAACGCGTGTGCGCCGGTCACCTCGGGCGTGAACGTGCCGCGCACCTCGACCGTGTGCAGGTCGGCGTAGGCGACGCCGTCGGGGAGCTCGCCCAGCCAGTTCACCATGCCGTTGGGCAGTGAGCTCTCGCCGAGCAGTGCGCCATCGGCGTCGAAAATGCGGGCGTGCAGGTCGAATCCGCGGTCGGCCGCGGACAGTTCGTCGCTCGGGGCGGCGCCGATCGCGTAGGTCAGCGCGCCGGGCGGCAGTGCGGCGGTGAGCCCGTCGAGCGGGGAGACCACCGACGCGGGGAACACGGTCGCCGATCCGCCGCCGAGGATGCGAGCGTCGCGGGCGGCCAGGCCGAGCAGCGCCACCTTCGTGCCATCCTGCGCGAGCGGCAGTGCGGGGTGCGCGCCCACCGGCTCGTTGCGCACCAAGACGAAACCGCGAGCGGCGATCTCGTGCGCCAGCGCGACACCGTCGATATCGTCCGGCAGCAGGGCGACGGCGGGGTCGGCGCCGTCGAGCAGGCCCGCGCGCGCCGCCAGCCGCAGCACGTTGCGCACCGCGGCATCGACCGCCGCTGCCTCGACCGTGCCCGCGCGCACCGCCGCGGCGAGCGCCTCGCCGTAGACGCCGCGCGGACCCGGCATCGCCACATCGAGTCCGGCGGTGATCGCGGCGACCGTCGAGCGCGCGGCCATCCAGTCCGAGACCACGAAGCCGTCGAAACCCCATTCGCCGCGCAGTATTCCGGTGAGCAGCGCGCTGTGCTCGGTCATCGTGGTGCCGTTGACCTGGTTATAGGCGGCCATGATGCCCCACGGGCCTGCGTCGCGGACGATCGCCTCGAACGGCGCAAGATACAGTTCCCGCAATGCGCGCGCGGGCACCACATTGTTCACCGTGAAGCGGTCGGTCTCCGCGTCGTTGGCGACGAAATGTTTGACGGTGGTGCCGATTCCGCCGTCCTGCACGCCCCGGACATAGCCGGTTCCGATCTGTCCGGTGAGGTACGGGTCCTCCGAGTAGCACTCGAAATGCCTGCCGCCGAGCGGGGATCGGTGCAGGTTCACGGTCGGCGCGAGCAGTACGTGCACGTTCTTGCGCCGCGCTTCCTGCGCCAGCAGCCTGCCCGCGCGCCGCGCCAGCTCCGGATCCCAGCTCGCGGCGAGGGCGGTCGGTGACGGCAGCGCGATCGAGGGGTCGTCGGCCGTCCAATGCACCCCGCGCACCCCGATCGGTCCGTCCGACATCACCAGCGAACGCAGCCCGATCTCCGGCAGGGCGGGCAACGACCACATGTCCTGCCCCATCAGCAGTCGTGCCTTCGCGTCCAGATCGAGTTTGCCGAGGGCCGCCGCCACGACCTCCTCGCGTGCCGGATCGAGCTGGGCCATGGTGAACTCCTTTGTCTCGCAATGACAGTGCGCGTGGCGGTCGGGGATCGCCGCGATCGCCACGACGGGCGGAGCATGCGGACGGCGCGGAGTGCGGACGATACCGCGGTGCTCACCTACTCAATAGTAGGTGACGTTATCGTTTCGTTACCGTTCTCGCGGACCGCAGCGTCGGCCTCGGGCTCGAGCAGGGTGATGAAGTCCCGGAAGGAATGACCCATATCAACAGTCTGGGGGTCGAGCAGCCATTGCGTCTGTAAACCGTCCATCACCGCCAGCAGCAGCGGCGCCACCTGCTCCGGGGTGCGCCCGCCCGCGAGCCGCTCCCCGAATTCCGTGCGCAGCAGCTCGGCGACCTTCACCCTCGCGTTCGCGTACCGCTCGACGAAGTACGGCCGTGCCGGATGCTGTCCCGTCACGCTCTCGGCCGCGAGCGCGGTGAACGTCTGCACCACACCGGGGCGCAGCGCGTTGTACTCCACCAGCTGCGCGAGTGACGACAGCCGCGAGTTGGCCGCGGGCCCGGCCAGGAACGCCGCGGTATCCCACCGATCCCGCGCCTCCAGCACCGCCACCAGCAGTTCTTCCTTGCTCGGAAAATAATGCAGCAACCCGGGCTGGGTCAGCCCCACCCGCTCGGCCACCGCCGCCAGCGAAGCCCCCCGATACCCCCGCTCCGCGATCACCTCCCGTGCCGCCTCGAGAATCGCCTCTCGCCGCCGATCCGCCTGCGCCGCCCTGCCCCCACGTCCCTCAGTCACCGCCCGAGCCTAATCCCGCCGTCCCGCTGTGCACTGATCTCGGCTGCGTAGTCGCGAAGGTGAACGAAGACCATGACACGATCGAGATCGTGTCGAAGGGGGAAATGCCGTGCTGATGTCCAAAGAGGACTACGACGCGTTGATCACAACTCGAGAGCATCGCGTCTTTTACAAGGTCATGCCGGACGAGCTGTGGATCGCCAAGGTCGGCAAGCGCTACGAATGAGGCCTGATAGCTTCGGGCGGAGTCTTGGTTGCTGATCGAGGAGTGGGTATGGCTGGAACCGTTGGGGTGTCGGGGAGCGGGGCGGCGGGGCAGGGGGCCGTGCACGGGGAGCATTGCTTCGGGTGTGGGCCGCAGAATCTCGCGGGCGTCGCGATGGCGGTGGAGCTGGTCGAGAACGGGGTCATCGGCAGTTGCACGTTCGATGAGCGGCACCAGGGCGCGCCCGGGCTGGCGCACGGCGGGATCGTCGCCGCCGTCCTGGACGAGGCGTCCGGCAGCGTGCCCACCCGCAACGGCATCCCGGCGGTCACCGCCAAACTCGCGGTGAACTACCGCAAGCCCGCACCGCTGCATCGCCCGATGCGCGTCAGCGCCACCCTGGATAGGCGCGAAGGCGACCGCAAACTGCACATCACCGCCCGTCTCGAACTAGACGGCGAACTCATCGCCGAATCCGACGCCATGTTCATCATCGTCCCCGCCGAGCACTTCCGCACCCACGGCGCCAAGGAGGGCGAACTCCCCTTCCTCGGCGTATAAGCGCACGCGTGCCACGGCCACGCCCTATGAAAACCCCTGTGCCGCTACCGCTTCGGCGAACCGCGGGTGCGCGACGAGAACAATCGCCGTATCGCCGACGATCGGTCGCACGCGAACATACCTGCTCGCCCGATCAAAAGCCGCGCACGCCACCGCGATCAGCCCCGGAAACCAGACCGGAATAAAAGCCACACCCACCACCGGTGACCTCGGCGGAGTCAGTAACCCGAGGAACCCGCCCACGAGCAGAACTACCAGCGGCACCGCCCCAGCCAACACCAGCACAAGACCCACCACCCGAAGTGCCCGCCACTGTCGGACGCACCGCCCACACACCGGCCACTCCGCGGTGAGTTCCGTTGCCGTGGACGGCGGCACCCGCCGCAGCCTGCGCAGCCCCCAGGCAGCAGCCGACCCGAATGTGGTTTGCACTCGAACTCTGTTGTCCCAGTGGAACCGCACCACCCCGCGCCGCCGCTCAACCTCCGCCTCCCCATGCCGACTACAAACCCCAGGCAACGGCCGACACAACCCCAACACCCCACCTTCCCCCCGAACCCCGACAGTCACTTCCCGTGTTACTCGATGCATCCGTACCGCCATCGAAGCACCTCCAAACCCTCGGTGACGAGCCACCTCTCGGTCGACCCGCTTCTCGAGCTTGGACGCACGGGGCTGTCGGACGGTTCCGGTCGGAGGGAATCAGCGGAGATGGGTTAGGGCGAGTTTGGTGGTGGCGGCTACCAGGTCGTTGCTGGGGTCGGCGGTTTCGGTGGGTTTGCGGGTTTGGATGGCGATGACGATGGGGGACTGGTTGCCCTCGGGCCAGGTGACGGCGACATCGTTGGCCATGCCGTAGGAGCCGGTGCCGGTTTTGTCGCCGGTGCTCCATCCGGCGGGCAGGCCGGCGCGAATTCGCTTGTCGCCGGTGGTGTTCGCCTTCAGCCACTTGGTGAGTTGGTCGCGCTCGGGGGCGCCGAGCGCGTCGCCGACGACGAGGGCGCGGTAGGCGGCGGCGAGCGCGGCCGGTGTGGTGGTGTCACGTTCGTCGTCGGGGTAGGCGGTATTGAGGTCGGGTTCCCAGCGGTCGAGGCGACCGACCTGATCGCCGATGGTGCGCAGGAAGTCGGTAAGCCCTTGTGGCCCACCGAGTTCGCGCAGCAGCAGGTTGCCCGCGGTGTTGTCGCTCTGGGTGATCGCGGCGTCGGCGATCTGCGCGATGGTCATGCCCTCGGCCACTTTGGCGCCGGTCACCGGCGAGTAGTCGACGAGGTTGGCTTCGGTGTAGTGGATGACGCGATCGAAGTATCCGGTGTCCAGTGGATGGGCTTTCAACAGCGCCGCGGCGGCCAACCCTTTGAAGGTGGACAGGAACGGGAAGCGCTGATCGGCCCGGTTGGTCACCGTCTTGCCGCTGCCGGTGTCGACGGCGAACAGCCCGACCTGGGCACCGTACTGCTGTTCCAGCGCGCTCAGTTCGGCGGCGGGCGCCACGGCCTGGGTGCTGACCGGTGATGATTCGGTGGATGCCGCCGGGGAGTCGGTGCCGCAACCGGCGAGCAGCGGTAGGACCAGCGCGGCGGTGGCCAGCACCAACCGGGTATCACGTGTGAACCGAATCATCCCACTACTTTTCCAGTCGGGTGATCATCCGGCAACCGTGACTGTGGTCCGCTTGACCTGCGGCGACGGTCGCGGGATGCGGCTGTGCGCATCCCGCGACCCATGAATCACGGTGTCGCTCAGCCCTGTGCGGGCGGCGGTGTCGGCGCGCCGTCGAGCCCGGCGCGCACGCCTTCCTCGATCCGCTTGCCGATCTCGGGGTCCACGTTCGTCCAGTATTCGAAGACCCGGCTCAGCACCGGTTCCCGCACGCCGCCGAGTACGTGCCCGACGACGTTACTCACCAAGCGATCCCGCTGCTCATCGTTGAAGACTTCGCGCACCAGGGTGCCCGCCTGGGTGAAGTCACCGTCCTCGGCGTGCTCGATGTACCCGGCCCGCACCATGGTCGGTTCGAAATCCCAGAGTCCGCCGTCGGGTGCCTGTGCCGGGTCGGCGTGCGGCCCGCCGAACGAATTCGGCGCGTACACAGGCACATTCGCGTCGTTGTAGAAGTACCGCATGGCGCCCTCCTTGGAATAGGAGTTCACTTCCGCGGCCCGCGGCAGGTTGGGCGGCAGCTGCGCGTAGTTGGTACCGATCCGGTAGCGGTGCGCGTCCGCATACGCGAACACCCGGCCGAGCAGCATCTTGTCGGGCGAAAAGCCGATGCCGGGAACGACATTCGACGGTTCGAAGGCGGCCTGCTCGATATCGACGAAGTAGTTGCCCGGGTTGCGGTTGAGCGTCCACTTGCCGACCTCGATCAGCGGGTAGTCCTTGTGCGACCACACCTTGGTCAGGTCGAACGGGTTGAATCGGTAGTTCTCGGCCTCGGCGACCGGCATCACCTGCACGTGCAGCGTCCAGCTGGGGAAATCGCCGCGTTCGATCGCGTCCCACAGATCCTTGCGGTGGTAGTCGGCGTTCTCGCCGGCGATCCGGTCCGCCTCGGCCTGGGTCAGGTAGTCGATGCCCTGATCGGTCTTGAAGTGGTATTTCACCCAGAAGCGTTCGCCCGCGGCGTTGATCCACTGATAGGTGTGCGAACCGTAGCCGTTCATGTGCCGGTAGGTCTTCGGGATGCCGCGATCGCCCATCAACCAGGTCACCTGATGCGCGGTTTCCGGACGCAGCGTCCAGAAGTCCCACTGCATGTTGTGATCGCGAAGTCCGTTGCCGGGCAAGCGCTTCTGTGACCGGATGAAGTCGGGGAACTTGATCGGGTCCTTGATGAAGAAGACCGGGGTGTTGTTGCCGACCAGGTCGTAGTTGCCGTCCTCGGTGTAGAACTTCACCGCGAAACCCCGTGGGTCGCGCCAGGTGTCGGGGCTGCCCTGCTCGCCTGCGACGGTGGAGAACCGGACCAGCGATTCGGTGCGCGCACCCGGCTGGAAGAGCTTGGCCTTGGTGTAGCGGCTGACGTCGTTGGTGACGACCAGCTCGCCGTAGGCGCCCGCGCCCTTGGCGTGCACGATCCGCTCCGGCACCCGTTCCCGGTTGAACTGGGCGAGCTTCTCGATCAAATAGTGGTCGTGCAGCAGGATCGGGCCCTGGGTGCCCGCGGTGAGCGATTCGTTGTCGCTCTCTACCGGAATGCCGGTGTTCGTCGTTGTCGGCTTGGTCATGTCGAAGCCTCCTCGTTGGTACGAATGTCCCGGGGGTGGGCTGTCCCCCGGGGCTCGATCAAGATTGCTGCCGCGCCTGGGTACGGCATTGCGGGCACAAGCCCCAGAAAACGACCTCGGCCTCGTCGATCGCGAACCCGTGGGTGTCGTCGGGCGTCAGGCACGGGGCTGCGCCCACGGCACAGTCGATGTCCACGACCGTGCCGCAGCTGCGGCACACCAGGTGGTGATGGTTGTCTCCGGCGCGGGTCTCGTACAGCGCCGCCGACCCGGCGGGCTCGATCCGGCGCAGGATCCCGGCTTTGACGCAGGCGCGCAGGACGTCGTAGACGGCCTGGGTGGAAACCGAGCCCAGCGCCTGCCGGACGGTGGCGGCCACGCGATCCGCGTCGGTATGCGGTGCGGCCGCGACCGCGTCCAACACCGCGATCCGCGGGGCGGTGACCCGCAGACCGGCCGCACGCAGCTGCGCTTTGGCGTCGGTGTGGTTGGTGTGCATGTCACCAATACTCCCCGCTTTTCTGGAATGAGTCAAGAAAAGGAGTTCTGGATCATGCTCGGAATACTTCCGGGCCGGTGCTCGTTGATCACCACTGTCGGCGTCCGGACAGCCCCGGGCCTCACCCTTCGTCGCCGCGTGCGACCACTCGCCGAGAGGCGCTTGTGGGACGTCGACCCGAGTCGTGACGCTGGCGTGGCGTCCGGCGACTCAGCGCCGCCAGGTCGTAGACCTGGCGGCGTTTGTGGTTTCTGACGCGCCGGGCCGGCTGGCCCGATCCTGGAGAGTGCGACGATAGCCTCTGCGCATGGGGCGATGCAGTGGGTTGCTGATCGGGTTCGCCACGCTGGCACTGGTGGCCGGCAATGTCTTCACCGGCACCGCGCAGGCGGCCCCCGACCGTGCGGCCGGCGACGTGCGCTGCGCGGTGCAGTCCGGTCGCGAGTTCGCCCGCGCCGAACCCGAACAGGTCGGCCTGGACCGCGACAAGCTCGCCGACGCGCTGACCTTCGCCGCTACCCGCGCCCGCTTCAACGTGCAGGTGTTCCGGCACAACTGTTTGATCGGAGAGGGCCCGACGAACGCCCAGACCGGCAACGTCGCGTGGAACATCTGGAGCTCGACCAAGAGCATCGTCTCGCTACTGGCCGGAATCGCCTGGGACCGTGGCGAACTCGACCTCGACGCGCCGATCGATCGGTATCTGCCCGCCGGTCTCGGCGACGCCGAGCACCGCGCGATCACGGTGGAGAACCTGCTCACCGAGTCCTCCGGCATGCGGGTCGGCGCGCTCACCGAGGGCATCACCGGCGTGATTCCGATCGACCCGAACAGCGCGGTGCAGGCCTTGGGCATGCCGCTGGACTACTCGCCGGGCACCACGTTCCGTTACAGCCAGCGCAACGTCGACCTGCTCACCTACGTCATGGAGCTGGCGGTCGGCGAACCGTTGCAGCAGTTCGCTCAGCGTGAGCTGTTCGATCCGCTCGGCATCGAACGCGGCGACTATTACTGGGCGCGCGACCGTGCCGGGCACACCTACGGGTACGCCCATTTGATGATTCCGCCGAACGACTTCGCCAAGCTCGGCTTGCTGGTGAGCAACGACGGACGGTGGGGGACAGAACAGATCGTCTCCGCGGAGTACCTGCGCGCGGCCCTGCGCCCGTCGCGGCCGAACGAATGCTACGGCTACCTGTTCTGGCTCGGCCCCGAGTGCGCGGCACCGCTCTACAACGTGCCCGAGGACATCTTCATGATGGACGGCCTCGGCATGCAGAACGTCTTCGGCATTCCCAGCCTGGATTTGACGGTGGTCTGGACCGGCTTCTTCGGCAACAAGAGCAGCGGCGGGCTGACCGGCACCCTGCAGAATCAGGCGGAGCTGCCCTACGAGTTCTTCCGGAAACTCTTCGCCGCCTTCCACGATCGACCGATGCCGGACCTCGGCCCGTTCGTCGAGCCGCCGGTGCGCCTCGACCCCCGCAGCTACGTCGACCCGGACATCCTGCTCGCGGTGTTCGGCATCGGCCCGAACGCCTACCCGGGGTGCAACGTCTTCTCCTGTCTGGACTATCCACTGGCCCCGCCCTTTTGGGATACCGCGCCGGGCTGCGCGATTCTGCTGTGCGTCGGCCCGGGTGCGCCGGGAATTCGCTGACTCCCGGCGCGGCCGCCGCTCGCCATTCCTTGGTCGGCGCGGGCCGCACGCGATAACCTCATGGTCATGGGGCGATTCGGTGGGTTCCTGATCGGGTTCGCTGCGCTATCGCTGGTGGCGGGCAACGTCTTCGCCGCGGGCGCGCGGGCGGAGTCGGGTCCGGTGTCGGACGCGGTGCGTTGCGCGGTCTCGTCCGGTCGCGAGTTCGCGCGGGCCGAGCCGGAGCAGGCCGGCCTGGACCGGCAGCGGCTCGACGCCGCGTTGCGTTTCGCCGCCACCCGAAACCGGTTGAACGTGCAGGTGTTTCGGCACAACTGCTTGATCGGCGAGGGGCCGACCAACGCGCAGACCGGCGATGTCGCCTGGAACATCTGGAGCGCTACCAAGAGTGTCGTCTCGCTGCTCGCCGGAATCGCCTGGGACCAGGGCAAGCTCGATATCGACGCGCCGATCGATCGGTATCTGCCACCGGGTCTCGGCGATGCCGAGCATCGCTCGATCACGGTGCGGAACCTGCTCACCGAGTCCTCCGGCATGCGGGTGGGCGTGCTGACCGAGGGCGCTACCGCGGTGATTCCGATCGACCCGAACAGTGCGGTGCAGGCACTGGGGGTGCCGCTGGACAACCCGCCCGGCACCACGTTCAGCTACAGCCAGCGCAACGTCGACCTGCTCAGCTATGTCGTAGAACTGGCCATCGGCGAACCGTTGCAGCAGTTCGCCCAGCGTGAGCTGTTCGATCCGCTCGGCATCGAACGCGGCGACTACTACTGGGCCAGGGATCGTTCCGGGCATACCTACGGGTACGCCCATTTGATGATCCCGCCGAACGACTTCGCCAAGCTCGGCCTGCTCGTGAGCAATGACGGACGCTGGGGCACGACGCAACTCGTCTCGACGGCGTATCTGCGGCAGGCGCGCACACCGTCGGCGACCAACCAGTGCTACGGCTATCTGTTCTGGCTCGGGCCCGGCTGCGCCGAGTCCGCGACCATCCTGCCGCCCGACGTGTACATGATGGCCGGGCTCGGCTTGCAGAACGTCTTCATCATGCCGAGCCTCGGTCTCACGGTGGTGTGGACCGGTTTCTACGGCAACGTCAGCCAGTTCGGCCTCTCCGGCACCATCCAGAACATCCAGGAGTTGCCGTACGAGTTCTTCCGCAGGCTCTTCGCGGCGTTCCACGAGCCGCCGATTCCCGACCCGGGCCCGTATGTCGAGCCGCCGATCCGGCTCAACCCCGGCCAGTTCTTCGACATGAACTTCGTCCTTGCGGTTTTCGGCACCGGGCCGTTCGCCTACCCCGGCTGCAACGTGCTGTCCTGCCTCGATTCCCCTCTCGCACCGCCCTTTTGGGATGCGGCCCCCGGATGCGCCATCCTGCTCTGCCTGGGTCCGGCCGCGCCCGGCATCCGCCGGTAGGCGGTCGGTCCGACGCCGGCTTCCGGTCGGCATCGGCCGATCGTGCCGGAGCTCGCGAGAATTTCTACGACCTGACATAGTAGGCCTGGCCCGTGCCGCGGACCAGGCTTTCCCGCCTGCCCGCTACAGCAGGCCCCACCAATAGATCAGGCAGGCCAAAACCCAGACCACCACGGTTTCCATCGTCGGTTCCAATCTCCTTGGCGCACTTGTCTCCATCATCGGCTATCCGGGACCGGGTGCTACAAACTCCGCACATTCGTCGCCGTATCGGCATCATCACCAGCGATTTTTCCGCTGCAAGGTGTTCTTAAGTGGGTGCTAAGCCGTCGACGGCATTGTTTGAGTCACGCCGAGGACACCGGGGCTCCGGTCGGCGAGGTGTAGAGCCACCACCGGGGTGGGGGAACGGTGCTCGACCTGTCTTCGAGGGGTTGGCAGGTCGAGCGCCGGGGTTCGAGAGTGCCTGCCGGGCCGGTCCACGAGGGGTGACCGGCTCGGTAGGCCGCTCGGGGCGCGGGCGCACACCTTTCGATGGCTCTTCCCGGAGCTGGCGGGCGACTCGGTATGGCCGACTGCCGAAGGTAACCACGGGGGGTGCATGGGCATCGGTCTCGGTGACGGGTGGCCGGACCGGTTTCGGAGGGTGATCGGTCCGGGGATGTAACTGAAACCCGTTCTAGACACTTTTGTGTTTTTGTCTTACCGTCACTACATGGTGATCGATCCGTATCGTCCGGTCTTCGAGTTGCGCTCCGGACCCACCTGGGTTTCGCCGTGGGGTATGTATGCCGCGCTGCGCGAACAGGATCCGGTCCATCACGTGGTGCCGCGGGCCCGCCCCGCCGACGACTACTGGGTGCTCACCACGCACGAGCACGTCTACGCGGCGGCCCGTGACAGCGACACCTATTCCTCGCGCGACGGCCTGACCGTGGAATACGGAGAACTGGAACAGATCGGCCTCACCGACAACCCGCCGCTGGTGATGCAGGATCCGCCCGAGCACACCGACTTTCGTAAACTTGTCGCGCGTGGCTTCACGCCGCGTCAGGTTCTCGACGTCGAGCCCGTGGTGCGGCGGTTCGTGCGCGACCGGCTGGACGGGCTCGCCGCCGACGGCGGCGGCGACATCGTCGCCCGGCTGTTCAAGCCACTGCCGAGCATGGTGGTCGCGCACTACCTGGGCGTGCCCGCCGAGGACCGTGGCCGGTTCGACGGTTGGACCGACGCGGTCGTCGCGGGCAGCACCGACCGGGCCAGTACCCAGGCGATGCCCGCCTCGATGGCGATGATGGCCTACTTCGCCGAGCTCATCAAGCGGCGGCGCACCGATCCGGGCGACGACACGGTGTCGCTGCTCGTGCAGGCCGGGATGGCGGCCGACGACGCCGATGTCCGTGGCCTGGTGCAGATTCTGGCCTACGCCTGGACCATGGTCGCCGGCGGCAACGACACCACGACGGGTCTGCTCGGCGGCGCCGTGCAACTGCTGCAGCAACATCCGGCACAGCGCGCGGCACTGGTCGAGGACAAGGATCGGATCCGCACGGCGGTAGAGGAATTCGCCCGGCTCACGGCGCCGGTCCAGTGTCTGGCCCGCACCGCCACCCGGCCACTCGAGCTGGGTGGCAAGTCGATTCCCGCCGGGCGCAAGGTATTACTCGTCTTCGGCTCCGCCAACCGGGACGAGCGGGCGTTCGGCGCCGACGCCGCGGAGCTCGACATCGAACGAAATCCGCAGCGCATTCTCACCTTCGGTCATGGACCGCATCACTGCCTCGGCGCGGCGGTCGCCCGCATGCAGGCCAGGGTCGCGTTGGAGGAACTGCTCGATCGCTTCCCCGATTATGTGGTCGATATCGATTCGGTCGAGTACGCGCCGGGACCGTACGTCCGGCGGCCGACCACCCTGGCCTTCCGGTGCGCGGCGTGAGCGGCTGGCTGGCCGACAGTCGCGCGGAACTGGCGAGCGAGCGCATCCTCGACGCGGTCCGCGCGCTGTTCATGGAGAAGGGGGTCGGCGGTATCGGCATGGCCGAAGTAGCCGAGGCCGCAGGGTGTTCCAGGGCCACGCTATACCGCTACTTCGACAATCGGCAGGCGCTGTATGTGGCTTTCGCCGGGCGTGAGGCGCGGCAGGTGGTCGAACGGGTGTGGCGTGATCCGGCCAGGACCGAGTCCGCCGACCCGGCGCAGCGCCTGCTCGACGGGCTCACCGCCTTGCTCGCCGAGGTGCGCGAAACACCGCATCTGGCAGTGTGGTTCACCGCCGAGAACGCCGGAATCGTGGCGCAGCTGTCGAATTCGTCCGCGGTGCTGGACGCGCTCACCGTCGACTTCGTGTCCGGTCTGCGCCCCGGACTGTCCGCACAGGCGGCGCACCGCATCGGCCGGTGGGTGGTCCGGGCCATGGTTTCGCTGCTGACCTTGCCCGAGGAAAGCGCGGAGGAGGAGCGAACCATGTTGCGTACCTTCGTTCTTCCGTTTCTGCTCGGCCAGGAGATCGCGGTCGATTGACACCGTCAGGCGGTGCGGTGTGCGGGGTAGTCGGGCAGGTCGTAGGACTCGGTCTTGGTGAGCATCTTCATCATCAGTGGCTTCATCAGTTTCGCGGTCATCAGCTTGCTCACGGTCTGGCCCGCACGGATGCCCAACGCGGTCTTGGGTGTCATGGCCTTCAAGCCGCCCGGCGCCAGCTCCTGGGCCTTGGCGATGAACGGGCGCAGCACCTGTTCGTAACGCGCCAGCGCCAGCTCCGGATCGCTTGCGTGCGTGGCGATCTCACCGGCCAGCACATAGGCGCCCAGCAACGCCATCGCGGTACCCTGCCCACTCAGCGGCGACCCGCAGTAGCCCGCGTCGCCGAGCAGCACCACCCGCCCCTGTGACCAGCTCGGCATATCGATCCGCGCCAACTCGTCGAAATAGAAGTCGCTCGCCTGCGACATCGCCGCCGCGATCCGCGCCGCCTCCCAGCTGCCACCGGCGAGCTTGCGCCGCAGCAAATCCTGCTGCGCCGCCACATCGCCCCGCAACCCGGGATCGGCCGGCACGCGCACCGTGATCAACGCCTTCGACGTCGCCGGATCGGCATCCGGACGCAACCCGATATTGGTCGCCCCGACCAGCGAATGCATCGTGAACCAGTGCGGCTCGGCATCCGCGGCACTGGGCATCGTGAAGAACGACATATAGCCACCCAGGTAGGTAGAGAACTGCTCCTCGGGCCCGAACACCATTCGCCGGGTAGCCGAGTGCAAACCATCCGCGCCGATCACCACGTCGAAGCGCTCCCGCGCCCCCGAATCGAAAACCACATCCACCCCGGACCCGTCCTGCGCGATATCGGTGATCCACTCCCCATACCGGTAATCCACCCCGCCCGCCGCCGCCAGCGCATCCAACAACACCTGATTCAGATCCCCCGGGTGATCTCGATCTCGGCGACCGCACCCTTACCGTCGAACAACTCCGCGGGCATCCGCACCACATCCCGCCCCGCCCCGTCCACGAACTTCATCCCGCGCTCATCGAGCCGCACCGCTTGAATACCCGCCATCAACCCCATCCGCTCCGCCACCTCGGCACTGGGCCCCCGCAGATCCACCGCCTGCCCACCCGGCCGCGGCGCCGCGGCCCGCTCCACCACCGTCACCCCGATCCCCGCCCGAACCAGCTGCAACGCAACAGCATTCCCGCCGATGCCGCCACCGGCGACGAGGATGCGAAGCGAGTTGTGAGTGGTGCCCATCAGTCTGTTCCTTTGCTTGATCGAATGTCTTAGACATATGTCTACAACTGATTGAGACAAATGTCTAGTACAAATGTTCAAATCGATGGGCGTGCGGTGGCCGGTCACTATTCGAGGCGCTCGCGGGGATGCTTGGGGCGTGTGCCCGCGTGTCCAGCCGACTCAGTACGGCCGGTGGGTACCGGAGCGTACGTCGGTGAAGGTGCGGGTGATCATCCCGCGCAGTGTTCCGGCGATCCGGTCCGATGTGGTGGGTTTGCTCGTCAAGGTGCCGTTGCCGTATATGACGTAGCAGTCGTCCTCGGCAATGTAGTTGAGCTGGAAGTCTTTTCGTCCCTCGACATGCCTGTTGTCGGCGCTGCCCATGGCGAACACCCCGACGTGGACGACCGCACTGGTCGGGCGATCGAGCCGCTTCTCGAACTCTTCGCGTGGGGTCGGTCGCCAGGCGTCGCGGACTGGGGACGAGGCTGAGTATCGCGTCCCCACCCTCTTTCGCTCCGTATCATTTGGAACGTTCCAGCATTAGCAGGACTGGTGGTCCGAGGCGGGCCGTCTGTCTGGGCCGGACGAGTACGAGGGCGCTGTCCGCGTGCTGGGTGCGGCGGTCTAGCTGGGCCGCGCCGCAGTGCCGGGCCCGGTATCGGGTTCCGGGTCGCGGACGGACCGTTTTCTTGCCGCGGCTCGGTGCATCGCCGCGCTGTCGAAGCGCTCGATGCCGCGCTCGCGCACGGTCGCGGCGAAATTCGGGTGCGCGCGGATCACGAGGTAGCGCCGGTCGTCGGTGAGGCGGCCGCGGACGTAGGTGGTCGATCAATCGAAAGCCGCTGCGGCGAGCAGTACTTCGAACGGCGTCCCGAAGAACACTATGAGAGCCAGCGGTGCCAGCAGTTCCTCGACATCCAGTAGGTGTACGAGCACGAGTGCGCCGATGGCGAGCATCGTTACGGCCACCATGAAAAGGCCGAGTGTTCGGTAGATATCGATGCTGATCAAACAGCGGGAGCACACCGGCCATTCACCACGCACCATGGTCACCGCGGTGTCGATCGGTTTTCCCCGATACCAGGTCGCCAGGCCCTTTTTGATGCCGAGTTCGCGAATAATCGTCAGATCTCGGAGCCTCGGCTTCGCGCGCTTCCAGTTCATGGTGCTGCCGTATTTGAGCATGTTGCGCAGCCCGAACGGCTGTCCGCGTGCGAAGAACCCGGCCGCGCCCTTCTTGTATCGCACCGCGGGCTGCCCATGGTCGGGGCACACTTCCGGCAGGGGTGCGCGCAGCGACATGCGAACGGTTCTCCCGCGCTTGGGGAGTGCGCCGCGCGCCGGATTCCGGCCGATCGGAAACCTGACCTCTTGGCTCTGCGGCTGTTTCGATTCGCGCACGGTCAGATCAGATAACCACGGTCGCGACGCTCTTGGAAATACAGGTCGTCCGCATCGGGTTCGTCGGGCATCACGATCCGGTCGCGGTTGGGTTTGCGGGTGCCGGGATGGATGTGGGCGGTGGCAGCAGCCGTTGGCGTCGGTCCGGTAGGAGCCGGCTCCGGCTCGCGGGCGGCAGGGGCGACCAGTGGCGCCGGTTCTTGGCGCAGTCGCTCGAGTTCGGCTTTGCCCTGCTCGGCGAGCTCTGGGCGGCATTCCCTTTCCAATTGCCGTCGGTCTCATCGACGGCACTGCTGATTTCCCGGGCGTAGTCCCCGCTGTACTTCGAGAGGCTCCGGATCGCCTTCGCGGCCCGCTGCATCGCTTGCCAATCACCGGCCAGGTAATTGGTGGTGTAGGACAACGGATCGACGTTGATGCTGTTGGCCAGGATCATGTTCACCCAATAGGTGGGGGAATAGAGATTGCCGTTGAGGATGAGTTCGACGAGGTCGGGCATCATATCGTCGTTGGTCGGCTCGGTCAGCCGATCCACAGGCGCGGTGGTCATCGTCTTTCGCCCGGATAGGTGCGGTCCAGTTCGGCGGCCCTGGCTCGGTCCGTCGACCGATACATCTGTGCGGCGTTGCCCAGTTCGTCCGCCGACTCACTCGTGATGCGTCCCAGCTCAGCGTAATTGGTGGTGAGCTCGGCCCGGATGTGCTGGATGGTGGCGGCGACGTTCGGGAAGACACCGCCGACATCGCCCCGCACATCGAGCCACCCGTCGATGTACTGGTTGGCTTGCGCATTGTCCGTCGACAGCTTGTGCAACCTGCTGGATACCCGGTCGAGGACGTCGGGTTCAACCGAGAAGTTGTCGGTCATCGATTGCCACCCCAATACATCAGGTGGATGAGTATTTGCCGCATTCCGCCCCCTCGTCCTCGGCATCAGAACCTCCCGACTATAACAGGGCGGTACGGGGGCGATCTGGTTCGTATGCTGGACCACTGTCAGCCCAGATCTGCCTGTTTCCAAAGTGATTCGTCATGAGCGGTGGTGTTCGCATTTCCGCAACGCGACGATGCCTGGAGGCTCGCTGAAGTCTGTTCTATGGCCGCGGTAGTTCCGCCCGAAGATCTGGATATGGGTCGATGATGCGTCGCGGAACTTCCTCTCGAACTGTCGATCTGAGTTCCAGTAGCCGTGGGCCTGCCACGTAGTGGCGTGCCCGGGTCTCACTCCGCGCGGCCAGTAATCCCGCCGCGGTCAACGCCTTGAAGTCGCGCGAGGCGGTTCGCTCATCGATCGCAGCGCGCACAAGGTAGCCATGCCTGCGGATGCGGAACCCGATCAACGCGTCGTACAGGATCTCCGTAACTTGAGCCACAGTCCAGCGTCTCGAGCCGGGGACCAACTGCCGACGCCGGTAAGCGCGAGGATGCGGTAGTAGTCCTCGGCGTTCACGCCGCGCCATTCCTCGATGCTGCAGAAGGTCGGCTCGGCGAGGCCGCCCCGGGGAGGCACCGAGAGTCTGTAGGGCTCGGGCCATTCGGCCATCGCCGTCGCGAAAGGGTTGGATCATCACCAGGTTCAGATGCGCCATCGCGCCCGCGACGATCGGGTCTGCCACGCTGGTCAGCGTGCCAGCGAGTTCGGCCATCAATTCCGGGACCATGGCGGAGCCCGGCCCCTCGTAAACCGCGTCGCCGGTGGGTTCTTCACGCACATAGATCGCGCCGGTGCGGTATTGCCCCGGGCTCTTGGACAGATCGTGGCCGAGCATCATGAAATGCAGTGCCTTGATAGTGGATTCGTCGATGGCAGCGCCGCTTCGCGCCACAGTGAGGACATAGCCGAGGGCCTGTCGATAGCCGCGGATCTCGGCGAAGGTCTGTTCGTCGGCGGTCAGCGCCTCTTCATAATCGACGGCGGCAGCGGCGTCGTCGGTCTGGACACGGTAGCCCTCGACGCTGTTCGAGCCGCGGATAGCGCGGGCCATGAGATTGCGGCGCAGCAATCCGGGCCACCGCTTCGGCACCCGCATCGCCGAAGCCAGATTGTCTCGACGGCGGTAGATCCCGGCGAGCACCATCTCGTCGATAGCGTCGAGCTCAGGGATTGTGTACAGCATCGCCTGCCTCCGGGCCATGGCGGCAACCCAGGATGCTGGGCTTTTCTGGGGTTGGCGGTCGGTGGGTCTCGAGTTGGGGTGGGATGGGCGGGTGCTCTTGGCTGGGGGTGGGGAACGGGCGCACACTTTTAGGGGTCGGCGTGCGTGGGAACGGGGCTGGTCCAGTTGGCTGAGGTGGCGGGTGCGCGCCGGGGCGCGAGGGGGTCGTGACTCGTGATGGATTACAGCGAGCGCGGTGAGCAGGTCCAGATCGAGCAGGTGCCGCTGTCGCATCTCTCGCTCGAGGTCGGCCACTTCTCCGTGTATCAGATCGCGCACGACATGGATCAGGTGCTGCGCCGGCTCCGGGCGATCGTGCCGCTGGTCGATACGTTCATCGCCGCCGCGCGGGCGGAATTCGGTTCCCGGGTGCGGGTGAGTACCTGCTATGTCCTCGACGACTACACCGAGCCGAACACCGACCCGCGCGCCGTGCTCGGCAAGCTCCTGACCGCCGCGGACGAAACCGGTTTGCGGATCGACTATTTGGCGCGCCAATCGGGTTGCGCGGTGGTGGTGCCGCGCGGCGACGGCGTGCCGTCGGGTGCGCCGATCCAACTCGCCGAGTTGGTCGCCGCCAGTCTGGTCGCCGAGTCGGGGGTTTCGTCGTCGCCGGGAGATCGTCCGGCCGCCGCGGCGTCCGGTTGGTTGAGCAACGGCCGTCGCTCGGTCGACGAACCGGCGCAGCAGACGTGGATGGTGCCGTTTCGGCCGGCGCAGGAGTTCGGCCACGGCGATCACTCGATCTTCCTCGACGTGCGGCTGTGGACGCGTAGCGCCGAAACGGTCAACGGGCGCACTGAGACTCGTATTCGATGGTCGGTGCCGATGCTCGTCGCCGTATGGCAGCTGCTGCGGCTCGGTGTGCTGCGCCGCGGCGGTGCGGCCGTCGTTCGGCCGCAACTGTGCGCACCCGAGGCCGGGTTCCCGAATCACTGGCAGGAGCTACCGGAGATCATTCAGCTGGCCGCCGACGCGCCGCCGTTCGCGGCCTATCGGACGATGTCGATCGTGCCCAAAAATCGTGTCGCCCTTGTGCATTCGATCCAGATGATCCTGGACCACCTGGACCTGGATCGGGCGGTGGTCGATCAGCTCATCGCGCGTGGCGCCGCGGAGCAGGTGCCGGTCACGGTGCCCCGCAAGCTTTCCGACCGTGTTTCCCATCTGCTCTGGGAATAGCCGTGCGCGAAATCGGCTTTCCGGGTCAGAGTTTGTATTCGAGTATGTCGCGAGGTTCGCCGATGCCGAAGTAATGTTCCTCGTATGCGGTCCAGGTGAATCCCATTCGCCGATATAGGTTATAGGCCGACTGGTTGGTAGGTCGAACGGTAATGAGAATGCTGCGCACCGAGTGTCGTCGACACAACTCGATCGCCTGCCCCAAAAGGGTTGACCCGTAGCCACGGCCGCACTTGCTCGCGGTGACGGCGAAGCTGAGCAGCCAGGCGCGCCGATCCGGCGTGAGGGCGACCAGCAGGTGCCCGCAGGCGGCGTCGTCCACCTCCGCGATCAGCCAGTTGCCGCCATGCAGGTCGAAGAGCTGGCGCAATACGAAATAGGGGTAGGCGTGCTCGCCGAATCGTTCCTGCTCCACTGCCGCGACACCCTCGAGATCGGAGAGCGCGGCCAATCGATACACGGGCGTCGATGACGCTGTCGCGATGTCCACTGTGTTCCCTTGCGCGGTAACGCGGGTCATAAATCAACAGCGTAGGCGTTTGCTCGCATGTTCGGCGGGTGCACGGCACACGCTGTCCGGATCGAGGTAGTTTATGCGCCATTGTGTTATTCCGTCATGGCGACCCCCGGCCGACTGCTTTGGGCGCGGCGATAATTCGGCGCGATTCCGCGTTGCTCGCGGTTCGCCGAAATTCGCCTCAGACGGTCGCCGCGGCCTCGGTGGCGCCGTCGGTGACCCGAATGTGCTGCGCAGTGACCGCTTCGGCGGCATCGGTCGCCAGAAACGCGACCACTTCGGTGATTTCGGTTGTTTCGCTCACGGGCCCGGGCAACTGCGCCACGGCGGGCGCGTTCGCGTCCGGTCCGCCGTTCGCGGGGCTCACCGCGTTGACGGTGATGCGCCGCTGGGTGAAGTCGGCGGCCAACCCGCGGGTGAACTCCGCGATTGCCCCCGTGGCTGCGGCATCGACCGTACTGTCCGACGGGGTGGCACTCGCGACGGTGATGACGCGTCCACCATCGGCCAGTTGGGTCGCGGCCAGCTGCAGGCCGTGCAGCACGCCCTTCGCCGGGGTGGCGAAGGCGAGGTCGAACTCGTCCTCGGTGAGCTCGGCCAGCGGGGTGCTGACCGCCGGGCCGGTGGTGCTCACCAGTACATCCCAGCGCCCGCATTCTTCGAGCAGGGCCTGCACCAGTTCCTCGTACTCGAGCCGGTCCCCGATGTCGGCCGCGAGCGCCAGCGCAGCACCACCGGACCCGGTGATCTCCTTGACCACATCCGCCGCGGATTCCGGCGCGTGCGGATGCTGGATCACCACCTGCGCCCCCTGCGCGGCGAGTGAGACGGCGATCTTCTTGCCGATCCCGCTGTCACCGCCGGTGATCAGCACCGTCTTCCCGGTGAGCGGTCCGGCGCCAGCCGCGGCGGGTGAACCCATGTTTCGGCCTTTCGGAGGGGGACGAAACCGATTCTGCCCCAAGGCGGGTCATCTACCCGGTGGAACCACGCCGATCGGCGCCATGGTGAGGCGTGTCACGCCTGCGTGCTCCGCCATGCGGGGCGGCGCGCATTGGTGAGCCACCGCAGCAGCCATTCGGCGGGACCGTACCGGTAGTGCCGCAACCACACCGCGCTCAGCGCCAGCTGGAAGCCGAACACGAGTACGGCCGTCGCGATGGTCGCGGCGGGCGAGAGCCGGCCCGCCCAGCCGAGCCCGATGCCGGTGAACAGCAGCAGACCGATCGCGGATTGACCGAGATAGTTGGTCAGCGCGATTCGACCCGCCGGTGCCAGTGCGCCGCGAATCCACGCGGTGCGCGGGCTGTGCATCAGCCGCAGCAGGGTCGCGACATACGCGGCCGCCAGGAAGGGGGCGGTCGCCACGCTCACCGCCACCGCGAGGGCCGTGCCGGTGCCGCCGCCGAGGGTGTAGATCACGCTGCCGGTCAAGCCGATCGGGAAGCCGATCCATTGGACGCGGCGCAGCATCGGTTCGTCGCCACGCACCTCGGCCAGCAGCTTGCGCCGACCCGCGACGAGACCGAGCAGGAACATCGCCAGCGCGGTCGGGCCTTGCAGGCTGACGGCCTGCAGGAGCAGCAGTCGTAGTCCGTCGAGATGGGTGCCGATGATCTCGCCCCAACCGCCGAGCATGGCCGCGGTCGTTTGCTCGGCGTTGACTCTGGCCTGCTCCGCCGAGGGCAGCATGGCCGTCATGTCCAGGAACAAGCCGCTGATCAGCAGGCTTGACAGCACGAGGCCGTAGAGCGCCCCGGCGATGCGCAGCGCGGTCCGGTCGGTGACCCGGCGCAGCAGGAAAAGGGCGAGGCAGGCGACGGCGTAGGTGGTGAGCACGTCACCGCCGTACAGGAACACGATGTGCGCGACGCCGAGGAGGAACAGCCCGGCGATGCGCCGCAGCATGCGCGGTTCGAACGCCGCGCCCGCGTCGGCCGCCGAGCCCATCTGCAAGGTGAAGCTGTAGCCGAACAGGAACGAGAAGAGCAGATAGAACTTCATGTCGACGAAGACCGTGGACAGGCCGCGGACCAGCTCGTCGAGCGGGCCGTCGAACGCCGGATCGATGACCAGGTTGCCTGGGTAGCCGGACGACATGAACGTGATGTTGACGATGAAGATGCCCAAGAGGGCGAAGCCGCGCAGGGCGTCTACGTCATAGACGCGAGTGCGCGGGGTGACCATTTGATCGGTCATGGCTGCCAGCTTCCGGTCTTTTAAATGTCCAATGGATACTATCCTATAGATACTATCTGCCGGACTACGATGCAACCGGTCGATTCATGTCGCCGAGCACGAGGAAGGTGTCCGCAGTGGCCGAGCAGGCAATGCCCGCGGAGTTGAGCCGGTTGTGGCGGCTCGCGCCATCGGCGCGGTTGGGGCGTCCCGCCGAACTCGACGTCGATCAGGTGGTGCGCAAGGCGGTCGAACTCGCCGACCGCGACGGGCTCGCGGGCGTCACGTTGATGAAAGTCGCCGCCGCGCTTGGTTTCACGAAGATGGCCCTGTATCGGCATGTCGGGTCCAAGGACGAACTCTTCGAGCTGATGGCCGACTACGCGTCAGGCCCGGCGCCCGAGTTCCCGATCGCGCCCGCCGATTGGCGCACGGCACTGCGGCGCTGGGCCAACGAGATGCGCGCTACGCACCTGCGGCACCCGTGGCTGCCGCAGGTGCCGGTCGCCGGGCCGCCGCGTGGTCCGAACACCATCAGCTGGATGGACGCGCATCTGCGGATATTGGCGGGCACCCCGCTCGACTGGGCCACCAAGGTGGCCGTCATGATGCTGGTCAGCGGTCACGTGCGCCAGGCGAGCCTGCTCACGCAACAACTGGCCGAAGGGCGCGTGGGCACGGGACTGGACGAGGCTCAGGTCAACCAGGCTTACACGCGTTCCCTGGCCGAGTTGGTCGACCGGGATCGCTATCCGGAAGCCGCGAAACTCTTCGGCTCCACCGTCTTCGACCCGCCGCCCGCCCCGCCCGCGGACCCCACCGAAGACCCCGATTTCGCCTGCACCCTCGAGATCGTTCTCAACGGCATAGCCCACGAGATAGCCGCCGCCGAAAAGGCCTGACCTACCCCGGATACGACTCTGCCCCGGCCGGTGAAGGCCGGGGCAGAGCGTTCGTCTCAACCACGAGTCGGGGTGACAGGATTTGAACCTGCGACCTCTTCGTCCCGAACGAAGCGCGCTACCAAGCTGCGCCACACCCCGTGAATCGAACCTGCAGTAGCTTACAACAGGGACGGCCTGGACGTTAAACCGCCTGCTCAGCGGGGGTATCCCGCGGGCAGTCTAGCCGTCGTGGGCGCGAATGCTGGTGAAGATGCGCTTGGCGGTGTCGGCGTCGAGGGCGTTCGGGACGCCGGTGTCGGCGGCGATCACCATGACGAAGTTGCCGCTGTCGGTGGGGTAGGCCACGGTGTACACGGAGTAGGCCGTGGCGCAACCGGGCTTGGCCTGGCTGACGGTGCCCTTGGTCTCCACGAACATGCCGTGCTGGGTGCCGTCCAGCGAGGCGAGCGGTACTGGCGCGCTCGGCGTGCCGTCGGCGGACCCGGTGTAGGCGAGCTTGGCCGTCCGAGTGCCGAGATCGGTTGCCGCCGTTGCGGAATCGGGGTTCTGCGAGCCGGTGAGGAAGGACACCGTGCGGGTGGAGCCGGGGCAGTATCCCTTGCCCTCGCTGGCGTAACCCTTGCCGGCCACCGCGTTCGGTGGTTCGCCGAATCCGCCGATGACCGTCTCCGCCGCGACGGTCCAGCCTGCGGGCACGTCGTAGGCCGCGCCGCGGTCGGGCGCGACGACGACCTGATAGCCCGGAATCACCGGGGTTTCGTTGCGGCCGTTGGGGTTGGTCGTCGGCGCGGCGGAGGTGGTCGTGGACGACGTGGGCCCGGCGCTTGCGCTCGGCGTGAGCGCGCTCACCATGGATGGCGAATTCTGTTGGGTCGCGGAGTTATCCGAGCCGGGTCTGGTCAGCACGATCGCGGTCACCGCACCCGCGGCGACCAGGAGCACGACCAGCCCGATCAACAGCCCGGCTTTGCCGCGGCCGCCCGGCGGTTTCGTACCGGGGCCGTAACCGGACGGCCCCTGGGGCGGTCCGCCGAACCCGTTCTGCGGCCCGTAACCGGCAGGCTGGCCGTATTGCGGCGTGCCGTACGCGGGGGCTTGGTACTGCTCGATCGGTGGCACCTCGCCGTACTGGCCCGGTGCCGGTTGCCATTGCCGCCCTGGGTCGGGCTGGCCTAATCGGTTGGCCTGTGGGTAGCCGAGCAGTGTCGGCGCGGCCTCGGCAGGACGACTCTGATTCGGGTCGGCGCCGAGGCTCGGCTGCCACAGCCCGCCCGGTGCGCCAGGGCCGGAGCCGCCGGAAACGGGTTGTGCCAACAGGGTTGGGTCGGCCTGGGCCGGGGTCTGCCACCCCGCGGGCTGGGCGGGCCCGCCGGGCTGCTGCCACTGCACCGTCGGCGCGGGCGCGCTCGGGCCGGGCTGCCACTGGTAGTTCGGGCGCGCCTCGGCGCCGGCCTGCGGGTCGGGTGCGGCGGGATTCGGCTGCCATTGCAGCGTGGGATCGGCGCCGGGTCCCGCTTCGGCTTGTCGCTCGGCCCAGCCGGCCGGCGGCTGCCAGGTCTGATGGAAGCCGGAGTCACGTTTCCACGGGCGCCCCTGTTGCTCGGCGCCCGCGTCCTGCGGCGCGGGCGAGTCGCCGGACGGGTACGGCACACCGGGCTGACCCAGAACCGTCGGGTCGTTGCGCCGGTCGTCGAATCCACTCACAGTTGTCCCCTACCTGACACACACGTCTCGGCACGCGACCTTAGCGGGCGACGGCCTCCGACGCAGACACGCCCTGGCCCGAGTCGCTCGCAGGCCGCTTCGGCGGCGCCGCGACCAGCGTCAGCAGGGTCGCTTCGGGACGGCAGCAGAAGCGGTAGGGCGCCCACGGCGAGGTGCCGATGCCCGCGGAGACGTGCAGTTGGGTGTGCTCGCCCCACTTCGAGGGGCCCTTCACCCGGGACCGGTCGATACCGCAGTTGGTGACCAGCGCGCCGTAGCCGGGCAGGCACAGCTGGCCGCCGTGCGTGTGCCCGGCCATCACCAGGTCGTAGCCGTCGTCGGCGAAGCGGTCGAGCACGCGGGGCTCGGGCGAATGGGTCAGGCCGATGCGTAGCTCCGCCAACGGGTTCGGCGTGCCCGCGATGGTGTCGTAGCGGTCGCGCCGCAGGTGCGGATCGTCCACGCCCGCGGTGGCGATGCGGATGCCAGCCACCTCCAGGTCGCGGCGTACGTGGGTCAGGTCCAGCCAGCCCCGCTCGGTGAACGCCGCGCGCAGGTCCTTCCACGGCAGTGGCGCGCCGTAAACGCGCCGGTGGTCCTTCTTGAAGTACTTGAGCGGGTTCTTCGGCACCGGCGCGAAGTAGTCGTTGCTCCCGAAAACGAAAAGCCCCGGGCGGGAAAGCAATCCGCCGAGGGCCTGGACTACCGCGGGTACCGACTTCTGATGCGAGAGGTTGTCGCCGGTGTTGACGACCAGGTCCGGCTCCAGCCGATCCAGTTCCCGCAGCCACTGCTGCTTGTGCTTCTGGCCGGGGGTCATGTGCAGGTCGCTGATGTGGAGCACCCGCAGCGAGGACGACCCCGGTGCGAGCACCGGCATGGTTGCCTCCCGCAGAACGAAGGCGTTGCGTTCGACCAGCGAGGCGTAGCCGATTCCGGCCACCGCCGCCCCAGCGGCTCCCAACGCGGTCGTGCGGACAGCAGAGGTCGAGATCACGGGCATTTGCCCAGCATAGGTGACCCCGCTGTGGATCGCCGAGTGTGTTTACGCACAAGCCCTTGCGCGTACGCCGCGGATCGGCGTGCGCAAATGGCTCGCGGCGGGCAAATGTGGTGGGCCGCTCGCGCGCGAGCGGCTACCGTGAGCCTCATGTCGGAACTCAAATCGCAACTGCGGACGGATATGACCGCCGCGATGAAAGCCAAGGACACGCTGCGCCTTTCCACATTGCGGATGCTGCTGGCGGCGATCCAGACCGCCGAGGTGGCCGGTGCCGAGGCGCGCGAGCTCTCCGACGCCGATGTGCTCGCCGTATTGCAGAAAGAGGCGAAGAAGCGCAGCGAGTCGGCCGAGATCTACACCCAGGCGGGGCGTGGCGAGTTGGCGGCCAACGAGCACGCCGAGGCCAGGATCATCGACGAGTACCTGCCGACCCAACTGTCCGACGCCGAGGTCGCCGACCTCGCCGACACCGCGATCGCCCAGGTCGCCGAGCAGCTCGGCGAGCGTCCCGGCATGCGGCAGATGGGCCAGGTGATGAAGATCGCCACCGGCCTCGCTGCCGGCAAGGCCGATGGCTCCCGCATCTCGGCGGCGGTCAAAGCACGTCTCTAAGGGTCGGGCGCGCGGCTGGGTGCCGAGACCACGCGAAGGGCCGCGAACCGGGAGGTTCGCGGCCCTTCGTCGGCTAGCGCGGGATGGGGATGGGGATCGGGATGGGCGGCAGCAGCGGTGGCGGCGGCAACCCGGGGATGCCCACCGGTGGCGGCGGGCCGGGCGGTGGCGCCGCCCGTTGCGTGCCGTCGCTGACGTAGAGCGTGATCACCGAGCCGGGGATGGCCGAGCCGTTCGGCGCGGTGCCCATCACGGTGCCCTTTGCCTGCGCGCCGGGCCCGGTCACCGGCGTCACCTGGAAGCCTGCGCCGACCAGCGCGGCGGTCGCGGCGCCCTGTGACATCCCGACCACGTCGGGCACCTGGGCGTTGTTCGAGCCGCGCACGTACTTGTCGTCCAGCGGCGGCAGTGCGGGCGGCGGGAAGTGACCGAGCACCGGCTTGATCGAGTTGAACCAGCTGCGGGCGGGTTCGTTACCGCCGAACAGGTTGCCGTCACCGCAGTTTCGCAGCGGGAACGAGCAGATCTCACCGGGTGTCGGGCTGTCGCCGTACACGTAGGTGGCCGCGGCCAGCGAGTTGGTGAAGCCGAGGAAGGCCGAGGAGCGGTGGCTCTCGGTGGTGCCGGTCTTGCCCGACAGCGGCGCCGACCAGCCAGCGGACTGGGCCGCGCCCGCGGCGGTACCGCTGATGTCGTCCTTGCTCATCGCGTTGGCCAGGGTGTTCGCCAGGCCGGGCTCGACGACCTGCTCGCAGGCCTGCTGGGTGAGCGGCACCTGCTTGCCCTGCCGATCGACGACCTCCTTGATCGGGTTCGGCGGGCACCATTTGCCGCCGGAGGCGAGCGTCGCGGCGACGTTGGACAGCTCCAGCGGATTGATCGCGACCGGGCCAAGCGTGAAGGAGCCGAGGTTCTGCTCCTTGATCATGTCGGCGAGGCTCTGGTTGCCGTGGCCGGAGGTGCCCGCCTCGGTGTAGGAGCGCATGCCGAGCCGGACCGCCATGTCCACGGTCGGGGTCACCCCGACGGCCTGGATCAGTTTGACGAACGCGGTGTTCGGCGAGGTCGCCAGCGCCTCGGTGACCGACATCGGCGACTTGTACTTGCCCGCGTTCTCGACGCAGTAGGTGGCGGCCGGGCAGCCCCTGGCACCACCGTTACCCATGCCCTTGGCCTCGAAGCGGCCCGGCACGTCGAGCTGGGCGTTGATGCCGAGCCCCTTCTCCATGGCCGCCGCGGTGGTGAAGATCTTGAAGATCGAGCCCGCGCCGTCGCCGACCATCGAATACGGCTGCGGCTGCACGGTTTCGTTCGCGTCGCGGTTCAGGCCGTAGGTGCGGCTGCTCGCCATCGCGAGCAGCGGATGGGAGTCCTGGCCCGGCGCGACGACGGACATGACCTGGGCGATGTTGTCCAGATTCGGGTTCGCCGAGTCGGTCACCGAGCGCTTCACCGAGTCCTGCACCACGGGATCGAGCGTCGTGCGGATCAGGTAGCCGCCCTTGTCGATCTGCTCGCGGCTGATGCCCGCGTTGGCGAGGTACTGCAGCGCGTAGTCGCAGAAGAAGCCGCGGTCGTGGGCGGCGATGCAGCCGCGCGGCAGGCCCTTGGGCTCGGGCAGCACGCCGAGCGGCTTGGTCTTGGCGTCGCGGAACTCGTCGGCACGGCTGGGGATGTTCTGGATCATGGTGTCCAGCACGGTGTTGCGCCGGGCCAGCACGCCCTCGGTGTTGGTGTAGGGGTTCAGCTTCGATGAGCTCTGCACCATGCCCGCCAGCATGGCCGACTGCGAGACGTTCAGCTCCGAGGCGTCGATGCCGAAGTAGGTCTGCGCGGCGTCCTGGATGCCGTAGGAGGAGTTACCGAACGGGACCAGGTTCAGGTACCTGGTGAGGATCTCGTCCTTGGTGAGCTCACGGTCCAGGGTGAGCGCCATGCGGATTTCGCGGATCTTGCGCGCGGGGGTCGTCTCGATCGCGGCCCGGCGCTCGGCGTCGGTCTTGGCCACCACCAGCAGTTGGAAGTTCTTGACGTACTGCTGGTCCAGCGTCGAGGCGCCCTGCTGGACCTCGCCGCTCGAAGTGTTGGTCAGGAACGCACGTAGGGTGCCCTGCCAGTCCACGCCCTCGTGTTCGGCGAAGCGGCGATCCTCGATCGAGACGATCGCCAGCTTCATGTCGTTGGAGATCTTGTCGCTGGGCACCTCGAAGCGGCGTTGCTCGTACAGCCAGGCGATCGGTGCGCCGCTCGCGTCGACCATGGTCGACACGGCGGGCACGGTGCCCTCCACCAGTTCCGAGGACACGTTGTCGACGGCGTCGGCGGCTCGGTTCGAGACGAACCCGAAACCGCCTGCGAGCGGGAACAGCAACCCGGCCACGAGCACGGCAGCCAGCAGGCAGCTGCCGGCCAGCCTCGCGAGCGTTTGTGTGATCGGCACGATCCTCAGACTACGGGGTGGGCTGGGAGCTCTCTTCCGTGCGTTTACCGGAGTGCGATTCATGACAGGTAATGGGCGTGTCGCGCGAGCGAGTCTGGCGTGTCGCGGGACGGCGCGCCGCGAATATGCCCGCCTCTCCGCCGCTCCGGGGATTTTGCAGGGACGGACGTACCAAAAAATCCGGGGGCGGTCTTGCGCTATCCCCATACCTTTACCTAGATTGAGAACCCAGTGTGATAGAGCTAACACTCAAAGTGGAATGTGGTGCAGTTCGCAGCGGGGTTTGGGTTGCTGCGACGCTGACACGCGATTCTGGAGCGCCGTTGACCCGGTGTTCGGACTGCAAAGGGGCACACCAAATGCACATGACAACCCCCATCGCTCGATTGGACGTGGAGCAGGCCGAAGCAAGGATCGCCTGGGTAGCCCAGGCCCGATGCAAGGAAGTGGATCCCGATCAGTTGTTCGTCCGCGGCGCTGCCCAGCGCAAAGCCGCGACGATCTGCAGGCACTGCCCGGTGCTGATGCAGTGTGGTGCCGACGCGCTCGACAATCGAGTGGAGTTCGGTGTGTGGGGCGGTATGACCGAGCGGCAGCGGCGCGCGCTGCTCAAGCAGCACCCGGAAGTGACCTCCTGGGCCGACTTCTTCCAGGCCCAGCGCCAACATCAGGTGGCAATGTAGCCCCGCGAACCTTCGGAACTGAGCCTGCGAAAGCGGGCTCAGTTCCGTTTGGGGGCAAATGCTTCCGTTTGGACCTATAGCCGATGCGTCTATGTATCAAGCAGATGCTCGGTTGGTGGTCAGCTGATCACCTACGGCGCGCAGCGCCTCGAGATCGGACACCTCGAACGGCAACGCGGTCACCGCGACGATCGGTACCCGCGGATGGGCGCCGGTAAACCGGTGCAGCAGATGCTGTTCGCGCTTGTCCGTGGCGACGCGGCGGGCATGGATGCGCAACACCGCGGCGGTGAGCGGATCCGAGTCCGCCAGCTGCTCCGCCGCGGTAGCCGCGTGCCCGGCCGAGAGTGCGCTCAGCGCCGGATGCGTGCGGTTGAGCACCAGTCCCGCCAACGGCATGCGCTCGGTGGAGAGTCGATCCACGAAGAACGACGCCTCGCGCAGCGCGTCCGGCTCCGCGGCCGCCACCACCAGGAAGTGCGTGCCCGGCTTGGACAGCATCGCGTAGGTCCGGTCCGCGCGATCCTGGAAACCGCCGAACAGCGAATCCAGCGATTGCAGGAAATTCGACGCGTCCTTGAGCATTTGGCCGCCGACGATCGTGGACACCCCGCGCACCGCCAGGCTCATCGCGCCGGTGACCAGCCGGGTGACGCCGCGGCCCGGTGCCATGATGACCCGGATCATCCTGCCGTTCAGGAAGTTTCCGAGGCGCTTGGGCGCGTCCAGGAAGTCCAGCGCGTTGCGCGACGGGGGAGTGTCGACCACGATCAGGTCCCACTCCTTGCGCCCGGCCAGCTGACCGAGCTTCTCCATCGCCATGTACTCCTGCGTCCCGCCGAACGACGAGGCGACGGTTTGGTAGAAGGGATTGGCGAAGATCTGCTCGGCCTTCTCCGGACTGGTGTGCTCGAGCACCATGTCGTCGAAGGTGCGGCGCATGTTCAGCATCATCGCGTGCAGCTCACCCTTGGCCTGCGGGCCGAGCGGCACCCGCTGCGGCGAGTTGCCGAGGTCGGCGACGCCGAGTGACTGGGCCAGTCGCCGCGCCGGGTCGATGGTGAGCACGACCACCTTGCGGCCCTGTTCGGCCGCGCGCAGCGCGATCGCCGCCGCGGTGGTGGTCTTGCCGACACCGCCCGACCCGCAGCAGACCACGACGCGCGCTGAGCGGTCCGCGATGATGCTCGAAATATCCAGTGGCGCAGGCGCGGTCATGACTGCGCCTCGTCCGCGCTCGGCTCCGGCAGGCCCGCGCCAGGAGCTGTTCGCTCGCTCACTATTTGACCCCTTGAGTGCTCAGGTGTTCGGCCAGTTCATATAAGCCGCCGAGGTCCATGCCGTCCGGCAGGGCGGGCAGATACAGGCGCGACACGTCGACCTTGGCGAGCTCGGTCGCGCTGTCGTCCTGAGCCTGCAATGTCGCCGCGTGCTCGACGGTTTCGGTGATCAGGCCTTGGAAGTCGCTGTCGGACAGCGTGATTCCCGCGGCGGTGAGCCCGGCGCGCACGGCCTCGGTATCCAGCTCGCCCCGCGACGCCGCCGCCTGCAGCTCGGGCGGCAGCTGGCCCTCGGTGGCCCGGTTCACGATGACCGTGCCGATCCGCAGATCCGCGGCCTTCAATTCCGCGACGGCGTCGGCGGTCTCCTGCACCGGCAGCGCCTCCAGCAGCGTGACCAGGTGGATCATCGTCTGATCCGAGTGCAGCAGCCTCGAAACGCCCTCCGCCTGCGCGGCGATCGGGCCGCCCTTGGCCACCTCGAGCATGGCCTGGGTGACATCGAGGAAACTGGCGATCCGGCCGGTAGGCGGGGCGTCGACCACGATCTCGTCGTAGACCCGCTTGCCGTCCTTGTCGACCCGGACCGCGGTCTCCTTGATCTTGCCCGTCAGGATGACATCGCGCAGGCCGGGCGCGATCGTGGTGACGAACTCGATGGCGCCCATCCGGCGCATCGCCCGGCCCGCGAAGCCGAGGTTGTAGAACATGTCGAGGTATTCGAGGAAGGCGTGCTCGATGTCGAGCGCCAGCGCGACCACCTCGCCGCCACCGTCCGCGGTGGCGATCCTGGTCTCGGTCGGCGGCAGCGGCGGCAGATCGAACAACTGCGCGATCGACTGCCTGCTCTCCACCTCCACCAGCAGCACCCGCCGCCCGCCTGCCGCGAGGGCCAACGCCAGCGCCGCGGCCACGGTGGACTTCCCCGTGCCGCCCTTGCCCGAGACGTAGTGCAAACGAGCCTTCTCGGCGCGTTTCGGCCAGCCTTTTTCGAGCTCCGGCTCGGCCGAAAGCGGCACTGCTGTTGGTACTCCCACGTTCGCGAGCCTATAACCCGTTCTGAGATCGCGCCCGAGGGATCTGTCTAGTGCCTGGTCCACGAGATATATCTGTACCAGACAGTAGGATTCCCGGCTGATTTTCCGATCCGCGGCGGCCGCGGGCAACGCGATGCCGCACGCGCGACCCGAGCGGCAACAACTACGCTCCTCCCATGAGTGAAGCCAGCCTGTGGGAGTACGCGACCGTGCCGCTGTTGACGCACGCGACCAAGCAGATCCTCGACCAGTGGGGCGCCGACGGATGGGAGTTGGTGACCGTGCTGCCGGGGCCGACCGGCGAACAGCACGTCGCCTACCTCAAGCGTCCGAAGTAGAGGAGCAGCGGACATGACCGCAGCAACCCAGTGGGAAACCAACCTCGCCCGGCTCGGCCTGACCCTGCCGCCCGTCGCGCCGCCGGTCGCCGCCTATATCCCGGCGATCCAGACCGGATCGCTGGTCTACACCTCCGGACAGCTGCCGTTCGTCGACGGTGAGCTCTCGGCCGTCGGCAAGGTCGGCGCCGAAGTCAGCACCGAGCAGGCACAGCACGCCGCACGCCTCTGCGCGCTCAACGCCCTCGCCGCGGTACACGGACTCGTCGGGCTCGACCGAGTGGTGCGCGTGGTCAAGGTCGTCGGATTCGTCGCCTCCGCACCGGGATACAGCGACCAGCCGATCGTGATCAACGGCGCCTCCGAATTCCTCGGCGAAGTCTTCGGCGAAGCGGGCGTGCACGCGCGCTCGGCCGTCGGGGTTTCGGAACTGCCCAAGAACACCCCGGTCGAAGTGGAGCTCATCGTCGAGGTGGAGTGACGGTGTTGTTGGCCGCGTGGCCGCGGCGTGGTTCGCGGCCCTGATGTCTCGTGTCTCAGCGGTCGAGACTTGCGCCTGCGGCGCGTGCGCTTCGACCGCTGAGCCACGAGACGGCCGCGAACCGAGTCGCTCGTAAGACTCGCTCCGTGGTGGGGGCGTTTTGTGGGGAAGTGGGCGTTTAGTTTGCGGACTCGGTGGTTTTGACGGCGATTCTGAACTGTCGACGCTGGCCGTTGGGGTGGGCGCGGGAATCTTCTCCGCCGTGACGCCTGCGGCGCGGATCACCGCGTTCGCCCAGGCCCGCTGGGGCGCTTGGGCTTGGGACGTAGCGTTCGTGGGCTGTGTTTATTTGCCGCGCGGCCGCGAACGGGGTTGCTCGTGAGAATCGCTCCGTGTGGGGAAGCGAACGCGAGGGTCAGGTGGTTGTGGGCGCGGGGGTGGGACCTGTGGGTGCGGAAGTTGCGGGTGGGTCGCTCCTCCAGGGGGATTCAGGGCTGGGGCGGTGGGTGGGGTGCCCTGTGGCATGTGGAAGGGGCGGGCGTGGTTGTCTTTTGACAGGAGCACTCCCGGACTGTCGGATCGCACTCTAGGACGATGGCATGGCACTTGAACATCCCGCGTACGGGCAACTACGGCAGGTCACCGCGACGGCGGCGGTGTTGCTCGCGGACAATCCCGGCCAGATGACGTTGCAGGGCACCAACACCTGGATTCTGCGGGCGCCGGGGCGATCGGACTGTGTGGTGGTCGATCCCGGTCCGAAGGACAAGGCGCATATCGCGAAGATCGACGAGGTCACGGGCGGTGAGATCGCGCTGACGCTGATCACGCACCGGCATCACGATCACACCGGTGGCATCGATCGGCTGGTGAAATCGACCGGAACCCCGGTGCGCGCCAAGGACTCCGAATTCCTGCGCGGTTCGGGCGCGCCGCTGGTCGACGGCGAGGTGATCGAGGCGGCGGGGCTGCGCATCACCGTGCTCGACACTCCGGGGCACACGGGGGACTCGGTGAGTTTCGTGCTCGACGACGCGGTGCTCACCGGTGACACGATTCTCGGCAGCGGCACCACCGTGCTCGATTCGAGCGACGGCACCCTGGCCGACTATCTGTCCTCGCTCGATCGTCTCGTCGAGGTCGGTGCGGGCAAGGCGCTGCTGCCCGCGCACGGGCCGGACCATCCCGATCTGGAACCGGTGGCCCGCTACTACATCACGCACCGGCACCAACGGCTCGATCAGGTGCGAGCGGCGCTGCGGGAACTCGGCCCCGACGCGGGCGCGATGGCCGTGGTGCGCCGGGTCTACGCCGACGTGGACAAGCGACTGTGGCTCGCGGCCCGCAGCTCGGTGCAGGCACAGCTGGATTACCTACGCGCCGAGGGATAATCGCGCAGTCGAAACCGACCTGCCGGATTCATGGAGCTCTGAATCCGGCAGGCGGGTGAACCTCTGTGGGCCAGGCCATGTCTCGAAGTTCCGCGGGCGCCTGCACCGCCCGGACGGACTTCGACAGAACCTAGCGCGCGCGGCGGGCCAGACGCTCGGAGTCGGAGATGAGCACGCTCTTGCCCTCCAGCCGCAGCCAGCCGCGGTGCGCGAAGTCGGCGAGCGCCTTGTTCACGGTTTCGCGGGAGGCGCCGACCAGCTGGGCGATCTCCTCCTGGGTGAGGTCGTGGGTGACCCGCAACGCGCCGGC
Organism: Nocardia brasiliensis; assembly: GCF_011801125.1. Taxonomy (NCBI): domain Bacteria; kingdom Bacillati; phylum Actinomycetota; class Actinomycetes; order Mycobacteriales; family Nocardiaceae; genus Nocardia; species Nocardia brasiliensis. The sequence continues at coordinate 443,508 of NZ_CP046171.1, forward strand.
CTCCTGGGTGCCGAAGCGCTGCGCGAGCTGCAGCAGCGCCTTGGCGACCCGGCCGGGCACGTCGGTGAAGATGAGGTCGGCCAGGTTGTTGTTGGTGCGACGCAGGCGCCGGGCGAGGACGCGGAGCAACTGCTCAGCGATCTCGGGCCGCTGGTCGATCCAGGACTTGAGGGCGTCACGGTCCATCGTCACGGCACGCACCTCGGTCACCGTGGTGGCGGTGGAGGTACGCGGGCCCGGGTCGAAGATCGACAGCTCACCGAACATGTCCGACGGGCCCATGATGGTCAGCAGGTTCTCCCGGCCGTCGGGGGAACGACGTCCGATCTTCACCTTGCCCGAGGTGATGATGTAAAGCCGGTCACCCGGTTCACCCTCGTTGAAAATGACATGGCCACGTGGGAAATCCACGGGCTGCAATTGCTTGGCGAGGGCGGCCACCGCAGTGGGCTCGACGCCCTGGAAGATGCCTGCTCTGGCGAGGGCCTCGTCCACTTATGTGCTCCTTATGGGAAATGGCTCTGTACTGGACCGAAAGCGACTCGGCCAACAGCGCAGTCTACGCGGCATGATGACAGCGTAGTGACAGACACCACGTAACGTGTGGATTGCATGGCGCAGCGAGGAACCGTACCAGTTTCTGATCTCGGCGCGCGCGGGCACCCACGTGGTTATCGCAGTGTCGGCCACCGGGTCAGCCGGTCACGTCGGTCAGCTCGCTCGTGCCACATCCAGCTCTTCGCCCCGGGCGCGGCGCTTGCGCATCCGTGCCACGGCAGCGGGCAGGCCGAGCCTCGTCAGCTCTTTCACTTCTGCGTTGCTTGCCTTGTCCAGGTACTGCTGAACCTCTTCGTCGGGTTCGAGAAGTTTGCGGAGCCGGTTCTCGACCCGCTCCATACCCAGTGCGAACAGCATCAACAGCACTGGGAAGAGCACCACAGCGAGTCCTTGCATACGGAGGAGTAAACACGGTCTAGGTCTCAGATGGAACACGGCAACCGAACTGGACGGGCAACGCCGGCCGACAGTTCCGTATGGTGGACGGGTGCGTGTCACCCCTTCCACCGCCGCCGGAAACGGCCGTGCGACTACCGCCGCGGCGCCCGATGCGCAGGCCGCGGCACCCGCCGCCCCGAAGCGGAAAACCCGCGCGCGACAGGCGGAAACCCAGCTCGGGCTGGTCCGTCGCGCGCGCCGGATGAACCGTGTGCTGGCCGAGGCGTTTCCGGACGCGCACTGTGAGCTGGATTTCACCACTCCGCTCGAATTGGCGGTCGCGACAATACTTTCCGCACAGTCCACCGATGTGCGGGTGAATCTCACCACGCCCGCGCTGTTCGCCAAGTACCCCGACGCCCGCGCCTATGCCGAGGCGAACCGCGCGGAGCTGGAGGAATACGTTCGCTCGACCGGTTTCTACCGGAACAAGGCGAACTCGCTGATCGGCCTCGGTCAGGCCCTGCTCGACCGGTACGACGGTGAATTGCCTCACACCATGGACGAATTGGTGCAGTTGCCCGGGATCGGGCGCAAAACCGCGAACGTTATTTTGGGCAACGCCTTCGGCGTGCCGGGCATCACCGTCGACACCCATTTCGGCCGTCTCGTGCGCCGCTGGCAGTGGACCGCCGAGGAAGATCCGGTGAAGGTCGAGCACATCGTCGGCGAGCTGATCGAACGCAAAGAGTGGACGATGCTCTCGCACCGGGTGATCTTCCACGGCCGCCGGGTGTGTCATGCCAGGAAGCCGGCCTGCGGCGTGTGCGTGCTCGCCAAGGACTGCCCGTCCTTCGGTGCGGGCCCTACCGATCCCGATACCGCGGCCGGCCTCGTCAAGGGTCCCGAGAAGGAGCATTTGCTCGAGCTGGTCGGCCGGTGAGGACCCTCCCGGTTGCCTGGCGATGGGCGCTGGCCGGAGTGATCGTGGTGCTGGCGCTGGCGGTCGCCCTGTGGCCGCGCGGCGAGCGCGATACCGACCAGGCGACCCGAACCGACCGGGCCCCGCGCGACACCGGAGTTGCCGAACAGCAACGCGCCGCGGCGGGTCTCGCGCCGTGCCCGCGGCCCGCACCGGGCGTGAACGGCACCGGTCCGCTCGCGGGCATCTCGCTGAACTGCCTGGCAGACGGCTCGACGGTGGATCTGGCCGCCGCGCTCGCCGGTAAGCCCGCGCTGCTGAATCTCTGGGCGTACTGGTGTGGACCGTGTGCGCAAGAATTGCCGTATTTGCAGCAGTTCGCGCGGCGCGCCGGAAACACGATTACCGTGCTGACCGTGCACAGCGACCCCGACGAGGCCAAGGCGCTCGCCCGGCTGACCGGACTCGACGTGCGACTGCCCGGCGTGCTCGATGCGGACACGCGGGTGCGCACCGCGGTCGGCGCCCCTGCGGTACTGCCGATTTCGGTGCTGGTCCGGGCGGACGGTTCGGTGGCACGGGTGGAGGTGCGCGCGTTCAGCGGGGTCGACGACATCGCGGACACCGTCGCCAGGGAGCTGGGAGTAGCCGCATGACCATCCCTGTGCCCCAGGACATTCCGAAGTGGCTGAGCCGGGCGACCGAACCCGACACCGACTCCTCGGACACCCTCACGCTGGCCCGCACGCTGCGCCGCGCCATGACGGTCACCAAGACCCCGCGGCAGGCGGCGGTGCTTGTGCTGTTCGGCGGGTCGCCGGCGGCCGATCCCGCCGCGCCCGGCGGCCTGCCCGCGGACGCCGAGGTGTTGCTCACCCAGCGCGCCGCCACCCTGCGCCAGCATCGCGGCCAGGTCGCCTTTCCCGGTGGCGAGGTCGATCCGGGTGACACCGGACCGATCGACACCGCCCTGCGGGAAGCCTGCGAGGAGACCGGCCTCGATCCGTCCGGCGTCGAGCCGCTCGCGATCCTGCCGAAGCTGTTCGTGCCGCCGTCGCGCTTCGACGTGACACCGGTCGTCGCCTATTGGCGCACGCCGAGCCAGGTCGGGGTGGTCGATCCGAGCGAGACCGAACGGGTGGTGCGGGTGCGACTCGCCGATCTGCTCGACCCGGACAACCGCTTTCTGGTCCGCGGCAGGCTCGGCTACCAGAGCCCCGCGTTCCAGGTGGACGGGATGCTGGTGTGGGGATTGACCGGCGGCATCCTTGCCGGAATCTGTAAGACCGCGGGCTGGGAACAAGAGTGGGACCACACCGACGTACGTGATCTGGAGACGGCACTGGCTGCAGTGGGAATGACCTTATGAGGCAGGGTCAGCGAGGGAATCGGGGACGCGGCGTTGCTGACCAGCACACGCCGGAGGCGAGCGGCAGCGAGGTGCAGGGGTGAGTTCGTCCGCATGGCTCGATATCGCGGTGGTGCTGCTCGCACTGCTGGCCGCCTCCTCCGGGTGGCGCCAGGGTGCGGTGGCCTCGGCGCTAGCCTTCCTCGGCGTCGTGCTCGGCGCGGTCGCGGGCATCCTGATCGCGCCGCACATCCTGGTCCATGTCGACGAGGGCCGTACCAGGGTGTTGACCGGTGTGCTGCTGATCGTGCTGCTGGTGATCATCGGCGAGGTCGCGGGCATGGTGCTCGGCCGGGCCGCGCGCAGCGGCATGCGACATCCGTTCACCCGCAGTGTGGACAGCGTGGTCGGCGCGGCGCTGCAGGCGGTGGCCGTGCTGGTCACCGCGTGGCTGCTCGCGTTGCCGTTGGCCACCTCGTCGCAGCCCTCGATCGCCACCGCGATCAACGGCTCCCGGGTGCTCACCGACGTGAACCAGGTGGCGCCGAACTGGTTGCGCCGCTTGCCCAACGAGTTCTCCAAGCTGCTCAATACCTCCGGCCTGCCGGACGTGATCGGTCCGTTCGGCCGGGCACCGATCGCGGCCGTCGAGCCGCCGGACGCGAGCGTGCTCGGCAGTCCGGTCGCGGGCTCGCTGCAGCAGAGCGTGCTGCGCATCCGCGGTGTCGCGCCGAGTTGCCAGCGGGCGCTGGAGGGTTCGGGCTTCGTGATCGCCCCGGAGCGGATCATGACCAACGCGCACGTGGTCGCGGGCACCACCAGCATCCAGGTCGATTCGGCGACCGGGCCGCTGGACGCCACGGTCGTGCTGTTCGATCCGTCGACCGACGTCGCGGTGCTCGCGGTGCCCGGCCTGACCGCGCCGCCGATCACGCAGGCGCCCGCGCCCGCGCGTTCCGGTGACAGCGCGATCGTGCTCGGCTACCCCGGCGGCGGGCGCTACACGGCCAGCGCGGCCAGGGTGCGCGAGACGCTGGATCTGACGGGTCCGAACATCTACCGCGACGGCACCGTGGAACGGCAGGTCTATACCGTGCGCGGCCTGGTGCGGGCGGGCAATTCCGGTGGGCCGCTGGTCGATACGGAAGGCAACGTGCTCGGCGTGGTGTTCGGTGCCGCGGTCACCGACGACGACACCGGCTACGTGCTGACGCTGGCCGAGGTCCGTGCGCAGCTCGACGCCGCGCCGAACGTGAACACCCCGGTGGGCACCGGAGCCTGCGTGCTGAGCTGACGGGAGATTCGAGGGCGGTCGCCTGCGGCGGTCGCCTGCGGCGGTCGCCCTCGGGTCGGGCACGCGACCCGGCGGCGGGTCAGGGCCGCTGCTCGCGAATACCGAAGCTACGCGAGCAGTTTCGCCAGTTCGGCGGTCACCATCTCCGGATTCTCCTGGTGCGCATAGTGTCCGGCGGCCGGGATGAGGGTCAGCTGCCGCTCGGGCGACAGATGCTGGCCGCGCCGGAAGGTGCCGGCGAGCACGTAGGGATCCAGATCGCCGCGCATGGCGAGCACCGGGATCCGGATCGGGACACGCATGGTCGCCATGAACCGCCTGCCGTCCGGACGCCACTGGCTGCGGAAGGCCCAGCGCTGATACTCCAGCGCGCAGTGCGCGGCACCGGGAATCTGGATGGCCGAGCGCATCCGCCGGGCGGTGTCGACGAATTCGGTGGTGCCCGACCATGATCCGCTGACCCGCTGACGCAGCAGCCGTTCGACCTCGAAGCCGTCACCGGTGGTCAGCAGGCGCTCGCCGTAGCGCGGCAGTTGGTAGCGCAGGAAGTTGGGCAGCCAGGTCGCGCGCTGGTGGCGGTTGTGCAGCACCGCGCTCTTCAACACGGCGGGATGCGGCGAACTCACCACCGCGATCGAGCGGACCAGCCGGGGATGCAGTACCGCGGTGGCCCAGCAGACCAGTCCGCCGTCGGCGTGCCCGACCAGGGTCGCGTCGGGATAACCGAGGGCGCGGATGAGTCCGGCGATGTCACCGGCCAGGGTCCAGCCGTCGTATCCGCGGGGCGGTTTGTCGCTGTCGCCGTAGCCGCGCAGATCGACGGCCACCGCGCGATAGCCGTGCGCGGCCAGCCCGGTGAGCTGATGGCGCCAGGACCACCAGAAGTCGGCGAAGCCGTGCAGCAGCACGACGAGTGGGGCGTCGGCGCGGTCCGGGGCCGCGTCGACCACGTGGAAGCGGATGCCGTTGGCATGAACGTCCCGATGCGCCCACGGCCCGTCGAAACGGACGCTGGACGGATCCGGAATTGAGTGCGACGACACGCCGATGCAGCCTAGTTGTCGGGGTATCCGCGCGCGAGCGAGCGGTTACGAGGCGGGTTTGTCCAGGGCGGGACGGCCATCGTGGGTCAGCGCCGCGCGGTCCTCGTGCGCGGCCGCGCCGAGTCCGTGCGGCAGCACCGCGCGGGCCTGCTTGAGCGAGTCGATCGTCTTCTCCGGCGCCCGCAGCTTCTTCACCCGCAGATAGCCGAGCCCGGCCAGCAGCACGGTCGCGAGGATCATCAGCGCGAACACGATCAGGAAGGCCGCCCAGCGGGCCAGCCACACGTCGAGCAGTTCGCCGAGGAAGAAGAAAAAGAAGAACGTGCTGAACAGCAGGACGGTCAGCGCGAGGATGAAGTAGACGCTGCCCTGCAGCCCCTTCTTGATCTCACCGGTGACCTCCGCCTTGGCGAGCGCGACCTCGGCCCGGACCAGCGTCGACATCTGCTCGGTGGCGTCGCGCACCAGGCTGCCGATGCTGGCGTTGCCGGTGGGATTCGCGTCGGACAAGGGAATGGAGGTCACTGTACGACCGCGCTGCGCGTCGTTCCCGTTACCGCCGTTTGTGTAACTCACTTGGTCGACCCTTCTCCCTGTCCCGGCACTGCGTCCTCGTCTTCTCGTTGTAGCGCACGCGCGTCCCGACGCGCCTGGTGGACACGCCCTCGCCGCAACAGTAGCGCCGAACCGGCAAGCGACGCCGACATTGATGTGACCAACACAGCGGCCTTCGCCAATTCCGCGGCCGACCCGTCGCCGACATCGGCCAGCGCGAGTTCCGCCACGAGAAGGCTAACGGTGAAGCCGATCGCGCCGAGCACCGACAGGGCGAACATGTCGCGATACCCGAGCCCGGCGGGCCGCTTGGCCACGCCGAACCGGATTGCGAGCCAACTGATCCCGAATATTCCCGCGGTTTTGCCGAGTAGCAACCCGAGAATCACGGCCAGCGCCAGCCTGTCGCTGAACAGCTGGCCGAACACCTTGCCGTCCAACGGAACTCCGGAGGCGAACAACGCGAAAAGCGGCACACACACCCCGGCCGAGATCGGCTGGATCAGATGCTCGAGCCGGGTGGCGGGCGCCTCGTCCTCGCCGGGATCGGGGCGCACCCTGGTGAGCAGACCGGGGATCACCCCGGCCAGCGTCGGGTGAATGCCCGCCTCGTGCAGCGCGTACCAGGCGATCAGCGCCAGCGGCAGGTAGAGCCACGGGGTGCGGATGCGCCTGTGCTGCGCCAGCGCCCACAGCCCGAAACAGGCCGTGGCCGCCAGCAGCCACAGCAGCGACAGCGTCGCGGTGAACAGCACCGCGATCAAGACGATGGCCATCAGATCGTCGACCACCGCCAGGCTGAGCAGGAAGACCCGCGCGCTCGCCGGAATGCTCGACCCCGTCATAGCGAGCACCGCGAGCGCGAACGCGATATCGGTGGCGACCGGGATGGCCCAGCCGCGATCCATTCCCGGCACGCCGGACCCGACGAGCAGGGCGATGAGCGCGGGGGTGACCACGCCGCCGGTCGCGGCGATGATCGGCAGGGCCGCGCGTTTCGGGTCGGCCAGCTCGCCGACCACGAGTTCGCGTTTGAGTTCGAGGCCGGCGACGAAGAAGAAGACCGCGAGCAGGCCGTCCTTGGTCCAGTCGGCGAGCGTGAGATCCAGGTGCAGCGGCGGGATGGGCAGCACCGTCTCGGTCATCGTCAGGTAGCTCGCGCCCCACGGGGAGTTCACCCACAGCAATGCCACGGCGGCGGCGATCAGCAGTATGGCGCCGCCGACCGTCTCGGTGCGGAGGTAGCGGGATAGTTCCGAGCGCACTTGCGTGATCACGGGGAACCTTTCGGCAGGGTCGGGTCGAGGCTGCGACCATGTCGACCCGCCGAATCGGCTTTCGGGTACACGACCGCATGCCGACCAGACTTCCCGGCACACCTTACGCAATCTTAACGGTCACACTCGGACGACGTACCTCCGCATACCGCGATAAGGCCGGTGGCCGCTACCGCCACCGGCCTTATCTATGCGTGCCTCGGTCGAGCGGTTACGCCTTGCTCGCCCGGATCGCCTCGAAGACGTTCGGGTCGACCAGCGTCGAGGTGTCGCCGAGTTCGCGGCCCTCCGCGACATCGCGCAGCAGGCGCCGCATGATCTTGCCGCTGCGCGTCTTGGGCAGCTCGGGCACCACGTGGATCTCCCGCGGCCGCGCGATCGGGCTGATCTCGCGCGACACCTCCGCCTTCAGTTCGTCGACCAGCGCGCTGCCGGTGTCCTTGGCCTCGGCGGTCAGGATGACGAACGCGACGATGCCCTGCCCGGTGGTCTCGTCGCTGGCGCCGACCACCGCGGCCTCGGCGACCCCGGAGTGTCCGACCAGTGCCGATTCCACCTCGGCGGTGGAGATGCGGTGGCCGGACACGTTCATCACGTCGTCGACCCGGCCGAGCACCCACAGGTCGCCGTCCGCGTCGAGCTTCGCGCCGTCACCGGCGAAGTACCAGCCCTGTTCGGCGTAGCGCTCCCAGTAGGTGTCCCGGTAGCGCTGCATGTCGCCCCAGATGCCGCGCAGCATGGACGGCCACGGCTGGTCGAGCACCAGGTAGCCGTTGGCCTCGGTTTCCCCGCGCTGCACCGGTTTTCCCTCTTCGTCGACGACCAGCGCCGAGATGCCGGGCAGCGGCGCCATCGCGGCGCCGGGCTTGGCGGCGGTGACGCCGGGCAGCGGGGAGATCATGATCGAGCCGGTCTCGGTCTGCCACCAGGTGTCCACGATCGGGGTGCGGCCCGCGCCGATGGTGTCGCGGTACCAGCGCCACGCCTCGGGGTTGATCGGCTCACCGACGCTGCCGAGCAGCCGCAGCGAGGACAGGTCGTGCGCGTCGGGGATCTCGCGGCCCCACTTCATGAAGGTGCGGACCAGTGTCGGCGCGGTGTAATAGATACTGACGCCGTACTTTTCGACGATCTGCCAGTGCCGGTGCTCGTCGGGGAAGTTCGGGGTGCCCTCGTAGACGACCTGGGTGGCGCGGTTGGCCAGTGGTCCGTAGACGATGTAGCTGTGGCCGGTGACCCAGCCGATGTCGGCGGTGCACCAGTAGACGTCGTGTCCTGCTTTGTGGTCGAAGACGTTGTGGTGGGTGTAGGCGGTTTGGGTGAGGTAGCCGCCGCTGGTGTGCAGGATGCCTTTGGGTTTTCCGGTGGTGCCGGAGGTGTAGAGGATGAACAGTGGGTGTTCGGCGTCGAAGGCCTGTGCCTGGTGTTCAGCCGACGCGTTCGCCACCGTCTCGTGCCACCACAGGTCGCGGCCTTGGGTCCAGGGCGCTTCGATTCCGGTGCGGCGCACCACCAGTACGTGTTCCACGGTGGAGGGCGTGTCGTCGAGTGCCTCGTCCACCGCTGCTTTGAGTGGCGCGGCTTTGCCGCGTCGCCATTGTCCGTCGGTGGTGATGACCAGCCGGGCTTGGGCGTCGTCGACGCGTTGGCGCAGTGCGGTGGGGGAGAAGCCGGCGAACACGACCGAGTGGGTGAGGCCGAGCCGGGCGCAGGCCAGCATCGAGACGATGGCTTCGGGCACCATCGGCATGTAGATCGCTACTCGGTCACCGGCGCGCAGGCCGAGTTCGGTCAGATAGTTCGCGGCGCGGCTCACCTCGGCGAGCAACTCGCGGTAGGTGATGTCGCGGGCGTCGCCGGGTTCGCCCTCCCAGTGGATGGCGACCTGGTCGCCGTGCCCGGCGAGGACGTGCCGGTCGACGCAGTTGTAGGCGACATTGAGCCTGCCGCCGACGAACCACTTCGCGACCGGCGCGTCGGTCCAGTCCAGCACCTGGTTCCACCGCTCGTGCCAGTGCAAACGATCTGCCTGCTCGGCCCAGAACGCGTCGCGATCGGCCGCGGCCCGCTGATACAGCGCGGCATCGGCGTTCGCCGCGGCCGCGAAGTCCGCGGCGGGCGGGTACGAGTCCCTGTGGTCGGCTGTTTCGGTCATCTCGCTTCTTCTTTCGACGTAGCCTGAGCCCGCGATTCAAACGCAGCCAGTTCGACAGTAGACAACTGTGACCCACGCCGCTTCCGGTGTGTCGACCGGGTTTCCGTACCGTCACGCCGTTGCATGATCCGCACCGGCGCGGTGTCGTCAGGGAGACAACAGAACGCGCCCTATGGAGGCAATGTTTCGGCGGATCGGTCGTTTTCACGCGATGTTTTTCGTGTTTCGGCGATGTTGCCGAATTGGTAATTAGTGGAACGAACTCTGGTCAATCTGCTGACAGAGTCCCTCGCAGGTGGATAATCTCCGAGGCACCCAAGGCGGATCGTGCCGGCATGCGCCTGGTTGACCTCAACGCGTGCCATCAGGCTCCGCCCTTCTCGAAAACGGGAGAACGCGTTGAGATTCAACAGAGCAATGGCGCTGACTGCGGCAGCACTACTGGCCACAAGCCTCGGACTGGCAGCTTGTTCGTCGGACGACAGTGCCGACTCGAGCATCGTCACGACCAATGGTGGTGAACCGCAGAACCCGTTGGTACCGACCAACACCAACGAGAACATGGGTGGGCGAGTCGTCGACCGGCTCTTCGCGGGTCTCAAGTACTACGACGGCAACGGCGTGGCACACGATGAGATGGCCGAGAAGATCGAGACGACCGACCGCAAGACCTACAAGATCACCATCAAGCCGGACTGGAAGTTCTCCGACGGCACCACGGTGAAGGCGAAGTCGTTCGTCGACGCGTGGAACTACGGCGCCCTCGGCACCAACGCGCAGCTGCAGAGCTACGTCTTCACGCCGATCCTCGGCTTCGACGAGGTGTCCGCCGAACAGCCGACGGCGCAGACCATGAAGGGCCTCAAGGTCGTCGATGACCGCACCTTCACCGTCGAACTGAAGTCGCCATCGATCGACTTCGAGACCGAGCTCGGCTACGCGCCGTTCTACCCGCTGCCCGAGGCGGCCTTCAAGGACATGAAGGCCTTCGGCGAGAACCCGATCGGCAACGGCCCGTACAAGTTCGCGCACGAGGGTGCGTGGCAGCACAACGTGCAGATCGACCTGGTGCCCAACCCCGACTACAAGGGCGGGCGCATGCCGAAGAACAAGGGCCTGCGCTTCGTGATGTACCAGTCCTTCGACACCGCGTACGCGGACCTGATCGCGGGCAACCTCGACACCCTCGACACGATCCCGGACAGCGCGATCACCTCCTACGAGAAGGACCTCGGCGACCGCGCGATCACCAAGCCGACCGCGCAGAACCAGCACATCGGCATTCAGTCCAACGTGCCGCACTTCAGCGGCGAAGAGGGCGTGCTGCGCCGCAAGGCGCTGTCCATGGCGATCAACCGAGAGCAGATCTGCCAGAACATCTTCCACGGCACCCGCCTGCCCGCGCGGGACTTCACCTCCGCCTCGCTGCCCGGCTTCGACGGCAACCTGCCCGGCTCGGAGTTCCTGAAGTACAACCCGGAAGAGGCCAAGAAGCTGTGGGCGCAGGCCGATGCCATGTCCCCGTGGTCGGGTCGCTACGAGATCGCCTACAACTCCGACGGCGGGCACCAGGCATGGATCGAGGCGGTCGCCAACAGCATCAAGAACACCCTGGGCATCGATGCCATCGGCACCCCGTACCCGACGTTCAAGAACATCCGTGACGAGGTCAACGCCAAGTCGATCAACAAGGCGTTCCGTTACGGCTGGCAGGGTGACTACCCGACCATGCTGCAGTTCCTGACCTCGCAGTACTACAGCTACTCCGAGACGAACAACGTCGACTGGAAGGTCCCGGAGTTCGACAAGCTGCTCGACGCCGCGCTGGCCGCGCCGACGCAGGAGGAGTCCTACAAGATCGTCGCGCAGGCGCAGACCATGATGCTCAGCCAGATGGCCGACATCCCGGTGCTGGACTACATCGCCGCCGCCGGCCGCTCCGAGAAGGTGAAGGCCAACCTCGCCTGGAACGGTCTGTTCGATTTCGAGAACATCGAGAAGTAGCCGCTAGATGAGCCGCGCCGTCCCGCACGGCGCGGCTCATCTCCGACCCAGGAGACGAAATGGCCTGGTATGTCGTGCGGCGTCTGCTCCAGATGATCCCCGTGTTCCTCGGGGCGACGCTGCTCATCTATGCCCTGGTTTTCCTCATCCCCGGTGACCCGATCGCCGCGCTCGCCGGCGACAAGCCGATGACGCCCGCGGTCGAGGCGCAGTTGCGCGCCAGGTACCACCTCGACCAACCCTTCTTCATGCAGTACCTGCTGTACCTGAAGGGCATTCTCACCTTCGACTTCGGCACTGCCTTCTCCGGCAGGCCGGTCAGCGACGAACTGGCGCGTGCCTTTCCGATCACGATCAAACTCGCCTTCATGGCCGTGTTCATCGAGGCCGTCTTCGGCGTCGTGTTCGGCCTGATCGCCGGGCTGCGCAAGGGCAAGCTGTTCGACTCGACCATGCTCGTCGTCAGCCTGATGGTCATCGCCGTGCCGATCTTCGTGGTCGGCTTCCTCGCGCAGTTCCTGCTCGGCGTGAAGTGGGGCATAGCCCCGGTGACTGTCACCGGTAAGGCGAGCTTCAGCGAACTGCTCGTCCCAGCGTTCGTGCTCGGCTCGCTGTCGTTCGCCTATGTCCTGCGGCTGACCCGGAACTCGGTGGCGGAGAACATGACCGCCGACTTCGTGCGCACCGCGACCGCCAAGGGCCTGAGCCGGCGCCGCGTCGTCACCGTGCACATCCTGCGCAACTCGATGATCCCGGTGGTCACCTTCCTCGGCGCCGATCTCGGCGCGCTGATGGGCGGCGCCATCGTCACCGAGGGCATCTTCAACATCCCCGGCGTCGGCGGCACCATGTACCAGGCGATCACCCGCGGCGAGCCGCCGACGGTCGTCTCGTTCGTGACCGTGCTGATCATCATCTTCCTGGTCTCGAACCTGGTGGTAGACCTGCTGTACGCCGCACTCGACCCGAGGATCCGCTATGCCTGACCTCGAAAAAGGACAAGGAATCGACCTCGCCGAGAGCGCCGAGCGGGGCAGGCAGGTCTACTTCGTCGCACCGCCGGACGAGGTCGAGGTGCTGGCCACCGACATGGTCGTCGACGGTGGCTCGCCGACCAGCATCTGGTACGACGCGTGGCGGCAGCTGCGCCGCAACCCGATCTTCATCGTCGCGGCCCTGATGATCCTGTTCATCCTGGTCGTGGTGATCTGGCCGGGCTTGTTCACCAGCCAGGACCCGCGCTACTGCAACGGTGACTTCAGCATGGACCCGCGCGGTCCAGGCCATCCGTTCGGCTTCGACAAGCAGGGCTGTGACATCTACGCCCGAACCGTCTACGGCGCACGGGCTTCGGTGATGGCCGGGGTCGGCTCCACGATCATGTTCGTGCTGATCGGTGGCGTCCTCGGCGCGCTGTCCGGGTTCTACGGCGGGTTCTTCGACTCGATCGTCTCGCGCGTCTCGGAGATCTTCTACGCGATCCCGCTGATGCTCGCCGCGATCGTGATCATGCAGCTGCTCGACGACCGGACCATCTGGACCGTGATCCTCATCCTCGCCTCGTTCACCTGGCCGCAGGCGGCCCGCATCGCCCGCAGCGCGGTGATCCAGGCGAAGAACAGCGACTACGTCACGGCGGCAAAGGCATTGGGCGTCTCGCGAATACGCACGCTGATCCGCCATGTGCTGCCGAATGCGGCGGGCCCGCTGATCGTGGTGACGACGATCTGGCTCGGCGTCTTCATCGTCACCGAGGCGACGCTGTCCTACCTCGGTGTCGGCTTGCCGCGCACCATCGTGTCCTGGGGCTCCGATATCTCCTCCGGCCAGAAGGAGATTCGCACCTCGGCGATCCTGTTCTATCCCGCAACGGCTTTGGCGCTCACGGTGCTGAGCTTCATCATGCTGGGCGACGCGGTACGCGATGCCCTCGATCCGAAGGCGAGGAAGCGATGACCACCGGACCGCTACTCGATATCAAGGATCTGAACGTCTGCTTCACCTCCGAGGGCAAGAAGGTCCCCGCGGTGCGGGACGTCAACCTGCAGGTGTATCCCGGTCAGACCGTCGCGATCGTCGGCGAGTCCGGCTCGGGCAAGTCGACCACGGCGCACGCGATCATCGATCTGCTACCCGGCACCGGCAAGGTCACCTCCGGCTCGATCCTGTTCGACGGCAAGGATCTCGCGAAGGCCTCCAAGAAGGACGTCATCGCGGTCCGCGGCAACGGCATCGGCCTGGTGCCGCAGGATCCGATGTCCAATCTGAACCCCGTCTGGAAGATCGGCTTCCAGATCCGGGAAACGTTGGAGGCCAACGGCATCGCCAAGGGCAAGGCGGCTAAGCAGCGGGCGATCGAACTGCTCGAAGAGGCGGGCATGTCCGATGCCGGTCGCCGGGTGAACCAGTACCCGCACGAGTTCTCCGGCGGTATGCGCCAGCGCGCGCTCATCGCCATCGGCCTGGCCTGCCGGCCCAAGCTGCTCATCGCCGACGAGCCCACCTCGGCGCTGGATGTCACCGTGCAACGGCAGATCCTGGACCACCTCGACGGTCTCACCGCGGAGCTGGGCACCGCCGTGCTGCTGATCACCCACGACCTCGGCCTGGCCGCCGAGCGCGCGGAACATCTGGTCGTGATGTATCGCGGCCGGGTGGTGGAATCCGGTCCGGCACTGCAGATTCTGCGGGAGCCGCAGCATCTGTACACCAAGCGGCTGGTGAACTCCGCGCCCTCGCTCGCCTCGCAGCGACTGTCGTCGGTGAAGCAGCGCATCGAGATCCGGGAGCAGGCCGAGAAGGTCGCCGAGCAGATCGCGGCGGCCGACACCGAGATCGCCGTCGCCTCCGACGACGTGGTGGTGGTCGAGAACCTCACCAAGGTCTTCCAGATTCGCGGCAGCACGCCATGGAAGTCGACGGATTTCACCGCGGTGCAGGATGTCTCGTTCCGGCTGCGGCGCGGCACCACCACCGCCATCGTCGGTGAGTCCGGCTCCGGCAAATCCACTGTCGCGCAGATGATCCTCGGCCTGCTGGAGCCGACCTCGGGCAAGGTGGTGTTCGACGGCCAGGAGGTCGCGAAGCTGGACCGCAAGGGCGCCTTCGCCTTCCGGCGTCGCGTGCAGCCGATCTTCCAGGACCCGTACGGCTCGCTCGACCCGATGTACTCGATCTACCGCACCATCGAGGAGCCGTTGCGCACGCACGACATCGGCACCTCGAAGGAGCGCGAGGCAACGGTGCGCGACCTGCTCGACAAGGTTTCGCTGCCGGCCACGGTGATGCGGCGGTACCCGAACGAGCTGTCCGGCGGTCAGCGCCAACGCGTCGCGGTCGCCCGCGCGCTTGCGCTCTCGCCCGAGGTCGTGGTCTGCGACGAGGCGGTCTCGGCACTCGACGTGCTGGTGCAGGCCCAGATCCTGCGCCTGCTGAACGACCTGCAGGCCGAGCTGGGGCTGTCCTACGTGTTCATCACCCACGATCTGGCGGTGGTCCGCCAGATCGCCGATGACGTGCTCGTCATGCAGAGCGGCAAGGTGGTCGAGGCGGCCTCCACCCAGGAGGTCTTCGACTCGCCGCGCGAGGAATACACCCGTCGGTTGCTCGACGCGATTCCCGGCCGCGATCTGCTCGCCGGCTGAGAAACGTTGGCGGGCTGAGGAATCAGTCAGCGGCTCACCCTCGTGCAGGGTGAGCCGTTTCTCTTGCCGCAGGTGCCGAGTCGTGCGTGTGCGCCGGGCCTTCAGCCGCGCTCTGTGTGCGCGAGCACCGCGGGCACGACCGCATCCCACTGCCACGGAGGTGGCACCTGATGGCCGGTTTCCGGCATCGGCAGCAGGGCCGCACCGGGAATGGCGGCAGCCAAAGCCCTTCCGTGCTCCAGCGGGAACAGGGGGTCCTCGGTGCCGTGCAATACCAGTGTCGGCGCGGTGATGTCACCGAGCCGGTCCCGCCACGGTGCGCCCGCGTCAAGCAGGAACGGATTCGTCAGCTGCGCAGCGATATCGGCGGCTCGGTCGACCACGTGGGTCGCCAGCTCGGTGCGGTGCGCGGTGTCGAAGTCACGGCTCGCGGCCGCGAACGGGCGTTCGGACTCGACCAGGTACTCGATCACCGCCGCGCGATCCGACCAGTCGGGCACGGGACTCTCGGTCGAAAAGTACGCCAGCAGTTCGGGAGTCATCCCGGGCAGATCCGGGTTCTCGTGGCCGGGCCCGCCCGGGGTGGCAGCGGCGAGTATCAGCGTGCGCACCCGATCCGGGTGGTCCAGCGCGATGAGCTGGGCCGTAGCGGCGCCCTGGGACATGCCGAGGATGTGCGCGCGTTCGATGCCGAGCGCGTCTAGCAGGCCGACCGCGTCCGCGACCAGGGTGCGCAGGTCGTAATCGGGAGCGCCGGCCGCGACGGTGGTCGATTGTCCGGAATCCCTGGTGTCGTAACGGATTACCCGTAGCCCGCCCTCGACCAATCCGGCGATGAAGCCCGGTTCCCACGCGAGCATGGATTCGGCCGCGCCGTGGATCAGCAGCAACGGCGGCAACGCCGAATCGCCGAAACTCGCTGTGCACAGGCGGATTCCATTGACCTCGATGATCCGCTCGTTGCCCTGCGTCACTCGACCTCCGGTGTGTTACATGTAACGAGAACCGTAGCCCAAGGTTCGTTACATGTAAACAAGTCGCGGTATGCTCGGCGCATGACCGACTCTGTTCGTCGCTCGTCCGAGTCGGCACGTCGCCCGACGGAATCCGACCAGCGTCGTGCCGCCGACGCCGGGTGGGCCGCGTATCAGCGGATGCGGCTGCGGGTGGACACCGAGATCGCCCGGGATCTGGAGCGCGCCACCGGTCTTTCGCTGCCCGACTACGACGTGCTCGCCGCAGTAGCCGAGGTCGCCGCGACCGCGGCGTGCGTCCGGGTGCGCGGACTCGCTGCGCACCTGCGCTGGCCGCACAGCAGGCTGTCCCGGCAACTCGGCCGGATGCGGCGGCGCGAGCTGATCGCCCGCGAACCCTGCGAGCGCGACGGCCGCGGCGACGACGTGCTGCTCACTGCGGCTGGGCGGCGTGCCCTCGCCGCGGCCGCACCCGCACACCGTGCGTCGGTGCGGCGCCGCTTCGCCGACCTGCTGACCACCGCGCAGTTGCGGGCGCTGGTCGAGATCGAGGAGTCCATCGCCAGGGGCCCGGCCGACCGCAAGTAGCCTCGTATGCCGTGACCGATCCGCTTCAGCCCCTCGTCGATCTGCCCGGTGTGCGTGCCGCCGCCGACCGCGCGCGAGACGCGCTCGCCGCAGTGCACCGGCACAAGGCGAATCGACGCGGCTGGCCGACCACCGCCGCCGAGGCCGCGGTCCGGGCGGCCCGATCCTCTGCCGCCATCGACGGCGGCAGCACCGAACTCCCCGCGGACGGCAACGTCGCCGATCCCATCCTCGCGGGCTCGCTGCGCGTCGGTCAGGCGTTGGACGGCGACGCGTTGCGCAACCTCGTCGGCACCTGGCAACGCGCGCCACTGCAGGCCCTGGCCCGACTGCACCTGCTCGCCGCTGCCGACCTGGTCACCGAGGAAGAACTGCTCGGCAGGCCGCGCGCCGACGCGGGCGTCGCCGAGCGCCTCGACCTGCTCGCCCAGACCGTCATCGGTTCCCGCGCCCCCGCGCCGGTGCTCGCCGCCGTGGTGCACGGCGAACTTCTCGCCCTGCGACCGTTCGGCACCGCCGACGGCGTGGTCGCGCGCGCCGCCTCCCGGCTCGTCGCCGTGTCCAGTGGCCTGGACCCGCACAGTCTCGGCGTGCCGGAGGTTTTCTGGCTGCGCCGCCGCTCCGCCTACCTCGACGCGGCCGCCGGTTTCGGTACCGGCACCGCCGAAGCCGTCGGTAGCTGGGTCATTCTCTGCTGCGGGGCACTGGAAGACGGTGCTCGCGAAGCGACGTCGATCGCCGACTCCGCCGGCTAGTCGCGGGCGCCAACTGCACTGCGCGGATGGTCGCGGGTGTTGCCCCGCACATCAAAGCGGGCGGCGTGTCGTTTCCGACCTCACCGCCCGCGTAGCACGGACTACCCGGTTACCAAGCGTGCTGAGTGGGTTGTGTTCCTTACGGCCTCGGCGATAATCCGAACTCCGGCGGTTCATCCCCGCAACCTGTGCGAGGCCCTCGCCGACGAAGACCCGAATCTCGCAGGCCCACAACGCTTCTGCCCTTGTCGCGGCGCGCTCCGCGTGGGTGCCTGGTGTCCGTGCTGGGAAGGATGGCTGGGAGACTGGAACCTTCTCTTCCGGTCCTGCCTTGGCCTTCCGACCCTTCCGTAGTTACATTTCTACACCTGTGAGCACCCTCACATCAAGACCCTGACGGACATTCGATTAGCGGCGTGTCGGTCGGCGTTTCGTGGTTAAATGCCTGGTCGCGTCGAGTGGCGGGTGCGGACCGCACACTGCTCGGCAAGTGTCCCGCTTCTCCTCGAGCAGCACGACTCGCGCCGTCGCACCCGATGGCTAAAACTCAGCGCCGCTTGCGCAGTAGGCGGTAACTGATCGCGCCGGCGACGAGGGCGCTCAAGCCGACCGCCGCGGTGGCCGCAAGGGTGGTCGACGACGGCGCCTGAAAGCGTGCCCACAGCGAGACCGGGTTGGAGAACGTCAGGATGGGCCACCCCTTGGCGACCGCCTCGCGGCGCAGGTTGCGGTCCGGATTGACGGCGGTGGGATGGCCGACGGCGTCGAGCAGCGGCAGATCCGTGATCGAATCCGAATACGCGTAGCACCGGGCGAGGTCGTAACCCTCACTGGCGGCGAGCTTTTCGATCGCGGCGACCTTGCCCTCGCCGTAGCAGTAGAACTCCACCTCGCCGGTGTACTTGCCGTCCGCGACCACCATGCGTGTCGCCGCGGTGTGCGACGCGCCGAGCACCTCGGCGATCGGTCCGACGATCTCCTCGCCGGACGCCGAGACGATCACCACGTCGTGGCCCCGGATCTTGTGGTCGGCAATGAGATCGGCGGCCTCGGCGTAGATCAGCGGGTCGACCAGCTCGTGAAGTGTCTCGGCCACAATGGTTTTCACCTGTTCGACATCCCAGCCCGCGCACATGTTGGTCAGATGGGCGCGCATGCGCTCCATTTGGTCGTGGTCGGCGCCGGAGAGCATGAACAGGAAGTGGGCGTAGCTGCTTTCGAGCACGTCGCGGCGATTCAACAGACCCTGTGCGTAGAAAGGCTTGCTGAAGACGAACGTGCTCGACTTCGCGATGACAGTCTTGTCGAGATCGAAGAAGGCGGCGACGCGTCCGTTCGCGTGGGGTAAGTCCACCCGATCAGAATAGGCGGCCCGCCGCGCCCCGTCGCCGACGGAGGTCCTCGGGTCCGATCGATCGCCGCGAGCGGGGAGTTTGCTCAGCGAACGTGGAGCATGCGAGGCTCGCAAAGTTCTCCGACAACAGACTTGCGTTGTGGGCGGTGCTTGGGTGTAGTATTGCTGGCACCTGGACATGGTCCAGGCGCGTTCAGCCCGACCCCCCGGGGCTGAACCCGACGGCCCCAGCCTCCTCCCCCCCCGGCTGGGGCCGTCCTCTATTCAGGGGTAGGTCGAAGCCCCCGCTCGAGGCCGGAAAGTTCTCCACACCCCCGAGTTATCCACATTCGGCATAGTGCCTCTTCTCTCGGCTCTTCGATTCGGCCACGCTCAGCGGCATGAATCGTGAAGCGGCGCCGGACAACAGCCCGCCACCGGCACTCGTGCTTCTGCACGATCCCCGGCTGCGCGACGAGGTGCGCCGGGTCGCCGCGGCGGCCGAACGCACGCTCGACGAACGAGCGCTTCCGGTGGGCAGGCACGCCTGGGCGAGCGCGCCGCTGGTGATCCTGGACACAATCGCGGCCCGCGAGTCGGCCGAGGCGACCCACCTGCGTCGCGTCGGCGTCGTCCTGGTCACCGACGGCGAGCCGGAACTGTCCGACTGGCAGGCCGCGGCCGCCGTCGGCGCCGAGCGCGTCATCGCGCTGCCGGGTGCCGCGGTCGGACTTATCGAGAAGTTTGCTGAGTACGGCGAGCACCGTGCGGGAGACGGTGTCGTCGTCGCCGTGGCAGGGGCGGGCGGCGGTGCGGGCGCGTCCACACTCGCCGCGGCGACCGCACTGCGCGCGGCCGCCGAAGGGTTCCGTCGCGAGACGATCCTGGTCGACGGTGCACCCCTCGGCGGCGGGCTCGACCTGCTGCTCGGCATCGAGACGAGCACCGGTCTGCGCTGGCCGGATCTGGTCGTCGAGGACGGCAGGGTGGCCGCGGCCGCGCTGCATTCCGCGCTTCCGGCCGCCGCCCCCGGATTGGCGGTGCTGTCCTGCGGGCGCTGCGGTGCGGGCCGGTTGCCGCGCGAGATCGGCCCTGCTGCCGTCCGCGCGGTGCTCGAAGCGGGCCGCGCCGCAGGCGATTTGGTAGTTTGCGACATTTCCGGCGAACGGGGCCCGCACGCCGATCAGATGCTCGACTCCGCCGATCTCGTCGTCCTGTTGGTCCCCGCCAGATTGCGGGCGGTGGCCGCCGCCGAAGCCGTTTCCGCGCATATCGCACGTCGAAACCCGAACCAGGGCTTGGTGGTCCGCGGCCCGGCGCCGGGCGGGTTGCGCGGATCGGACGTCGCGGAGGCGCTCGATCTTCCCCTGCTTGCCGCCGTGCGCGCCCAATCCGGACTCGCCGGGCACGTGGAACGGCGCGGGCTCACGGTCGGGCGTGGTCCGCTGCGGGAAGCCGCCGACGCCGTGCTAGGCGTATTGAGCGCACCGGCTGGGCAGCGCCGATGAGTGCGCTGGTGACCTCGGAGTTGCTGGACCGGGTGCGGGAGCGGTTGTCCGGTGCGGCGGGCGAGCCGGACCCGGCGCAGATGGCCGCCGCGATTCGCGCCGAGGCCGGTGGCGTGCTCGGCGACACCGACCTGCTGCGCGCGCTGCGGATGTTGCAGACC
The DNA here is from genome assembly GCF_011801125.1 of Nocardia brasiliensis. Lineage (NCBI taxonomy): Bacteria > Bacillati > Actinomycetota > Actinomycetes > Mycobacteriales > Nocardiaceae > Nocardia > Nocardia brasiliensis. The sequence continues at coordinate 464,005 of NZ_CP046171.1, forward strand.
GAGATGACCGGGGCCGGGCTGCTCGAACCGCTGCTGCACGATCCGCAGGTCGCCGACGTGCTGGTCACTGGGCCGGACGCGGTGTGGATAGACCGTGGCCACGGACTGGAGAAGACCTCGATCACCTTCCCTGACGAGGCGGCGGTGCGTCGGCTCGCGCAGCGGCTCGCGTTGTCGGCCGGTCGGCGCCTCGACGACGCACAACCCTGGGTGGACGGCAAAATGTCCGGAACCGGGGCAGCACTGGGGGATTCGTTCGGTGTCCGGCTGCACGCCGTGCTCGCGCCGGTGGCGCACGGCGGCACCTGCCTGTCCTTGCGCGTGCTGCGTCCCGCCACCCAGGGCCTGGACGCCTTGGCCGCCACCGGTGCCGTGCCCGCGGAGGCGAAGCGTCTCCTGGAACGCATCCTGCGTGCCCGCCTGGCCTTCCTGGTGGTCGGCGGCACCGGCGCGGGCAAGACCACGCTGCTGTCCGGCCTGCTCGCCAAAGTCAGTCCGAGCGAACGGATCATCTGCGTCGAGGACGCGGCCGAGCTCGCGCCGCCGCACCCGCACGTGGTGCGCCTGGTCGCCCGCACCGCCAACGTCGAGGGCGCGGGTGCGGTCACCGTCCGCGACCTGGTCCGGCAGGCATTGCGCATGCGCCCGGACCGCATTGTGGTCGGCGAGGTGCGCGGCGCCGAGGTGGTCGATCTATTGACCGCCCTGAACACCGGCCATGACGGCGGCGCGGGCACCGTGCACGCGAACTCACCCCAAGAGGTCCCCGCTCGCCTGGAAGCCCTTGCCGCCCTTGGCGGAATGGATCGCGCCGCCCTGCACAGCCAGCTCGCCGCAGCGGTCCAGATCGTGCTGCATGTCCACCGCAGACCCGACGGTTCCCGTGGACTCCGCGAAATAGGCCTGGTCCAGCGACACAAGAACGGCCGAGTCCGCATCACTCCCGCCTGGCACGCCACCGACACCGCCGTCGCTGCCGACGAACTCACGCAACTTCTCGAGGAAAGGCTGCGCTGATGGGTGGTGGGTTGAGTGCGACGCGACCGTCGCGGGTCCGTCACGCCGCTTCGTCCGGAATCGGTGTTGCCGGGGTTTCATGCCGACGTTCGTTGTGGGTCGGGGTGGGTGGTGCTCGTTTGAGCGCGGTTGTGGACTCACGCCAGTGTCCGTCGGTGTTCGGGGCGAGCGGTGCTTGTGGCCGGGCGGTCGTCCGATGATCGCGGGTTTGGTTTGCTTTGCTGCCGCGCTGCTCGTGGCGCCGGTGTCGGTGTCGCGCCGTCGATTCGCGCTGGTGTTCCTGGGGCAGGTGGACCGGGGCAGCTGGCAGCGCGGTCACATGGTGCGCGGCGCCGTGGTCGTCGGCGTGCTCGCCGCTCTGCTTCTCGGTCCTGGTCCGTTCCTTGCGGCGGCCATCGTGGCAGGCACCGTCGGCTTCCGGTGGCGGCGAGCGCGTCACGATCAGCGCAGGCACCTCGAGTGCACGCGTCTGTTGGACACTTTGGAGGCGGTCGTCGGGGAGCTGCGGGTCGGCGCGCATCCGAGCGCGGCCGCCGCACTCGCTGCCGCCGAAGCGCGCGGCGAATCCGCGAAAGCCTTCGCGGTCAGCGCGGGTCGCAGCAAGCTGGGCGGCTCCGCTGCTGAAGGTCTTCGACACGCTGATTCCATTGTCTCGGACGAACTCTCGCGTATCGCGGACGCCTGGCAGGTAGCCGAGTGGCATGGGCTCGCCCTCGCTGAACTCCTCTGCGCTGCCCGAACCGACCTGGCAGGCCGCATCCGGTTCCGTAGCCGAACCACCGCCGCGCTCGCTGGCGCCCGCGCCACCGCCACCGTCCTCGCCGGTCTGCCCCTGCTCGGCCTTGCTCTGGGCCAACTGATGGGCGCCGCACCCCTCCACATCCTCCTATCCACCTCAACCGGCACCCTCCTGCTCCCGCTAGGCGCGACCCTCGCCTGCACCGGCCTCCTGTGGACCGATGCCATCACCCGAAAGGCATTAGCATGAACCGTGTTTCGACGGTGCTTCCTCGCGTTGCCCGCGTGCAGGTCACGTGTTTGCGCGCGATGGTGTTGCCCAATGTCGCCCGTGAGCGGGCATCTGGCTCGTCCACGACGGGGCAGTCGTGTGCTGTCCGCGTACGAGTGTTGGGCTCGGGCGCAAGGGTGTTGCCGTGTTCTTCCTCTGCGCAGGCGTCGGGTCTGTACTCAACGCTGTTGTGCTGTAACGCTTTCACGCATTCAGTGAGCTTGCATTCGGGAATGTCTTCGCGTGTGGGACGTGCGCAAGTCGCTGGATTCTGGTCGAGATGTTTGGATGGAAACCCTTTTGCTGCAACAAATTCCCGGCGACGCCCGTTAGCTAGTAGTAGCTGTGTAACGAAATCGACTGGCGTGCGGACGGTCTCGGCCAGCTATGGTCGTTCGCGGAGAACGGCAACCGACTGTGAGGTGGGTCGGTGAGTCGATTCAATTGCGGTCCTGAGCTGTTCGCGTACTCGATCAGCAGTGGGGGAGGCGTGGCGAGCGGGGCGGGGTACCTCGTTACGCCGGTGCTGTTGCTGGCCATCGCGCTGGTTCTCTTGCCCGGACGGGTCGCGGTCAGTCGGCGGTGGCGGGCGCTTTGGCAGGGGGACGGGGCTAAGGATGCCTTACCTCCGTCACGGCAGAAGCTCGACCCTTTGGCGGCGGCGTCCGTGTTCGACCTGTTGGCGGCGTGCCTGCGCGCAGGTTTGCCGATGGCAGCGGCGGCTCGGGCGGTGGCGCCGGGCGCGCCGGAGCCGCTCGGTGCCGCCCTGCTCCGTGCCGCCGACCTGCTCGCCCTCGGCGCGGATGCCACCACCGCGTGGGAACGAGCCGCCGCGGACGGTGCCGGGCGTGCGGGTGGTGCGGAGATCGAGTCGTTGGCTCGAATGGCCAGGCGGTCGGCCCGCTCCGGCTCCTCGCTCGCCGTCGCGGTCGGCGAACTGGCCGAACAGCGCAGGGCCGCAGTGGAAGACGCGGCCGCCGCGCGCGCCGAGCGGGCCGGCGTGCTCATCGGCGGCCCGCTGGGCCTGTGCTTCCTCCCGGCCTTCGTCTGTCTCGGCATCGTCCCGGTCGTCATCGGACTGGCAGGTGCTGTGCTCGAAGGCGGCCTGCTGTGAACGCGCCACATGCGATGCCGAGTACATCCCCGCGGTCCAACTTGCGACGCGCTGGCTGCCACCGCGCCCAGCAGCGGCACCGAGCAGGCGGCGCCGCTGGGCTTGTGCTTCCTCCCGGCGTTCGTCCGTCTTGCCACCGTCCCGGTCGTCATCGGTTCGGCCGCGCGCGTGCTCGATGGCCCGCTGCGCACCTGCCGCATGCGGTACCGAGCGCGTGTGCGTGGTCCGACTTGCGACGCGAGGCTCGTCACCGTGCCCAGCAGCGGCACCGCGCAGGCAGACCCGTTGGGCCGGTGCTCCTTCCAGCGTGCGTCTGCCTGGTGCCGATCGTTGTCGGCTTGGTTGGTCGTGCACTCGACGGCGGCCTGCTGTGAACGCGCCGCCTGTAGTGCCGAGCGTGCTCGTGGTCCGACTTGCTATGCGAGGCCTGTCGCCGCGCCGAGCAGCAGCACCGCGCGGGCAGTCCCGCTGTGCCGGTGCTCCTTCCGGTGCTCGCTTGCCTGGGCCCTGTGTCGGTCGTCATCGGTTCGGCCGGGTGTGTGCTCGAGGGCGTCCTCCTGTGAACGCGCTGCCTGTGGTGCTGAGCGCGTTCGCGTGGTCCAACCGGCGGTGCGATCACGGCCGACGTGACCGTCAGCGGCAACGCGCGGGAATGGCTGTTCGTCCGCTCTGGGGGCCAGTTGTGGGAGCGGACTGGATCGGGGGAGGAGTGGTGTGGGCAGTCGAGCAATCGCGAGGGGAGTCGTGTGTATGAAGGCGTCGGTCTCGGGAGCTTGTCTGGGTAGTGGCGACGAGGGACAGGTTGACCGGCGGAAGGGAACGTGCCTGTGCGGATCGGCCGCACGGGTCGGAGTGAGAGGGGAGTCAGGTGCGAATCGGGCACGTATTGCACAGCACTGTCGACGGATCGAGCGCCGCTTATCGGGAGTTGCGGGCGCGGACGTTGCGTGCGGTGGTCGCCGAAGACGGCATGAGCACGGCCGAATACTCCGCTGTGTAGCTTTACATCCATGAGTTCGCAGGTAGTGGCCCTTAGGGCACTGATAGTAGTACGACTGTCCCGGTTGACTGACGAGTCCACCAGTCCGGAGCGCCAGCGCGCCGAGTGCGAAGCGCTTTGCGCTCAGCGTGGCTATGAAGTCGTCGGCGTGGCCGAAGATCTGGACGTGTCGGCGGGATCTACATCTCCGTTCGATCGTCCGCAGCTTAGCCAGTGGCTGAATGAGCCCCAGCGGTACGACGTGATCGTTTTCTATCGGGTCGACAGGTTGGTTCGGCGGATCATGCACCTTGCACGCATGATCGACTGGTCTCAGACCCACGGCGTCAACCTTGTCTCGGCGACCGAAAGCCACTTCGATCTGTCGAATCCGGTTGGTCGGGTGTTGGCGGTCATGGTGGCGTCGTTCGCGGAGATGGAGTTGGAAGCGATCAGCGAACGCAACTCGAACGCGTTCCGGCACAACGTCCGCGCGGGCAAGTGGCGCGGCGGCGTACCGCCTTGGGGCTATCTGCCGGAGCAGCAGGCCGACGGTACTTGGAAGCTGGTTCAAGACCCTGTTCAGGTGAAGGTGATTCGGGAGGTTGTCGATCGGGTGCTCTCGGGTGAGCCGATGCGGGCGATTGCACACAGCTTGACCTCTGACGGAGTCCTGACGACCAAGGATCGGTTCGCTGAGGTCCAAGGTCGGCCGGTCAGCGGCTACGAGTGGTCGCCTTCTCCGCTTAAGCGGTCTCTGTCTTCTCCAACACTGTTGGGGCAGCTCGTTACCCGCGAGATCGTGCTTGACGCGAACGGACAGCCGGTGCGAAAGAATAACGGTAAGAAGGAGTTTGGTCCCGAGACCGTTCTTCGATCTGAGGATGGCAGTCCGGTAGTTCGCGCTGAGCCGATCCTCACCAAACCCGAGTTCGATCGGCTACAGCAGGAATTGGCGAGCCGGGGGAACCGTAAGGAGCCGACGCAGCGGTCGAGTGGTCTTCTGCTGCGGGTGATCTATTGCGGGGCCTGCGGCAAGCCCGCGTACAAGTTGAAAGGCGGCAAAGGCAGGGCCGACCGATACCGTTGCGCCTCAGCGCAATACAAGGACCCCTGCGGCAATCTGACGATCACCATGGCAGAAGCCGATGAGGCAGCAACAAAGGCTCTTCTGATGATCGCGGGCGACTCGGAACGCATGGTTCGCACGTGGGAGCCGGGCGAGGATCACGCGGCCGAGCTTGCCGACGTGGACGAGCTTCTGACGGACTTGACTGGTCAGGTGGGTACCGGCCCCTACAAGCGAGGAACACCCCAGCGTGCGGCGCTGGATGCACGGATATCGGAGCTTGCGGAGCGACGTGAGGTGTTAGCGGCTATACCGTCGCGCCCATCGGGATGGACGTATCGAGGGACAGGTGAGATGTTGTCGGATTGGTGGGAGCGTCAGACGGTGATGGAACGCAACGTATTTCTACGGTCGAACAACGTCCGGGTCTGGTTCAAACGTGGCAAGGAGAACAACTCGTACGTCGACCTGGGAGATTTACGCGAGTTGACCAAGGATATGGTTCCCGGTCCGACCGTGAGCCGGACGATTTCCCGACTCGATTGGATGCGTGACCACGGAGTCGCCGGACACGTAACCAGCACCGATCCAGCGTGGCGACCCTCCGAGCCAGAGGCAGGCTACGTCTGGAAGGGCCTTGGCAACGGCGAGTGGTTCCTATGGCGTGAGGACGCGTGGGCAGCAGCGCTAGAGGAGTACGAGGCTGAAGAGAAGGCGGCCGAGCGCCGGGCCGACATTGCTTCGGACTTCCCCTATGGTGACGACTGAGACTCTCACAGAGCGAATCCCGGCCAGAGGTGGTCGCCTTGGCCGGGACGTCGGTACGGTGGCTGTGGTTGGTCGGTGTTGGGGTGAAGGGGTGGACAAGGGTTGTGACTGAGTACGTACTGTCCGCCGACGAACAAGAGCGGCTAGAGGTGCACCGCGCGGGCCACGCGAGGCAACGGTTTCCGACGTTCACACTCGCAGAGGCAGCAGCGGCGGTAGTCGAGCAAGGCGACTGGCTGGTACCGGACCTGATCGCATCTACCTCAACGCTGGTATTCGGTGAAGCCAAGATCGGTAAGTCCTGGCTGATCGCTCACCTTGTCGCGGCTCTGCTGAGCCGTGGTGAATTCCTAGGCGTCCAGGTTCCTGACGAAGAGTTCTCGGTAGGTATCTGCTACACCGACGATGCCGGACACCGCGAGTACGCGCAGCGGATCGGTACCGCTGTTGAAGGTGTCGACCATGCGGTGAAGCTGTACGGGCTACGGATCATGCAGCGTGACGACTGGGAGGCATTACACCGGGTCGTGACCGACGCCGGTCACAACGTGTTAATTATCGACAATCTGACTCAGATCCTTGATGGTTCGATCAACGACGATGACGTTATCCGGCGATGCTTCAACGGTATTCGCCGTTTCACGCAAGCCGGAATACCAGTTGTGATCGTCGGGCATTCGACCGACAAGCCAGGGCAGAACGGGAGGAAGTCCGATACGCCGTTGGGGTCGGCTGCCATCTCGCAGTCGGTTCGATGGTTGATGCAGATACGCCCAGCCAGGGGCAGGAACCTGAACGTGAAGACGTACGGCAATATCGACCACGGCCGGACGATGACGGTCCAACCGGATGATGGCGCACTGTTCACGGTCCTATCCAGCGATGAGAAAGCCGAGACCGTCAAGAAGGCACGGCAACGATCGGTAGAGACGATGGACAAAAACGCCGAGTATGCCCGATTCGTGATCGAGCAGTGTCAAGGCAAGGGTCGCAACGAAGCGGGCGATGCGTTGGCCGAGAAGTTCGGCGGAAGCGCTGGGACGTTTAAGAACTCGCTCACACGCGGACCGCTGTCGAAGCTGGTCACGCGAACCGGAACCCAGTGGCAAAGAGTGGAACGCTGACAGGTGGTCAGTGTTCCAGTCGGAGGATATTCATGCAGGTAGGAACGTTTTCGAGGTGGAACACCTTTCTATTCCGCCTCGCGAAGTAATCGCAGGTCAGACGGGGTGGAACGGTGGAACTGGAATCCCCTTATAGGTGGTTCGGTACCTCTCCACCCTTAACCCCACTCGGTTCGTTGTGTTCCTGCGACGGGAGAAATAGCAGCAGCTTTAAAATGCTGCTGCCTCACCTAGACGGTTGGAAAGAAAACCGGCCGAAGGTCGGGCTTACCTTCGGAGCCCTCCTAGGTCGAACAGTTGAAGACGGCCCTTTGTGGGGCCGTCCATCGGTAGATCAATCGGTGAACAGGTCGGGGCTTATAATTGGCCCCGACAGACCGTATTTCGACATCGGTTGAGGTCTAGGGAACTTCGTCCCGTCGACCTATCAATGTTGTAAGACGTCCGAGCGCCCGAAAGGCACCCCGAGTATGGGTTGATTGGTTCTGGTCGCCTAGGGACGAAAATAGCCCCCGTTTCGGCGGGGGCTTAACCGTGTCTACGGATTAGTTCTCGGACAGGTACCGGTACACGCTGGCGCGTGAGCAGCCGATCAGTTTCGCGATATCCGGGGCGGACATGCCCTTGGCCTTCAAGTCTCGGGCCTTCTTGGCGTCGGTGTCGGTGATGGTCCGGCGTCGACCACCTTTACGACCGTTGGCCGCCGCTGCTGCCAGTCCGGCGCGGGTTCGTTCGATCATCGTGTCTCGTTCGAGTTGAGCGAACGCAGCCATCACGGTAAGCATCGCTTTGCCCATCGGTCCGTCTGTGGTGAGTCCTTCGGTGAGGGAACGGAATCCGATACCACGGTCGGCGAGTTCCTGAATCAGCTGGAGTACGTGAACCGTGTTGCGGCCTAGCCGGTCGAGCTTCCACACCGTGAGCACGTCACCTTCGCGGAGATGATCCAGGCAAGCATCCAACTCGGGGCGTTGAGTCTTCGAGCCGGAGACGCCGTGGTCGGTGAAGATCCGTTGTGCACCTTCGGCGTTCAACGCATCGAGTTGCAGTTGCGGGTCTTGGTCGGTGGTGCTGACTCGTGCGTACCCGATGATCGCCATGATTCCCCGTTTGTCTCGTAATCCCGTCGTTCCGCCGGTTGTAAGACTAGGTAGTTATGAGACGGTTTGCAAGACAGTCGGCGGGAGTGTTTCTCGAGGACGGCCGACGAACGGCCGGACGTGAGTCTCAGTCTCATATAACGATCGTTTGTGAGACAGACCAGCCGCGTCGCTGATGCTGACGATCTGGTGTAGCGACCGCAGCGGGTCAATACCAACGTTGTCGGCCCCGCCAAAGTTAGGGGCGCACGGGAGGACGGCTCGGAGTACTGGAGCACTTCACCGTCCCGATCGAGCGGGCAATGAAGACGGCGGAGAACCAGAAACATACTGTGATCAGCAACTTCCTGCGATCCCAGAAAAACCCCTCCGTGGTGGGTGGGCTAGTGCCCCCTCGTGGTACCCGATGTCAGCTCTCAGGCAAACTGTCCAATCTCCCCCCGACCGAGGGACTTCGGAAGGATCTCGCCGGAGTAAACCCCAAGCTCGTAACCGTGGGCGTATGCCCCTCCCTGCCCCTTGGCGGCCTATCTCCAGTCATACCGGCCGATTTCACGCACAGGAGGGGGAGGGGGGTCCGTTGGTGGGCATCGGCCGCAGAGATGCGGGAGCGCGCCGTCTGGATGGCGTTGTGACCGCCCCTGAGTCGGGTCACTGCGTGTCGGCCGGATGGGCATCGTCTACGTCAGCGAGCCGTTAGTGCGTCTCTGCGGCAACGATTCATCGCACCCTGACCCGATGTCGGCAACCGTGCTGTTCGTCCGCTAGAGAGCCATCTAGGCCACCCCACCCGTATAACCCCATCCCCGGTCTCTACACCGGCTCGTTATGCGGCTCCCCGGTCCTGTACGGGTTTTGAGCTTTCGTTACCTGGGCCACAGACTTCTTGACGGCACCGGCGAAAGCCTGGTTGGTAACAGATCGATAGCCATACCGACGCCGGCTCGGGCATCACCGCAGCTCAGATCGATGCACCCGAAGTAGCTGAACCAGGCCGATCGCCTCCATCGGTTCGCGGTGCCGGGAACCACTCCGAAAATCCCCGGCACCGCTCGTACCCGAACAGTCACCCCGAAAGGGCAGAGGCGACCATCAAGGGATTCGCAGCCGGGCGCACCCCGGATGGCCTCCACCCTGGCAGGACAGCCGCTACTTCTGAGCTGTTGGCCACTGGTAGAACTGGACTGAGGTTGAATCTGCTTGAGATGGCCCGTGAGCCGTCACCGGCTGCGTTCTTGCCCTGGCGAGTCTCGTCCGTCCCTGCTGCGTCCCTGCGCCCTTGCCGCTTCCTCACGGGCAGTCTCGACCGCTCGTTCCGGCCCGTGTGCCTGCCCCAGGTTCATCAGCTTCGCGACGTGCGGCGGTATCTGAGCCAACTGGGCTTCGCGCGTCTCCCGTTGAATCCGAAGCTCGGTCAATCGCTTCTGCTCGGCCGCCTCGCGTTCCGGCGTGCTTTTCTCGGGTGTCTTCTCAGGTGATACTGGTTCGATCCTGAATTGTTTTTGAACGTCCCGTACCGCCGTCTCTGCGGCTTCACGGGCTACCCGGTCGCGTTCTGTCTCCGGCGCTTTAGGTTCCTTGGCGGTTGGTTTGACTGGTTCCCGCTGCATCAGTTGGCCGAGGGTTGGAAATTCTTTCGCCGCTTGCCTCGCGGCGGCTAATTCGGCGGCTTGCACCTGCTCGCGGTGTTGCTTCTCCTTGGCGATCCTGCGGATGTTCTCCAGCCGATGTTGAGCGCGTTCCTTACGTTCACGTAGACGCTGCTGCTCGGCACGCTCCCGCGCCCGTTCCGCTTTCTCCTTGGCCCGTTTCTGTTTCTCAAGACGTTTACCGATCGTGAGCGCTAGTCGTCGCTGTTCGCGGGTGACCTCTTGGACTTTGAATTGGTTTCCCCAACGGTCCTTCTTTTCTTGGAATTTTTCCAAAACCTCACGGTCGACCCGAGCACCTTGAACTATGGTCCAATTGATTTGATAACCCTGTTCAAGTAGGTGCTCTTCTTTTTCGAGCTGAGGCAGCGCCTTGTCTTTATCAACTCTGCCTGCCTTGTACTCGTTCCCCACGCGAAATGTTTTGCTCCCGACATCGTGAACCCGTGGGCCATCGGGCGTGACGTGCCGGACCTCCTTGTCGTAGCCTCGATCAGGGGTCTGACCTTGTAGCATGGCCATACCGTCACGGAACCGATTGCCTACGTCTCGAGAGCGTTTCCAGTATTCCCGCGCTTTGAGGTAGCCCTCACGGTCTCTAGCGTTGAGTCCTTGAAACCATTTACCGCCTACGTAGCGAGTATATTGGGCTTCTAGCCTGTCGTTCCATTCATATGCCATGGCTCCCCCTGAGCCCCCGTACCGCTTAGACGGTTATCTTTTGAGCCATTCGGCCATCGGAGGGCGACCGGCTTCTACCCACTTCTGATAGGTTTCGACGCTGTTGGAGAAAATCCCGGACAGATAGTTACCCCAACCGCGATGCACAGTCGCTGTACTCAGGTTGGCAACATCGAGGTAAGCGCCACCCCATTCATATCGGATGACGGGGCCGAAGTCCCGGTAGCGAGCGCCGCCCATGTCCTCGGCATTAAACCAACGGCCCTCGAAGTTTCTGCGGAACACTTCACCGATAAATCGGGTCAACTGATCCGCCACTTGACGGTTCTCCGCCTTGTCGACATCCTTGAAGTCCTGGAAATTATCCAGGATGAATCGCTCTACGCGGTCGAGTCCCTGAGCCGACCAAGGGTCGTCCGGCATATCCGGAACGGTTTCGTTCAGGAACGCATCCAATTGTGCGTTCATCTTCTCCGGTGCTACCCATTCGAGCCATTTCGGGTCGTGCTGGTCGCGTTCGATCTGTTCGAGTTCGGCTTTCGTGTACGGCCGGAAATCGCCCATGCTCTTACCCCTTCTGGTCATGGTCGGAACTGTTCAGTGTCTCGCTGCGCTGGTCACGGTACAAGCCGGTCACGACACAGACCTGCGGTCGCTGACCGGTACGGGCCGGTGCCCGCCCGGATACAACTTTCCGTCCTCGCGGTAGCGGCGATGCAGGAAGATCAGCAGGAACGCGGCGACAATGTACCCGGCATCCGCACGTCGCAGGGTCGACCGTGAACGCCTCACAGCACTACCGCCTGTTGGTCGGTGGCGCGGCGTTTGGCCGCCCGCAACCGTATCCACCTGATCACAGTCCATATCAGGCACATCAGCAGAGCGACCGAGAGGATTCGGGTATCGCCGTCGCTGTGACCGGTCGCGGCCATGAGCCACCACGCGAAAATGACACCGGTCAGCACCAGAACGAGGACTACCCCGAGTACACGGAGCTTCAACCGCGCTGGGGTCTCGCAGGCTTTCGTCATGAGCAATCTCCTTGTGCGCGTTGGTGGTTGGTTCGATCGGGCGTGCCCGGGTCGCGGTGCCGCTCACGCCGGGTCTTGACTGGTGGCGCTCCATCGCTGCGGGTTCAACGTCCATCGGTGATAGGTGCGCTCGGTGACGACACAGACCACGTCCATGACGCGGGTGAGTTCGTCCGGGATCACCGCGCCGTCGAAATGCGCTGCGCTGGGCACGATCACGGCGTGAGCCCTCACCCTTCGACCCGTCTCGATGAGTTCGGCTATCGGGTTCTCGGTCTTCGCGCTGAGCACTACGGTCTTGGCGAGGCTGTAACCGGAACGCTTTGCCGTAACACGTATTTGAGTTTCGTGCCATCCCTGCGCTACGCCTGACACGTCTTTGCGGAGGTAGCCGATCGCCACCGGCAGAAGGCTCACCGCTGCGCCCGATCAGTACCAGACTTGGCCCCGCCGTTGGCTGTCTTCGGGTCTGGGGCGAAGTATGCCGAGTCGTCCACTACGCGGATGCCGATGAACGGGCACAGCCCCGGCACTTTGCCGTCGTGATAGCCGATCCGCCCGGCGACCAACAGCACCAATTTCTGGCAGAACACCGAAGGGCAACGGACCTTGATCAGCACCCCGGAGCGATCCCGTTCACCGATCGTGCAATGCGAAAGCTTGATCCACGGACCTTGCCCGCAACTACAGCCACTGTCAGCCACGATGCACCGCCAACGATCGCGAATCGCGAACGCTCCCAGCACACGCACGGATCGCTTTGACCACTAGCAGTCCCGAGGGCCGGAATGTGCTGCGCGGTGGTTCGACCCAATCCCGTATCGCTTGGGCCGGTGAGGGCAACGCGACCGCCGCCCCGCACCGTGAGACGTGAACGTTGATACGCCACATCTCCGAGAACAGCCGGGTGTCGTCCTCCGGGATATCCGGCCGGACCAAGAACGTCCACCTGTTCGACCGTGGATGAGCAATGATCGGACCTACCTCACTACCCCACTGCTGGATGCGCCTGCGTACCTGCTGCCCCAGCGGCGCGGGCATCGTGACAGCACCGGTGCTACCCACCCTGAACGAGATCCAGCCGAGCGCGGGCGGGTCGATATGAGCGGGCAACCCGCACACCAGCCGGTAGTACTCACACCTGGTGAGTGCTGTGTCTCCAAAAGGTATGTGGTCCATCGTGATTCGGCCCCCTGTTGGCATCGAACGACGGTTAGGTATGCCCGGCCCCCGGTCAGTTAGGTGAGGCGGCTCGTCCGAGGGGTGAAGCCGCTTACCGGGCACCAATTCAGGTGACCACGGAACGTGTTCGTGTCAGACGACTACGCTGTTTCCAAACGCGCAGTTCCCAACTGAAAACACATGGGTGGATGTGCAGTGGACTCGGCATCGACACGATTGCTTGGGATGGAACCCGAACGGACAGGACGTGTACTCAGGCAGCTACGCCACGCGCGTGGGCTCAGCCTGCGAGACCTCGCGAGTCTGACCTTCTGCGACTACTCGCACCTGTCGAACATCGAGGCAGGCCGACGCTGGCCGAAAGATCGCGGATGGGCCGAACGCGTAGACCTCGCGCTCGACGCTGACGGAGTGCTCGTCGCAGCTTGGGATCAAGACCAACGTGACCACGCCCGCCGCAACGACACGATAAAGATGCTTGAACAAGCTCGACGCGACTCAGAGGCACTACTCGTTACTCCGGACGGCGCAGATCTCGACCAGGTACACGACGGCATCATTCACATCGCAAAGAACGCGCGCTTCGAGCCCTATGACAAGACGCTAGCTCGCGCCCTCGATATTCGCGCTGAGCTGATGCGACGTATCAGAGTGGGTGCATACAGTCCCGACGAGATACGAGACCTCTACGTCGCCCTGGGGAGGGTCTGCGGCGTCCTGTCGTACCTGACTCTCGATCTGGGGCAGGCCGATACGGCGCGGGTCCACGCTCAGGCGGCATTCCAACTCGGAGACCGTGCGAATCATGACCAGCTTCGAGCATGGGCGAGAGGGACGCAGGCCCTTGCGTTCAGGTTCACCAAGGATTTCGAACTGGCCGCATCCGCAGCTACAGATGGGTTGAAATACGTCGGCAGTTCCACCGGCACCACCGAACCGCGCCTACTCTGTGGCCTGGCCGCCTCAGTTGCCAACCTCGGGGACTCAGCGAGGGCGCTGGAACTTCTCGACACTGCCGAGCGTGCACGCGATTCGGCCGGGCCGGACGAGGTCCCGGGCCTGTTCACGTTCTCCCCCGCGAAACAGATCTACTACCGGGGCTTCTCACTGATGTGGGCCGACGACAAGCAAACGTTGGTGAAGTCTGCAAAGGCATCCGAGGACGCAATAGACGCGTGGCAGGTACAGCGCTCCCCCGGAGACGAGATGCTCAGCCAGATCTACCTTGCAACGGCGAACGCGCGTCTAGGCGATCTAGATGCCAGCATTGCGGCAGTGACGCCTGTCCTAGCCAACCCGATCAGCGCTCACTTCTCATGGGTTCGCAAGCGGCTCAACCAGCTAGACGAACTGCTCGGCAAGCACTTTTCAGACTCCGTGGTTGCGTCCGACATGCGGGAAACGTTGAGGGCGTACATCCACGCCGCGTAGCTCTGCTCGCGCGGGGAACCTGCACTCCCCTGGGGATGTAAAACTGGACGGCCGAGTACGCGATCGGCACCATCGCCGCCGCGGCGTTCGGAGCGGTCTTGTATGGCGTCGTGACCGGGGACAGCATCGTGAACGCGTTGACGCGGATCATCGATCGCGCACTCAACACGGCGGTGTAGCGAACCGAACCGGTCGGTTGAACTGTTGGGGCGCAAGTGATCTCGGCGACGACCGTGGCTCGGTCACGGTCGAGGCGGCGATCGCGCTCGCCACTGTGATCGTGGCGATCGTGCTGTGCATAGGCGCATTGCTCGCGGCGTCGGCGCAGGTGCGCTGTGTCGACGCCGCGCGCGAGGCGGCCCGGCTGGCGGCGCGCGGTGACGAGGCGAACGCCCACGCCGCCGCTCGCCGCGTCGCCCCGCCCGCCGCCGACATCTCCCTCCGCACCGAAGGGACGTACGTGATAGCCCGAGTCACCGCGCCCGCCCCTCTCCTGCCCCTACTCACCCTCCACGCCGACGCCGTCGCCACCCGCGAACCAGGTGCGGCCCAATGAGCGGGCACGGCAACTTGGTTCGTGGTCGCCGTTGCTACCCGCGAACCAGGTGCGGTCCGATGATCCGGTGTGGCCACCTTGTTCGTGGTTGCCGTGGGACCCGCGAACCAGGTGTGACCCAATGAGCGGATACGGCAACTTGGTTCGTGGTTGCTGCCGCCATCCGCGAAGCAGGTACGACCCGACGAACGGGGCACGCCAGTCGGTTCGTGGTTGCCGTCGCTACCTGCGAACCAGGTGCGGCCCAATGAACGGGCACGGCCGCCTGGTTCGGGTTGCCATGGGTATCCGCGAGCTGGAGGAGGGCCGACGGATGCGCAAGCGGACACGTGCGGTGCCGTCGCTCGTGAGCCACGCGCAGCCGGGCGAGCGAGCGAGCAAGTCTCGTGCGACGCCGCTGGTGACCTCGATACCCGCCGAACCGGGTTCGAGTCGATGAGCCGGGGCGGTCGGATCGCAGGGATATGCGCCTGCCTCGGGCGAGAGGAGAAAGGCGTGGCGACCGTGTTCGCCTGTCTGGTGTTGGCGGGTTTGGTCGCGGTGACGGTGTTGATCGCGCAGGTGGGTGTGGCAGTGGTCACCCGGCATCGGGCGCAGGCGGCCGCGGATCTCGCGGCGCTCGCGGCGGCGGCGCGTTTGGTTGAGGGGGTGGAGGTGGGGTGCGCCGAGGCGGCGGAGGTGGCCCGGCGGATGGGTGCTCGCGTGCGCGGATGCGACGTCGCCGCGTGGGATGCGACGGTGATTGTTGAACGGAATGTACCAATAGGTCTGTTAGGTGTGCGGACGGTGCGCGCGGTCGCACGAGCAGGGCCGGTTGTGAAGTGAGACAGAACTACGTGTGTGTTAGCTGTGAGAACGTTGTTGCGAGTAGCGGAAATCGGTAATTCCCCAGGCCAATTAATTTCATCAGGCACAATTCTCCGCAGGGGCGCGGATAAAGAATCAGACGAATGCGCGTGTACGCAGACGGCGATGTGGCAATAGTGTAGTTAACCTGAATTTATTCCTCTTTATTCGGCACTGGGTGGGCCCTGGTCGACGGCCCTCGCCCGGCTCTCGGGGGCGACCGTGCAGGTCAGATGGCTATCTGATCACGCATCGGGCTCGGCATCGTCACGAGGAAGGCTCGACCGCGTCACCGGACCGTGAGTTCGGCCAACACCGCGCTCAGCAGTCGCGCCGCACCGGCCTTGTCGAGGGGGTGGTTTCCGTTACCGCACTTGGGCGACTGGACGCACGACGGACACCCGGCGGCGCAGGCGCAGGCGTCGATGACGTCGAGGGTCGCGCGCAGCCAACGGTGCAGCTGCGCGAAACCTCGCTCGGCGAAGCCCGCACCACCCGGCTGGCCGTCGTAGACGAACACGGTCGGCAGGCCGGTATCGGGATGCTCGGCGATGGAGACGCCGCCGATGTCCCAGCGATCACACGTCGCGACCAGCGGCAACAGCCCGATCGCCGCGTGCTCGGCGGCATGCAGCGCACCGGGCGCCGCCGCGGGCTCGATGCCGGCGATGGTCAACAACTCCGGGCTCACCGTGTAGAGCACCGCCCTGGTCGGCAGCGTGTGCTCCGGCAGGTCGAGTTCGACCATGTCCAGGACCTCGCCCGTGACCAGGGTGCGTAGGTAGCCGATCACCTGACTGGTCACCCTGACCTTGGCCAACGCGGCCGTCACGTGACCGTGCCGGTGCTGGTCGGTGATCGCATCGATGGCGATGGAGGTGACCGAGCGGGCGCTGGTGGTCCAACCGGGTTCGGCGGCGTGGACGAACGCGACGCCGTCGTCGAGGTCGAGCTCGTCGACGACGTAGGACTCGCCTTGATGCAGATGAACGGCGCCCTGATGCAGGGTCGCCGGCGCCCGCCCCGCGTCGGCGGTGCCGAGCAGCCTGCCGGTTTCCCCGTCGACGATGGCCACCGGGCTGCCGATGCCGCCGCGCACGTCGACGGCGTCGTGCGGTTGCGTCTCCGCGGTGACGTACCAGCGCCCCCGGTCCGCGGAACCGTTCGCGACGCGGCGGCGGATCAATCCTTGCTCGGCGAGCTCGGTCAGTATTTCCCTGGCGCCGAACTCGTCCACCTCCGCGTCGGTCAGCGGTAGTTCGAGCGCGGCGCACAGCAACTGGGGACCGAGGACATACGGGTTGTGCGGGTCGGTGATGGTGGCCTCGACGGGCTTGTCCAGCAGCGCTTCCGGATGGTGCACGAGATAGGTGTCCAACGGGTCGTCCCTGGCGACGAGCACCACCAACGAACCTTGGGTGCGGCGCCCGGCTCGCCCGGCCTGCTGCCAGAACGACGCGACGGTGCCGGGAAAACCGCAGATCACCGCCGCGTCCAAGCCCGCGATGTCCACGCCGAGCTCGAGCGCGTTGGTGGTCGCCGCGCCGAGCAGCGCACCGTCGGACAGCGCCTGTTCCAGATCGCGCCGGTCCTCGGCCAGGTAGCCCGCGCGATAGGCGGCAACCCGTTCGGCCAGGCTCGGATCGACATCGAGCAGCAGCCTCCGGGCGTCCATCGCGGTGAGCTCCGCGGCGCGCCGAGAGCGGACGAAAGTGAGCGTCCGTGCGCCTTCTACCACCAGGTCGGCCATGATGCGGGCCGCCTCGGTGGTCGCGGCCCGCCGTACCGGGGCGCCGTTTTCCCCGGTCACCGCGGTGAGCAACGGTGGCTCCCACAGCGCGACGGTGCGCGGACCCTGCGGTGATCCGTCCTCGGTGACCGCGGCACAGGGCGCCCCGATCAGCCGGGCGGCGGCCGCCGCGGGCTCGGCCGTGGTCGCCGAGCACAGCACGAAGACGGGATCGGCGCCGTAGTGCGCCGCGATCCGGCGCAGCCTGCGCAGCACCAGCGCCACGTGCGAGCCGAAAACGCCCCGGTAGGCATGGCATTCGTCGACGACGACGTAGCGCAGCCTGCGCAGCACCCTGGCCCAGCGCTGATGCGAGCGCAGGATGCCGACGTGCAGCATGTCGGGATTGGTGAACACCCAGCGGGCGTTCGCCCGGACCCACTGCCTGATCTCGGCCGGCGTATCGCCGTCATAGGTCGCGGGATGGATATCGCGGAGCGGCCCGTCGTGGGTCAGCGTGCCGACGGCGCGCAGCTGGTCCGCGCCGAGTGCCTTGGTCGGGGCGAGGTAAAGGGCGGTGGCCCGTGGATCTTGCCGCAGTGTGGTCAGAACCGGCAGCTGGTAGCCCAGCGATTTGCCGGATGCTGTCCCGGTGCTGACGACCACGTGCGCGCCGCCGAAGGCGAGATCCGCGGTGCGGGTCTGATGACTCCACGGCGTGTCGATGCCCGTGTCGCGTAATGCGGCGACGACCTCGGGCGATGCCCAATCGGGCCAGGTGGTGACGGCCGCGGCACGCGCCGGGAGCTCGACCGCGTGGGTCAATCGGGAGTCCGAATCGCCCCCCGCGATCAGGACACGATTCAGCAACGATGTCCCGTAGCTGAGGCTCTCGTACCGGCTCGTTCGGGCGATAGGGGGTGTCGGATTCATGCGGCGTGCGCCACGAGACGCGAGGAAAGTGTGAAACGTGTGCGGGTAGGAACCCTCACCTGCCATTTCGATACCCAATAGCGACCTGGGTCACAGGCTGTTTGCCATACGTCGACTCGGTTATCGGGAGGCAAACGAACCTGAAGTCTGGATTCTGGCATTGTGTCCCTCACCTGCGCATTCGCAAGATCAACTTTTTTGCAAATTGTCGGTAACTCGACTGTTGAATTGCTCGAAGACATGGTTCACTGGTTCCTGGTCGCAAGCTTCTGTGTTCGAGGGACGGATCCAAAGTCCAAACCGTCAGCAGGATCGATGTTGCGAACGGTGTGCTTGGTGCTTTCCTGCAGGGGGAACCAACAGTACAGCGGTCGGAACGGACCCGGTGGACGAACCCAGTTGTCCGCCGTTCCGGTAAGAAAAGAGAAGGAACAGAATGGCACAGGGAACTGTGAAGTGGTTCAACGCGGAGAAGGGGTTCGGCTTCATCGCGCCCGAGGACGGCTCCGCTGACGTCTTCGTCCACTACTCCGAAATTCAGGGGTCGGGCTTCCGTACCCTCGAAGAGAACCAGAAGGTCGAGTTCGAGGTCGGCCAGGGCACCAAGGGCCCGCAGGCCACCGGAGTTCGCGCGCTCAGCTGAGCGACGCAATCCAACACTCGTCCCTCACCGCCGGTAACGGAGGTGGGGGACGAGCTATATCCGGGGTAGGGCACCACCCGCCGAGCTGGGGCGAAGTACCTTGTCAACACGCCGTGGCGTAGCCGCAGCGAAAAGACAGGCATACTGATTCGCAGTGACGCGCGTACGCTCTGTGGTTCAAGTTGCAAGTACTCGGCCGCACGTGGCGTCAAGGTATAAACGTGTCTGGTGGCGACGCCCAGCCGTCGTCGTCGCTTGCCCCAAACCCGTGTAAGCGCTGCAAGCGCCCCACGCGGGTCGACAGGAAAGGTGTATTCGCCGGTGGCAACACGAGACCGCGGTGCAGCCGACCAGGGCCGTCCCCTGCGTCGTCTCGTGATCGTCGAGTCCCCTACCAAAGCCCGAAAGATCGCGCCCTATCTCGGCCGGAACTACACGGTCGAGGCGTCGGTGGGCCATATTCGAGACCTACCGCGCGGTGCCGCGGACGTGCCCGCCAAGTACAAGGGCGAGTCCTGGGCGCGGCTCGGGGTGGACGTCGACCATGACTTCGAGGCCATCTATGTGGTGAGCCCCGATAAGAAGGCCAAGGTCGCGGAGCTGAAGAGCCTGCTCAAGGACGCCGACGAGCTCTATCTCGCCACCGACCCCGACCGCGAGGGCGAGGCCATCGCCTGGCACCTGCTGGAAACGCTGAAGCCCAAGGTCCCGGTCCGGCGCATGGTGTTCCACGAGATCACCGAACCCGCCATCCAGGCCGCCGCCGCGGACACCCGAGACCTCGACAACGACCTGGTCGACGCGCAGGAGACCCGCCGCATCCTGGACCGGCTCTACGGCTACGAAGTGAGCCCGGTGCTGTGGAAGAAGGTCATGCCGAAGCTGTCGGCGGGCCGGGTGCAGTCCGTCGCCACCAGGGTGATCGTGCAGCGCGAACGCGAGCGGATGGCGTTCCGCTCGGCCGAGTACTGGGACATCGCGGCGAAGCTCGACGCGGGCCCCGGTGAGGACGGCGACACCAGCAACCCGCGGACCTTCGGTGCGCGCCTGGTGAGCGTCGCCGGTGCGCGCGTCGCGACCGGTCGTGACTTCAACTCCGACGGCCAGCTGAAGTCCGCCTCCGGTGTCGTCGTGCTCGACGAGGCGCACGCGCGCCGCCTGGCCCAGGCGCTCGACGGCGTCGACATGGTCGTCTCCTCCGCCGAGGCCAAGCCGTACACCCGCAAGCCGTATCCGCCGTTCATGACCTCGACGCTGCAGCAGGAGGCGGGGCGCAAGCTGCGCTTCAACTCCGAGCGCACGATGCGGGTCGCGCAGCGGCTCTACGAAAACGGCTACATCACCTATATGCGTACCGACTCGACCACGCTGTCGGAGTCGGCGATCGCCGCGGCGCGCTCGCAGGCGACGCAGCTGTACGGCTCCGAATACGTGCATCCGACCCCGCGGCAGTACACCCGCAAGGTGAAGAACGCGCAGGAGGCACACGAGGCGATCCGCCCGGCGGGCGACACCTTCGCCACCCCGGGACAGCTGCACGCGCGCCTGGACAACGACGAGTTCCGGCTCTACGAGATGATCTGGCAGCGCACGGTCGCCTCGCAGATGGCCGATGCCAGGGGCACCACCCTGACGCTGCGCATCACCGGCGTCGCGGGCACCGGCGAGGAGTGTGTGTTCTCCGCGTCCGGTCGCACCATCACCTTCGCGGGCTTCCTGAAGGCCTACGTGGAGAGCGTGGACGAGGAGGCCGGCGGTCAGTCCGACGACGCCGAATCCCGGCTGCCCGCGCTCAGCGAGGGCCAGGGTGTGACGGCGGTCGAACTGAATCCCGATGGGCACAGCACGAATCCGCCCGCTCGATACACCGAGGCGTCGCTGATCAAGACGCTCGAAGAGCTGGGCATCGGCCGTCCGTCGACGTACTCCTCGATCATCAAGACCATCCTGGACCGCGGCTATGTGTACAAGCGCGGTAGCGCGCTGGTGCCGTCGTGGGTGGCCTTCGCCGTAATCGGTTTGCTGGAAGAGCATTTCGGCCGATTGGTCGACTTCGACTTCACCGCGGGCATGGAGGACGACCTCGATGCCATCGCGGGCGGTCGGGAACAGCGCGGCAGCTGGTTGTCCAACTTCTACTTCGGTGGTGACACCGGTGTGGAGGGTTCGGTTGCGCGCTCCGGCGGTCTGAAGAAGATGGTCGGCGAGCGCCTCGACGACATCGACGCGCGAGAAGTCAACTCTATCAAGCTGTTTGCCGATGAGGCGGGGCGTGACGTCGTGGTCCGGGTCGGCCGTTACGGGCCGTATCTGGAGCGGATGATCCCGAATCCCGATGACCCCGAAGGTGATTCGGTGTCACAACGGGCCAACCTGCCCGACGATCTGCCGCCGGACGAGCTGACTCCCGAGGTCGCCGAGAAGCTGTTCGCGACGCCGCAGGAAGGTCGCTCGCTTGGCATCGATCCGGTGACCGGGCACGAAATCGTCGCCAAGGAAGGACGTTTCGGTCCGTATGTGACCGAGGTGCTGCCCGAGCCCGCTGCGGACGAAACCGCGGCGCCCGCGAAGAAGACCGCGAAGAAGGCGGCCGCGCCCAAGCCGCGCACCGGATCGCTGTTCAAGTCCATGGACCTGGCCACCGTCACGCTCGACGACGCGCTCAAGCTGTTGTCGTTGCCGCGCGTGGTCGGCACCGACCCCGCCACCGGTGACGAGATCACCGCGCAGAACGGTCGATACGGCCCATACCTGAAGAAGGGCACCGACTCTCGCTCGCTCACCAGTGAGGACCAGATCTTCGATGTGACCCTCGAGGAGGCACTCAAGATCTATGCCGAGCCCAAACGCCGTGGGCGGCAAGCCTCGGCGGCGGCACCGCTGCGTGAGCTCGGCACCGACTCGGCCTCCGGTAAGCCGATGGTGATCAAGGACGGGCGCTTCGGCCCGTACGTCACCGACGGCGAGACCAACGCCACCCTGCGCAAGGGCGACGAGATCGAGTCGATCACCGCCGAGCGTGCGATGGAGTTGCTCGCCGACCGACGCGCGCGCGGACCTGTGAAGAAGGCGGCCAAGAAGTCGGCCGCGAAGAAGGCGCCTGCGAAGAAGACCGCGGCCAAGAAGACGGCGGTCAAGTCGACGACCACCAAGACGGTCGCCAAGAAGTCCGCCGCGAAGAAGGCGGCGACCAAGAAGACCGGCGTCGGGAATTCCTGAGTTCGCGGGTCGGATACTGGGCTGTAGTACGGTCTCGAGTGCACGACCCGCGAAAGGACGTACCCGTGGCCGATCAAGAACGCGAAGACCTGATCAGCATGCTCGCCGACCAGCGAGACCTGTTCCGGATCACCCTGCGCGGCATCGACGACGAGCAGGCGCGCAAGCGCACCACCGTCAGCGAACTGACCCTCGGCGGCCTGCTGCACCACCTGATCAGCTGTGAGCGGCACTGGGTCACGGTGCTGGTCGAACGGGACGAGAACGCCGCGATCGACCCCGCGCGGTTCGAGGGCGAGTACGTGATGGCCGAGGGCGAGACCGTCGCGGGCCTGCTCGCCGAGTGGGACGAGGTCGCGGCCGCCACGGCGGAGCTGATCCGCACGGTGGACAGCCTGGACACCTCGGTGCCGACGCCGACCGCGCCGTGGACACCCGAACGGGTCTGGTGGACCGTCCGCTACACGCTGCTGCACATCCTGCGGGAGATCGCGCACCACAGCGGGCACGCCGACATCATCCGCGAGGAACTCGACGGCGCGAACAGCACCTATTCCCGCTGAACCGCTATCCGCCCAGCACCCTGAGGAATTCGCGCATCCACGCCGGGTGATCCGGCCAGGCGCGACCGGTCACGATGTTCTCGTCGACGTAGGCCTCGCTATCGACGAACTTCGCGCCCGCCGCCTCGATATCCGGTGCCAGCGCCGGATACGCGCTGCACGAGCGTCCGGTCAAAACGCCTGCGGCGGCGAGGATCAGGGGCCCGTGACAGAGCGCGGCGATGGGTTTGCCCGCCTCCGCGAAGTGCCGGACCACTCGCTGACACTCCGGGTTGTTGCGCAGATACTCCGGCGCCCGGCCACCCGGCAGCACCAGCGCGTGGTAGCCGGCGGGGTCGACATCGGCGAACGCGACATCGGCCGGCCAACTGTGCCCTGGCTTCTCGGTGTATGTGTCGAATCCGTCGACGAAGTCGTGCACCACGAACTGGAGCTGCTTCACGGCCGGGGCCGCGATGTCCACCTCGTGGCCTGCTTCGAGCAGACGCTGATACGGGTACATGACCTCGAGGTCTTCGGCCGCATCGCCGGTGATCAAGAGAATTCGCACGGTGATCGCACCTCCCCCTCGAGGATCCGCCCCGGGTGGTCCGGGGGTCAATAGGGGAGGCGAACAGTGTCGGTGGGGGCGGCTAGGGTGTACGGCGTGGCAGGTGTCTTCGATCGGTTGGTCGGCCAGGATGCGGTCGAGTCCGAGCTGACGGCTGCCGCGATCGCGGCCCGCGCCGACGTGGTCGAGGGCGCGATGACGCACTCATGGCTGTTCACCGGCCCACCCGGATCGGGCAGATCCGTTGCGGCACTGTGCTTTGCGGCCGCGTTGCAGTGCACCGATCCCGGTTCGCCCGGCTGCGGCCGCTGCCACGCCTGCACGACGACGATGGCGGGCACCCACGGTGACGTGCGCCGCGTCATCCCCGAGGGGCTCAGCATCAGCACCAAAGAGATGCGCGAGATCGTGCAGGTCGCCTCGCGCAGGCCGAGCACCGGCCGCTGGCAGGTCGTCGTCATCGAAGACGCGGATCGGTTGACCGAGGCCGCGGGCAACGTCCTGCTGAAGGTGGTCGAAGAGCCGCCGGACCGCACGGTATTCCTGCTGTGCGCGCCGACCGTCGACCCCGAAGACATCTCGATCACCCTGCGCTCGCGCTGCAGGCACGTGCACCTGGTGACACCGTCGGTGCCCGCCATCGCGCAGGTGCTGCGTGAACGCGACAACCTCGACGAGAAGACCGCCAACTGGGCGGCCTCGATCAGCGGCGGCCACGTCGGCCGCGCCCGTCGCCTCGCCACCGACGGCGAGGCGCGCGCCCGTCGCCAACGCGCCCTGGCCCTGGTCGCCGCCGCCGCGAAACCCGGCGCCGCCTACGCCGCCGCCGACGAACTGGTCAAGGCCGCCGACGACGAAGCCAAACAGATGAGCGCCACCCGCGACGACCGGGAACGCGAAGAACTCGCGACCGCCCTCGGCGCGGGCGGCACCGGCAAGGGCGCGGCCGGCGCCACCCGCG
The DNA here is from genome assembly GCF_011801125.1 of Nocardia brasiliensis. NCBI lineage: Bacteria > Bacillati > Actinomycetota > Actinomycetes > Mycobacteriales > Nocardiaceae > Nocardia > Nocardia brasiliensis. The sequence continues at coordinate 488,159 of NZ_CP046171.1, forward strand.
GTTCCGCGGGCGTGCTGAAAGATCTGGAACGCCGCCAGAAGTCCCGCGCCACCCGCACCGGCCGCGACGCCCTCGACCGCGCCCTCATCGACGTGGCAGGCGTCTACCGCGACGCCCTTGCCGTCCGCTTCGGCGCCGCCCGCAACGGCTCCGGCGTGGCCCTCACCCACCCCGACATGTCCGACCAGATCCACGACCTGGCCCGGCGAGTCCGTCCCGAGGGTTTGCTGCGCTCCATCGACGCCGTCCTGGCCTGCCGCGAAGCCCTCGACCTCAACGTCAAACCCCGCTTCGCCCTGGCCGCCCTAGCCGCCGCCCTCATGGCCGCCCAAACCTCCTGACCCCTCGTCATCCGTCCCGATGACCACCCGTTTTCGCGATCCACCCCCGAAGACGATAGACTCGCCACGCCGAAAGGCACGCCGCCTTAGCTCAGTCGGTAGAGCGCTTCACTCGTAATGAAAAGGTCGGGGGTTCGATTCCCCCAGGCGGCTCCATAAACTTTCTCGTCGACCGGGCTTGGTCGCCTACGATTGCGGCGCGTCTCTCCTGAGCATCGAGCGGCCGGATCTCCCCGAGTACATGACGTGGGGTGAGCTGCAGTGTCTTCCTGAAGAGATCGCCGAGCAGGTCGAGCTGGGGGACGGTCGCGTGGGGTGGGTGCGGCGGGGGCCCGGCGAGCACCAGACCTTTGCGCGGCGGTTGACGAACTCTCTCGGACATTGCTCGCGGAAGGCCATGGCGGACAGTTCGGAGCGTTGCCGGGTGGTCAACTTCGAGACCGATGTCTTCCGGGGGTCCAGCGGCAAGTCGGACTTCCTGACGCCGGACTTCCTCGTTGCTTGAAATCGGCGTATCAGGATGTTCGTGGTGCCGACACCTTGCTTGTCGGCGAAGTGCTGTCGCCCTCCAATACGCAGACGGACATGGAGGCGAAGAAGGGACGGTCCCCTCCGTCATACGTGCGAACGGCTCGTACGCCTGCGGGTGGACCCGTAGCGGCCCACCCCGGCGATACGCGGCAACTCGCGGGATACGGGCCAGTTCTCATGCCCCGCAAGCGAAGCGACCTCAGGGCTGGGTGGCCAGTTGGGTGGGGTGGAGGATAAAGGTGGGGTCGATCTGGGTGAGGAGGTCGGGGCCGGCCCAGGCGTTGGCGTTGCGGATGTGGAAGTCGACGGCTTGCTGCTGGTAGGTGGCCCAGTCGCGGGTGCGGGCGTCGAGGGCGGAGCGGAGGGTGGCCAGGGCCGTGCGGTTGTCGGGCTCGAGGTCGGTGATGGGGCGGATGTCGCCGCGTTCGGCGGCGCGGACGTGTGCGGAACGGCCGGTCCAGCAGAGCAGGTTCTCGCCGACGTGTTCGCGGAGGAAGGCGAGGTCGTCGGCGTCGCAGATCTTGTTGCCGACGACGGCGATGTGGATGCCGAAATCCTTGGCGTAGTTGAGGTATTGGCGGTAGACGCCGACGCTGCGCAGGGTCGGTTCGCACACCAGCGCGGTCAGATCGAAGCGGGTGAACAGGCCGGAGGCGAACGAGTCGGCGCCCGCGGTCATGTCGACGACGACGTACTCGCCGGCTCCGTCGACCATGTGGTTGAGCAGCAGCTCGGCCGCGCCGACCTTAGAGTGGTAGCAGGCGACGCCGAGGTCTTCGTCGCTGAACGGCCCGGTCACCATCAGTCGGGCGCCGCCGACATCGCGCATGCACGCGGCGTAGATCGGGTTCTCCTCGACGACGCGCAGCAGCCGCGAGCCCGATCCCGGCGGGGTGGTCTTGATCATCGCGTCGGCGGACGGGATTCGCGGGTTGTCTCCGCGCAGGTAGTCCTTGATCAGCGGCAGGTGCGCGCCGAGGGTCGGCAGGGTCAGTGATTCTTCTTCACCGGCGCCGAGCGCGGCCGCCAGATGCTGGTTGATGTCGGCGTCGATCGCCAGGGTGGGCAACCCGAGCTCGACCAGATGCCGGATGAACAGCGAAGACAGGGTCGTCTTGCCGCTGCCACCCTTGCCGACGAAGGCGATCTTCACCGCCACACTCCTCTCGTGTTGGTAACGACATTCATATTCGTGCTGGCGGCGACAATGTACTCGACCGGCGGGTGTGCGCGGCGCGATGGTGTGCTCGAGGAGTCGAAAGTTGGTGCCCCGCACCGGTTTCGCTGACGACACGCAGGCGCGGTGAATACTCGGGCCCGAAGGAGCTGGAAAGCGCTCCGGCTCACATCTACTGCCAAGTGTCCGCGAACTCCTGACCCGCCCGGCGCGCACCGAGTTGGCGCGTGCGATGGAGTTGTGCGGTGGTGGCTGCGAACGTGCGGTGCGGGCGGGGCGCGTGGCGGCAGCGCGCACCGAGTTGGCGCGTGCGATGGAGTTGTGCGGCAGCGACCGCGAACGTGCGCGGGCGCGCAAGCGCGCCGCCCTGCGCGACTAGAACTTGGTCGGCTGATCACCAGGTAATGGTGGCGGCATCGGCCGAGAGGCCGCCGCCACCATAACCTGGTGATCGCTTGTCCAGGTTTCATCGGGCCTGTGTCGCGTCCAGCACGGCCAGGTAGGAGCCGGGGTTGGGGATGAGGTGGCGGCCGTTGTGCCGGACGTGCGGCCGGATGCGGCCGGAGGGGGTGGTGTGCGGAGCTTCGACGGTGATCGAGCTGGTGACCGGAAGGGCGAGGAATTGCGTGGCGAAGGGCATGAAATCGGTTATGTCCCAGAGTGTCCGGGATGACCAGGGGCCGTGGTCATGCTCCTGCGCGCAGGTGACCCGCCAGCCGGAGGAGTGCGGATCCTCGGTCTCCTCGCGGGTGAGCACGACGGCGGGCAATCGGTCGTGCACGCAGGACCCGACGGCCGCGACCTGCTGTTCGGTGGGGAAATCCAGGTGTTCGGTCAGGCCGAGGCTCGCCGCGACTTCCCGCTGATACCAGGTCTCGCGCAGCGTCAGTTCGACGTGCTCCTCCCAGACGTTCGTGTACACCTGCTCGTGCAGCCCGAGCAGGCCGTCGGCGCGTTCGACCACCCGCAGCGTGCGCCAGCCTGCGCGGATCGTCTGGCCGGGCACGAAACGTGTTCCCGTACTGAGGCAATGCTGGAGGTCGTCCAGAATCCAGTCCACCAGCACGTCATCGATATCCGGTATCGCCGGCTCGCTGAGCCGGGCGACGATCTCCGGATGCTGGTGCTGGTAACCGATGGTGGTGCGGTAGAGGCCGGGACCGGATTGGCCGATCGCGGAGCGCACGCGCAGATCCAGGTCCAGCGGTGTCGGTACCGGACCGAAGTGCGCGCCGCCGTGCGGGGTGCACAACTCGTCCTGATAGGTCACCTCGGCGAACAACCCGCCCGACTCCTCGACCATGTCGCGTTCGATGCGCAGTACGGTTCCCTGTGGTAGCCCGAGGAATTGGGTGACGAATGGAAATGCCACCGAGAGCTGATGCAGATCGAGATGCATCCAGTCCGCGTGCTCATGCTCCAGGCCGCAACGCACCGCCCAGCCGCCGGTTTGCGGCAGCCGGTCGAGGATGAGCAGCCCGGCGGAGTAGGCGCACGACTGTACGGTCGCGGCCTGCTCCTCATCGATGGACGTGAGATCAACGGGCAGACCGAGTTTCGAGCCCGCCGCATTCTGGTACCACAGATCGGTCATGGCCTGGTCGAGGTGTTCTTCCCAGAACTGCGCGACGACACGTTCTTCGCAGCCGAGCGTCCCGTCCTGTCGGTCGATGATCCGGATCAACCGCCATCCGATCGGGAAAAGCATTCCGGGGGAGAAGCTTTGGCCGTTCGCGACGGCATGCTCGAGCAGGTCGAGGATCCAGCCGATGACGTACGGGGTGGGCGGCCTCTCGGCGAATACCACGGTGAACTCGGGATGTCCGGCGGCGGCACACCCGGTGGTACGGAAGATCTGCACCTGCGCCGTTGTAGCACTCGGCGGGTGGTGCCCCCAGTTCCGGGGCGGCGCTCGCGGCAGCACGGCAGGCCGCCGAACGTGACCGGGCGGCGGTACGGAGTCGCAAGACCTGCGGGTCACCCGAACGGTGGCCGTGCCGACTCGACGGTGTATTCCATGACGTGGTCGGCGTCGAAGGGGATATCGGTCCGCGGTGGGTCGGCGATCGCGCGCCACGCGTCGAGATTCTCGCGGGTATCCCAGCGTTCGAAGATGTTCACCCGCGACGGATCGACCGGATCGGCGGTGATCGCGATATCGAGACAGCCACGGGCCGCGCGGCAGCGCCGGACCATGTCGTGGAATGCGGCGACATAGGTGTCGCGGTGGTCGGCAGCGACTTTCGCATGACCGGCGATGATCAACACTCGCGGACCTCTTCTCCCAGGGGTGACTACGCGTTCAGCGGTAAAGACGCCGTGGGGGCGAGGGATTCATCGACGTGGCGAGAATTGTTGCTCCTGGGCCGGGCGCCGTTGACCGGCCCAGGAGAACACTCGGGGTCAGCCCGCGGCGGCAGCCGGAACGTGGGCCTGCTGGGCGACGGCGGCGAGCACGGCGTTGAACCTGTCCGCCGCTTCGATATTGCCGAGATGTCCGGTGGGCCACGCGTGGTATCCGGCGAGGTGGCCGGCGCGGGACAGGTCGTCGGCGATGCGGCGCGACATCCGCTCCGGGAGCAGATGATCGTGCGTGCCCGCGATGACCGTGGTGGGTACGGCCAGGTGTGCCGCGCCGTCGCTGACGTCGATATCGGCCAGGGCGGCCGCGTGCCTGCCGCGGGTGAGCGGGCGACAGGAGCGCACGATGCCCAGCGAGAAGTTCACCTCGTCGGCGGTGGCGTGCTTGCACATCACGCGCGCCTTCAAGATGGCACTCGCCAGCGGGCCGCCGGGCAGCGGCACCGGGGAGGTCAGCACCGCCTCGGACAGGATGGTCGGCATCCGCACCGGGGCGCCGAGCAGGGTGACCGGCTTGTTCTGCACGACGAGCTGCTTGTTCAGCAGCGGCAGCAGATCGGTGTCGTAGCGGATGTTGCCGGAGGTGGTGTTCAACAGGATGGCCGCGGCGGCGCGGCGGCGGACCTGCTCGGGGTAGTGCGCGGCCCAGGCCTGAATCGTGATGCCGCCCATGCTGTGTCCGGCGAGTACGGCGCGCTGACCGGGACGCAGGACGGAGTCGAGGACCGCCGCCAGATCGTCGGCCAGGGTCTCCCGGCTCGGCATGCGCTTGCCGAGCTGGCTCTCGCCGTGCCCGCGCTGGTCGTAGCAGACCACCCGGTAGCGGTCGGCGAACGCGTTGATCTGCGGGTTCCAGTACTCGATGCTGCAGCTCCAGCCGTGGATCAGCACGATGACCTCGCCCTCGGCCGGGCCGTAGGCGTGCACCCGCAGCCGTGCGCCGTCGACGGTGGTCACGGGGATGACCTCGTGCGGGGCGGTGGGGGTGTTGAGGGACGCGGTGCGGAACGTGCGTGATCGCAATCCGGCACGATAAGCGGCGGTCAGCGCGCCATTTCGGGCGTCCGCCAGCGTCTTCATCGACTTCACCAGCATCGGGCACTCCTTTGTGTCTGCCGCCACAGTACAGTGCAAGCTCAGTGCTTGCTAGTGCAAGCGCGCTGCGGCGAAAATTCTGGCTCTACGGAGTAATACCCGTAAACCAGCGCAGTGACACTGTCTCTCTTCACAAATAAAGTTGCGTAAAAGAGGGTGTCCAGTGGCTCATCGCCGGACCGGCCCCGTGCCGTTAGCGCGTGAAAGTGGCGATCCCGTAACGGCTTACGCGAGCCGCGGATCGACCGGCGGGTACATCGCGGAGATGTCTTCCGGCAGCACGAGACAGACCTGATCGTCGGGCTGGAAGGCACTCGGCAGCCCGCCGTCGTCGGCGGGGACGAAAACCACCAGGGAGGAGCCGTCGCCGGGATCGATCTCCACCGCGACCGTCTCGGTGCGGTTGTCGTCGTCGAGATCGCGATGCCTGGCTGCCGACCATCGCCCCACATGCCCGAATTCGAGCCTGCGAGCGGCGCTCATCGCGCGGGTGTCGAGCCGGGCAGAACCAACGGCATGCACAGTGCGAAGTTTACTCTACCTGCGGAAACGGCAACGATATTCGATCTTGAAGCGGCCGGATCGTGATCGTCGCCCGCGGCGCGGACCGGTCGTTGTGCGGCTTGCGCCGGATCGGCGGCGCTCATCCGGTGGCGGCGGCCGTCGCGGGCCGGTTACGGTTGGTGCTGTGGAAAGTACGCACGTCGCACCGGAACCGGCGGCGCATGAGCCTGCCACACAGTCGTCCCGGTCCGGCTGGCGCGGCATCGGCGTCCCGGTGCTGGTGGCGGGGGTCGGCGTCGGCCTCGGCGTGCTGCTGCACCTGCGGGATCCGCATGTCGAGGGCTCGTACGGCGTCTGTCCGGTGTACGCGCTGACCGGCTACTGGTGCCCCGGCTGCGGCGGCATGCGGGCGATCCACAATCTCACCGACGGCAGCCTGGTCGACTCGTTGCACAGCAATCTGCTCGCGATCCCGCTGGTGCTGGCCTTCGTGCTGTGGGTTGGCGACTGGACGCGGCAGGCCTGGCGCGGGGAGAAGATGCGGCTGCCCGCGATCAATCGCGCCACGATGTGGACGTTCTTCGCGCTGCTCACCGCGTACACGGTGGTGCGAAATACCCCGTGGGGCACCTGGTTCACCCCGGTCTAGCGCTCCGGCGCGCCGTGCGTGGTTCGATCGCCCGGCGGCGGGCAAGCTGACACCATGAGTGATTCGCTGAAAGACCGGGTCCGCGCGAAACTGCTGCGCCAGCTGGCCGAAGACGGCGGCCCGGACCCCGAGCACGATGACCCACGCCAGGTCTCGGTCGAATCCGATCTCGAAGCGCTGAACAGCGTTCCCGACGACGACCCGCTCATCGAGGAGCTCGCGTCGCGCTACCTGGTGTTCTAGGCCGCGGACGGGGGCAGCTGCGGCAGCGGCTTACCGGCCAGCCAGCTGTCCCACAGCGGTCGCAGCGGCACCGGACTGTAATGCCCGGCCAGATCGGTGAATTCCTCGGTGGTGACCGAGCCGTGCCGATAACGAATGGTCCACTCGCGCAACAGATCGAAGAAGGCGGTGCTGCCCAGCTCCAAGCGCAGGGCGTGCAGGGCGAGGGCGCCGCGCTTGTAGACCCGATCGTCGAACATCCGCTGCGGACCCGGGTCGCCGACCACGATGTCCTGCGGTTGCCTGGCCAGGTTGTGCCGGGCCGCGCGGGCGAGCTGGTCGGCGGTGGGTCCGCCCGCCGCCTCCGACCAGATCCATTCGGCGTAACAGGCGAAGCCCTCGTGTAGCCAGATGTCGCGCCACTGCCGGATGGTCAGGCTGTTGCCGAACCACTGGTGCGCCAGCTCGTGCGCGACCAGTCGCTCGGCGCCGCGCCTGCCGTCGCAGTGGTTGGCGCCGAAGATCGAGATGCCCTGCGCCTCGATCGGAATCTCGAGCTCGTCGTCGGTGACGACCACGGTGTAGCCCTCGAACGGATACGGTCCGAACCGCTCGATGAACAGCTCCATCATCTGCGGCTGACGGGCGAAGTCGTGCTCGAAGGCGGCGCGCAGCCGCGGCGGCACCACGGCCTGCATCGGTACCGGGCTCCGCGCCGCGCCGACGCGGTGCTTCTGATACGGCCCGATCTGAATGGTGGCCAGGTAGCTCGACATCGGCTCCACCTGTTCGTACACCCAGGTGGTCTGGCTGGCCTTGGTCTGCTTGCGCAGCAGGGTGCCGTTGGCCAGCGCGTAGTACGGGGTGTCGGTGGTGATCGAAATCCGGTAGCTGGCTTTGGAACTCGGGTGGTCGTCGCACGGGAACCAGGACGCCGCGCCGTTGGGCTGGCTGGCGACCAGCGCGCCCTCGGTGAGCTCTTCCCAACCCACCTCGCCCCACGGTCCGCGCACCGGACGCGGCGTGCCCCCGTATTGGATGACCAGCGAGAGCACCCCGCCGGACGGAATCCGTTGCTGCGGTGTGACGGTCAGCTTGCCGCGCTGGTGCACGTATTTCGCGGCCTTGGCGCCGTTGACGAAGACCTTCGACACGGTGAGCGCCTGCGCGAGATCGAACGCGAAGCGCGGCTGCACGGCGGTGGTCACCGCGGTGATCGCGGCCCGGCCGGTCAGCCGGTTGCTCGCCACCTTGTAGGTCAGCTCCAGCTCGTACCGCGATACCCGATAGCCCCGATTTCCGTTCTGCGGCAAGTAGTCATCGATGGGCGCTGCGTAGAACTTGTCGGGCATCAGGTCGCGGCCCCCGGGTCGCCGCGAAACCAGGGCGCGATCGGATTGCCCCACCATCGCGTCGATGGCGGCACGGTGTCGCCGCGCATGACCAGCGAGGCGGGGCCGATGGTCGCGCCCTCGCCGATGGTGGAGGCGGGCAGGGCGACGCAGTGCGGTCCGAGGGTGGCACCGGCGCCGAGGGTGACGGTATCCATGGACATGATCCGGTCGTGGAAGAGATGGGTCTGCACGACGCACCCGCGCTCCACGGTCGCGCCGTCACCGAGTGTCACCAGGTCTGCCTCCGGTAGCCAATAGGACTCGCACCATACCCCGCGGCCGATGTCGGCCCCGAGGCCGCGCAGCCACAGATTCAGCACCGGGGTACCCGTGGCGGCGCGCGCGAACCATGGCGCCGCAACGGTTTCCACGAAGGTGTCGGAGACCTCGTTGCGCCACACGAACGAGCTCCACAGCGGATGTTCCTCGGTCCCGATTCGGCCGACCAGCGCCCACTTCGCGACCACCGAGCTCGCGCCCGCCACCGCGCCCGCGGCAAGCAGCACCACGCCGCTGAGCAGTGCGGCGGGCAGATGGCCGACGTCGCGCGCCAGCCAGGCGAGGGTGAACAGCACGCCGAGCCCGATCGCGAAGGTCACCAGCACCGGCAGGAGCCGACAGGTCTCGATGACCGCGCGGGCCACCCGTAGTCGCGGCGGCGGATCGAAAGTGCGTGCGGTGTCGCTGCTTTCCGGCGCGCGGCGCAGTCGCACCGGCGGGCTGCCAAGCCACGACGAGCCCGCCTTGGACTTGGACGGCGCCGCCGAAAGCACCGCGACCAGACCATTTTTCGGCACGCGCCGACCGGGGGCGGTCATGCCGGAATTGCCGAGGAAGGCGCGCTTGCCGACCTTGGCCTCGCCGATGCGCAGCCAGCCGCCGCCCAATTCGTAACTGGCGATCATGGTGTCGTCGGCCAGGAACGCGCCGTCGGCGACAACGGTGAACCTCGGCAGCAGCAGCACCGTCGAGGCCTCGACGTTCTTGCCGATCTTCGCGCCGAGCAGGCGCAGCCAGATCGGCGTGAGCAGGCTCGCGTACAGCGGGAACAGGAAGGTGCGTGCCGCGTCCAGCAGGCGTTCGGTGGACCACACCTGCCAGCCGGTCCTGCTGCGTACCGGGTGATAGCCCTCGCGCAGCCGGAAGCTGAGCAGCCGCACCAGGATGATGGTGATCGCGGCGTACACCGCGAGACTGAGCACCGTCGCCACCGGCAGGATCGCGAACGCCCGGCCCAAACCGCCCGCCAGCGTGCGAGTATCGCGAATGAACCAGGCGATGAACAACCCGCCCGCGCCGAGCCCGAGGATCGGCACCGCGGCCAGGGCCATCGAGGTGATACCGAAGATCGCCACCCAGTGTGCCGCCCGGTCCGGAGTGTGTGCGGGCCAGCGGTGCTGTGCCTTACCGAGTTTCACCGCGGGCGAGCCCGCCCACTCCTGCTCGGCCTTGACCTTGCCGGATACCGCGGAGCCCGGCGCGACCTCCGCGTTCTTGCCGATCCTGGTGCCGGGTAACAGGATCGATCGGGAGCCGACCACCGCGCCGGGGCCGACGACCACCGGCCCGATATGCACCACGTCGCCGTCGATCCAGTAGCCGGACAGGTCGACCTCGGGTTCCACGCTGCATCCGTCGCCCAGTTCGAGCATGCCGGTGACCGGCGGGATCGTGTGCAGGTCGACGCCCTTGCCGACCTTCGCGCCGAGCGCCCTGGCGAACGGCACCATCCATGGTGCGCCGGAGAGGTTTTCGGCCCCGCTGGCCTCGGCGAGGCGTACCGCGGCCCACAGCCGCAGGTGCACCGAGCCGCCGCGCGGATACTGTCCCGGCCGCACGCCGTGCAGCAGCATCCGCGCGCCCGCCACGCAGATCGCCATCCGGCCGAGCGGGGAGATGAACAGCAGGAACGCGACCAGTGTCCACCACCAGGACAGTTGCGGCAGCCAGGGCAGCGAACCGGACCAGGCGGCGATATTGCCGACGATCGCGAGCCAGGTGAGCCATTGCAGACCGGTCAACGTGGTGAGCGGGACGGTCGCGACCACCTGGATCGCCTGCGCGCGCAACGGCGTCGGGCGCACCACGCGCTCCTCGACCGCGACGGCGGGTGTGCTCTGCTCCAGCAGGTCGACGAGTGCGCCAAGGCGCGGGTGGTCGTACAGATCGGCGACGGTGATCTGCGGATACCGTTCCCGCAGCGCGGTCACCAACTGCGCGGCGGCCAGCGAGCCGCCGCCGAGGTCGAAGAAGTCGGCGTCGAGATCGACCACCTCGCCGCCGAGGATCGAATCCCACAGTCCGGCAACCCACTGCGCGGTGCCGGTGAGATCGTTGTGCTCGTCGTCGTCGGTGCTGTTCGGCAGCGGCCATGGCAGCGCGTTGCGATCGACCTTGCCCGAGGTGCGGGTCGGCAGTTCGGCGACCACCGCGAGCCGGGGCACCAGCGGAGCCGGAAGCTGTTCGGTGAGTTGGGCTCTGGCGGCTTTGAGGTCGAACTCGGGACCGGGGCCGGTGAGGTAGCCGACCAGGATCTTGTTGCCCGCCTTGGTGCTCCGGATCGCGGCGGCCGCGCCGGTGACACCGGGCAGATGCTGGAGCGCGTTGTCGATCTCGCCGAGCTCGATGCGGCGGCCGCCGAGTTTGATCTGATCGTCGGCGCGGCCGAGGAATACCAGGCCCGCACTGTCGTTGCGGACCAGGTCGCCGCTGCGGTAGGCGCGATCCCAGCCGACCGAGGGCAGCGGGGCGTACTTCTCGGCGTCCTTCGCGGGGTCGAGGTAGCGGGCCAGGCCGACGCCGCCGATCACCAGCTCGCCGGATTCGCCCTCGCCGACCGGGTTTCCGTTGGCATCGATCACCACCAGATCCCAGCCGTCCAGCGGCAGGCCGATCCGGATCGGCCACCCGCCGTCGAGCAACGCGGCACACGCGACCACCGTCGCCTCGGTGGGGCCGTAGGTGTTCCATACCTCGCGCTCCGAATGGCCTTTGCCAGCAAGGCGTTCCGCGAGTTCCGGCGGCACCGCCTCGCCGCCGAAGATCAACAGCCGGACCGCGTCGAGCGCCTCGGCCGGCCAGGTCGCGGCCAGGGTCGGCACGGTGGACACCACGCTGATCTCCCGCCGCACCAGCCACGGGCCGAGGTCGGCGCCGGTGCGCACCAGCTCGCGCGGTGCGGGCACCAGGCAGGCGCCGTTGCGCCAGGCCAGCCACATCTCCTCGCAGGACGCGTCGAAGGCGACGGACAGACCGGCCAGCACCCGGTCGCCGGGGCCGATCGGTGCGTCCCGTAGGAACAGGTTGGCCTCGGCGTCGACGAACGCGGCGGCGTTACGGTGGGTCACCGCAACGCCTTTCGGTGTTCCGGTGGATCCGGAGGTGAAGATGATCCACGCGTCGTCGCCCGGCGTCGGTAGCGTGCTTTGCTGCGGTGTGCGCGAATTGCCTTCGGCGGCACGGATTCCGGCGGCCGTCGTCGCGATGCCCGCCGCTGTGACGATCGCGGTGACCTGCGCCTCGCCGAAGACCAGCTGCGCGCGTTCGTCCGGGTCGTCGGCGTCCACCGGCACGTAGGCCGCGCCCGCGTACAGCACGGCGAGGATGGTGAGGTAGAGCTGCCGGGAGCCCGATGGCATCCGCACGCCGACCCGGTCGCCCGGTCGCACGCCCGCGGTGGCCAGCCTGGCCATGGTCTGCTCGATCTCGACGACCAGTTCGAGGTAGCTGAGCACCACCTCGCCGTCGTCGATGGCGGGCGCGTCCGGGTGCGCCAGCGCCGTCGCGGTCAGAATGTCGACGAGGGTCCGGGCCTGCGGCGTGTGCGTGCCGCGGAGCAAGGGGTCCACCGTCGCATCAACCTGTGGCTGGAGCATGACGCCCTGCCCACCTCCCATTCGACCTGCCTCGCGCTTCCTGGTCTTGTTGTGTCATAGCTGGGTTACCAGTGGGCAAACACCACGGTGACCAGCTGTCCACGGTACTCGGGGTTGTCCAGGTCTGCGGGGCGGCGGCGCTGTGACCGGGCGCGATCAGGCGGCGGAGGCGGCCGTCCCGATCCCGAGGGTCGCCAGGATCGCGGCGCTGACCTGTTCGAGCCGTTCCCGCACGCGCGGTCGGCGCAGCAGCGCGACCGCACGCGAGGCGGCCAGGGCCAGCAGCACCATCTCTACCGCGGCGATCGAGGACTCGACGGCGCCGAGCGCCAAGGTGTTGACGAAGCTGACCTCGGTGAGGAACTGGGGGAGCACGGCGAGATAGAACAGCCCGACCTTCGGGTTGAACAGGCATGAGACGAGGCCCGCGGTGAACGCCGAGCGAACTGACGCCCGGGCGCCCGTCACGGTCGGTGCGGCGTCGTCGCCGTGCGGGCAGGCCCGCCGCGCCCGTCGCTGCTCGACGAACGCGCGAATGCCCAAGTACACCAAGTAGATTCCGCCGATCACCTTGAGCGCGCGATAGGCGGTCGCGGACTGTTCCAGCAGGGCGGCGACCCCCGCCGCGACCACCACCGCCCACACGATGCCGCCCACCGCCGAGCCGATCGCGGCCGCGATCCCCGGTCGTGCGTCCACGATCGAGAAGCGCAGCACCAGGAACGAATCGGGGCCGGGGGTGATCGAGAGCAGGACGCACACGCCGATGAAGCTCAGCAGCAGAGAAGGCGACATTTCCTGAATCTGGTCCCCGCTCGCCGTCCGCGCAAGGCGTTTTCGGCGGCGCCCGCGCGTGTCCGATCGCGGGTTGACAGGGCGGGGCGGCATCTGCCAATCTCGGGATAGGTCATGAGTACCAGCGTTCAGCCCCGGCTTGCTGGTCGGCAACCCTCCTCCGCGGTGGGGTGCTCCGGGTGACGACCGGGCCGACGCCCAACCGGGCGCGGCAAGCGCGGACTCGATGAATCTTCCAGATCATGGGTCCCTGAGCCGATGGGATTTTGTGATGACCGCTGTTGTGGACCAGACCTGTTCCGCCCTCGCCCGGGTGTCCGGTGACGACCTGCGGGTGCCGCTCGTCCAGGGCGGAACCACCACCTACGCCAACTTCGACTACGCCGCGAGCGCGCCCGCGCTGGCCCAGGTCACCGACCGCGTGCAGCAGTTGCTGCCGTTCTACGCGAGCGTGCACCGCGGCGCGGGCTACGCCTCGCGCATCTCCACCGAGTGCTACGAGGCCGCCCGCGCCTCGGTGACCCGCTACCTCGACGCGGCCGACGACCAGGTCGTGGTGTTCACCCGCAACACCACCGACTCGCTGAACCTGCTCGCCTCCTGCGTGCCCGGTGACACCGTGGTGCTCGACATCGAGCATCACGCCAACTTCCTGCCGTGGACCCGGCACGGCCGCCGGGTGGTGCAGGCCGCGGCGACCGTCGAGGAGACCATCGGCAGGCTGGTCGCGGAGCTGTGCAGCAAGCCTGCCGCGCTGCTCGCGGTGACCGGCGCGTCCAATGTGACCGGCGAGGTGCTGCCGCTCGAGCGGCTCGCCACCGTCGCGCACCAGTGCGGCGCGCGCATCCTGGTCGACGCAGCCCAGCTGGCACCGCATCGTCGAATCAGCCTGCGCGACACCGGCATCGACTACATCGCCTGCTCCGGCCACAAGCTGTACGCCCCGTTCGGGGCTGGGGTGCTGGTCGGGCGCCGGGACTGGCTCGATCAGGCCGAGCCGTATCTGGCCGGTGGCGGCGCGGTCCGCGAGGTCAGCACCACCGGGGTCGAGTGGGCCGCCGCGCCGCAGCGGCACGAGGGCGGCTCGCCCAACGTGCTCGGCGCCGCCGCGCTCGCCGCCGCCTGTGACGCGCTCTGTGAGATCGACGCCGAAACCCTTGCCGCACACGAACACCGCCTCGCCGATCGGCTGCGGGACGGGCTCGCCGCGATTCCCGGCGTGCGCCTGCTGCGTATCTGGAACGACAGCCCCGACACCGTCGGCATCGTCGCCTTCACCCTGGACGGATTCGTCCCCGGTCACGTCGCCGCCTACCTGTCCGCCGAACACGGCATCGGTGTGCGCGACGGCCGCTTCTGCGCGCACCCCCTGCTCGCCCGGCTCGACCTCGACGGCGCCCTGCGCGCCAGCATCGGCCTCGGCACCACCCCGGCCCACGTCGACCGCCTGATCGACGCCGTCGCCACCCTCGTCCGCACCGGCCCGACCTGGGACTACGCCAGCACAAACGGCCTCTGGAACCCCACCCCCGAAACCCGCCCCTTGACCTCCCAGGCGCCCACCGGCGCCGCCCCCTGCCTCGTCGACTGACCGAACGACAAAGTTGGCAGCCGGGTTGTCCCTCCGGGTCTATAGCATCTACGGCATGGCTGACCGGAGCGAGTGGGCGGACCTGCGAGATCGTCGAGCGGTGCGCTTGACCGACCCGTTTCCGATGCAGATTTCGTTCGCCGAACTGGACGGAAGCTAGCGGTTCAGTCGGTGAGTTCGGTGGGGCGGTGGTAGTGGCCGTTGTAGTAGAGGAGGGGGGCGGCGGCGGGGGAGTCGTTGGTGTTGTCGTGGACTCGGGTGACCAGGCCCACTACGAGGGTGTGGTCACCTAGGGGAATCAGTTGGTGGATGGTGGCGCGGAGCCAGATGGGCGTGCCGTGCAGGACGGGCTCACCGGTGTCGAGGGTGGTCCACAGGGAACGGTCGGTGAAACGTTCGTCGGCGGTGCGGGCGAAGCGCTGGGCGATATGGCGCTGATGTTCGCCGAGGAAGTGGATGACCACGGAGCCCGCGTCCAACAGGGCGGTGAGGCTGGACGAGGTGTGCGCGATATTGAACGAGACGAGCGGCGGGGCCAGCGACAGCGAGGCGAAAGACGTCGCGGTGAAACCGATCGGCCCGCTCGGTGAATTGAGGGTGACCACGGTGACCCCCGCCGGATAGTGGCGCATCGAGGCGCGGAACTGCTCGGCGGTGATCCCGCTCAGATCATCGGGGATCTGGAAATCGACGGGTCGTTCTGCTTCGGTCACTCGAGCCAACCTACGCTTGCCCGTCTCTCCGCGTATCAAGGCCAGTCCTAGGTGCGGAAATAGGTGGAGTCGGCGACCGGCGGTCGTGCTCGTGCGAGTAAGCCCGTGCCCGGCGAGTTACCCATGTCCTCGCGTGATCGGTCATTCAGACGACCTCGATGGGCAGGCCCGCGGTGATCCGGACCAACTCGTGAAAAGAGGTGCGGAACACAGTGTTCGGGTGCCCGCCCGCGGCCCACACCTCCCGGTGCCGGGACAACGCGGAATCCACCCAGGTGGGCAGGTTGGTGGGATGGCCGACGGGGGCGACCCCGCCGATCGGCTGGCCGGTCACCTGCCGGACCAGCTCGGCGGGTGCCGCGGTGAGTGTGCCCTCCAGCCGTTTGCCGGTGGATTCCAGATCCACTTCGTGCGCGCCGGAAACCAGCAGCAGCACCGGATCCTCGTCCAGCAGGAATACCTTGGCGGTCGTGATGGCCCCCACATCCACCCCGAGTGCGCGCGCCGCGTCCGCGACAGTTGGCGTCGGTGCCGGCTGGGTCACGATGACACCGTGATGGCCTCGGGCGATGAGGGTGTCCGCGACTCGGCAGGCGATCGGTGGCAATGTCGACCTGCGCATGAAAACCAGAGTAGAGCGATTGCGAGTGGTGCGCCGGTCTACGCGGCGAATGCGTCAGTATTCCGGATATCCCTCGTTCGGCCCGAGCAGTTCCGCGATGCGTTCGTGCGTGCATCGGGCCAGTTCAGCGACGCTGTGCTCCGAGACCTGTTCGTGCGCAACCGCTTCGAATGCCCGATCCAGATCCTCCGGGGAGAGCGCGAGCAGGCCGAGATCCGCGGCGGCCAGCAACGCGTCCCGATCCGGGAAGGGTCTGGCGTCGGCGAGTTCGGTCGCCCAGGTGACATTGCCGCAACAGCCGAAAAGCGCGTGTATCGCACGGGCGCGGGGAAATTGGTTGAACCGGTCGAGACCGATTCCCTGATGCATCAGCATGATGGCCTCCGAGCCGTATGACGAGGTTCGTTGACTTACCTCCATGATCCGCGCCCGCTGACCTCGGACCTACTGCATACCAACAATTTTGCGCAGCCTTAACAAGATTTACCGCTTTGCGCGACGGCGGTGTATCCGGCGCGCGAACTCTGTAATACGCTGTACAAATGACTGACTGGCAGGCTTTTACCGTCGAGATCAAAGACTACGTCGCGCAGGTGACGCTGACCGGGCCCGGCAAGGGCAACGCGATGGGCCCCGATTTCTGGCGTGAGCTGCCGGAGATCTTCCAGGAGCTGGACGCGGATCCGCAGGTGCGCGCGATCGTGCTGACGGGTTCGGGCCCGCACTTCTCCTACGGCCTCGACCTGCCCGCGATGAGCGGCATGTTCGGTCCGCTGCTCGGCGATCGGGCGCTGGCGGCGCCGCGCACCGAGTTCCTGGTCGAGCTGCGCAAGATGCAGGGCGCGGTGACCGCGGTGGCGGACTGCCGCAAGCCGGTGATCGCGGCGATCTCCGGATGGTGCATCGGTGGCGGCCTCGACCTGATCGCCGCGGTGGACATCCGTTACGCGAGCGCCGAGGCGAAGTTCAGCCTGCGGGAGGCGAAGGTCGCGATCGTGGCCGACATCGGCTCGCTGCACCGGCTGCCCGGCATCATCTCCGAGGGCCACCTGCGCGAACTCGCGTACACCGGCAAGGATATCGACGCCGCGCGTGCGGAGAAGATCGGCCTGGTCAACGACGTGTTCGCGGATCAGGCAGCGGCGCTGGACGCGGCGCACGCCACCGCGCGCGAGATCGCCGCGAACCCGCCGCTGGTGGTGCAGGGCGTGAAGGACGTGCTGGACCAGCGCACCAAGAACGAGGTCGCCACCGGCCTGCGCTACGTGTCCGCGTGGAATTCCGCGTTTCTGCCGTCGGAGGACCTCACCGAGGCGATCAAGGCCGTATTCGAGAAGCGGGCGCCGCAGTTCAAGGGCGAGTAAAGAGCCGTCCATCGGTTGCCCTGTCCCGGAGTCGTCTGCATACTTGCATTGCGCAACTAGTTGATTGATGCAAGCAAAGGTGAGGGTGTGGACGATCAGACGATCGACACGATCGCGATGCAACTCACCCGCCTGCAGCGGATCCGGGACCGCACTGCGGCCCAGCTCGGCGCGTGGACCAAGGACGGGCTGGATCCGGCCGCGTTCGGCACGCTGATCCGGCTGTGTTGCGACGGGCCGATGCGCTCCGGCGAACTCGCGGCCGCCCTGCACTCCGACGCGTCGACGGTCAGCCGTCAGGTGGCTCAGCTCGTCGGCAGGCACCTGGTCGAGCGGCAGGCCGACCCGGCCGACGGCAGGGCGACCGTGCTGGTGGTCACCGAGCGCGGACGTGCCATCGCGGAGCAGATCCGCAGGCGCCGCAACGAGAACCTGACCAAGGTGATGGCGGACTGGGAACCGCGGAACCGGGCCGAGTTCGCCGAGCTGCTGCGGCAGTTCGTCGACGACTACGAGCGAACGCGCCCGGAGATGATCGCCGCAATGCGCCGCAACTGGGACGAGGCACTGACCGAGACGGAGAACGACAGATGACCACAGCAGCGCCGACCGAGGCAGCGCCCCCGGCCTTCACCCACCGCCAGATCCTGGTGATCCTGAGCGGGCTGATGCTCGGGATGCTGCTGGCCGCGCTCGATCAGACCATCGTCTCCACCGCCATCCGCACCATCGCCGACGATCTCAACGGTTACTCGATGCAGGCGTGGGCGACCACTGCCTATCTGATCACCGCGACGCTGGCGACCCCGCTGTACGGCAAGTTGTCGGACATGTTCGGGCGCAAGCAGTTCTTCATGCTCGCCATCGCGATCTTCATCGTCGGCTCCCTGCTGTGCACGATGTCCCAGTCGATGTATCAGCTCGCCGCCTTCCGCGCGGTGCAGGGCATCGGCGCGGGCGGGCTGATGTCGCTGGCGCTGACCATCCTCGGCGATATCGTCGGCCCGCGTGAACGCGCCAAGTACCAGGGGTACTTCCTGGCGGTGTTCGGCACCTCCAGCGTGATCGGCCCGGTGCTCGGCGGTGTGCTCGCCGGGCAGCAGACCATTCTCGGTGTCAGCGGCTGGCGCTGGGTGTTCCTGGTGAACGTGCCGATCGGCCTGGTCGCGCTGGCCGTGGTGTCGCGGGTGTTGAAACTGCCCAAGCGGCCCAAGTCGACCGACCGGGTGGACTGGTGGGGCGTGCTCGTGCTCGCGATCGGCCTGGCCCCGCTGCTGGTGGTCGCCGAGCAGGGCCGTGAATGGGGTTGGGGCAGCGGCCGTTCCATCGCCTGCTACGCGATCGGCGGGCTCGGCATCATCGGCTTCGTGCTGGTGGAGAAGAACCTGCGCGACGCGGCGCTGATCCCGCTGCGTATCTTCAAGAACGGCACTTTCGCTCTGGGGGTGGTGATCTCGTTCGTGGTCGGCGCGGGCATGTTCGGCGGTATCTCGCTGCTGCCGCAGTACCTGCAGGTGGTGCGCGGGGCCAGCCCGACGCTGGCCGGTCTGCAGATGCTGCCCATGGTGCTCGGCCTGATGACCGGTTCGGTCGTGTCCGGTCAGTTGATTTCGCGGACCGGTCGCTACCGCGCCTTCACCATCATCGGCGCCACCATGCTGACGCTCGGCTTGTTCCTGCTGCACTTCCTGACCGCCGTCAGCCCGCTGTGGCTCGCGATGATCTTCATGGCGTGCACCGGTTTCGGGCTTGGCAACCTGATGCAGCCGCTCACGCTGGCCTTGCAGAACGCGTTGCCGCCCAAGGACATGGGTGTGTCCACCGCGGCGGCCACCTTCTTCCGGCAGATCGGCGGCACCCTCGGTGTCGCGGTGTTCCTCTCTATCCTGTTCGCGCAGCTGACTCCGAGCATCTCGGACGAAATGCGCAGCGCCGCCGCCGATCCACAATTCCAGCACGCCGTGGTCGAGGGGGCCCGCAGCGGCAACCCGGCCGACGCGGCGCTGGCGAAAGGCTTGCTCGCGCAAGATACTTCCGCCGCCGGGCAGGTGCTGAAGGACAGCTCGATCATCCAGCAGCTGAGCCCCGAGCTGGCCCGGCCGTTCAAGGTCGGCTTCGCCGATTCGATGTCGACGGTGTTCCTCTCGGCGACCGGTGTCGCGTTGCTCGCGCTGATCCTGGTGCTGTTCTGGCGCGAGGTGCCGCTGCGGATGATGGGCGGCATCCAGGCCGCCAACGCCGAGGCGGCCGACGCCGAGGGCGGTGCGCGGCGACCGGGGAACGGTTCCGGCTCGGCGTGATCGGACGCGACCCGCTTCAGGGCGCTGTCACCAGCGCGATGCCGTTCTGACACCATGGCCAGGTGAAGGTGCTGCGCTCGGTGCGGGCGAGGATGCGGCTGCTCCCGGGTGCGATCGGGTACCTGGCGCTCGGCAGCGTGACCTCGCTCGCCGCGATGTTCGCGGTGATCGGCCTGCTCCTGGTGCTCGCGTTCTGCCTGATCGGCGTCGGCATTCCGGCCGTACCGGAGGCGATCCGGGTGGTCCGGCCGCTGGTCTCGTTCGAACGGCGCCGGGCCGGGAAACGACTTGGGGCGCCGATCGAGGAGGTCTATCAGCCCCTGGTAGGCGGGCTGCGGCAGCGGGTGCGCACCGCGTTCACCGATCCGGCGAACCGGCGCGATGCCGGCTGGCTGGTCACGCACGGGCTGACCGGCATCTACCTGGGGATATTCGCCGTCGCGCTGCCGATCTCGGTGCTCATGCAGCTGGTCACCCCGGCCCTGTGGCGGCACCTGCCGCCGGGGGAGTTGATGACCTTCGGTTTCGCGGTGGACTCGTGGCGCACGGCCTGGTTGAGCGGCCTGATCGCGCTGCCCATCTTCGGCGTGACGCTGCTGATCCCGATGGTGGCGCGGTGGCAGGCGCTGCTGGCCCGCGCGCTGCTCGGCCCGCAGGCCGGGGTGGTGCTCGCCGGTCGGGTCGCGGCGTTGACCGCGACCAGGGCGGCCGCGCTGGACGCGCACGGCGCGGAACTGCGCCGGATCGAACGCGACCTGCACGATGGTGCGCAGGCCCGGATCGCGGCGGTGATCATGCAGCTCGGGCTGGCCGACCAACTGCGCGAACAGGATTCGCGGGCGGCGGACGAACTGGTGCGCAAGGCGCAGGACACGGCCACCGCGGCGCTGGCGGAACTGCGCGAGGTGGTCCGCAACGTCTATCCGCCGGTGCTGGCCGATCGCGGGCTGGTCAGCGCGGTTTCGGCGCTCGCGGCGCGCAGCCCGATCCCGTGCGTGCTCGAGCTCGACGAGGTGGGCAGGAGGCCCGCGGCGGTGGAAGCGGCGGCCTATTTCGTCATCGCCGAGGCGCTCACCAACGCCACCAAACATTCTTGCGCCGAGGCCATTACGCTCGAGCTGGGCGGCACCGCGGAGCTGCTGCGGATCGAGGTCCGCGACGACGGCGTCGGTGCCGCCGTCGAGACCTACGGCGGTGGGCTGGCCGGTATCCGGCGCCGGGCCGAGGCGCTCGACGGGCGGATGGTGCTGACCAGCCCGGCGGGTGGCCCTACTGTATTGCGGGTGGAGTTGCCGTGCGGGTCATGATCGCCGAGGACGATGCCCTGCTGCGGGAGGGCCTCGTGCTCCTGCTGAGCACCGCGGGCATCGAAGTGGTCGCCGCGGTCGACAACGCCGAGGACTTCCTCACCGCGGTGGCAGCCGACCGGCCGGACGCGGTGGTGCTCGACATCCGGATGCCGCCGACCTTCACCGACGACGGGTTGCGCGCCGCGGTGCGCGCCCGCGAACTGCATCCCGGCCTGCCGGTGCTGGTCCTTTCGTCCTGGGTGGAGGACAGCTACGCCGCCGAACTGCTCGGCGACGGCCAGGGCGGCGTCGGCTATCTGCTGAAGGAGCGGGTCGGAAAGGTGGACCGGTTCCTGGACTCGCTGCGCCGGGTGGCCGCGGGCGGCACCGCGATGGATCCCGAGGTGATCTCCCAGCTGCTGGTGCGGCGCACAGCCGACGACCCGCTCGCCGCGCTCACCGCGCGGGAGCGGGAGGTGCTCGCGCTGATGGCCGAGGGGCACAACAACGCGACCATCGCCGAGCGGTTGGTGGTCAGCGAAGGCGCTGTGCACAAACACATTCGGAACATCTTCGCGAAGCTGGGACTGTCCACCGAGGACGTAGGGCACCGCCGTGTACTCGCGGTGCTGGCCTACCTGAACGCGTGACGGCTCGAGCCCGTGCGGGATTCACCGCACGCGTTCAACCGGTCCAGTGCCGAAGCCCGATCCGGGACGGACGTCGGCGCGGCGCCTAGTCCGCCTCGCAGGTGAGATCGGCAGCGGGCAGCGTGCCGTCGCGCAGGTAGGCGTTCACCGCGCCGTATACGCAGGTGTTGGGGAAGCGGCCGAAGATGTAGTGGATCGGCACGTCGCGCAGCGTGACGAAGACCGAGCCGGTCATCTTCTGGTGCAGCACCTGCGCGCCCTCGTAGGGGGTCCTGGTGTCGCCGGTGGAGTTCAGGATCAGGCTGGGCACCGAATTGTCCACCACCGTAGGCGCTTCCGCGGGCGGTGCCCAGAACGCGCACGAGGTGATGTTGTTGGCGAAGGCGCCGAACACCGGCTGCTCAGCTCGTGCCTGCTCGATGTTGCGCAGGTAGAACGCCGGGTCGCGGGGCGCGGGGACGTCGCCGCACAGCACCGCCATCTGCGGCGAACCGTCCTGCTTGCCCGGTACGAACATCATCTCGAGGCTTTCCCGCAGTGTGTCGTCGGGTTGCACGACCTGCCCGTCGGCCGCGTCGCGGAGCTGACGCACCTGGCCGGCCAGCAGCTCGTAGTTGCGCACGTCGTCCAGCGCGACGAACAGCAGGATAGGCAGGGTGTGGTCGTCGACGGTGAACTCGCCCAACCGAATCGGCTCCTGCGCCGAGCGCTGGATCAGCTCCACGATGGTGGCGCGCACCGCGGCCCTGTCGGAGCCGAAGTGGTACTCGCTGTCGTGCGCGGCGGCCCAGTCCGCCCACAGGTCGAGTGCCGCCTCGTTCACCGGGCCCATCGCCCGCATCATGCCGACCGAGCCATAGGTCTCCGGATTCGCCGCGCTGTCCAGCACGATCCGGTCGCTGCGCTGCGGGAACATCTGGGTGAACACCGCGCCGAGGTAGGTGCCGTACGAGGTGCCGAAGTAGCTGACCTTCTCGACGCCGAGCGCGCCACGGATCACGTCCATGTCGCGCGCGGTGTTGCGGGTGCTGATGTGCGGCAGCCTGGCGCCCTCGGTCGCCGCGCAGCGTGCCGCGAGATCCGCGTGTGTCGCAACGGATTCGGCATAGCCCGCGGCGTCGACGCCGGCCGACTCCAGGCCGAAGCCGCGTGGCCAGTGGCAGTCGATCGCCGCGGAACGCCCGATGCCGCGCGGGTCCATGCCGATGAGGTCGTACTGTGCGCGCACGTCGGGTGTCATGGCCGCGCCGACGCCGAGCATGAAGTCGAGGCCGGAACCGCCGGGCCCGCCCGGGTTGGACAGCATGACACCGCGCCGCCGCGCGGGCTCAGGAGAGGTGAGCCGGGAAATAGCCACCGTGGTCGTCGGCCCCTGCGGGTCGGCGTAGTTCAGCGGCACCGTGACGTCGGTGCACTGCGCGCCCGCCGGGTCGAGCTTCGGGTCGTCGCATGCTTTCCAGTCGAGCTGCTGGCTGTAGAAGCGCTCCAGCGCGGGGGGTTCGGCATTGGCGTCGGTGCTGGTGCAGCCGGTCGTCGCGGTGCAGAGCGCCAACCCCGCCGCGAGGCTCGCGACGGCGGCGCGGCTTCGGGTCCGGTTCACGGTCGATCCTCCGATATTGTTGGCCCGCAACCGAATCAGGTGCGGAAAGGTTCCGGTCATGGGGTGCAGAGCGCGGTATCGAGCACCGCCTCGATCAACTCGGACGACTCCTCGGAGGTGGGCAGCTGGTTCACCGCCACCGCGACGGCTCGGCCGTCGGCCGTTGCGCTGTTGCGCGTGCCGAAGCCGGGAATGCTGCCGCCGTGCCCCCAGACCTGCTCGCCGCACGATGTCGACTGATGGATCAGGCCGAGGCCGTAGCCGGCGCCGGGCATCCGGTCGAACGGCACCGTCTGCCGCATCTGCGCCAATTGCGCTGGTGGCAGCAGCTTGCCGGACAACAGTGCGAGGATGAAGGTGTTGAGGTCGGCGTTGGTCGCGACCATCGCGCCCGCCGCGCCGCCCCAGGACGGGTCCAGCTCCGTGAAGTCGATCTGCTTGCCGTCGCGGACGTGATAGCCACGCGGATGCGGATCGCGCAGCGTGCGCTCGCCCGTGGCCGGGAAGTAGGTGGACTTCAGGCCGAGCGGCGCGATGATCCGATCGTTGATCGCCGCGGCGAAGGTTCGTCCGGTGACCCGGTCGATCAGCATGCCGAGCAGCAGGTAATTGGTGTTGGTGTACACCGATTTCGCGCCGGGTTCGAAGTCCGGCGGCATGGTCAGCGCGTTGCGGACCAGCTCGGCGGCCTCGAAATGCTGTGTGCGAATGGCGTCTTCGTCCGGGTCGAGCTGGGCCGGGCCGTTCGAGTCGACGCTGGTGCCGTTGCCTCGGCCGAGATAGTCGGGCAGACCGCTGGTGTGCTGCATGAGCTGGCGCACCGTGACGCGATTGCCGTCGTTGCCGTTGCCCGCGACCACGCCGGGCAGATAGCGCTCGATCGGTGCGTCCAGCTCGACCTTGCCCTCGGCGACCAGCTGGAGCACCACGGTCGCGACGAAAGTCTTTGTATTGCTGCCGATCCGGACGAGTGCGTCGTCCTGGAACGGGGCGCCGGTGCCGAGGTCGCCGACGCCCGCGGTGTAGACCCGGTGCCCGCGTGGGTCGTCGATGACGACCTGGACGCCGGGAATCCCGCTGCGCACCACGCGATCCAGTGCGGCGGTCAGTGCGGGTGGCGCGGCGTCGGCGGGGGTCGGCGTGCGCACCGCGGATTGCCCGCCGCACGCGGCCGTCGCGAGCACCGCGCCCGCGACGAGTGCCGGCCAGAGCGCCCGGCCGCCATGGCGGCGAAATGGGTTCATGCGCAACGCTGTCCTCCTGTTCGGGCCGGGAGACATCGGTGCTCCGCGACGGTTCCGAGCCTAGGAATTCCGCGAGGTCGTGCCCATGGCGCGAACACCCGGATATCGGGTATCGCCCACGGGTGTCCGAGGGTGGTGCCAGCACTACCGACCCCCGCGATTCGGCCGGACATCAGCATCCGATCAGCTGTTCGTCACGAAAACCTCACGGAATTCTCGGTTTGATGCGGTATCCGTGGCGATGGATCATTGGTGGCTCATCGTCCGGTGCACGGATGAGGGTGCCGCAAACGTCGGACGATTGGTTACCTTCGAAGGCGGACGCCCGACGGTCGGAGAGAGAGGGCCGCATGCTGAAGTTCGCTGTGCTGGGTGAGGTGCGTGCGTGGCGCGATGACCTGGAGCTCGATCTCGGGTCCAAGCAACGCAGAGCCTTGCTCGCGGCGTTGCTGCTGCGCAGTGGACGGTCGGCTACGGTGCCCGAACTCATCGACGGCGTCTGGGGGGAACATCCGACGCCGAGCGCGATCGGCGCGCTGCGCAACCACATCCTGCATCTGCGCCGGGCGCTGGAGCCCGACCGCCCGTCCGGCGCGCCCGCGACGGTGCTCGTCGGGTTCGGCGGCGGCTACGCGTTGCGGCTCGACCCCGGCGCGGTCGACGTGGAGATGGTCGAGGATCTGCTGCTCGAGGTGCAGCAGGAGCGGATCGGCGCCGAGCAGCCGCACCCGGTGGAGGTGGTGCGCGAACGGCTCGATGCCGCACTGCGGCTGTGGTCGGGCACGCCGCTGGCCGGACTGCCCGGCCCCTACGCCGATCGGCAGCGCACGCAGCTGATCGAACGCCGAGTCGCGTTGCTGGAGCAGCGGATCGAGCTCGATCTGCGCCTCGGCCGCTACACCGAGGTGATCGCCGAACTCACCCCGCTGTGTGCCGAACACCCGATGCGCGAGCAGACCAGGGGACTGCTGATGACCGCGCTGTATCACGCGGGCCGCCAGGCCGAGGCGCTCGCGGTGTACGCCGAAACCCGCAAGGCGCTCATCGACCGGCTCGGCATCGAACCCGGACAGCAGCTGACCGACCTGCATCAGCGCATCCTGCGCGCGGACCTGACCCCGCCGCATCTGGCCCCGGCGCGCAACGCGGCGGCGGCGCGGCCGCAGCGCCGCGCGGTCACGCGCGTCGCGCAGCTGCCCGCCGATGTCGTCGACTTCACCGGACGGGCGGAGACCGTCCGGTCGATCAGTGAATGGCTGTCGCGCGCAAACAGTTCCGCGGTGCCGGTGTGTGTGATCGGCGGTATGGGCGGCATCGGCAAGAGCGCGCTCGCGGTGCACGTCGGGCATCTGGTGCGCGACCGGTTCCCGGACGGGCAGCTGCACGTCGACCTGCACGGTTTCGCCCAGGCGCGCGGTGGCCACCCCGCGGGGCGGGCCACCGCGGCCGCCGACGCACTCGGTGACTTCCTACGCGCGCTCGGGGTGCCCGAGGGCGAGATCGCGCCGACGCTGGCCGAGCGCTCCGGCCAGTTCCGCAGCTTCCTCGACGGCAAGCGGGTGCTCGTCGTGCTGGACAACGCGCACGACGTCGCTCAGGTCACGCCGTTGATTCCGGGTACACCCGGTTCGGCCGTGCTGATCACCAGTCGCTCGGCGATGCCCGAATTACCCTGTGTGGTCGGCACTCTCGGCGTGCGACTGGACGTGCTGGCGCGGGCGGAGGCCCGCACGCTGCTGGCGGGCATCGCGGGCCTGCGTCGGGTCGCCGCGGAGCCGGCCGCGGTGGACAGCGTGCTCGACGCGTGCGGCGGTCTGCCGCTCGCGGTCCGGATCGTCGGCGCGCGGCTCGCGGCCCGGCCGCAGTGGACCATCGGCACCCTCGCCGAACGGCTGGCCGACGAGCAGCAGCGGCTCGGCACGCTGCGCAGCGGTGACCTCGCGGTCGAGGCCGCCTTCCGGCTCAGCTACGACCAGCTCGATCGCGCGCAGGCCAGGGCGTTTCGCATGCTGGCCGCCCCGGAGGTGGCGCAGATCTCGCTGGACGGCGCGGCCGCGGTGCTCGGCGCGGATCGGATGCTCGTCGAGGAACTGTGCGAGTCGCTGGTCGATCTGAACCTGATGGAGACCAGCGCGCCGGGCCGCTACACCTATCACGACCTGCCGCGCCTGTTCGCCCGCGAATTGCACCAGGCCGCGACCGAACCGGCGGCCGACCCGTTGCTCCGCCTCCTGGACTTCTACCTGGCGAGCATGAAAAACCTGATGGTGGTGTGCAATCCGGGGACCACGCTGTCCGAGCACCTCGGTGCCACGGTCGCGCGGGGCATCTCGTTCGTGGACACGGTCGCCGCGCAGTACTGGCTCGATACCGAACGCCCGAATCTGATCTCGCTGTACGAGCAGGCCGCGCGGGTGGGCGGCGCGGCGTTACCCGCCGCCGCCGATATCGCCTGGGCCACCGCGGAATTGATCGACGGCGGCCCGCACGGCCAGGAGCTGTCGCGGGCGTTGGGCAAGCTGCTCGACGCGGCGCTGCGCGCGGGAGACCGGCGCGTCGAATGCCGGATCAGGGTGACCCTCGGTTCGATCTTCACCTACTCGCTCGGCACCCTGCGGCAGGGCCGCGACCATCAGCGCATCGCCCTGTCGCTAGGCGGCAGCGCGCCCAGCGACGTGCGGCTGGCCGCCTTCGCGGCACAGTTGCTGGCCTCCTCGACCAGGATGGGCACCGAGACGGCGGCCTCGATCGCGCACGGCGAGCGCGCGATCCGGCTGGCCCAGCGGGTCGGCGATCCGGCGGTCGAGTGCACCAGTCTGGTGCATATCGCCAAAACCCTCTCCGACGCAGGCGAATTCGTCGCGGCGCAGGAGCGGGCGACACAGGCCAAGACGCTGGCCGCGAAAATCGGCAACGCCGCGCTGGAGGCGATGGCGACCCACGAGCTGGGCGTGGCCCGCAGCTTTCAAGGCGAGCACCCGCAGGCGATCGAGCTGTGCGGCGAGGCGGTGCGTCTGGCCCAGCTCAGCGGCGTCGAGCTGCGGGAGGGCTGGGCGCTGGCGCGGCTGGCGCACGTGCACATGATGGCGGGCGAGCTGACCAAGGCGGAGCCGATCGCCGAGGCGGCGGTGCGCACGCTCAATCGCGCCATTGGGCCGCTGAGCCGGGCGCGGGTGCTGGTGATGCACGGGCTTATCCTGCAGGCGCTCGGCCGGACCCATCAGGCCTACTGCGTATATCGTTCGGCGGCAGAGACTTTCGCCTCGATCGAGGACGCGCACTTCACCCACGAACGGCTCGACGGTGCGGTGGAGGCGCCGATCCTGTCGCTGCTGCGCGAACATCTCGACGAGGTGATGGCCGAACGGGCACAGCGGCGTACTCGCGCCACCGGGGCCTGAGCCCGGCCGAACAATCCTGGGCCACAACGAGAAAGCGGGAAGCCGGGCGACCCGGCTTCCCGCTTCCTGTTCGGCTCAGTGGCCGCCCTGGTCCTTCAGCCGCCGCAGCGACGCCTCGACCTCGGCCTCGGCCTCGGCGCGGCCGACCCACTCCGAGCCCTTGACGTACTTGCCCGGCTCCAAGTCCTTGTACCGCTCGAAGAAGTGCTTGATCGCGGCCAGCTCGAACTCGGGCACATCCTTCAGATCCTGGATGTGCTCCCAGCGCGGGTCGCCCGCGGGCACGCACAGCACCTTGTCGTCGCCGCCCGCCTCGTCGACCATCTTGTACATCGCGACCGGGCGCACCTCGATGAGGCAGCCGGGGAACACCGACTCGGGCAGCAGGACCAGCGCGTCCAGCGGGTCACCGTCCTCGCCGAGGGTGTTCTCGATGTAGCCGTAGTCGGCGGGGTAGACCATGGACGTGTAGAGGTGCCGGTCGAGCCGGACCCGTCCGGTCTCGTGATCGACCTCGTACTTGTTCCGAGAGCCCTTGGGGATCTCGATGGTGACGTCGAACTCCACGCCATCTCCTTCGGTGCATCTATGAGCATGAGCAGCCGCGACTGCCGACTCGCCAGGTTGTTCAAGGGAACGGTTGCGCAACGAGGATAGTGTGGTCGGCGGGGACATGGGTGCGGCAGGCGGCTGCTGCGGAGATCAGTCGAGGAGAGCTGCGGTCAGTGGTTGGTAAGAACAGAGGCGGCCTGGCCAACCGGCGGCGCCGCAATCTCTGGATCGGTTTCGGGGTCACGCTTGCCGTATTGCTCGCCGCGGGAACGGGAGTTCTGCTCACGGTCAAGCCGTGGACCGACGAGTTCCGCCACGGTGGGCGCACCATCGCGGCCCCGCCCACGCCGGTCCGGCCCTTTCCTCGCGTCGCGCCCGCGCCGTCCAACGCGCCCGCGCCGAGCCCGGCCGGTATCGCGGCCGCGCTCGCGCCGGTCATCGGTAACCCGGATCTCGGCGTCTTCGCCGGACAGGTGACCGACGCCGACAGCGCGACGGTGCTCTGGAGCGGTGATCCCGGTAAGCCGATGATCCCGTCGTCCACCGCGAAGATCCTGACCACGGCCGCGGCGCTGCTCACCCTGCCCGCGGACCATCGGCTGACCACCAAGGTGGTGGCCGGCGCCGCGCCGAACGAGCTGGTGCTCGTCGGGGGCGGCGACCCGACGCTGACGGCCGAGCCGGAAGGCAAGGGCTACTACCCGAACAGCGCCAAGGTCGCCGACCTGGTGGCCCAGATCAAGAGCTCCGGCCGCGCGGTCGACACCATCGTGGTGGACACCTCGGCCTACACCGGGCCGTCCATGGCCAAGGGCTGGGATCCGATCGATATCGGGGACGGCTCGATCGCGCCGATGGAGTCGGTGATGATCGACGGCGGCCGGCTGCAGCCGCTGGTCGAGTACTCTCCGCGCACCCCGACGCCCGCGCTGGACGCCGGGCGCAGGCTGGCAGTCGAGCTCGGCCTCGATCCCGGCCGGGTCCGGATCGGCGCCGCCGCGCCGGGTGCCGCCGAGGTCGCGAGCGTGCGCTCGGCGCCGCTGCGGGACCGGCTGCGCGACATGATGGTCTACTCCGACAACATCCTCGCCGAGGCGGTCGGGCGCGAGATCTCGGTCGCCACCGGCGGCGAGGCCTCGTTCGCCGGCGCGGTCACCGCGGTGAACAACGCACTGGCCAAGGCGGGCTTCGACCTGACCGGCCTGGACATGCACGACAACAGCGGCCTCTCGGTCGACGACCGGATTCCGGCGCGGCTGCTGGACCGGATCGTCGCGACCGCCGCCAAGCCGAACGCGGGCAGCACGGTGCAGCCCGCTGGCACGATGGCCAGGCCCGAGAACGACCGGCTCGCCGCGACTTTGGCGCCGCTGCTCGACGACCTGCCGATCGCGGGCGCGACCGGCTCGCTGACCAGCCGCTATGTCGAGCAGAACCGCCAGGCCGCCGGGTTCGTCCGGGCCAAGACCGGAACTCTGTCGGTGTCCAGTGCGTTGGTCGGGTATGTGCTCGACGCCGACGGCCGGGTACTGACATTCGCGCTGATGTCGAACGACCGGCCGCCGGAGGTGAGCAGGCCTGCGCTCGACGCGATCGCGGGCACGCTACGCAACTGTGGATGCTCGTGACGGGTGGTTGACATGCACGCAGATGGTTCCGACCCGGCCGGTCCCGGCACGGCAGACGCGGTAGTGCCGACCGGCGCCGCCGTCGAGCAGCCGAAGGGGCGTTCGGGCTTCTCCGGCGCGGTCGACTGGCGCCTGGCCGCGAAGACCGGCGCCACCCTGGTGCCCGCCGGGCCGCGGACCTCCCGCTTCTCCGCCGAGCAGGTCGTGGCCGAGTTGGCCACCGCCTCCGAACGGGCCGAGGGGCCGGTCCGCGAGGTGAGCGGATTGCTCGACGACCAGCCGGTGCCCGCCGCCCGGATCGTGGACCGGCCCGGCTGGATCGCGGCCGCCGCCGCGTCCATGGGCCAGCTGACCGGCAGCGACGGCGGCGCCGCCGAACGCGGCATGTGGCAGGGCAAACCGGCGGGCGTGCAGGCGGGCGCGATGCTCGCGTTCCTGTCCACCGCGATCCTTGGCCAGTACGACCCGTTCACCGGC
The DNA here is from genome assembly GCF_011801125.1 of Nocardia brasiliensis. Taxonomy (NCBI): domain Bacteria; kingdom Bacillati; phylum Actinomycetota; class Actinomycetes; order Mycobacteriales; family Nocardiaceae; genus Nocardia; species Nocardia brasiliensis. Next base: position 518,534 of record NZ_CP046171.1, read on the forward strand.
CCCGACGGCACCCTGCTGCTCGTCGCGCCGAACATCGTGGCGGTCGAGCGGGCGCTCGGTGTCTCACCGAGCGACTTCCGGCTCTGGGTCTGCCTGCACGAGGTGACCCACCGGGTGCAGTTCTCCTCGGCGCCCTGGCTGGCCGAGTACATGCGCAGCAATGTCGAGGTGCTCGGCGAGGTCGGCGACGAGCCGCTCAACGAGATGCTGTCGCGGCTGCTCGACGAGGTTCGCGACCGGCGCAAGGGCGGCACGCCCGCCGACCCCGCCACCCGAGGCGTGGTCGGGCTGCTGCGTGCCACCCAGGCCCCGCCGCAGCGCGAGGCGCTCGACCGGCTGCTCATGCTGGGCACCCTGTTGGAGGGGCACGCCGATCACGTGATGGACGCCGTCGGCCCCGCCGTGGTGCCGTCCGTCGGACAGATCCGCTCGGCCTTCGATCAGCGCCGCAAGCGCCCGAGCAACCCGATCCAGCGCATCATGCGCGCGCTGCTCGGCGTGGACGCCAAGGTCGCCCAGTACGTGCGCGGTAAGGCGTTCGTGGACGATGTCGTCGGGCGGGTCGGCATGGCGCAGTTCAACACCATCTGGACCGACGCCGAAACCCTGCCGCGCACAGACGAAATCGAGACACCCGAACACTGGGTGACGCGCGTGCTCGGCTAGTCCAGCCGCATCCGGTCCTGGACCGTCGAAACGCGGGTGCGGGCGATCGGGGCAGCCGCGTGAACCCGTAGGGTGCGCGTATGGGTCGCGCGGACGCCGGAACGGCGCAGCCGCGCCGCCTGCCCGAGACGGCGGCGGTGCTGGCGGTGCGACATGCCGTGCGCGCGTGGGCCGCGGCACGCGCGGTGTCCGAGGTGGCCGTGGCACTGTCCGGTGGCGCGGACTCGCTGGCGTTGACCGCCGCGGCCGTGGTCGAGCTGGACGCGGTCGACGCCCTCGTGGTCGATCATGGTTTGCAGCCCGGATCCGACGTGGTGGCCGCCGACGCGGCGGCGTGCGCGCTGGCCATCGGGTGCCGCTCCGCGCGGGTGCTCGCGGTCGAGGTCGGCGGCGCGGGCGGGCTGGAGGCGGCGGCGCGCGCGGCCAGGTACGCGGCCCTGACGCAGGCACGAGCCGGCTTGCCGGTGCTGCTCGGGCACACGCTCGACGATCAGGCCGAAACCGTGCTGCTCGGGTTGGCGCGCGGATCGGGCGGACGGTCCATTCAGGGAATGGCGGACTGGGCCGAGCCGTGGGGCAGGCCGCTGCTCGGTGTGCGCCGGACGACGACCAGGCAGCTGTGCGCCGACGCCGGGCTGATCCCGCACGAGGACCCGCACAACCAGGCGCCGGAGTTCACCCGGGTGCGGTTGCGCACCGAGGTGCTGCCGCTGCTGGAAGCGGTGCTCGGCGGCGGTGCGGCCGAGGCGCTCGCCCGCACCGCCGCCCAACTGCGCGAGGACGGCGCCGTGCTGGACGCGTTGGCAGGCGAGTTGCTGGACACCGCGAGTGATGGTGATGGCCTCGTCATCGAGACGCTCGCCACTGCGCCGCCCGCGCTGCGCCGCAGGGCGGTGCGGGCATGGTTGCTCGAAGGTGGTGCGAAAGCGCTGACCGGCAAGCATTTACACGCCGTCGACCAGCTGATCACGGACTGGCGCGGGCAGGGTGGGGTGGCCGTCGGCGGCGGAACCGGGGGTAGCAGGTTGGTCGCAGCGCGCGAACATGGCAGGCTGACACTGCGTCTGCGCAGCGGCCGATGACACATAATGGATCGGCCGTCCGGGAGCGAACACCAGAAGGGAACAGCTGACGTGTACGGGGACGACATCGCGTCGGTGCTGATCACCGAGGAACAGATCGCCACCAAGACCAAGGAGCTGGCCGAGCTCATCGCCAAGCGCTATCCGCCGGGCGCGCCCGAGGGCGACCTGCTGCTGGTCGGTGTGCTCAAGGGCGCGATCTTCTTCATGACCGACCTGGCCAAGGAGCTGTCGATCCCGACCCAGATGGAGTTCATGGCCGTATCGTCGTACGGCTCGTCCACCTCGTCCTCCGGTGTCGTGCGCATCATGAAGGACCTGGACAAGGACATCGCGGGCCGCAATGTGCTGATCGTCGAGGACATCATCGACTCGGGCCTGACGCTGTCGTGGCTCAAGCGCAACCTGTCCACCCGCAACCCGGCCTCGCTCGAGGTGGTCACGCTGCTACGCAAGCCGGATGCGTTACGCACCCACGTGGACGTCGCGCATGTCGGCTTCGACATCCCGAACGAATTCGTCGTCGGTTATGGCCTCGACTACGCCGAGCGCTACCGCGACCTGCCCTACATCGGCACCCTCGACCCCAAGGTCTACTCCTGACCCGGGCGATTCAGCCGTCCGGGAGTACCCCGAAAATCGTTGCGGGCGAGCCGGAGCCGCCGCGGTAGCGCGGCCCGCCCACCAGGATCCACGCACCGGTCGCCGGGAGCGCGGCGAGGTCGGCCAGGCACTCCAGGCTGATCCGATGCTCGCGGTACAGCAGCTTCGAGACCGCGTAGGTGTGATCCGTGCCCAGATCAGGGCCGAAGGTATCGATGCCGAGCGCGCCGCGCCGACCCAGCCTGCCGGTCCGGAGCAGCCATTCGACGGTCTCCGGCGCGAAACCCGGCTGGTGGCCCGCGCTTTCGCCGGTGCCGAGAAACTCGGGGGTGCCCCACTTGGCGTCCCATCCGGTCCACGCGATGATGGCCGCGCCGTCCGGAATGCGGCCGTGCCGGGCCTCCCACTGCTTCAGATCCGCGACCGAGATCGCGTAGTCCCGATCGCGGGCGCAGCGTTCGCGCATGTCGAGCCGCACCGCGGGCAGGAACAGGTCGTCCAGGTCCAGCTGGTCGGCGCTCAGTCCGTCGGGATCGAAGTGGATCGGCGCGCCCCAATGGGTTCCGGTGTGCTCGCCCTGCTGGATGTAGCGCAGGTAGTAGCCGTCGTTGGCGATCGTCGCCACGATGTCGGTGCGGAACTCCGGGTCGTCCGGGTACAGCGGCGTCGTGGCCGGGTCGTGCACATGCGACAGGCTTACCAGCCGCCCGAACGGCCGCGGCCTGGTCATCGCTTCCGCTGCGGGATGGCCCGCGCCAGGGCGAGCAGATCGGCCTCCAGCCAGCGGAACAACCGGTAGGTAACCACGAATGCCAGAATGCCACCCACGCTGAGCAGGCGCACCGGAACGATGACCAAGCCCAGATCCGCGGCGTCGACGAAGGTGGCCCCGGCCACCCCGAGCAGCGGGACCGAGGCCGCGACGCCGAGGTAGAAGTTCCCGCGCCGGGCGAGCTTTCGCAGCTGACGCTCGTCACCCGGCCCGACGCCGCCGCGCACCAGCAGCTGCGGATACACCACCCGCACCGCGAAGAGCATGGCCGGAAAGAACGGGTAAGCCAGCGCGATGGCGGCGCAAACCACCTGTGCGGCAAAGAAATGCAAGAAGGTGCCGGGCGGCAGCGATACGCCGCTCGCGGCGAGCGCCAGCGGCCAGGCGACGCCTGCGACGATCCACATCGCGAACGGCACCAGCACCGCCCAGTCGCCGAGCAGCAGCGTGTCGCGCCTGGCCTTGGCCAGCGTGCGCGCGGAATACTCACGGCCACGGGCCAATCGGAACGAGACGGTGAGCGGGCGGCGGCCGAGCGCGATGAGCAGGACGGCCGCGAGCGGGAACGAGATGAGGTTGTTGATCAGGCCGACGGTGAAGAACTTCTCCTGGTCGGCGGCCGCGAGCCGGTCGATGATCAGCGACTGGTTGAGCTGGATGTTGTACCAGCTGGCCAGCACGTTGGGCACGCCGACACACAGCGCCGCCACCGGGATGAGCCAGCCGCGGGTCCGGAAGCGCAGGCTGCTCGGCGGTGGGTCGACCAGGTCGCGGGCGCGGGCGTCGAGGCACAGATCCAGCTGCCCGGCCAGCTCGGCGCCGGTGCGCCAGCGGCGTTTCGGCTCGGGCCGCAGGCAGTCGAGCAGAACGCGGCGCAGCGACGGGGGCGTATCGGCGGGCAACTGGGCCAGCGCCGTTTCCGGGATGCCTGCTCTGCGGGCTTCGAGCATGCGCGCGATGGCTTCGGTGCGCGGCCGTGGCTGGTCGTCGAACGGGTGTGTGCCGGTGAGCAATTCCCACAGCAGCAGGCCGAGCGAGTAGAGGTCGCTGCGCGTGCCGGGCGCGGGGGCGGCCGGATCGAGCAGGCGGGCCAGCTGTTCGGGAGACTGGTAGCGCAGCGAATCATCCTCGAACTCGGTGTGATTCGGCACGGCGGCGGACGGGGCGGCGGCGCGCAGCGCGAAATCGGCGAGCTTCGGCACGCCCTCGGCGGTGAACAGCACATTCGCCGGTTTGATGTCGTGATGCAGCACGCCGAGATGCGCGGCGTGATCGAGCGCGTCGGCCAGCCGCCTGCCCACCCAGGCCACCGTTTCCGGCCAACTCAGCGTCGCGATCTCGGTGCGCACGCTCGAATCCGACGGCCGGATCTCGCCTTTCGCCGCCATCGCGGCGTCGACGGCGCGCAGCAGCAGTGCCCCGCCGTCGGACTCCGGACCGCGGCGGCGCTGCTCGAGCACCCCGAGCGCGGTCCCGCCGGGCAGATACTGCATGTAGACGAGCCGTGGCGCGGCCGCATCGGTAGCCGGAACCTCTGACCGGGGTTGTACGACCCAGGTCGCGGCGGCGGCCACGGTGTGGCTCGGATCCGGGCCGGGGCGGGTCGCGTCCAGCGCCGAGCCGAAATCCGTTGTCGTCCAGGCGTCGAACTCCGTCTCGGGCGCGTCGTCGGTGCGTAGCACCCGCTGGTCGAAGACGCGGACGATGTGCGCGTGATCGAGCTGAGCCATTGTCTGCGGCGCGCCCGCCCGGCCCGCCGAAAGCCGCACCGCGACAAGCCGTTGCATGGAGATCTGGCGGGCCAGGAAGACCCGGCCGAGCACGCCGGTGCCGAGATCGGTCAGCAGGTCGAAGTCGTCGATGCGCCGCCCGGGGGCGAGCTCGGCCAATGCGGCCAGCGCGGCGGCCGACTCCGGGGCGAGGAGATCCGCGGTGTCGTCGTCGATGTCGAACGCGCGCAGCCGCGCATGGATCTCCGCCGCGAACTCCGGGTACTCCGCGGCGAACGCCGCGACCGAGAGCGGCGCGTGCCTGCGCCGGGCCATGAACTCCGCGCACACCAGGCCCGCCAGCTCGGGGCTTTGCTCGACCTCAGGAAACTCCTTGCGGTACTCCGCGATTCGCTTGCCGAGTGTGGCGGCGCGGGTCCAGCGTTCGCGCAGATCGATCCGCAACAACTCGGTCAGGATCGCCAGCCGGGTCTGGGTGCCGTCGGGCACGTAGTCCGCGATCCGCGGCGGCGCGCGCCGATCGTCGCGCAGGCTGCGCTGCCACTCGGCGGCGAACCGTGCGACCGCGTCGACCTGCGAAGCCGTCACGTGCGCCGCTCCGTAGCGGCCGCGTCCGGCACCGCATCCGCGCAGGTCGGCACCGCACCCGAAGAGGTCGGCAGCGCGTCCGCCGAGTTCGGCGCCGCCGCACCGGAATCCGGTCCAGCGGACGCGGGCGCGACCACCCGCTCCAGCGCCCGCAGATCCGCCTCCAACGCGCGAAACAGCAGATAGGCCACCACGAACGCGATGATGCCGCCCACGCACAGCACCCGGACCGCGACGATCACCATCGGGATGTCGGCGGGTGGCAGGAACGTCACCCCGGCGACCGCGAGCAACGGCACCGACGCCGCGACCGCCAGGTATCCGTTGCAGCGGCGATCGAGCCCGCGCAGCCAGACCGCGTCTTCGGGGCTGATGTCACCGTGGCGAAGGAACAGCGGGTAGATGCAGCGCACCATGTAGAAGGTCAGCAGGAAGAACGGATACGCCACCGCGATCGCGCCGCACACCACCAGGGACGCGAGGAAGTGCACGATGGCCCGCGCGGGCAGGTCACCGGTCACCAGCTGCAACGAGATCGGAAAGCTCACCCCGGCCACCACCCAGAGCGAGAACACCACGGCCACCGCGCGATCCCCGAGCAACAGGGCGTCGCGTCTGGTCCGTCGCAACGTCTCGGGGTCGTACCGGCGTCCCTTCGCGAGGCCGTGCGGCACGGTGAGCAGGTAGCGCGAGAGGTAGAGCAGGATGGCGATGCCGACGGGGAAGACCACCGCGTTGACCACGCCGGTGATGATGCCGAAGCTGTGCTGGGCGTTCTCGTTGAGCCGGTTGATGATCAGGTGCTGGTTGTGCTGGATGTTGTACAGCGAGGCAAGCACATTCGGCAGTCCGACGGCCAGGGCAGCGACGAGCAACCGCCATGGCCGCAGGCGCAGCCGCCAACTTGCCGGCGCCGGATCGACCAACTCGCGCGCCCGCGCGTCCAGGCACAGCTCGAGCTGCCGGGCCAGCACCGCGCCGTTGGCCCAGCGCATGGTCCGTTCGGGGGCCAGGCAGGTCAGCAGCACCCTACGCAGCGCCGCCGGGCAATCGGCGGGAATCCCGGCCAGCGCCGCGGCTGACACGCCCGCGCTGCGCCGCTCCAGCATGGCCTCGAGCGTGGTGTCGTCGCCGTGCTCGCCCGCGGTGCTGTCGTCGAACGGCTTGGCGCCGGTGAGCAGTTCCCACAGCACCACGCCGAGGGAGTAGATGTCGGCGCGGGTGTCCAGATCCGCCGCGCCGCGGCCGAAGCCGGGATGGCAGGCCTCCAACTGCTCGGGCGACATATACGACAGCGAGCCGCCGAAATAGGCGACCGGACTGGTGCCTTCGACATTGCGGCTGAAGCTGATGTTGAAGTCGGCGAGCTTCGGTACCGCCTCCGCGGTCAGCAGCACGTTGGCCGGCTTCACGTCCCGGTGCAGCACGCCGTGCGCGGACGCGTAGTCCAGGGCCTCGGCCAGCCTGCGGCCCAGCCAGGCCACCGTCTCCGGCCAGCTGAGCGCGGCGATCTCGGCCCGCACGCTCGAATCCGTCGGCCGGATCTCGCCCTTCTCCTCCATCGCGGCGTCGACCGCGTCGAGCAGCAGTTGGCCGCTGCGTTCGGCGGGCGGGGTCGCGCGCACCCAGCGCAGCACGCCGAGCAACGTGCCGCCGGGGAGGAACTGCATGTAGAGCAGTCGCAGCCGGTGCGCGGCGCCGCCGCCGGAACCGAGCACCCGCTGATCGAAGACCCGCACGATGTAGTCGTGATCGAGCTGGGCCAGCGTCTGCGGTTCGGTGCCGTGGTCGGTGGAGATCTTCACCGCGACCAGCCGTTGCAGCGAGCGCTGCCTGGCCAGGAAGACCCGCGCGAACGCGCCGCTGCCCAGCCCGGTCAGCAGGTCGAAATCGTCGATCCGCTGGCCGATTTCGATCCGGTCGAGCGCGTTGTGGCGGCCGGGACCGGTGCCGATCGTGGTCGGCACCGCGGTCGCCGTTCCGGTCGGGTCCAAGGTCGCTCGGGTCACCTCTGAACTACGGGCGGGCCCGACGGTTCGGTTCAATCCGGCGTCGGCGATCGCGGTTCTGGTGCGGTCGAGCGCGGCGAGCGCGGAATCGTCCAGTATCGCGCGCCGCGTACTCTGCTCGACGTCGTCGGCGTTGAGCAGCGCGCGCAGTTCCGCTGCCTGCTCCGGATATTCGCGCAGACAATCTCGGGGATCCACTCGTTCCCCGCTGTGCCTGCGGATGACGAACTCCTCGTAGACAAGTCCGGCCGGGATACTTTTCGGTTGCAGTTCGGGAAATTCGCGGCAATATTCGGCGAGCCGTTTGCGCGGGCGCGGTTCGGCGGGTTCGGTCGTGTTCGGGTCGAGCGCGGCGCGGCGCAGCCAGCGATGCCGCAGGTCGACCCGGATGAGTTCGAGCAGCGCCGCGGTGCGCAGGGCGCTGGCGTCGGGCAGATACTCGCTGATCTCGGGCGGGTGTTTGCCCGCGGCGGCCTCCCATGCCGCGCAGAACGCTTCCACCGCGCCGAATTCGGCACGCAACGCGGGATCGCCATAACCGGAAGTACTTCTATCGGACTCGGCACTCATTCTGGACCTTAATTTTCCGCCACACCCGATGTCATCGTCCCCCGTGCAGTATTCGGAATGATAACTTGCGGCTGAACAGCGATCACCCGAATTCGACAACGATGCGACGGGGGACGACCAGCACATGTTCGAGAAGGCCACAGCGGTGGCGGACGGTTCGGTACAGAAATCAACACAGCGCCCCGCGGTGGAACGGCCGCGGGTCGGCCACGCCCCGGCGCCGCCCGCCGCGGCGGTCCCTGCCGAGGAGAGCACGGACCCGCGCCGCGGCCCGGCCGCGGCGATCGCGGCGGGCGTGCGGGACGGTTCGCTGACCGCGCGCGCGGTGGTCGAGGCCACCCTCACCAGGATCGTTGCCGAGCACCGGAACACCAATGCGTTCAGCGTCATTCGCACCGAGAAGGCCAGGACCGAGGCGAGCGCGCTGGAGCAGCGCGCCGACCTGGACGTGCTACCGCTGGCCGGGGTGCCGATCGCGATCAAACACAATGTCGCGGTGGCGGGGGAGACGATGCGGTGCGGTTCGGCCGCCACCGACGCCAGGCCGGTCGCCGACGACCACGCGGTGGTGCGCAGGTTGCGGGCCGCGGGCGCGGTGATCGTCGGGCTGACCACCGTGCCGGAGCTCGGCCTGTGGGCCACCACCGACACCACGGACCGGATCACCGGCAACCCGTGGAATGTCGCGCGCAGCGCGGGCGGGTCCTCCGGTGGCGCGGCCGCCGCCGTTGCCGCCGGGCTGGTGCCGATCGCGCACGGCAACGACGGATTCGGCTCGGTGCGCATTCCGGCCGCCTGCTGCGGTGTCTACGGATTCAAGCCGGGACATCACACGGTGCCCGCGCAGATCGGCGTCGACGACTGGTCGGGCATGGTCGAAAACGGTGTGCTCGCAACGACAGTCGGTGATGCCGCGCTGGCCTTGTCGGTCATGGCCGCGCGCCCGGACCTAGCCGAGGTGGAGCCGCCGGGCCGACTACGCATCGGCCTAGCCGTGGCTTCACCGCTTCGCCTGTTCCCGGTCGATCGGCAGTGGACCAACGCCGCCCGCACCGCCGCCTCGGTGGCCGCGGCGGCGGGCCATCTGGTCGAGCCGACCGCGTTGCCCTACGGCGACGCGTTGCTCTGGATCTTCTTGCGCTGGTTGGCCGTCGGCGCCCGGGACGCCGCCGCGCTACCCCATCCCGATCGACTACAGCCGCGCACCCGCCGCCATCTCGCACTCGGCCGCACCGTCACCCGACTACGCCTGGTCCGGCAGAGCCAGGTCGATCGGGTCGAGGCGCGCCTGCTCGAATTCTTCGAACGCTACGACGTGGTGATCACGCCCACGCTCGCCGGTCCGCCGCCCAAGGCGCGGGCCTGGCACCGCCGCGGCTGGCTGGCCAATGTCCTTGCCGCCGCGCGGTATTCGCCCTTCACCCCGCTGTGGAACCTGGTCGGCTGGCCCGCCGCCTCGCTTCCGATGGGGATGCACCCCGATGTCGGAACGCCGCTGGCGGCTCAGCTGGCCGGTCCGCCGGGCAGTGAATCCACCCTGTTGCGATTGTCCGCACAGCTGGAGGCCCAGCATCCGTGGCGGCGCACGATCAACTGATCAGGAGGCGCTGACGGCGGGTTGCTGCTGCTGCGCCGAGAACCCGCCGTCGACCGCGCGGCCCGCGAATTCGAGGATGGTCGGCCTGGTGTCGTCGGCCCGCCACGCGACGGCGAGTTCGCACGGCGCGAGGCCGGCCACCGGGCGGGCGGTCAGGCCGGGCCAGCGGTACATCGGCACGTTGTTCTCGGCGAGCAGGCAGACGCCGAGGCCCAGGCTCACGGCCTCGAGCTTGTCCTCCGGTGTCGCGGCCTCGGCGCCGATCTTGGGCTGCCGTCCGCTGCGCGCGTCGTTGCCGAGCCAGAAGTCCCGGACCGCGCCTGCCTCGGTGGGCAGCGCGACGAACGGCTCGTCGAGCAGATCGGTGAACTCGATCGTTTCCTGATCGGCCAGCGGGTGGTTCTCCGGCAGCAGCACCCAGCGCGGCTCGGTGCGCAGCACCTGCCAGCGGTAGCGGTTCGGGTCGGGCAGCGGCAGCCACACCAGCGCCAGGTCCGCCTGTCGTCCGGACAGGCCGCTGGACGGGTCGGTCCAGGACGCGGCGTGCAGTGCCAGCCGGTGGCCGCTCGCGCTCTCCAGATCGCTCAGCAGTCCGCGCCCCAGCGCGGATTGGATGCCGACGCGCAGCACCTCGCCCGCCTCCTGCAGCGAGACGTTGGTGACCTCCCACAGCTCCAGGATCTTGCGCGCGCCCTCGAGCAATTCTTTGCCCGCTACGGTCAGGGCGACACTGCGCTGGTTGCGGTCGAACAGGACTACGTCGAGCTGGCGTTCCAGCTGCCGGATCTGACGCGACAGGGTGGGTTGAGCGATGTGCAGCCGCTGAGCGGCGTTGGTGAAGTGCAGTTCCTCAGCGACGGCGACGAAATACCGCAGGTCGCGCAAATGCGGGTCCATAGCCCCTTGCTATCAGAATCAGTCCTGAATTTCTAGCCTTATCAAGCCAGAAAGTTCGGATACGGGTACCAAAACATTCGACAAGTTTGTTAGAGACAGCATATTGCCTGTGATGGTGTGGCGCACCATCGCCTCCGCGAATGATCGGCATACCGCCGCTCAGGTGGCGGCAATGCTCAATCGGTCACTAGACCAGCACGAATGACGGATTCCGCGCAACATCAAGCTCAGCTAAAGACCGACCGACCGGTTGCTGGCAATCCGCTGACGGCCTGCTTCTGGCCGTCATGGAGTCATTTGCAGCCTCTATGGTGATTTTAGTCACATTCTGGTTTGACCGACCGCTCAGGTGGGTTTGCCGGCATCGAAAAAACGCCGCGGCCCGGAGCGAGTCCGGGCCGCGGCGCTTCGGTCGCGGGTGGAGGTCAGACGCTGCGCGCCCGGTCCTCGTACGCCTTGCGCTGATCGGTGTCGACGTCGTCGAGGAACGCGCGACCCGAGCCCAGCGCCCTGGCCACGGCGTCGCCGACCGGGTCGGGCAGCACGCCGAACAGCTGAGCCAGGAAGCCTGCGACGGCGGTCACCCTGACCTTCGACTTGGGCGCCGCGATCAGTCCGACGATGGCGGCCGCGATCTCGTCCGGCTCGGCCGGGCGCAGCAGCTTCGGCGGGGTGACGCCCGAGCCGAGCTCGGTGTTGGTCAGCGTCGGCAGCACCGAGGAGAAACGCACCCCGGAGTCGCGGTACTCCTCGCGCAGCGTGTCGGTGAACCCGAGCACCGCGTGCTTGCTGGCGTTGTAGGTGGCCAGGCCGGGGATGTGGCTCTCGCCCGCGAGCGAGGCGATGTTGATGATGTGCCCGCTCTTGCGTGCGAGCATCCGGGTCAGGCCCAGCTTGGAGCCGAGGATGACACCGTAGACATTGATGTCGAGGATGCGGCGGGTGATCTGATCCGGCTCGTGCACCAGCCTGCCGGTCGGCATGATGCCCGCGTTGTTGATCAGCACGTCGATCGGTCCGACGGTGCGCTCGACCTCGTCGAGGAAGCTCTCGAACGAGGCCGGATCGGTCACGTCGAGCTTGCCGTAGAGCTCGAAATCGTGTGTGGTGCCCGACTCTTTCACCGTGCTCTCGTCGATGTCGCCGATCGCGATCTTGGCGCCGAGCGCCCGCAGCGCGGTGGCGGTAGCCAGGCCGATGCCACGGGCGCCGCCGGTGATCACGACGACTTTGCCGCGGATCTTCGAAGAGTCGCTCACTTGTTGCCTCCCTTGAGTTTCAGAACAGCCGGAATGTCTATGCGGCGCAGGCCGCGGGCACCGGCGGCGCGCATGGCGCCGACCGCGAACAGCAGCTTGGGCATCTGGTACGGGAACCAGAACAGCTCCTTCTGCTGCGTGGGCAGGATCGGCGTCGTAATCGCTTGCTGGCGACAGTATTTGCGGACACCGTCGGCGCCGCCCCAGCGCGCGCCGACACCGGACTGACCCCAGCCGCCCATCGGCAGCGCGAAGCTGAACAGATTGCTGAAGACGTCGTTGATGTTGACCGCGCCCGCGTTGAGCTGGCGGGCCACCCGCTCGCCCCGCTCCTTGTCCCCGGTCCACACCGAGGCGGACAGGCCGTAGATCGAATCATTCGCCAGCCGAATGGCTTCCGCCTCGTCGGCCACCTTCATCACCGGCAGCGTCGGGCCGAAGGTCTCCTCGGTGACACACGACATCGTGTGGTCGACGTCGACCAGCACGGTCGGCTCGAAGGCGGTGCCGAACCCGGCCCGCTTGCCGCCGGTGAGTACCTTCGCGCCTGCCGCGACGGCCTCCTCGACATGGCGTTGCACGATCGCCGCCTGGTTCTCGTTGGCCAGCGCGCCGACGTCGTGTCTGGACTCGCGATCGTCGATACCTTGGCGCAGCGCTTTGACATTCGCGGTCAGCTTGGCCACGAACTCGTCGTAGACCGGCGCCTCGACGTACACCCGCTCCACCGAGATGCACACCTGGCCCGAGTTGAACATGCCGCCGAAGGTGATGCCGTGCGCGGCGCGATCGAGATCGGCGTCGGCGAGCACGATGGCCGGGTCTTTGCCGCCGAGCTCGAGGCTGTACGGAACCATGCGCTCGGCACAGGCCACCGCGATCCGGCGGCCGGTCGCGGTGGAGCCGGTGAACTGGATGTAGTCGGCGTTGTCGACAACCGCGGCGCCGGTCGCGCCCGCGCCGGTGACCACGGCGAGCACCGGGGGCGCACCGATTTCGGCCCAGCCCCTTGCCAATTCGAGCGCGGACAGCGGCGTAACCTCGGACGGTTTCAAGATCACCGCGGCACCGGCGGCCAGCGCGGGGAACACATCGAGCGCGGGCATCGCGAGCGGGAAGTTCCACGGGGTGATCACCCCGACGACCGGGTACGGCTTGTACACGGTGGTCAGCTTCTTGACCCGGGCCAGCGGACTGTGCGGCGAGGGGTGGTCGTCGCCGAGGAACTTCGCCGCACGGCGCGCGTAATAGCCGACCAGGTCGGTCGCGAATGCCGGGTCGATCAGCGAATCCACCCGGGGCTTACCGGTTTCCGACTGCACCACATCGGCGATCCGCTCGGTGTTGTCGATCAGCCAGTCCTGCAGTTTCAGCAGCCATTGCTTGCGCCCGTCGGCGCCGATCGCCTCCCACTCCGGTTGATACAGGCGCAGCTCGCGGACCTTGGCCGCGACGTCGTCGGCGCTCACCACGGGGACCGTGCCGACCAGCGCACCGTTGCCGGGGTTGCGCACCTCGATGGTGGTGGGTGCGGGCTGTTTCGTGGTCGCCTTGCGCGCCTGCGCCTTTTTCGCCGTGCCGGCTGCGGGCGTGGTATCGGTCATCGTTTTTCTCCTCGTGGTCGTGCTGATCCGGGTGCACGCTGGGGGCCGTCGCCACCGCGCCCTGAGTGGGAACCACGGAGACGCCGCGCCCTGACGGAAACACGGAGCCGCCGCGCCCTGGGCGGGCACGTGTGAAAGACGCCACTGATATATGAGCGTGGCACAATCGACCTGGAGTTTCTTGGCTCTGTTTGTCAACTGGAACGAGCAATTTTGTGTCTGAAGTACAAAATGGCGGGCATGTGACCAGCGCATCATCGGGGCGGGCCGCGGCGGACCTCGAGGTGGTCCGCGACTGGCTCGCCGAATACGTCTACGAGACGATGCGTGCCGAGACGCTCGAACAGATCGTGACGCGCCTCGACAGCGCGATCGTCGCGCGGGTGCCCGAGCTCGCCGACCGGGACATGCGCCGTGACCTGGCCGCGAGCACGCGCGCGCACGCCAGGCTCATGCTCAGCGGAATCACCAGTGACACCTACGAATTCACGGTGCCGGAGGAGGCGCACGCGTTCGCCAGGACGATCGCGCGGCGCGGCTTCGAACTGCGCGTGCTGTTGCGGACCTACCACGTCGGGATGGAGGGCGTGCTCGACTACATGGCCGACGCGATCGATCAGCGGGAGACGCCGCAGGAGATCGAGCGCGCGGTGCTGTTGCGGATCTTCGAGCGCTCGACGAAATGGGTCAGCACCTCGGTCGAACTGCTCACCGAGACCTACATGGAGGAGCGGGAGCGGGTCATGCGGGCCGCGCTCAACCGGCGCACCGAGACGATCCGCGCGCTGCTCGCCGGCGCCGAGCTGGACGCCGAGCAGGCCTCGGTCCGGCTCGGTTACCGGCTCGGGCAGTGGCACGTGGCCTTCGTGCTGTGGACCGACGAGGGCGAATCAGGCAGCGGGGACGGCGAAGCCATCGGGGTGCTGGAGCGGGTCGCCGCCCGGATCGCGGCGGGTATCGGCAGCAGTCGGGTGCTCACGGTGGCCTCCGGCGCCAGCGGCATGTGGGCCTGGGCCGGGCTCGACGAGGCGCCGAATTCCGAGGGGGGACAGGCTAATCGAGGTGCGACGGGGGAGCCCGGTGGGTTCGAGCGGAGTGCGGCCGCACTGGTCGAGGCGCCCGTGCGGGTGGCGTTCGGCGTCCCGGCGGGACAGCTCGCCGGATTCCGGCAGAGTCATCGTGAGGCGGTGGCCGCCCGGCAGGTCGCCGAGCGCGGCCCGGCCCGCGGCGAACGCGTCATCGGCTATCGCGACGTGGAGATCGCGTATCTGGCCGGTGTCGACGAGACGGCCATGCGCGGACTGATCGCCAGGGAATTGCGGTCGCTGTCCGGCACGGACGCGAACGCGGCACGGCTGCGCGAGACGCTGCACGCCTACCTGAAGAGTCATCGCAGCCCGGAGGCCACGGCGAAACTGCTCGGAGTACACAAGAACACGGTGCGCTACCGGATCCAGCGGATCGAGGAACTGCTCGGTCATCCGATCGAACAGCGCAGTTCGGCGCTGGAACTGGCCTTGGACTGCGTGGCCGCCTACGGCACGGCCGCCCTGCCTACCGGATGATCACTCGGCCGCGTCGCCCGCGGCCACCCGCCGCAGCGGCGGCTCGGTCGGCGCGAGCGCGGGGCGATCGGGTAGGTCGGCAAGCAGCTGCGTGGTTGCCGCGGCGATGGCAGTGACGGCCTTGTCGACAGCTGCCTTGGTGGTGGTGCTCAGGCCGGACACACCACCGACCGTGCGCACGTACTGCAGTGCGGCAGCATAGATTTCCTGCTCGGTAGCGGCAGGCTCCAAGCCACGGAGGAGGGTGATGTTGCTACTCATGCGAGCACAGTAGCTCTCTGGCCCGGTATGCGGCAGGGCAAGAAAGTCCTCGGCCGAAATTCGAACGCGGGCAATTGGGCCGCGGCGAACCACACCACGCCGCAGGCACGGCCAATAGACTCGGGCTCATGCCTGCCCGCGGTGTACCCACGTTGACGACCTTCCCGTACGACGAACTGGATCAGCGCGAAGAGGACCATTGGTCCGGCGCGGCGGTCGCCGACGACGAATTACGAGCGCTCGCGCTCGGCGCGTTCTACTCGGCCCGCTGGGACGCCTTCCACGACGCGCTGCTGCTCGGCCCGGAGCGCGAGCATCCGCTCGGCGACCGCAGAGAGCTGGCCATCGACACGCTCACCGGCGCCTGGGGCATCACCGACGGCACCGAGGCGCAGGCCTCCATGGAGCAGCTGCTCGACGGGATGCACGCGCCGCTGTACGCGCTGGTCCACCCGCTGGTGATGGCCTCGATCAACGCCAGCGAGCGCGACCGCTTCGGCGAGCGGGCCGATCGGCACCGCGCCTTCCTGCGGCAGGTCGGGTCCTTCCGCGGCATGGACAACCCCGAGGCGCTGGTGCGCGACTACGACATCTGGTCGCAGGCGATCAAGATCGGGTTCACCGATCATCTCGCGCGCCCGCTGCCCAGCGATATCCACGCCTGGGATCTGGCCAGGGTGGTCGCGGTCGCGCGGATGGCCTTCACCGCAGGCTACCTCGACGCGGATCTGGCCTGGGACTATCTCGCGCGGGCGCTGCCCATCGCCCAGGCCAAATACCGCAACTGGCGCCAATTCGGCGACGCCTACCTGACCGGCTGGACCTACTGGCAGGCCTGCGAGGACCTGGCGGAACTGAAGAACGGCGGGGTCGACCGGCGGATGGAACTGCTGCGGCTGTGGATGCGTCCGACCAGCCCGTGGCGGCGCATCAGCCTGACCCCGACACCCGTCGCGCAACCCTGACCGGCGGACCCCCGGTCGCTACCCGCCGTCGGGTAGCGACCGGAGGATGCCGCGGCCGTAACGCTGGAACTGCGCGTCGTCCACCATGCCGAGCGAGTGCCGCTCGACCAGCAGTTCCCACTCCGAATACAGCTGTGCCACACCGGGATCGGCCGGGCCGGCGGCGCCGTCGGCGGAATCGCGGCGCACCGCGAAATTCACCGCGAGCGTGACGCGCTCGGTGTCGGCCCGGTCCGCGCCGGTGAAACGTAGCGTGACGTTGCCGTCGTGCACTTCCATGCCCGCCTCGCCGCGCGGCGCGCCGATCTCGCCCGCCGCGGCCGGCGTGCCATCGGTGTTACGTGCCCACAGCACCGCGGGAATCGGCAACTCGTGCGCGTAGCGGTTGCTCGCGCCGATCGAGATGAACAGCAGCCGTCCGGTCGTGGCGGCGAGCAGGCCGGGGCCGTTGCCCGCGGGCGGGTGCGCCACCGCGATGGCGGTCTCGAGTACGTATTCGTCCGGCGTGACGTAGCGGTGCAGCGCGGCGATGGCCGCCTTCGCCTCGCGATGCGGCGCCATCCTGCGCACCGCGCGCTCCACATCCGCCCGGGTCGGCCCGGACTTGCCCCAGGTGGGCGCGGGCGGATTGAGGTCGGGCGCGGCGACATCGATGCGCTGCGTGGCCAGGATCTGGCCGTTGATCCGGTCCACGATCTCGCTCGCCGCGGGCACGTCGTGCTCGGCGATGAGCACCGGTAGCGGCGTACGGTCCGCGGGCACCCCGGTCAGCACCGGTGTCGGATATCTCAGGTAGATCTCGATGACCACCGCGTCGTCGGCGCGCCGATTCAACCGGACCTTGAGCAGGTCCGAAACCGGTACGTCGAGTACCCGCTCACCATCGGATCCCGGACGCAGGACGATCAATCTTCCGCGTCCGTGACGGAGAATCGCCGTGGGTGTCCGTAGTTCGACTATGTCCATACCCCCTGCGCTCTTGTTGTGTCGTCGCTCACGATAGGCCGAACATGCCATGATTGTGACCACTTGGAGTAACACAGCCGGGGGACTTCGGGAACCACCGACGTCCCTTCGCCGTTTACCTCTTTAACTGCACCTGCAGCCGAACTGCGCGATGTATCGACTAGACCGTACGCGGTAACGTGGCATGTCCGCATCCGAACCCTCCCGGAGCCGGACGCGCCCGACGCATCGCTTGCACGAACCGGAGACACCGGAAAGGACTGGCCGGCCGGCCGACGCTCTATGAACCGCAAGACAGTGTTTCGCACCCTGGCCATAGTCTCGGGCATTCTGCTCGTGATCTATGCGTTCAGCTACTTCGGCAATGACACGCGCGGCTGGAAGAACGTCGACACATCCGTCGCTTTGAGCCAGCTGACCGACAAGAACAACGTCGAGAACGTCCAGATCGATGACCGCGAGCAGCAGCTGCGGATCGAGCTGAAGAACGGCAACGACGCGACCGGTGGGCAGAACAAGATCATTGCGAAGTACCCCGGCGGCAGCCAGACCGCCAGCCAGGTCTTCGACGCCGTGAAGGCCTCCGGCGCGCCCTACAACACCGTGGTCAAGCAGGAGAGCTGGCTCACCCAGATCCTGCTGTTCGTGCTGCCGATGATCATCCTGCTCGGTCTGTTCATCTTCGTGATGGCGCGCATGCAGGGCGGCGGTCGCGGCGGCATGATGGGCTTCGGCAAGTCGAAGGCTAAACAGCTGTCCAAGGACATGCCCAAGACCACGTTCGCGGACGTGGCCGGTGCCGACGAGGCGGTCGAAGAGCTCTACGAGATCAAGGACTTCCTGCAGAATCCGGTGCGCTACCAGGCGCTCGGCGCGAAGATC
Source organism: Nocardia brasiliensis (assembly GCF_011801125.1). NCBI lineage: Bacteria > Bacillati > Actinomycetota > Actinomycetes > Mycobacteriales > Nocardiaceae > Nocardia > Nocardia brasiliensis. Next base: position 536,550 of record NZ_CP046171.1, read on the forward strand.
CCCAAGGGCGTGCTGCTGTACGGCCCGCCCGGCACCGGTAAGACGCTGCTCGCGCGTGCCGTCGCCGGTGAGGCGGGCGTGCCGTTCTTCACCATCTCCGGTTCGGACTTCGTCGAGATGTTCGTCGGTGTCGGCGCCTCCCGCGTGCGCGACCTGTTCGAGCAGGCCAAGCAGAACAGCCCCTGCATCATCTTCGTCGACGAGATCGACGCGGTCGGCCGCCAGCGCGGCGCCGGCCTCGGCGGCGGTCACGATGAACGTGAGCAGACCCTGAACCAGCTGCTCGTCGAGATGGACGGCTTCGGCGACCGCACCGGCGTCATCCTGATCGCCGCGACCAACCGGCCCGACATCCTGGACCCGGCGCTGCTGCGTCCCGGCCGTTTCGACCGGCAGATCCCGGTCGGCAACCCCGACCTGGCCGGTCGGCGCGCGATTCTGCGGGTGCACTCGCAGGGCAAGCCGATCTCGCCCGACGCCGACCTCGACGGCCTGGCCAAGCGCACGGTCGGCATGTCCGGCGCCGACCTGGCCAACGTCATCAACGAGGCCGCGCTGCTCACCGCGCGCGAGAACGGTGCCGTCATCACGGGCGAATCGCTCGAGGAGTCGGTGGACCGGGTGGTCGGCGGTCCGCGCCGCAAGAGCCGGATCATCAGCGAGCACGAGAAGAAGATCACCGCGTACCACGAGGGCGGGCACACCCTGGCCGCCTGGGCGATGCCCGACATCGAGCCCGTCTACAAGGTGACCATCCTGGCTCGCGGCCGCACCGGCGGACACGCCATGACGGTGCCCGAGGACGACAAGGGTCTGATGACCCGTTCGGAGATGATCGCCCGCCTGGTGATGGCGATGGGCGGCCGCGCGGCCGAGGAACTGGTGTTCCACGAGCCGACCACCGGCGCCTCCTCCGACATCGACCAGGCCACCAAGATCGCCCGCGCGATGGTCACCGAGTACGGCATGAGCGCGCGCCTCGGCGCGGTGCGCTACGGCCAGGAGGCGGGCGATCCGTTCCTCGGCCGTTCGATGGGCCAGAGCTCGGACTACTCGCACGAGGTCGCCGGCGCCATCGACGAAGAGGTGCGCAACCTGATCGAGGCCGCGCACACCGAGGCGTGGGCCATCCTCAACGAGTACCGCGACGTGCTCGACGTGCTGGCGACGGCGCTGCTCGAGCGGGAGACCCTGCACCGCAAGGAACTCGAGACGCTGCTGGCCACCGTGGAGAAGCGGCCGAGGATCACCGCGTTCAACGACTTCGGTGACCGCGTTCCGTCCAACAAGCCGCCGGTGAAGACCCCGGGCGAGCTGGCCATCGAGCGTGGCGAGCCGTGGCCGCCGCCGGAGCAGGTGCCCGCGCCGCTGCCCGCGGGCGCGGCCAGGGAAGGCCAGCCCGCCAACGGTTATCCGGAGGAGGGCGGCTACAACGCCCAGCCGCAGTACGGTGGCTACCCGGCACCGCCCGCGACCGGATACCCGCTGCCGCAGGCGCCCGCCCCGGGCTACCCGCAGCGCGGTGGCACGCACGGCTCACGTCCGGACTACGGCGCCCCGGCCGGTTGGTCGGCGCCCGGTTGGCCGCCGCGCGACGAGCAGCAGCCCGGCCAGCCGAGCGGCTGGACCGAACAGCCGCAGCGCGGTGGTCACCAGCAGTGGGCGCCCCAGGGCGGCCCGCAGGACGGCTACGACCGGCGCGGTAACTACGGCGAACGCCCCGGCTACGACGAGCAGGGCCGCCCGAACCAGAACGGTGAGGGCGAGAGCAACGAGTGGGATGGACCGAACGGTCGGCACTGACCCACGGGCGGCATCGCCCGGCCACCCGGCCGGGCGAGCTGTCGTCTCCGGGCCTGTCGCGCTCGTCGAGAGCGGTGCCGATTAGGCTCGATCACCGGGGTGCCGAATGATTGCCGGCATCCGAGATTTTGGAGGTGTCCTCGATTGTCGGCCAACAATCACCTCGGCGGTCCCGCGCTCGCCGGTGCGGACGGCACGGCCGGAAACGGGTCGGCCAACGGTGTGACCGGGGCCGAGCTGGTCGCGCTCGAGACAGGTAAACCGTTCGATCAGGCCAGAGCCGAGGCCGCGGTCCGGGAGTTGCTGATCGCCGTCGGCGAGGACCCCGATCGGCCGGGACTGCTCGACACTCCCGCCCGGGTCGCGCGCGCCTATCGCGAGATGTTCGCCGGACTCTACGTCGAGCCGGACGCGGTACTGAACACCACGTTCGACGAGGGGCATCAGGAGCTGGTGCTGGTTCGTGACATCCCCATGTACTCCACCTGTGAACATCACCTGGTCTCGTTCCACGGCGTCGCGCACGTCGGCTACATCCCCGGCAAGCACGGCCGGGTGACCGGCCTGTCCAAGCTCGCCAGGGTGGTCGACCTGTATGCCAAGCGGCCGCAGGTCCAGGAGCGACTGACCAGCCAGATCGCCGACGCCGTCATGCGCAAGCTGGACCCGCGCGGCGCGATCGTGGTGGTCGAGGCCGAGCATCTATGCATGGCGATGCGCGGGATCCGCAAGCCCGGCGCGAGCACCACCACCTCCGCGGTGCGCGGTCTGCTCCAGTCGAGTCCGTCGTCGCGTGCCGAGGCACTCGACCTCATCCTGCGGAAGTGAGCGACACCCGGATGATCGCGCGCGAGGGTCGGCGCCGCGGGGCGGTGCGCATCGCGACGTCGTGTCCGCGCCGCGGGGCGGCGTCATGAATTTCGCGCGCGACGGTCGCCGCTGCGTGGTGATGGGCGTCGTCAACGTCACCAGCGACTCGTTCTCCGACGGCGGGCGCTATCTGGATCCCGAGCTCGCGATCGCGCACGGCGTCGAGCTGTACGCGGCGGGCGCGGACATCATCGACGTCGGCGGCGAATCGACCCGGCCCGGCGCGATCCGGGTCGACCCGGAAACCGAAGCGGCGCGGGTGGTTCCGGTGATCCGCGGCCTGGTCGCCGCGGGCGTGCCGACCAGCGTCGACACCATGCGTGCCGGGGTGGCCGAGGCCGCGCTGGCCGCCGGTGTCTCGGTGGTGAACGACGTGTCCGGCGGTCGCGCCGACCCCGGCATGGTGAAAGTCGTTGCCGCGGCTGAGGTTCCGTGGATTCTCATGCACTGGCGCGCGGGCGCCGACTACCGGCACACCGGCCCGGCCGATCACTACGACGACGTGGTCGCCGAGGTGCGCGCCGAACTGCACGGCCAGGTCGAGCTCGCGGTCGCGGCGGGGGTCGACCCGGCCCGGCTGATCCTCGACCCCGGCCTCGGCTTCGCCAAGAACGCCGAGCACAACTGGGCCCTGCTCGCCGCGCTCCCGGAGCTGGTCGACGCCGGTCTGCCGGTGCTGATCGGCGCCTCGCGCAAGCGCTTCCTCGGCGCGCTGCTCGCCGATGCCTCGGGCCCGCGCCCGCCGGACGGCCGCGAGAGCGCCACGGCGACCATCTCGGCGCTGGCCGCCCTGCACGGGGCCTGGGGGGTGCGCGTGCACGACGTGCGCGCCTCGCTGGACGCCATCACCGTCACCGACGCCTGGCAGCGCGCGGCCGCGGCACGCGCGCACGGACCGAGCTCGCTAGGAGCGCAGCGATGAGTGGAACCCGGACCGGTGCCGAGCGTTCGGCGGCCCAGCAGGACATCTCGATCGGGCGCGGTGCGCACCGGATCGAACTGCGCGGCCTGCGCGCGTTCGGCTACCACGGCGTGTTCGAGCACGAGCGGCGCGACGGCCAGGAGTTCGTCGTCGACCTGACCGTGTGGCTGGATTTCGCGCGTGCCGTCGCCACCGACGACATCGCCGACACCGTGCACTACGGCGAACTGGCCGACAATGCCGTGCGCATCATCGAGGGTCCGCCCCGCAACCTCATCGAGACCGTGGTGTCCGAGATCGCCGATGACGTGATGACCGACCCGCGGGTCACCGCGGTCGAGGCGGTGGTGCACAAGCCGTCCGCGCCCATTGCGCACACCTTCGCCGACGTCCGGGTCGTCGCCACCCGGTACCGCGAGGAGCGGCGGGAATGAGCCGCGCCGTGCTGTCCATCGGTTCGAATCTGGGCGACCGGCTCGCCCACCTGCGCAGCGTGGTGCACGGCTTCGGGGATCGGGTCGTCGCGGTGTCGCCGGTCTACTCCACCGCGCCGTGGGGCGGCGTCGAGCAGGACGACTATCTCAATGCCGTTGTCGTGGTCGAGGATCCGGAGCTGGACTGTTCGGACTGGCTGCACCGTGGACAGGCGCTCGAGCAGGCGGCCGAGCGGGTCCGTGAGGTGCGGTGGGGGCCGCGGACCCTCGATGTCGATGTGGTCTGGTGCGCCGAGCGCCGCGGTGCCGAGCTGGTGCCGTGTTCGAGTGCCGACCCGGTGCTCACGCTGCCGCACCCGCAGGCGCACCGGCGCGCCTTTGTTCTGATGCCCTGGCTGGCGCTGGAACCGGCCGCCGCGCTCGAGGTGGACGGCACCACCAGAGCGGTCGCCGATCTACTCGCCGCGCTGCCCGCCGCCGACCGTGCGGGCGTGCACCGGACCGAGTTCGACCTGACCGCCGAGGGACCGGTCAGATGAAGCTGAAGCCGACGCGCGTCCTGGACCTGGTGGCGAACGTGGTGATCGCCGCGATCGTCGCGTGGATCGCGACGCGGATGGCCTACAACAGTTTTCCGCCGATCTCGATCTTCGCGGGCGCCTCGCTGTACCCGGTCGCCGCGATCGAGGCGGTGCTGGCGTTCGTGATCCGATCCAGGGTCAGCGCCAACGATCTCGGCAACGGCAGGAATCAGCTGCATCCGATCACCGCCGCCCGCGCGGTCGCGCTGGCCAAGGCCTCGTTGCAGGTGGGGTCGATCGCGGCTGGCGTGTGGCTCGGCTTCCTCTGCTGGGTCTTCCCGCAGCGCGGCACCCTCGGCGCGGCCGCCGCGGACAGCCCGGGCGCGATCGTCGGGATGCTGGCGGGGGTGGCTTTGGTTGCTGCGGCCCTGTGGCTTGAGTATTGCTGCCGGGCTCCCGAGGACCCGACCGACGATCCCGCAACTACTTAGCAAATATTATTGGCGGAATCACCGCGGCAGACTGTGGGCGCGGCGAGACGATCAAGCTACCCTGGCGTGCATGGTTTCACCCTCCCGTACCAGCACTTCCCGTCGCCGGCGGGAAGACGCGGGAAAATTGTTCATCGGCGTGTTGATCCTTCTCGGGCTGGTTGCCAGCGTTTTCCTGATCTTCAGTAACAGCCTGCAATATGTAAGGATCGGTCTGGTCGCGGCCCTGTGGGCGGCCGTCATCGGCGCGTTGGCCGCGACGAAGTACCGCAAGGAAGCCACGATCGACAAGGCCAAGGTGCGCGATCTGCAGACGGTCTACGAATTGCAGCTCGAGCGCGAGGTCACCGCGCGCCGCGAATTCGAACTCGGCCTCGAGGCCCGAGTGCGCGAGGAAGTCGGGGCGGACGCCGCCGAATTGGCCGCGCTGCGCGCCGAACTCACCGTGCTCCGGCAGAGCCTGCAGCGGCTTTTCGACGGTGATCTGCTGGTAGATCGTCCGGCGTTGCGGGCCGACGCCACCAGGATCCAGGAGCTGACCAGCGCGGTCGGCGACCCGGCGAACAATAGCTCCACGAATGCCGGCGTCTGGTCCTACGGTCCCGACCAGCAACCGCGCAGCAGCGTGACACCGGTGTTCACCCCCGATCATCCCGAGGCGCCCGCCTTCGCCAGTCCCTTCGACGATCCGGTCACCGCGGAGACCTCCGTGGTCTCCTACGACGACGAGAGCGACGCCGAGATCACCGACATCGACCACGGCGACCAGGATTCGGCACCCGCATCGTCCGGCTGGGGCCAGGATTCGGCGGCCGCATCGTCCGGCTGGGCCGACGCCTTCACCGAGGGCCCCGTCATCCAGCCCACCCCCGAACCCGACCCCGAGCCGGCCCCCGAGTCCAAGCCAACCCCGACCCCATGGCCGATCGCGTCTACACCGTCGACTCGCCCCTCCGCCTGGCCCACCACGTCCCCCTCCCCGGCAGGCACCGCCAGCTCCCGCCGACGCCGCCGCGCCGACCCCGACACCGACTCCGGCACCCCCGAACGCCGCCTCTCCGTCGCGGAAATCATGGCCAACCTCCAATCGGAGGAACAAAGCCGCGAAACCCACTAGCACCAGCCAGCCCCGCCCGCGAGCAAGTCGACTCCCCGCCGCGCCACAACGAAGTGAGCCGCCCCCACCCTGCCTAGCATCCGTACGGCAGAAATACGCCTGCGATCAATCCCCGCCCACGCGCGCAATGCTCACCAGGCGTCCGCCCCACAACGGCACACCCGTTCGCGGCCGCTTGTGTCTCACCGGTTGAAGCGCATGCGTCGAAGGTGCCATGACTCGGCCCCATGCCACCGGCGTCCATGAACTTTGCCGCCGACTTTCCCGCATAACGCCCCCGAGACGGAGCGAGTCTTACGAGCGACTCGGTTCGCGGCCGTCTCGTGGCTCAGCTGTCGAAGCGCATGCGCCGCAGGCGCGAGTCTCGACAGCTGAGCCACGAGACAAAAGGGGCCGCGAACCACGCCGCGCCCGCGCGGCCAACAACACTGCGTCGAACATCACTGGCTGGGGGCGTGGCGTCGGGAAACCCGGGGCCGATATTCTCGATGGCGAAACGTCCGGTACCCGCTCGGCGGGACTGGAACGACATCGAGAGGACAACGTTGACCTCGAGAAGCGTTAATTCTGACGGCGCGCCTTCGAGTTATGACCCTGCTCCCGCGCGTCTCACGGTAGGCATTGTTTCGGCGGGCCGGGTCGGCTCGGCGTTGGGTGTCGCGTTGGAGCGGGCCGGGCATGTGGTGTTCGGTGCCTGCGCTATTTCCGATGCTTCGGTGCATCGGGCGCGTACCCGGCTGCCGGATTCGGAGATTCTGCCGGTCGAGGATGTAGCCAAACGCAGCGAGTTGTTGCTGCTCGCGGTGCCCGATACCGAGTTGGCGGGTTTGGTGCGCGGTTTGGCCTCGGCGCGCGCGGTGCGGCCGGGCACGATTGTGGCGCATACCTCGGGTGCGAACGGGATCGCCGTGCTCGCTCCGCTGACGGACTCGGGTGCGCTGCCGCTGGCGATTCATCCCGCGATGACCTTCACCGGCCACGACGAGGACATTTCCCGGCTCGGCAATGCCTGTTTCGGTATCACGGCCGCTGATGAGATCGGCTATGCGATCGCGCAGGCGCTGGTGATCGAGATGGGCGGGGAGCCGGTGCGGGTGCCCGAGGAGCACCGCGCGCTGTATCACGCCGCGCTCGCGCACGGCAGTAATCACCTGGTCACGGTGATCGTGGACGCGGTGGCCGCGTTGCGGGTCGCGCTGTCCGGGCCGGGTCTGCTCGGGCAGCAGGTGGTCGACGATCAGCCGAACGGGCTGGCCGAGCGGTTGCTGGCCCCGTTGGCGTCGGCCGCGTTGGACAACGCGTTGCGCCGCGGCCAGTCCGCGTTGACCGGTCCGGTCGCGCGGGGCGACGCCGCGGCGGTGGCCGCGCATTTGCGCGCGCTGGAAGCCGTCGATCCGCGCTTGGCCGAGGGCTATCGCGCGTTGTCGCTGCGCACCGCCGAACGCGCAGGTACGAATCCCGCTGTCATCGAGCTGCTGAAGGGGCGCTGATGTTCGATCCGAAATTACGTGGCGCCTTCAAGCCGGGCGAGCTGACCGTGCACCACGATCCCGCCGTGATCACCCAGGTGTGCAACGCGCTGCGCGGGGTCGGCCGCACCGTCGCGCTGGTGCCGACGATGGGCGCGCTGCACGAGGGCCATCTGGAGATCGTGCGCCAGGCCAAGAAGACCAATCAGGTCGTGATCGTCTCGATCTTCGTCAATCCGCTGCAGTTCGGCGCGAACGAGGACCTGGACAAATACCCGCGCACCTTGGACGCCGATGTGGCGCTGTTGCGCGCCGAGGGTGTCGAGTTGGTGTTCGCGCCGAGCGTGTCCGACATGTATCCGGACGGCCCGCGCACCACCGTGCAGCCGGGGCCGATCGGCGCGGAGCTCGAAGGCGCCAGCAGGCCAACGCATTTCGCGGGCATGCTGACCGTGGTCGCGAAGTTGCTGCAGATCGCCAGGCCGACCGAGGTGTATTTCGGCGAGAAGGACTATCAGCAGTTGACGCTGATCCGCCAGCTGGTCCGGGACTTGAATTTCGACGTCCGGATCAAGCCGGTGGTGACCGTGCGCGAGCCGGACGGCCTGGCCATGTCCTCGCGGAACCGCTTTCTCGATGCGGCACAACGGGAATCGGCGCTGGCGCTGTCGGCCGCGCTGGCGGCGGGCAAGCATGCGGGCGGTCTCGGCGCCGATGCGGTGCTCGCCGCGGCCCGTCAGGTGCTCGACGCCGCGTCCGGCATCGAGGTCGACTATCTCGAATTGCGTTCGGCCAACCTGGAATCCGCCCCAGCGACCGGCAACGCCCGGCTGCTCGTCGCCGCCAGGGTCGGCCGGACCCGGCTGATCGACAATGTCGCCGTCACCCTCGGTGCCCCGATCGACGGCCACCCCAACGTTTCCGATACCCGCACCTCCCAGCCCGCCTGAGCCGCACCAACGAAAGGGCGACGCCATGCTGCGCACCATGATGAAGTCGAAGATCCACCGCGCCACGGTGACCCACGCCGACCTGCACTACGTCGGTTCGGTCACGGTCGACCAGGACCTGCTCGATGCCGCCGATCTGCTCGAGGGCGAGCAGGTCTGCATCGTCGACATCAATAACGGCGCCCGCCTGGAGACCTATGTCATCGCGGGTGAACGCGGTTCCGGCGTGATCGGAATCAACGGCGCCGCCGCCCATCTGGTGCACCCGGGCGATCTGGTCATTCTGATCGCCTATGGCCAGATGAATGAACAGGAAATCGCGGAATACGATCCGAAGGTCGTTTTCGTGGACGAGCGTAATCGTCAGGTCGAACTCGGTTCGGATCCCGCGCACGCGCCCGCGGGTTCGGGGCTGACCTCGCCGCGCTCGCTGTCCTTCGCCGGCTGAGCAACCGGCGGGCATCCGATGCTGCTGACGATCGACGTCCGCAATACCCATATTGTGCTCGGGCTTTTCTCGGGCAGCGGTGCGCATTCGAAACTGGTGCGGCACTGGCGGATCCACACCAATCCGTTACTGAGCGCCGATGAATTCGCCATGCAGGTGCGTGGCCTGGTCGGCGCGCAGCTGGACGAGGTGGTCGGAGTTTCCGCGCTGTCCACGGTGCCGCCGGTGCTGCGGGAACTACGCACGATGCTGACCCAGTATTGGGCGCACGTGCCGCACGTGCTGGTGGAACCCGGTGTGCGCACGGGTATTCCGCTGCTGGTGGACAACCCGAAAGAGGTGGGCGCGGACCGGATCGTGAACTGCCTGGCCGCCTATCAGCATTATTCGTCGCCGACGATCGTCGTCGATTTCGGCGCGGCCATCTGTGTCGATCTGGTCTCCGGTAAAGGTGAGTTCCTGGGCGGCATCATCGCGCCCGGCGTGGAGATTTCGATGGAGGCCGTTGTCGAGCGCACCGCTATGCGCCGGGTCGAGCTGGCCAGGCCGCGTTCGGTGGTCGGTAAGAACAGCATGGAATGCATGCAGTCCGCGGCGGTGTTCGGATTCGCCGGGATGGTCGACGGACTGGTGGACCGGATTCGCGACGAGTTCGAGGCCTTCGCAGGCGATGATGTGGCGGTGGTGGCGACCGGCCCGACCGCGCCGTTGATCGTTCCGGAATCGGAGACCATCGAAGATCACGACCCCTATCTCACGCTGACCGGCTTGCGCCTCGTATACGAGCGCAACCAACGCCGCAAGGGTGTGGGCTGAGTTTCGTGGTGTCGGGTTCGTCGCACCGACGCGGGCTTGGCGCGCCCGCGTCCGGTGCTGATACACTCACCGCTGTGTATTTCCGCGTGCGCACTCAGGAGTGTTGTCGAGGCTGACCTGGCCTCGACCGATCGAGGCTGACCACCCGCCCTCGACCGTTCACAACTCCTGGAGATTCGCTCATGCGTTCTTCTGTTCTTTCCCTTTCCTCCGCACGTGACGACTTTTCGGCTACCCCGCCGCTTGATCGTGCCGTGGCTTCCGCATTACCCACGCGCCTTCGTCCCGCCGACCTGTTGCGGTTGACCGACGAAGGCGCCGAAGACGTGCTGGCCGGTCGATACGACCACCTGTTGCCCGCCAATGGCGTCTGGCCTGCCGAGGAACGCTGGGCGGCCCGGCTGCTCGCCGATGACGAGGTCGATGTCTGGCTGATCAGCTGGACGCCGGGGAAATCCACCGAACTGCACGATCACGCCGGCTCGCTCGGCGCGTTGACCGTGCTCAGTGGCGCGCTTTCGGAATATCGCTGGAACGGCACCGAACTGCGCCGCCGCATTCTCACCGCGGGCGATCAGGCGTCGTTTCCGATCGGCTGGGTGCACGACGTGATGCGTGCCCCCGCCCAATCCGTGACCAGTGCCGCGGGAACCGCTGCGGCGGATCCCGCACTGCTCGAACCGACGCTCAGCGTGCACGCGTATTCACCGCCGCTCACCGCCATGTCCTATTACGAGGTCACCGGCCACGGCACCCTGCGGCGCTCCAGAACCGTTCTCACCGACCAGCCCGAAGGTGACATGTAATGGAACATTTGACTATCGATCAGATGCTCGAGCACGCCCGGGCGCAACTGACCCGGATCTATGCCTTCGAATTGCCGAAGGCGCTCGCCCGTGGCGCGATTCTGGTCGACATCAGGCCGCAGGCGCAGCGGGTGCGCGAGGGCGCCTTGCCCGGTGCGCTGGTGATCGAGCGGAATGTGCTGGAATGGCGGCTCGATCCGTCCAGTTCCGCGCGACTGGCATTGGCCACGGAGCACGAGATCGAATGGATCATCGTCTGCTCGGAGGGCTATACCTCGAGTCTTGCCGCGGCATCGCTACAGCAACTCGGGCTGCGCAGGGCCACCGACCTGGTCGGCGGTTTCCACGCGCTGAAGGCGGCGGGGCTGTTGCACATCGGAATGCGCGCGCCGCACTTCGCCCGCGAGGTCGCCGCGCTGGCCTCGCTGTAATTGCCAGTTATCCCTTCCAGCTCGAAAGATCCGGGCGGCCAAGGACTTTGGCTGCTCGCTGCAAACCGACGGCTATTTCGGGCGACGCGGTACCAGGCAAATCCGGCGGGCGAATCGGGCGGATCCGATAGCGTGGCGCGCGGTCGCGGCGCGGGTAGGCGGCCGGGGACTCGCGCGCCGCTCGTATCGTATCCGGCGGCGGGCGGGCGGCGCGCGAAAGGATTTCCGATGCACGCTAGGGTTGTTGGATGTGAGCACTGCCAACACTTCCCCCTCCAGCGATCCCGCATCGGATTCGCGGCCCGCCGCGGCGCCCGACGCCGACGACGCCCCCGAGCAGATCCGGATTCGTAAGGAGAAGCGGGAGCGGTTGCTCGCCGCGGGTGGTGACGCGTATCCCGTGGTGGTACCGCGCACGCATACCCTCGCCGAAATTCGCGCGGCATATCCCGATCTCGCCCCCGACACCCAGACCGGGCTGCAGGCCGGTGTCGCCGGACGCGTCATATTCATGCGAAATACCGGCAAACTGTGTTTTGCGACGCTGCAGGAGGGCGACGGCACCAAGCTGCAGGCGATGATCAGCCTCAACGGTGTCGGCGCCGACGCGCTCGCGGCCTGGAAGGCCGACGTCGACCTCGGTGACTTCGTTTTCGTGCACGGCGAGGTGATCTCCTCGCGAACCGGTGAATTGAGCGTCATGGCCGATTCCTGGTTCATGGCGGCCAAGGCGCTGCGGCCGTTGCCGGTGGCGCACAAGGAGATGAACGAGGAGTCGCGGGTCCGGCAGCGCTATGTCGACCTGATCGTGCGTCCCGAGGCCAGGGAAATGGCGCGTACCAGGATCGCGGTGGTGCGGGCGCTGCGTAACGCGCTGGAGCGCCGCGGTTTCCTCGAGGTGGAGACGCCGATGCTGCAGACGCTGCACGGCGGCGCGGCCGCGCGCCCGTTCGTCACCCATTCCAATGCGCTCGATATCGATCTCTACCTGCGTATCGCGCCGGAACTGTTCCTGAAGCGCTGCGTGGTCGGCGGGCTCGAGCAGGTCTTCGAGATCAACCGGAACTTCCGTAACGAGGGTTCGGACTCCACGCATTCCCCCGAGTTCGCGATGCTGGAAACGTACCAGGCGTACGGAACCTACGACGACTCCGCGCGGATGACCCGGGAATTGGTGCAGGAAGTCGCCCAGGAGGTGTTCGGCACCCAGGTGGTGACACTGGCCGACGGCACGGAATACGACCTGCGCGGTGAGTGGGCGACGGTCGAGATGTACCCGTCTCTCTCAGACGCCCTCGGCGTCTCCGTGACACCGGAAACGTCGATAGCCGAATTGCGCGCGCTTGCCGATCGGGTCGGTCTGGAAATTCCCGAGGACAAGGGCTATGGGCACGGCAAACTTGTCGAGGAACTGTGGGAACACCAGTACGGCGACAAGCTGTACGCGCCGACTTTCGTGCGTGACTTCCCGGTGGAGACATCACCGCTCACCAGGCAGCATCGATCCACCGCCGGTGTCACGGAGAAGTGGGATCTGTATGTCCGTGGCTTCGAGTTGGCTACTGGCTATTCGGAGTTGGTCGATCCGGTGATCCAGCGCGAGCGCTTCGTGGATCAAGCCAGGTTGGCCGCGCAAGGCGACGATGAGGCCATGGCGTTGGACGAGGACTTCCTTGCCGCGATGGAGCACGGGATGCCGCCGACGACCGGTACCGGTATGGGAATCGATCGACTCTTGATGGCGTTGACGGGTCTCGGAATCCGGGAAACAATACTGTTCCCAATTGTGCGACCGGTCACTCGCTGACGGGCTGATTGCAAAATCTCGGCCTCGTCTTGGAAATTTGGGAATTCGAGGTATTCTTGCCTCGGGTAATCGGCCTAGTATGCGGGTCGCACGATTTCGAGAGGACGTTCATCTCATGGCAAAGAAGGTCACCGTTAGCCTGATCGACGATGTCGATGGTGAGTCCATCGCGGACGAGACCATCGAGTTCGCGATCGACGGTGTGTCGTACGAGATCGACCTGTCCGCGGCAAATGCCGCGAAGCTGCGCGACGGGCTGGAGGAGTGGGTTTCGAGCGCTCGCCGGGTGAGTGGCAGGCGCCGGGTCAAGGCCGCCACCACCGCGACGGGCGCCCCGAAGAGCCGGGTCTCGATCGACCGGGAACAAAGCGCGGCAATTCGTGAATGGGCACGTCGGAATGGGCACAAGGTGTCCGCGCGGGGCCGTATCTCCGCCGACATCACCGACGCGTACAACAAGGCCGCCAAGGGTTAGTTTCGTATTTTTCACACCGCCGCCCCCGCGAATCGTGCGACGTCGGGGCGGCGGTCTTGTATTTAGCGGTTGCGGCCCGTCGCTCGTTCATAGGCAGTGGATATTGCCGCACCGCGGGGGACACGCTGTCCCACGCGGCGCGCGGCGCGATCTTGCTCGTAGTTCCAGGACGCGGCACCATGGATATCGTGCAACGGTCACTGGCGGTAGGGAGAGGCGAGGTATCGGCGCAGTGACTGGATTCGTCGGATCATTTTTGCGTTTCCAAGACGACACGGGCCGCCAGCAGGAGTTCATGCTGACCCCCGAGCGCGAACGCGTCACGATCGGCCGCTCCCCGCAGGCCGACCTGGCCCTGTCCTGGGACGCGGAGGTGTCCCGGTTGCACGCCGCGATCGAATATCTCGGCGCCCAGTGGACCATCGTGGACGACGGCCTTTCGCGCAACGGCACTTTCGTCAACGGCGACCGACTGGTCGGCAGGCGCAGGCTGATGGCGGGCGACGTGATCCGGGTCGGCACCTCCCGGGTGTCGTTCCACGATTTCGGCGGTGTCGCCGACGACATCACCCGGACCTCGACCGGTTCCACCCCGACCACCAGTCAGCTCACCGATACCCAGCGCTCGGTGCTGATCGCACTGTGCCGGCCCTACAAGAACGGCGCCGCCTTCGCCACGCCCGCCTCGAATCAGCAGATCGCCGAGGAGCTGTTCCTCAGCGTCGACGCGATCAAGACCCATCTGCGGGTGCTGTTCGGCAAATTCGGGGTGGAAGACCTGCCGCAGAACGCGAAGCGGGTCCGCCTGGCGTTTCTGGCGATTCAGAGCGGTCTGATCTCCGACCGCGACCTGTGAGCCTCCCGTAGACGATTGATTGGTCAGCCGAGCGTCTCGACCATGGAAAGCCCTTGACGAACCGGCTTGACTGAAAACCATGAACCGAGGCGATGAGGGCGTCGGTCAGGGTTTCGCACTGGAGGAAAAATGACCGCCACACGTCTGTTCGCCTTGGTGGTGGCCACGCTGGCCACCGGCCTGATCGCCGGCCTGTTCTACGGCTACGCGAACTCGGTGATGCCCGCGCTGAACCGCGCCGACGACCGCACGATGATCGATGTGATGCAGAAGATCAACGTGGTCATCATCAACCCGGTCTTCATGATCGGTTTCCTCGGCACCGTCGGCTTCTCGATCCTGGCGGCGCTGCTGCACCTGGGCAGAGAGCAGCGCGCCGTGCTGGTCTGGGTCGGTATCGGCTTGGTGCTCAACGTGATCGCGTTCGCGGTCACCTCCGGTCTGAACGTGCCATTGAACGACCAGCTCGCCGCAGCGGGTGACGTCGGCCAGATCGCCGACCTGGCCGCGGTCCGTGCCGATTTCGAAGCCGTCTGGGTCCGTTGCAACATCGTCCGCGCGGTGCTGCACACACTGGCCTTCCTGGCGCTCTGCGGCGCGCTGTTCGTCGCGGGCATCCAGCACGGCAAGGCGACCGCCGCGGTGGGCGCGGTGGCGACCGCCGCGCAGCCCGCGCCCGCGCAGTTCCCCGGCCACCCGGGCCTCGCGGCCCACCGCTAGTCCGCGGCCAACCGCCGCAACGAATTCGACGACCCCGTCATCCGCGCGACCTCGGGTCGGCCCGGGTGACGGGGTCGTTGCCGTACCGCGAATGGTTCGGCGGCAACGGCTTTGCGCGCCGGATCCATCGTTTCGCCAGAAGGGTGGAGCGGGCGATCTCGCCCGCGACGTCCTCGGCGGACGCGGCGGCACCGACCGGTCGCGTCCCACGCCAATTCGCCGCACGAGCTCGGGGCGAGCTGAACGGCGTACTGCGCCAGCGGGTCTCGGCTCGTCGCCGGCTCCGGCTGTCTGAATCGCACCATCCCTGCCTGCGCGAACGCCGTGCCGCAATCGAACGTCGGCGCCGAGCGATCGCCGTCGCCACGGAACTTTACCGGCGTTGCGGCGGCCTGACCGCAAGGATTCCGGTGGCGGCGGTGCTGGGTGGCCCGGCCGCCCGAAACTTTCCCGAGTCGGCCCGACTCAGACACTTCTGCGGTAATTTCTGGAACGCGTTCTAGTATTGGAGGCCATCGTGCGGCATGTTCCCGGCTTTTCGTTACTCATCGTCCTGCTCGCCGCGCTGTGCGCGGTCACCGCGAGCCCCGCCCGCGCCGACTATCCGGTCGATTACAACTTTTTCGCGGGGATTCCGAACGAGCTGCTGAATCCCGGCGGTTCGCTACCGGGTAGCAATGACTGGTCCTGTCGCCCGAGCGCCGCCCATCCCAACCCCGTCGTGCTGGCGCACGGCACCGGCGGTGGCGCGCAGACGAATTGGGGCGTGTACGCCCCGCTGCTGGCCAATCAGGGCTACTGCGTGTACGCGCTGACCTACGGGGCCTACGACCTGCCGTGGCCGATCTCCGCCGTCGGCGGGATGCGGCCGATCGAACAGAGCGGAGCGCAGTTGGCCGCCTTCGTCGATCGGGTGCTCGCCGCGACCGGCGCGCAGCGGGTCGACCTCATCGGGCACTCGCAGGGCAACCTCGTCGGCAACTACTACATCAAACGTCTCGGCGGTGCGGCCACGGTAGACAAGATGGTCGCCATCGCGCCGCCGTGGCTCGGCACGAACCTGCTCGCCGCCGGGGACATCGCGGCCTTCAGCAAGCGCCTTGGCGCGGGTCCGGCATTCGACGCCGTTGCCGGATCCCTGTGCCAGGCTTGCCGGCAGGTGCTGCACGGCTCGGACTTCCTGCTCGCGTTGAACGCCGACGGCGTCTACGACCCGAATGTCACCTACGTCAACATCGCGTCCAGCCTCGACGAGCTCGTCGTGCCGTACACCGTCGGACTGGTACCCGCGCCGAACGCCACGAATATCGTGGTGCAGGAAGGTTGTTCGCAGGACCTCTCCGAGCACGCGGGCATCGCGGGCAGCCCGCGCGCCGCGGCGTACGTGCTGAACGCGCTCGACCCGGCGCACCCCGTGCCGGTGCCGTGCGAGTTCATCCCGCCGTTCACCGGCTAGCCGCGGACTCGGCGGTCGGGTCGAGGCGGTGGGTGCCCATCGCGTCCGTTGGTTGCCCCGCACGGGTGCGGTAGCCTGACCGGACATGTCCATGCCTGGCCGCCGAGTTCGGGAGTTTCCTTGCGGCGCATAGGGTTCGCAGGTGGGATGAGGTTTCGGCCGCGTCGTGACCCGCACGCCGACGCGGTGCGCGAGCTGTTCGCGACGCTCACCGTGCCGCAGCCGTGGCGGCTGGCGGATTTCGTCGGGCAGATCGCGGCGCGGACCGGAACGCGCATACAGCTGGTGCCGCTGCGCGGCGTCGCCGCCGAAGACCTGCCGTGCGGGCTGCTGCTGGAGCGCGCCGAGGACGTGGTGATCGCCTACGACGCAACCATTTCCGACTATCACGGCGACCACATCGTGCTGCACGAGATCGGTCACCTGCTGCTCGGGCACCGCGACGGCAGGCCGAGCGGCGCACAGCACGCGAACATCCGGACGCTGTTTCCGAGCGTCGACCCGGCAACGGTGGTGCGGGTGCTCGCGCGCAGCGACTACGACGACGGCGCCGAACGTCAGGCGGAATTGTTCGCGTCGTTGATCATGTCCGAGGCCAGGTCGGCGCCCGCGGGCTCGCGGTTTCGCCGCGAACTGTTCGGCGAATGACCGACATGACATCGTCGTGGCCCACGGTGATCTCCGCGCCGCTGGTGTGCGGTATCTGGGTGCTGTGGGGTATCCGGATGGTCGGTTTCCACGCGACCGTCTACGCCCGTCGGGCGAATCTGTTGCTCGCGGGTCTCGCGGTCGCCGCGACCCTGCGCGAGCCGACGTGGCAGGGCTGGGTATACACGCTCTCCGGTGGATGCCTGTCGGTGGCCACGCAGTTCCAGCTCGCGATGGCCGTCATGATCGCGGTGGCGGGTGTGAACGTGCTCACGCTGCGCGCCGTGCTCGGCCGCGCGACCTCGCCCTACCTGGTGGTCGGCCTCGGGCTGAGCTGTGCGGTGACGACCATGATCAGCGGTGCGCACGCGCGGGCGGCCGGGGTGATGATCGAACAGGACGTCGGCTGGGGCGCGGTCGGTTACTGGGCGTCGTTGCTCCCGCTGACCTGGTGGATGGCGGTGCTGCTCGTCGAGGTGTGCCTGGTCGAGCTGCGCGGCCGTACCGACCCCCGTGACCTGGCATTGCTCGGGGCGGGACTGGTCTTTCTGGTGATCCTGTTCGCCGGGTTCACCTGTGCGCCCATCGCCGCCGTGTATCAGATCGCGGGCAGGCATACGGTTTTCGCGCGGATTCAGCAGGTCATCGACCGGGATGTGCTGCTGTGGCAGGCGGTGCTGTTCGCGGTGCTCGTCGCGATACCGGTGCTGCTGCGCGCGGCCGAATGGCTCGAACTCGACAATCACTCGCGCTCGCGCAAGCGGCTGCTCCCGCTGTGGGCCGACCTCACCGCGACCTGCCCGGAGGTGGTCTACACCGGTCCGGTGATCGGCAGCCGCCGTAGCCGGTTCCTGCTGCATCGAACCGTCATCGAGATCCGCGATTCGGTCAGGATTCTCGCCGGGTACGACGTGCCGCAGGAGCAGGCACACCGTGCGGTCGTCGCGGGTCTCGACCCTACGATGGTCTCGGCGGTGCGCCTCGCGCGCGCGTGCCGGGCGCGCCGTACTGGTGTAACGCGGTGCGGCCGGGGTATGTCGATGATCGCGTCGACAGGAGGCGTCGACGCTGAGATCGCCGAGTTGACCGCGCTCGCCGAGTGCTGGGCCCGCGCCCAGATCATCGCGGCCCGCTCGGAAGCCGTTGGGCAGTCCGGGATGTCCGAGTGCGGGACGTGATCTGTTCGCTGAGGGCAAAACCTTGAGGGAAACGAATCATGCAACGCTCACGTTATGAGTGAATGACCGTGCTGACGCTGGTCGCCAATAGGGTGGACTGGCGGCGGCAGTATCCCCCGGCAACTAGAGTGGAGTCGGGGGCCACGACCCCCGGGCTTCATGGCAGGCTGACGCCCACGGTTGTTACACAGCACACTGCGGCGTCTGTTGCCAGAATGTCGGAAGCAGGAGAGTGAGGGAGCGATGTTCGAGAGGTTCACCGACCGCGCGAGGCGTGTCGTTGTCCTGGCCCAGGAAGAGGCCCGGATGCTCAACCACAACTACATCGGCACCGAGCACATCCTGCTGGGGCTGATTCACGAGGGTGAGGGTGTCGCGGCCAAGTCGCTGGAATCGCTCGGCATTTCGCTGGAGGGCGTGCGCAGCCAGGTGGAGGAGATCATCGGTCAGGGCCAGCAGGCTCCGTCCGGCCACATCCCGTTCACCCCGCGGGCCAAGAAAGTCTTGGAGCTGAGCCTGCGCGAGGCGTTGCAGCTCGGCCACAACTACATCGGCACCGAGCACATCCTGCTCGGTCTCATCCGCGAGGGTGAGGGCGTCGCCGCGCAGGTGCTCGTGAAACTGGGCGCCGATCTCAACCGGGTGCGTCAGCAGGTCATCCAGCTGCTGTCCGGGTACCAGGGCAAGGAGCCGGTCGAGTCCGGTTCCCGCGGTGAGGCGGGCACGCCGTCCACCTCGCTGGTGCTCGACCAGTTCGGCCGCAACCTGACCCAGGCCGCGCTCGAGGGCAAGCTCGATCCCGTCATCGGCCGCTCGAAGGAAATCGAGCGCGTGATGCAGGTGCTGAGCCGCCGTACCAAGAACAACCCCGTCCTCATCGGCGAGCCCGGTGTCGGTAAGACCGCGGTCGTCGAGGGCCTGGCGCAGGCCATCGTCAACGGCGAGGTGCCGGAGACGCTGAAGGACAAGCAGCTCTACACCCTGGACCTGGGCTCGCTGGTCGCGGGCAGCCGCTACCGCGGTGACTTCGAAGAGCGCCTGAAGAAGGTGCTCAAGGAGATCAACACCCGCGGCGACATCATCCTGTTCATCGACGAGCTGCACACGCTCGTGGGTGCGGGTGCCGCCGAGGGCGCGATCGACGCGGCCTCGATCCTGAAGCCGAAGCTGGCCCGTGGCGAGCTGCAGACCATCGGCGCGACCACGCTCGACGAGTACCGCAAGTACATCGAGAAGGACGCCGCGCTGGAGCGCCGGTTCCAGCCGGTCCAGGTCGGCGAGCCGACGGTCGAGCACACCATCAACATCCTCAAGGGTCTGCGCGACCGCTACGAGGCGCACCACCGGGTGTCCATCACCGACGGCGCGCTGGTGGCCGCGGCGACGCTGGCCGACCGCTACATCAACGACCGGTTCCTGCCGGACAAGGCGATCGACCTGATCGACGAGGCCGGTGCGCGCATGCGCATCCGTCGTATGACCGCCCCGCCGGACCTGCGCGAATTCGACGACAAGATCGCCGACGCGCGCCGGGAGAAGGAGAGCGCGATCGACGCGCAGGACTTCGAGAAGGCGGCGCGGCTGCGCGACAAGGAAAAGCAGCTGGTGGCCAAGCGCGCCGAGCGGGAAAAGCAGTGGCGCTCCGGCGATCTCGACGTGGTCGCCGAGGTCGACGACGAGCAGATCGCGGAGGTGCTGGCCAACTGGACCGGCATCCCCGTCTTCAAGCTCACCGAGGAGGAGACCACCCGGCTGCTCCGCATGGAGGACGAGCTGCACAAGCGGATCATCGGCCAGGAAGACGCCGTCAAGGCCGTCTCCAAGGCGATCCGCCGCACGCGCGCCGGCCTGAAGGATCCGAAGCGTCCGTCCGGCTCGTTCATCTTCGCCGGTCCGTCCGGTGTCGGTAAGACCGAGCTGTCCAAGGCGCTGGCGAACTTCCTGTTCGGCGACGACGACGCGCTCATCCAGATCGATATGGGCGAGTTCCACGACCGCTTCACCGCGTCGCGGCTCTTCGGTGCCCCTCCCGGGTACGTCGGTTACGAAGAGGGCGGCCAGCTCACCGAGAAGGTGCGCCGCAAGCCGTTCTCCGTCGTGCTGTTCGACGAGATCGAGAAGGCACACCAGGAGATCTACAACACCCTGTTGCAGGTCCTCGAGGACGGTCGTCTCACCGACGGCCAGGGTCGCACGGTCGACTTCAAGAACACCGTGCTGATCTTCACCTCGAACCTGGGCACCTCCGACATCTCCAAGGCGGTCGGCCTGGGCTTCACCCAGTCCAACGCCGAGGGCTCGAACTACGAGCGGATGAAGCTCAAGGTCAACGACGAGCTGAAGAAGCACTTCCGCCCCGAGTTCCTCAACCGCATCGACGACGTCATCGTCTTCCACCAGCTCACGACCGATCAGATCGTGCAGATGGTGGACCTGATGATCGGCCGCGTCGCCAAGCAGTTGAAGAACAAGGATATGGAGATCGAGCTGACCGAGCAGGGCAAGGCGCTGCTGGCCAAGCGCGGTTTCGATCCCGTGCTCGGTGCCCGCCCGCTGCGTCGCACCATTCAGCGCGAGATCGAGGACCAGCTGTCGGAGAAGATCCTCTTCGGCGAGATCGGCGCGGGCCAGACCATCGTGGTCGACGTCGAGGGCTGGGACGGCGAAGGCTCCGGCGAGGACGCCAGGTTCACCTTCACCGGCAAGGCGAAGCTGACCAAGGGCGACAAGTCCGAGGAGAAGCCCGAAGTCGTGCTGACCGGCGCGACCGAAGGCCCCGCCGAAGCCGTCGGCGAGTAAGAACAACCGAAAGGCCCGCCTTCCGCAGGGAGGCGGGCCTTTTCGCGTCTCGGGCAAGCAGATCGGCGCGGCGCTAGGCCGACCAGTGCGCGAGCACCGGTGCGAAGGCGTCCGCGAGCTCACCGGGCACGATCACCTCATCGATGCCGTACTTTTCCCTGCGGCGCTCCAGCGTGTCGATGGCGGCGGCCGGGTCGGCGTCGAGCACACCCGCCGCACCCGCCGCGCGCAACGCGTCGGCGGTGTGGCCGAGACGGGTGCTGGTCCAGTAGGGGAGTCGGTCGCCGATGCCGATCAGTTGGTGGCTGAAGGCAATCGGGCGGTCGGTGTGGTCGCCGACGATGCGGACCATGTCGGCGAGCTCGGGCTCGGTGACCTGAGGTCCCGCCGCGAGCAGAATGCGGTCGGCGAATTCCGCTGCGGCGGCTAGCATTCGGGGCCCGCTGGCGGCGACGGTGACCGCAGGCGCCGGATCGACCGCGGCACGGACCGCGGCCACGGTGTCGGCCAGCTGCGCCCGCCGGGCGGCCGCCGAACCCCAAGGCATGCCGAGCCGTTCGGCCTCGGCCTGCGCGCCGGGGCGGCCGGAGCCGATGCCGAGCTCGAAGCGTCCGTCCGAAAGCAGTTGCAGCGTCGCGGTTTCCCGGATGGTAGCGGCGGCGTTGCGCAGCGGCCCGGCGAGCACGTTCGGGCGCAGCCGGACGGTATCGGTGACGGCGGCCGCGGCGGCCAGTGCCGGGAACGGCGACGGTGTGTCGAGGGTGTCCGGCAGCAGGATCGTCGCGTAGCCCTGCCGCTCGGCGGCCTGGACGGAGCGGACCCACTCGGCGCCGGAGCGGGGGACGAGGACGATGGCGAATGTCATGGGCACCAGCCTGCGCCGGGAGACCATACCGTGACATCGGCCGCGCGTAGCCGGTCGATATACGCCTGCGCGCGTACGTCGACACGGCCGATCCGGGCGCTGCCGCGGGTTTGCCACGGCGCTCGGACCCGGCTAGTACCGGCGATGCTCGAACGTTGCCGTGCGCCGCCGCGGCCGCACTCCGCCGCGCCAGATCGGCGTACGTTGGAGAGGGTTCGATACACCGACCGCGGGGGTGCCTATGACAAATCCAGATCTGACCCTGATCGCCGTACTGCTGGACCGTTCCGGTTCGATGCAGTCGATCAAAACCGATACCGAGGGCGGGTTCGCGGCGTTCCTCGAGCAGCAGCGCACGGTCCCGAAGACGATCGAGGTGACCCTGGCGCAGTTCGACACCGAGTACGAGTGCGTCTACGCGAACAAGCCGCTCGCCGAGGTCCCGCCGCTGCACCTGCAACCGCGCGGCATGACCGCCCTCTACGACGCGGTCGGCAAGCTGGTCACCGATATCGGCACCGAGCTGGCCCGGCGCCCGGAGGACGCACGGCCGGGCACGGTGATCGTGGTCGTGCTCACCGACGGCCACGAGAACTCCAGCCGGGAATGGTCGCACGCGGCGGTGAAGTCGCTGATTGTGCAGCAGCGCGAGGTATACAGCTGGGAGTTCCTGTTCCTCGGCGCCAATATGGACGCCGTCGAGATCGGCACCGGCATGGGCTTCGACCCCGGCTCTTCCATCACCTATGCGGCTGCGCCCCAGGGTGTTTCGGCCGTCTTCCGGTCCGCGTCGCGCTACTCCGCGCGGCTGCAGAGCGCGCCGGGCGCGGCCAGGAGCGGGTTCACCGACGCGGAGCGCCAGGAGGCGAACCCGGGCAACTGAGCGGCCTACTGCCAGCCCGGCCGCACCAGCCCGGATTCGTAGGCCATGACCACCAATTGGGTGCGGTCGCGGGCACCGAGCTTCATCAGGATCCGGCTGACGTGCGTGCGCGCGGTGGCGGGGCTCATGAACAGCCGCGCACCGATCTCGGCGTTGGTGAGCCCCTCCGCGACCAGCACCATCACCTCGCGCTCGCGCTCGGTGAGTTCGGAAAGCGTCGCGGGCGGTGGGGTTTTCGCGTGCGCGGAGAACTCGGCGATCAGCCGCCGGGTGACCCCGGGCGAGAGCAGCGCGTCCCCGGCCGCGACCACCCGCACCGCGCGGACCAGGTCGGCCGGTTCGGTGTGCTTCACCAGGAACCCGGTCGCGCCCGCGCGCATCGCCTCGAAGACATACTCGTCGAGCTCGAAGGTGGTCAGCACCACCACCCGCACCGCGGCGAGCTGCGGGTCCTCGGCGATCATGCGGGTCGCGGCGAGGCCGTCCAGGATCGGCATCCTGATGTCCATCAGCACCACGTCGGGGGTGAGGCTGCGGGTCATCCGCACGGCCTGTTCGCCGTTGTCCGCCTCGCCGACCACCTCGATCCCGTCCTGGGCGGCGAGCAGCGCGACGAAACCGCCGCGCACCAGCGCTTGATCGTCGGCGACCAGGACCCGGATGCTCATGATCGCGCCTCGCCCGCGCTGGGCTGTCCCGAACTCGGCTCGCCCGGCCGGATCGGCCGGACATTGTCGGGTCGCGCGGTGTCGTCGCGGTGCCGCGACGGTGCCGCTCGCTCGCTCGGTTCCATCGGCTGCAACGGCAACCGGGCCGCGACCCGGAACCCGCCGCTCGGGCGCGGGCCCGCGGTGAGCGCGCCGCCGAGCGCGTGGGTGCGCTCGCGCATGCCGAGGATGCCGTTGCCGCCGCCGGTGCCCGATTTCGGGGTGGCCGCGGCGGGGCGGGAATTGTCGACGGTGATGTCGACCGAGTGCGCCGCGTAGCGCACGGTCACCGAGGCCTGCGCGCCCGGCGCGTGCCGCACCACGTTCGTCAGCGACTCCTGGATGATCCGCGCGCCTGCCACGTCGATGACGCTCGGCAGCTGCTGCGGCGTTCCGATGATCTTGGTATCCACCGCCAACCCCGCGGCGCGCGCCCGCTGCAGCAGTGCGTCCAGGTCGCCGATGCTCGGCGCCGGGGCGCGCGGTGCCGCCGGGCGCGGTGGCGGAGTCTCCGATTCCCGGCTCGCACCGTCGGATTCGTGCTCCTCGGCCGGAACCCGCCCGCCACCACCGGTAGTACGGGTGTTCCAGCCGCGGCCCGGCCGCCGCCGATTCGGCGCCGGCTGCTCGGGTTCGGCGAATTCGACTGTCTCGGCCTCGGATTCGCCGGTGACCTCGCCGGTGCGAATCGAGTGCAGCAGCGTGTGCACCTCGGCGAGCGCGTCGCGGCTCGCCGTCTTGATCGCGTCGAGCGCGGACGCGGCCTGCTCGGGCTTCTTGTCGAACAGCTCGAGCGCCACTGACGATTGCACGTTGATCAGCGAAAGGCTGTGTGCCAGTACGTCGTGCAGTTCGCGAGCGATCGCAAGGCGCTGCTCGCTCGCGCGGCGCTCCCGCTGCGCCTGCTCGTCGCGGCGGGCGGCCTCGGCGCGCTGCCTGCGCGCGAGCAGGATGGCGTTGCGCTGCCGAATCCCCTCGACGGCGCACAGCAGCACGACCAGCCAGGCCATCAGCGCGAAGATCTGCCAGATGTTGGCGCCGTGCCCGAACAGTTCGGGCACCGGCCAGACCAGCACCAGATAGCCGAGCGGCACCAAGGGGTAGGTCCACCGGCGCGCTCCGGTGCTGCCTGCCGTGAGGAACGCGACGACCAGCGACAGGAAGATCGGCCCGTAGCCGTAGCCGAGCGCCAGGTAGGCCAGGCACGCGCCGAGCGCGACGAACAGCACCGGTAGCGGGTGGGCGCGGCGCTGGGTCAGCGCGACGGGTCCGGCGAGTAGTAGGGCGTAACCGATTGCGTCGAGCGAATTCTCGCCGATTCTCAGGTTCGCGAACGTGCCGCCGACGATCTGGAGCGCGGCGACGACGACCGCCACACCCCAATCCCAGCCCAGTGAGCTTCGACTCGTCATGCTTGTCCTCACCCGCAGCAGCCTATTCGGCTCGGGGGCGCAACGGCGTCCGCCTCGCTACGTATTGCTCGGCTACGGCAGCAGCGTAGTGCGGCTTACGTACCCGGGTCGTCGCCGCGCGACGGATGTGACCGGCCCCGACCACGGCGAATGCTCGACGGCATGAACGATTCGATCGTGGTCACCGACGGGCTGACCAAACGCTACGGCGAACACACCGCCGTCGACCGGGTGCGCATGCGGGTGGCCGCCGGCGAGATCTACGGGTTCCTCGGGCCGAACGGCGCGGGCAAGACGACCACGTTGCGCATGCTCGTCGGGCTGGTCCGGCCCAGTGCGGGCACCGCGACCGTGGCCGGGCACGCACCGGGCGACCCCGCGGTGGTGCGCCGGATCGGCGTGCTCATCGAGGGGCCGGGGTTCTATCCCTACCTCTCCGGCCGGGACAACCTGCGGGTGCTGGCGAAATACCGCGGCCTCGGCCGCGCCGAGATCGCCGACGCACTGGACCGTGTCGGTCTCGCCGAGCGGGCCGACGACAAATTCCGCACCTACTCCCTCGGCATGAAGCAGCGACTCGGCGTCGGCGCCGCCCTGCTCGGCAGGCCGGATCTGCTGATCCTGGACGAGCCGACGAACGGCCTCGATCCGCAGGGCATGGCCGAGATGCGGGAGCTGATCACGGCATTGGCCGGTGACGGGCACACCGTGCTGCTGTCGAGTCACATGCTCAGCGAGGTGCAGGAGATCTGTGATCGGGTCGGCGTCATCTCGCACGGCACGCTGCTCGCCGAGGCGACGGTGGCCGAATTGCGCGGCGCCTCTTCGCTGTTGCTGCGGGCCGAGCCGGTCGAGGTGGCGTTCGCGGCCGTGCGCGCCGCGGTCGGCGCGCGGTCGGCGATCCTGACCTCCGGCGGCATCCGGATCGAGGGGGTCGAGGGCACCGCACCCGCGGTGGCGCGCGCGGTGCTCGGCGCGGGAGCCGACCTGCTGGAGCTGCGCCGCGACGAAAAGTCCTTGGAAGAAGTGTTTTTCGAGATGACGAACGGACAGTGACCATGAAAGACCTGATTTCGAGCACGCGCGCCGAAGCGCTGCGCCTGCGGAAGTGGCCCGCGTTCTGGATCATCCTGGGCACCTGGATACTGCTGAATCTGACCTTCGCGTATCTGTTCAACTACCTCGCCTACACCTCGGGCGAATCGGGCCGGATGTCGAACGGCCTGCCGAGAGAGGTGCTGCTGCAACAGCTGCTGCCCGCCGCGGTGCCCGGCGTCTTCACCCAGGGTATGGCGATGTTCGGCGGCGCGTTGCTGCTCGTGCTCGGCGCGCTGAGCACCGGCAGCGGATTCGGCTGGGGGACTTGGAAAACGGCCTTCACCCAGGGGCCGTCGCGGGCCGGCGCGGTGGGTGGGCTGATAGTGAGCCTGCTGGTGGTTGTGCTCGCGCTGGTGCTCACCGCGTTCGTGGTCGACATCGGGGTGGCAGCACTGATCGGTGCGACGCAGGGGCAGTCGCTCGCGCTGCCTTCGCTGCGGGAGTCCGGCCTCGGCCTGCTCACCGGCGTCATGATTCTCTGGATGTGGACGCTGGCGGGCGCGCTGATCGGCGCGATCGCGCGCGGACCGGCGCTCGCGGTCGGCCTCGGGCTGGTGTGGGTGCTGGTGGTGGAGAACCTGCTGCGCGGGGTGGCAGGCATCTTCGCGCCGATCGCGGTGCTCACCGATCACCTGCCGGGGACCGCCGCCGGATCGCTGGCAGGCGCGATGCGGACGGTCGGGGCCGGGACACCGGGCGTCCTCGACATCCTGCCGCGCTCTGCGGCGCTGCTCGTGCTGACGGGCTATATCGCACTGTTCGTGGCGGGCACGGTGATCTTGCTGCGCCGCCGCGACCTGGTGTGACGGATCGAGCCGAAAGCCGTTGGCGGACAGTGCGCCGACGGCTTTCGCGCGGGCGCCTCAGCCGCCGAGCACCGCGTGGGCGAGCCGGGACAGCGCCTGTGCGATCTGTGCCGGGCTGAGACCGCGACCGCGCTGCTGGTGGTACACCTCCGCGGACAACGGCGCAAGCAGCGGGTCGATCAACGCGTCGGGTTCTCGAATTCCAGCCTCTCGCAACAATGCTCGCACGTGGGCGGACCAGAAGCCGTACGCGCCGGTCGCGAAGCGCGCCCCGCCGGTTTCCGCGCCGAGGACGAGATCGGCGTGCGCGTCCAGCATTTCGACCATCGCGGCATAGAACGCGGCCAGCCGATCGGCCGGAGGTGCGCCGGGGCCCAGCGGCGCTTCGCCCCCGATCAGCTGCTCCTGCAGCGCCCGTTCGTGCTCGTCGAGCAGGGCCACCGCGATCGAATTGCGGTCCGGGTACCGGCGATAGAGCGTGCCACGCCCGACGCCCGCCGCCTTGGCGATGTCGTCCATCGTCACCGTGCGCGGGTCGCGCGAGGCGAACAGCTCCGCCGCCGCGGCGAGCACCTTGGCCCGGTTGCGGGCGGCGTCCGCGCGCTCGGGCGGTGCGGCGGATCGACCGCTGAGCAGGTCTGGATGGCTGGTCATGATGCCGACTGTACTCGATTTCGGAAGAAGTGGACATGCTGTCCGCTTATGTCCTATGGTCGATCTCAGCGATAAGTGGACATATCGTCCACTTGCTGCCGGTGTGTCCGGCGGCTCGAGCGCGCAGAGTGAGGACCGAAAATGAGCAGCTTGTTGCACCTGGACGCGAGTGCACGCACCCGTTCGATCAGCCGGGAGCTCAGCGCGACGTTCGCCGCCGCGTGGCAGGCGCGGCACCCGGACGGTGCGTACCGCTACCGGGACCTGGCGGCCGAGCCGGTCCCGTTCATCGACGAGGCGTGGACCGAACTGTGCGATCTGGTGCTCGCACGGGCGGCCACCGCATCGACCGGTGCCGCCGTGACCGACGGCGAACAGCTGACGAGTGGACTGGATCTGCGCGGGCTCGGCGATCTGGTGCGGACCCCCGCGCAGGCCGCTGCCTGGGCGATCGTGCGGCCGCTGCTGGCCGAGGTGCTCGCGGCGGAGGTGGTCCTGATCGGCACCCCGATGTACAACTACTCGATTCCCGCCGTGCTCAAGGCCTGGCTGGATCAGGTGACCTTCCCGCGAATGTCGTTGGGGGACCGCCGTTTCGTGGTGACCACCGCGCGCGGTGGCAGCTACGTCCCCGGCGCGCCGAAGGCCGCCTACGACTATCAGGAGCGCTTCCTGCGCGACTTCTTCGCGGGCCATTTCGCGGTGCACGACACCGTGTTCGTCAACGCGGAACTGGCCAACGCGCGCCAGGATCCGGCGCTGGCACACCTGCGGGACAAGCACGACGAGTCCTACGCGCGGGCCATCGAGGCAGTGCGTGAGCTGGCAAAGGAGTACTGAGATGAACTGGGTCGTCCTCGGATTGGCCGGGCTGGTCGAGATCGTCTGGTCGCAGAGCATCAAACCGACGGAGAACTTCACCCGTCTGGTGCCGACGGTCGTGTGCTTCGTGCTCGGCGTCACCGCCGTCTACCTGCTCTCGCGGGCCATGCAGACGCTGCCGGTCGGCACCGCGTACGCCGTGTTCACCGGTATCGGCGCGGTCGGCGCCATCGGACTCGGCATCGTGGTGCACAAGGACCCGTTCAGCGCGGGCCGTGCGCTGGCGCTGGCGCTGATCATCGGCGGCATCGTGCTGGCCCGGGTCACCAACCCGGAGTGAGCGCAATGACGCGGCGCCGCAACCGATTTCATGGGACCCAGCACATTCGGTGCGCCGCCGCGACACCGCGGCCCTGCGCGGGTGGCACTCGAGTCCGAGCGCGAGACGTGGCGGGGCGGACTGGCTAGGCTCGGTGCCGCATCGGAATCGATCAGAAATCACCGAAAGGACCGTGATGCCTACACGTAGCGCGCGTACTGCCTGGACCGGCTCTCTGCAGGAAGGCTCGGGGCAGGTCGAGCTGACCAGCTCGGGCGTCGGCAAGTACGACGTGTCGTTCCCGAAGCGTTCCGCCGAGGACGCCGACGGCACGACCAGCCCGGAGGAGCTCATCGCGGCGGCGCACTCGTCCTGCTACGCGATGGCGCTCTCGGCGCAGATCGGCAACGCGGGCGGCACGCCGGAGAGCCTGGACGTCTCCGCCGACGTCACCCTCGGCCCCGACCCGGCAGGCGGCTTCCGGATCAGCGGCATCAAACTGACCGTGCGCGGCAAGGTCTCCGGCATCGACGCCGACGCGTTCGCCGCCGCGGCCGAGGCCGCCAAGGCAGGCTGCCCGGTGAGCAAGGCGCTGGCCGGCGTCGACCACATCACCCTGGACGCCGCCCTGGCTTGAGCCCGGTGCCGACTGCCCCGGTTCGGTGGACCCGAACCGGGGCAGTCGCGTGTCGGCGCGCGGTCATCCGGTGCGGCGTCGAAAGTAGCTGCGGGCGGCCGGGCGGTACATCGCGGGAATCGCGATCAGGACCGCCACCACGTGGATCGCGCGGAGCAGGCCGAGCGCCACCGACTCCGCGGTGAGATGGGCGAAGAGCTCGCCGAACTCGTCGGCGGACAACAGCGCCGCGAGCGGTTCGATGAGCAGCGATGCCAAACCGAGCACGCCGATGCCGATGGTCAGCGCCAGCCGTGCCCAGCGCGCCCCCGCCGACATCCGGAAGGCGACCAGCAGCACGACCGAGTAGATCGTCAGTCGCATCGCGAGCCCGGACGCCACGTTGGTGAGATCGGCGAAGTCGCGTTGCAAAACCGTTGCGGCGCGCAGGAGGCCCTCACCGACCCCGGCGAGCAGAGCGGTGGCAAAGCCGGCGAAGGCGACCTGTACGGCGCGCGGCGGGGCGGAAAAGGCAGTGTCGGTCATGCCACCGACCCTGCCCGGGGTTTTCCCGCCGCGGATCAGTCCGCGGTAGCGACCGGCACTCGTACCGGAGTATCAGCGCGCGTGGCGAATTCGGTGAGCGCGGCGAAGCCGAGGGCGAGGCAGGCCCACAGCGTTGCCGTCTCGGCGAGCGAGGCCACCCGGAACTGCCACAGCAGACTGGCCGGGAAGTCCGCCTTGACCTCGTTGATACCGGGCAACAGCACGTAGCCGATCGCGGTGATCAGGACGAATACCGCGAGGCCGCCGATCAGCCGCAGCGTGCCAGGTTGCGCGCGCAGCAGCTTGTAGACGTAGACCGCCGTGCCGACGGCGACGAAGCCGAGCACCACCGCGGCCACCCACAGTAGGGTGCGCTCGTTGATCGTGTCCGGATCACCTACCGCGGGCGGATTCGCCGGATATTTGAAGAACGGCACCGCCACGATCGCGGCCCAGCCGCCGAGCCCGAGACCGAGCGCGAGCCGCGGCCCGCTGAGCGTGCTGTAGCGCCGCGCGACGTGCGCGACCGCGGCGAAGATCGCGCCGAGTGCCAGCCCGGCCAGACCGAGTGCCAGGAACTGGCCGGCCTTCTGCCCGGTGCGGCTGACCAGGGGGTCTTCCTCGTCGCCGTGCGAATGTCCGCCCGAGGCCGCCGGTTCGGCGCCGTGTGAGTGCTCGGCGGGTGCCGCGGCGGCCTCCTCGATGGCGATGGCCGCGTCGACCTTCGGCTCACCGACGAAATAGCCGACGGTGGCGGCCAGCAGCCCGGCGATGAGCCCGGCCAGCAGGCCGCGCAGCAGCAGGGTTTTCAGTGAACCGGTCAGCGGAACAGCGGTGGCCGCGTTCAGTGGCACGGAAGCCCCAGCAGGTGGCGTCCATCGTGCATCAACTCATGCAGGAACATCCCGCTGCGCGAGATGACGCCCTGATCGAAACCGACCAGGTACAGCGTGAGCAGTGCGAGAAGAACGACACCTACCGTGACGAGCACGGTGGCCAGTGAATCGGTTGCCCGGCTCGGCGAATGCGCGATAGCCATGCGAGTCCTCCTTCGGGATGCGCCGGATCGGACATCGTCCGCCTGCGCTTTCCGCGTCCCGTCGAGTGGTCGGCGCGACGGTGCCGGTGTCTGGCTTTCCGGCACCCGATGACCCGGTGCGTGGAACACAGTGGCGCGACCGCTCCGGAATCACACCGGAATTACCGCAACACCCTCGCGTTTTGTCCTTCGAACTGTGACACCCGCGCACTACCGCCGTCAACACGACCGGCGCCGACCGCGCCCCGGCCTCGGGCGAGTCGTCAGGAGGTGAGCCGGGCTCGGCTCAGTCGGCGGGCTTGCCCGCGACGTCGAGCACCACCTCGAATTCCAGCAGCGACGCACCGGTGGAGACCGGCTTCTGCCGCTCGCCCGCGTGCGCCGCGCGGGCGGGGCCGTCCCGCCAGGCCGCGAACGACTCTTCCGAATCCCACTGGGTGACAACAAAATACCGGTTCTCGCCGGCGACCGGCCGGAGCAGCTGGAAGCCGAGGAAGCCGGGTGAGCCCTCGACCGCGTGCGCGCGGTGGGCGAACCGCTTCTCCAGCTCCGGGCCCGCGCCCTCGGGAATCTCGATCGCGTTGATCTTCACAACAGCCATGGCCTCGACAATACGACCCGCGCGCGGCCGCCGGGGACGAGCGGGTGCGCGGCCGCACGGCAGAATCGGGATCGTGTTGCACGACGAAGGTGGCGCCGGCGTCCCGATCCTGCTCTTGCACGGCTTGATGGGCAGTGCCCGGACCTGGCGCGACCAGCTGGACTGGTTGCGCGGCCACGGCCACGTGTACACCTTCGACGCCGCCGGGCACGGCAGGCCTGCCCCGCGCGAGCTGACCACCGAGGCCTTCGTCGCCGATCTGGCCGCGGCGACCGCGCCGATCACCGAACCGATGGTGGTGATCGGCCATTCGATGGGGGCACTGCACGGCTGGGTGTTCGCCGCGACCCACCCGGAGCGGGTGCGCGCGCTGGTGGTCGAGGACATCGCACCGGACTTCACCGGCCGCACCGCCGCGAACTGGGCCGCGATGATCGAGGCCTGGCCGCAACCGTTCCCGGACGAGGCGGCGGTGCTCGAGTTCTTCGGACCGGTGGCCGGGCAATACTTCCTGAACTCCTTCGACCACGGGCCGGACGGGTACCGGCTGCACGGTTCGGTGGCCACCTTCCGCGATATCTCGCAGGAGTGGGGCGGCCGCGACTTCTGGGCGCAGTGGCACGCGCTGCGGGTGCCCGCACTGCTGCTGGAGGGCGAGCACACCATCACCCCGCCGGGTCAGATGGCGCGGATGGCCGCAGCGCATCCCGACGCGCGGCACGTAGTCGTCGCGGGCGCAGCGCATCTCGTGCACGACGAGCAACCGGCGGTGTATCGCGCCGAGGTCGAGGGCTTCCTGTGCCGCGTGCTCGCGCGGCGGCCTGCCTGACCCGCCGCCGGATTCGGCGGGTGCGGACGAAAGCTCAGGCGCCGCCCTCGCCCGCCAGTGCGAACAGGCCGTCCGCGGTCTGCTCGACGAGACCGTCGACGAGCAGCGAGTCCAGGGCGCGGGCGCGCTGGCCCGGGTCGCGCGGCCAGGCCAGGTCGAGCCGGACCTGCTCGACCGGTCCGGTGGCGTCGCGCAGCACGTCGAGCAGGCGGCCGCGGGCCTGGCGATCGGTGCCCTCGTATTTCTGCGTGCGGCGGACCACCTCGGAGACCGGGCGGCCCGCGCGCACCCAGGCGCAACTCGGCAGCGGGCAACCGGCGCAGTCCGGGGTGCGGGCGGTGCACACCGTCGCTCCGAGTTCCATCAGCGCCGCCGAGAAGACCGCGGCCCGGTCGACCTCTCGCGGCAGCAGGGCCTCGGTCTCGGGCAGATCGCGCGAGGACGGGTTACCCGCCTCCGCGCGACCGTGCACGGCCCGCGCGACCACCCGCCGGACATTGGTGTCCACCACCGGAACTCGTTGCCCGTAGGCGAAACACGCCACCGCCCGCGCGGTGTAGGCGCCGATGCCGGGCAGGCCGAGCAGCACCTCGACGTCGGCGGGCACCACGTCACCGTGTTCGGCGGCGAGCACCCTGGCGCACTCGTGCAGCCGCAGCGCGCGCCGGGGATAGCCGAGCTTGCCCCACGCGCGCAGCACCTCGGCCTGGGTGCAGGCGGCCATCGCCGAGGGGACCGGCCAGCGCGCCACCCACTCCCGCCAGATCGGCTCGACCCGCACCACCGGGGTCTGCTGCAGCATGATCTCGCTCATCAGGATCTGCCAGGCCGTGACGCCCGCCCGGCGCCACGGCAGGTCCCGGGCGGTCTCCCGGTACCAATCCAGCAACACGTCCGCATCGATGCTGTTCGAGGCTTTCCTCACGGTTCCCGTCTAACTGTCGCTGGCCGGTATTAGCCGACCTGTAACCAAACGAACTCGCTGGTAACACAAGCGTTGTGCACAATGGTCGGTATGCCTGGTTCAAATCCGATCAGTGCCTGGAAGTCATTGCGAGAAGGCAACGATCGCTTCGTCTCCGGTTCGCTGCTGCATCCTAGTCAGGGGGCGGTGGATCGAGCCAAGCTCGTCAACGGCCAGCACCCCTCGGCGATCCTGTTCGGCTGCGGTGACTCCAGGGTCGCCGCCGAGCTGATCTTCGACCAGGGACTCGGCGACATGTTCGTGGTGCGTACCGCGGGCCACGTGGTCGACAGCTCCGTGCTCGGCTCGATCGAGTACGGCGTCCAGGTCTTGGACGTGCCGCTGATCGTGGTCCTCGGGCACGACAGCTGCGGCGCGGTGAAGGCCACCATCGATGCGCTCGACGGCGGCGAGGTGCCCGGCGGGTTCATCCGCAGCGTGGTCGAGCGGGTCACGCCGTCGATTCTGATCGGCCGCCGCGAAGGCCTGTCCACCGTCGACGAGATGGAGGCCAGGCACGTGGTCGAGACCAGCAGGCTGCTCATGCAGCGGTCGATGATCATCTCGCAGCGGGTCGCCACCGGCGAACTCGCGATCGCCTGTGTCACATACAAACTCGCCGACGGCAAGGTGAAGCTGCAGCGGGTGGTCGGCAACATCGGGGAACTCGCCTAGCGGAAGCGGTCGGGCGGAGCCACGTCGCCGCAGCGTGCGGGCCACAACGCACCCGGAACCAGGACGGGGTCCGGGCCGACACGCCGTGGCCCTGAGTCGTTGCGCCCGACCGTGCCCTTACCGTTGAGGCGTGCTGGAACCGAATGGACCGCTGCCACCGGAGATCTACTGGCGTCGTCGCGCGTTGGCGATCGGCGCCTTGGTCGTGGCGTTGGCGCTGGTGATCTGGCTGGTGCTGACCGTATCGCGCGGCGGCGACTCGCCGGGTGACACCAAGCCCGCCGCAGCGGGGTCGTCCACCTCGACACCGAGCAAGTCCGCCGATGCCTCGTCGAAGCCGTCCGGCAGCGCCGAATCCAGCGCGCCGCCGCCCTCGGCCAGTGCGGCGCCCGCGTCGAACGAGCCGGCCTCGGGTCAGTGTCCCGATCAGTCGCTGGCGATCAAGATCAGCGTGGATCAGCCGACGTATCGGGTCGGCGAGCAGCCGAACTTCCGGATGGTCATCACCAACATCTCCAGCGCGCAGTGCCAGCGGGACATGAACTCGGCGCAGATCCAGGCCTCGGTGCTGTCGTTGGACGGCCAGCGCCGGTTCTGGACGAGTTCGGATTGCTCCCCGGTCGACGAGTCGAACGCGCGCACGCTCAAGCCCGGCGAGCAGGCGCTGTTCACGGTGCGCTGGTCCGGCACGACCTCGCAGCAGGGCTGCGTCGGCGAGCGGGTGCCGGTGCCCGCGGGCGCCTATCAGGTGGTGGCTCAGTTCGGCTCGCTGCACAGCTCCCCGGAGCCGTTCAATCTGACGCCCGCCTAGACGCCGCAGGCCCGCCTGGTGCCGCGTCCAGGAGGCACTAGAAATCTGGCGCGGTCTCCTTGGTCTCCGGCTTCTCCCGCTTCTTTCGGGTGCCGGTGATCCGAATGGCCGCGCGCACGTCGGCCACCTCGTGGATCTTCATGCCGCCCCGCTTCAGTGGCGCGTAGCCGGGCGGCACCAGCGCGGTGGTGAAGCCGAGGCGCTCGGCCTCGGCCAGCCTGCGCTCCAAACCGGTCACCTTGCGCACCTCACCGGCCAGCCCGACCTCGCCAAGGATCACCCAGCCCGCCGGAATCGCCACCTCGGAGTTGGCGCTCGCGATGGCCAGCGCGATGGCCAGGTCGGCGGCCGGTTCCAGCAGTCGCATGCCACCGACGGTGGCCGCGTAGACATCGGACTTGCCGATGAACACCTTGCCCCGGCTCTGCAGCACGGCGAGCACCATGGCGACCCGGTTGTAATCGAGGCCGCTCACCGCGCGCCGCGGGTTCGGAATCTCGGTCTCCACGGTCAGGCCCTGCACCTCGGCGACCAGCGGCCGTTTGCCGTCCATCGCCACGGTCACCGCGGTGCCGGGCACCGAGTCGGTGCGATGGTGCAGGAACAGCCCGGACGGGTCGTCCACGCAGGCGATGCCGTCCTCGTGCAGCTCGAAGCAGCCGACCTCGTCCGCGCTGCCGAAGCGGTTCTTGATGCCGCGCACCATGCGCAGCGTCGAGTTCTTGTCGCCCTCGAACTGCAACACCACGTCGACCAGGTGTTCCAGCGTGCGCGGGCCCGCGACGTTGCCGTCCTTGGTGACGTGCCCGACCAGCAGCACCGCGATGCCGCTGGCCTTGGCCAGCGAGGTCAGTGCCGCGGTGACCGCGCGGACCTGGGTGACGCCGCCGATCACGCCGTCCACCTCCGGCGCGAGCATGGTCTGCACCGAGTCGACCACGAGCAGGGTGGGCCGCACCTGTTCCACGTGGCCGAGCAGCACCGACAGATCGGATTCCGCCGCGAGATAGACCCGTTCGTGCACCGCGCCGGTGCGGTCGGCGCGCAGCCGCACCTGCCCCGCCGACTCCTCCGCGGTGACATACAGCGAGCGCGCGTCGTGCTTGCGCGCCCAGCGGTGCGCGACCTCGAGCAGCAGCGTCGACTTGCCGACCCCCGGTTCACCGGACAGCAGCACCACAGAGCCGGGCACCACGCCCGAGCCGAGTACCCGGTCGAGCTCGCTCACGCCGGTCGGGAGGGCCTTGGTGACCTGTGAATCGATGCTGGAGATGGGCGCGGCGGCGGTACTCGGCAGCATCGCCCGGCGGGCGGGTGCGCCGGGGCCCGTCGCGGCGACGGCCACCTCGTCGACGGTGCCCCACGCGCCGCAGTCGGGGCATTTGCCCACCCACTTGGCGACCTCGTGGGAACAGGCGGAGCACCGGAACAGCGACTTGGTCTTGGCCACATGCGCACCTTACGGATCGTCTCCGACAACGGCGGCAGCCCACGCGCCGCGCCGGGCCTCCGGCCCGCTCGGCGAAATGCGAACGGCTGCCGCACCGTTGGGTGCGACAGCCGTGTCGTCATGGGGTCTGGACGGCTTTCTAGTGCCCGCCGCCCTTGTGCTCGGCCTCGGCCGGGCCGGACTTGTCCGACTCGTGCCGCTCGGTCACGGTGCCCGCGTCCACTGGCACCTGCACTTGCACGGTGCCGTTCTGCTTGAAGTTGAACGTGACGGTGTAGGTCAGGCCCGGGCCGATGTCCTTGGTCAGGCCGGTGATCTCGAGCAGGATCGGCTCGGCCGCGGGATCGGCGGTGGCGGGCTCGCCCGCACCGTGCGTGTCCGCCGGGGTGCTCGGCGCGGCCGAGGTGGTCGGCTTGTCCGTGGCGGGCGTCGCGTGCGCGTCGCCGGCCGGTGCGTCGTGCGCGGTCGGCGCGGCGGCGGCGACCACGGTCTGCTGCGGCGCGAGCTTGACTGTGGACTGCCCCGCGGCGGGGGTGATCTTCACCGTGCCCAGGTCGGTGCTGATGCTGGTCAGCTCGTCGGGCACGGACGGGCTGTTGTTGACGATGGACAGCGCGATGACTGCCTTGCCGCCCTTGGCGTTGGTGTATTCGGAGCCGTGCGCGGGGAACACGATGTGCACGTTGCGCAGCGCGATCTTGCCGATGTCCGCGTGGTTGCCGTTGATCGCGGCCACCTGGTCCGCGGTCTGTGAGATCTGACCCGCGCTACATCCGGTCAGCGCGATGGCCGCACCGGCGGCGAGTGCGGCAACCGGCACCATGCGACGGCGCACCTTTTGCAAGGCGGTCACAGCTTTCAGGGCAGTCACGGGTTGTCCCTCCATGTCGACCGGGCTCACTCCGCTAGGGAGAGTAATAACTAGGGAGCGTAGTAGTTCGTCCGGCGGACCGGGACCCGGGGCTCACGACTCGCGGGCCGTAGGTAACAACTCGGTCGAGTGCCGACCGGTTGCGGACGTGCTGCCAGCGACGTTCGCGGGAGGGTGCGGGCACAATGCGGGGAGTTAACCCGTTCTGGCACAACATAATGCACACCGACCCGGTCTTGTCAAGCCCCGAGGTTGCCTCGTTGTGGCCCTGACCTGCACGGTTGATCGCGCCGTTATCGAGTCGCATGTTAAACTGTGAACATCGAAAGGGGCACGGGACACATGATTTTTAAGGTCGGAGACACCGTCGTTTACCCCCACCACGGAGCGGCGCTGATCGAAGCTATAGAGACTCGCACCATCAAGGGTGAACAAAAAGAGTATCTGGTCCTGAAGGTCGCCCAGGGCGATCTGACTGTTCGGGTTCCCGCTGAGAACGCCGAATACGTCGGCGTACGTGACGTCGTCGGCCAGGAGGGTCTCGATCGAGTCTTCCAGGTTCTGCGCGCGCCGCACACCGAGGAGCCGACCAACTGGTCCCGCCGCTACAAGGCCAACCTGGAGAAGCTCGCCTCCGGCGATGTGAACAAGGTGGCCGAGGTCGTTCGTGACCTGTGGCGTCGGGAGCAGGATCGCGGGCTGTCCGCCGGCGAGAAGCGCATGCTCGCCAAGGCTCGTCAAATCCTCGTCGGTGAACTCGCCCTTGCCGAGGGCACCGATGACGGCAAGGCCGAGACGCTGCTCGACGAGGTCCTCGCCGCGGCTTCCTGACCGTGAACACATTCGACAACGGTGCTCGTCGGACCGACGGGACCGTCGTTGCTCTGGTGCCTGCCGCCGGTCGCGGCGTTCGTCTGGGTGAAGCCACGCCCAAGGCGTTCGTCCCGGTCGGCGGCAGCCCCATGGTCCGGCTGGCTGTCGAAGGCCTGCTGGCCTCCGGCGCGGTCGATCGGATCATCGTCATGGTTCCCGCCGAATTCGTCGAGAGCGCCGTTGCCCTGCTGCCGCCCTCGGATTCGGTACACGTGGTCGTCGGCGGCGCCGAACGCATCGACTCGGTGCGGGCAGGCCTCGCCGCCGCACCCGAGGCCGCCTACTACCTCGTGCACGACGCCGCCCGCGCGCTCACCCCGCCCGAGCTGATCGCCCGGGTCGCTGCCGAGTTGCGCGCCGGGCATCCAGCCGTCGTTCCCGCCGTGCCGGTCGCCGACACGATCAAGTCGGTGGACGCCGCGGGCGTGGTCACCGGAACACCCGATCGCGCGCGATTGCGCGCCATCCAGACTCCACAGGGTTTCGCGGCCGAGCTGTTGCGCTCGGCCTATCTGTCCGAGGACGCGCGGGCCACCGACGACGCCGGGCTGGTCGAGCTGCTCGGTACCGAGGTGCGCACCATCCCCGGCGACCCGCTGGCCTTCAAGATCACCACGCCGCTGGACCTCGTGCTCGCGCACGCCGTGCTGGACGGGGCGCCGCTGCGCGGGGCGGTCGCGCGGTGACCGCGGGCATGCGGGTCGGCATCGGCAGCGACGTGCACCCCATCGAGCCGGGCCGCCCCTGCTGGATGGCGGGCCTGCACTTCGAGGGTGACGACGGTTGCGCGGGACACTCCGACGGCGATGTCGCCGCGCACGCACTGTGTGACGCGCTGCTGTCCGCGGCCGGGCTCGGCGATGTCGGCGCGGTCTTCGGCACCGGCCGCCCGGAATGGGCGGGCGTCTCCGGCGCGGCCATGCTGAAGGAAGTGCGCAGGCTGCTCGACGAGGCCGGCTACGCGATCGTCAATGCGGCGGTGCAGGTGATCGGCAATCGGCCCAAGATCGGTCCGCGCCGTGCCGAGGCGCAACAGGTGCTCGGCGAATTGCTCGGTGCGCCGGTCTCGGTCTCCGGTACCACCACCGACGGACTCGGCCTCACCGGCCGCGACGAGGGCGTTGCCGCGATAGCTACCGCCCTGCTACAAGCCTGTCGCTGACCCCGCCCCGGCGGATCTGAGCCGGGTCCGTGTACAGGCTTATCTACAGCTAGGATCGAACGCCGTGACATTGCGCCTCTTTGACACCGACACGAGGACCACGCGCGAATTCGCGCCCCTGGTCCCTGGCCGTGCCTCGGTGTACCTGTGTGGCGCCACCGTGCAGGGCGAGCCGCACATCGGCCATGTGCGCAGCGGCGTCGCGTTCGACGTGCTGCGCCGCTGGCTGCTCGCGCACGACTACGACGTGTGGTTCATCCGCAATGTCACCGACATCGAGGACAAGATCCTGACCAAGGCCGCCGAGGCGGGCAGGCCGTGGTGGGAGTGGGCCGCGACCTACGAGCGCGCCTTCGACAACGCCTACGAGACCCTCGGCGTGCTGCCGCCCTCGGTGGAACCGCGTGCCACCGGCCACATCACGCAGATGGTCGAGATGATGCAGCGGCTCATCGAGCGCGGCCACGCCTACGCCTCCGAGGGCAACGTCTACTTCGACGTGCTGAGCTACCCCGAGTACGGCAGCCTGTCCGGGCACCGGCTCGACGACGTGCACCAGGGCGAGAGCGCGGGCGAGGGCAAGCGCGATCCGCGCGATTTCACCCTGTGGAAGGCCGCCAAGCCCGGCGAGCCGACCTGGCCGTCGCCGTGGGGCCCCGGCCGTCCCGGCTGGCATCTGGAATGCTCCGCGATGGCCGCGTTCTACCTCGGCCCCGAATTCGACATCCATTGCGGTGGAATGGATCTCGTCTTCCCGCACCACGAGAACGAGATCGCCCAGTCCAAGGCATCCGGCGACGGGTTCGCCAACTACTGGCTGCACAACGGCTGGGTGACCCTCGGCGGCGAGAAGATGTCCAAGTCGCTGGGCAACGTGCTCTCGGTGCCGAACGTGCTCAAGCAGGTGCGCGCCGTGGAGCTGCGGTTCTATCTCGGCAGCGCGCACTACCGCTCGATGCTGGAGTACTCGGACAAGGCGCTGCACGACGCGGCCCAGACCTATCAGCGCATCGAGGCGTTCGTGCATCGGGTCGCCGATCGTGCGGGCGACATCCCGGTGGGCAAGTGGACCGACGCGTTCGCCGCCGCCATCGACGACGATCTCGCGGTGCCGAAGGCGCTTGCCGAAATCCACCGGGTGGTGCACGAGGGCAACAAGGCGCTGGAGTCCGGCGCCGTGGACAGCGCGCGGGACCTGGCCGGACAGCTGCGCGCGATGCTCGGTATCCTTGGTGTCGACCCGTTGGATCCGCACTGGTTCACCCCGAGCGACTCGTCGGCGGCGATCGGCGCGCTCGACGTGCTGGTGCGCGCCGAGCTCGACCGCCGTCAGCAGGCGCGAGCAGAGAAGGATTGGGCGAGTGCCGACGCCGCCCGCGATCGATTGCAGGCAGCCGGAATCGAGGTCACCGACACACCGAACGGTCCCGAGTGGGCGCTTGCCGCTGCGCAGCACTTGCCGCCGGACGCGCAACAACCTGGAAAGGCCGACTGATGGCAGGCAATTCGCAGCGCCGTGGTGCGATCCGCAAGGGCGGCACGAAGAAGGGCGCCGTCGTCGGCTCCGGCGGTAAGCGCAGGCGCGGGCTGGAGGGTCGCGGCGCGACCCCGCCCGCCGAGGCACGCACCAAGCATCCCGCCGCCAAGCGGGCCGCCGCGGCGGCGAAGGCCGCGGCCGCGGGCCGTGGTGGTCCGCGCGGCGGTACGGGGCGTCCGGCCGGTCGCAAGAACGACGACGGTCCGGAGATGGTGCTCGGTCGCAACCCGGTGGTCGAATGCCTGCGCGCGGGCGTGCCCGCCGTCGCCCTCTACGTCGCGGTGGGCACCGAGAACGACGAGCGGCTCACCGAGAGCGTGAAACTGGCCGCCGACGCGGGCATCTCCATCCTGGAGGTGCCGCGCACCGATCTGGATCGGTTGAGCGCCAACGGAATGCATCAGGGGCTGGCCCTGCAGGTGCCGCCTTATCGCTACAGCCACCCCGACGATCTGCTCGCCGAGGTCCGCAATTCCGCGGAGCCGGCGCTGCTC
Organism: Nocardia brasiliensis; assembly: GCF_011801125.1. NCBI lineage: Bacteria > Bacillati > Actinomycetota > Actinomycetes > Mycobacteriales > Nocardiaceae > Nocardia > Nocardia brasiliensis. Next base: position 577,601 of record NZ_CP046171.1, read on the forward strand.
GTCGCGCTGGACAACATCTCCGATCCGCGCAATCTCGGCGCCGTGATCCGCTCGGTCGCCGCGTTCGGCGGCCATGGCGTGCTGATCCCGCAGCGGCGCAGCGCCAGCGTCACCGCGGTCGCGTGGCGCACCAGTGCGGGCGCCGCGGCTCGGCTGCCCGTCGCCCGTGCCACGAATCTGACTCGTACGCTGAAGGATTGGGCCGCCCAGGGCATCCAGGTGGTTGGTCTGGACGCGGGCGGCGACACCACCCTCGACGATTTCGACGGCCGCGAGCCGACCGTCGTCGTGGTCGGCTCGGAAGGCAAGGGCCTGTCCCGGCTGGTCCGGGAGAACTGCGACGCCATCCTCGGCATCCCGATGGCGGGCCCGGTCGAGTCGCTGAACGCCTCGGTGGCAGCGGGTGTCGTGCTGGCCGAGATCGCCCGGCAGCGTCGCGCCTGACGGGTGCGCCGGCACCGTTGATCGGCGGGCCGGCACCGGCTCGCGCCTGCCGCACCACGAAACACCCGGTGGCGCACCGCAACCGGTAATAGCCGCGCAGTCGCGGGGGAGCCCCGTAGAATTCGGCTCGTGGTGATACCCAATCAGCCGATCGGCAACCCGGTCGAGCATCCGAACGCGACGGCGGTGCTCGCCCTCGGGGCGGCCAGCGTGCTCTGCTGCGGCGTGCTCGGCCCGGTGGCGTGGGCGATGGGCAAGCGCGCACTGGATCAGATCGAGGCGTCGAACGGCGGCTACGGCGGTCGGGTTCAGGTGATGGTCGGGTACGTGCTCGGGATCATCGGCACCATTCTGATGATCTGCTTCGCGGTCCTCTATCTGCTGATCCTGCTGGGCGGCAACGCCTGATCGATCCTCGATCAGTCCAGGCTCGGGCGCTCGCGCTCGTTCTGCTCGTCCCAGGCGGGCCACTCCGTGCTGATGCTGCCGGACCATTGCGGCTGCCGGCGTTCCTTGAACGCCGCCATCGCCTCGTCACCGTCGATGCTCTTGCCGACGTGCTGGTTGAGATCGGACTCCAGCCGCCCGACCACCGCCGGGCTCATGCCGAGCCCCTCCCACAGCAGCCGCTTGGACATCGCCACCGGCAGCGGGGCGGAACCGCCGGCGATATCGTGCGCCACGGCCAGCGCCATCGGCAGCACCTCACCGCCGGGCAGGCAGGCGTTGGTCAGGCCGAGCGCCTTGGCCTCGTCGCCGTCGAAGGTGCGCCCGGTCAGCATGATGTCCGCGGCGTTGGCCATGCCGATCAAGCGGGGCAGCGTCCAGTGCGCGTAACCGTCGGCGAGCACGCCGCGGCGCACCTGGTTGAGCCCGTAGACCGCGTCGCGCGCCATGTACCGCAGATCGCACTGCAGGGCGAGGGCGAGCCCGAGGCCGACGGCGTGGCCATTCACCGCGGCGATCACCGGCTTACGGACCCGCCAGGGCGGCGGATCGATGGTCGCGCTGACATCGCCGACCCGACTCGACAGATCCGCACCCGCGCAGAACGCGGGCGGGGTGCCGGTGATCACCACGGCACGGATGGCATCCTCGGCGTCGCATCGCTGTAGCGCGGCGCTCAGTTCCTCGGTCATCGCCGGGGTGAAGGCATTCTGCTGCGCGGGTCGATTGAGCGTGAGCACGGCGATGCCGCCGGAGACATCGACGAGCAAGTCCGAACTCATGCCAGCGATGTTAGCTCTGTTCAATTTGGCGGGCAGGTCGATTCCCGGCTACTGGACCCGGCCCCTGGCGCACAAGTCCGCTCCGGCGCCCGCGGACCAACGAGGCACTAGCGCAGCACCTTGCGACCGATGGCGTACTTGTGGACCTCGGTCGGGCCGTCGTAGAGCCGGAAGGCGCGGATGTCCCGGAAGATCATCTCGACCACCGTCTCGTCGCTGATGCCGATGCCGCCGAGCACCTGCACGCACCGGTCGGCGACCTTGAAAAGCTCTTCGGAGACGAACGATTTCGCGATCGAGCTCTCGTGCCGCGCCTTCTCGCCCTGATCCATCAGCCAGCAGGCGTGCCAGATGGTGAGCCTGCACTGGTGCAGCGCTACCTCGTTGTCCGCCAACATGAACGACACGCCCTCGTGCTCGCCGATCGGCTTGCCGAACGCGGTGCGGGTGCGCGCGTGCTCGACCGCGATGCTCTGCGCGCGTTCGGCCGCGCCCAGCCAGCGCATGCAGTGCGTGAGCCGGGCCGGGGCCAGCCGCAGCTGGGCGTAGCGCAGTGCCTGACCGGCCTCGCCGAGCAGCGCCGATTTCGGCAGCGTGAGGTTGTCGAAGCGGACGACGCCGTGCCCGGCGACGTAGTTGCGGTCCATCGTGTTCATGGTGCGCTCGATGACGATGCCCGGCTGGTCGCCGTCGGTGAGGAACAGCGTCGGGCCCGCGGGCAGGTGCGGGTTCTCGGCGAGCCGGGCCATGATGATCCACGTCTTCGCGCCGTTGGCCCCGGTGATCAGCCATTTGCGGCCGTTGACGGTGAAGTTCTCGCCGTCGAAGCTCGCCGTGGTGGCCAGCTGTGCCGGGTCCGAGCCCGCGCCGTCCGGCTCGGTCATCGCGAACACCGACCGCTGGTGCCCGGCGATCACCGGCGCCAGGTAGCGCTCGACCTGCTCCGGATTCGCGACCTTGGACAGCAGGAACATGTTGCCCTCGTCCGGTGCCGCGCAGTTCATCGCGATCGGCCCGAGCGTCGACCAGCCCGACGCCTCGTAGATCACCGCCTGCTCGATGTGGCTGAGCCCGCGGCCGCCGAGCGCCTCGGGCGCCTGCACGGTGAGCAGCTTCTCGGCCCGTGCGAGCTCGACCAGTTCCTGGCGCAGTTCGTCGGTCGGTCCGTGCGCGGTCAGCCGGGGATCGCGCTCGTACGGAACGATCTTGTCGATGACGAACTGGCGGACCCGATCGCGTTCGGCGGCGAGTTCGGCGGGAATCGAGAAGTCGATCATCGTTGGTCACCAATCGTTCGGGGGTGCGTGCGTCCGAGCATACGAAACCCAGCTAGAGCGACTGAAGGCAGCCGCCCTCAATGGATGGGCGGCCGCCCGCAGGGGCCGTCACCCGAACGTAGGCACTGCGTGCCACACCCGCGTAGAGATCTCCGGCCATCTTTCGGTGCGGCGCCGCGACGCCGGGCGCTCAGCGGACGCGGGCCAGCTTGCGGCGGCGGGTGCCGACCACCCGGCAGATCACGTAGATCAGGAACGAGAGCGTGGTGACGAACGTCGACACCGGGACGCCGGGCGCCAGCGACAGCAGGATCCCGCCCACCGCCGCGATCTCGGCGAAGACCACGGCCAGCACGGTCGCGCGGACCGGGTCCGCGGTCAGTTGCGCCGCCGCTGCGGCGGGGGTGATCAGCAGGGCGAGCACCAGCAGCGCCCCCACGATCTGCACGCCGAAGGCCGCGGTGATGCCGAGCAGGACCGCGAAGACGATGGACAGCGCGCGGACCGGCACGCCGCGGGCGATCGCGACCTCCGGGTCCGAGCTGGCGAACAGCAGCGGGCGGTAGACGATCGCGAGCACCGCGAGCACGCCGATGGTGGACGCGCCGAGCAGTCCGAGCCCGCCGTTGCCCACGCTGACGACCTGCCCGGTCAGCAGCGAGAACTTCGATCCGGCGCGGTCGGGACCGAGCCACAGGAACAGCACGGACAGGCCGAGCCCGAACGAGAGCACCACCGCGATCACCGAATCGCGTTCGCGCGCACGGGTACCGAGCAGGCCGAACAGCACCGCCGCCACCACCGAACCGGCGATCGCACCGACCCCGACCCCGATCCCGGCCAGCAGCGCCGCCGCCGCGCCGGTCAGTGACAGCTCGCTGGTGCCGTGCACCGCGAACGACATCTGCCTGCTGATGATCAGCGGACCGATCACCCCGGACAGCAGCCCGAGCAGCGCCGCGGCGAGCACCGCCTGCTGCACGAAGTCGTAGGAGAGCAGGTTGACGGTGGTGCCGAAGTCGAACATCTTCGACAAGACACCGGACAGCTTGTCGGTCACGCGCGTACCTCGGCGTCCGGCGCGGAAACCGCTTGCCCCGCACCGTTATCGGCGCCTGCCTCGCCGTGGCAGTGCGCGCCCGCGGTGCCGAGCGCGTCCATCGTGTCCCCGGTGCCGACGACCACCAGCCGCCCGCGCACCCGCAGCACGTCCACCTCTGTTTGATACAGCTCCGAGAGCACATCCGAGGTCATCACCTCGTCCGGCGTGCCGATCCGGAACTTGCCGTCCACCAGGTACAGGACCCGATCGACCAGCGGCAGAATGGGATTGATCTCGTGGGTGACGAAAAGCACCGCGGTGTCATGGCCGCGGCGGCGTTCGTCGATCAGCTCCGCGACCAGTCGCTGATTGGCCAGATCCAGGCTGAGCAGCGGTTCGTCGCACAGCAGTACCTTCGGGTCGCCGACCAAGGCCTGGGCCACCCGCAGTCGTTGCTGTTCGCCGCCGGACATCGATTCCAGCGGCGCGTGCGCGAACTTCTCCGCGCCGACGTCGGCGATCGCGGCGGCGACCTTGCGCCTGCGCTCGGCGCGCGAGCGCAGCCCGAGGCCCCAGCGGTGTCCGTCCACGCCGAGCCCGACCAGGTCGACCCCGCGCAACTGCACCCCGGCGTCGATCGTCTTCTGTTGCGGCACATAGCCGATATCGGGATTGCCGGTGCGCGCGGGCGCGCCCGCGATCGCGGCGGTGCCCGCGCTGAGGCCGAGCTGCCCGAGCAGCACCTTCAGCAACGAGGTCTTGCCCGATCCGTTGGGGCCGAGGACGGCGACGAACTCACCGGCCGCCACGTCCAGATCAAGGTTCTGCCAGAGCGTGCGATCGCCGAACGACAGGCGGGCGCCGTCGAGCCGGACCGCCGAGACGTCGTTCGCGGTTGCCCGCGCCGATTCGGTGTGTTCGGTCAGCGCGGCTCCCTGGTGCATGGCGGTGGTCAACGCAGCGCCGCGGCGAGTGCTTCGGCGTTGCTGGTCTGCCACTGAATGTAATCCACTCCGCTCGGCAGGGTTTCGGTCACCTCGATGACGGGTATACTGGCGGACTCGGCGATCGAGCGTAGCTCCTCGGTGATCTTGTCCTGGGTCTGCACGTTGTAGACGAGTGCGCGAACCTGCTTGCCGGTCAACAGTTCCCGGGTGGCCGCGACCGCGGCGGGCGCCGGATCGGTCTCCTGCTCGATCGCCTCTTGGAACTCGTGCGGGGTCCGATCCTCGACACCGGCCGCCAGCAGCAGGTAGTGCGCGAGCGGCTCGGTCTGCAGCACAGGCGTTTTCGGGTGCGCGGCGGCGATGCCGGTGGCGGTCGCGGTGATCGCGGCGAGCTTGTCCTTGAACGCGGTGGCGCGCTCGGTGTAGCCCGGCGCGTGGTCGGGGTCGAGCGCGCCCAGCTCGGCGGCGATCTTGTCGGCGACCAGCCCGACGGTTCGCAGGTCGTAGAAGACGTGCTCGTTCTTGTCGCTCTGGTCGGCCCGCAGCGCGAAGGCGTCGACCGTGCGCTTGCTCTTGCCCGCAACGGCCTTGGCCGCGAACTCGTCATAGCCGCCGCCGTTGTAGACGACCAGATCGGCGTCGCTCAGTTTCGCCGATTCGACCGCGGCGGTCTCGTGCGAGTGCGGATCCGCGGTGGGGTCGCTGATCAGCGACTCGACCTTCGCGTCCGGTCCGGCGATCGCGGCGGCGATGTTGCCCCAGGCGTTGGTGGAGGCGATGACCGACGGCAGGCCCGAATCCTCGGTGCTCCCGCAGGCGGTGAGCGCGACCGCGGTGCTCACGCCCACGGCGATACCTGCGAGTCGGCGGGCGAGTCGGGTCTTCACGCGGTACTCCTGGAACGCATAACAGCTGGTGAAGCACTCGAGCGGGTGAGACAGCGCAGCTTAATGGAAATGGTTTCTGTTTCACTTTAGCAACTGCGCGGCGGCGACACGAGCCGGGCCCGTCGACCACCGCGATACCGCGGCGGCCGACGGGCCCGGAACACCCACGAAGGAGGGGTTAAACGAGGGCCTCCACCGGTTGGCCGAGCAGCTGCGCACACCGCAGCAGACCGAGGTGGCTGTAGGCCTGCGGGTGATTACCGAGCGAACGCTCGGCAACCGGATCGTATTCCTCGCTCAGCAGTCCGGTCGGACCTGCCACATCGACGAGCTGGGCGAACAGCGCCTCGGCGTCCGAGCGCTTGCCGATCAGCAGGTACGCCTCGACCAGCCAGGCCGCGCAGAGGTGGAACCCGCCCTCGCCGCCGGGCAGCCCGTCGTCGTGGTGGTAGCGGTACACCGTCGAGCCGCTGCGCAATTCGGCCTCGGTCGCGACCACGGTCGCGGCGAAGCGCGGGTCGGACGGATCGATCAGGCCGCTCAACCCGATGTGCAGGGTGGCCGCGTCCAGATCGGTGCCGTCGTAAGCGGCGGTGTAGGACTGGACCTCGTCGTTCCAGCCCTTCGCCTTCACCTCGTCGGCGATGGTCTCGCGCAGCACCGCCCAGGCCGGGTCGACCTCGCGGTCGAACTTCTGGGCCAGCGTCAGCGCGCGATCGATGGTCATCCAGCCCATCACCTTGGAGTACACGTGATGGCGCGGGTTGCCGCGAATCTCCCAGATGCCGTGGTCGGGCTCCTGCCAGCGGCGCTGCACCGCGGAAACCATGGCGCGCACCAGTTCCCAGTCCGCGTCGGGCAGCGCGTCGGCCGGATCGGTGATGCCCTTGAGCTCGCGCGCGTGCGCCAGGCTCGCGATGAGATCGACGATCGGCCCGAACACGTCGAGCTGCACCTGCATGTTGGCCGCGTTGCCGACGCGCACCGGACGCGAGCCCGCGTACCCCGGCAACTGGTCGATCACGGCTTCCGGCGGCAGCGTCTCGCCGTACAACGTGTACAGCGGGTGCAGCCGCTCCGGGCCGGGCAGCGTCTCAAGCACGCGGTGCACCCAGTCGAGGAATTCCTCTGCCTCACCGAGCGAGCCGAGGGAGACCAGTGCCTGCGCGGTCAGCGAGGCGTCGCGCAGCCAGCAGTAGCGGTAGTCCCAGTTGCGCACGCCGCCGATCTCCTCCGGCAGCGACGTGGTCGCCGCGGCCAGGATGGAACCCGACGGCGCGTGCACCAGCCCGCGCAGCGTCAGTGCCGAGCGCTTCATCAGATCCGGCTTCAGCGACGGCAGATCCAGCGTGGCGGCCCACTGCGCCCAGTAGCTTTCCGCGATCCGCCTGCGTTCCAGCTCCGCGGTGTGCGCTGGGCCGAGATCGGAGGTGCCGCAGCGCATCTCGAGCACGATCGGGCCCTGCGACGGATCGATCACGGCGCGTGCGGAGTCGTGCGTGCCGTCGCTGGTGATCTGCCATTGCAGACCGGGGGAGCGCAGCACCATCGGATCGTTGGTGCCGAGCACCCGCAGCCCGTTCGCGTCCGCCTCGATGCTCACCGGCACCTGGCCGAATTCCGGCCGCGGCGCGAAGGTCACCACGGCGCGCGCGTCGCCGGTGATCACCCTGGTGAGGTCGGTCCTGGTCGGCGCCACGTCGTGCGGCAGGTAGTCCACCACTTGCAAACTCGCCCAGCGGGTTTCGACGGTCATCGTGCTGTCGATGTAGCGCTGCGAGAGCGGCAGGCCGGGGCGCTCCGGCGCGATGGTGAAGTGGCCGGCCTGCGGGCCGCCGAGCAGATGGGCGAACACCGCCGCCGAATCCGGTTCGGGGTGACAGAACCAGGTGACCGTGGCATCGGGGGTGAGCAGCGCCACCGAGCGCGGGCTGGCCAGCATCGTCAGTCGCTCGATGCGCGGCGCGCTCGCGCCGGCCAGCCAGGTGCGCCGCTCCTCGAGCAGGAACGCCAGCGCGCAGGACACGTCCTCGGTGCTGTCGACCCGGTACTTGGCCTGGCTCTCGCCCTCGCCGACCTTGATCCCGAGATCGGGGCCGGAGAGCACGCGGAAGGCCTTCTCATCGGTCACGTCGTCACCGAAGAACACCGCGGCCGACGCACCGTGCTGGTGGCGGATGGTGTCGAGGGCGGTGCCCTTGTCGGTCTGCACCACGGCCAGCTCGATGACGGCCTTGCCCTCGGTCACCTGCACGCCGAACCAGCAGGCGGGGCCCTGTCTGACCTGAGTCAGCGCCCGGTGCCCGATCTCCGGGCTCGCGTTGCGCACGTGCAGCGCGACGCTGGCCGGCTTGATCTCGACCGTGACGCCCGGGTTCTCGGCGGCGAGCTGGGTCAGCGCCGTCTGCACCTCTTGCAGTAGGTGCTTGGCGTCGTTGTCGATCGCGTGGACGAAGCCCACGTCGAATTCCGAGCCGTGGCTACCGATCAGCTGCACTTCGACCGGCAGGCGCGAGAGCGCCGCGAGGTCGCGCAGTGCACGGCCGGAAATGACCGCGGCGGTCGTACCGGTGAGCCCGGCGAGCGCGCGTAAAGCGCTCACCGATTCCCGGTGCGGAAACGCCTTGGCCGGGTCGGACACGATGGGCGCAAGCGTCCCGTCGTAGTCCGATGCGACCAAGAGTCGTGGCACGCGCGCGACCGTCGACAGTGCACGACGAAGTTCCAGTGGCAAATCCTGTGCGCTCACGCATCCAACCTAGTGATCGGAGGAGTTTTTTCAGGGGCGGGCAGAACAATACTGGGTTGAATTCGCCGCACCGACGCCCGCCGCTATGCGTGCGTTGTGTCTGATTTTCCGCGTGTTCGGCCGATCTCGCTCGTCGCCGTCCGAATTCGGGGCCCGACGGCGGCGATCGATGACCGTGACGCATGGGTCGCGCTCACGCGAACGCGCCGCGGTGCGGCCGCGGCGCCCGCAAAACTCGCGCTAACGCGCGGCGAACCCGGGGCCGCGCGCGCCGCCGCCGGGTTTGCGGCAACCGGCCGCTACCGATTGTGATCTTCCGCACGCGGCGGTGGCCGGACCGGAATTTCGCCGGAAACGCCGGGATGGAAGCGGTCAGGAATTCTCGCCGAGCAGCAGATCGACGGTGAGCTCGAGGCGCTCGGTCACGTCGGTCGCCGAGGCGCGTCTGGTCAGCCAGGCCACCAGGTTCGACAGCCAGACATCGCTGATCACCCTGGCGATGGCGAGCTGACGGTCGGTGGGTTCGCCGTCGTTCATGGCGCGGGCGAACAACCGGTCCATCACCTTGCCGACCCGATCGACCTCGGCGGCCGCGGACGCGTCGGCGAACATGAACGCGCGCGTCATCGCCTCGGTGAGCAGCGGGTCGCGCTGCATCATCCGGGTGATCTGGGTGAGCAGCAGGTGCATGCGCTCCTGTGGTGACTGCCCGGCAAGCGGCTTGCGCTTGCTCTCGATCTGCTCGAACTCGCGCGAGAGCGCCGAGACCAGCAGGTGCACCTTCGAGGGGAAATACCGGTACAGCGTCCCGACTGCGACATCGGCGCGTTCGGCCACCGCGCGCATCTGCACCGCGTCGTATCCGCCCTTGGAGGCCAGTGCCAGCGTCGCGTCCAGGATCCGCTTGCGGCGTTCCCGCTGCGCGGCCGAACTCAGCTCGTCCTCACTCAGCGTGGCGACCGGTGCCGGGCTGGAGGCGGTCGGCTGCGATCGGGAGGGGCTGGCCATCGATAGGGGTCCTTTCCGGAAACAACATTTCGGTACTGGCCTGGGCGGCGGGTCGGGCCACGCGGTCGTCTCTTGACTTCCGCACAGCTAGGATATTAGAACATGTTCTAGGTGTGGGAGTCACGCCGGGAAGGCGGTACGGAGTGTGACCATCGCCACCACTGACGAGCATAAAGCCGTCCAGGAGTCGATGCGCGGATGGGCCGGATCGGCACGTCCGATTGCAACAATGCGGACCGATCCGAGCGCCTTCTGGCACGGATATTGGCCCGGTCTCGTCGAGCTCGGCATCTTCCGGGTCGCCGTCGCCGAGGACGCGGGCGGCGCCGGTGGCTCGGTGGCCGACCTGGCCGTGCTGATCGAGCAGGCCGCGCACGATCTGGTCGGCGGGCCGGTGCTGAGCACGGCGCTGGCCAATCTGATCACCGCGGGGCGGATCGACGAGCGGCGGCCGTGCGGCGTCGCGCTGGACGTCATCACCGGTGCCCAGGTCACTGTACCCGCAGCCGAGGACGGATTGTCGCTCACCGGCTCCTGGGACTCGGTACTCGGCGGCGCACCGGAAACCGCGGTGCTGCTTCCGGTTTCGACGCCGAACGGCAAGCGCTGGGTGCTGGTCGGGCCGGACGCCGACGGCCTGCGCGTCGAACCGCTCGCGCCGCTGGATCTGAGCACCCCGCTGGCCCAGGTGCATTGCGTCGATGTGCGGGTTGCGGCCGAGCGGGTGTTCACCCCGCGCCACGCGGTCGAGGATCTGCTCGTGGTGCTTGCCGCCGCCGAACTGGCCGGGCTGGCCGGATGGTGCCTGACGACCGCGGTCGAATACGCCAAGGTGCGTGCGCAATTCGGCCGCAAGATCGGCTCGTTCCAGGCGGTCAAGCACATCTGCGCCTGGATGCTCTGCCGGACCGAGCTGATCCGCGCGGTGGCCGCCGACGCGGCCGCCGCGGTGGACGAGGGCGGCGCTGAGCTGCCGATCGCGGCCGCCATCGCCGCCGCGATCGCCTTGGACGCCGCGGTCGAGACCGCCAAGGACTGTATCCAGGTGCTCGGCGGCATCGGCTTCACCTGGGAGCACGACGCGCATCTGTATCTGCGCCGCGCGGTCGCCCTACGGCAGCTGCTCGGCGGTTCGGCGCACTGGCGGGCCAGGGTGACCGAGCTGACCCGCGCCGGGCACCGGCGCACCACCGGGGCCGACCGGGTGCTCGCCGCCGAGGGGGTGTGCGCCGTAGACGACGCACGCGTCGACGAACTGGCCGCCGAGGTGGCCAGGATCGCGGGGCTGCCCGCAGCGCGGCAACGGGAAGCCATGGTCGAGGCGGGCCTTGTGATGCCGCACTGGCCCAAACCGTATGGGCGCGGGGCGGATCCGATGACCGGACTGCTGATCTCGGAAGAACTGCGGCGGGCCGGGCTCGTCGCGCCGGACCTGGCGATCGGCGGCTGGGCGGTGCCGACACTGCTGCAGCACGGCAGCGCCGAGCAGATCGAACGGTTCGCCTGGCCGACCCTGCGTGGCGAGGTCGTCTGGTGTCAGCTGTTCAGCGAGCCCGAGGCAGGCTCCGACCTCGCCGCACTGCGCACCACCGCGAAGAAGGTGGACGGCGGCTGGGTGCTGCGCGGCCAGAAGGTCTGGACCTCGTTGGGCGACAAGGCCAATTGGGGCATCTGCCTGGCCCGCACCGACCCGGACGCGCCGAAGCACCGGGGCATCAGCTACTTCCTGGTGGACATGCGCAGTGCCGGTGTCGAGGTGCGCCCGCTGGTGCAGATCACCGGCGAGGCGCGGTTCACCGAGGTGTTCCTCGACGACGTGTTCGTCCCCGACGACGCGCTCGTCGGCGCGCTGAACAACGGCTGGAAGATCGCCCGCTCGACGCTGTCGACCGAGCGGGTGGCCATGGGCGGCAACGGCATCGGCCCCGCACTCGAGGAGCTGCTCGCGAAGCTGCCCGCCACCGGCCCCGGTGCGGAGCTGACCAACGATCGGCTCGGCGGATTCGTCGCCGAGGCGATCGCCGGGCTGCTGCTCGAGCAGCGGGCCGCGGTCGCGATGCTCGCGGGCGGTGATCCCGGCGCGCAGAGCAGCGTGCGCAAACTCGTCGGCGTCCGGCATCGGCAGGCGGTCGCGGAATTCGCGGCCGAGACGGCAGGTCCCACCGGCGCACACGACTCAGAGGTGGTAAAAGAATTCCTGCTCACACGCTGTTTATCGATCGCAGGTGGCACCGAACAGATCTTGCTGACCGTGGCCGGTGAGCGGATTCTCGGGCTTCCTCGCGACGCTGACGGCTAGACGACGAGGCTTGCCAGTCGCCCGGCCATGACCCTCGCGGAATCGCGGAGCGACACGGAATTCAATGGGAGTAAATGCGTGGACTTCACCAGGGACGAAGGTCAGGACGCGGTGGCCGAGGTCGTCGTGAGTTTGTTGGAGCGCGAGCCGGCCCGCGATATCGCGCTGTGGCCGAGTCTGGTCGAGAGCGGGCTGCTCTCGGTGGCGCTGCCGGAACGGTTCGGCGGCGACGGCATGGGGCTGCCCGAGGTATCGGTGCTGCTGAGCGAGCTGGCGACCGACGCGGTCGCGGTGCCCGCCCTGCCGACGCTGGGTTTCGGGGTGCTTCCGCTGCTGTCGCTGCTGCCCGACGCGCTCGCCGAGCGGGTGTTTCCCGAGGTGGCGCAGGGCGCGGTGCTCACCGCCGCGCTCAGCGAGCCTGCCGCGCCGTTCGCGGTCAAGCCGGAGACCGCGGCGGTCGTCGAGGGCGGTGCGGTGCGGATCACCGGTCACAAGGTCGCCGTGCCGTACGCGGAGCAGGCGCGCTGGCTGCTTGTGCCGACCAATTCCGGTATCGCCCTTGTCGATTCGGCGGCCGACGGGGTGACTCGGGTGCCATCGCCCGCCTCGGGCGGCATCCCGGAGTGCACCGTGCGGTTCGATCGGGTGGCGATCCCGGCGGAGCAGCTGCTGCCCGGCGACCTCGTCGCGCTGCATCGACTTGCCGTCGCCTCGATCGGCGCCGTCGCGGACGGGCTGCTGAAGGGCGCGCTGGTGCGCACCGCCGAACATCTACGCACCCGCCGGCAATTCGGCAGGCCGCTGGCCGAGTTCCAGGCCGTCGCGCAGCAGATCGCCGATCTCTACGTGGTGTCGCGCACGCTGCACGTCGCCGCCGTATCCGCGAATTGGGCGCTGGCACAGGATGATTCCAGCCCCGAGCATCAGGAACGGATCGACGACGATCTCGACGTGCTCGCCTACAGCGTCGCCGCGGATCTGCCCGCCGCTATGCAGAAGTGTCATCACCTACACGGCGGGCTCGGGGTGGATATCACCCACCCGATGCACCGCTACTACTCACAAGCCAAGGACATCGCTCGCTGGCTCGGCGGCGCGTCGTTCCGACTCGATCGATTGGGGGCCAGATGTTCATCGACCTGACCACCGAGCAACGCCGGCTGCGCGACGAATTGCGTTCGTACTTCGCCGATCTCGTCACACCCGACGAGGAGGCGGCGATGTCGGTGAACCGCCACGGCGACGCCTACCGTGCCGTGGTCCGCCGGATGGGTCGCGACGGCTGGCTTGGTGTCGGCTGGCCGAAGCAGTACGGCGGACAGGGTTTCGGCCCGCTCGAACAGCAGATCTTCTACAACGAGGCGGTGCGCGCCGATGTGCCGTTGCCGCTGGTCACGCTGCTGACCGTGGGCCCGACCCTGCAGCAGTTCGGCACCGAGGCCCAGAAGAGCAAGTTTCTGCCCGGAATCCTTTCCGGCGACATCCATTTCGCGATCGGCTACTCCGAGCCGGAGGCGGGCACCGACCTGGCCTCGCTGCGCACCGCGGCGGTGCGCGACGACTCGGGCGACTGGATCGTCAACGGGCAGAAGATCTTCACCACCGGCGCGCACGAGGCCGACTACATCTGGCTGGCCTGCCGCACCGGTTCGGTCGAGTCGCGACACCGCGGCATCACCATCCTGATCGCGGATACCACCGACCCCGGCTATTCGTGGACGCCGATCATCACCTGCGACGGCGCGCACCACACCAACGCCACCTACTTCGACGACGTGCGGGTGCCCGCCGAGATGCTGGTCGGCGAGGAGAACAAGGGCTGGCGGCTGATCACGACGCAGCTCAATCACGAGCGGGTCGGCCTCGGCCCGTCCGGCAAGATCGAACAGCTCTACGACCGGGTGCGGGCCTGGGCGCAGCCGCGCGGCGTGCTCGCCGAGACCGAGGTGCGGCGCTCGCTCGGCCGCATCCGTGCCATGGTCCGGTTGAACGAGCTGTTGAACTGGCAGGTGGCCGCGTCCTCCGCAGGAGCCGACCCCGACCCCAACGGGGTGATCGCCGACGCGTCGGCGACGAAGGTCTTCTCCACCGAATCCTTGCAGGAGGCGGGTCGGCTCGCCGAGGAGATCGTCGGGCGCTTCGGCGATCCGGCCGACCCCACCACCGCGGAACTGCTCACCTGGCTGGACCGGCGGACCAAACAGAACCTGGTCGTGACCTTCGGTGGCGGCGTCAACGAGGTGATGCGCGAGCTGGTCGCCACGGCCGGGCTGAACCTGCCGCGAGTACCCAGATAGCCAGAGCTACAGCTAGTCGATAGGAGCAGCGCGTGCCGGAAACCACCAGTCCGGAAGCGATAGTCGCCGCAGCCGAACGGATCAAGGCGGAGGGGGACTGCGCGCGCCGCCTCGCGCGCGACCCGGTGAACCAGCCGATGATCAACAACTGGGTCGAGGCGCTCGGCGACACCAATCCGATCTACGTGGACGAGGCCGCGGCCAAGGCGGCCGGGCATCCCGGCATCGTCGCCCCACCGGCCATGGCGCAGGTGTGGACGATGTTCGGGCTCAACGGCTTGCGGCCCGACGACGATCCGATGGGCAAGATGGTCACGCTGCTCGACGCGGCGGGCTTCACCTCCGTCGTCGCCACCGACTGTCAGCAGACCTACCACCGGTATCTCAATGTCGGCGAACAGGTGGCGGTGACCAGCAGGCTCTCCGACATCCGCGGTCCCAAGCGCACCGCGCTGGGAGATGGGTGGTTCGTCACCTTCCTGACCAGCTGGCACGTCGGTGACGAACTGGTCGCCGAAATGTTGTTCCGGCTGCTGAAATTCGCGCCGGGCACCGGTGCCGCGGCGCAGGCGCCCGCGGGTGCCCGGGTCAAGCCCCTGGTCTCCTGGGACACCGAATTCTTCTGGGAGGGCACCAAATCCGGCGAGCTGCGGATCCAGCGGCTGCCCGACGGATCGCTGCGGCATCCGCCGATCCCGGCCCTGTGGAAGGACAAGTCCGAGCAGACCGACTACGTGGTCGCCTCGGGGCAGGGCACCGTTTTCAGTTATGTCGTGCACCACGCGCCGAAAGTCCCTGGGCGGAAACTGCCGTTCGTGGTCGCGCTGGTCGAATTGGCGGAAGGAGTGCGGATGCTCGGCGAACTGCGCGGCATCGAACCCGAGGCGGTCGAGGTCGGGTTGCCGGTCCGGGTGGAGTTCGAGCGCCTCGACGACGACACCGCGCTGCCGTTCTGGCAGGTGATCGCATGACGAGGACCGCGGAACCGACCTCGGTGCGGGTCGGCACGGCGCTGCCGGAGCTGGTCATCGAGGCCGATCCCACTTTCGTGATCAGTACCGCGTTGGCCACCAGGGACTTTCAGGATGTGCATCACGACAGGGACAAGGCGCGCGCCCGTGGTTCCAAGGACATCTTCGTCAACATCCTCACCGACACCGGCATCGTGCAGCGCTTCGTCACCGACTGGGCCGGGACGCGCGCGGTGCTGAAGTCGATCTCGCTGCGCCTCGGGGTGCCGCTGTACGCGGGGGACACGCTGACCCTGTCCGGCACGGTGTCGGCCATCGACGGCGACGACGTCCACATCGACGTGGTTGGCCGGGACAGCCTCGGCGACCACGTGACAGCGCAGGTCGTGCTCGCATACCGGAGGAACGCCTGATGACCGAGCCTGTCCACCCGTCGCCCGACCACCACCGCTCGACGAATCGCTCCGCGCTGCCTGGCATCTCCGGCCGCGCGGCCATCGTCGGCATCGGCGCGACCGACTTCTCCAAGGATTCCGGACGCAGCGAATTGCGCCTGGCCGCCGAGGCGGTCAACGCCGCGCTGGCCGACGCGGGCCTGACCCCCGGCGACGTCGACGGCCTGACCACCTTCACCATGGACACCAACACCCAGGCCGCGGTGGCGAGAGCGGTCGGCATCCCGCAGCTGAAGTTCTTCAGCCACATCGGCTATGGCGGCGGCGCGGCGTGCGCGACGATCCAGCAGGCGGCCATGGCGGTGGCCACCGGCGTCGCCGACGTGGTGGTGGCCTATCGGGCGTTCAACGAGCGGTCGGTGTCGCGGTTCGGTCAGTTCTCCACCGCGCTGGCGACCGCGCCGACCTCCTCCGGCATCGACGCGGGCTGGTCCTACCCGCAGGGACTCGGCACGCCCGCCGCGCAGGTGGCCATGGTCGCCCGGCGCTACATCCACGTATACGGCGCCACCAGCGCGGATTTCGGCCGCGTCGCGGTGGCCGACCGCAAGCATGCCGCGGTGAACCCGGCCGCCTTCTTCTACGGGAAGCCGATTTCCCTGGCGGACCACCAGAATTCGCGCTGGATCGCCGAGCCGCTGCACCTGCTCGACTGCTGCCAGGAGTCCGACGGCGGGGTGGCGATCGTGGTGACCAGTGTCGAGCGGGCCCGTGACCTACCGCAGCGTCCCGCCGTGATCGCCGCCGCGGCCCAGGGGTGCGGCGCCGACCAGTACGTCATGACCAGCTACTACCGTGACGCCATGGACGGCCTGCCGGAAATGGGTCTGGTCGGTGACCAGCTCTGGGCACAGAGCGGTCTGCGGCCCGAGGACATGCAGGCCGCGATCCTCTACGACCACTTCACCCCGTTCGTGCTCATGCAGCTGGAGGAACTCGGGTTCTGCGGGCGCGGCGAGGCCAAGGATTTCATCGCCGACGGCGCCATCGAGGTCGGCGGCAGGCTGCCGCTGAACACCCACGGCGGCCAGCTCGGTGAGGCCTACATCCACGGCATGAACGGCATCGCCGAGGCGGTCCGCCAGATTCGCGGCACCTCGGTGAACCCGGTGGCCGACCTGACGAACATCCTGGTCACCGCGGGCACCGGCGTGCCGACGTCGGGTCTGGTGCTCAGCGCCGACTGATTTCGCCGCCGTTGGCCCCGGAACTGCCACGGGGCCAACGGATATCAGTGCGCCGGCGGGCCCGGCTGATCGTGCGTCGAGCAGTGGATCCCGCCGCCGCCCGCGGCGATCGCGTCGATCGGCACCGAGACGACGTCGCGGCCGGGCAAATGATCGCGCAGGATGCCCCGTGCGCGGTCGTCGGCGGCGCGATCGCCGAACTCGGGCAGGAACACCGCGCCGTTGGCGATGTAGAAGTTCGCGTAGCTGGAGACGAATTCCGCCCCATCGCCGGTGATCCGGTCGGGATCGGGCTGGGGCAGCTCGACCACCTCGATGGCGCGCCCGCGCGCATCGGTCGCGCTCGTCAGCACGCGCCGGGCCTGATCGCTGGAACGGGACCAGGAGTCGGCGGGCGCGCCCGGAAAAGGCTTGTCCAACAGCACGACTCCCGGCGCGACGTAGCGGACCAGGCAGTCGACGTGCGCGTCGGTGATGTCCGCGCCGCGCACGCCGTCGAACCAGATCACCTTCTCGACGCCGAGGGTCTGCTTCAGTTCGGCCTCGAGCTGGTCGCGGCTCTTGCCCGGGTTGCGGTTGTCGTTGACGATCGAGCTCTCGGTGACCAGCAGCGTGCCATGGCCGTCGGTCTCCAACGCGCCGCCCTCGGCGACGAACGGCGCGGAGTGAGCGGGAATGCCGTAGCGCGCGAGCAGGTTTCGGCCGAGCGGACCGTCGTTGGGGTGCGGCTGCTTGTTGCCCCACCCGTTGAAGTGCAGGTCGACGCCGACCACCTTGCCCGCCTGCTCGACGAAGACCGGCACGGTGTCGCGGGCCCACAGGTCGTCCACCTCCAGCGCGATCACCTCGACGCCGCCGCCGCACTGCCGCTGCGCGTCCTGCGCCTGGTCGGCCCTGGCCAGCATGACCACGTACTCGTACTCGGCGATCTCGCGGGCCAGCCCGGCGATGTCCGCGCGCACGTCGCCGAGGTAGCGACCCCAGATCGCGGACTGTGCGGGCCAGGACATGAACGTGCGCGCGTGGCTCTCCCATTCCGCGCCGAAACGTCCGCCGGGACCGGCGGGTTCCGGGGTGGCCGACGCGGTCGCGGCAGGCTCGGTGGACCCGCACGCCGACATACCCGCGGCCAGCAGGCCCGCGCCCGCGAGGACGCTGAAGACGGAACGGCGAGACATGGGGTTCTCCATAACGGGCTCCGGTAATCGGTGTTCGAGGTGATCGGTGATCGAGAGCGTGCGCGCTGACCGAAATCCTGACTAAATTTTTAGTCAGGATTGCACTGTACCATTGACCCCATGTCTCGTCGTGATTCGATCTTGGAGTCGGCCGCGCGCGTGGTCGCGCAGCGCGGAATCCGTGGCCTGCGGGTCGAGGAGCTGGCCGAGGCCGCCGGCGTCTCCACCTCGCTGATCTACTACCACTTCAAGGACAGAGCGGGCCTGCTCGCACAGACCCTGGACTTCATCAGCGCCAGGGCCGAGCGCTACACCGACGCCGAACTCGACGTCGCCGCCGACCCGATCGGCCACCTCGAACAGGTGCTGTTGCTGGAGCTGCAGGATCAGCAGGTGGTGGTGGAGAACAGCACCGCGTGGGGTGAGTACCGCTCGGCCGCCATCTTTCAACCCGAACTGCGTGAGCAGCTCGGGGCGGCGACGATGCGCTGGAACGGCTACCTCGGCGAGGTCATCCGCACGGCACAGGATCGTGGCCTCGTCGGCGCCGAGGTCGTGCCGGGCGATGCGGCCGAGCGGCTCACCGCGCTGGTCGAAGGGGTGAGCATGCGCTGGCTCAGCGGCGCGCTCGAACTCGGGCGCGCGCGAGCCTTGGTCCGCGACGCCATCGCGCTCGAACTCGGCCGGGTCGGCGTCGCGTGAGTACCCGGCACATCGTCGACGCGCACGTCCTGCTCCGCCGCGACAACCAGCTGCTGCTCAGCAAGCGGCGCGGCCCCGACGAGTTCGACGGTCGCTGGCATCTCCCGGCGGGCAAGGTCGAGGTGGGTGAGTCGGTGACCGCGGCGGCGGTCCGCGAGGCGCACGAGGAGATCGGCGTCCACATCGACCCGGCCGACCTGCGCCACATCCACACCGCGCACGTCATCGGCAGCGGTCACGAGCCGCGCCTCGGGGTGTTCTTCGAGGTCCGTACCTGGCGCGGCGAGCCGGTCAATCGCGAACCGGAGAAATGCTACGAACTGCGCTGGTTCTCCCTCGACGACCTCCCCGCCGACATCATTGCCTACCCCACCGCCGGCATCGACGCCTTGACCAGCGGCGTCACCTACAGTGAGCGCGGGTGGGGCGGTTAGGTAGCGCCGCCGACGCCGCGAAAGAACGCCGAGAGCAGGCCTGTCAGCTGGCGGATGCTTTCGGGGCTGCCCGGCGCGAGATCGGCGCGCAGGCCGGCGAACCGGTCGAAGATCGCGCCTTCGAGCACCGCGATGAAGTCGGCCGCCGCGGCGCCCGGGTCGGCAACGCGCAAGGCGGCGAACAGGTTTCGGGCGCGCTCGGCGGAAAAGAGGCTGCGGGCCAGTCGCGCGCGCAGATCGGCATCCGCCAGTAGTTCGAGGATCAACGCGTGCCGGACGATCAGATGGTTGCGGCGTTCGGTGAGTAATCGGTCCAGCCAGCCCGCGATGTCCGCCGCGATGGCGTCGGGCGCGAGCGGGCCGGGCGGCGCGAGCTGGGCGGCGGCGAAGTCCGCGCGGGATCGGGCGGTGATGCGTTCGACGATCGCCTCGATGAGCGTGCGTTTGGTCCGGTAGTAGTACGAGCTCGACCCGGCGGGCAACTGTAGCGCGGTATCGATGGCGCGGTGGGTGAGTGCCCGAATCCCTTGGGTGGCAATCAGGTCGATGGCGGCATCGACGATCAATGTGCGGCGGTCGGCTGTGGACATGGTCACCTTTCTCGCGTCGCTCGCGTCGGCACTCTACAAATGTAGAGGATGATATCGACTTCTGGCGATCGGGGGTTCCCATGCGTGCTGTGCACGCCGTTGTGCTCGACGCGGATCAGGAGCGAGCGGCGCGGCGGCTGGCCGAGCTGATCGATCGGCGCGGGCGGCCGGTCCGGGGGCATCGGGGGATCTACCTGTATGGCAGGCCTGGACGGGGCAAGACGATGGTGATGGATCGCTGCTTCGCCGCAGTGGCCCCGCGGCACAAGCGCCGCTTCCACTTTCACGAGTTCTTCGCGCGATTGCACGCGGCGGTGCACACGGGCGGCTCGATCGACAAGGCTGTCGCGGCGCTGCTCGGCGGCGCGCGGCTGGTCTGCTTCGACGAGTTCCATGTGCACGACATCGGCGACGCGATGCTCATCGCGCGCCTGCTCGACGCGCTGTTCGCCCGCCGGGTGGTGCTGGTGGTCACCTCGAACTACCCACCGGCGGGACTGCTGCCCAATCCGCTGTTCCACGACAAGTTCTTGCCGACCATCGCCCGGATCGCCGCACAGTTGGATGTCATTTCGCTCGACGGTCCTGTGGACTACCGCACCCTTGCCGACCGTGGGGTCGTCGGTGCGCGCTCCGGTTTCGCCGCGGGTCACTACCGGATCGAGTGCGCCGCCGCGCGATTCCCGCTCGAGGGCGCATGCGCGGTGCCGATCGGCACTCGCTCGATTCGGGCCCGGTCGGCCGACGGTGACGCACTCGTCGTCGAATTCGCCGCGCTCTGTGGCACGCCCACCGCGGCGTCGGACTATGTCGAACTGGCGCAACGCTTTCGGCGCTGGGCCATCGTGGATGTCCCGCGTTTGGCCGAGGTCGCGCCGGACTGGGTAATGCGATTCGTCAATGTGGTAGACGTGCTCTACGACGCGGATCTGGAGCTCGGAATCTCGGCGCGGGCACCATTGCCGGAGTTGGTTGCCGGTGTACCCGACATTCCCGACATTTCCCGGCTCATCAGCCGACTTTGTGAACTTTCCCAATTGGCGGCACCTCCCGTCGGAGAGTTGCGCAATGTAGCGGCGACCCGGCCCTGAGCAGCGAGATTCATTGATAAAGAGGATGAATTCCAAAGTATTCGATTCCATCCCGAGCGGACCGCTCGGCATGTAACTATGTGGCTGTTTTGTGCAGTACTCACGTTTGGTGGTAATCAGTGGCCGGGGCGCGATCGCCGATATTGCGCGTGATCGTGCTGATCACGTTGCTGGCGTCTGCCGCGTTCACGTTACGTGGATATCTGCCCGGGGTGGCGGAATCCCGCGATCAGCCAGGGCCGCCCTCGGCGCTGTCGGTGGCCCTGATGCCGGTTCTGCTCACCGTGTCCATGGTCATCCTGGTCGCCGGGGTGATAGCGAGTCAGCATCGACTACCGCTGGCCATGCCCGAACCCGAGCGCGAGCGCACCCGGCGCCGTGGCGGTCTCGGCCGGGTCGGGCTGCTCGTGCTTGCCGGTCTCGCTGTGCTCGCGCTCGTCCTCACGGCCGCCTCCGCGATCTTTTTCGCCGGGTTCGGCGGTGAGGAGTCCGCGTCACCCGGCCCCGCCCAGGCGCCGAACCCGGGCCAGGCGCCGGATGAATTCCCCACCAGCGCACCCGATCCCGGTGTCGCACCGACCGGAACCGCGCTGCTGCTGACCGTGATCGCGGCGATCGCGCTGGTCGTGGTCGCGCTCACCGGGCTCGGCGTGGTCGCCGTCGCCTCCCGGCGCGGGCCTGCACCCGCCCCGCCGCCGCTGGTCGCCGTGCCGCCGACCGCGGTGGACTCGTTGGCCAGGGCGGCCGAAATGGGTCTGGCCGCGATGAACGTGCCGGGCCAGGACCCGCGCACCGCGATCATCGCCTGCTACGTCGCGATGGAACGCGGGCTCGCCTTCGATCGCGCTGCCGCACCGCTGGTTTCGGACACCCCGATGGAGGTGCTGGCCCGCGCGTTCGAGCGCGGCGCGCTGCACGACGCCTCCGCCAGGGAATTGGTCGCCCTGTTCGAGGAGGCCAGGTTCAGCCCGCACGCGATGCTCGAGTGGCAGCGCATGCGCGCCGAACAGCTGCTGCGGATCGTGCTCGCCGATCTACAGGGCGAGCAGGCATGAGAAAGCGGGAGGCAGTTTGAATCGAATGGCCGTCGTCCTGGGCACCGCGGTCGTGATCGCCGTGATCGAGCTGGTCACCTTCGAGAAGGCGCGCCCCGTCCTGCTGTTCGCCGTCGCGATCCCGGTCGCGCTCGCGCTGGCCTGGCTGGTCTGGTCGCTGCTGGATCGCGGGGAGCCGCGCACCGATGACGAGATCGACGAGATCGAGAACGGGCCCGCCGAGATGCTGCGGCGTTGGCACGCCAGGGCGCAGATGCTCGCCGATCGAGCCGATGGCACCCGAGCGGACTGGGACCGGCACCTACGGCCCTTGCTGGCCAAGGAGTTCGAGCTGTCCAGTGGACAGCGGGTGGCGAAGAACCGCCGCGCCACCGAGGCCGCCGGGATCCATCTGTTCGGCCCCGACCTGTGGCGCTGGGTGGACCCGGCCAACTCGGCATTGCGTGATCAGACCACAAGGGCACCGGGCCGGGCGGCACTGGACGAGATCCTGAGCCGCCTGCAGAGAATGTGAAATGGGTTGAGGCAAGTGCGGGTACACAGATGACAATGCCGATGGATGTCACGGTCCAGCGCAGCGACGCCGTGCTCAGGGAGATCTCCCGGGTGGTGGTCGGCAAGCGGGACGAGATGCGACTGATCCTGATCGCGGTGCTGGCCGGCGGCCACGTGCTGATCGAGGATCTGCCGGGCCTCGGCAAGACGTTGATCGCCAGATCGTTCGCCGCCGCGCTCGGCTTGCAGTTCACCAGGGTGCAGTTCACTCCCGACCTGCTACCGGCGGACCTGCTCGGCTCGACGATCTACGACATGACCTCCGGCCGCTTCACCTTCCGGCGCGGTCCGGTGTTCACGAATGTGCTGCTCGCCGACGAGATCAACCGCACCCCGCCCAAGACCCAAGCCGCGCTGCTGGAGTCGATGGCCGAGGGGCAGGTCAGCATCGACGGCGAAACCTTCCAGCTGCCGAAGCCCTTCATCGTGCTCGCGACCGACAACCCGATCGAGTACGAGGGCACCTACCCGCTGCCGGAGGCCCAGCTCGACCGGTTCGCGATCCAGCTGCGGCTCGGCTATCTCTCCGAACACGATGAGACACAGATGATCCGGCGCAGACTGGAGCGCGGGGCCACCGCGCCGCAGGTCGGCCAGGTGGTGGACGCGAACGGTCTGCTCGAGATGCGCCAATCCGTCGAATACGTCACGGTGCATCCGGATGTGGTGAGCTACGTGGTCGCGCTGGCCGCGGCCACCCGTGGTCATCCCCAGGTCGAGGTGGGGGCGAGCCCGCGGGCCGAGCTCGATCTGGTGCAGATGTCGCGGGCCAGGGCGCTGCTGCTCGGGCGCGACTACGTGATCCCGGAAGACGTGAAGGCGCTGGCGATTCCGGCCATGGCGCACCGCATCACGCTGCGGCCGGAGATGTGGGTGCGCCGGATTCGCGGCGAGGACGTGATCACCGAGCTGTTACGCCGCCTCCCGGTGCCTCGCGCCACCGTGACATGAGGCAGCCGAGGGTGCCGAGCCGATCCGAGGCGCGGTCATGAGACATCGCGACGCCAGTACCGCGGTCGATGCCGAACTTCAGTGGCGCCCCGCGCCGCTGGTCTTCATGCTGGCGATCTGCGCGGCCGTAGCGCTGGTGCTCGCCGTGGTGTTCGGCCGTTGGCAGCTGGTCGTTTTCGCCGCCCCGCTGCTCGGGGTGCTCGCCACCGCGCCGTGGCAGCAGAGCGACACCAGGATCCAGGTCGACGGCGGCGGCACGCTGCGGTGCTTCGAATCCGAAGAGGTGGTGCTGACCGTCGCCGCCTTCGTCGAGCGGGGCCACGCGCTGCTGCGCCTGACGCCGGGACGCACCGACGCGCTCGGCATCGACGTCGAGCAGTCCAGTGATTCCGGTGCAGCCCCCGCCGGGCTGCGGCTGGCGCTCTCGGCGGACCGCTGGGGCCGCTATCCGGTGTCCGTGCGGGTGTCGGCGCTGAGCCCGGCCGGTCTCGCGGTGGCGACCGCGGTGCTGCCCGCCGGTCAGCTGTTCGTCTATCCGATCACCGATCCGCAGCGGATGCGCTTGCCGCGCACCGAACTTCCCGAACGGCTCGGCACCCATCTGACCCGCAGGTACGGCCCTGGCGTCGAGTACGCCGACATCCGTGCCTATGCCCCCGGCGACCAACTGCGCATCGTGAACTGGCCGGTGAGCGCCCGGCGCGGCAGGCTGTACGTCACCGAGCGACTGACCAACCGCTCCGCGGATGTCGTTGTGCTGGTGGACACCTCGCAACAGGCGCCGGGCCCGGCGACGGATTCACTCGAACTGTCGGTCCGCGGCGCGGCGCAGGTGGTGCAGTCCACCCTGCAGGCGGGCGACCGCACCGCCGTGGTGTGCCTGGGGCAGGCGCCGCGCTGGCTGCGGCCCGATATCGGGCGCAGGCAGTTCTATCGGGTGGTGGACACCGTGCTCGGTGTCGGCGAGGAGCACATCCCCACCACCGGCACGCTGGCCCCGCACGCGGCGGTGCCGCTCGGCGCGATCGTGGTCGCCTTCTCCACGCTGCTGGACACCCAGTTCGCGCTGGCGCTGATCGACCTGCGCAAGCGAGGACACGTCGTGGTTGTCGTGGATGTCTTGCGCGGCACGCCGTTTCGCGACGATCTCGACCCGACGCTGGCCAAGATGTGGCAGCTCGAGCGCGCGTCGATGTATCGCGACATGGGCACCGTCGGTGTCGACATCGTGGCCTGGCCCGCCGACACCCGGCTCGATCAGATCATGCGGATGCTCCCGGAGCACCGCAGGACAGTGCGGGTGCGCCGATGACCCGATTCCTCGCCGTGCTCTCCGGCATCCTGCTGGTCGTCTCGGTCGCGCTGCCGCAACCGCTCGCCGCAATGCCCGCGCTGGTCCTGGTCGTGCTCGGCTGGTGGCTGCGTCCGTGCGCGGTGGCCGCCGTGCTGGTGGCGGTCGGCGTGCTCGTCGTCGCCGACACCGGCGTACTCGGCGCGGCGGCAACGGGTTTGGTGGCTACCGCCTACCTGTTGAACGCCGCGACCGTCACCGCGCCGCACGGCGTGGTGCCGACCACGATGCCCTCGGTGGCGGGCGCGGTCGGCTTCACCGCCGTGGCGGTCGGCGCGGCGCTGATCCCGCTCCGGGTGCCGTGGGCGCCGCTCGCCGCGCCGGTGCTGGTGGTCCTGCTGTACGCCATGGTGGTGCAGGGCGCCGCGATCCGCCGCGCGCGCACCGGGGCACCGGCGCCCTGATGCCCGCACCCGGAGATGACCGGGTACGGGTTTCGGGGTCGCTCAGCCGCGCAGGCGCAGCCGCACGTCGCTGAGCACGGGCGCGTCTTCGCGTTCGACGACCGTTGCGGCGATGATCAATTCGCCGTCCCCACGCCAGATCCGGGTGCGGATGGTCTCGCCCGGATACAGCACACCCGCGAAGCGGGCCCGGAATCCGCTCACCCGCTCCACCGCGGACCCGAGCGCGGTGTCGGTAGCGGTCTTGCAGACGATGCCGTAGGTGCACAGGCCGTGCAGGATCGGCGCGGGAAACCCGGCGGCACGGGCGAATTCGGGATCCGAATGCAGCGGGTTGCGATCGCCGCACATCCGATAGAGCAACGCCTGCTGCGGCAGCGTCGGCACGGTCACGTCGAAATCCGGGGCGGTATCGGGCAGTTCGGTTTTCGTGCTCGGCCCGCGCTCGCCGCCGAAACCGCCCTCGCCCTTGGCGAAGATGGACGAGCGCGCGGTCCACAGCGGCTCGCCGTCGGACCCGAGCACCAACTGCTCCTGCACGACCACCGCGGCCGAGCCCTTGTCCCAGAGCTCGGTGATGCGCCCCTTGCTCGTCGCCTTGCCCGCCGCGGGGATGGGGCCGTGCAGGTCCACCTCCTGATGGCCGTGCACCACCTTGGCCAGGTCGATGTCGATGCCGGGGAAGCTGACCCGGGGCGGCTCGGTCTCGTGCAGGGTCGGCGCGACGGTCGCGAACGTCGGCAGCACCTGGGGTGCGCGGTCGTCCAGGTAGCGCAGTTCGGCCGGGTCGGTCCAGCGCGTGCCCGCGCCGAGGCCGAGCTGGTACAGCTGTACGTCGGACGGGGACCAGGCGAACTCGCGGCTCGGAAGTTCGGCTCCGAGTGCGACTTTCGGATCGATGGGCATCAGTTCTCCTCGTGGCGCCGCGGCACGGATCAGGCCTCGGCGCCGGTCTGCGCGGGTTGTTCGGACTTCTTGGCCACGATGTCGAGCACCGCGAGATAGCCGTAGGTGATGGCGGGGCCGATGGTCGCGCCGGGCCCGGCGTAGGTGTGGCCCATCACCGGGGTCGAGCAGTTGCCCGAGGCATACAGTCCGGCGATCGCGGTGCCGTCCTCGCGCAGCACCCGGCCCGCGGTATCGGCGACCAGGCCGCCCTTGGTGCCCAGGTCGCCGGGCACGATCTTGGCGGCATAGAACGGGCCTTGCACCAGGGCGGCCAGGCACGGGTTCGGCTTCACCGTCGGATCGCCGTAGTAGCGGTCGTAGTGGCTGTCGCCGCGGCCGAAGTCGATGTCCTTGCCGGTCTCGGCGAAGGTGTTGAACCGGGCGACCGTCGCCGCGAGATCGCTCGACGGCACACCGATCCTGGTGGCCAGCTCCTCGATCGTGTCCGCCTTGACGATGTTGTCGTTCTCCAGCCAGCGCGACGGAAAGCGCTGGCCGGGCTGCAATCCGGCGAAGATGTAGCGGTTGCGGTACCGCTGGTCGAAGACGAGCCAGGCCGGGATGTTCGCACCAGGACCCTCGCCCTGCCCGTACTTGCCGCCGTACATGGTGTGCACGGCCTCGACGTAGGGCGCGGACTCGTTGCCGAAGCGCTTGCCCGCGCTGTTGACCATGATGGTGCCGGGCAGGTTGCGTTCGGCCAGTGCGAACCACGGCCGTCCGCCCTTGAAGATCGTCGGGCCCCACCAGGCGTCCTCCATGAAGCCGACATCGCCGCCAACGGCCATGCCCGCGACGATGCCGTCGCCGGTGTTGGCGGCCGCGCCGGTGGTCCACTCGGTGGTGATCGGCTGGCGCTGATACTTGGTGCGCAGTTCGGCGTTGTGCTCGAAACCGCCGCTGCCGAGCACGACGCCGTAGCGCGCGCCGATGGTGACCGGCTTGCCCTCGTGCTCGGCCTCGACGCCGGTGACCACGCCGTCCCGCACCACGAGCCCGGTCATCGGGGTGTTGAGCAGCACGGGTACCTGCGCGTCGAGCAGACCCTTGCGCATGGCGGCGATGATCGCCTGTCCCATGCCGAGGATGTGCTTGCCGGTGAGCTTGGCCCAGTACGTGCGCGCGCCCACCCGCATGGCGCGCAGCATGCCCTTGGGATGCCTGCGGATCAGGTTGAGCCGGACGAAGTCGGCCTGCATGACGACCACATTCAGCGGCGCCTTCGCGTACGGCGGTTCCAGGTTGGCCAGTTCCGGGCCGAGCACCTTGGCATTGAACGGGGTGGGCTCGCAGGAGCGGCCCTCGCCGAGGCCACCGGGCGCCTCGGGGTAGTAGTCGGAGTAGCCGGGCACCCACTTCATCTTCAGCGGGGTGTGGTCGAGGACGAAGTCGAATGCCTCCGCGCCCCGATCGATATAGGTGTCGATGCGCTCCTTCGGCACCACGTTCCCGATGATGCTGTGCAGGTAGTCGCGGGCCACCTCGCGGTCGTCGGGCCGGCCGGACGCGAGCAGCGCCTTGTTGCCGGGGATCCAGACGCCACCGCCGGAGCGCGCGGTCGACCCGCCGTAGTGCGCGGCCTTCTCGATGAGTACCACGCTGAGCCCGTGGTGGGCGGCGGTCAGGGCGGCGGTCATGCCCGCGGCGCCGCTGCCGACCACGACCACGTCGTATTCCCGATCAATCATGTAGAACACGTTATAGAGTGGTCGTGCAGTTGGTCTATATTTATGTGGCAGAAGACCCACTCGGCGTCCAATATGTCGAGGAAACTCGTTTCAGTTTTAGGCCGGAGTGAAGTACATGGGGTTCGATTGGGACCTGGTAGCCGACGTGGTCGTCGTCGGCTTCGGCGCGGCCGGAGCCGCGGCCGCGCTGGAGGCCGCCGCCGACGGTGCGCAAGTGCTGGCACTGGACCGTTTCGCGGGCGGTGGCGCCTCGGCACTGTCCGGCGGCATCATCTACGCGGGCGGCGGGACATCGGTGCAGCAGGCGGCCGGTGTGGCCGACACACCGGAGGCGATGCTCGCCTACCTGGAGCGCGAGGTCGGCGACGCGGTGTCGCCGGAGACCCTGCGCCGGTTCGTCGCGCAGAGCCCGGCGATGATCGAGTGGTTGCGCGGGCATGGCGTTCCGTTCGAGGCGTCGCTGTGCCCGTACAAGACGTCCTACCCGAACGACAGCTACTACCTGTACTACTCGGGCAGCGAGATCTCCGGTGCGTTCCGGGACATCCCGGCGGCGCAGCGCGGGCATCGAGTCAAGGGCAAGGGTACCTCCGGCAAGCAGCTGACGGGGCCGCTCTCGGCCGCGGCGTCCCGGCTCGGTGTCCGGGTCGAAACCCTGACGCAGGCAACAAGACTGATCCTCGACGACGCGGGCACGGTGATCGGCGTGCAATGTCGCACGCTGCGTGACGCGCCGGGCCGGGTGCGCGACCGCTACACCCGGATGGCGCGGATCGCGGCCAAGCCCGGCATCTACTACCCGCCGCTGCGTGCGGCACTGGAACGGCGGCTGCTGCGGCTCGATCGCCGGTACGGCAGCACGATTCGCGTGCTCGCCCGGCGCGGTGTGGTGCTCAGCGCCGGTGGCTTCATCGCGAACCGGGCGATGGTGCGCGAATACGCGCCCGCGTACCGCGGCGGACTCGCGCTCGGCACCACCGGCGACGACGGCAGCGGCATCCTGCTCGCCCAGCAGGCGGGCGCGGCCACCGACCGGATGGGCAACGTCTCGGCGTGGCGATTCCTGTTGCCGCCCAGCGTGTTCACCGGCGCGCTGCTGGTCGACGCGGCCGGGCGCCGGGTGATCGACGAGACCAGATACGGCGCGGCGGTGGGGCAGGCGCTCATCGCCGAGCACGACGGCAAAGGCTGGCTGCTCGCCGACGACGCGCTGATGCGGACCGCGATCGCTCAGATCGGCAAGCAGGGCGCATGGTTCCAGCGTGCCCAATTCGAGGCGATGCGGCGCGGCGCGATCCGCGGTGCGACGCTGGAAACCGTTGCCGCCGAGGCGGGGATCGACGCCGCGGGCTTGCGCGCCACGGTCGCCGCGCACAACGCCGCGATCGAGCTGGGCGCACCCGACCCGGTCGGCAAGCCCGCCGAGTTCACCGAACCGGTCCGCACCGGGCCGTACTGGCTGTTGGATGTGGGCATCAAACCGAGCCTGACCAATCCGTGCCCGATGCTCACGCTCGGCGGCGTTGTCGTGGACGAGCACACCGGCGCGGTCAAATCGACTGCCGGAACGGATATTCCGGGTCTCTACGCGGCCGGACGGACTGCGGTCGGGATCTGCTCGCAGTCCTATGTCAGCGGATTGTCGCTGGCCGACTGCATCTTCTCCGGACGACGCGCAGGCGGGGCCGCCGCGGGCGTGCACGTCCCGGCGTCCGATCAAGCAACAGCGGAAGGAAACTAGCGTGCTGTCCGACGCGGTACGAACCGAACTCGCCGACGAACTCGAGCGGGCCGAACGCGACCGGGTGCCGATCGACCCGCTGGTCAGCCGGTATCCGGACATCGACGTGGTCGACGCCTATGAGATCCAGCTGATCAACATCCGGCGCAGGCTCGACACCGGGGCACGGGTGGTCGGCCACAAGGTCGGCCTCTCGTCCGAGGCGATGCAGCAGATGATGGGCGTCGACGAACCCGACTACGGCCACCTGCTCGCGGAAATGGAAGTCTACGAGGACGTTCCGGTCGAGGCGGGCCGCTATCTGTTCCCGAGGGTCGAGGTCGAGGTCGGCTTCGTGCTCGGGGCCGACCTGCCCGGTGCGGACTGCACCGAGGCCGACGTGCTCGCCGCGACCGTCGCGTTCGCACCCGCCATCGAGCTGATCGACTCGCGGATCAAGGACTGGAACATCGGGCTGATGGACACCATCTCCGACAACGCGTCCTCCGCGGGCTACGTGCTCGGCCCGCAGCGGGTCGCGCCGCAGGACATCGACATCAAGACCATCGACGCGGTGCTCACCCGCAACGGCGAGACGGTGGCCGAGGGGCGCAGCGATGCCGTGCTCGGCGATCCGGTGATCGCCGTGGCGTGGCTGGCACGAAAGGTGGCGAGCTTCGGGGTCCGGCTGAAAGCAGGCGACATCGTGCTGCCCGGATCATGCACCCGCGCCATCGATGCCAGGCCGGGCGACGCATTCCATGCCGAGTTCGCCGGGCTCGGTTCTGTCCGTTTGCAATTCATTTAGGAGGCCAGTGGTGTCCGAGACTGGGACCGTCACCGCCGCGATCGTCGGGTCCGGCAACATCAGTACCGATCTGCTCTACAAGCTGCTGCGCTCGACCACCATCGAGCCGCGGTGGATGATCGGAATCGACCCGGACAGTGAGGGTTTGAAGCGAGCGAGGGGACTCGGCCTGGAAACCTCGGCCGACGGCGTCGACTGGCTGCTCGGGCAGTCCGAACTGCCCGAGCTGATCTTCGAGGCCACCTCCGCCTACGTGCACCGTGCGGCCGCTCCGCGCTACGCCGAGGCCGGTATCCGCGCGGTGGATCTCACCCCCGCCGCCGTCGGCCCGGCGGTGGTGCCGCCGGTGAACCTCGGCGCGAATCTGGACGCGCCCAATGTCAACATGATCACCTGCGGTGGCCAGGCCACCATTCCGATCGTCGCGGCCGTTTCCCGGGTGGTGCCGGTGCCCTACGCCGAGATCGTCGCGTCGGTGTCCTCGGTGTCCGCCGGTCCTGGCACCCGGGCCAATATCGACGAGTTCACCAAGACCACCAGTCGCGGGGTCGAGACCATCGGCGGCGCGCAGCGCGGCAAGGCCATCATCATCCTGAACCCGGCAGAGCCGCCGATGATCATGCGCGACACCATCTTCTGTGCCATCCCCGAGGATGCCGACACCGCGGCGGTCACCGAATCGATCCAGCGCATGGTCGCCGACATCCAGCAGTACGTGCCCGGCTACCGGCTGCTCAACGACCCGCAATTCGATCCGCCCTCGGTGGTTTCCGGTGGTATGGCGAAGGTTTCGGTGTTCGTCGAGGTCGAAGGCGCGGGCGACTTCCTGCCGCCCTACGCGGGCAACCTCGACATCATGACCGCCGCCGCGACCAGGGTCGGCGAGGTACTGGCCGGCCAAGTCCTCGCGGCCCGGGTGTAAGGAGCGAAAACATGGGCTACTCAGCAGAACTCGATATCCGCGTCACCGACACCTCGCTGCGTGACGGCTCGCATCACAAGCGGCACCAGTTCACCGCCACAGAGGTCCGCGACATCGTCGCCGCCCTGGACGGCGCCGGCGTGCCGGTCATCGAGGTTACCCACGGTGACGGTCTCGGCGGCTCGTCGTTCAACTACGGCTTCTCCAAAACGCCTGAGCAGGAACTGATCACGATCGCCGCCGAGACGGCGAAGCAGGCCAAGATCGCGGTCCTGATGCTGCCCGGCGTCGGGGTCAAGGAAGACATCAAGATCTCCCAGGACAACGGGGCATCGATCTGCCGGATCGCCACCCACTGCACCGAGGCCGACGTCTCCATCCAGCATTTCGGGCTGGCCAGGGAGCTCGGCCTGGAAACCGTCGGGTTCCTGATGATGTCGCACTCGCAGCCGCCGGAGGTGCTGGCCAAGCAGGCGCGCATCATGGCCGACGCGGGGTGCCAGTGCGTCTACGTCGTGGACTCCGCCGGCGCGCTGGTCCTGGATCAGGTCACCGACCGGGTCGCCGCGCTCGTCGCCGAACTCGGCAACGACGCCCAGGTCGGCTTCCACGGTCACGAGAACCTCGACCTCGCCGTCGCCAACTCGATCTACGCGATCCGTGCGGGTGCCACTCAGATCGACGGCAGCGCGCGGCGTTTCGGCGCGGGCGCGGGTAATACGCCGGTCGAGGCGCTGGTCGGGGTGTGCGACAAGCTCGACATCAGCACCGGCATCGACTTCTTCGCGATCGCCGACGCCGCCGAAGACGTGGTGCGTCCAGCCATGCCGCAGGAGTGCCTGCTCGACCGCTCCTCGCTGATGATGGGCTACGCGGGCGTCTACTCCAGCTTCCTCAAGCACGCCGAGCGCCAGGCCGAACGCTACGGCGTCTCCGCCGCGGAGATGCTCGTGCGGGCCGGCAAGCGGAAACTGGTTGGCGGCCAAGAAGATCAGCTGATCGACATCGCTCTAGAGTTGCAGCGCGAGCAGACAGCCGTCTCCGCCTGACCCGTGCGCAACGGGCCGCGGCCGGTGCGACTAACCTGCCGCGGCCTTTCCGCATGCGGCGGCCCGGCGACCGTCCGCCTGCGCGGCCGCGATCGCGGCGAACCCCGCGGCCCGCATCCGCCCGGCCTCGATCAACGCGTCCGCTTTCCCCACATTGATCCGCGACCAGGGACTCTTCGCCTGTCGCGCTCCAATCCTCCCCACATAGGTGCTTACCAAATGAGCACTTAAAGATCGGCGGACTACTTTTTCGAGCGCGGCGTACTCGAACACCGTGTCGTGGGGGCTGCGGGTGGCGCGAGGGTGCGCGGACTTACAGCCAGGTGTCGAGGGTGGTGGTGGTCAGGAAGTGTTCGAGGTCGGCGCGCCAGGGGGCCGGGGTGGTCTTGTCGGGTTCGATGGCGGTGTACTGGCCGCGGTAGAAGAGCAGGGGGCGGCCGACGGCGGTGGCCTCGGCGAGGGCTTGGACCCGGCCGATGACGATGTAGTGGTCGCCGCCGTCGACGACGCGGTCCACCGTGCATTCGATGGTGGCCAGCGCGTCGTCGAGGACGGGGAGGGTGCGCTCGGAGGTGTGCCATGCTGCCCCCGCGAACTTGTCCGGTTCGCGGGAACCGAAGCGGGCGCACAATTCTCGCTGTTCTTCGGCCAGGACGTTCACGCAGAAGCTACCGGAGCGTTCGATGGCCGCCCACGAGCGTGAGGTCTTGGTCGGGCAGAACAGGACCAGGGGCGGGTCGAGGGAGAGGGCGGCGAAGGATTGGCAGGCGAAGCCGATCGGCGCCCCGGCCTCGTCGAAGGTGGTGATCACGGTGATGCCGGTGCAGAACTGACCGAGCACGTTCCGGAATTGCCTGCCGTCGATCTCGGATGCGGTCATCGTCGCCTCGTCCTCTGTTCTGCCCGCCGCGCCTGCTGCCGTCCCCTCGCTCATTACTGCGGACGCTGCCCCACCGTGAAGTCGTGGCCCCACAGGCTCACGGCGGTGGATTCCCTGGCGATCCAGTCGGTGTCGTCGACTTCGAGTCCCTCGCACCCGAATTCGACATCGAAGCCGCCGGGTGTCTTCATGTAGAACGAGAGCATCTTGTCGTTGACGTGCCTGCCCAGCGTCGCCGACATGCGAACCTTCTTGCGCAGCGCGCGATCCAGGCACAGGCCGACATCGTCGGCGTTCTCGACCTCGAGCATCAGATGCACGATGCCGCTCGGGGTGGGCATGGGCAGGAAGGCGAGCGAGTGGTGGCGCGGGTTGCAGCCGAAGAAGCGCAGCCAGGCGGGTTCGCCGTCGGCCGGGCGGCCCACCATCTGCGGGGGCAGGCGCATCGAGTCGCGCAACCGGAAGCCGAGCACGTCACGGTAGAACTCGAGCGCGGCCTTGTCGTCCTTGGTGCTGAGCACCACGTGGCCGAGGCCCTGCTCCTCGGTGACGAACCGGTGCCCGTACGGGCTGACTACGCGCCGATGTTCCAGTGCCGCACCGTGAAACGCCTCGAGGGTGTTGCCGGACGGGTCGTCGAACCGGATCAGCTCGTAGACCCTGCGGTCGGCCAGCTCGGCGGCGGTGCCTTCCTTGTATGGCACGCCCGCGCCCTCGAGCCGCGTGCGGATGTCTTGCAGCTCTTCGGCATTGGCGGTCTCCCAGCCGGAGATCCGCAGCCGGTCCTGTTCGCCCGGCGAGATCACCAACCGGGCCGGGAACTCGTCCATGCGCAGATACAGCGCCTCCGGGTTCGCGCCCTTGCCTTCGACCATGCCGAGCACTTTGAGTCCGTATTCGCGCCAGGCGGCCATGTCGGTCGCCTCGATGCGCAGATACGCCAGTGATCGAATCCCCATCACTTCTCCTTGGAACCGGCCAGGAAATCGATGGCCAGCCGGTTGAATTCGTGGAACTTCTCCAACTGTGCCCAGTGTCCACAGCCGCCGAACACGTGCAACTGCGCCCGGGGGATCACCTTGGTCGCGATGAGCGCGCCGTCGAGCGGGTTCACCCGATCTTCCCTGCCCCAGATGAGCAGGACGGGCTGCCGCAGTTTGTAGGCGTCGCGCCAGAGCATGCCCTTCTCGAAGTCCGCACCGGAGAACGACTTTCCCATCGCGCGGGTCGCGGCCAGCGATTCCGGTGTGCTCGCCGCGGCGAAACGCTCGTCGATCAGTTCATCGGTGATCAGCGACTGGTCGAAGACCATGATGCGCAGGAACGCCTCCAGGTTTTCCCTGGTCGGCTCGTAGCTGAACTTGC
Source organism: Nocardia brasiliensis (assembly GCF_011801125.1). Classification (NCBI taxonomy): domain Bacteria; kingdom Bacillati; phylum Actinomycetota; class Actinomycetes; order Mycobacteriales; family Nocardiaceae; genus Nocardia; species Nocardia brasiliensis. The sequence goes on from NZ_CP046171.1 coordinate 612,084, forward strand.
CGAGCAGCTTCACGCCCTCGGTGGGGTCAGGCGCGAACAGATTGTTGCTCAACCCACCCGGCCCCATCAGCACCAGTTTCCCGGCGCGCTCCGGATAGTCGAGCGCGAAGCGCACCGAGGTGCCGCCGCCGAGCGAATTGCCGAGCAGATGCACCCGCGCGGTGATCTCCAGATGGTCGAGCAGATCCTTCAGCGCCGAGGCGCTGTGCACGAAGTACTGCGGATGCTCGGTGGGCTTGTCCGAGCGCCCGTAGCCGGGCTGATCCACCGCGATGACGTGAAAGTGCTCGGCGAGCACCGCGATATTGCGGGCGAAGTTCGACCAGGCGGACGCGCCGGGCCCACCGCCGTGCAGCAGCACGATCGTCGGGCCGTTGCCGACGCCCGCCTCGTGGTAGTGCAGCGTCAGGTCCGGTCGTACCTGGGCGTAGCGGGAGGTCGATTCGGCGGTCAGTTCCGCGGTTGAGGTCAAGGCGTCAGCTCCTACACCATGCCGTCGGTGACGGGCAGTCCGAATTCGTGGGTGCCGTACATCAGGTAGGCCCGCTCGGGATCGTTCGCCGCGTGTACCCGGCCCGCGTGTGCGTCACGCCAGAAGCGTTGCAGCGGTGTTCCGTTCGCCAGCGCGGTGGCGCCGGAGCTCTCGAAGAGCTTGTCGATCGCGGCGATCGAGCGTCCGGTGGCCCGCACCTGGTCGCGGCGCGCCCGCACCCGCAGGTCGAACGGCACCTCCTGGCCGGCGGCGAGCAGCGCGTATTCGTCGGCGACATTGCCCGACAGCTGCCGCCATGCGGCGTCGATATCGCTGGCGGCCTCGGCGATGCGCACCTTGGCGAACGGATCGTCCTTGGCCTTCTCGCCCGCGTAGGCCGCGCGCACCCGCTTGCCCTGATGCTCGACGTGCGCCTCGTACGCGCCGTAGGCCATGCCGACGATCGGCGTGGAGATGGTCGTGGGATGGATGGTGCCCCAGGGCATCTTGTACACCGGGTCCGTGTTCTGTTCCAGGCCGGGCGATTTCATCTCGCTCATCGCGCGGAAGCTGAGGAAGCGGTGCGAAGGGATGAAAACATCCTTCACCACAACGGTATTCGAGCCCGTGCCGCGCAGGCCGACTACGTTCCAGACGTCGTCGATGCGGTAGTCGTCGCGGGGGATGAGGAAGCTGCCGAAATCGACCGGCTTGCCGTCCTTGATCACCGGACCGCCGAGCACCGCCCAGGTCGCGTGGTCGCAGCCAGAGGACCAGGCCCACGCGCCGTTGACGAGGTAGCCGCCCTCGGTGACCACGCCGGCGCCCATCGGTGCGTAGGACGAGGAGATGCGCACCTCGGTGTCCTCGCCCCAGACGTCTTCCTGGGCCTGCTGTGCGAACAGTGCGAGGTGCCAATTGTGTACGCCCACAATGCCTGCCACCCAGCCGGTGGAGCCGCAGGCGCTGGCGATCCTGCGCACCGTGTCGTAGAAGACGACCGGGTCGGCCGCGTACCCGCCCCACTGCTTGGGCTGCAGCAGCCGGAAGAAACCGGTCTCCTGCAGGGCCTTGATGGATTCGTCGGGGATGCGCCGCAGGTCCTCGGCCTCTTGCGCGCGCTCGCGCAATGTCGGCAACAGCGCGTCGACCCGTTCGGTCACTTCTTGCGTCATCTCGGGACCTGCTCCTGCCTGGTCGATTGATAACCGGTAGTCATTTGCTTCTGAGACTAGAACAGGTTCCTATTTATGTCGAGAACGGGTGTCGATCCCGCCGGAATGATGGACATGTGCAGGAAGTGACCCGAATCGCTGGCATGGAACGCGACATTTTTGTAACGTGTTCTAGTACAGAAGGAGGAGGAATCGCGATGGCAGTTACCCCACAGGGGGGCGGTGCGAAGGTCCGGGAGCTAGACGTCGGCACCGCACCGTCCCGGTATGCGCGGGGTTGGCATTGCCTCGGCCTGGCCAAGACGTACCGCGACGGAAAGCCGCACGCGGTCAACGTTTTCGGTACCAAGCTGGTGATCTGGGCCGACAGCAACGATGAACTGCGCGTGCTCGATGCCTACTGCAGGCACATGGGTGGCGACTTGAGCATGGGCGAGGTCAAGGGTGACGACATCGCCTGCCCGTTCCACGACTGGCGCTGGTCCGGCACGAACGGCAAGTGCACCGCGATCCCGTACGGCCGGCGGGTGCCGCCGCTGGCGCGGACCCGCAAATGGACCACGCTGGAACGCAACGGCCAGCTGTTCGTCTGGCACGACGTCGAGGGCAATCAGCCGCCGCCGGAGGTGACGATCCCGCACATCGAGGGCCCCTACACCGACGCGGACGGCAACCCGACCGAGCAGCTCGACAGCGGGTGGACCGACTGGACCTGGAACTCGATGCTGATCGAGGGCGCCAACTGCCGCGAGATCATCGACAACGTGGTCGACATGGCGCACTTCTTCTACATCCACTTCGCCTTCCCGACCTACTTCAAGAACGTCTTCGAGGGGCATATCGCCACGCAGTTCCTGGAGACCAAGGGCAGGCCGGACATCGGGATGGCGTCCAAGTACGGCGGCGACACCCTGCTCAAGTCCGAGGCCTCGTACTTCGGGCCGTCCTACATGATCAATCCGCTGGTCAACATCTACAGCGGGTACGAGGTCAAGAGCGTCCTGATCAACTGCCACTACCCGGTCACCCAGGATTCGTTCGTCCTGCAGTGGGGCATCACGCTGCAGAAGCCGCAGGGCGTCGAGGGCGAGATGGCCGACCGACTGGCCGCGAAGATGACCGAGGGCATCAGCGTCGGCTTCCTGCAGGACGTGGAGATCTGGAAGCACAAGTCCAAGGTCGACAACCCGCTGCTGTGCGAGGAAGACGGCCCGGTGTACCAGCTGCGTCGCTGGTACGACCAGTTCTATGTGGACGCGGCCGACGTCACCGAGAAGATGACCCAGCGCTTCGAGTTCGAGGTGGATACCACCAAGGCGAACGAGGCGTGGGAGGCCGAGGTCGCGGAGAACCTGCGACGCAAGCGCGAGGCCGACGAGGCCGCGGGCACGCAGGCGGAGGCCGGGGTCTGATGGCCCGCTGGGCGAAAGCACCCGACTTCGCCGATCAGCCCGCTCGGCAGGCCGAAGTGCGCGCCCAGACGGTGGTCGACAAGCAGCGCTATCTGGAGCAGGGCCTGACACCGCTGCGGTGTCAGGCCTGCCAGAGTCAGGTGCTGGTGCGCAAGAGCAGCGCGCACCAGACCTCGGTCCAGTGGACCGAACCACCGCAGACGCACTGCCCGGTTTTCGCCGAGCTGTCCAAGAACGGGGCGCGACCCGGTCGTCCCGACACCTGTGCCCAGCTGGAGAAGACCATCAAGTGGGCCGTCGACGAGGGTGTGCTCGAGGTGCCGGACTAGGCCATCGCGGGTCCGTACCTAGTCCGTACGCCGGAACCTGCTACACCGCAGCGCATTTCACCGCTGGGTCAGTCCATTCGGAAGTCGGCGAAGTCGAAGCCGGGCGAAACGATGCAGCTGACCAGGACGTATTCGTCGCTCGCGGGGCGCGCGGCCTGGGTGACCCCACCGGGTACGACGGCCTGCAGCACCTGTCCGCGCTCCACCTCCGGTCCGAGGATGATCTCCTCGCCGCCGATGCTCAGCGCTAGCGGACCGCCGCGGTGCCACAACCACAGCTCGTCCGAGCGCACGGTATGCGGGGCGGACCGCTCTCCGGGGAGCAGCAGGAAGTGGATCGCGGTCGCGCTGGCCCGGCTGCCCGGATAGCCGTCCGGTGTGAATTCCACCGCACTGCGCCATGTTTCGCGGAACCAGCCGCCTTCGGGGTGCGGCGCGAGGTCGAGTGTGGCAGCCAGTTCGGGTCGGGTTTCGGTCACCACTCGACTATGCCTGATCGCGGCGGCCGGTGTGGGTTCGAAGTGTGTCGCGCACCCGGCCGTCGGCTCAGCTGAACGGACTGCGCGGGCGTTGTTGGAGTTCGCCGTCGAGGTAGATGTCGACCTTCTCGTTGTAGAAGCAGAGCAGGCCCGCGACCTTCTGACTCTCGGGCAGCGGAGTGCGGTAACCCCAGACGTAGTCCTGGTATTCGCGCTCGCCGATGCGGACGCTCCAGTAGTCGGCGGTGCCCTTGTACGGACAGCTGGTGTGCGTGTCCGAGGGGTGCAGCAGGTCCATCCTGACGTCGGTCATCGGGAGGTAATACCGTGCGGGCAAGCCGGTTTCGAAGAGAATATGCGGCGAATGCGACTCGGCGACGGTGACCCCGTCGATCACCACGCGCACATGCCGGGAACTGCCGAGAATGTCGACCCGGGTGTACGGGTTGCGCGGATGGACGTAGATCGGCTCGTCCTCCTCGAACCACTCGTCCATCGCGTTCCATTCCAGCCGCACCAGCTCGTTCAGCTCGGGCAGCGGGGAATCGTGGTAGCGCAGGGCGGCCGCCTGAGCCGTGGTGCCGTCGACCACCACGTCGTACTCCGTCGCTTCGCCGCGGCTGGGGGAGTGGTGGGTCTTGCCGGTCGGCTCGAGCTTCGCGCGCAGATCGGCGACCGGCAGGTAGTACGTCGGATAATGCGGGCTCTCCCAGACCAGCACCGGATGCGCCGTGTCGGCGACCACGTGTCCGCCGAGGAACGCCCGCACCCGCTTCTGGCTCGTCTCGATTCTCACCCGGCCGCGCTGCGTATCGCCCATACCACCCGAGGGTACGCGCGCAGCGATGCCGGGCAAGGTCGTCGACACACCGGCCGTCCGGCCCGCTGGACCCGAGCGGCCGGGCGAGCGTGAAACCTCAGTCGCCGACCGTGATCGCCTCGGCTTCGGCGATGCTGTGTGGTGCGGGATCGTGCTCGTCGATGTGGGCGAGCGCCGCGCGACCGGTGAGCAGGACGAGCACCGCGGCGGCGGTACAGGCCGCGCCGACCCAGAACGGCAGCGCCACGCTGTGCTCGCCGAGCTTGCCTGCCAGGTAGGGCGCGGCCGCGCCGCCTGCGAAGCGCACGAAGCTGTAGGCCGCCGAGGCGGTCGACCGCTCGACCGGCGCGGAGATCATCACGGCCTCGGTGATCAGGGTGTTGTTCACGCCGAGGAACACACCCGCCAGCACGGTCCCGGCGATCAGCACCGGCTTGTGCTCGGCGAAGGCCGCCATCACCGCGAGATCGGCGGCGAACAGTCCGAGCGACAGACCCATCATCGGCAGCGAACCGAACCGGTGCTGCAGCCGTGGCGCCAGGAAGACCGAAGCCAGCGCGAGCAGCACGCCCCAGCCGCAGAAGATGAAGCCGATCGCGTAGGTGCCCATGTCCAGCGGGAACGGGGTGTAGGCGAGCAAGGTGAAGAAGCCGAAGTTGTAGAGCAGCGCGGTGAGGCTGACGGTCAGCAGCCCGCGGTGCCGCAGCGCGCGGAACGGCGCGGCGATCGAGGTGTGGTGGGTCGGCTTCGGTCCATCGGGCAGCAGCGTCACGATGCTGATCAGCGCCACGGCCATCAGCACCGAGACACCGAAAAACGGTCCACGCCAGCTGATTCCACCGAGCACGCCGCCGAGCAGCGGTCCGGTGGCGATACCGATGCCCAGCGCGGCCTCGTAGAGGATGATCGCGCGGGCGACGCCACCGCTGGCCGCGCCGACGATGGTGGCCAGCGCGGTGGCGATGAACAGGGCGTTGCCGAGCCCCCAGCCGGCGCGGAAGCCGACGATCTGGGTGACGGTGCTGGACATCCCGGCCAGGGCCGCGAACACGATGATGATGGCCAGGCCGGCCAGCAGTGTCTTCTTCGCGCCGAACCGGCTCGACACCACGCCGGTGATCAGCATGGCCACGCCCGTCACCAGCATGTAGCTGGTGAACAGCAGCGACACCTGCGCGGGCGAGGCGTGTAACTGCTCGCCGATCGGCTTCAGGATGGGGTCGACCAGCCCGATGCCCATGAACGCGATGACGCTCGCGAAGGCAACGGCCCAAACGGCTTTCGGCTGCCGGGTCTGCTCGGTGGGGTCCGCGTTCGTGGCGCGGTCTACTGCCAAAGTACTCATCGATGTTCCCTCGAGATCGGATGATGCTGTCGCGTAGCCGTTTTCAGGGCCTCCAACAGTTCGTTGAGATCGGTGTCCAGCCGCGCGAGCCGCGCGGTGTCGAAGCCTTCGAGCCGGGTGGTGAGTGCGGTCGCGAAGGCCTGACGCGCCTGGGTGAGCCGAGTGCGTCCGGCCGGGGTGAGCTCGACGACGACGGCCCTGGAATCGTCCGGGTCTCTGCGCCTGGTCGCGAATCCGTCCGCGACCAGGCGCCCGATCAGCGTCGTTGCCGCCGGTTGCGAACATCGATCGATCCTGGCGAACTCGCTCACCCGCACCGCACCGTGCTCATCGAGCACGGCGAGCGCGCGCAGTACGGCTCGCGGCAGGTCGTCGCCGCTGATCACCCCGGCCAGCCGGGTGAGCCTGCCCGCGGTAACGAGTAGATCGACGACGATGTCATCCGCTGTGGGTTCCTGAGCATGCTGCACCAGGATATTATTACATAAGCTAACTATATAAGTCTCGTTAACCCGATCACGCGGGAAAAATTGCAGGTCACCGTCACTGCAATCGACGGAGCTAGGCGTCGGGTGCTTCCCAACGGTAGCTTTCATGATGTCCCCCGGGAGGAGCCCTACCGTATGACGTACCGGCTCCGAGCCGACCCGGCGCACATCGAAGCGGTGACGGCAAAGCTGGCGGGCCTCGACGAGTTCGTCGTCGAGTCGCTGCGTGAGATCGACGAGCGAATCGCGGCCGTTCAGCACAACTGGTCCGGCACACCGTGCGCGATAGCGGCGCAGGAGACTGAGCTATGCCTGAAGAGATCTACGGCAAGATCTTCTATGGTCCCGATGAGGCGGAGCCGCTGCCGCCGGACGAGATTGCTCGGTTGAAAGAGCGGTTTGCCGCCTTCAACCAGAAGCGCGATGCGGTGCCTGAAGAGGACCGCATTCATCTGCGGGACAGGTTCGGTGATGACGCCCTCGGCACCGAGGGCGATCAGCAGTATTGGGCTGAGGTCGAGGAGCGGAAGAAGCGGGGGGAGTATTGGGGGTAGGGGTTAGGCGGGTTGGGGGAGGGGGCGGCGGGGGGTGCCGAAGAGGTGGGCGTCGCCGTGGGCGCGTTTGAAGAAGAGGTGGGCGTCGTGTTCCCAGGTGATGGCGATGCCGCCGTGTAGTTGCACGGTTTCGGCGACGATGGTGCTGAGGGCATCGCAGCAGTGCAGGCGGGCGACCCAGACGTCTTCGGCGGCGCCGGGCGCCTGCTCGGTGACCGCGAGGGTGGCGGCCAGCGCGGCGGACTTGGCGGATTCCAGGAGCACGTACATATCGGCCATCCGGTGTTTGAGCGCCTGGAAGCTGCCGATGGCGCGGCCGAACTGGACCCGGGACTTGGTGTAGTCGACGGTCAGCTCCAGGCAGCGTTCGGCGGCGCCGACCTGCTCGGCCGCGACTGCGGCCCAAGCGATTTCGCGCAATCGCGTACGGAGCGCGACAGGATCGCCGGTGTCGAGGCGGCGGGCCGCCACATCGGTGAAGGTGATGCTGCTCAGCTTGCGGGTCGGGTCCATGGTCGGCACCGTCGGTCGGGAAACGCCCGCGGTGTCGGCCGGTACCTCGAAGAGCCCTTGGTCGGTGACCACGACCAGAGTGTCGGCGGCAATCCCGTCGAGAACGTAATGCGCTGTGCCGGTGAGCTTTCCGCCGGACTCGCGGACTCCCGGTTCGTCCCAGCCGTTTTCGCCGGCCCAGCAGAGCGCCAGAGTCCGCGTGCCCGCCGCCACCTCCGGCAGCAGCCGCGCGGCCGCCTCGGTGTCCTCGGACAGCAGCACGGCCTGCGCGCCGAGCACGGCGGAACCGAGCATCGGCACCCCGGCCAGCGTGCGCCCGAGTTCGCCCACCACCAGCAGGGATTCGACCAGGCTCGCGCCGAACCCGCCGTACTCCTCCGGAATGGCCAGTGCAGCGACCCCGATCTGCTCGCACAGCAGCCGCCACAGCGCCGGGTCGTAACCGAGTTCGGTACCCATGGCCGCGCGCACGGCCGCGGACCCGGCGTGTTTGGTGAGCAACGCGCGCACCGAAGCGGTGAATTCCTGTAGTTCGGTGTTCGTCATGCCGTCCCTCGCTGGGCCGTCCGTTCGGCGCGCAGCGCGCCTGCGATCCGGCCGCGGTGCAGATCCGTTGTGCCCCATGCGGAGCGCAGCGCGGTGACCCTGGTGAGCCACAGTGAAAGGTCGTATTCGGCGGTGTAGCCGATCGCGCCGTGCACCTGCAGGGCCGCCCTGGCCGCCTGATAGGCCGCGTCACCGCAGGCGATCACGGCCGCGGAGACGTCGCGGCCCCGGGTGGGCGCCGCCATGGTGAGCGCGGCGCGGTAGAGCAGCGGCTCGGCCAGGTCGAGCCCGATCAGCACGTCGGCGAGTTTCTGTTTGACGGCTTGGAATTCGCCGATCGGTTTGCCGAATTGCTTGCGCTGCTTGGCATATCCGGTGGTGGCGTCGAGCAGGGACCGGCCTGCGCCGAGCAACTGGGCCGCGCAGGCCAGCGCGCCGGTGTCGAACGCGGTGGCTACGGCCGCGCGCACGGCATCGCCCTCGGCGACCGGTTCGTCGGCGGCGACGGTGAACAGCCTGCGAGCCGGATCGATCGAGCGGATGGCGCCGGTGCGGTGCGCGGTGGACAGCCGTGCGTCGTCGGCGATCAGGACCAAATCGGCGGTGTCGGCGTCCAGCGCGACGCTGCTCTGCCGCTGCCCGGCGAACGCGATCGTGCCCAGCGCGCTGCCTTCGGCGCAGCCGGGTAGCCAGCGCTCAGCCGGTGCCCGGTCCGGAAGTGCCTGCAGAAGCGCGGGTATGGCCGCCGCCGTTTCGATCAGCGGGCCCGGCGCGGCGGCGCGGCCGAGTTCGATGAACGCCACGACCAGATCGATCGGCTCGGCCCCGACGCCGCCGTGCGCGTCCTCGATGGCCAGGCCGAGCACGCCGGCCCCGGCCAGCTGCCGGATGAGCGCCTGCCCCGGGCGCGGGTCACCGGCCGCCCAGCTGCGGACCGCCGCAGGTGTGCGTCCGGTGTCGAGCAGCTTGCGTACGCTGCTGCCGAAGTCGAGTTGCTCGGGACTGAGCGCGAATCTCATCGGCTGCTTCCTCTCGGTAGTCCGAGCAGCCGCTCGGCGATGATGTTGCGCTGAATCTCGTTGGTGCCCGCGTAGATCGGGCCCGAGAGCGAGAACAGATAGCCGTCGGTCCACGGTCCATGACGTTCGGCGGCGGCGCCGAGCACGTCGAGTCCGGTCTCGTGCATGGCGATATCGAGCTCGGACCAGAACACCTTGGTGATCGAGGATTCCGCGCCCAGCTTGCCGCCCTCGTTGAGCCGGGTCACCGTGCCGAAGGTGTGCAGGCGGTATGCCTCGCTGCCGATCCAGGCGTCCACCACGGCATCGCGCTGCGCGGTGTTGGCCTGGTCGCCGTGGTCGAGCCAGAGGTCGATCAGCCGTTGCGCGGTGGCGCTGAAGCGTCCCGGGCTGCGCAGCGACAGCCCGCGCTCGTTGCTGGAGGTGCTCATCGCGACCCGCCAGCCTTCACCGGGCGCGCCGATCACGTCCCGGTCGGGCACGAACACCTCGTCGAGGAAGATCTCGGCGAAGCCGGGTTCGCCGTCCAGCTGGGGGATCGGACGGACCGAAACCCCGTCGGCGGTCAGCGGGAACATGACGTAGGTGAGTCCCTTGTGCCGCTCGGCCTCCGGGTCGCTGCGGAACAGGCCGAAGGCCCAATCCGCGTAGGACGCACGGGAACTCCAGGTCTTCTGGCCGCTGAGCAGCCAGCCGCCGCTGGTGCGGCGCGCGGTCGAGCGGATGCCCGCGAGGTCGCTGCCCGCCTCCGGCTCGGACCAGGCCTGCGCCCAGATGTCGTCACCGCGCGCCATCCGCGGCATGATCCGGTCCAGCTGTTCGGTGGTGCCGTGCTCGAAAAGCGTTGGCGCCAGCAGGAAGATGCCGTTCTGGCTGACCCGGCCCGGTGCGCCCGCCGCGTAGTACTCCTGCTCGAACAGCACCCACTCCAGCAGCGACGCGTCGCGGCCGCCGTACTCCCTCGGCCACGCGACCACGGAGAGCCTGGCCTCGGCGAGGGTGCGTTCCCACGCCCGGTGCGCCTCGAAGCCCGTCTTGGTGTCCATCGAGGGCAGCGGCTGCGCGGGTTTGTGTGCGGCCAGGAAGTCGCGGACCTCGGTCTGGAATTCCTGTGTCGCCGTGTCGATGTCGAGGTCCACCTATGTCGCCCCGTTCTCGCCGGTCGCGGTGGCCTTCATCGACTTGGCGTTCATGCCGCCGAGCGAATCGGCGCCGACCTCGGCGTTGTGCGCGTGCGCGAAGTGGTGCAGGCCGAACACCGAGTCCATGCCCGCCCGCATCCCCATCAGGTCCTCGGCCTGATTGACCGCCTTCTTGGTGAGTGCGAGGCCGAATCGCGGCATGGCGGCGATCTTTTCGGCCAACGCGAACGTCTCGGCCGCCAGCTCGGCACGCGGCACGACCCGGTTCACCATGCCCCATTCCTTGGCCTGCGCCGCGCCGAAGCGGTCGCCGGTGAACAGGAACTCCTTCGCCGCGCGCGGTCCCATCACCCAGGGGTGGGCGAAGTACTCGACGCCAGGAATGCCCATCCGCACCACGGGATCGGAGAAGAACGCGTCGTCGGCGGCGACGATCAGATCGCAGACCCAGGCCAGCATCAGCCCGCCGGCGATGCACGCGCCCTGCACCATCGCGATGGTCGGCTTGGGGATTTCGCGCCAGCGCCTGCACATCCCGAGATAGACCTCGAGCTCGCGCGCGAAACGCTGGTCGCCGCCGACCTTGTCGACGTGGTCCCACCACAGCGCGGCCTTGTTCGGGTAGTGCACGTGGTGGTCGCGGCCCGGTGTGCCGATGTCGTGTCCGGCGCTGAAGTGTTTTCCGTTGCCCGCCAACACGATCACTCCGACCTCCGGGTCCTCGACGGCACGCTCGAAGGCGGCGTCGATGGCGTAGGTCATCACCGAGTTCTGTGCGTTGCGGTAGTCGGGCCGGTTCAGCGTCACGATCGCTACGCGACCACGCACCTCGTAGGTGACGACTTCCCCCTCGTCTGGGACGGCCGGTTCCGACATCACGAAATCTCCTCACGTAGTTGACGCTTGAGCACTTTCCCGGCGGCGCTGTAGGGCAGCTGGTCGCGGAATTCGACGAACCGCGGCACCTTGAAATTGGCCAGCACGGTGCGGGCATGGGTGAGCACCTGATCGGCGGTGAGTGTCGCGCCCGCCTTGCGGACCACGTACGCCTTGCCCACCTCGCCCATTCGGGTGTCCGGCACCCCGACGACCGCGGACTCGGCCACGCCCGCCAAGCGCGCGAGCGCCTGCTCGACCTCCGCCGGATACACATTGAATCCGCCGCTGATGTACATGTCCTTGAGCCGGTCGGTGATCTTCAGATAGCCGCGCTCGTCGACGGTACCGATGTCACCGGTGTGCAGCCAGCCGTCGGAATCGATGGTGGCCGCGGTGTTTTCGGGATCGTCGAGGTAGCCGAGCATCACGTTCGGCCCGCGCAGCAGCACCTCGCCGTTGTCGGCGAGCCGCAGCTCGAAACCGGCGATCGGCCTGCCGCAGGTGCCCGCGATGGTGGCCGCGTCGTCGTCGGTGCGGCACATGGTGCCGAAGCCGGCGGCCTCGGACAGTCCGTAGGCGGTGAGCACGATGTCGAAGTCGAGTTCGTCGCGCATGCGCTCGATGAGCACCACCGGCACGGTCGCCGCGCCGGTGACCGCGATCCGCAGTGAGGACAGGTCGAAGTCGCCGCGCTCGGGATGGTCGAGGATGGTCTGATAGATCGTCGGCGGGCCGGGGAGCACGGTGATCCGCTCCTCGCTGACCAACCGCAAGGTGATCGGCACATCGAAGACCACCTGCGGCACGATCGCGGCCCCGGTGACCAGGCAAGCCAGGATGCCCGCCTTGTAGCCGAAGTTGTGGAAGAACGGATTCACCACGAGATACCGGTCGTCACTGCGCAGGGTCGTGCATTCGGCCCAGGCCCGGACCACCGCGAGGGCCTGCCGGTGCGCCACGAGCGTGCCCTTGCTGCGTCCGGTGGTGCCGGAGGTGAACAGGATGTCGGAGATGTCGTCGGGCCGGACCGCCGAGGCGCGTTCCTCGGCCGTTGCGCGGGTGACCCGCTCCGCGATCCCGACCAGATCCGACCAGTCGAGCGCGGTGGGATCGTCCGTCGTCGTACCCGGCTCGACCGGGATGACCACCACCGTCTCGATGTCGAGATCCGGTGCGGTGGAACGTAGTTCGGCGAGGCGGTCGCGGCCGAGGAAGGTTCCGGCGATGAACAGCGCCCGCGCGTGCACCCGGGCCAGCACGTCGGCGGCCTCCTCGGCGACGTAGCGGGTGTTCAACGGCACCAGCGCCGCGCCCGCGTAGTGCGCGCCGAGCGCGGCGACCACCCAGTGATAGGTGTTCGGCGCCCACATCGCGACCCGGTCGCCGGATCGCACACCGCGCGCGATGAGCGCCCGTGCCACGTCCTGGACCGCGGCGTGCAGTTGTGTCCAGTCCAGCCGGACCGCGCCGTCGGCGAGCGCGGGTGCGGCGCCGAATGTGCGCGCGGCCTGCCGCAGCGCCTGCGGTGTCGTCTGTGCAGGGGTTGTCACGGTTGTCCTTACCGTTCGTGCAGGGCTCTTATGTGCGCACCCTACAAAGCAAGTGCTTGGTAGGTTATCCTACCGGCGTGGGTGCGATCCAGACCTCAGAATCCGACACCGCCGGTTCGGGCGGGCGGTTTTCCGCGACCGCAGACCAGCGATTCGCCGCCGACGTGCGTGAATGGCTCGCGGACAACCTGCAGGGTGAATTCCGTGAGCTGCGGGGTCTCGGCGGGCCGGGCCGCGAGCACGAGGCGTTCGACGAGCGCCTCGCCTGGGACCGGCATCTGGCCGCCGCGGGCTGGACCTGCCTGGGCTGGCCGACGGAATACGGCGGCCGGGCCGCCAGCGTGCGCCAGCAGGTGATCTTCCACGAGGAATACGCGAAAGCGAATGCGCCGGCGCGGGTTTCGCACGTCGGCGAGGAGCTGCTCGGCCCGACCGTGCTCGCCTTCGGCACCCAGGCGCAGCGTGCGCGCTTCCTGCCCGGCATCCGCACGGTGTCCGAGCTGTGGTGTCAGGGGTACTCGGAACCGGGAGCGGGCTCGGACCTGGCCGCGATCACCACCTCGGCCCGCCGCGACGGCGACGAGTGGTCGATCAACGGACAGAAGATCTGGACGTCACTGGCCCACGTCGCCGACTGGTGCTTCGTGATCGCCAGGACCGAACCCGGCTCCACCCGTCATCACGGCCTGTCCTACCTGCTTGTTCCGATGCGGCAGCCGGGCATCGATGTGCGTCCGATCATCCAGTTGACCGGTACCTCGGAGTTCAACGAGGTCTTCTTCGACGACGCCCGTACCGCGGCGGATCTGGTCGTCGGCGAACCGGGCGAGGGCTGGCGGATCGCCATGGGCACGCTGACCTTCGAGCGCGGTATCTCCACCCTGGGCCAGCAGATCCGCTTCGCCAGGGAGCTCGCCGACGTCGAGGCGTTGGCCCGGCGCACCGGCGCCGCCGACGATCCGTTGATCGCCGAACGGATCGACCGGGCCTGGGTCGGTCTGCGGGTGCTGCGCGCGCACGCCATTCGCACCATGCAGGGCGAGGGTGTCACCGACGGCGGACAGGCCTCGGTCGCGAAACTGTTGTGGGCCAACTGGCATCGCGGACTCGGCGAACTGGCGATGGCCGTGCTCGGCCCCGCGGGTCTGGTCGCCGACGCGGACGATCTGAACGAATGGCAGCGGCTGTATCTGTTCACCCGCGCCGACACCATCTACGGAGGTTCGAACGAAGTGCAGCGCAACATCATCGCCGAGCGGGTGCTCGGCCTACCGCGTGAGGCACGAGGATGAGCGAGTTGTCCGTGCCGCCGTCGCCGATCCCCGGGCACGGCCTGCTCGCCGGACGCGCCGCCGTCGTCACCGCGGCGGCGGGCACCGGTATCGGGTCGGCCACCGCGCGCAGACTGCTCGCCGAGGGCGCCGACGTGGTCGTCTCGGATTGGCACGAGCGACGGCTGGCCGAGACGGCGGCCGAGCTCGCGGGCGAGTTCCCGGATCGCAAGGTCGCCTCGATCGCCTGTGACGTGCAGAGCACCGAACAGGTGAACGCATTGGTGCGCGGGGCGGTCGAGGCCATCGGCCGGATCGACATCATGGTCAACAACGCCGGTCTCGGCGGCGAGACGCCGGTCGTCGACATGACCGACGAGCAGTGGGATCGGGTCCTCGACATCACCCTCAACGGCACGTTCCGCTGCACGCGCGCCGCGCTCGGCTACTTCCGTGCCGCCGGGCACGGGGGCGTGATCGTCAACAACGCGAGCGTGCTCGGTTGGCGGGCGCAGCGCGGCCAGGCGCACTATGCCGCGGCGAAGGCGGGCGTGATGGCATTGACCCGGTGCAGCGCCGTCGAGGCCGCCGAGCTCGGGGTCCGGATCAACGCGGTGGCGCCGAGCATCGCCAGGCACGCCTTCCTGGACAAGGTCAGCTCGACCGAACTGCTGGACCAGCTGTCCGAGCGCGAGGCGTTCGGCCGGGCCGCCGAGCCGTGGGAGGTCGCCGCCACCATCGCCATGCTCGCCAGCGACTACACCACCTACCTGACCGGCGAGGTGGTGTCGGTCAGCAGCCAACGGGCTTGAGCGGGTTCGGGTTTGCGGTCCTCGCGCTGGTGCGGGGCTGGTAGCCGACCGGTGGCCCGAGCGTCGCGGCGGCCCGATCGGGACGGACTGGACGGGCTGTCGAACCCGCGCACGCGGCGCCGCGGGCCCGCAACGGCGCACCTCGGGCAAATGGGCAGCTGATCAGCTAGAAAAGGCGACGCCAGATGTCGCCGGGTTGTGCCATGCTGGTTGAGATCGGAACCCGCACTCTCCAAAGGGGCGATGGCTATGGGCCTTGATAGCCCAGCTGCCCGCGAACAACTGGAACTCGAATTGGTGCGCGAAGTGGTGCTGGCTCGGCGCAAGCTGGACAGCACGGTGCTCGCCGCACTCACCCTCGGCGCCGAGTTGCTCGAGCACACCTCCGAACGTGCGACCGCGATGCGTGCCGCGCGGATTCTCGAGCAGTTCGCGATCGACGAGGTCGCGGTCGCGCGCGATCCGCGCGGCGCGTTACGTGCCGACCTGGCCCGAGATCACGAGCGAGCCAAACAGATCGGACTCGAACCCGACGATCCGTCGGCCGAGCAGTCCGAACAGGATCGGCGCAGGCAGCAGCAGGCCGCACTGCTCTGCGAGGTGCGCGCCGATCTGCTCGACGTGGTGGCCAAGTGCCGCAAGTTCCGGCTCGACCGCGTCGCCTTCGACGAGGAGATCGCGCAGGGCCTGTGCGCGGCCACCGACAAGCTGGTGATCGGTGCCGATATGGACACCTATCAGGCGTGGCAGCGCGGCATGGTGCTGAAGTTGATCGAGGAGCCGGTGGCCTCGGGCCCGCCGCGGGTGATGGCGACGGTCGACGCCGGGCCGGGCCGCGGCCAGCTCACCGTCGAATGGGACAGCTGCGAGAGACGGTTGGCGCTGGTCGCGCGCATGGCCAGAGCCGGGGTGGCGCCGGTGGTCATCTGCGATCGGCTACTCGCGGATCTATCGGTGTCCTCGCCGCTGCGTTATTCGGTCCGCTGAGCGGGCCCGCGCGGTAGTCCGGAGTCGCGATCGGCCGCCTACCCGCGTGCCGGTCTGTACCAAGCAAACGCTTGGTTGTATTATGGCCGATGTGACGGCACCCGACGCTTCGAAATCAGCACGGCGCAATGAACTGCTCACACTGGCGGCCGAACTGTTCGCCGAACGTGGACTGCGCGCCACCACCGTGCGCGATATCGCCGACGCGGCCGGGATTCTATCCGGGAGCCTCTATCACCATTTCGACTCCAAGGAATCGATGGTGGACGAGATCCTGCGCGGCTTCCTGGACGACCTGTTCGGGCACTACCGTGAGATCGTCGCCGCCGGGCTCAGCTCGCGAGACACCTTGGAAGCCTTGGTGATCGCGTCCTACCAGTCCTTCGACCGGCATCACGCCGCGGTGGCGATCTATCAGGCCGAGGCGAAGCGACTGCGCACCGCCGAACGGTTCACCTACATCGCCGACTACAACCGCGAATTCCGCGAACTCTGGCACCGCGTGCTGACCAACGGCGTGCAGGACGGCAGCTTCCGGCCCGAGATCGACGTGGAACTGGCTTACCGGTTCCTGCGCGACACGGTGTGGGTCGCGGTGCGGTGGTATCAGCCGGGTGGCCCGATCACCGTCGACAACCTCGCCAAGCAGTATCTGACCATCGTGCTCGACGGGCTGACCGCCGCCGAAAACGGCTAGGCCCCAAGCACATCACGTAGGAGTTCACCGATGTCCGCACCCTCCGCTCCCCGCCGCCCCTACACCCCGCTGCGGGACGCCTACGTGATCGATGCGGTGCGCACGCCGGTCGGCAAGCGCGGCGGCGCCCTGGCCGCCGTGCACCCGGCCGACCTCGGCGCGGCCGCGCTGCGTGGCCTGCTGGATCGCAACTCGATCGACCCCGGCAACGTCGACGACGTGATCGTCGGCTGTGTCGACAACATCGGCCCGCAGGCGGGCAATGTCGGGCGCACCGCGTGGCTGGCCGCCGGGTATCCGGAAGAGGTCCCCGGCGTCACCGTCGACCGGCAGTGCGGATCCAGCCAGCAGGCCATCAATTTCGGCGCGCAGGCCATCATGAGCGGTACCGCCGAGGTGATCGTCGCGGGCGGGCTGCAGAACATGAGCGCCATCCCGATCTCGGCCGCCATGCTGGCAGGCAAGGAGTACGGCTTCGATTCGCCGTTCGTCGGCGCCGCGGGCTGGGACCACCGCTACGGCACTGCCGAGGTCACCCAGTTCCGTGCCGCCCAGCTGATCGCCGAGAAGTGGAACATCACCCGCGAAGACATGGAGCGCTGGGCGCTGCGCAGCCACGAGCGGGCCCGCGACGCGATCAAGAACGGCCGGTTCGACCGCGAGATCGTGCCGGTCGGTGACTTCTGGATCGACCAGGGGCCGCGCGAGACCACGCTGGAGAAGATGGCGTCGCTGCCGCCGCTGGCAGAGGGCAGCCCGTTGACCGCGGCCGTCGCCAGCCAGATCTCCGACGGCGCCAGCGCCACCCTGCTCGCCTCCGAGTGGGCCGTCGAGGCCTACGGTTTGCGCCCGCGCGCCCGGATCCATCACGTCAGCGCGCGCGGCGCCGACCCCATCTTCATGCTCACCGCGCCGATCCCCGCGACGAAGTGGGCGCTGGAAAAGAGCGGCCTCAGCATCGAGGACATCGACGTCATCGAGATCAACGAAGCCTTCGCCCCTGTCGTGC
The DNA here is from genome assembly GCF_011801125.1 of Nocardia brasiliensis. Taxonomy (NCBI): domain Bacteria; kingdom Bacillati; phylum Actinomycetota; class Actinomycetes; order Mycobacteriales; family Nocardiaceae; genus Nocardia; species Nocardia brasiliensis. The sequence goes on from NZ_CP046171.1 coordinate 629,583, forward strand.
TGGCCTGGCTGAAGGAAACCGGCGCCGACCCCGACCGGGTCAACGTCAACGGCGGCGCCATCGCCCTCGGCCACCCCCTTGGCGCCACCGGCGCCAAACTCTTCGCCACCCTGCTCAACGAACTCGAACGCCGCAACGGCCGCTACGGCCTACTCACCATCTGCGAAGGCGGCGGCACCGCCAACGCAACCATCATCGAACGCCTAACCCCATAGCTGGTACTCCGGTCCAGTCCGTGCTGCGGTCGACGCGCCCGCCACGGGCTCCTTCCCGCAAAGCTTGATGGAACCGATCGATCGACTGCTACGTCCAAGTCTTTGACAGGTCAATCGGAGGAGTAGCTGTCACCCGAAGCGAGGAGGGAGCGATGGTGTCGAAGTCCTCGGAGTTCTCGGTAGTTCCTGCCGAGGTAACTGACGCGGGTAGGTTCGTGCAGTTGACTGCGGAGTCGTTGGTGAACGGGCTGCGCTCGCTGGACACTGATATCGAAGTGTTGCTCGAATCGTGGGAAGGCACCTCCGCTGACGCTTACGGTGCGGGATGGACCGAGGCCAAGCGTGGTGCGGATACAGTGCTGGAGGCGCTTACCGTAATGGCGGAGATGCTCGGCGTAACCACTCAGGCGCTGCATAATCACGACCAGACGCGCGCAGAACAAACCAGTTCGCTCGAGCTGCCCTAGAGAAGGGGTCTCGTGGACAACACACAGCCCTTTCAAGTGAGCTTGGTTGAGCTGGAGCAGATTACGGCTCGACTCGGCGGGTTCATCGGCTTTTTGTCGGATAGTTTGGCGGGGCTGCAGCAACGGATCGACACGGTGCAGCAGAGTTGGAACGGGTCTGCCGCAGATGCGCAGGCGGAGGCGTTTCGACTGTGGATAACAGGCGCGACGGACGTGACCGAGGGAATCGCGGCCATGAAACAGGCGGCCGTGGATGCCCATGACCGATACAGTTCCGCAGCAGCCGCGAATCTTCGAATGCTCGGCAGAGGGTAGTAGATACCGTGACCGAGTTCAACGTCGATCCGCTTGTCTACGTCAGCTCCGCGTCCAATCTACATACCGCAGCCGTTGACTTTCACGCTGATTTCCAAGCCCAGATGGCAGCTCTGCAGAGCACCCGGGATATGGGCGGCAGCGTCGGGGAGTGTTCGTGGCAAGCTGCAACGCATCATGGATATCGCGAAAAGGGCGGTCAAGCTGGGTGCTCCAGAGCGGCCCAGTCATATACCCAAGGATTGGGAAGCGCGTCTAGCTGATAACGGAAAAGGCTGGGTGTGGCAGAAGCCGGGTTCCGCATTCAACCAGAACACCTTTCGGGACGCGCTGCCGGACAAGAATTATCCGAATGGATATGTGCGCTTCTACAATGATCAGGGCCAACCCATAAAATTGGATGGAAAGCCGGGTGGTAACGCGGAAACGCATATCCCCAAGAATCCGGATGGTACGTATCCGAAACCGAAGGGCTGGTGAAGATGGAACTGCAACTGGGAATCACGGGCCAACGGGTGGCGGAAGTGGTCGTGGGGTTCACGATCACAATACGGTTCGGCGAACCCGTTGAATTCGAACTGCAGATCGAGGGGGATCCTAGGTTTCGTACTACGACTGGAAATCTGTTGAGTGTCACCGCCGAGAATTATGCGGATATCGATGCGGACCTGGAGTCACTTGTCGGTTCTGCTGTGACCAGGGCTGTCGCCAGCGAGGCCGACGGGCTGAGTCTCGAATTCGATTCCGGGGCTGCGCTGCATGTTCCTGTACATGCGAAGTATGAGGCCTGGGGGATTGTGGGGATCGATGGGTCGAGGGTCATCAGTCTGCCGGGTGGCGAACTCGCCGTGTGGTCTGCGCGTGCGTAACCTCGGTCGGCCCGGTGGATACGGGGGACCGAGGGTCGGTCAGGGTTTGTCGGCGGGTTCTAGGAGGACGGCGGTGCCGTAGGCGGCTACTTCGCTCATGGTGTTGGCGATCTCGTTGCAGTCGAAGCGCATGGCGAGGATGCCGTTGGCGCCGAAAGACATGGCGTGCTGGCACATTCGCATGATCGCCTCGTGGCGGGAGTGGTAGAGCAGCTGGGTGTACTCGGTGATCTCGCCGCCGCCGAGCGAACGGAAACCGGCGGCGAGGTTCGAGCCGAGGCCGCGGCTGCGCACGGTCAGGCCCGCGACCTCGCCGAACACCCGCGCGACCCGGTGGCCCGGCACGTCGTTCATCGTGGAGACGAGGATCGGAAACTGCGGGCCCGGCTGCTGTGGCGGCTGCTGCTGGTATCCCGGCGGCGGCTGCTGGAACCCGGGCTGCTGCTGCGGGTAGTGCGGTTGCTGCGGCGGCATCGGCTGGTTCATGAGCGGGATCGTACGGCCGGCGCCGCGAACACGGAAGTTTGCCCGCCCGGCCGATCCCCGGCACGCCGGGATCGCGCACCGGGCATTGACCACGCGAAATGCCCCGGATCCCGGCGGGAACGGGGCATTCGCGTGGGTGCTCAGAGGTGCTTCTGCAACGCCTCGATCCGGTCGGCCGCGTCGGTGACGATCCGATCGATCAGCTCCGCGCAGGTGGGCAGGTCCTCGATGATGCCGGTGACCTGGCCGGCGGCGAGCACACCAGCCTCGGTGTTGCCCTCGACCAGCCCGGCGCGCAACAGCATCGGCGTATTGGCCGCCATGACGACCTGAGACCAGCTGAGATCCTTGGTCTTTCGCATCGCAAGCCCGTCACGCACCAGGGTGGGCCAGCTCATACCGGTCATGCTCTTGAACTTCGCCGCGTTCGCGACCGCCGCGGCCAGCCCGCGCACACGACCCGAATGTTCCAGGCGCCGCACCAGTTCGGTGTTCAGCACCCGGTGCGGCATGCCGTCGACCTTGGTGGAGACTACGGTGTCCTGCAGCTGCCGGGACAGGTACTCCCGCTTGACCGCGTCCGGCACGGTGCTCTCCTGGGTGAGCAGGAACCTGGTGCCCATCGCGACGCCCGCCGCACCATAGGACAGTGCGGCGGCCAGCCCGCGGCCGTCGAAGAATCCACCGGCGGCGACTACCGGGATGTCGACCGCGTCCAGCACCGAGGGCAGCAGCAGCGTGGTGGCCACCGGCCCGGTGTGCCCGCCGCCCTCGCCGCCCTGCACGATGACCGCGTCCGCGCCCCACGCGGCGACCTTCACCGCGTGCTTGGCCGCGCCGATCGACGGAATCACCACCACCCCGGCGGCTTTCAGCTCGGCGATGAGCTCCTGCTTGGGCGCAAGCGCGAACGACGCGACGGCGACCTTTTCCCGGATCAGCAGGCTGATGCGTTCGGGCGCGTCCGCGGCGTCGGCGCGGATGTTCACACCGAACGGTTTGTCGGTGTGCGCCTTAGTTTTCGCGATCGCCGCCTCGAGCTCCGGATAGGTCATGGTGGCGGAGGCGAGGATGCCCAACCCGCCCGCTTCGGCGGTGGCCGCGACCAGGCTCGGGCCAGCCACCCAGCCCATGCCGGTCTGCACCACGGGATGCTCGATGCCGACCAGTTCGGTCAGCGCCGTGCACAACCGCGGGGTGGCCGCGCTCATGGCTGCACCTCGCTGGCGCTCGGTTCCGTCATGCGCGATGCGCGCCGTGTCATGATCCGCTCTCTTCGTTCGCTCATGCGGGCACCTCGGTCTCGCGAAGCTTCTTGGGATCGAGCACATCCCGGATCAACCGCAGCTCCTCGTCGGTCGGCAACCGCGTTTCGCCCGCGTCGGCGAGCCCGGCGATCTCGAACCCGGTGTTCTCGGCGACCTCGGCGACGGTGACGCCGGGATGCAGACTCCGCGCCCGCATGGTGTGGTCCGGGCCGGCGAAGTCGAAGACACCGAGGTTGGTCACCACCCGGTGCAGGTGGTGGAACCGGAACGCCGGATTCGACGGGTCGATCTTGTCGTAGCCGACGCCGGAGACGATGTCGACGCGGTCGGTGAAGACCCGGCTCGTGTGCCGGGAAACCCAGTAGCTGGTCGCGTGATTGATGGTGTTGCCCGGCGCGCCACGTACCCCGAACATCTGCCGGGTCGGCCGCTGCAGCGCGCCGAACGCGGACAGATTCTGGTTGCCGAACCGATCGATCTGATTGGCGCCCATCACCACGTGCCGCCGCCCGGAGGCCACCACGTCGAAGACCTTGCGGAACGGAATCCACCCCTCGATCGGCGCCTTGCCGCCGATGGGCGGGGTCTCGGCGAGGAACAGGGCCTCACCGTCGGAGATGAGCAGATCGGGTTCGGTGGTGAGCCGCGCCAGCCTGGCGCCGAGGATCGACATGGGCGACATCGGGCTGGCCATGATTTCGCCCGCGCCGCTGAAGATTTCGGCGCAGGCGACCGCGCACACCTCGGCGCGGGTGATGGTCTCGGCGGCCGCGCCGCCGACGGCATCGCCTTGTGCTGCGGTCATTTCTGGGCCTCCTCGGCGAACTCGCGGACGGCGGCCTGGTACTCGTCTTCGGAAACCGCCAGGTACTTGTCGACGAACTGCTGCCACGCCTGCGGGCTCTTCGCCGACTGCGCGTAGTGCTTCTGGAACTTCTCGTCGCGCCCGTAGCTGTCGCCCGCCAGCGTGAAGTGCGCGCCGCCGGGGGCCTCGACCACCCCGTCCACCATCATCCGGTTGAGCAGCAGTGCTTGCAGCGGCACGGTTTTCACCAGTTCGTCGGTCTCGACGATGCGCTCCACCGAGACGTAGCGGCGCTCGGCCGCCAGGCAGTACAGATCGTCGAAGTACGGCTCGACGCCGGTGTAGGCGGCGTTGCCGTGCTTGTCGCCGAGGTTCAGGTGCACCAGTGCCGCATCGAGATTCAGCGCGGGCATGGCGATCAACGTCTCGGCGTCGGCGTACGGCGAAGTGACCGTGCGCAATTCGCCGTCCCAGAAGTCGGGCACGTCCGAGCCGAGGCCGGCTCGGATCGGCAGGAACGGCAGCCGGGCGGCCGCGGCCTCCAGCCCGCACTTGAGCATGCCCTCGTCCATTTCGCGGGCGACCAGCGCACCGCTGGTGCGTGCGTGCGCGAACCACGGATCGTAGAACGGCGGCGAATCCAGCGATACGAACCCGTAGTAGGCCTTGCGCACCTTTCCGGCCGAGCACAGCAGGCCGAGGTCGGGCCCGCCGTAGCTGACCACGGTGAGGTCGGTGAGCTCCGAGCGCAGGATGGCGCGCACCAGCGCCATCGGCTTGCGCCGCGAACCCCAGCCACCGATGCCGATGGTCATTCCGCTGCGCAACTCGCCGACGATCTCGTCGAGCGACATTCGCTTGTCTCGCATGACTTCTGAACTCCCTATTTCTCGGCCTTGCGCGCGGCCAGGTCGTCGTCGAACCGGGCGCGGATCTCATCGGCGACACCGGCGAGGTTGAGCTCGAAGGTGAAGCCCTGCTCGTAGCGGTAGCTGCGGTGCACGTCCTGGCCGTCGATGCCGTTGAGCGCGCGCTTGGCCGCCCGGATCACCCGGCCGTCCTTGGCGGCGATGTTCTTGGCGAGTTCCATTGCCGCGGCATCGAGTTCGGCCCGCGGCACCACCTGATACACCGAGCCGTAGTGCTGCAGCTGCTGGGCGGTGATGGTGCTCGCCGTGTAGAACAGGGCGCGCATCAGATGCTGGGGCACCAGCCGGGACAGGTGCGTGGCCGCGCCGAGCGCGCCGCGGTCCACCTCGGGCAGGCCGAAAGTGGCGTCGTCGGAAGCGATCACGACATCGGCGTTGCCGACCAGGCCGATGCCGCCGCCGAGGCAGAAGCCCTGCACCACCGCGATCACCGGCACCGGGCAGTCGTAGACCGCCGCGAACGCCTCGAAACAACCATGATTCGCGTCGATCAGCGCCTGATGGCCTGGCTTGCTCTGGATCTCCTTGATGTCGACGCCCGCGTTGAAACCGCGATTGTCCGCGCGCAGCACCACCACTCGGGTCTCGGGATCGCGGCCCGCCGTGCGCAGTGCGTCGGCGATGGCGAACCAGCCGTCCGTCGGTATCGCGTTGACCGGCGGGTAGTCGACCGTGACCACGGTGATGCCGGTTGATTCGGAGTGACGGTTGATCCCCATCGCCTATCCCATCGTGAGTAGCTCGGCTTGTGAATAATCCAACCCAGTGGCAAAGCAAGCAGTTGCTTGGTAGGTTAGCACGGTGGCACTCGAAATCGATCTGATCGATCGCGTCGTCCTGGTGACCGGTGGCGTGCGCGGCGTAGGCGCGGGGGTGAGCCGGACGTTCCTCGCGGCGGGCGCGACCGTGGTCGCCTGTGCCCGTCGCCCGGCCGAGGTCCCGATCGAGGTGGACGGCCGCGCCATCGAGTTCCTGCCCTGTGATGTGCGCGACGCGGACGCGGTGCGCGCGCTGATCGATACGATCGTCGAGCGGCACGGCCGCCTCGACCACCTGGTGAACAACGCGGGCGGTGCGCCCTTCGCCCTCGCCGACACGGCGAGCAAGAACTTCCACGCCAAGATCGTCGAGCTGAATCTGCTCGCGCCGCTGCTGGTCGCCCAGGCCGCGAACGCGGTGATGCAGCGGCAGCCCGGCGGCGGCTCGATCGTGAACATCTCGAGCGTCAGCGGGCACCGCCCGTCGCCGGGCACCGCGGCCTACGGCGCGGCCAAGGCGGGCATGGACAGCTTGACCGCGTCGCTCGCGGTCGAGTGGGCCCCCAAGGTGCGGGTCAACTCGCTCGTCGTCGGACCGGTCGTCACCGAACTGAGCCAACTGCACTACGGCGACCAGGACGGTATCGACGCGGTGGGGGAGACGATCCCGCTCGGCCGGATGGCCGAGCCGGACGATATCGGCCGCTGCGCCGTCTTCCTGGCCTCGGAGCTGGCGGGCTACGTCAGCGGGGCCAGGCTGCTCGTGCACGGCGGCGGCGAGCGCCCGGCGTTCCTGGCCGCGTCCACCGCCGACGTCGGCACACAGCAGTCCTGAACACATCGGACCCACACGAAGAGGACACAGGTATGGACACCGAGCAGATCTGCGCAGGGCGCACCGTCATCGTGACCGGTGCGGGTCGTGGCATCGGCCGGGCGCACGCGCTCGCCTTCGCCGCCGCCGGGGCGCGGGTGGTGGTCAACGATCTCGGCTCGGCGCTCGACGGCGCGGCGACAGGGGAGAGCCCGGCCGAACAGGTCGTCGCCGAGATCGAGGCGATGGGCGGCGCTGCCGTGGCCAACGGCGACGACGTCGCCGATTGGCAGGGCGCGCAACGCCTTATCCGTCAGGCCGTTGACACCTTCGGCGGGCTGGACGTGCTGGTCAACAACGCCGGGTTCGTGCGCGACCGGATGCTGGTCAATCTCGGTGAAGAGGAATGGGACGCGGTCATTCGCGTGCACCTCAAGGGCCACTTCGTCACCATGCGGCACGCGATCGAGTACTGGCGCGGCGAGTCGAAGGCCGGTCGCCCGGTCGACGGCCGCATAATCAACACCAGCTCCGGCGCCGGCCTGCAGGGCAGTGTCGGCCAGGGCAACTACGGCGCGGCCAAGGCGGGTATCGCCGGTCTCACACTCACCGCCGCCGCGGAGTTCGCGCGCTACGGGGTCACTGTGAATTCCATCGCACCGGCGGCGCGCACCCGGATGACCGAAACGGTGTTTGCCGAGACCATGGCCAGGCCTGACGCCGGCTTCGACGCGATGGCTCCGGAGAACATTTCGCCGCTGGTCGTCTGGCTCGGCAGCGCGCGGTCGAAGGGCGTCACAGGCCGCATGTTCGAGGTCGAAGGCGGTAAAGTGGCCTTGGCAGAGGGGTGGCGGCACGGCGTCGCGGTGGACCGCGGTGCCCGGTGGGATCCGGCCGAGCTCGGCCCCGTGGTGGCCGACCTGATTGCCAAGGGGATGCCGCCGGAACCGGTGTACGGGGCCTGATCTGGCACCACCCTTCTTTCTGCGCCGGTAACGATAGGGGTTTACTATGGCCCCCGTCCGTTGAAAATCCCGTGTGAGCGTCGCGACCGGGAAGTTCTGCGCTTTGCAATTGAGGGGAAGGCTCGACGCATGGCCGTTGGTCGCACGTTACGTGTGCTTGCAGTAGCGGGGACCGTGGCCGGTTTCGCGCTGCTGGGCCCGGTAGCGGCCGAGGCACAGCCGTCGACTGGGGGCTGTCCCCAGTGCGCCGCCGACCCCACTCCGCCGCCGTACGACAGCGGTGGCCCCTGGTATCCCCTGTCCGTGCCCGGACAGCCCAGCGACGTCAGCGCGGTGCCTACCAATCCCGCTATCGGGACCGGCTCGGCGACCGGCTCCGCCGCGGCGGGTGGTTCGGCCGCCGCCGGTTCCGCGGCGGCGGGTGGTTCCGCGGCCGCGGGTTCCGCGGGCGCCGCCACCGGGTCCGCGGGTCTCGGCATTCTGCTCGGTTCCGGCTCGGCGGGTCTCGGCGTGACCCTCGGCAGCGGCTCGGCCGGCCTCGGCGTTGTGCTCGGTTCCGGATCGGCCGCGCTCGCCGGGACCGGTTCGGCAGGCCTCGGCGCCGCCGCAACGGGTTCTGCCGCAGTCGGTTCCGCCGGTGTCGGCGTCGGCACGACCGGTTCCGCCGCGGTGGGCTCGGCCGGTGTCGGTTCTGCCGCGGTGGGTTCGGCGGGTGTCGGCTCCGCGGGTGTCGGTTCGGCAGGCGTGGGTTCTGCCGCGACGGGTTCTGCCGCAGTCGGTTCCGCCGCGGTGGGTTCTGCCGCGGTCGGTTCCGCGACGCCGCTGCTCCTGCTGCTGATCCCGATTCCGCCGCCGCCCGCTCCTCCGGTGCTGCCCCCGATCGCGGTGCCGCCGGTGCCCTCGCCCGCGGTGCCAGCCATTCCGCTGCCCGTGCTCGCGCCGGTTCCGGCCGCGGCGCCCGCCGCCGTGCCGCCGCCCGCCCCGCCCGCACCCGCGGCCCCGCCGCAGGCCGCGCCCGCCAAGCCCAACCCCGACGTGCGCCCCACGAGCGCCAACGACGGCCTCCCGAAGCCGAAGCTGCTCTCGGTGGTCGGCGGCCTGATCGCCCTCGGCCTCGCCGGTGCGGGCTCGGGCGCCGTCAGCTTCCAGGGCGCCGCGGCCGCACAGGCCCGCGTCGACGCCGCCCGTGCCATGTTCTTCCCGAGGCCGTGAGGGGGTGGGCATGAGTGAGCGGAGCGAGCGAATCGTGTCACAGCGTGCGGCACGCATGCCGGAACCGAGCGTCAGCGAGGTGCGGGCATGAGTGAATCGAAGACGCAGAGTACTTCGCGGTCGTACCGGCGGGTGGCCGCGGCCGTGGACGCGGTGTGCGCGGTCGCGGCGGACTCCGACGCCACCACGCTGGACGAGGTGGTGCTCGCCATCGCGAGCGAGCGGCGGCGGGAAATCGAAATCGCCAGTGCGAATTTGGGGCCGGGGGTGTGCGGTCAGCGCCGGTTCTATCCCGATCGGGACGTGATCGTGCTCGCCGAGTCGCTACCGAGCCGCGAGCACACGCTCGCGCATGAGCTCGGCCACATCGTGTTCGATCACGAGGGTGCGCCTGCCCCCGAGGTGACACTCGAGGCGAGCGACGATCTGATCGCGTACATGCTGAGTCAGCGGGCACACCAGCAGATCGTCGACGACGGCGCGGACGAGCTCGCCGAGTGGGAGGCGGAGACGTTCGCCGCCATGCTGATGACCCGGCTGCGGGTATTCAACAGCCGAGGCGCAGGCGTCTCGGTCCTTCGATTCGATGAGGCGCTGGGATGACCCTCTGGTTGACGGCACTGCTGGTCTGGATGGCGGCAGGGGCCAGGGTGGGGCGTGTGCTGGTGAAGCCGGCCACGACGGCCCGGGTGGCCATCGTGATCGCCGTGGCCGCCGTCGCGCTGGCCGCGACCGTGGCGGTGCCGGAGATCGCGGTGGCGATCGACAACCTGGTGCCCGGCGGCGTGCACGCGGGCTGGCTTTCCGACGGCGTCGTGGTGTCGGCGTGGATCGCCTTCGTGACGGCCACCTCGGTGGTGGCCTCCGCGGCGTGGCCGGTGGTGTCGCGGCGCAACCTGCGCCAGGTCGCGCTGGTGATCTACAGCCTCGGTCTGTCCACGGTGGCCGCGACCATCGCGTGGTCGTTCACCTTCGGCTGGGAGGTGGTCGCGTTCGGCGCGGTGTTCATCGTCATCACCGGGCTGCGCAACCTCGACTGGACCACGCTCGGTCGCGGCATCGCGATCTACACCACGGGCACCGCGATCGTGGCAGTGCTTGCGGTACTTCAGGTTCGGCGCGCGTTCAACGATGTGCCCCGGGTCGCACCGGGCAATCCGACCTGGGCCTGGCCCGCGTGGGAGGCGGCGAGTCTGCTCATCGCGTTCGGCGCGGTCTGGATCGTCGTGGAGCTGTGGGTGCGAGCGCGGGTGCTGCTGCGCCAGATTCGGCTGCTGCATCGGATCATGGTCGGCCGCTTCCCCGAGGTCGTCGCGCACGACCAGACCGGAACCTCCACTCAGCTGCGGGCTTCGGACCAAGTGGCGCAGATCATGGACGCGCTCTACCTCCAGTCCGGCGGCGGCGTCGTGCTCGCCGCGGTGGCCCCGCCGCCGCGGTCGATCACGGAGCGGGCGGGCACTGTGGCGGAGTGGGCGAGAAACCCTTTGGGCGACGTGACAATCGATGCACGGTGGATTGCTCCGCCGGAGGGGATTAGTCCGCGCGGTTGGGTCCAAGCCATCGCCCGGGCATATGACGCGACAACCTTGGAGCACGCCCGAAATTGAGCTAGGCGGTCTGTTCCGCCGGTATTCGGCGCATCCGTAGACACCCGGGGATCGGCGTTGCGGCCCCCGGGTCGAGTTCTGCCCGGTGCACGATGACTTTCCGAGGCTTGCACGAAATCAGGCGCCCGAGATAACCGGCGCATCAGTCTGTTCCGAGATAGTCGAATGCGGATCGCACGCGCGTGTGATCAGATACCGCAAGCACCCTTGACGCGGCAAGCCCCTATTACCGTGGGCGCGCCATCGTGCATTGTCCAGCGTGTCAACGCATAACACAGCACAGTGCGACCCGTCGGGCCGCACTGTGCTTCGTGCAAGTGAACCTATTCGGTTCCATCCGGAGGAATTTCGGGCAAGCCTTCACTTGCCCGCAACTTCTCCGCCATGGAGGTGAGGAGGTTCTGTGATTCTTCGGACAGGTCGAACGCCCTACTCGACAGCCGTCGCAGTCCGTAGCCCTGCAGCTGGGACAGCAACTCCAGATCGTGATCGATCTTGGCGGCATAGATGTCGTTGAAGAAGTAGTCCGGCTTGACCTTGAAGAACTTCGCCAGGGCGGCCACCGTCTCATCGGACGGGTTCGTCCGTTGTCCCGACCGCAACTGCGACAGGTACGGTTTCGAGATCGGATGTCCGGAGGCCGTCAGCGCAGCCGCAACCTCCGCGTTGGTGTGCGGCTTACGCCCCGGGGGATGCACGGTTTCGAACAGCTTGTTCAGCCGCGCCGCGAAATCAGCCATTGTGAGCCGCCCAATTCCCTTCGCTGTACTAACAGTCGTTATCTCGGATACGTATCATTGATATTAGCGGCTCAGTAACTGAAAACCTACGCCTGATTCCGGATTTCCTTGAAGCTTCTAGGTGCCGGTCGGGCGAAGGTACTGGGACCGTTGCGTTTGCGGGTCACCCCAACGGCTCTCGAGAAGCCGAGGTACGGGCCGGTTCTGGCCCGTCCTGGAGGTCTTCCCCGCGCCATCCATGATAGCGGAAAGATAGCTGACGTCTCATCTAGTTGACGAAGCTCACTCATGTGTGGCGTACGACACGTTTTCGGGCCTGGGGGATGAACGTTCAACCATCCCGTTTCGCGGCGCTGAACGCCCTATAGACGCTCGATGATCGTGCCTGTCGCCAATGCGCCACCGGCACACATCAGCACCATCGCGGTACCCCGGCCGGTTCGCTCCAGTTCATGCAAAGCCGTTGTGATGAGCCGGGATCCGGTCGAGCCGACCGGATGGCCCAGCGCGATCGCGCCGCCGTTGACGTTGACCCGATCCAGGTCCGGCTGGTGCACCGAGGCCCACGACAGTGCGACCGAGGCGAAGGCCTCGTTGATCTCGAACAGGTCGATGTCGCCGATGCTCATGCCCGAGCGCTCCAGCAGGCGCGAGCAGGCCTGCACCGGACCGTCGAGGTGGAACTCGGGCTCGGCGCCGACCAGCGCCTGGGTGCGGATTCGCGCCCGCGGCCGCAGTCCGGCCCGCTGGGCCGCCTGCTCGTCCATCAGCAGCACCGCGGCCGCGCCGTCGGAGATCTGGGACGAGCTGCCCGCGGTGTGCACGCCGCCCTCGAGCACCGGCTTCAACTTGGCCAGTCCTTCGACCGTGGTCTCGCGCAGTCCCTGGTCGCGGGATACGTCCAGCTTCTCGCCGGTCGGGTTGCCCTGCTTGTCCACCGCGGGCGCGGTGACGGTGAGCACCTCGCGGTCGAAGCGGCCCTCGGCCCAGGCCTGCGCGGCCAGGCGCTGGGAGCGGGCGCCGAACTCGTCGACGTCGGCGCGGGTGATGCCGCGCCGCTTGGCGATCCGCTCGGCCGCTTCGAACTGGTTCGGCAGGTCGATGCTCCACGAGGCTGGCCTGCGCGCGCCCGCGTGCTCGCCGACGTTGGCGCCCAGCGGAACTCGGCTCATCGCCTCGACCCCGCAGGCGATGCCGACGTCGATGGCGCCCGTGGCGATGAGTCCGGCGATGAGGTGATTGGCCTGCTGGGCCGAACCGCACTGGGCGTCGACGGTGGTCGCGCCGACCTGCCACGGCAGCCCCGCGTGCAGCCAGGCGACGCGGGTCACGTTGTTGGACTGTTCGCCGGCCTGGGTTACGCAGCCGCCGATCACCTGCTCGACCTGGGTCGGGTCCAGGTGGGCGCGTTCGAGAAGCCCGCGCTGGGCGAGGCCGAGCAGTTCGGCCGCGTGCAGGCCGGACAGCCAGCCGCCGCGCTTGCCGATGGGGGTGCGAGCGGCCTCGACGATGACGGGTGTGCCCATGTCCAACCTTTCGTATGGGACAGAAACTGTAACGAGTTCAGGAGTGTTTCTGGCGGTTCTGTCCGGTTTCTTTCCTGATACTGCCGCCTATGCTTCAATGATTATAGAACGTGTTTCAGTTTGTCGAAGGAGACATCTGGTGGTAGACCCTCGGAATGTCCGGCCGAATCTGCCGGACGGATTCGACGTCACAGATCCCGGCATCTACGCCGAACGAGTCCCGGTCGAGGAATTCGCCGAACTGCGCCGAACCGCCCCGATCTGGTGGAACCCGCAGCCCGCCGAGGTCAGTGGCTTTCACGACGAGGGCTTCTGGGTGGTCAGCAAGCACGCCGACGTCAAAGAGGTGTCCCGCCGCAGCGAGGTGTTCTCCACCTACGAGAACACCGCGATCCCGCGCTTCAACGACGACATCACCCGCGAGCAGATCGAGTTGCAGCGCTTCGTGCTGATCAACAAGGACGCGCCCGAGCACACCAAGCTGCGCAAGATCATCTCCCGCGGCTTCACCCCGCGCGCGATAAACGGTCTGCGCGCGGAACTTTCGGCGCGGGCCGAGTCGATCGTCAAGGCCGCGGCCGAGTCCGGCAGCGGCGACTTCGTCACCCAGATCGCGTGTGAGCTGCCGTTGCAGGCGATCGCCGAGCTGATCGGTGTGCCCCAGGAGGACCGGATGAAGGTCTTCACCTGGTCCAACGACATGACCGGCTACGACGACCCGGACAACGACGCGGACCCCGTGCTGGCCTCGGCCGAAATCCTCGGCTACGCCTATCAAATGGCGGCCGCGCGCAAGGAGTGCCCGGCCAACGACCTGGTCACCACGTTGATCGAGGCCGACGTCGACGGCGACAAGCTCAGCGAGGAAGAGTTCGGCTTCTTCGTCATCATGCTGGCCGTGGCAGGCAACGAGACCACCCGCAACGCCATCACGCACGGCATGAACGCCTTCATGGAGCACCCGGATCAATGGGAGCTGTTCAAGAAGGAACGTCCGGCCACGGCCGCGGACGAGATCATCCGGTGGGCCACGCCGGTCACGTCCTTCCAGCGGACCGCGCTGGAAGACACCGAGCTCGGCGGCGTGCGGATCAAGAAGGGTGAGCGGGTCGTCATGCTGTACCGCTCGGCCAACTTCGACGAGGACGTGTTCGACGAGCCGGAGAAGTTCGACATCCTGCGAAAGGACAACCAGCACTTGTCCTTCGGTGGCACCGGAGCACACTTCTGTATCGGTGCGAACCTGGCCCGGCTCGAGGTCGACCTGATCTTCAACGCCATCGCCGACCATCTGCCCGACATCACCAAGCTCGGCGACCCGAGGCGGCTGCGTTCCGGCTGGCTCAACGGGATCAAGGAGTTCCCGGTGGACTACAAGACCTGCCCGGTCGCGCACTGACAAGCCGACCCCGCGCAACAACGAAGGCCCTCGTCCCGGAATCACTCCGGGCCGAGGGCCTTTTCGTCGTTCGATCAGCCGAGCTTCTTCGCGGTCGCCACGGCGCGGTCGACCTCCCAGAACGCGCGCAGCGCGGCGATCTTGCCGGACTCGTCCACCCGGTAGGTGAACACGCCGTCGGCGTCGATCTGATGGCCGCCGAGCGTGCTGCGGATGGTCCCGGTGAACGCGACCTCGTTGCCGCAGGCGAACGAGTCGCCGAAGCGGAACTCGATCGAGGTCGTCTGCGCGATCGCCTTGTCCCAGAACGCCGCGATCGCCTCGGTACCGCGATGACCCTTGCCCTCGGGGTCGAAACCGGAAGGGCCGATGGGGTCTTCGACGATGCCGTCCTCGGCGAACAGCGCGACCCAGGCCGCCTTGTCCCTGGCGCGCACCGCGGCCTGCGACGCGAGCCCGGCAATGCGGGCGGGGTGGTCGGTGGTGTCCGTCATGCCGATACCTCCGCGACGATCGGGGATTCGATGTTCGCCGCGGCGAACCGGCGCAGCGCGTCCTGTTTGGCGGCGAGCTCGCCGTCGAAGCCGATCCCGTCCATCAGCCACGGCACCACGATCGCGTCGGTGACGCCCGCGTCGGCCAGGTCCTGGTAGCCCGAGCGGCCGAAGCGGTCGACGCACACCGCCTGGATCTCGAACGGCTCGCTGCCACGGTCGAATTCGGCGCGCAGGGCGTCGAGCTTGCCGATGGTCGCGCGCAGCTCGGCGTAGGTCATCATCGCCGAGGCCCAGCCGTCGCCGACCCGGGCCGCGCGGCGCAGCGCCGCCTCGGTGTGCCCGCCGATGTAGAACGGCACCGGCTCGCTCGGGGCCGGGCTGACCTGCAACGGATCGAAATCGAAGAATTCGCCGTGGTATTCGACCATGCCGCCGCCCAGCACCAACTTGATGACCTCGATCATCTCGTCGACCCTGGCGCCGCGGCGCGCGTAGGGCACGCCGCACCACTCGAATTCCTCCGGCGCCCAGCCGATGCCGACGCCGAAACCGAACCGGTTGCCCGACATGGCCGCCACCGAGCCGACCTGACGGGCCAGCAGCAGCGGATTGCGCGAGCCGAGCTTGAGCACGTTGGTGTAGAACCGGATCCGGCTGGTCGCCACGGCCATCGCGGTCGCGCCGATCAGCGGGTCGACCCATGGGGTCTCCGGTCCCCAGAACCTGCTGCCGTCGGCGGTGTAGGGGTATTTCGCCGCCGCGGACTTCATGTAGAACAGCGAGTCGGGCAGCGCGATTGACGAGAACCCGCACTCCTCAGCGGTTTTCGCCAGTTCCGGCAGCTGCTCCAGTGGGCTCAGCGCGATGCCGAGGGTGAACTTCAGTGGGTTCATCGCCGCTCCGACCCGACGACCCAGAGCGAGAAGTACTGGGAGCCACCGCCATAGGCATGGCCCATCGCCTTACGTGCCCCTTCGACCTGATACGCGCCGGCTCGGCCCATGACCTGCTTGGCTGCCTCGGCGAAGCGGATGAGCCCGGACGCGCCGATCGGGTTGGAGGAGAGCACGCCGCCGGACGGATTGATCGGCAGGATCCCGCCGATCTCGGTCTCGCCCTTGTCGGTGAGCTTCCAGCCGTCGCCCTGCGGTACGAAGCCCAGGTTCTCCAGCCACATCGGCTCGAACCAGGAGAACGGCACGTAGATCTCCGCGACGTCGATCTCGTTGAGCGGGTCGGTGATTCCGGCCGCCTTCCACAGCGCGGCCGCCGCGTCCTGACCGGCCTGCGGGTTGACCTGGTCGCGCCCGGCGAAGGTGGTCGGCTCGGTCCGCATCGCGGTGCCGTGCACCCAGGCCACCTTCTTGCCCGTCGCCTCCACCGCGGTCGCCGCTTCCTCGTCGCCGATAACGATGGCGCAGGCGCCGTCCGAGGACGGGCAGGTCTCGTCGAAACGGATGGGGTCCCAGAGCATTTGCGAGGCCAGCACCGATTCCAGCGTGATATCGGGCTGTTTCAGGTGCGCGAGCGGGTTCTTGGCGCCGTTGCGGCGGTCCTTCACCGCGACCATCGCGCCGATATGGCTCGGCGCGTTCGAGCGCCGGATGTAGGAGCGCACATGCGGGGCGAAGTAGCCGCCCGCGCCGGCGCCGACCGGCATGGTGAACGGCACCGGAATCGACAGTGCCCACATGGCATTGGATTCCGACTGCTTCTCCCAGGCGACCGCCAGCACGCGTTTGTGCACGCCCGCCTGCACCAGGTTGGCGGCGACCACACCGGTGGACCCGCCGACCGAGCCCGCGGTATGCACGCGCAGCAGTGGTTTTCCGGTGGCGCCCAACGCATCCGCGAGATACAGCTCGGGCATCATGACGCCCTCGAACAGATCCGGCGCTTTACCGACGACGACCGCATCGATATCGGCGATGGTCAGGCCCGAGTCGACCAGTGCGCGGTCGATGGCCTCGCGGCACATGCCCGCCATCGATACATCGGTTCTTTTCGTCACGTGATGGGTTTGGCCGGTGCCGAGCACCGCAGCGGGATTGGTCATCGGCTCGCCTCCGAATCCAGGACTGTCACGAGGTTCTGCTGCAGCGCGGGGCCGCTGGTGGCGTGGGCGAGTGCCCGATTCGCGGTGCCGTGCATGATCGCCTCGGCCGCGAAGCCGATGCGCTCTAGCCCGGCGGCGAACATCGGGTTCGCGGCGAGCGCGCCCCCGGACGGATTCACCTTGGTGCCGTTTCGCAAGCCGATCGCCTCGGTGAGGATCAGCTGCTGGTGGCTGAAGGGCGCGTGCAGCTCCGCGATATCGAAGCCGCCGGTGTCGCCGCCGGTAACCGCCTGGGCCGCAGCGGTGGTGGAGGGGGAGACGGTCAGGTCGCGGGCGCCGAGATTCTGCGTGTCGACGCGATGGGCTATGCCGGTGATCCAGGCGGGCCGCTCGCAGAGTTCGCGGGCGCGGTCGCCGACGGCGAGCACGATGGCCGCCGCGCCGTCGGTGATCGGGGCGATGTCGTGGGCGCGCAGTGGATCGGCGACATATGGTGTGCCGAGCAGGCTTTCGACGTCGCCGTCACTGCCCGCGGCGACCGCGGCCATGTCCTGTTCGGTCCAGCGGCCTGCGTCCAGGCCGGCTCTGGCCTGCAAGCCCGCGATCGACCAGGCGTCCGGCCACAGCGGCGTCACCAGGTACGGGTCGAGCTGCATGGTGAGCACCTGGCGCAGCGTGCTGGCCGACGACTTGCCGAAGCCGTACACCAGCGCGGTGTCGGCCTGACCCGAGCGCAGCTTCACCCAGGCCTCGTACAGTGCCCATGCCGCGTCCATCTCGACGTGGGACTCGTTGATCGGCGGTACCGCGCCGATCGCGTCGATCGCCGAGATGAACGAAAAGGCGCGCCCGGCAAGGTAATCCGAGGAGCCCGAGCACCAGAAGCCGATATCGGACTTGGTGATGCCGAGCCGGTGGTAGAGCTGCTGGAAGCAGGGCACCAGCATCTCGACGCCATTGGTGGTGCCGAAGGTTTCCGGCACGTGCGGCGCGTGGGCGAAACCCACGACCGCGATATCCGTTCCGTGGTCAGTCAACGTGGGCCTCTCAGAGGTGGTGCTTGTAGGTCTCGTAGTCGGCATCCGGCTCGCCGGTGGGGCGGAAATGGTCCACGTTCTCCAGCCCGAAGCCCCATTCCTCGCGCGGCTTCCACACCGCCTCCACCCGCATCCCCATCCGCACTTCGCCTGCCTCGCAACCGAGTACGAGGTGCAGCACCGGGATGTCGGCACCGTCCAGCAGCACGTAGGCCGCGACATACGGCGGTTTGATCCGCTGCCCGAGGAACGGCACGTTCACGATGCAGAACGTGGTGACGGTGCCGCGGTCGGGCAGCTCGACCGTCTCGTCGGTCGGCCTGCCGTCGGTCGGATTCGCGCCGCGCGGCGGGAAATACACCTTGCCCGTGGCGTCGGTGCGCCCGCCGAGCAGCTTGCCCTCCGCGAGCCCGCGCAGGTAGACGGTTTCCTGCGGCGACGCGGTGTGCTTGTAGGCGAGGTCGACCGGAGTGGTGATGACCGAGATCGGATCGGCGTCCCCGGTGGCCGCCGTGCTCGCCTGCGGCTCTTCGCCCGGCACGAAGCAGGCGATGTCGTGGATGCTGCCGCTGGTCTCGGCCGCCCATCGGATCGCCACCCGCATGCCGGTCCGGATGTCCTGCGGCGACGCGACATCGACGGCGTGCAACAGGCTGGTGTCCGCGCCGTCCAGCCGGATCAACGCCCAGGCGAACGGCCGATCGAACGGCTGGCCGGGCAGCGGCTCGCGCACCCAGGTCCACGATTCGACGGTGCCGACCGCGGCCACGTCGACGAACTCGGTGAGCGGTTCGGCGCTGACCGGATCGTACTCGGGCGGCGGCACCAGCACCCGGCCGTCCGTACCGCGCACCCCGACGATCCTGTGATCGCGCAGTCCGGTCAGGAACGCGCCGATCGTCGGTCCGACGGACCGCGTGTAGTCGAATCGCACCCGTAGCGGCGCGCTGAGCACATCGGGCGTCGGCTCGTCCGCCACCAGGCCACCGCCCCTCGCGGAGTCACTTCGCGACGAAGTGTTCAATTTCGCCCCTCTCTCATCCGCGATTACGCCGGATGCGGTATTCCCCTGAGTCACAATGTCGAGTAGAACAGGTTCTTATTCTGCTGGCAAGATGCGGTGTAGGCGCCGGGCCGGGCACGCGGCCCGACGGTCGGTCGAAAGGGTCGAACATGAAGTTCGGATTGCAACTCGGGTACTGGATGGCGCAGCCGCCGCAGGACGCGGGCGAATTGGTGCTGGCGGCCGAGGCGGCCGGATTCGATGCCGTATTCGCCGCGGAATCGTGGGGCTCGGACGCCTTCGGCCCGCTGACTTGGTGGGGCTCGGCCACCCGCCGAGTCCGGCTCGGCACGTCCGTCGTGCAGATGTCCGCGCGCACCCCGGCCGCGACCGCGATGCACGCGCTGACCCTCGACCACCTCAGCGGCGGCCGCGCCGTGCTCGGGCTCGGCGTATCCGGGCCGCAGGTCGTGGAGGGCTGGTACGGCCAGTCGTTCGCCAAGCCCTTGCAGCGCACCCGCGAATACGTCGGGATCATTCGGCGCATTCTCGAGCGGCAGGCGCCGGTGACCAACGACGGGCCGAACTACCCGTTGCCCTACGCCGGTCCCGGATCGACCGGTCTCGGCAAGCCGCTCAAGCCGATCGTGCACCCGCTACGTGCGGATCTGCCGATCTGGCTCGGTGCGGAAGGTCCGAAGAACGTCGCGCTCACGGCGGAGATCGCCGACGGCTGGCTCGCGATCTACTACGCGCCGCGGCTGGCGAACATGTACAACGACTGGCTCGACGAGGGCTTCGCCAGGGCGGGCGCGCGCCGGTCCCGGGACGAGTTCGAGATCGCCGCGAGCTGCCAGGTGGTGATCACCGATGACGCCGCGAGCGAGCTCGAACGCATGCGCTGGGTCATGTCGCTCTACATCGGCGGCATGGGTGCGCCGGAGCAGAATTTCCACGCCCAGGTCTATCGCCGGATGGGCTACGAACGCGAGGTCGACGAGATCGGCAGGCTGTTCCAGGCCGGTAAAAAGGCCGAGGCGGCCGCTGTCGTGCCGGACGAAATGATTCTCGACACCGCGATCATCGGCGACGAAGCGCATGTGCGTTCGCAATTGAAGGTGTGGGAGGCCGCCGGCGTCACCATGATGCTCGTGTCCGCGGCCGATGCCGCGCAATTACGTCGCCTCGCCCCCCTTGTCGATATGTAGAACACGTTCTAGATTCAAAAGATGCAGCCTTCACCCGCCCCGTCGGCTCCGCCCCCTCAGCAACCCCCTGTGCAAGAGTCGGTGAAAATTCTCGGTTTGTGGAACATCGCCGAGGCCGAACCCGACCGCATCGCCATGGTCGACCCGGCGGGCCGGGAGGTGACGTACCGCGAATTGGCCACCCTCGCTGACCGATACGCCACCGGCCTACGCGGGCTCGGCCTGGAAACCGGCGACGTGCTGGTCAGCATGGTGCACAACTGCACGGAGGCGATCGCCGCCTACTTCGCGGCGTATCAGGCCGGGCTCTACATCGTCGCGGTGAACTGGCACCTCACCGGCCCCGAGGTCGCCTACATCCTGCAGGACAGCGAGGCGAAGGCGTTCCTGGCCAGTGACCGCTTCGCCGCCACCGCGACCGCCGCCGCCGACGAGGCGAAATTGCCTGCCACCGCGCGCTTTTCGGTCGGCGAGATCGAGGGCTTCCGCTCGGTGGCCTGGCTCGGCGCGGCCGACACCGGGCGGCCGTCGGACCGCAGCACCGGTGCGCCGATGCTCTACACCTCCGGCACCACCGGGCGGCCCAAGGGTGTGCGCCGCCCGCTCACCGGCGCCGACCCTGACGTCGTGCCGCCGCACACCACCGCGTTCTTCGGGTTGTTCGAGCTCGCCCCCTACGACGATCACGTGCACATCTGCGGCTCGCCGCTCTATCACACGGCCGTGCTGAACTTCGCGACCATCTCGATCCAGTTGGGGCACAAGCTCGTACTGATGGACCGGTGGGACGCGGAGGAGATGCTGCGGCTCATCGACCGGTACCGGGTGACGCACAGCCACATGGTGCCCACCCAGTTCCATCGGCTGCTTGCGCTGCCCGAGGCCGTGCGCGCCAAATACGATGTCTCCTCGCTGCGCAGCATGGTGCACGGCGCCGCGCCGTGCCCGCAGGAGACCAAGCGGCAGATGCTCGAATGGTGGGGTCCGACGGTCACCGAGTACTACGCGGCCACCGAGGGCGGCGGCACGGTGATCAACGGCGCCGACTGGTTGCGCAAGCCCGGTTCGGTCGGCAAGGCCTGGCCCTGGTCGGTGATCAAGGTGCTCAGCGAGGAGGACGGCACCGAGGTGCCCGCCGGTGAGCCGGGTCTGGTCTACATGCGTATGGGCGCCTCGAGTTTCGAATACCACCACGACAAGGCCAAGACCGAGGATGCGCGCGTCGGCGATCTGTTCACCGTCGGCGACATCGGCCACCTCGACGAGGACGGCTATCTCTACCTGCACGACCGTCGTTCGGACCTGATCCTGTCCGGCGGGGTGAACATCTATCCCGCCGAGATCGAGAACGTGCTCGTCACCCACCCCAAGGTCGCCGACGTCGCCGTGTTCGGCATTCCGCACCCGGACTGGGGCGCCGAGGTCAAAGCGGTGATCCAGCCCGTCGCCGGCATCGAGGGCGGCGAAGCCCTCACCGCCGAGCTCTTGTCCTTCGCCGCAACACAACTCGCGAAATACAAGATGCCGAAGTCCATCGACTACCTGCCCGAACTGCCGCGCGACCCCAACGGCAAGCTCTACAAGCGCAAGCTGCGCGACCGGTACGTATCCGCCCCCTGACGGCCCCACACCCCCGCGCGTATTTGCCGACGGTTCGGTGCGTGGCCCGGCAGGCCGTGGCGCGGCGCGCGTAAACGTGCGCCGCGCCGGCAACCGGCCCTATGCCTCTTCGCGGAGTTCTGGGGCGAGTCCGAAAAGGGGGAACAGCTTTTCGGTGTCGAGGAAGAAGTTCAGGCCGGAGATGGTGTCGCCGTCCAGTTCCAGGACGGTGATCGACCAGGGGAGCCAGACGCCCGGTTGGTCGCTCGGCTTGTAGTGGCCGAAGGCGGGGTGGCCGTTGGCGCCCTCGAGCCGGATCATCCGGGAGTCGCGGCAGCCGCTGCCGTGGCCGAGCATGAACGCGGCCACGTTCTCCGGGCCGGAGATCCACAGCTCGATCGGCGGCATGGACAGCGCCACATCGGTTTTGAGCAGCGTGGTCAGGGTGTCCATGTCGTAGGCCTCGAAGGCCTTGACGAAGTTGTCGACGAGCTTGCGCTGGTCTTCGTTGGACTCGTCGTAGTTGTCCGAGGTGCTCGGCTGCACCTTCGACATGGTCGCCCTGGCGCGCTGGAGCGCGCTGTTGACCGACGCGGGCGACATGGTGAGCGCCTCGGCGGTCTCGTTGGCGGAGAACCGCAGCACCTCGCGCATGATCAGGATGGCGCGCTGGGTGGCGGGCAGGTGCTGGCAGGCCGCGACGAAGGCCAGCCGCAGTGTGTCCTTGGCCGAGGCGTGGTCGGCCGGGTCGGCGCCGAACGCGAGGGCGTTCGGGATCGGCTCGATCCAGACGTAGTCCGGCTGTGGCGCGGGTAGTGGCGAGTCCGGGCGCGACGGGCCGGAAAGATCCATCGGCCTGGCGCGCCGCTGTGGACCGTCGAGCATGTCCAGGCAGACGTTGGTGGTGATCCGATACAGCCAGGAGCGCACACTCGCACGACCCTCGAACGATTCGTAGGACTTCCACGCGCGGGTGAAGGTTTCCTGGACCGCGTCTTCGGCCTCGAAGGACGAGCCGAGCATGCGGTAGGCATAAGCGCACAATTCCCGGCGATGCTTCTCGAAGGATTCGAGGACGTCGGGATCGAGGCCGGCGGATTTGCCGGACAGGTCGTTCATGATGGTCAGCCTGCCACAGGCCACCGACACATCCCAGACCCGAAAGCGCGCTACCTGCGCTGTCGGGCGGCGACGGCGGCGGTGCGGCCGGTCACATCGCCCCGCTCGGCGATGAATTCGGGGCCCGTGCGCCGTCTCCATTGATGCGCAAGAAATAGGCGGACTACGAAAAGGGACCGACACATGAGCAGCCGGATGATTTTTCTCAACTTCCCCGTCGCCGATCTGGATCGGTCGAAGAAGTTCTACGAGTGTCTCGGCTGGAAGGTCAATCAGGAGTTCACCGACGACAATGCGGCCTGCATCGTGGTCGACGACAACATCTGCGTCATGTTGCTGACCAAACAGTTCTTCACCACGTTCGGCAGGCGTCCGGTCGCCGACACCACCGAGCAGCTCGGCGCCTCCTACAGTTTGGCGCTGACCAGTATCGCCGAGGTGGACTCCTACATCGGCGCGGCGCTGGCCGCGGGCGGCACCGAGGAGGTCAACGCGGACAAGCAGGCGCAGGAGGAGCAGTTCGGCATGTACAGCCGCACGTTCATCGACCCCGACGGGCACCAGTGGGAGCCGTTCTGGATGGACTATCCGGCGGTCTGAAGCGCGTCGACCGCTCGCCCCCGGTCACCGAAAAGTGCCGGGGGGCGTGGTCTTTTCAGCTACCGGTGAAGGTCGGCGTGCGCTTCTGCGCGAAGGCCTTCGGGCCCTCCTTGGCATCGGCGGACTTGAACACCGCCATGCCGAGTTCGGCGTCGATCCGGAACGCCTCCTCCTCGTGCATGCCCTCGGTCTCCCGGATGGTGCGCAGGATGGCCTGCACCGCGAGCGGGCCGTTCGCGGCGATCTGGGCCGCGAGCTCGAGCGCCTTGTCCAGCGCGCCGCCGTCGGGGACCACGTGCCCGATCAGCCCGATCTGCTTCGCTTCGGCCGCGGTGACGTGCCTGCCGGTCAGCAGGATGTCGGCGGCGACGGTGTAGGGGATCTGGCGGACCAGTCGCACGGCCGAGCCGCCGAGCGGGAACAATCCCCAACGGGCCTCGGACACACCGAATTTCGCGCTCTCGCCGGCCACCCGGATGTCGGTGCCCTGCAGGATCTCGGTGCCGCCGGCGATGGCGGGGCCCTCGACCGCGGCGATCAACGGTTTGCTGAGCCTGCGGCCCTTCAGCAGCGCCTCGATCTTCGACAGGTCCCAACCACCGCCCGCGAAGGAATCGCCGGGGTGCTGCGCGGTCATCGCCTTCAGGTCCGCGCCCGCGCAGAACGCACCGCCCGCGCCGGTCAGAATCGCGACCCGGATGTCCGGATCGTTGTCCACCTGGTCCCAGGCGTCGCGCATGATCGCCATCATTTCGGCCGAGAGCGCGTTGCGCGCCTCGGGGCGATTCATCGTGACGATCAGGACGTGATCACGTTTCTCGACGAGACAGTGTGGCATCGGCGAATCTCCTGACTTTCGAGCCTTGCCAGGAACAGTAACACGTTCTATTTTAGGGCTGTGAGCTACAACATAGCGGACCTTGTCGAACACACCATCGACCTGATGCCCGACCGCGTCGCGCTCGCGGACGACAGCCGTGAGGTCACCTACGCCCAGCTGGAGGAGCGCGCCAACAAACTGGCTCACTACCTGCTCGAACATGGCGTTCAGCCGGGCGACAAGGTGGGCATCTACTCGCGCAACACGATCGAGGCGGTCGAGGCCATGGTCGCGGTGTTCAAGGCGCGGGCGGTGATGGTCAACGTGAACTTCCGTTATGTCGAGAACGAGTTGCAATATATCTTCGACAATTCGGACATGGTCGCGCTGATTCACGAGCGTCGCTACAGCGACCGAGTGGCCGGGGTACTCCCGAAAACCCCGCTGCTGAAGACGGTGATCGTTGTCGACGACGATACGACCGCGACCACCGCGACCGCAGTGGATTCGGTCGAATACGAAGCCGCGCTTGCTGCCTCGTCGGGGGAGCGTGACTTCGGCGAACGCTCCGGCGACGACATCTTCATGCTCTACACCGGCGGCACCACGGGCCTGCCCAAGGGCGTGATGTGGCGGCACGAGGACTGGTGGCGGGTGCTCGGTGGCGGCATCAACTTCCTCAACGGTGAATACGTCCAGGACGAGTGGCATCAGTCCAAGCAGGGCGCGGGCAACCCGCAGATGGTGCGGTTCCCGATTCCGCCGATGATCCACGGTGGCTCACAGACGGCGACCTTCCACAGCCTGTTCGACGGGGGGAAGGCCGTGATGATCCCGGAGTTCACCGGGCACGGCGTGTGGCAGCACATCGACCGGCACAAGATCAATCTCATCTTCATCACCGGTGACGCGATGGCCAGGCCGATGGTCGACGCACTGCTCGAGGGGAACCCGGAAACCGGTGCGCCCTATGATCTTTCGAGCCTGTACGTGATCGCCAGCAGCGCCGCGCTGTTCTCGCCGACGCTCAAGGACAAGTTCCTCGAACTGCTGCCCAACCGGATGATCACCGATTCCATCGGTTCCTCGGAGACCGGGTTCGGCGGGCTGTCGGTTATCGCCAAGGGCGCCAACCACACCGGCGGGCCGCGGGTGAAGATCGACGCCGCCACCGAGGTGCTCGACGAGCACGGCAATCCGGTGGTGCCCGGCTCCGGGCAGGTCGGGCTCATCGCGCGTAAGGGGCACATCCCGGTCGGCTACTACAAGGACGAGGCCAAGACCGCGGCAACGTTCAAGGTGTTCAACGGGATTCGCTACTCGATCCCCGGCGACTACGCCAGGGTCGAGGAGGACGGCACGGTCACCATGCTCGGCCGCGGCTCGGTCAGCATCAATAGCGGCGGCGAGAAGATCTACCCCGAAGAGGTCGAGGGGGCGCTGAAGTGTCACCCCGAGGTGTTCGACGCCCTCGTCGTCGGTGTCGAGGACGAACGCTGGGGTCAGCGCGTGGTCGCCGTCGTGCAGTGCCGCGGTGACAAGCGGCCAACCCTCGAGGAGTTGCGTCCGGTCCTCACCCAGGAGATCGCCCCCTACAAGCTGCCGCGCAGCCTGTGGTTCGTCGACCAGATCAAGCGCAATCCGGCGGGCAAGCCCGACTACCGCTGGGCCAAGGCGCAAACCGAGGAACGCCCCGCCGACGAGCACGCTCAGGCGAGCAGCAAGTAGGCATCAACGCACCGGGGCCGTCGCGAATGTCGCGACGGCCCTTCGTGTTCGCGTGGTCAGCGGTAGGTGAGCTCGGCGAGGCGATGCACGAGGGCGGTGCGTACCGCGGGGACTCGGGTGAGCGTCGCGATGGCCAGGTTGCGCAGCGCGCGGGCGAGCGGCGCGGTGAGCGTGGCCATCCGGGTCATCCGATCGGTGAACGCGACCACGTCGAGAGCGACCGGGCGCCTGGTGGTTTCGTAGGTGTCGAGCAGGGTGTCCGGCTCGCCAGCCAGCACGCGGACGAGCAGCCCGCCCAGCATGGCGGCGTCTTGGATGCCGGTGTTCATGCCCTGACCGCCCGCGGGGCTGTGCACGTGGGCGGCGTCGCCCGCCACCAGGATCCGGCCCGCGCGGTAGCGATCGGCGACCCGGTGGTGCACCCGGAAGCGCGAGCTCCACAGCACCTCGTGCACGTGGATGTCGCCGCCGGGGCCCCGCGCGTCGAGGATGGATTGGATGTCGGCGCGGCTCGGGTGTTCCGGGGCGGTGTCGAGGGTGGCGACCACGCGGTACCGATTCGGCTCGGTGGCGTCGGGCAGCGGCGCGACCACCGTGACGCCCTCCGGCGAAAGGTGCAGTGCCACTTCGTCACGGGCGATCGGCCAGTCCATCCGGACATCGGCAAGGACGAAGGAGGCGGGGTAGCTGTCGCCGGTGAAGCCGATGCCCGCTTGTTCGCGGACGACGCTGTGCATGCCGTCGGCGCCGACCACGTAGTCGGCCCGGATGCTGCCCGTGTTGCCCGCCGCGTCGGTGTATTCCACTGTGACACCGTCGTTCTCGTCGCGGACCCGGGTCAGTTGACAGGGGCGGTGCACGTCGCCGCCCGCCTTGCGCAGGCGGGCGAGCAGCACGGCCTCGGTGGTGTCCTGCGGTGTCATCAGCGTGTAGGGGTACTGCGTCGGGAGCTTGTCGAAGCACAGGGTGGCCAGCGTGCGTGCGCCGTCGTGCAGCGTGAAGCGGGGCACCACAAGGCCTTTGGTGATCAGCTCCTCGGCAACGCCGAGTTCGTGCAGCACCTCCAGGGTCCTGGCGTGGATGACGGCCGCGCGCGAGGTGTTGGCCCCCTCGGCGAGCCGATCCAGCAGCACGAAGTCGACGCCGGCGTCGGCCAGGGTGATCGCCGTGGTGAGCCCGGCGGGTCCGGCGCCGACGACTACGACGGAAGTGGTGGCGGGAAGCGGGTGCTGGATGGTGTTCATCGGGACTCCTGAAGTCAACAACTGTAGGCCAACGCCTGTTGGCATAACCGTAGCGCCGGTCGGGCTAGGAAGTCAACAGTTGTTGGCCTACACTTGTTGGCATGACGATCGACCCTGATCAGCTGCCCGCCCGGCGCTCCGACGCGACCCGCGCCGCGATCCTGGACGCCGCCCGCGCCCGCTTTGCCGCGGAAGGTTTCGGCAAGGCCACCATTCGCGCCATCGCGGCCGACGCCGCCATCGACCCGTCCATGGTGATGCGCTATTTCGGCAGCAAGGACGGGCTCTTCGCCGCCGCCGTCGACATCGACCTTGTGCTGCCGGATCTGTCCGCGGCCGACCCCGGCACGCTCGGGGAACTGCTGCTGCGCCGCTTTCTCGCGCTCTGGGAGGAGCCGCCCGGCAACGCGGTCTTGCTGACGCTGCTGCGCTCGTCGATCACCGACGAGGCCGTCACCGCGCGTTTCCGCGAGGTTTTCGCCCAGCAGGTGCTGCCCGCCGTGCAGCGCTTCGGCGAGCCCGCCGACGCCCCGCGGCGTAGCGGTCTCGTCGTGACCCAGTTGCTCGGTCTGGCGCTGTGCCGCTACATCCTGCGCATCCCGCCCGTGGTCGCCGCCTCACGCGAACAGCTGATCGCCGACGTCGCACCGACGCTGCAGCGCTATCTGAGCTCGACGCCACGCTGAGAGCCGCCGCGGCCGCGCTGGGTCCGCGCGAAACGAGCAAGGCCCGCCGCCGTACCGGCGGGCCTTGCGGGATGGTCGGATCAAGCGGGGTCGGCCAGGAGGGCGCCGAGCGCGCGCAGGTGGTCGGTGCCTGCGCCCAAGGCGAATTCGTGGTGCTTGGCGGCGGTGAAGTAGTTGTGCACGATGTGGTCGCGGTCGATGCCGACCCCGCCGTGGACGTGCACGACGGTGTGCGCCACGCGGTGACCCGCGTCGGCGGCCCAGAACTTGGCGGTGTGCACGGCCTCGGCGCTCGGCAGACCCTCGGCGAGCTGCCAGGCCGCCTGGGTGACCGCGAGCCGCAGACCCTGGACGTCGATGTAGGCGTCGGCGAGCCGCTGTGCCACGGCCTGGAAGCTGCCCACCGCCTTGCCGAATTGCTCACGCTCGCGGGCGTATTCGGCGACCAGTTCGAGCGCGCGCTCCACGGTGCCGAGCTGCAGCGCGCTCAGGCCCAGCCAGGCGCGGGTCAGCAGCCAGTCCAGGATCTCGGCGCCCTGCTCGACCGTGCCGACCAATTCGGCGGGGGTGTCGGTGAATTCGACGAGGTACTCGGGGCTGCGGTCGACGACCTGCTGCGCGGTCACCGTCGCCGCGCCTGGCTCGACCAGGAACACCGCGGGCACGCCGGAGGCGGTGGCCGAGACCAGGATGCGCTCGGCGCGGTCGGCGACCGGCACCGTGGTCTTGACGCCGGTGAGTCGCCAGCCGCCGTCCGCCTCGGCCGCGACCGTATTCGGCCTGGTCAGATCCCAGTTGTGCTCTTCGGTCAGTGCCGCGGTCAGGATGATCTGGCCCGCGCCCGCCCGGGTCGCCCGATCCTGTTGCGCCGCATCGCCGAAGCGGGCCAGTGCGCCCGCGCCGACCACGATCGACCACAGATAGGGCACCGCGGCGAGGGACTTGCCGAGCTCGCGCAGCACGGCCGTCTGTTCGAGCACGCCGAAGTCGCCGCCGCCGACCGATTCCGGCAGCGCCGCCGCGAGCACGCCGGTGTCGGCGAGCGAGTTCCACAGCGTCGCGTCGAATCGTTCGTCGGCCCTGTCGAGTTCGCGCAGCCGGTCGGCGGTGACGAGCTTGCCGCACACCTCGGCGGTCAGCCGGGTCAGATCGAGTTGGGCTTCGGTGGGTGTGAAATCCATGTCGGCTCTCTGCTTTCCGGATCAGCGCGCGGCGGCGGGTTGCTCGAGGGCGGTCATCGCGATGATGTCGCGCTGCACCTCGTTGGTGCCGCCGCCGAAGGTCAGGATCAGCGCGGCACGGTGCATCCGCTCGAGCCGTCCGCGCAGTTCGGCACCGGGGGAGTCCTGCCGCAGATAGGCCTGCGGGCCGAGCACCTCCATGAGCAGCCGGTAGGCCTCGGTGGCCAGTTCGGTGCCGTACACCTTGCAGGTGGAGGCGTCCCACGGCCGGGGCGCGGCGTCGCCGCCCGCGTCGGCGCGGCTGGCGATCTCCCAGTTCAGCAGCTTCAGGTATTCCACCTTCGCGTGCACCCGGGCCAGATTGACCTGCACCCACTCCTGGTCGATGACCCGGGAGCCGTTGCCCGCCTTGGTGTTACGGGCCCACTCGACGGTCTGGCGCACCGCGAGCGCGAGCGGCCCTGCCGAGGTCAGCGCGACCCGCTCGTGGTTGAGCTGGTTGGTGATCAGCGCCCAGCCGCCGTTCTCCTGGCCGACGAGCGCGCTCGCGGGCACCCGGACGTCCTGGTAGTAGGTCGCGCTGGTGTCCGGGCCCGCCATGGTGTGCACCGGGGTCCAGGAAAGGCCCTCGGCGGTGGTCGGCACGATGAGCATGCTGATGCCCTTGTGCTTCTTGACGTTCGGATCGGTGCGCACCGCGAGCCAGACGTAGTCGGCGTAGGCGATCAGGCTGGTCCACATCTTCTGGCCGTTGATCACGTAGTCGTCGCCGTCGCGCACCGCGGAGGTGCGCAGGCTGGCCAGGTCGGTGCCCGCGCCCGGCTCGGAATAGCCGATGGCGAAGTGCAGTTCACCGGCCGCGATTTTGGGCAGGAAGAACCGCTTCTGCTCCTCGCTGCCGTAGTGCATGATCGTCGGCGCGACCGAGTTGATGGTCAGGAACGGCACGGGCGCGCCCGCGATCGCGGCCTCGTCGGTAAAGATCAGCTGATCCATCGTCGGCCGGTCCTGGCCGCCGTACTCCTTCGGCCAGGCCAGCGTCAGCCAGCCGTCGCGGCCCATCTCCCGCACGACGTCGCGATAGACGGTGCCCTGGCCGTACTCGCCGGTCTGCGCGCTGAGCGCGGCCCTGCGCTCGGGGGTGATGAGTCGCGCGAAGTAGTCGCGCAGCTCCGCGCGGAGCTCCTCCTGCTGCGGCGTGTACGCAATGCGCATGGCAAATACCTCATGCCTTCTCGATGTGGGTTCACCCGATCATTGCATATCGACTGAAACATGTTCCAGTATTGCTACCGAATCCGGTCGATAGCGCCACCCGTGGCCGCGCCGGCTTGTTAGGGTTCGCCCAGGATCGCGGTAAAGGAGTTCTCATGAAGGTAAGCGTCGATCTGGATCAGTGCGAAGCGAACGGAATCTGTGTCGGAATCGCCCCCGACGTGTTCGAACTCGATGACGAAGACCAGTTGCACATCCTGACGGCCGACGTGCCCGCCGAGCGTCTCGCCGACGTCGAGGACGCGGTGGCGCAATGCCCGAAAGCGGCACTGCGACTCCAGTGAAACGGTCCCTTGCCTTAGGTTGGAACACGTTCTAGGGTCGGGCTCGTGGACGATGTAGATGTGAGCCTGGCCGGACGAGTGGCGATCGTGACCGGAGCGGGTGCCGGGCTGGGGCGGGCGGAGGCGCTCGCGCTGGCCGGCGCCGGAGCCTCGGTGGTGATCAACGACCTGGCCGAGTCGGATGCGGTGGCCGACACCATGTCCGAGCTGCGCGCGCTCGGCGCCAAGGCGGAATTCGTCGCGGGCAGCATCGCCGAGCGGGCGACCGCGGACGCGCTGATCCGCACCGCCGACGAGGCGTTCGGCGGGGTGGACATCGTGGTGAACAACGCCGGTATCACCAAGGACCGAATGCTGTTCAACATGTCCGACGAGGACTTCGACGCGGTCGTCGCGGTGCACCTGCGCGGCCATTTTCTGTTGTCCCGCAACGCCGCGGCCTATTGGCGCGGCAAGTCCAAGGCGGCGGGCGCGCCGGTCTACGGCAGGCTGATCAACACTTCGTCCGAGGCGGGGTTGCTCGGGCCGGAGGGTCAGGCCAACTACGGTGCCGCAAAGGCCGGCATCACCGCGTTGACGCTGTCGGCGGCGCGGGCGCTGTCGCGCTTCGGGGTGCGCGCCAACGCGATCGCGCCGCGGGCGCGGACCGCGATGACCGAAGCGGTGTTCACCGCGGCGCCCGAGGGCGCGGTCGATCCGCTCTCGCCCGATCATGTGGCCCGGCTCGTCGCCTATCTCGCGTCGCCGGCCGCCGACGCGGTGAACGGACAGCTGTTCGTGGTCTACGGCGCGATGGTCGCGCTGATGGCCGCGCCGGTCGTCGAGCAGCGCTTCGACGCCGCCGACGGGCAGTGGTCGCTCGGTGATCTCGCGACCACCCTGGCCGGCTATTTCGCCGAACGTCCTGCCGGGCAGAGCTTCTCGGCCTCGGCGCTACTCGATCTCGGCTGAATCCGGTCCGCCCCTGCCGCCTCCGGCGCGAAACATGCGCAACGAGGTCTGGAATCTGCGAGATCCACTCGAGATGAACTGCTGAACAACTGACCAACTGTTGATCAAGGGTCCGGCGCTTGGTAGACATTGGGTGATGAGATGTGCCCCGCCGCACAAAGGTGGGATCAATCACTCTGACACCCGTTCCAGATTTATATGCCGATGCAGCTAAAAAGTGCAGTTCAAAAGTGACAAATATCTTCCGGCAACGTTGTGAACGTGTTCTAATCAATGAGGCGGTGCGGCCTCGGTGAAGAATCGTGCCGTGAGCGAGTCCGCAGGTTCTGAGCAAGGAGGTTCGAAGATGAACGAGGTCCTTGCCGTGCCATTGCGGGCGGTGGGCGGGTTCTTCGAACTGACGGCCGAAGTCGCTCGAGCGAGTGTGCGCAGGCCATTTCAATGGCGCGAGTTCATCGACCAGTCCTGGTTCATCGCGCGCGTCTCGATCGTGCCGACACTGTTGGTCGCGATTCCATTCACCGTTTTGGTGAGCTTCACGCTGAACATCCTGTTGCGCGAGATCGGCGCGGCCGACCTCAGCGGCGCGGGCGCGGCATTCGGTGCGGTGACCCAGGTCGGCCCGATCGTCACGGTGCTGATCGTGGCCGGCGCCGGCGCCACCGCGATCTGCGCCGACCTGGGCGCCCGCACGATTCGCGAGGAAATCGACGCGATGCGGGTGCTCGGGATCGACCCGGTGCAGCGGCTGGTGGTGCCGCGGGTGCTCGCCTCGATGTTCGTCGCGTTGATGCTCAACAGCCTGGTCTGCACGATCGGTATCGTCGGCGGATTTCTCTTCTCCGTCTATTTGCAGGACGTGAACCCCGGCGCCTTCGTCAACGGCATCACGCTGCTGACCCATTTGCCCGAATTGATCATCTCGGAGGTGAAGGCCGGATTGTTCGGGCTGATCGCCGGGCTGGTCGCCTGTTATCTGGGTCTGAATGTCAAAGGTGGTCCCAAGAGTGTCGGTGATGCGGTGAATCAGACCGTCGTCTTCGCCTTTATGGCTTTGTTCGTCGTGAACGTGGTGGTCACCGCGGTAGGCATCAAGTTCACGGCGCGGTGACCGCATGGCCTTCGTGATCGAGTCCCGCTTCCCGCGTACCGTTCGACGGGTGCGTCGGATGTCGGACTCGCTCGATTCTGTCGGAAAACAGGCTGTGTTCTACGCGCAGGCGCTGGGGGCAATTCCGCGCGCGCTCACGCACTATCGCACCGAGACCATTCGGCTGATCGCCGAAATCAGTATGGGCAGCGGAGCTTTGGCGGTGATCGGCGGCACCGTGGTGATCGTCGGGTTCCTCACCCTGTTCGCCGGCGGCACCATCGCGGTGCAGGGCTACAGCTCGCTCGGCAACATCGGCGTCGAGGCGCTCACCGGATTCTTCGCGGCCTTCATCAACGTCCGCATCGCCGCGCCCGTGATCTCCGGCATCGGGCTGGCCGCCACCATCGGCGCGGGCTCGACCGCGCAGCTGGGCGCGATGCGGGTGGCCGAGGAGATCGACGCGCTCGAGTCCATGGCGATCCGGCCGGTGCCGTACCTGGTCGGCACGCGGGTGCTGGCCGGGATGATCGCGATCGTGCCGCTGTACGCGCTCGCGGTGATCGCGTCGTTCCTGGCCAGCCGGTTCGCCACCGTGGTCATCTACGGGCAGTCGGCGGGCGTGTACGACCACTACTTCTCCACCTTCCTGATCCCGAGCGACATCCTCTGGTCGTTCGCGCAGGCGATCTTCATGGCGCTCGCGGTCATGCTCATCCATACCTACTACGGCTACAACGCCGCGGGCGGCCCGGTCGGGGTCGGCGTCGCGGTCGGTAATGCGGTGCGGACCTCACTGGTCGCGGTGGTCACGGTGACGCTGTTGATCTCGTTGGCCATCTATGGCACCTCCGGCAACTTCCACCTCTCCGGATAGCGACATGGCGGATTCGACAAAACTGCGAAACGCGCTCGGCCTCAAGCTCGCCGGCGCCGCGATGGTGCTGGCGATGGTGGCGATCGTCGCGATCGCGCTGCTGATGTTCGTCGGCGGGTTCACCCCGACGGCCACCGTCCTGGTCGACGCGCCGCGCAGCGGCCTGGTGCTGGACCCGGACGCCAAGGTGAAAGTGCGCGGGGTCGAGATCGGCCGGGTGGTCGCGATCGACCAGACCGCCGCGGGCGCGACGCTGAAACTGGCGCTCGATCCCGATCAGCTGAAGCTGGTGCCGGACAACGCGGGCGTCGACATCCGCTCCACCACCGTGTTCGGCGCGAAGTACGTGAATTTCACGGTGCCCGAACAGCCTTCGGCGACGCCGCTGCGGCCCGGCGCGCGCGTGCGCGTCGAGCACGTGACCGTGGAGTTCAACACGCTGTTCCAGCACCTGTCCGACGTGCTGGCCAAGGTCGAGCCGGAGAAGCTGAACGCGACGCTGTCCGCGCTCGGCACCGCGCTGCAGGGCCGGGGCGAGAAGCTCGGCGACTTGCTCGCCCGCAGTGACGCCTACCTGCGCGACATCAACCCGTATCTGCCCACCCTGCAACAGGATCTGGCGCAGACCGGTCAGGTCACCGACCTGTACGCGGACACGGTGCCGGATCTGCTGCGCACGGTCGACAACGCCACCGTCACCAGCCGAGCGCTGGTCGACGAGCAGCAGAGCCTGGACGAGGTGCTGGCCAACCTGATCGGTCTGGCCGACACCACAGGGTCGGTGCTGAAGGAGAACGAGGGCAATCTCGGTACCGCACTGGATCTGCTGCGGCCGACCACTCGATTGCTCTTCGAGTACAACCCCGCCCTCGGCTGCATCATCAATGGGCTCGGCCCGATGATGCCGTTGGCGGAGAGGGTGTTCGGCGGCGTGCTGCCCGGCATCGGCATGAACACCAACTTCATGTTCGGCGCCAAGCCCTACACCTATCCGGACGATCTGCCGAAGGTGAACGCGACCGGCGGCCCGCACTGCGAAGGCGTAGTCGACCGGGTGCCGGGCAGCCACGCGGACTACGTCGTCACCGACACGAATCAGGGAGCTCCGTACGTGCCGAACACGGGTTTCGTGAAGCCCAACGAGGCGCCGCGGGTGTTCCAGCTGCTGTTCGCCGGGTTACCGGGGGTGGACCGGCTGTGAGGAACACCGCGACGACCGTCAAACTGGCCATCTTCACGTTGGTGATGGCACTGGTTTTCGCCGGGCTGACCGTGGTGTTCAGCCAGATGCGGTTCGCAAGGGAGTACGGCTACCACGCCGTGTTCACCAGCTCCTCGGGAATGCTGCCCGGTGCCAAGGTGCGCATCGCCGGGGTGCCGGTCGGCTCGGTCTCCTCGGTGCAGGTCGGCAAGGACAACCTGGCGCACGTCGAGTTCGATGTCGACCGCAAGTACCGCCTGCTCACCAGCACCCGGGCCACCATCCGCTACGAAAACCTGGTCGGTGACCGGTATCTGGAGTTGCTGGAGGGCCCCGGTACGACCGATGTGCTGCGCGACGGCGGCACCATCGGCACGGACCGGACGGCGCCCGCGCTCGATCTGGACATGCTGCTCGGCGGGTTCCGCCCGCTGCTGCGCGGCCTCGATCCCGCGCAGGTGAACGACCTGACCAGCGCGCTGTTGCAGATCTTCCAGGGGCAGGGCGGCACGCTGGTGTCGCTGCTGAACAGCGGCGGCGACTTCGCCAAGACCCTGGCCGATCGGGACGAGCTGATCGGCAACGTGATCAACAACCTCAACACGGTGCTGCGAACCATCGATGAGCGCGGCGATCAGTTCGCCACCACGCTCGACGAATTGCAGCGTCTGGTCAGCGGTTTGGCCGCCGAGCGCGATCCGATCGGCGACGCGCTGCCCCGGATCGCCGGGGCCACCAGGGATCTCACCGGTCTGCTCGAGCAGGCCCGGCCGGATCTGCGCGCCACCATCGAGCAGACCGGGCGCCTGGCAGGCAATCTCGACGACGGCTCCGACACCATCCAGTGGGTGCTCGACCGGTTGCCCGACACCTACAAGAAGCTGATCCGCATCGGCGCCTACGGTTCGTTCCTGCAGCTCTACGTGTGCGGGACCAACCTGCTCGTGGACGGGCCCGACGGGCAGCCGCTCCAGGTGAACCTGCCGGGCAAGCAGACGACCGGAAGGTGCGCGCCGGAATGAACGAGCAGCGATCCCGTGTCGTCACCATCGGCATCGTCGGTCTGGTGGTCGCGGTGTGTGTGGCCCTGTCGGTACTGCAGTTCGACCGGCTGCCGTTCATTCGCGGCGGCGCGACCTACACCGCGTACTTCACCGACGCGGGCGGGCTCCTGCCGGGCGACCCGGTGCAGGTGGCGGGCGTGCGCACCGGCCGGGTCGACGGCGTGGCGCTCGACGGCGCGAAGGTGCTGGTCCGTTTCACCCTCGACGAGTCGATCGTGCTGGGGGAGAAGACTTCCGCGGCGATCAAGACCAACACGGTGCTCGGCCGCAAGTCGCTGGAGTTGACGCCGGCGGGCGCGGGCTCGCTGCGCCGCGACGACACGATTCCGTTGGACCGCACCACGTCGCCGTACTCGCTCAACGACGCACTCGGCGACCTCGGCCGCACCGTGCGGGGCCTGGACATGGACCGGGTGGACAAGACCCTGGACACGCTCTCGGCCACCTTCGCCGACACCCCGGCTCCGCTGCGCGCGGCGCTGGACGGCGTTACGGCGTTGTCGCGCAGCATCAATGCCCGTGACCAGGCGCTGTCGGACCTGCTGGTGCGGGCGCAGAGCGTGACCAAGATCCTGTCCGACCGCAGCGATCAGATCAACGCGCTGCTGCTGGACGGCAACAACCTGCTCGGCGAGCTGGACCGGCGCCGCGGTGCGATCGCACAGCTCATCGTCTACGTGAACGAGGTGGCCAAGCAGCTGTCCGGGCTGGTGAACGACAACGAGGCGCAGCTGAAACCGGCACTGGACAAGCTGAATTCGGTGCTCGCCCTGTTGCAGCGCAACCGGCAGAACCTGTCTGACGCCCTGGACAGCCTCGGCCCCTACGCCGCGGCGCTCGGTGAGCAGGTCGGCAACGGGCCGTGGTTCAACGCCTACGTCGTCAACGCCACCAGTACCGAATTGCAGCCGCTGGTGGACGCGCTGGTCTGGCCGGAACACCTGCCCGAGGATCTGCGCAACATCTTCACCCACCCGGCACCGCCCTCGATCGGCCCGGCGATTCAGGAGCCACCGCGATGAAACTGCTGGACAGCGCGAAGAAGGTGCCCCGCTGGGCGCTGGCGGTTGCGGCGGCCGTGGTGGTCGCGCTCGTGGCGCTCGGCGCGTACACCGGCCTCACCCGGATCGGCACGACCAGCATCACCGCGTATTTCCCGTCGACCTCGGGTCTCTACCAGGGTGACGAGGTCCGGGTGCTCGGGGTCAGGGTCGGCCGGATCGATGCGATCGAGCCGGGCAAAGATCAGGTGAAGGTGCGGTTGACCATCGATCGCGGGATCGACCTGCCCGCCGACGCACGCGCGGTGATCATTTCGCCGTCGCTGGTATCGGCGCGGTTCATCCAGCTGGCACCCGCCTACACCGGCGGCCCGAAAATGGCCGACGGCGCGCGGATTCCGATCGAGCACACCGCGGTGCCGGTGGAGTGGGACGACATCAAGGCCGAACTCTCCAAGCTGGCAACCACTCTGGGGCCGGTCGGGGACGACTCACAGGGCTCGTTCGGGCGCTTCGTCAACACCGCCGCAGACAATCTGGACGGCAACGGGCAGAAGCTGCGCGACACCCTGCGCGAGCTGTCCGCCACGCTGAACACGCTTTCCGACGGCCGCACCGACCTGTTCGGCACCATTCGGAACCTGCAGAAGTTCGTCGATGTGCTCTCGGCGAGCAACGAACAGATCGTGCAGTTCGGCGGCAGGCTGGCCTCGGTCTCCTCGGTGCTGGCCGGCGCGTCCACCGAACTCGGTGCGGGACTGGACAATCTGGATACCGCGCTGGCCGATGTGAAGCGCTTCCTCGAGGGCAGCGGCGCCGAACTCACCGAGGGCGTGCAGCGTCTCGCCGATGTCACGCAGATCCTGGTGGACAAGCGCCCCGAGCTGGAACGGGTATTGCACTCGGGCCCGACGGCGCTGGTGAACTTCTATCAGATCTACAAGCCCGCGCAGGGCACGCTGACCGGCGCGGTGGCACTGAACAATCCCGCCGACCCGCTCGGCTTCCTCTGCGGCTCGGTGCGCGCCCTGGAGCACAACGACTCCGATCGTTCCGCCGACCTGTGCGCGCAATACCTTGCGCCGGTGATCAGCTCGCTGGCCATGAACTACGCGCCGATCCTGCTGAATCCGGCCACCGGCGTGCACGCGTTCCCGGAGCAGCTGAAGTTCAGCCCGCCGAGCTTGGCGGGCGAGGCGCCCGCGCCCGGCCCGCCGCCGATCACCGTGCCGGACGGCATTGCCGGGCTGGCGATTCCGGGAGGAGGACGATGAGAAGACCTCGCCGGATGATCACACTCGTGCTCGGCCTCGCGGTGGCACTGGGTGTTTCGGGATGTGAGTGGGACGGATTGAACTCGCTGCCGATGCCGGGCACCGAGGGCACCATGGACGGCGCGTACCAGGTGCGCATCCAGATGCCGAATGTCACGACGCTGACCCGCAATTCGCCGGTGCGCGTCGACGACGTCACGGTCGGAACGGTGTCGAACATCGAGGTGGAGGGCTGGCACGCGCTGGTCACCGTCACGCTCAATCCCGATGTGCGACTACCCGCCAACGCGGTCGCGAAGATCGGCCAGACCAGCCTGCTCGGCAGCAACCACATCGAGTTGGCCGCACCCACCGACACCGCGGCGCAGGGCACGCTGAAAGGCGGCGACGTGATCCCGCTGGATCGGGCCGGTGCCTACCCGACCACCGAGCAGGTGCTCTCCTCGCTGTCGGTGGTGCTCAACGGCGGCGGCATCTCGCAGTTGGAAACGATTACCCGCGAACTGAATTCCGCGCTGAGCGGGCGCGAGAACGACATCCGCGACCTGCTGCCGCAACTGAACACGCTGACCACCGGACTGGACAGGCAGCGCAACGACATCATCGCCGCGATGAGCGGGCTGGATCGGCTCGGCGGTCAGCTTGCCGCGCAGCGCGACCTGGTGGCCAGGGCCATCGAGCGGATCCATCCCGCGCTCACCGTGCTCGCCGACCGCACCGCGAACATCGCCGCCGCCGTCGCGGCCCTCGGCGACCTCAGCGACGTCACCGATCGCATCATCGCCACCAGCGGCGACAACCTGAAGGCCAACCTGCGCAGTCTGGCGCCGGTGCTCGAGACGCTGGCCGATACCGGAGTCAACCTGGTCGAGGCGTTGAAGATCATCCCCACCTTCCCGTTCCCGATGAAGAACCTGGACAAGGCGATCAAGGGCGACTACTTGAACCTGTTCATCACGGTGGACCTGACGGGGAAGCGGTTGGACAACAACTGGCTGATCGGCACGCCGCTCGGCGGCCGCTTCGGCGGCGTCGAGGGCGTGGTCGGCAGCTTCGCCCCCGACACCGCGACCCAGGGCGCCAATCCGGCGCTCGGGCCGCTGACGCCGCCGCCCGCCGACGGGCAGCCCGCGCCCGCGCTGCCCGGCCTGCCGCCCATTCCCGGTCTGCCCGCCATTCCCGGACTGACCGTGCCGCTGCCGGGAAACACCGCACCGCAAGGGGGTCCGGGCCGATGACGCTGACCCGATTCGTCCGCGCCCAGCTGACGATCTTCGCCATCCTGACGGTGATCGGCCTGGTGGTGATGGGCGGGGTGTATGTGAAGGTGCCCGCGATGCTCGGCATCGGCCGCTACGACGTCGTCGTGCAGCTGGCGGCGACCGGCGGGCTCTACCCGACCGCCAACGTGGCCTATCGCGGCACGAATGTCGGTGTGGTGCGCGAGGTTCGGCTGACCTCGAGCGGCGTCGATGCGCACCTGTCCATCGACAGCGACTACAAGGTGCCCGCCGACGTGAACGCCTGGGTGCGCAGCGTCTCGGCGATCGGTGAGCAGTACGTCGACCTGATCCCGCCGGACAAGCCGGTCGGCGGAAACCTGGCCGACGGCGCGGTGATCCCGGTCGGCCGGACCAAGCTGCCGCAGGACGTCGGCACCCTGCTCGACCAGTCCGACCGGCTGCTGTCCAGCGTGGCCGACACCCGGCTGCGACAGGTGATCGACGAGGCGTTCAAGGCGTTCAACGGGGCCGGTCCGGATCTGCAGCGATTCATCGACTCGGCCTCGCTGCTGGTGCAGGAGGCGCAGAACAACGCGGAGCCGACGAAGAAGCTGCTCGACCAGATCGGCCCGCTGCTGGACACCCAGATCCAGTCCGACGCGGCCATCCGATCCTGGACCAGCGACCTCGCCACGGTGACCGATCAGCTGCGCGCGCACGATGTTTCGCTGCGCAACGTGCTGCACGAGGGGCCATCGGCCATGCAGCGGGTGAACGCGCAGTTCGAATCGCTGCGCCCCACCCTGCCGCTGCTGCTGAACAACCTGGTCAGCGTCGGACAGGTCGGCGTCACGTATCACGCTGGGCTGGAACAACTCCTGGTGGTGTTCCCGCCCCTGATCGCGGCGCTGAAGACGATCATCCGCGGGCCCGCCGAATACGGCGCGATGGTCGACTTCATGGCCGTGATCAACGATCCGCCCGCGTGCACGACCGGCTTCCTGCCCGCGAACGAGCGGCGCTCGCCGAGCGAGCTGGACTCGATCCCGTCGCCACCGGGCCTGTATTGCAAAGTGCCGCAGGACTCGCCGATCGCGGTGCGCGGTATCCGCAACACCCCGTGCGCCGAGTTCCCCGGTGTGCGCGCGCCTACGCCGGAGCTGTGCCGGACCGGATTCGTCCCGGAGGGCAACAACCCGCCGTTCGGCCCGTCCCAGCCGGTGGCGCCCGCCGCCGCGCCGCCCGCGCCGGAGCCGGGGCAGACCGCGCCCGCCGCGTACGGCATCGGCACCCCCGCGGCCGCGAGATCCTATGACCCGTCCACCGGGCAGTACATCGGCCCGGATGGACGCACGTACCGGCAAGGCGATATCGGACCGAGCGGTTCGGGCACGGTACCGTCGAGCTGGCAGGCGATGCTCGAGGAGCAGCAACAATGATCGAACGCAGTGAGCGAATCATGTGGCAGCGCGCTTCGCGCATGGCGGAGCCGAACATCGGTGAGGTCCAATCATGAGTGATGGCAACGGAGATCGGCAGCGCGCGCGGCGGCGTGCGGTGCGCTCGGTGGGTCCGCCTGCCGCGGAATCGGTGACGTCCGGTGTGACCGCGGTGCCGGTCGAGGCCGGAACGACGGCGGACCCCGCGCCGGTCGCGCTCGACAAGGCGACCGCCGCTGAGCCGGTCGCGCTCGGCAAGGCGGCGAGCGTCGAAGCCGCCGCCGTGATCACCGAGCCGAAGGTCAGCGCGGTCGAGTTCGGCGTGCCGCCGGTGGACGCGGCCGAGCCGAGATCCGGCATCGGCGTTGGGCGCGTGCTCGCCTGGGCGGCCGCGGCACTTCTGGTGCTCGCGCTGGTGGTCGGCGCCGGACTGTCGGTGGTCAAGGTCCGTTCGATCGATGCGCGTGACGAGCGGCGCACCGAGTTCGTGCAGACCGCGCGCCAGGCCGCCCTGAATCTGACCACCATCCGGGCCGACTCGGCCAAACAGGACATCGATCGGATACTCGCGGTGGCCTCGGGTCAGTTCAAGAGCGAATTCGATGGTCGGGTCGACCCGTTCCTGAATGTCGTGCAGCAAGCCAAGATCGTCTCCAACGGTGAGGTCGTCGAGGCCGCGCTGGAAAGCGACGACGTGGATTCGGCGCAGGTGCTGGTGGCGGTCAAACAGACGTTGACCAACGCGGGCCAGGAGGGGCCGCAGACGCGGCTCTACCGCTTCCGGATCACCGTGAGCCGCGGTGATGCCGGGTTGACCGCGTCCAAGGTGGAGTTCGTCGGATGAGTATGCGTGGCAAGATCCTGCTGATCGGATCCGCTCTGATCGCCGTCGTGGCACTGATCGTGCTCGGCGTCAACGGATTCCGGATCTGGAACGACGACCAGGCGGAGCGGGCGCGCGAGGACGCGGTCGCCGCCGCCGATCGATCGGTGTCGGCGATGTTCACCTACGACTATCAAACGGTGGACAAGGAGCTGCCCAAGGCGGCCGACAATCTCTCGCCGAAGTTCCGCGACGACTATCTGAAGCTGATCACCCAGGCGATCGCTCCCGGCGCCAAGGAGAAGCAGCTCACGGTGCACGCCACCACGCAGGCGGCCGGCGTCGTCTCGGCGGACAGGTCCGAGGTGGTCGTGCTGCTGTTCCTCAATCAGGTGACCACCAGCAAGGATTCGCCGCAGGGCACGACCACCGGTA
Source organism: Nocardia brasiliensis (assembly GCF_011801125.1). Lineage (NCBI taxonomy): Bacteria > Bacillati > Actinomycetota > Actinomycetes > Mycobacteriales > Nocardiaceae > Nocardia > Nocardia brasiliensis. The sequence goes on from NZ_CP046171.1 coordinate 671,676, forward strand.
GCCGGGTCAAGGCGACGGTGCAGAAGAACGGCGACCGCTGGCTGGTCGACCAGGTCACGCCGGTCTGAGACCGCGCGGCAGCCGCACCGTGAACGTGGTGCCGATGCCTTCGGCGCTCTGCACGCGCACCGTGCCGCCGTGCGCGGTGACCAGTGCCTGCACGATGGACAGCCCGAGGCCGGTGCCGCCGCTGCTGCGGGTGCGCGAACCGTCGATGCGGTAGAAGCGTTCGAAGATGTGCTCGGCCTCCTCGGGCGGCAGGCCGGGGCCCGTGTCGGCGACCTCGAGCACGATGTCGTCGGCGGTCGGGGTGAGCCGGACCGCGATCGCCGCCTCCGCCGGGGTGTGCGTGAGCGCGTTGTTGAGCAGATTCGCCAGCACCTGCCGCAGCCGCGCCGCGTCCCCGACGACCTCCAGAGTGCCCTCGCCGGACTGGATTTCGAGCTCGATGCGCCGCCCCGGGCCCGCCGGATCGGCCGCGGCGGCCAGCGCGCGGGCGCCGTGCACGGCATCGCTTGCCACCGCGAGCAGATCCACCACACCCTGTTCCAGCGGGCGTTGCGCGTCCAGTCTGGCCAGCATGAGCAGGTCCTCGACCAGCAGGCCCATTCGCTGCGATTCCCGTTCGATGCGGTCCATGAACAGGTCGGGCTCGGCCGTCGCGCCCTGCCGGTAGAGCTCGGCGAAGCCGCGAATGGTGGTGAGCGGGGTGCGCAGTTCGTGGCTGGCGTCGGCGATGAACTGGCGCATCTTCGCCTCGGAGTGCCGCGCGGCCGCCTCGGAGGCCTCGGTCTTGGCGAAGGCCTGCTGGATCTGCGCGAGCATGCCGTTCAGCGACCGGGACAGACTGTCGACCTCGGTGTTGGTGCCGCGCACCGGAACTCGCCGATACAGGTCACCGCGGGCGATGGCGGCCGCGGTGTTCTCCACCCGGCGCAGCGGGCGCAGGCTGCGCCGGATGACGAAGTACGCGACCAGCGCCAGCGCGGCGAGCACGGTCAGCCCGACCACCAGTTGCAGCACCACCAGCCGATGCACGGTGTCGTTGTTCTGGGTGAGCGGCAGCGCCACGGTCGTGGTGCCGTCGGGCGCGCGCAGGGTCAGCGTGCGCCATTGGACCGGACCACCACCGGCCGAGCCCACGGTGCTCGGGCCGTCGCTCGGATCCTGCGGCAGCGCGGGTTCGCCGTCGATACCGAACGCCCTGACGAAGAACGTCCGGCCATCGATGCTGGTGGAACGCACGAAGAACTGGCTCGGCGCGTGCCTCGGGTCCGGCGGCAGCACCGGCGGCGGTGGCATCCGTGCCCGGCGCGACCACTCGAGCACGCCCTCGCGCAGCTGCTGGTCGGTGCGGTTGGTCAGCGACTGCTCCAGCCCGGAGGTGACCATCGTGCCCGAGATGAGCAGGCCCAGTCCCGCGGTCAGCACCAGCACCACCATCAGGGTCACCCGTAGCGGGACCGCCGAGAGCGCGGCGGTGGCCTTGGCGCGAATCGTGCCGATCCGCCCCCGGCTCATTTCCCGGCCGACCGGCTGCGGCTCGGTGCGCGCATCACGTAGCCGACGCCGCGCAAGGTGTGGATGAGCCGCTCGGAGCCGGTGTCGACCTTCTTGCGCAGATACGACACATAGGTCTCGACCACGCCGACCTCACCGCCGAAGTCGTAGCGCCACACGTGATCCAGGATGCGCGGCTTGCTCAGCACGGTGCCCGCGTTGACCATGAAGTAGCGCAGCAGCGTGAATTCGGTGGGCGACAACGCGACCGGTTCGCCCGCCTTCCACACCTCGTGCGTGTCGTCGTCGAGCTCGATGTCCTCGAACCGGAGCCGGGAGTTCTCGCGCTGGGGGGCGGTGTGCCCGGCCCGGCGCAGGATCACCCGCAGCCGCGCGACGACCTCCTCCAAACTGAATGGCTTGGTGACGTAGTCGTCGGCGCCGAGGGTGAGTCCGGTGATCTTGTCCTGCATCTCGTCGCGGGCGGTCAGGAACAGCACGGGGGCGTCGATGCCGTCGGCGCGCAGCCTGCGCAACAGGCCGAACCCGTCCATGCCCGGCATCATCACGTCGACGATCAGCGCCTGCGGTCGGAAGGTGCGCGCCTTGTCCAGCGTCTGCGCGCCGTCGGCCGCCGTGTCCACCTCGAAGCCCTGGTAGCGCAGGCTGACGGCGAGCAGCTCGACGATCATCGGCTCGTCGTCGACCACCAGCACCCTGGCCTCGGGTGCCTGCTGCGCGGGCGCACCACTCATAGGCTTCATGGTCCGTCATCCTCCTGCGAAGTTGCTGGACCAAACCTGGGCGATTCCTGTGAACGAGATCAGCGGGTGGGTTGGCGTTCCTCCGGATAGACGTCGTCGTCGGAGAGCAGCGCGCTGCCCGCGACCTGGTCCTGGGCCAGGGCCTCGAGGAAGGCGCGAGCCCAGCGGTCCACGTCGTGCGCGAGCACCTGACGGCGCAGCGAACGCATCCGGCGGCGCTTGGTGTCGCGGTCGTCCTCGACCGCGGAAACGATGGCGTCCTTCACGCTGTCCAGGTCGTGCGGATTGCACAGGTAGGCCTGGCGCAATTCGGCTGCCGCGCCGGTGAATTCGCTGAGCACCAGCGCGCCGTTGAGCCCGCTGTGGCAGGCGACGTACTCCTTGGCGACCAGGTTCATGCCGTCGCGCAGCGGCGTGACCAGCATGACGTCGGCCGCCACGAAGAAGGCGATCAGCTCGTCGCGGGGGATGGGCCGGTGCAGGTAGTGCACCACCGGGTAGCCGACCCTGGCGAACTCGCCGTTGATCCGGCCGACCTGGCGCTCGATGTCACCGCGCATCTGGATGTAGCTCTCGACGCGCTCACGGCTCGGCGTGGCCAGCTGCACCATCACCGTCTCCGCCGGATCGATCCGCTGCTCGAGCAGCAGCTCCTCCAGCGCGTTGAGCCGGATGTCGATGCCCTTGGTGTAGTCCAGCCGGTCGACACCGAGCAGGATGGTCTTCGGATTGCCTAGCTCGGCACGGATTTTCGCGGCCCGCTCGCGGATCGAACGGCGCCGGGAATGCTCGTCGAGCTCGGCCGAGGAGATCGAGATCGGGAACGCGCCAACCCGCACCGTGCGGAAACCGACCTGCACGACGCCCAGCTTGGAGCGCACGCCGACGGTGCCGCGCGAGGTCGGTTGACCCGCCAGCCTGCGCGCCAGATACAGGAAGTTCTGGGCGCCGCCGGGCAGATGGAAACCGATCAGGTCCGCGCCGAGCAGACCCTCCACGATCTCGGTGCGCCACGGCATCTGCATGAACAGCTCGACCGGCGGGAACGGGATATGCAGGAAGAAACCGATGGTCAGGTCGGGCCGCAGCATGCGCAGCATCTTCGGCACCAGCTGCAACTGGTAGTCCTGCACCCAGACGGTGGCGCCCTCCGCGGCCACCTTGGCGGTGGCCTCGGCGAAGCGCCGGTTCACCGTGACGTAGGCGGCCCACCACTTGCGGTCGTAGACCGGCCGCACGATCACATCGTGATACAGCGGCCAGAGCGTGCCGTTGGAGAAGCCCTCGTAGTAGTCGGCGACCTCCTCGGCCGAGAGCGGGACCGGATGCAGTTCCAGGCCGTCCTCGATGATCGGATCGACCTCCGCGTCCGGCACCCCCGCCCAGCCGACCCACGCGCCTTTGTTGTTGCGTAACACCGGTTCCAGCGCGGTGACCAGCCCGCCGGGGCTACGTTTCCACCGGCTCGTCCCGTCCGGCAGCCGTTCCAGGTCGACCGGAAGCCGATTGGCGACAACCACGAAACCCGAACCGGATTCGGCCGGGCCGAGCTGGGCTTTCGAGTTGTCGTCTGCGGTGTCTAGGGCGGGTTCGGAGCCGTCGGACGAAGTCATCTGGTGCACTCACGCATCCTTTGCGCGTCGCTGGGTCCCACAAGTTCTGGGTGGCTCGACGTCGCCGTTGGCGTCGAAGTAGAACGGGGCTATTCGACCCGGGAGCTGGGACCGATGCCGAGCATCGACAGCAGCATCCGGCATTCGTCGGCGTCCTCCGCGTAGGCGGCGACGACGCGCTGAGCCTGTCGCGCGGTCTCGTCGGCCAGTGGTTCCAGATCGTCGTCCGCGATGTCGTTCGCGCTGCCCTTCGCGGCCATCTTCAAGTCCTCCCGGTTCACTACGCTCGTACGTGCGAATAGTCAATGGTATCTGGCGCCGCCAGGTGCGGGTGGTACCCGCGTCACACCGGCCCACGGCCGGGTGTGCCGCCTCCGCTCGCCCCTATACCGTGGGGGACAGCAGCAACTCCACGAAAGGGTCGACATGCCGCTGGCCACGGTGAACGGAATTTCCCTCAACTACCAGGTCAAAGGTGACCGTGCGCGGGGTACCGATGTCAAGGGGTCGGGGCCGCTTGTGGTCATGATCATGGGCACCGGCAGCCCAGGGCGGGTGTGGGAGCTGCACCAGGTGCCCGCACTCGTCGCCGCCGGATACCGGGTGTGCACCTTCGACAACCGCGGCATCGCCCCCACCTACGAGGCGGCCGACGGCATGACCATCGATCAGCTCGTCGCCGACACCGCCGGGCTGATCGAGCTACTGGACGAGGGCCCGGCACTGGTCGTCGGCACCTCGATGGGCGCGCGGGTGGCCCAGGAGTTGGCGCTCGCCCGGCCCGAACTCGTGCGCAAGGCCGTCTTCATGGCAGGCCACGGGCGGCTCGACCAGTTCCAGAAGACCCTCTCGCTCGGCGAGCACGAACTCGACGCCGGCGGGGTGCGGCTGCCCGCGAAATACGAGGCCGCGGTGACCGCGGTGATGAACCTCTCGCCCGCGACGATGGCCGAACCGAACGCCGCCCGCGACTGGCTCGACCTGTTCGAGTTCACCGGCGGTCCGGTGACCCCGGGCATCCGGGCCCAGCGCCGGATGGACCACGACTTCGACCGGGTGCAGGCCTACCGCGCGATCACGGTGCCGTGCCTGGCGGTCGGTTTCGCCGACGACCGGATGATCCCGCCCTACCTGTCCAGGGAGATTGCCGACGTGATCCCCGGTGCCCGGTACCAAGAAGTCCCCGATGCGGGCCACTTCGGCTACTTGGAGCGGCCGGAAACGGTCAACAAGATCCTGCTCGATTTTTTCGCGAGCTGAGTTCTGCCTGCCAGAGGTAACCCCCCCAGGCGTAACGTCAGCCTTGCTAGTGTCGAAACTACGCTCGGGACTCTAACGGTGCGGACGTCCGTGGAACCTCGGTTCATCGGGCCTGTGCCGGGGTGAACCACGAGCGGTCCCGTACATAGCGCCAGTATCCAGTGAGGTGAAATTGAGCACCAACCCCTTCGATGACGAAGACGGCCGCTTCTTCGTCCTGGTCAACGACGAAGAGCAGCACTCCCTGTGGCCCGCCTTCGCGGAGGTCCCGGCCGGATGGCGTGTTGTGTTCGGTGAGGACAGCCGAGCCGCCTGCGTCGAGTACGTCGAGAAGAACTGGACGGACATGCGTCCGAAGAGCCTGCGTGACGCGATGGCCGCCGACGATGCGGCCCGCCAGGGCGCCCAGTCCTGATCCGCGGTATCTGATACTGCGCCGGGACATTTGAACGATCGCCGTCTGCGTGACACCGCAATGCCGGTGTCGCGCGGACGGCGTGCCCGGTTATGATGACAACCGCTTTCGAGCGGACCCGCCTCCTTAGCTCAGTGGTAGAGCACTCGCCTTGTAAGCGAAAGGTCGTCAGTTCAATCCTGACAGGGGGCTCCAGTCGAGCGCGTCGGTGTCGGTGTCGGTGCGCTCGTTCGTGTGTAGAGGCCCTGTCGTTTGTGTAAGCGAAAGGTCATCAGTTCAATCCTGACAGGGGCTCAAGCGTCCCTGACCTGCATGAACAGCAGGCCAGGGATTTCTTTTAGGCGGGAGCTGGCCAAGGCGGTGGCCCGAGGCCGAAGGTTCGTGCGCCGGTGACACCGATTTCGACCGGCCTCACCGAGGAATACGATGTGTCGCGGTTCGACTGTGGCAAGGACGATCGCGCCGACGTCGGTCAATCGCGCCGAGGACGGCATTCCGGGCAAGCTGGCGGCTGGAATGCGGACGGTGCCTGCCTTCCTGCTGGCCAAGTTCGCCCTCGATGTATCCCTGCACGGTCAGGGATATGGGGCAGATCTGCTGGTCGACGCCATCTCGAAGCTGATGGGAGCCGCACAGGTGTCGGGCGGGCGGCTGATCGTTGTCGACGCGATCGATGAGTCGGCGTTCGACTTCTATCGGAAGTACAACTTCGTACCCGTCGGCAACACACCTGGCCGTCTGGTCATGAAGATGTCAACGGCGTTGGCGGCCTTCGGTATCGGCTGATAGCGGAGTAACGCAGGTAGCCATGCGTTGCCGGTGGGCCGGGCGCCCGCCGGTGGCGGGAGTTGTCGGTGGGGGGTGGTAGTTGTGGGGGCGGTTGGGGTTGATGGTTTGTGGACGGAGGGGAAGGGATGCGGCCCAGTACGAGTCAGTTGGTCAATGACATCTGTGATGAGTTGGAGCGGATGCCGGAGGGGTACGGGTTGCCGTTGTGGCCGCCGCGCGCGGAGCTGGGGACAGCGAAAAGGGCGGCCGGACAACCTGGTTCGGTGTCGGGCCGCCCTGGGCTCGCGCATCGGGTGCGGCGTGCTCAGTCGGGGACGTTCGCTCCGTAGCCGAGGTCGCGCAGCGCCTGCTTGATCCTGGTCTGGGCGTCGTCCAAGGATTCGGGCGACGGATTGGTGTCCGCGCCGGAGATGTCGAAGTCGCCCATGGTGAACGCCGGGAAGACGTGGACATGCAGGTGCGGCACCTCCAGTCCGGCGATGAGCAGGCCGGCGCGCGGGGCGTCCCAGGCCTGCCGCACCGCCTGCCCGATCTTCTGGGCGACGCCGGTCAATCGGGCGAACGTCTCGGTGTCGACGTCCTGCCACTGATCGATCTCGTTGCGGGGCACCACGAGGGTGTGCCCTGGCGTGACCGGGGCAATGGTGAGGAAGCCGACGAATTCGTCGTCCTCCCAGACGAATCGACCTGGAAGCTGACCGGCGATGATCGCGCTGAAGACAGAAGCCATACAGCGCAGACTAGGCCCTGTCGGACAGGTCCGGCCGGATGCCTCCGCGGCGAGCTGGACCGCGGAGGCACCGGATGGGACTCATCAGGGGCTGGCCCGGGGCCGGTGCGGACTACACCGACACGAAATGCGACAGGATGCCCTGCACCTCGTAGATGTCGACCTGGCGGTTGAACCGCTTCTGCACCGGATCGGGATTGCCGGAGATCCAGATGGCGAGCTCGGCATCGAGGTCGAAGGTGCCCGCGGTCTCCACCGCGAAGTGCGTGATCGCCCGGTAGGGAATGCTGTGATAGCTCACTTTGCGTCCGGTCATGCCCTGCTTGTCGACCAGGATCAGGCGGCGGTTGGTGAACAGGATGGCGTCGCGGACCAACAGGTAGGCCGCGTAGACCTGTTCCCCCTCGCCCATCAGCTTCGCGTATTCCTGTTGTGCCCGACCGGGATCGATCCGCCCGGCGTTGCCCATGATTCCGTCGATCAAGCCCATCGTCGTCATCCTCCGCGTGATCCGGGTGTGGCAGGCTCGCGGCGGTATGCCGGAACCGTCCCTTTCCATGATGCGCGTCGCGAACCCGATATTCGATGGTCGCCTGCCGTTCATGAGCCGAGGCGTGGCCTGCTGCGGCTTCACCTAAGCTGTCTGCCGTGCGCGTACTCGTCATCGGTTCCGGAGCCCGTGAACATGCCCTCGTCCTTGCGCTGCGCAGGGACCCCGCGGTGACGGCGCTCGTCGCCGCGCCGGGCAACGCGGGCATCGCGCAGCACGCGGAGCTCAGGCCGGTCGATCCGTGCTCGGCGGAGGCCGTGGTTGCGCTGGCCACCGACATCGAGGCCGACCTGGTGGTGATCGGTCCCGAGGTGCCGCTGGTGCTCGGTGTGGCCGACGCGGTCCGGGCGGCGGGCATCGCCTGCTTCGGCCCGTCGGCGGCGGCCGCGCGGATCGAGGGCTCCAAGGCCTTCGCCAAGGACGTGATGGCGGCGGCCGGGGTGCGCACCGCGCACAGCGAGATCGTGGACAATCCCGCCGACCTCGATGCCGCGCTGGACCGCTTCGGCCCGATCTGGGTGGTGAAGGACGACGGCCTCGCCGCGGGCAAGGGTGTCGTGGTCACCGCCGATCGGTCGGCGGCCCGCGATCACGGCGCCGAACTGCTCGAGCAGGGACATCCGGTGCTGCTGGAATCGTTCCTGGACGGTCCGGAGGTTTCGCTGTTCTGCCTGGTCGACGGCGAGACCGTGGTGCCGCTGCTGCCTGCGCAGGACCACAAGCGGGTCGGTGACGGCGACACCGGCCCGAACACCGGCGGCATGGGCGCCTACACCCCGCTGCCGTGGCTGGCCGTGGACGCGGTCACGGCGATCGTCGAGGATGTCGTGAAACCCGTTGCCGCCGAACTGGTTCGCCGGGACAGCGGATTCTCCGGGCTGCTGTACGCCGGTCTGGCGATGGGGGCCGCCGGGCCCGCCGTCGTCGAATTCAACTGCCGCTTCGGCGATCCCGAGACCCAGGCGGTGCTCGCCCTGCTGGAAAGCCCGCTCGCGGAACTGCTGAATGCCACCGCCACCGGCACGCTGGCCCAGGTCGCGCCGCCGCGCTGGCGCGCAGGTTCGGCGATCACCGTGGTCGTCGCGGCCGAGAACTACCCTGGCCGCCCGCGCATCGGCGATGTGATCTCCGGGGCAGGCGAGGGCGCCCCCGACGACACGGCGGCGGTGCTGCACGCGGGCACCGCGTTGCGGGAGGACGGCGCGCTGATCTCGGCGGGCGGGCGGGTGCTCAACGTGGTCGGCGTCGGCGCCGATCTCGCCGAGGCACGCGCCAACGCCTACGCGCGCATCACCTCGATCAAGCTGCCCGGCAGCCACTACCGCACCGATATCGGCCTCGCCGCGGTGGAGAACCGCATCACGGTGCCCGACCGCGCCGCCGCGAAATAAGCCGGACGCGCGGTCGGTCCGCGCGGAACCGGCCGCCGCTGGCTCAGCCGAAATTGAGCCCGTGCGTGGCCAGCCACTGGCGCGGATCGACGTGCTGCCCGCCGACGATCACCTCGAAGTGCAGGTGCGGACCGGTCGAGTCGCCGCGGTTGCCCATGCGGGCGATCTGCATACCCGCGGGGACGCGCTCGCCTCGGGAGACGAAGAAGTCGTACATGTGGCCGTACACGGTGATCGAGCCGTCGTCGTGCCGGATGCGTACCCACAGCCCGAATCCTTCGGCCGGGCCCGCGTCGATGACCGTGCCGTTGGCGACCGCGTAGATCGGGGTGCCGATCGGACCCGCGATGTCGATGCCGTTGTGGAAGGTGCCCCAGCGCGAACCGAATCCGGAGGTGAACACCCCGCGCGCGGGCATGACGAAGCCGCCGATGCCGGGCAGTACCGCGCCGGGCCTCGGGGTGGTGCCGCCCGCCATCCACGGTTGGTATTCACCGGCCGCCGCTGCGGCGGCCTCGGCCTTGGCACGTTCCAGGGTGGCGCGCGCGGCGGCCGCCACCACCGCCTGCTCGCGCAGGCGTTCACCGTTGGCGATGGCGTTGAGGTAGCGGCGCACCGAGGGTGGGGTGGTCTGCATCTGTAGCGGGTAGGCCACGGCCACGCGCTGGACGTGGTCCGCCTCGGGCACCCGGTCGGTGATCGTGCCGGTGTAGGCGGTGTCCCCCGCGGCGAACACGGCGGTGACCACGAGCCCGGTGAGCAGCACGCGATGCTTGCGCAGCAGGGCGCGCAGCTTGTCCGGGTCGGGACGGCGCCGCGCCCACAGCTCGGGCAACTCGGCCCGGCGTCGCCACAGTTCCCGCGGGTCGGGGCGGTGTCGCAGCAGTTCGCTTCGGCGCACGCGATCGAGCAGCGCGCGGCCGCCCTGGCCGGGCTTATCCCGCATCCGGGCACGCCAATCCGGCGGAATGACCACGATGCCGCCCGCTCCGCGCACCCGGTCGCGGCCGGCTCGTCGCGCATTCTCGAGCATCAGAGCGACCATAACCCTGGTCGCGGCCGCGCGCAGGACCGCAACACGCAGGGGCGGGTTACGGCGGAGTCTGCGCGACGAGACGAAAGCGCGGCAGCCGCGCGCTGCCGTCGGGGGACACCGTCTACCGTCTTGCGGGTGTCCAGAGAATCTCGCCGGTCGACCATTCCACCTTTCTACGTGATGGATGTCTGGAAAGCTGCGGCGCAACGGGCCAGAACGCACGGCGACGTGCTGGTGCTCGCCGCTGGACAGCCCTCGACGCCCGCGCCGGCGCCGGTGCTGCGCGCGACGGGCGCCGCGATCGAATCCGAACTGCTCGGCTACACCGAGACCTTCGGCATCCTCCCGTTGCGCGAGGTGATCGCCGCGCACCACACCGAGATCTACGGCTACCCCGTCGACCCGGACGAGGTCGTGGTCACCACCGGATCGTCGGGCGCGTTCTCCCTGATCTTCCTGGCCGCCTTCGATCCGGGCGACACCGTGGTGGTGGCCAGGCCCGGCTATCCGGCCTACCGCAACACCCTCACCGCGCTCGGCTGTCGCGTGGTGGAACTGGACTGCGGCGCGGAAACCCGGTTCCAACCGACCGTCGCCATGCTGGAGGCCTTGCCCGAACCGCCGGCGGGGCTGGTCGTCGCGAGTCCGGCGAACCCGACCGGCACCATGATCGCGCCCGCCGAACTCGCCGCGTTGGCGCGCTGGTGCGAGGAGCGCGGGACCCTGCTCATCTCCGACGAGATCTATCACGGCATCACCTATGCGGGCGCGGACACCGCGACCTCGTCGGCATGGGAGACCTCGCGCGAAGCGATCGTCATCGGGTCGGTGTCCAAGTACTTCTCGATGACGGGCTGGCGGCTCGGCTGGATGCTCGCCCCGGCCGGATTGCGCCCGGCGCTGCAGCGGCTGGCCTCCAACCTGACCGTGTGCCCGCCGGCGATCTCGCAGTACGCGGCGCTGCACGCGTTCGGCGCGGAAGCCAAGGCCGAGCTCGACGGTCACGTGCGCCGGTACGCGATCAACCGGCAGTTGCTGTTGGACGGACTGCCGACGCTGGGCATCACCGATCTGGCGCCTGCCGACGGCGCGTTCTACGCCTACGCCGACATCGGTCACCTCACCGACGACGCCCGCGGCTGGTGTGCCGACGTGCTCGAGCACACCGGGGTAGCGCTGGCACCGGGCCTCGACTTCGACACGGTGCACGGAAACCGGACAGTTCGGTTCTCCTTCGCGGGCGCCACCGCGGACATCGAGGCTGCGCTGCTGCGTCTAGGGCGCTATCTCGCTGTTTGATCATCTTGTACGGCAACAACTTTCCGCAGTTCGGCACCGTGACCGCGCGGATGCGGTAAAACATCGATGGTTGCTTTTCCTCGCTGATTTCCCCTGGAAGAACTGATGACGACTGGCACGATGGCACGGTGATCACCGCGACGACCCCGAAAGGCGAACGGCGTCGCCAGGCTTTGGTAGCCGCGGCCGCCGAGTTGTTGCTCGAAGGCGGATTCGAGGCAGTGCGGCACCGTTCGGTCGCGACCCGTGCCGACCTTCCGTTGGCGTCGACCACCTACTACTTCGAATCGCTGGAAGATCTGATCGCGCGCGCGGTCGAGTTCAGCGGCAACGTGGAACTCGACGCCATGCGCCGCCGGGTCGGCGAGGTGAGCCACCGCCGCCGCGGCGCCGAGGCGACCGTCGATCTGGTGCTCGATCTGCTGGTCGGCGCCGACGGGCACGACGAGGGCGCGCGCGGGCAGCTGATCGCCCGCTATGAGCGTTCGGTCGCCTCGGCCCGGCACCCCGAACTGCGCGAGGTCCAGTTGCGGTTGCGTGCCCAGCTCGACGAGTTGCTCGCCGACGTGCTGCGCCGCTCCGACCGGCTGGTCCGGCCCGAGCAACTACGCAGGCTGGTCGCGGTGGTGGACGGCGCCGTCGTCGCGGCGCTCACCGAACTCGACCCCGAACCCCGTCGAATGGCGCGCGGGGCCCTGCTCGAGGTGATCGACATCGTCGCTCCGGCGACGCCCCAGCAAGCGGACCGTTTCCGCACATTAGACTGACGTGACGTGAGCGAGCGTAGCGAGGGAACCATAGACACAGCGCCCGGCGGCGCGACGGAGCCGAGCGTTAGCGAGGCGCAGTCGTGAGCCTCGTCCCTAACGTCCTTGCTACCCGATACGCCAGCCCCGAACTGGTGCGGCTGTGGTCGCCCGAACACAAGATCGTGCTCGAGCGGCGGCTCTGGCTGGAGGTGCTGCGGGCGCAGTCCGAACTCGGAATCGAGCTTCCCGCAGGCGTTCTCGCGGACTACGAGCGCGTGCTCGAGCAGGTCGATCTGGCCTCGATCGCCGAACGGGAGCGGGTCACCCGCCACGACGTGAAGGCGCGCATCGAGGAGTTCAACGCGCTGGCCGGGCACGAGCACGTGCACAAGGGCATGACCAGCCGCGACCTCACCGAGAACGTGGAGCAGCTGCAGATCCGGCTCTCGCTCGAGCACGTGTACGCCCACGGCGTCGCGGTCGCGGCCCGGCTGGCCGAGCGGGCCGCCGAATACCAGACGCTGGTGATGGCGGGACGCTCGCACAACGTCGCCGCGCAGGCCACGACGCTGGGCAAGCGATTCGCCTCGGCCGCCGACGAGCTGCTCATCGCCCTCACCCGGGTGCGCGAGCTGATCGACCGGTATCCGCTGCGCGGGATCAAGGGGCCGATGGGCACCGCCCAGGACATGCTCGACCTGCTCGGCGGCGACCCGGCGAAGCTGTCCCGATTGGAGCAGCAGGTCGCACGGCATCTGGGCTTCGCGAACGTACTCACCAGCGTCGGCCAGGTGTATCCGCGCTCGCTCGATCACGACGTGCTCTCCGCGCTGGTCCAGGTGGGTGCGGGTCCGTCGTCGTTCGCGCACACCATTCGGCTGATGGCCGGGCACGAGCTGGTGACCGAGGGGTTCCAGCCGGGCCAGGTGGGCAGTTCGGCGATGCCGCACAAGATGAACACCCGCTCGTGTGAACGCGTGAACGGCCTGCAGGTGGTGTTGCGCGGGTACGCGTCGATGGCCGCCGAACTGGCCGGCGCGCAGTGGAACGAAGGCGACGTGTTCTGTTCGGTGGTGCGCCGCGTCGCGCTGCCCGACGCGTTCTTCGCGATCGACGGCATGATGGAGACCTTCCTCACCGTGCTCACCGAGTTCGGCGCGTACCCGGCCGTGGTCGCCCGCGAACTCGACCGCTACCTGCCGTTCCTCGCGACCACGCGGATTCTCATGGCGGCCGTCCGTACCGGCGTCGGCCGCGAGACCGCGCACGAGGTCATCAAGGAGCACGCCGTCGCCGTCGCCCTCGCCATGCGCGAGCAGGGCCGCGAACCCGACCTGCTCGACCGTCTGGCCGCCGACGAGCGTCTCCCGCTCGACCGCGCCGCCCTCGACGCCGCCCTGGCCGACAAGTCCGCCTTCATCGGCGCCGCCGAGGCCCAGGTCTCCGACGTCATCGCCGCCGTCCAAAAACTGGTCGACGCCAACCCCGCAGCCGCCCAGTACGCCCCCTCCCCGATCCTCTAGCCCCACCCCCGATGTCCTAGGCGTCAGCGCCTGCGGGAGCGCGGCACCCGACTGCCCGACGATGGCCGATTCGTCGCGGGGTTAGGGTGCTGCGGTGGATCCGTACACGATATTTGGGGACATTGTGGCTGGGCGGGCGCCGGCGAGTCGGGTGTTCGAGGACGATGATGTGTTGGCGTTCATGGATATTCGGCCGATGACGCCGGGGCACGTGCTGGTGGTGCCGAAGGTGGCGGCGCGGAGTCTGGCCGAGCTGGATCCGGTGGTGGGCGGCAAGCTGTTTCAGGTGGGGCAGCGGGTGGCGGCCGCGTTGCGGGCCAGCGAGGTCGGCTGCGACGGGGTGAATTTCTTTCTGGCCGACGGGGTTACGGCGGGGCAGGAGGTGTTCCACGTGCACCTGCACGTGATCCCGCGGACCCTGGAGGACGGTTTCGGATTGCGCGGCCGCCCGACCAGTCCGCCGCGGGCCGATCTGGACTACCTGGCCGGGTCGATCCGCGGGGCGCTCGAACGCTGAGCCGCCCGGCTTACATACTGGGCAGTTTGCTGAATAGACGCTCGAACCAAGATCGCTTCCGTCTCGTCGTGCCGTGGGATACCTTGAAGGTCATTGTCTTGCGGTGATGGAGGTGGGGACGTGCGGCGAACATCGGTTGCTGTGGCAGTGCTGACCTTGGCGCTGGGCCTGGCGGTACCCGCCTTGGTCGGCTCCACGAGAGCGGCGGCGGCGCAGATCGTGCGCATCGACCGGCTGACCCCCACCCGTTCGGCGCTGTTCATCGATTCCCCCGCGATGAGCCGCACCATTCAGGTGCAGGTGCTGCATCCGGCCGGCGGCGGCGCCCGCCCGACCTACTACCTGCTGGACGGTCTCGATCCCGGCACGACCCAGAGCACCTGGACCAACGCCACCGACGCCGAGCGCTTCTTCGCGGGCTCGCGGGTCAACGTAGTGCTGCCGGTCGGCGGTCAAGCCAGCTACTACACCGACTGGCAGCAGGACGACCCCCGCTTCGGCCGCTACCGGTGGGAGACGTTCCTGACCGAGGAGCTGCCGCCGCTGATCGATACGGCGTTCCACGGCAACGGCGTCAACGCGATCGGCGGGCTCTCGATGGGCGGTAACGCGGCCTTCATCCTCGCCGCCCGCAAGCCGTGGCTGTATCGCGCGGTCGCGGGGTACAGCGCCTGCCCCGATACGGGTTTGGCGATGGGCGCTGTGATGTTCTCGATCGCCAACCGCGGCGGGAATCCGCTGAACATGTGGGGCCCGCCCGGCAGCCCGGCGTGGGCCGAACACGATCCGGCGCTGCTGGCGGAGCACCTGCGCGGCAAGACGATCTACCTCTCCTCCGGCACCGGTATCCCCGGCCCGCACGAGCTGGAGATCAAACCGCAACTCGCGGAGAACATTTTCCTCGGTGGCCCGGTCGAGGTCGGCGCGAACACCTGTGTGATCGCGTTCGAGCAACGCTTGCGCGCGTTGGGAATTCCGGCCCGGGTCGACTACAGCCCCACCGGAACCCACTCGTGGTCGTACTGGCAGGACACCCTGCACGCGTCGTGGCCGACCATCGCACCCGCCATCGGCGCCTGACCGGTTCTGCTGCGAGACAACGGGTTCGACTCGGTGCCGGCCGCCCGCACCGGATCACCGCCGAAGGTGTGGCTCGCCCTTGACGACGTGGATCGGCATCACCGTCGATCGCCGGTAGGCGCGGCGGCAGGCCAGGGCAGCACCGCGCGCAGCCGGAAGCCGCCGGCCTGGTCGGGCCCGTAATCAAGGGTGCCGCCGACCAATTCGGCGCGCTCGGTGAGTCCGAGCAGGCCGTACCCGGAGGACGGGATCGACAGCCCCGGCCCGCGGGCGGCGGAGTTGCGGACGATCAAGGTCAGGTCGGCGCCGGGACCGCCGTCGATGCGCACGCGCACCGGGGCACCGGGGGAGTGCTTGCGCGCGTTGGTCAATCCCTCCTGGGCAATGCGATACGTGGTTCGTGCGCTGGTCGCGGGCAGCTCGGCGGTGGTGGTGTCGGTGAGCGTGACGTCCATGCCGAGCGCACGGGCTTCGGTGACGAGTCGCGCCAGGTCGGCCGAGGTCGGCTGGGGCGGTTCCGGGGTGTCGTCGGCCGTGGCGGTGTCCGCGCGCAGCACGCCGAGCACCTCGCGCAACTCCTGCAGGGCCAGATGAGCGTTCTCGGCAATGGTTTTCGCCGTCGCGGCGGTCTGCTCCCTGGTCAGATCGGTGCGGAAGCCGAGCGCGCCCGCGTGCATCGCCACGACCGAGATCCGGTGCGCCAGTACGTCGTGCATCTCCCGTGCGATGCGATTGCGTTCCAGCAGGCGCGCCTCGGCGGCGCGGGCATGCTGCTCACGTTCGGCGGTTTCGGCGCGGGAACGCAGCGACCACAACAGATCTCGCCGGGCGCCTACCGCGATGCCGATCGCGACGATGGTGGCGACGGTCGCCGTGAGCACCATCGCGCCGTACCAGGTCGGCGGGTCGGCCTGCTGTTTCGGATAGAAGAGGTTGTCGGTGAACAGGCCGGTGCCGATGCAGACGATCGATATCGCGATCGTCTCGGGATAGCGCCTGCGGGTGGCCAGCGAGCACAGCACGAGCGCGACCGCTCCGTTCGCCGCCACCGAGACGGTGGCCAGCACCAGCACGATCGCCGCGATGGTGACCGGGTATCTGCGCCGCAACAGCGTGAGCAGGACGCAGACCACGCCGAGCGCCGGGTCGGCCACGTGGAACCAGGCCAGCTGCATCGTGTCGAGCGGGGCCATCTCGCCCTGGACGGTGCTCCAAGCCAGTATGCCGATCAGCGTCACCACCACCAGCCGCCAAGCCTGCGACCACCACCGCAACGGTGACGCCGACGGCGGAACAACGCTGGTCATGACGCGACTTTAGGCGGCGGGCCGGGGCGCGCGCATCGCTCTGCAGGGCGAATCACGAACGACCAAAGGATGAATCGAGGACCGACCGATGGCCGATGCGGGCAACCGGGTGGGTGGCCGACCATGGGGACCGGTGCCGGACGCGGTCCGGCCCGGACAACGGTGAAGGGATCTCGTGGTGGCCAAGAACGTGTGGATCGGCTTGCAGATCGTCGGCATGGTCGTGCTGATCGCATCGGCGCAAGCGGCCATCCGGCTTCTGGTCGATCACCGGAAATCGCAGCTGTGGGGCCTGTTCGACTGGGTGCCGGGCGGCTGGGGCGGCGAGCTGGCCGCCCTGCTGGTGCTGGCGGCGGCCAGTGCGGTCCTCGTGGGCCGGGCGCAGGGCAGGGCCAAGGTGCTGGACTGCTGATCCGCTAGTTCGGTTGGCGGCGCAGCGTGCGGAACAGCGCGAACACCACCAGGGCCGCGGCCGCCACCGCGGGCGCGAGCACGACCGGACCGGCGGGCAGGCCGAGGAATTCCACGGATTCGACGACGGTGAGCCGCCCGCGGACCTCGTCGTCGGTGGGCGCGGTGGCGAAGGTGAAGTCGGTCGAACCGGTCGAGGGGTCCGGGATCGCGACCGACAGCTTCGTCAGATAGTTCCGTCCGCCCTCGGCCATGCCCGTGAACGTCGGGCTCGCGGTGTCGGCGAGCCGTCCGGCGAACTCGACCTCGACGCTCTGCGCGGTGGCGGCGGCATCCGAGCGTGTCATGCGGTGGGCGCTCAGCAGGTACAGCCGCACCCGCTGCGGTGTGTCCGCGGGACCGGAGATGCGCATGGGGTAGACGGGATGTTCGGTCGCGAAGCTCAACCGGATCGGATCGATCCGTCCGGTCAGCGAGGACGGCCCCGTCGGTGAAGCGGGCCGGGTGAGCCGGATCGCGACGAAGGACCAGCCGTCCCTCCCGTAGGCGTCCAGGGTCGTATTCGTCTCCGGCCGCAGCGTGTAGCCGGTCGCGGCCAGCCACGTTCGCAGGTCGGCGAGTTGGGTGCCGGTGAAATGGAACGTCTCGAACGGCCCCGTCGGTTGGTCCGGCTCCGTCTCGTGCGGCCTGTCGGCGGCGCCGGTCGGCGGATCGGCGGCGAACCACCGTCGCTCGGTGACGATCTGCGGCAGGGTCAGCCGGTTCAAGTCGACGAAGGTGTTCCCGGCGACCGGTTCCATGGTGGCCCGGCTCGGCGTCGGCACGACGAGTACCGCATTGTCGGTGTCCGCCAACAGATTCAGGTCCAGCACGAGGGTCTCGCGCCGGCCGTCCCAGCCGAGCAGCGCGGCTTCCTCGGCGATCTGCGCCTGCCGTCCCGCCGGTACCGCGAGCGCCGCGGGGGCTGCCGCCGCCGGGCTCGCCGCGCCGAGTCCCGCCACCGCGGACAGTATCGTCGCGGCGACAGCCACTCGGCAGGCAACGGCGATACGCATACGCGCAACCCTACGACACGGCGCGGACACGCCGATTCGACCGGGCGACACGCCGTTTCATTCTCGCGGCGCGCCGATACGGCTGAGCGTACCGACGATGTCGGTCGACGCTCAGGCGCTGTGCGCCACGCTCGCGGCATAGGGCGGATAGTCGCTGTAACCCGCCGCGGTGCGGCCGTAGAGCAGTTCCTCGCGCACCGTGGCGAGCGGCAGGTCGTGCGTAATGCGGTGCACCAGATCGGGATTGGCGATGAACGCGCGACCGAACGACACCAGGTCGGCGAGCCCGCGCGCGAGGACATCCTCCGCGCCCGCGGCCGAGGTGGGTGCGCGGTTCTCGCCGATGTTGGCGATGAGGGTGCCGTGCCAGCGCGGCCGCAGGTCGGTCAGCGCCGGATAGTCGTCGTTGTCGATCAGGTGCAGGTAGGCCAGGTCGCGCCGGTCGAGCTCGGTGACCAGCGCGCGATAGAGCGGCCCTGGATCGGCCTCGACCATGTTGAACTGCGGATTGCCCGGGGAGAGCCGGATCCCGGTGCGGTGCGCGCCGATCTCGCCCGCCACCGCGTCGACGATGGCCAGCGGCACCCGCATGCGATTGGCGTGCGAGCCGCCGAACTCGTCGGTGCGCAGGTTGGTGTTGTCGGCCAGGAACTGGTGGATGAGATAGCTGTTGGCGCCGTGGATTTCGACGCCGTCGAAGCCCGCCTCGATCGCGTTGCGGGCGGCGACGGCGTGCTGTTCGATCGCGGCGGTGATTCCGGCACGGTCGTAGGCGGCGGGGGTGATGGGGTCGGCCTTGCCGCCCGCGATCAGGTGCACCCGGTCCGCGTCGAGCACGGCCGACGGTCCCGCCGGCCAGGAGCCATCGATGCGGGCGAGCGGATGCCCCTTGCGACCACCATGCATGAGCTGGGCGAAGATCCGCCCGCCCGCGGCGTGCACGGCCGAGGTGACCTCCCGCCAGGCCGCCACGTGCCGGTCCGTCTGCAGCCCCGGTGACCACGCCTCGCTCTGGCCGGTCGAGTGCGGCCACAGGCCCTCGGTGACGATCAGCCCGGCGGTCGCGCGCTGGGCGTAGTAGTCGACGACGTCCTGGGTCGGCGCGCCGTCGGGTTGCGAGCGCAGCCGGGTCATCGGGGCCATGACGATGCGGTTGGGAGTGACGAGTTTCGGAGTGCGGTATTCGGTCAGCAGCCTCATGCCTGTACCGTAAAACCTGACATCAATGTCAGGTCAAGGAGCGATTGTGCGCATCGGAGAATTGGCCGAGCAGACCGGCGTCAGCGTCCGGTCGCTGCGGTACTACGAGACCAAGGGGCTGCTCGCCGCCGACCGGACCTCCGGTGGACAGCGTGAGTACCCGCCCGCGGCCGTCGAGCGCGTGCGCCGCATTCAGGAGATGTTCGCGGCCGGACTGCACAGCGACACCATCGGCGAACTGCTGCCGTGCATCAACGACGTGGACGGCACTCCCAACGCGTCGGCCACTCCGTTGCTGTTGGAGCGGCTCACCGAGGAACGCCGCCGGATCGAGCAGGCGTTGCGCGATCTGCAGAGCACCCAGCAGGTCCTCGACGGCGTCATCCATGCCGCGGCCGACCACGCCGCAGCGCCGCGGCGCGCCGGGAGAACATCGGACCTCTGACCGGAAGGCCGGAGTGTGCCCGCTGATCAGCGGGGAGTTCGGGTCCTGCCGGGACCGCGGGGCCGCGCGCCACTACGGTGGAGCGCATGGCTCTCGACAGTGGTACCGGAACGATCTCAGACCTGGGCGGGGTGGCCGCGCCGATCGCGAAGACGGTGCCCACCGAACGCGTGCACCACGGCGACGTGTTCGTCGACGAGTACGAATGGCTGCGGGACAAGGACAATCCCGAGGTCATCTCCTACCTCGAAGCCGAGAACGCCTACACCGAGGCGCAGACCGCGCATCTGGCCGGGTTGCGCGAGCGCCTCTTCGACGAGATCAAGTCGCGCACCCAGGAGACCGATCTCTCGGTGCCGACCCGGATGGGCGACTACTGGTACTACTCGCGCAGTTTCGAGGGCAAGCAGTACGGCGTGCACTGCCGGTGTGCGATCGCCGCGGACGCCGACGGCATCGACGCGTGGACCCCGCCGCGGCTGGAGGCCGGCGTCGAGGTGCCGGGCGAGCAGATCTTGCTGGACAGCAACGTGCTCGCCGAGGGCCACGACTTCTTCGCGCTCGGCGCGTACTCGATCAGCCACGACGGCAACCTGCTCGCCTACTCCGTGGACACCAACGGCGACGAGCGATATGTGCTGCGCTTCAAGGATTTGCGCACCGGCGAGCTGCTGCCCGACGAGGTCGCTGAGACAGCGCCCGGCGCGACCTGGTCGCTGGACGGCACGCACGTCTTCTATCAAACGGTCGACGAGTCGTGGCGGCCCGACACCGTGTGGCGGCACCGGCTCGGCACCGCGCCCGACGCCGACGTCAAGGTGTTCCACGAGCCGGACGAGCGGTACTGGGTGAGCGTGGTCTCGACCCGCTCGGAGAAGTTCCTGATGATCTGGGTCGGCTCCAAGATCACCACCGAGGGCTGGGTGCTCGAGTCCGACAACCCCGAGGGCGAGTTCCGGGTGATCCTGCCCCGCCGCGAGGGGGTCGAGTACTCGGCCGAGCACGCGGTGGTGGCCGGCGAGGACCGTTTCCTGATCCTGCACAACGACGTCGTGGACGGGGTGAAGGCGGAGAACTTCGTGCTCGCCGACGCCCCGGTGGCCGACCCGTCGAATCAGACCCTGCTGATCGGGCACCGTGACGACGTGCGGCTCGAGGACATCGACGCGTTCGCCGATCATCTGGTGCTGAGCTACCGGCGCGAGGCGCTGACCCGGGTGGCGGTCTGGCCGCTCACCGCGCAGGGCTACGGCGAGCGCAAGGAACTCGACTTCGACCTCGAGCTGTTCTCTGTCGGCGCGGGCGCCAATCCCGAATGGGCGCAACCGACCTTGCGCATCGGGCTGAGCTCGTTCATCACGCCGGTGCAGGTGTTCGACTACGTGCCTGCCACCGGCGAGCTGCTGCTGCGCAAGGAGCAGCCGGTGCTCGGCGGCTACGACGCGAACGACTATGAGCAGCACCGTGCGTGGGCCGTGGCCGCGGACGGTACTCGGATCCCGATCTCGCTGGTCTACAAGCGCGGCGTCCCGCTCGACGCGCCGAAGCCGTTGCTGCTCTACGGGTACGGCTCCTACGAGGCGAGCATGGACCCGTCCTTCTCGGTCTCGCGCCTGTCGCTGCTGGATCGCGGCATGGTGTTCGCGGTCGCGCATGTGCGGGGTGGCGGCGAGATGGGCAGGCTTTGGTACGAGCACGGCAAGACCCTGACCAAGAAGAACACCTTCACCGATTTCGTCTCGTGCGCACAGCATTTGATCGACACCGGCGTCACCGCGGCGGATCGGCTGATCGCCGACGGCGGTAGCGCGGGCGGCCTGCTGATGGGTGCGGTGGCGAACCTGGCGCCGGAGTTGTTCGCGGGCATCCTGGCCAACGTCCCGTTCGTCGACCCGCTCACCTCGATCCTGGATCCGTCGTTGCCACTCACCGTCATCGAATGGGACGAGTGGGGTAATCCGTTGGCGGACAAGGACGTCTACGACTACATGAAGTCCTACGCGCCCTACGAGAACATCGAGGCCAAGAACTACCCGGCCATTCTCGCCATCACCAGCATCAACGACACCAGGGTGCTCTACGTGGAACCGGCCAAGTGGGTGGCCAAGCTCAGGGCCACCAAGACCGGCGACGCCCAGCTGCTGCTCAAGACGGAGATGAGCGCGGGCCACGGCGGTGTCAGCGGCCGGTACGAGAAGTGGAAGGAAGTCGCCTTCGAGTACGCGTGGGTGCTGGACCGGGTCGGTCTCGCCGACGCGTGAGCCGACGCGGTGCGCTCGCCGGAGCGCACCGCACCGCGGTCCGCCGAATCGCACGCACCGTAGGTTGCCGGAATACACCGCACCGTGGGTCGCGACCTGGCCCGATGCTGTTCGTCGCGCGGTCACCGGGCCTGCACGCCGTGGACATCTGCCGCGGGCATCGTGGGTGCATGAACGCTGAGCTGATCGTCTCGATCTCCGGTATCAGGGACACCACCCGGGACGCGGCGATCGAGTTCGCCGCCGCGATGGACCAGCGCGGCGTGCCGCTGTCGCTGCTCGTGGCGCCCCGGCTGAAGGGCAAGTACCGCCTGGTCGATGATCCCGCGACGCAGGCCTGGCTGCGTGGGCGCCGGGCCCGCGGCGACGCCATCGTGCTGCACGGCTACGACCAGGCGGCAACGAAGCGCCGCAGGGCCGAATTCGCGACGTTGCCTCGGCACGAGGCGAAGTTGCGGCTCACCGCGGCGGACCGGGTGCTCGAGCAGGTGGAGCTGCGCACCCGACTGTTCGCCGCCCCGCGCTGGGATGCCTCGGCCGGTGCCGTCGAGGCGCTGCCCGAGGTCGGCTTCCGGGTCGCCCTCGGCCTGACCTCGCTGCTCGATCTGGAAACCAACGTGGCGCAGAAGGCGCGGGTGTACGGCATCGGCGAGGGCTTTCGCGCCGAGCCGTGGTGGTGTCGCGCGCTGGTGATGGGCGCCGCGCGCACCGCACGTCGCGGCGGGCTACTGCGCCTTGCGGTCTCGGCCGCGCAGCTGCAGCGCTCCGGCCCGCGGCAGGCAATGCTGGACGCCGTCGATCTCGCGCTGTTCCACGGCGCGGCGGGCGCGGTCTATCGGTGGGAGTCGCCCGCGATCGCGCGTGCGGCCTGACACACCGCACGCCGCGCTCGGTGCGCGGTGCCGGGCGATCATCGACACGAATCGGTAGTCGCGCGATATTTCCCTCGGCGCGCTGGTGCGTTCGTGCCAGAGTGGACGGGTGACCGACGACTCTCGAATCGCCGAACTGCGCGCGGCCGTTGCCGCGCTGATGCCACAGGCGAAAACCGATCTGACACAACTGGTCTCGTTCCAATCGGTGGCCGATCCCAGGCAGTTCCCGCCGGCGGAGTGCGACCGTGCCGCCCAGTGGGTGGCCGACGCGTTCGCGGCCGTGGGACTGACCAGGGTGGGCCTGCACGAGACACCGGACGGCAGCAAGGCGGTGATCGCCTCGCGCCCCGCACCCGATGGCGCGCCGACCGTGCTGCTGTACTGCCACTACGACGTCCAGCCGCCGCTGGACAGCGCCGCTTGGGACTCGCCGGTCTGGGAGCTCACCGAGCGCGACGGCCGCTGGTACGGCCGTGGCAGCGCCGACTGCAAGGGCAACATCGTCATGCACTTGACCGCGTTGCGCGCGGTGGGGGCCGAACTGCCGCTCGGTATCACGGTGGTCGCCGAGGGCTCCGAGGAGCAGGGCACCGGCGGGCTGGAGCGGTTCGTCGAGGCCAACCCGGACCTGCTGCGTGCCGACGCGATCGTGATCGGTGACTGCGGCAACTTCGCGGCGGGCGTGCCGACACTGACCGAGACGTTGCGCGGCAACGTCAATGTCGTGGTGACCGTCGAAACCCTCTCGGGGCCGCTGCATTCCGGCATGTACGGCGGCGCGGCGCCGGACGCGCTCGCGGCGCTGATCCACCTGCTCGCCTCGCTGCGCGACGAGCACGGCAACACCACCGTCGCGGGTCTGACGAACGACCAGAGCTGGACCGGCGTGCAGTATCCGGAGGACCAGTTCCGCAGCGACGCCGGCCTTTTGCCCGGTGTCGAACGCACCGGTGACGGCACGGTCTCCGACATGCTGTGGGCCCGGCCCGCGTTGACCGTGCTCGGCATCGACGCGCCGCCCGTGGTCGGGTCGGCCGCCGCCGTCCAGCCCGCCGCCCGCGCCCGGCTCAACCTGCGCATCCCGCCCGGCACCGATCCGGATCAGGCGCACAAGGCGCTCGTCGCGCACCTCGAGGCGAACACCCCATGGCACGCGAAGCTCACCATCGAGCTGGAAGGCGTCGGCGGCGCGTTCCGGTCGAACAGCGGCGGGCCTGCGCGCGAGGCGATGGCGGCGGCGCTGGCGGCCTCCTACGGCCGTGCCACGACGACCCAGGGGCAGGGTGGGTCGATACCGCTGTGCAACGTCTTCGCCGAGACCTACCCGGACGCCGAGATCATGCTGCTCGGCGTCGAGGAGCCGAAGGCGCTGATCCACGCGCCCAACGAGAGCGTCGACCCCGGCGAGATCGAGCACATGGCGTTGGCCGAGGCGTTGTTCCTGCTCGACTACGCCGCGCGGGCGCGTTAGAACTCGCGCTGGTCTTCGGGCTCGATCACGGTGAATTCTGTTTCGGCAGGCCCCATTTCGGACAGCCTGCCGAAATAGATGCCCTGCGCGGCCTGCTCGATGATGCCGTAGTGGATGGGCAGCGCGGTGCGCGGCCGGACCGCACGCAGGTAGTCCACCGCCTCGCTGATCCGCATCCACGGTGCGGCGGCGGGCAGCGCGAGCACGCCGACGGGGACCGGCGGCACCCACAGCGAGTCACCCGGATGCACCAGCTGCGCCGGATCGTCCGGAGTGCCCAGCTGGTAGACGGTGTTGTCGACCACGGGCAGCTCCGGATGGATCACCGCGTGCCTGCCGCCGCCACCGGTGATCCGCAGCTCGCCGAGGGTGAGCACGTTGCCCGCGTGCACCGCCTGCCACGGCTCGCCGCGCTGCTGTGCGGTCTGCGGATCGGCGAACAGCCGCGCGCCCGGATTGGCCTCGATCAGCGCCTCGATCCGGTTCGGGTCGATGTGGTCGGGGTGCTGGTGGGTGATCGCGATCGCGTCCAGGCCGGTGAGGCCCTCGAAGCCGTGCGAGAAGGTGCCGGGATCGAAAAGCACCCGCTTGCCGTGCAGCTCGACGAGTAGGCAGGAGTGGCCGAAGTGAGCTATGCGCATGGCGCCATGTTATGCGCGGTGCGGCGCGCGGACGGTGCCCGCGATTTGGCCGACCCCGGAGATGCCGCGGGCAACCAGCACAACTACGCTGCTGAGGTAACCCCCCACCCCACTTGAGGAGCAACGCGTGGCACGAGTCGTGGTCGAGGTGATGCCGAAGGCCGAGATCCTGGACCCCCAGGGACAGGCCATCGTCGGTGCACTCCCGCGCCTGGGATTCGAGGGCATCTCGGATGTACGGCAGGGCAAGCGATTCGAGCTCGACGTCGACGACAATGTCGGCGACGCGGAGCTGGCGCAGATCGCCGAATCGCTGCTGTGCAACACGGTGATCGAGGAGTGGAAGGTGGTTCGCCTGCCATGACGGCGCGCATCGGAGTCATCACCTTTCCGGGCACGCTCGATGATGTCGACGCGGCCCGCGCGGTGCGGCTGGCCGGCGCCGAGGCGGTCAGCCTCTGGCATGCCGACGCCGATCTGAAGCAGGTCGACGCGGTCGTCGTGCCCGGCGGCTTCTCCTACGGTGACTACCTGCGGGCCGGCGCGATCGCCCGGTTCGCCCCGGTGATGGGCGAGGTCGTGCGTGCGGCCCGGTCCGGCCTGCCGGTGCTGGGAATCTGCAACGGTTTTCAGGTGCTGTGCGAGGCCGGTCTGCTGCCCGGCGCGCTGACCCGCAACGAAGGCCTGCACTTCATCTGCCGTGACGAGTGGTTGCGGGTGGAGTCGGCGTCGACCGTGTGGACCTCGCGCTACGAGGTGGGTGCCCAGATCTTGATTCCGCTCAAGTCGGGCGAGGGCCGCTACCAGGCCTCCACCGCCGTGCTCGACGAGCTGGAGGGCGAGGGCCGGGTGGTCTTCCGTTACGCGGGCGACAACCCGAACGGGTCGCAGCGCGGCATCGCGGGCATCGCCTCGGCGGACGGCCGCATCGTCGGCCTGATGCCGCACCCCGAGCACGCGACCGAGCCGCTCACCGGCCCGAGCGACGACGGGCTCGGCCTGTTCCTCTCGGTGCTGGACACCCTCGTCTCGGCCTGATCGGCCGCAGCGTTCAGGTGATCCGGTCGACGATGTCGAATTCGACGCCGTCGGCACGGGCGATATAGCCGTGCTGGATCGCCTGATTGCCTTGAAAGGCGCGCTGGCCGCCCGGGGTGTCCAGAATGATCCCGTGGTCCAGCGCGCCGAGGACTTCCGGCACGCGCAACGTGCCGACCGCGTGCGCGAGGCCGGCGAGCGTGTGAATGGCCTCGTAGGTCATATTGCTGAAACTGGTCAGCGCGGGGGCGAATTCGCCGTGGCGCCTGCGATAGCGGGCCACCCGGTCGCGCCCGTCGGGTGAATGCTCGTCGATGAAGAAGCTCGACGCTACATAGAAGTTGTGATTGGCGGCCGCACCGGCCGCCAGCAAGACGTTCTCGTCGGCCGCCGGACTGATCCGCAATTGCGATGCCGCGCGCCCGGTCGCCGCGAACTGCCGGTTGAATCGGGACACGTCGGCGCCGACCATCAGGATCATCACGCCCTGGGCCCGATCGAGCGCGGGATGGGAGAGGAAGTCGCCGAAATCGGGCGAGCCGAGCGGCACGAACCGCTCGAGCACGATGGCCTCGGGGTCGGCCAGGCTGTTGCGGATCGCCTTGGCCGATTCGCGCGGCCAGATGTAGTCGTTGCCGATGATGGCCCAGCGGTGAATGCCGTGCTCGCGGGCCAGCCAGCGCACGGCGGGCAGTGTCTGTCCCGCCGGGTGCTCGCCGAGCATCAGCACACCGGGCAGCTCGTCCGCCAGCCCCTCGTGCCCGGTGGCGAACAGATAGGGCACCCGGCTCGCGGTCGCCCGCGCCACCGCGAGGCGCACCGCGGAGGTGTGCCAGCCGGTGATCGCGTCCACCATCCCGGTCGCGAGCAGCGCCGAGACCTCACTGGCCACCTCGTGCGGCGGCCTGCCGCCATCGATATTCGTAGTACGAATTTCGCGCCCGAGAATTCCTGTGCCCCGGTTGATTTCGTCGACCGCCAGCGAAATCGCCGCGTCGCACGAGGGGGCCACGATACCGCCCGGACCCTGCATCGGAACGATGTTCAGGATCTCGATAGTGCCCTCTGGGCTCTCGCCGAACGCTGACATTCGGTACTCTTCTTCTCGTTCGAGCGAAATTCATGGCAGGCAGGAAATAACAATGACGACCATTGTAAGCGGATATTCGACGCTGCATGGTGCGCTGCGTGCCGCAGAACGCGGTTGGCTGCGTCACTTGGACGCAGCGCTGTGTGCCAGGCAGCTCACGGCCGATCAGTGGTCGATGCTGTCGAATCTCTCCAGCGAGACCGGCATCACGATGAGCGAGCTTGCGGCCAGGTCACAGCTGGCGCCGTCCTCGGCGACCAGGCACGCGGACTACCTGGCCGAGCGCGGTCTCATCTTCCGGCTCGCGGCACAGGACGACCGCAGGCGGATCCTGATCGGGCTCAGCAGGCTCGGCACGGAACTCGTCGCGTCGGTGCGCGCCGAAGAGGCACGCGCGGAACAAGAACTGCGCGCGCGGATCGGTGCGCGCCGTTACGCGGACCTCATGCGCCTGCTGGAACTCGTTTCCGTCAACCCGGGGTAAGCGCGTATTCATCCGATGTCTGCCCTGAACGTCCGATCTGTCCGTGAAGGTGTGTTCGTCCGCGCGTCAAACGATTCCGGCCGGAATCAATAGCGAGTCTCGGGCAATTCGAACCGAAGCGCCGATTGTTCGGTGGGCATGTAAGTGACCGTTCATTGCGTCCGCGTAATACTCGCGGCCGCACGCGCGCCCCGCGGCATCGCCGCGGGGCCCACCGGCCTCCTGGCGCCATCGGTGCGGGCCGGGCGACTAACTTCATCCTTCTTTCCTTTTTTTGTTGCCACGGCAGACGGCGGGGTCGAGCCGTCGCCTCGCGCTGCCGTCTGCCGGATTGGGTTGTGCGGGTTGAGTATTGATTTGGTCGGACGACCGACCAAATAATTAACGAGTAGGCATATTCGATTTAAAAGAAGTCCGGAGCGCGGCGACTTCGTTTAATTTGCCGACACGCCGGGTCGGATCGTCACGTGCCACGTGACAGTTGGCATGATCACGTGCGCTAAGTCATCCATGGATCGACCTACAAACAGGAGGAACAATGCTGCTGCCCGTGGTTGGAAGTATGGCCGGTGCCGCTATTGCCGCGCTGACCGTCATCCTCGGCATCATCATCGCGGTCATCTAGCACTCCGTTCAGACCGAGTTCGTGAAACTGCCTCCGGTGTGAGGCGACCTCGGCTAAGTTCCTTGAAATGTCGAGGTAGTTCGACATCTGAAATCCGCAGCGGCACTCCGTCGCTGTGTGATCACTAGCTCTACCGACAACAGGAGGAACTATGCTTCTGCCCGTGGTTGGAAGTATGGCCGGTGCTGCCATTGCGGCTCTTACCGTGATCCTCGGGATCATCATCGCGGTCATCTAGCTTCCACAGCTGGCTGAGCTCTCCCCGCCTCTTCCCCGAGGCGATCCTCGGCTGATTTCCGCTACGGCCGAGATGGTTTGACATTCTGAAATCGAGAGTGGCATGATCGCCGCTGCTCGATTAAATGGTTCAACCGACAAACAGGAGGAACAATGCTTCTGCCCGGTGTTGGTAGTTTTCTGGGTGCGGCTGTCGCGGCCCTGGGTGTGATTCTGGGTATCATCGTCGCGGTCGTCTAGTCAGCGCCTTCGGCACTGCTAGCTGAGATCGCCACCGCCTCTCGTCCGAGGCGCCCTCGATCCGAATTCTGTGTGATCGAGGATGTTCGACAATCAATGGATCGACCGACAAACAGGAGAAACAATGCTTCTGCCCGGTGTTGGTAGTTTCTTGGGTGCTGCTGTGGCGGCCCTGGGCGTGATTCTCGGCATCATCGTCGCCGTCATCTAGTTGGCGCCGCCCGGCTTCATCGTGCCGGGCTTCATGAGGAATCGGACTACTTCCAGCTGGAGTCTCCGAGCCTGTTGAAATCTGCATCGCCTCGACTCCGAGGCGCCCTCGGTGAACATTCGAATCGTCGAGGTAGTTCGACAGACTGCATGCCACACAGTTGGCATCATCTCTACTTTCCGACAGTGATCGACCGACAAACAGGAGGAACAATGCTTCTGCCCGGTGTTGGTAGTTTCTTGGGTGCAGCCGTGGCGGCCCTGGGCGTGATTCTGGGAATCATCGTCGCCGTCGTGTAGTTGCGACCTCTGACTGGGCACCGATCCAGTCAGCACAGAACGAAATCGTGCCGGACGACTGCAGCGTCCGGCACGCTTCTTTTTCTGCAGACAAGTGCGTTGGATCGCATTCGATCGATGTGCCGGCCGGGATGGTCTCGATGGCGTAGCTCAGGTCATCCGGCGGTACGGGGGAGTCATCTCTTTCGCGGCTACCGGGGACGTCGCCGCGGTCCGCAGTCGGCCTGCCGTGTGCCGGGGGCGGTTCCTCGCCCGGCGGTGCGCACGTGCCCGAGCACGACTCGGCCGCTATGCATCGAAGCCCGCTGTGTACATCGAAGCCCGCTGTGTATATCGAAGCCCGCTGTGTCTCGGGGCATGCGAGGTCTCGGCACCTGCTGTGTCTCGCGACCCGCTATGGTCTTGAACCTGGCCTGCCCCGAAACCTGTTGTCCCGCAAACGAAACGGAGGACCGGGCGGCCCGTGTGCAGGCCGGACCCGGTCCTCCGCTTCGTCGAGCCGGTGGACGTCGGGAACTACTCCTTGACGCCCATGCCGCGTGCGAGGGTCGGCCAGGACAGCTTCAGCTCGTCCTCCCAGTAGCCCCACGAATGCGTGCCGGTCGGGTGGATGGTGAAGGTGGCCGGAATGCCAAGGGAATCCAGCTTCGTCTTCAGATTCTGGGTGCAGTGCGCGGTGGCCGCCTCGATCATTCCGCCGATGATGATCTGATTGGCCAGACCGCTCGGGCCGGGCTGTGTATGCGGCCCGTTCAGGGTGTCGTAACGGCCCGGCAGGCCATTGCCCGAGGAGATGTACAGTTCGGTGCCGCGCAGGCCCTCAGCGTTGACGTAGGGGTCATTGGCGATCCAGTCCTCGGAACCGGTGGGTCCCCACATGTTCTCGTGGTTGGCGCCGCCGTATCCGTCGACGACGAATTTCACGAATCGCGAACCGAGCGGGTCGCTGGTCTGCGCGCATCCGCTGTATGCGGCGGCCACGTTGTAGAGGCCCGGCTTCGCGATGGGAAGTGCGAGCACGGTGGTGGCGGAGGTCGAGATCCCCGCGATGCCGTTGACGCCATTCGTGCCGAGTGCCGCATCGATGATCGGGGGCAGTTCTTCGGTCAGGTAGGTCTTCCATTTGTTGCGCCCGAGTACCGGATCGTCCTTGATCCAGTCGGTGTAGTAACTGAACATTCCGCCGATCGGGAGGATCAGGTTCACGTCCTTGTCCGCCATGAACGCGCGGGCATCGCTTTGCGCCTGCCACGAGGCGATGTCGATACCGCCGCCCGCGCCGCTCAGCAGATACAGGCTCGGTCGCGGTTTCGAGGTATCGGCCGGGCGCTGGATTTCGACCGGAAAGGTCTTGTCCATCGCCGCAGAATAAACCTGGAGTCGGATATTGCGGTCGTCGATGGTCTCCGTGTCGGTTATCCGAGAGCCGTCCGGCGCGGTAACCGAAGTGGTCACGAGTTTCGCATCGGTGGCTGGGTCGGCCGTTGCCGCCGATATACCCAGTGTGGTCATGGCGCAGGCGAGCAGTCCGGTCGCCGCGAGGGAGGCTACGGAACGTGATCTGCGGGAGTTGTGTGCTTCTGCGTTTACGCTCCAATTCATAGGACAAGCTTTTAGCACGCCGCTCGGATCGCACATGCGGCGACACGAACCAATGTCCGAATTACGTAGAATCATCGACAAACTGGTCAGTTGTCACAGGTGTCGTTTTCCGAAGCCGTCAAGGGGCGCAACGTTCTTCGTCGCACGGTCGGTCACCGCGTCGCCGCCGTGGAAATCCCGGGTGCAATTCGGCATGTCCGGCCGCGAATTCGTGGACTTATCCGGGGCGGATCGGACGCACTTGGTACTTCGCCGAAGTCCTTGGGTACCATCTGCGCCGGGGTATTCAGCCCCGACATCCGATCGAGCTCTCCGAAGGGTGAATTCATGAAGATGCTCAACCCGCGTTACGCCTTCGCTTCTCTCGTCATCACCGGTATCGCCGCCGGCGCTTCGCTGTTCGGCACCGGAATTGCCACGGCGGATATGATCAACGATCTCGCTCCGCTGCTGAGCTCGGAATGCACCTTCAAGCAGATCGACGCCGCGATTCATCAGGACGCGCCGGAGATGGCCGCGAAGCTCGACGCCTCGCCGGTGCAGAAGATGGCCCTGGAGGCGGCTTACAGCGTGCCGACCGACGTGCGCGTGGAGACGTTCCAGAAGTTCACCGAGCAGAAGAAGGACGGGGTCGAGACCCCGCTCGATTCCATGAGCCCGGACCTGGGCGACAGGATGACCAAGATCAGCACCTCCTGCAAGACGTTCCCGCAGGCGTAGTTTCGCGCCAGCACCACTTGGGCACGCGCGCTGTTCGACGGACAGTGGGTGGGCAGGTCGGCGTTCGCGCCTCGGCGAGGACGCCACCGGCCCCGCTCACGATCGGCGCTGTGCCCCGGAACTAGATCAACACCGCGCACCCGTGCCTAGGATCGAAAGCATGCCCGTTTCCGCAACTGCTGCCACGGCCACCGGGTTGTGCGCGTTTGTCGACGAATCGCCCTCGCCCTTCCACGTCTGCCGCACGGTGGCAACCGAGCTGGAGGCCAATGGCTTCACCAGGCTCGCCGAGGCCGATCCGTGGCCCGCGGGCGGGCCGGGTAAGCACTTCGTGGTGCGCGGTGGCTCGCTGATCGCCTGGGCCGCGACCGAGGGCACGGCGGGGACGCCGTTCCGGGTGGTCGGCGCGCACACCGACAGCCCGAACCTGCGGGTCAAGCAGCACCCGGATCTGGCATCGGCGGGCTGGCAACTGGTCGGCCTCGAGCCGTACGGCGGTGCCTGGCTGAATTCCTGGCTGGATCGCGAACTCGGCATCTCAGGGCGGCTGAGCGTGCGCGACGGAGATGCGGTGCGCGAGAAGCTGGTTCGCATCGACGATCCGATCCTGCGGGTGCCGCAGCTGGCCATTCACCTGTCCGACGACCGCAAGGGCGTCGCGCTGGATCCGCAGCGGCACGTGAACGCGGTGTGGGGCGTCGGCCGGGAGCCGCGCTCCTTCGTCGAATTCGTCGCCGAGCGGGCCGATCTCGACCCCGCGCAGGTGCTCGGCTGGGAGCTGATGACCCACGATCTGGCGCCGAGCCGGATCGTCGGGCGCGACCAGGATCTGGTCTCCGCGCCGCGGCTGGACAATCAGGGCACCTGCTATGCGGGCCTGCAGGCCTTTCTCGCCGCGGTCGCCGCGCCGGGCGCCGCGATTCCGGTACTCGTCATGTTCGACCACGAGGAGGTCGGCAGTCAGTCCGATCGCGGCGCCCAGTCCGATCTGCTGCCGCGGGTGCTGGAGCGGATCGTGCTCGCCCGCGGCGGCGACCGCACCGAATACCTTGCCGCGCTGGCTGGTTCGGTGGTGGCCTCCGGTGACATGGCGCACGCGACGCACCCGAACTACCCGGAGCGGCACGAGCCCGCGCACCGGATCGAGGTGAACGGCGGACCGGTGCTCAAGGTCAACCAGAACCTGCGCTACGCCACCGACGCGGCGGGCGCGGGCGCGTTCGCGCTGGCCTGCGCGCAGGCTGGAGTTCCGTTGCAGCGCTACGTGCATCGCGCCGATCTACCCTGCGGTTCGACGATCGGCCCGATGACGGCCGCTGGCACCGGCATGACGACGGTCGACGTCGGCGCGCCCCAGCTGGCCATGCACTCCGCGCGGGAAATGATGGGCGCCGCCGATGTCGGGGCCTACGCGGCGGCGCTGGCCGCCTTCCTCACGCCCGCGGCCACCGGGCGGTAGGTCAGTACCGCGACGACGAAGACGGCGAGGGTGGCCAGCACATAGCTGCTGCCGATGAGCTGCTGCCACCACGCCCAGTCGAGTTCCTTGTCGTCGGAGTGCGGCAGCAGCCACTGCGGTCCGATCAGGAACATGACCGTCAGCACGCCGACGCAGCCGAGGAACACCGGCGAGCGCTTGCCGCGCACGATCAGTTCGGCGGTCACCACCGCGGCGGGCGCGATCCACACCCAGTGGTGCGACCAGGACACCGGCGAAACCAGCAGTACCGCAGCCGCGTTCACCAGCAGTGCGGCCACCGTGGCGCCCGCATCGATCAGCCTGCGCATCCAGATCGCGGCCAGGCCGACCGCGACCAGCGACAGTGCGATCCACAGCACGGTGGCCACCGAGTCGGGCACGCCGAGCCGGAACGTCATGCCCTTGATCGATTGGTTGCCCGCGAAGTAGGGCGGCCCGATCCGGCCGGTGTCGGCCAGGGTGTGGAACCAGTACTCGGTCGAATCGCTGGGGAACAACAGGAATCCGACGCCCACCGCCGCGATCGCCGAGACGATCAGCGTGCCCGCCGCCTTCCAGTCCTTGCGCAGCAGGAAATACAGCAGGTACCCGCCGGGGATGAGCTTCACCGACACCGCGATGCCGATCAGCATGCCGCGCGGCCAGAACGGCTTGCGCACCAGGCAATCCAGCGCGACGGCGGCCATCAGCACCAGGTTGATCTGACCGAAACCGAAGGTCTGGCGGATCGGTTCGAAGGTCTGCAGCACCGCGACCGCGCCGATCACCAGGGTGCACATGGTGATCGTGGACAGCCCTGGCCGGATTCGCGCGAGCACCAGCCACAGCGTGATGGCCAGGCTCGCCAGCGAACTCGTCAGCACGACCACCTCGGCGACCGACAGCGGGATCAGCGCGAGCGGGGCGAAGAACAGCGCGGCGAGCGGGGGATAGGTGAACGGCAGTCCGATCCCGGCGACCGGCGGCATCGGGCCGTAGAGTTCGCCGTCGTCCAGCCACACCTTGGCGCCGTTGCGGTACACCTGTAGGTCGATGTAGCCGTACCACCAGTGCGCGGCCAGCGACAGCGCCGCGGATGCGGCGAACAGGCCGATGGCCAACAGTAGCCAGCGCACCCGGGCAGTCGGCTCGGTGCCGGTGGCGGCCTGCCCGTCGTGCTCGGCGACCGGCTCGGCCTTCGCGACAACCGGCGCGGCGGAATCCGCGGTCCCCGATCGTTCGTTCACGGGGCAAGAGTAACTGTGTGGGACGGTGTGACCCGCGTCGGCGCGCATGGTCCGCCCGTCGCCGTGTGACCTGCCGCACAGGAATGCGGCGAACCGGGCGTGAGGTGTATGCGGCCCGGTGCCCACGAACGGTGACGGCTAAACTTCCAGGCGAATCCCCAGCTTCGCGCTCCCGGCCCGAAAGGACCCTGGTACCCCGTGACTTCGCAGGTCGACACCGTCGGCGCCGCCGCAGCAACTCCCGATGTGCCGCAACCCTATAAAGAGCTGGGTCTCAAGGACGACGAGTACGCCCGGATCAAGGACATTCTCGGTCGCAGGCCGACCGACGCCGAGCTGGCGATGTACTCGGTGATGTGGAGCGAGCACTGCTCCTACAAGTCGTCCAAGGTGCACCTGCGCTACTTCGGGCAGACCACCACCGAGCAGATGCGGGCCTCGATGCTGGCAGGCATCGGCGAGAACGCGGGTGTGGTCGACGTCGGCGACGGCTGGGCGGTCACCTTCAAGGTCGAAAGCCATAATCACCCGTCCTACGTCGAGCCCTACCAGGGTGCGGCGACCGGTGTCGGCGGCATCGTGCGCGACATCATGGCGATGGGCGCGCGCCCGATCGCGGTGATGGATCAGCTGCGCTTCGGCGCCGCGGACGCGGCCGACACCCGGCGCGTGGTCGACGGTGTGGTGCGCGGGATCGGCGGCTACGGCAACTCGCTCGGCCTGCCGAACGTCGGCGGCGAGACCGTGTTCGATCCGTCCTACCAGGGCAATCCGCTGGTGAACGCGCTGTGCGCCGGCGTGATGCGGGTCGAGGACCTGCACCTGGCCTTCGCCTCCGGCACCGGCAACAAGATCATCCTGTTCGGCGCGCGCACCGGCCTCGACGGCATCGGCGGCGTCTCCGTGCTCGCCTCGGACACCTTCTCCGGTGACGAGTCGGGCACCGGGCGCAAGAAGCTGCCGAGCGTGCAGGTGGGCGACCCGTTCACCGAGAAGGTGCTCATCGAGTGCTGTCTCGAGCTGTACGCGGCCAAGCTGGTGGTCGGCATCCAGGACCTCGGCGGCGCCGGATTGTCCTGCGCCACCTCTGAACTGGCGGCCGCGGGCGACGGCGGCATGCACATCGAGCTGGACCGGGTGCCGATGCGCGCCACCGGCATGACCCCGGCCGAGGTGCTCTCCAGCGAATCGCAGGAGCGCATGTGCGCGGTGGTGACTCCGGAGAACGTGGACGCGTTCATGGCCGTGTGCCGCAAGTGGGACACCCTGGCCACGGTGATCGGCGAGGTCACCGACGGTGACCGGTTGGTCGTCACCTGGCACGGCGAGACCGTGGTCGACGTCCCGCCGCGCACTGTCGCGCACGAGGGCCCGGTGTACGAGCGGCCGGTGCGGCGCCCGGACGAGCAGGACGCGCTGACCGCCGACCGCACCGACAAGCTGGCCCGCCCGAAGACCGGCGACGAACTGCGTGCCACGCTGCTGCGGATGCTGGCCAGCCCGCAGCTGTGCAGCCGCAAGTGGATCACCGAACAGTACGACCGCTACGTGCGCGGCAACACCGTGCTCGCCGAGCACGCCGACGCGGGCGTCATCCGGATCGACGAGGAGACCGGGCGCGGTATCGCGCTGGCCACCGACGCCTCCGGCCGCTACACCAAGCTGGATCCGTACACCGGCGCGCAGCTCGCGCTGGCCGAGGCGTTCCGCAATGTCGCCACCACCGGCGCGACCCCCAAGGCCGTCACCAACTGCCTCAACTTCGGTTCGCCGGAGGACCCCGGCGTGATGTGGCAGTTCCAGCAGGCCGTGCGCGGTCTTGCGGACGGCTGTGTGGCACTTGGCATTCCGGTGACCGGCGGCAACGTGAGCTTCTACAACCAGACCGGCCAGACGGCCATCCTGCCGACCCCGGTGGTCGGCGTGCTCGGCGTGATCGACGACGTGCACCGGCGCATCCCGACCGGGCTCGGCCTGGAGCCGGGGGAGACGCTGATCCTGCTCGGCGAGACCCACGACGAGTTCGACGGCTCGATCTGGTCCCAGGTGGTGCACGATCACCTGGGCGGTGTGCCGCCGAAGGTCGACTTCGCGCGCGAGCAGCTGCTCGCCGAGGTGCTCACCGCGGGTTCGCGTGACGGCATGATCAGTGCCGCGCACGATCTTTCGGAGGGCGGGCTGATCCAGGCCGTCGTCGAGGCCGCGCTGGCCGGCGAAACCGGTTGCCGCATCCTGCTGCCCGAGGACGCCGATCCGTTCGTCGCGTTGTTCTCCGAATCGGCGGGCCGGGTGCTCGTCGCCGTGCCGCGCTCGGAAGAGACCAGGTTCACCAAGATGTGCACCGCCCGCGAACTGCCGTGGGTGCGCATCGGCGTGGTCGACCAGGGTGCGGATTCGGTTGAGGTACAGGGGCAGTTCAGCGTCCCCATGGACGAGCTGCGGGCCGCGCACGAGGGCACGCTGCCGAAGTTGTTCGGGGCTGCTCCGCCTCTCCGGGATTCTTAGGCCAGATTCAGGTGCGGGGTGCGGAGCGCCGGCGGCAGGCGGACGGGGATCGGCGGAGTCAGCCGGTCCCCGGCGAGTTACCCATGTTCGTGCGAAATCAGTTGCCGTTTTCTCTCTTCGGGCTCGTCGTCGCGACGCTGTTCTTCGCGCTGTCGCTGACTCCGTCGCTGCTGCCGCGGGATTGGCTGTTCGAGGGGCTCGTCGGCGGGATCAACGCGGCCATCGGCTATGGCTTCGGTTGTCTGCTGGAATTGATGTACCGCAGCTGGATTCGCCCACGGCTGCCCGTCAGGGTGACCACGGTGCTCGCGGACCTGCCCGGCTGGCTGCCCGCGGTGGCGAAGGTGACGGTGCTGGTCGGCTGCCTCGTCGTCGCGGTGCTCATGCTGGTGCAATCGGCGCGCTGGCAGCGCGAGATCACCCAGCTGATGGGCATGGACGACGTCACGACCAGTGGCTTCCTGCGCACCGGCGCGTTGAGCGCCGCGGTGATCGCGCTGGTCATCGGGGTGTTCCGCGCCGTTCGCCTGCTGGTGCGCCTGGTCGCGGCCGAGCTGAGCAAGCGGGTGCACGTCCCGCGCCGGCTGGCCATGCCGCTCGGTTTCCTGATCGTCACCGTCGTGGCCGTCACCCTGTTCAACGGCGTACTGGCGAAAGCCTTCTTCTCCGTGGCGAATTCGGCGTTCAGCGTGCGCAACAGCCACACCTCGCCGAACGCCACCCAACCGCGGCTGCCCGAAAGATCGGGCAGCCCCGCCTCATTGGCCAAGTGGGAGACCCTCGGTTCGGAGGGCCGCTGGTTCGTCTCCTACGTGCCGAGCGCCGCGGACATCGAGCGGGTCACCGGCAAACCCGCCAGGGAGCCGATCCGCGTCTACACCGGCCTGGAGTCGGCGGACGGACCGCAGGCGCAGGCCGAGCTGGCCGTCGCCGAGCTCGAGCGCACCGGTGCCTTCGACCGCAAGGTCCTGGTCGTGGTGACCACGACCGGCACCGGCTGGGTCGACTCGACCAGCGCCGAGTCCGTGGAGATGATGTACGGCGGCGACAGCGCGATCGTCGCCACCCAGTACTCGTATCTGCCCAGCGTGCTGTCCTTCCTTTCGGACCGGGACAAGGCGACGCAGATGGGAAAGCTGGTGTTCGACAAGGTCTATGAGCACTGGTCGGCGCGGCCGGAACAGGCGCGGCCGAAGCTGCTCGTCTACGGGGAGAGTCTCGGCTCGCAGGGCGCCGAGGGCGCGTTCTCCGGCCTCGCGGATCTGCGCAACCGCACCGACGGCGTGCTCTGGGTCGGGCCGCCGAACTCGAATCGGCTGTGGCGTGAGTTCGTCACGCGCCGCGACCCCGGTTCCCCCGAAGTGCTGCCGACCTACGCCGACGGCCTCGTGGTGCGCTTCGCCGACGGTCGCGGTGACCTGTGGCAGCCGTCGAGCACCTGGCTCCCGCCGCGGGTCGCCTACCTGCAGCACGCGTCCGACCCGGTGGTGTGGTGGTCGCCGGATCTGCTGTTCACCGAACCGGATTGGTTGCGCGAGCCGCGCGGCGCGGACGTGTCGCCGACGATGGCGTGGTATCCGATCGTCACGTTCTGGCAGGTCGCGGCCGACCTGCCCAATGCCCAAGGCGTCGAGGACGGACACGGGCATCGGTACGGCACGCTGGTGCTCGATGCCTGGGCCGCGATCGCGCAGCCGCCGGACTGGACCGCCGATCTCTCGGATCGGATCCGAAACTACTTGGCGGAGTCGGCCGTTCGGGAACGCTCGCTCAAGTGAGCAGCCGCCGCGCGTGCCTGGGCGGGCCAGGACCCCTCGTCACCGGGCCCGCCCAGGAGCGGTGATCAGGCGATGGTGTTGAACGGATCGTGCTCGGCGAGCAGCTTTTCCATTCGTGCCTGATCGATGCGACCGTGTACGGTCGCGGCTTCGTGCTGGTCGCGCACCACCTTCGCCAGGGTGAAGGTGCTGGTGACCAGGAACAGCAGGCTCATCGCCAGGAAGCTGCGCTGCCAGATGTCCAGCGGCAGATACAGAATGCCCGCGCCTGCCCCGAAAAAGCTGACGCCGAACGCGATCGCGGCCTGTGCGACGAAGGCCGAGGTGGTCTTCGGCTGTGCGTTGGGAGTGCTCATACCGAGAATTCTGGCGATACGCGCACCCGCACAACCGCGTACAACTACTCGAGGGCCCTGGGTAGTTGCCGACCCGCCGATGCGCGAGATGACGGGCGCGATAGCGAGTGTGATCTGTGTCGATCCGCCCGATGGCGGCCTGGCCAACGCCGCAAGGCGCAACCGGACCGCCATACTGTTGCGGTGATGATCGTTATGGCACCGCTCGCGACCGAACCGCGCCCGCGCTGAGTTCGTGCTCGAGACCGCCTCCACCCTGACGAAGCTGCGTGCGCGCGGCGTCGTCGTCGTGCGGCGCGCCGAAGACATCATCGACCTGAACTATGTCGGGCTGGTGTTCGCGACGCTGTTCTTCGCGTTGTCGGTGACGCCGTCGCTGGTGCCGCGGGACTGGTTGTTCCAGGGACTGATCAGTGGGCTGAACGCGGCGATCGGTTACGGCGTCGGCTGCGTGCTCGAGTGGTTGTTCCGACTGTGGGTGCGGCCGCGGCTGGCGAAGTTCGTCCCGCCGCCGCCCACCTGGGTGCGCTACGCCGTGAAGTCCGCGATCCTGTTCACCGCGGCGTTGAGCGCGGCGCTGATGCTGGTGCAATCGGCGCGCTGGCAGCGCGAGATCACCGCGCTGATGAACATGGAAGGCACCACGACCCCGGCCTATCTGCGCACCGGCCTGTTGAGCATGGCGGTCGGCGCCGCGGTGGTGGCCGGATACCGGACCGTGCGCGTGACCATCCTGTTCCTGGCCCGACTGCTCAACCGGTGGGTTCGGGTGCCGCGCGAGCTGGCGCCTGCGGCCGGGTTCCTGGTGCTCGTCGTGCTGACCGTGACGATCTTCAACGGTGTGGCCTCGCGGGCGTTCTTCGCCGTGGCCAACTCGGCGTTCAGCGTGCGCAACGACCACACCTCGCAGTACGCCATCCAGCCGACCCAGCCGGAACGTTCCGGCAGCCCCGCGTCCCTGGCGAAATGGGAGACCCTCGGCTTCGAGGGCCGGTGGTTCGTCTCGCACGGACCGACCGCGAGCAAGATCAGCGAGGTGACCGGAAAGCCCGCGCGCGAGCCGATCCGGGCCTACGTCGGGTTGGAGTCGGCCAGTGATGGGCAGGAGCCCGCCGAGCTCGCTGCCGCCGAACTCGAGCGGACCGGCGCGTTCGACCGCAAGGTGCTCGTGGTGGTGACGACCACCGGCACCGGCTGGGTGAACGCGATGGCGGCCGGGGCGATCGAGTACATGTACGGCGGCGACAGCGCGATCATCGCCACGCAGTACTCGTATCTGCCGAGCGTGCTGTCGTTCCTCGCCGACCGCGGCAAGGCCGCGACCGCCGGAAAGCAGTTGTTCGACGCGGTGTATCGGCATTGGAGCGCGCGGCCGCAGCAGCAGCGGCCCAAGCTGCTGGTCTACGGCGAAAGCCTGGGCTCGCAGGGTTCCGAGGCCGCCTTCGACGGCCTCGCCGACCTGCGTACGAAGGTGGACGGTGCGCTGTGGGTGGGGCCGCCGAACTCGAATCGGCTGTGGGAGCAGTTCGTTTCGCGCCGCGATCCCGGGTCGCGGGCGGTCGAGCCGGTCTACGCCGACGGGCTGGTTGTCCGATTCGCCTCCGACAGCGCCGATCTCGCGCGCCCGTCGACCGAGTGGCGGCCACCGCGGATCGCGTACCTGCAACACGCCTCGGACCCGATCGTCTGGTGGTCGACCGATCTCATCTTCTCGCAACCGGATTGGTTGTCCGAGCCGCGCGGCTCGGACGTCTCCTCGCAGATGCGCTGGTGGCCCTTCGTCACGTTCTGGCAGGTCGCCGCCGATCTCACCAATGCCCAGGGGGTCACCGACGGGCACGGGCACCGCTACGGCAGCCTCGTGCTGGACGGCTGGGCGGCCATCGCGGCACCACCGGACTGGACCGCGGAGCTCTCGGATCGGATCAGGACACAGATCGAGGCCGCCGAGGATTTCGAACGGAAGATCAAGTGAGTCGGTTACCGAAAGCTGTTGCCGCCATCGGCATCCCATTGGCGTGGAGCAATCTCGTACGGCCCGGACTCGGCCTCGGGCCGCGCGGGCGCAGCGCGGCCAACGCCGGGTTCGCGACGGCGTACGCGCTCGCCTTCGGGGGTGCGCCTAATTGGCTCTCCACGAAGGGTTTTCGCTACGGGGCGGTGTCGGCAGCGCTGGTTGCCGCCGGTTACGGTGCGGCCCTTGCCGTGCCGTCAGCGCGCAAGGGGCTGGCGGCGGCCGCCGATCGCGCGCCCGATGTCCCGATCGCCGAGTGGGTGGGCGTGCACATCCCGATCGGCACGGTGTACAGCGAGGAGCTGGTCTTCCGCGGCACGCTGGAACCGGTGCTGGACCATGCTTTCGGTCCGGCCGCCGCAACCGTGATCGGCTCGGCGACCTTCGGTCTCTGGCATATCCATCCGGCCCGCGCTACGGGTGACAGCGTGCCGCTCACCGTCGCCGTCACCGCCGCGGGCGGTCTCGTCTTCGGCTGGCTCCGTCGCCGCACCGCGAGTGCCACCGCCCCCGCCCTGCTGCACCTGGCCACCAACGTCGGCGGTGCTCTCGCCCCGCAATGCGCCCGGCACCAGTCCCGTTGGCGTGCGCACGCGCACTAGTTGCTCTGCCGCACACGGGTTTGTCAGCAAATGTGCGCGCGGCGTGCGAACCAGTGCGCGGCGTGCGAATTAGTGCGCGGGAGGTGGCGGTAGTCGGTCGGTAGTCTCGGTGGGGTGGCACGACAATCGGTGAGTCCGGGCGAGCTCCGGTCGGCGGTGGACGCGGTGAGCGCGTGGTTGCGTGACGAGACGGTGGCGGCTCCCGCCCGCACCGAGCTGGCCGCGGCGGTCCGCGCCAGCGCCCGTGCCCTCGCCGCCTCCGCGCCCGGCCATTCGGTGGAGGTGCGGGTGCCCCCGTTCGTCGCTGTGCAATGCGTCGAGGGCCCACGCCACACCCGGGGCACACCCCCGAACGTTGTCGAAACCGATCCGCGCACCTGGTTGTTGCTGGCCACCGGCCTGCTGGAATTCGAAGCCGCCGTCGCCGCGGGCACGCTCACCGCCTCCGGCAATCGCGCCGCCGAGGTGGCCCACTGGCTGCCCGTCACCAAGCCCGCCGTCGACTGATCCGCCGTCTGATCGGCGTCAGGCACCGGTGCCGCGTCGAGGAACCTCGGCACGTTTCCCGACGCCCGCAGGCCGCGTTGTCGCCGAGACAACTCCGGTATCAGCTCCTCCCGACTTGCCGGGCGAGGAACTGAACGGTGGATGGAACCGGTGCGGACTTAGACACCGGCCGGTCCGGGTCACGCTTCGACGCGGTTGGTGCGGTGCAGGCCCTTCCGGTCGTAGAAGCGGGTGATCGCGGCGCCGAAGGCCAGGCCGATGGCGAGGCCGAGCACGGCCATCCAGACTCCGCGTGAGAGGCCCGCCTCGAAATTCGCGTCGAAGTACAGGATGGCGCGGATGCCGAGGAAGACCTGGTGCATCGGCTCGAAGGAGGCGAGCCAGCCGAAGTACTGCGGGGTCGCTTCGATCGGGACGGTACCGCCGGAGGAGGGCAGGCCGAGGATGATGAACAGGATCAGGTTCACCAGCAGGCCCGCCGAGCCGATCGCGGCCAGCATGGACAGGCCGGTGGCGCCGACGGCGATGATCGCGAGCGCGCTGTAGAGGAACAGCGCCAGCGGATGATCGATCGGCATGTTCAGGATCTTGCCGACGATCAGGAACACCGCCGAGACGATGTTCGCGGTCACCACCAGCACGCCCCACTTGATCAGCAGGGTGCGGAAGCGGGAGATCGGTGTCGGGGGATAGTGCACGTACCAGGGGCCGTATTCGGTGGGCACGAAGCCGAGCTGAGCGTCGATCATCGTGTGGATGACCATCGCGCCGACCACGCCGGCCAGCAGCAACAGCAGGGCGTAGAAGAACGCGGACAGGCCTTGGCCGGTGCCGTCGGGCAACGGACGGTACTGCTGCACAACGACCTTCACCGGATCGGCGATCGCGAGCCGGGTCGCGCCGGACAGCTCGGGCGCGGGCGGAGCACCGGGCTGCGGCTTCAGCTGCTCGTTCACCTGATCGGTGAGCTGCTTGCCGACCTGCTTGTTCACCTCGGTCAGCGCCTGATTGCCGACGCGCAACACGATCTGGGTGCCGAACGCGCCGGTGCGCGGGTTGGTCTGCAGCGTGATGATCGGGCGCTCCACGTCGCCGGGGATCACGCTGCCGATGCCGAGATTGCCGAGCTGCT
The DNA here is from genome assembly GCF_011801125.1 of Nocardia brasiliensis. NCBI lineage: Bacteria > Bacillati > Actinomycetota > Actinomycetes > Mycobacteriales > Nocardiaceae > Nocardia > Nocardia brasiliensis. Next base: position 714,704 of record NZ_CP046171.1, read on the forward strand.
TGCTGAAGTCGCCGGGGATCACGATCGCGCCGTAGACCGCACCGGACTTCAGCTGCCGCTCGGCCTCGCTGATGCCGAGCACGCGCAGATCGACCTTGTCCGCGGGCACGCCGGTGCGCAGCGCCTCGGTGATCTGGTCACCGAAGTTCACCTGTTGCTGACCGTCGGCCTTCTTGATGACATCGCCCACATCCTGATTCACCAGGGCGATCGGGAAGTCGTGCAGATTCTCTTCCGGATCGACGACGTAATCCAGATACATGATGCCGAGCAGAGCGGTCAGCAAGGTCAGCACCGAGATGGGAAACAGCACCATGCGGGCCCATGGCCGGCGCTTGTTTCCCGTTCCCGCCGTGTTCGATCCCGCTCCGCCGCCGGTGTCCGCGCTGTCGGTAGTCGTCACGGCTGGCACGGTAACAGTTGCCGGGGTGCGCGCGCCGCGTGCTGCGCCGCACTCGATTGCTGTCCGGATGCGGTGGCGAGTGATCGCGAACGGGGTTTCACCCGTAGAATGAGATCGCCCCCAGCCCGCCCGAACAGGGAGCAAACGGTGACCAACGCCGAACTGCCGGTCGTAAGCACATCCGCCACCCCCGATCAGGACGAGAACGAGCCACGCGAAGAGTGTGGTGTGTTCGGTGTCTGGGCGCCGAGCGAGGACGTGGCCAAGCTCACGTACTACGGCCTCTACGCCCTGCAGCACCGCGGTCAGGAGGCTGCGGGCATCGCGGTCTCGGACGGCTCACAGATCCTGGTCTTCAAGGATCTGGGGTTGGTCAGCCAGGTCTTCGACGAGCAGACGCTGGCCGCCATGCCAGGCCACATCGCCGTCGGGCACTGCCGCTACTCCACCACCGGCGGGGTGACCTGGGAGAACGCGCAGCCGATCTTCCGCACCACCGCGGTCGGCTCCGGACTTGCCCTGGGCCACAACGGCAATCTGGTGAACACCGCCGAATTGGCGGGCCGGGCAAGGGAACTCGGGCTCATCGGCGCGACGGTGGCCAACGGCCGCCCGCAGCCGATGGCCGCGACCTCCGACTCCGACGTGATCACCGCGCTGCTCGCGCACGCCGCCGCCGACTCGAGCATCGAGCAGGCGGCGATGGAACTGCTGCCGACCTTGCGCGGCGCGTTCTGCCTGACCTTCATGGACGAGCACACCCTCTACGCCGCGCGTGACCCGCACGGCGTGCGCCCGCTGTGCCTTGGCAGGCTCGACCGTGGCTGGGTCGTTGCCAGCGAGACCGCGGCGCTCGACATCGTCGGCGCGGCGTTCGTCCGGGAGATCGAACCCGGCGAACTGCTGGCGATCGATGCCGACGGCGTGCGCTCGATGCGCTTCGCCAATCCCGAGCCCAAGGGCTGTGTCTTCGAGTACGTGTACCTGGCCAGGCCGGACAGCACCATCTCCGGTCGTTCGGTGCACGCCACCCGGGTCGAGATCGGGCGGCGGCTGGCCGCCGAACATCCGGTCGAGGCCGACCTGGTCATTCCGGTGCCGGAGTCGGGTACGCCCGCGGCGGTCGGTTACGCGCAGGGCTCCGGCGTGCCCTACGGCCAGGGCCTGATGAAGAACGCCTACGTCGGGCGCACGTTCATCCAGCCGAGCCAGACCATCCGCCAGCTCGGCATCCGGCTCAAGCTCAATCCGCTGCGCGAGGTGATCCGCGGTAAGCGCCTCATCGTGGTGGACGACTCGATCGTGCGCGGCAACACCCAGCGCGCGCTGATCCGCATGCTGCGCGAGGCGGGCGCGCTCGAGATCCACGTCCGGATCGCCTCGCCGCCGGTGAAGTGGCCGTGCTTCTACGGCATCGACTTCGCCTCGCCCGCGGAGTTGATCGCGAACGGTTCCGGCGCGGAGGGCAGCTTCGACGAGATGGTGGAGGGCGTGCGCCGGTCGATCGGCGCCGACACCCTCGGCTACATCTCCACCGAGGGCATGATCGCCGCGACCGAGCAGCCGCGGTCGCGGTTGTGCTGCGCCTGCTTCGACGGCGACTACCCGATTCCGCTGCCCACCGAGGCGGCCATCGGCAAGAACGTGCTGGAGGGCATGCTCACCGGCCAGTCCGAGGCGGCCCTGCTGGCCGACAACGCCAACGCCAGCGCGCTGAGCCGGCCGTAGGCACCGATTACCGTTCGCGAGGCGAGTCACCCGGGGTGGCTCGCCTCGTTGCTTTCTCGGGTGCGCAGTGTCCCTGATGCTCTGTTCAGGCGAGTGCCGGTAACTCCGACATCGCGTGGCCGGTTTCCGCGGCCGATCTATTTGTCGTGTCGATCGTCCGCAGGCGTGCTGAGGTGCGCGCTTGCCGGATCGCGGAGTTTCGGCGAGTCGATTTCGCGCGCCGCTTGATTTCGGGCGTTTTGTCCTTGATTGAACAATGGCCTCTTCGAGACGCGAAATCGGACGTTCTAGCCAGAACCTCGACATTCGTCCGGTGGTCTGGCCCCTGTGATGCACTATTTGCAACGCCGGCTCACGCCCCGGCAATCTTTTCTGTGAAAACGCAACGTGCCGGAAATGGTTCGTGGGTACGGTGCCCGTCAGATCGGATGTTCAATTGTGTCCGCACCGGGCCTGCGATCCAGGACAACGCGGTGTGGCGCTCGAGAAGTGGGGCCCTGATGTTGGTTTCGAAAACACCTGGGGGCCGGACCCGGACGCGAACTATCGCGGCCGTCGGCCTGGCGACGCTGGTTGCGTCTGCCTTGGCCGGCTGCGGTTCCGGCCGGACCGGTGATGGTGGTGACGGTGGTGGCTTGCTTGCCGGCACTACGGACAAAATCTTCTCGCTCGACCCGGCGGCCGCCTATGACAACGGCTCCCTGGTCGCGGAAACGCAGTTCTACCAGTACGTACTGAACTTCGCGCCCGGCGATGCGACGCCGAAGCCGGACGCCGCGGAGAAGTGCGAGTTCACCAGCCCGACGGTGTACAGCTGCACCATGAAGCCGGGCCTCAAGTTCGCCAACGGCAACCCACTGACCGCGAAGAGCGTCAAGTTCTCCTTCGACCGGATGATCAAGATCAATGATCCGAACGGTCCCGCGTCGCTGCTCGGCAATCTCGAGAAGACCGACGCCCCCGACGACCGCACGGTCAACTTCACCCTGAAGGTCCCCAACGACCAGACCTTCCCCGCGGTGCTGCCGACCCAGGCAGGCCCGATCGTCGACGAGAAGGTGTACGCGGCCGACAAGGTGATGGCCGACGAGGAAGTCGTCGCGGCCAAGGGCTACTCCGGCCCGTACACCATCGCCAGCTACGACAAGAACAAGCTGGTCGAGTACAAGGCGAACCCGGACTACAACGGCATCCTCGGCACGCCGAAGTCCAAGACGGTCTCGACCAAGTACTACGCCACCACCGACAACATGAAGCTCGACCTGCAGAACGGGTCGCTCGACGTCGCGTACCGGTCGCTGACCCCCACCGACATCGAGTCGCTGCGCGGCGACAGCAAGGTCACCGTGCACGAGGGTCCCGGTGGCGAGCTGCGCTACATCGTGTTCAACATGAACACCATGCCGGGCGGCACGCCGGAGCAGAAGCTGGCCGTGCGCAAGGCGCTCGCGTCCACCGTCGACCGCGCCGCGCTGGCCAAGGGCGTCTACAAGAACACCTACCTGCCCGCGTACTCGTCTGTGCCGCAGGGGGTTCCGGGTGCGACCGAGCCGTTCAAGGACATCTACGGCGCCGACCCGAGCAAGGAGAAGGCGGCGAAGTTCCTCGCCGACGCCGGTGTCGCCACCCCGGTCGAGCTGAACCTGCAATACAACCCAGACCACTACGGTCAGAGCAGCTCCGAGGAATACGCGGCGATCAAGTCGCAGCTCGAGGCCAGCGGCCTGTTCCGGGTCAACCTGCAGTCCACCGAGTGGGTGAGCTACCAGCGTGAGCGCGCCCGCGACTCGTACCCGCTCTACCAGTTCGGCTGGTTCCCGGACTTCCCGGACCCGGACAACTACCTGACCCCGTTCTTCGGTCCGAACAACTTCCTGCAGTCGCATTTCGAGGACCCGAGCATCTCGGCGCAGCTGACCGCGGAGACCACGGAGAACGACAAGACCAAGCGCATGGAGATCTTGAAGAACCTGCAGCGTGACCTCGCGCAGAACCACCTGCCGATCGTTCCGCTCTTGTCCGGCAAGCAGATTGCCGTCGCGGGCAAGAACGTGCAGGGTGTCGAGCAGACGCTCGACGCGTCCTTCAAGTTCCGTTACACGGTGCTGAGCAAGTGACATCCGGCAAAGCCGGGCCCGGGACGATAGCTGCTCCAGAAACGAAGCCAGCGCCGGCCCGGGCCCGGCGCTTCGGCGTGCCCCGAAAAGGGAAGGGCGGGAGTGATTCTCGCCAGCTCGCGCTGCTCCGCTACCTGGGCGTGCGCCTGCTGCTGATTCCGGTGACCGCGTGGATCCTTTCCACGCTGGTCTTCTTCCTCATGCGCGTGGCCGGTGATCCGATCAGCGCGGCCATGGGTGGCCGCATGACGCAGGACCAGATCGAGGCACGCAAGGAGGCGGCCGGGCTGAACCGGCCGATCCTGACCCAGTACTGGGAGTACATCTCCGGTCTGTTCCGCGGCGATTTCGGCCGCTCCCAAGACAATCGGCAGATCAGCGAGGTGATCACCACCTACGGCGCCGCCTCGCTCGAGCTGATGTTCTGGGCGCTGATCGTCGCGTTCGCGATCGGCATCCCGCTCGGCCGCTACGCCGCGACGCACCGTGATTCGTTGTCCGACACCGGGCTTCGCCTGTTCGCCATCCTGGCCTACGCGGCGCCGGTGTTCTTCGTCGGCCTGCTGCTCAAGCTGGTGTTCGCGGTCAAGCTCGGCTGGCTGCCGGTGGCGGGCCGGGCGAGCACCAACGTGGAGCTGCAACTGCAGCACGTCTCACCGAAGACCAACATCATGCTGGTCGACGGCATCCTGTACGGCGACGTGGGATACATCGGCGACGTACTGAAACACGCTGTGCTGCCCGCGATCGCGCTCGGCCTGCTCACCGCGGGCATCTTCCTGCGCCTGGTGCGGATCAACCTGATCCAGACGCTGCGCTCGGACTACGTGGACGCCGCACGCGCACGCGGCCTGTCTCGGCGCGTGGTCACCGGACGGCACGCGTTCCGCAACGCGATGATTCCGATCGTCACCGTGATGGGCATGCAGATCGCGATGATGCTCGGCGGCGCGGTGCTCACCGAGACCACCTTCGAGTGGAAGGGGCTGGGCTACCAGCTCGCGACCTACCTCTCGGCCCGTGACTTCGTCGCGGTACAGGGCATCGTCGCGTTCATCGCGATCTTCATCGCCCTGATGAGCTTCCTGGTGGATGCCCTTGTGGCACTGATCGACCCGAGGGTGAGGTTCTGATGACCGCACCGGAATTGCTGAACGAGCCGGTGGTGACCCCGCCGGTCCCGCCATCGGTGCGCCGTCGCCTACCCGGCCTGCGGCTGTTCTCGATGACCGCGGGGCTGCAACGCGCGACGTTGATCCTCGGCCTCGCGCTGGTCGCGGTCTTCGTGCTCGCGGCCATCTTCGCACCGCTCATCGCGCCCTACGGGTTCGCGCAAAACGCTGCCGACGGTGTGGATTTCGTCCGGCAGCAGGCGCCGTCGGCCGACCACTGGTTCGGCACCTCGGTGCGCGGTGAGGACGTGTTCTCCCGGGTGATCTGGGGTGCGCGCACCGCGCTGTTCGTGATCGTGATCTCGCTGGTGCTCTCGCTGTTCATCGGCGTGCCGCTCGGCCTGCTCTCGGGTTACCTCGGTCGCTGGTTCGACCGGGTGCTCGTGCTCTTCATGGACGCGATGTACGCCTTCCCGACGCTGCTGCTTGCGATCGTGGTGTCCATCGTGGTCGCGGGCGGACGCTCGACCAGCTTCGGCGGCGTGCTGTCCGCGGCGGTGGCGATCACGGCCGTCTTCGTGCCGCAATACTTCCGCGTGGTGCGCAACGCGACCGTCGCGGTGAAGAACGAGCCCTACGTCGACGCGGCCCGGGTGACCGGGGCCTCGACGGCGCGAATCCTGTTCCGGCACATCTTCGCCAACGTCACCCAGTCGTTGCCGGTGATCGTGACCCTGAACGGGTCCGAGGCCATCCTCACCCTGGCCGGCCTCGGCTTCCTCGGGTTCGGCATCGAGCCGACCCAGGCCGCCGAGTGGGGCTACGACCTGAACAAGGCGCTGTCGGACGTGTCCAACGGCATCTGGTGGACCGGCATCTTCCCCGGTTTCGCCATCGTGCTCGTCGTGCTCGGCATGACCCTGGTCGGCGAGAGCCTCAACGAGGTGCTCAACCCGATCCTGCGGACCCGTCGCGCCGTCTCGGCGGCCCCCGGCGACGCGATCACCGCCGCGGCCGAGCCCGGCGCCGCCCCGCAGACGAATGCCGCCGAGCCTGCCGAGAACGGCGCCGCCGGGAAGGAGACGTCATGAACAAGTCGGCACCGGTGGTCGAGCGGGATCGTCCCGCGCTGTCCATCGAATCGCTGTCGGTCACCTTTGCCACCGACGCCGGGCCCGTGTACGCGGTCTCCGACGTGTCCTACGAGGTGTACCCGGGCGAGGTCCTCGCGATCGTCGGCGAGTCCGGGTCGGGTAAATCGGTGAGCTCGCGCACCGCGATGGGTCTGCTGCCGCTGACCGCTCGGGTGCGCGGCCTGGTGAACCTCGGTACCCAGACCATCACCTCGATGAACGAACGCCAGCTGACCGCCCTGCGCGGCGGCGCGATCTCGATGGTGTTCCAGGAGCCGGGCCTCGCGCTCGATCCGCTGTTCACCGTCGGCTTCCAGATCGGCGAGGCGCTGCGCGCGCATTCGAACATGAGCAAGAAGGACGCGAAGGCGCGCGCGATCGAACTGCTCCGCATGGTCGGCCTGCCCGACCCGGAGCATCGGGTGGACTACTACCCGCATCAGCTCTCAGGCGGCCAGAAGCAGCGCGTGGTGATCGCCATCGCCATCGCCTGCGAGCCGAAGGTGATCATCGCCGACGAGCCGACCACCGCGCTCGACGTGACCGTGCAGGCCGAGATCCTCGAGCTGCTGCGCGACCTACGCGACCGGATCGGCAGCGCCATCGTGTTGATCACGCACAACATGGGCGTGGTCGCCGATCTGGCCGACCGGGTCGTGGTGATGCGCAACGGCAAGGTCGTCGAGCAGGCGCCGGTGGACGAGCTGTTCGCCAGCCCGAAGGCGGACTACACCAGGGCACTGCTCGCGGCCGTCCCGCACCTCGGCACCGAACAGTTGGCGCACGGACCGGCCAAGGAGGTCGACTCGACCGCCGAGCCGGTGCTCGAGGTGTGCGATCTGGTGGTCGAATTCCCCGGCTCGTTCGGGCGGCCGCCGTTCCGCGCGGTCGACGACGTGAACCTGTGCATCGCCCCCGGCGAAACCCTCGGCCTGGTAGGCGAATCCGGTTCCGGCAAGTCGACCATCGGCCGCTGTGTCGCCGCGCTGCAACGACCCAGCTCGGGTGTGGTGAAGGTGCGCGGGCAGGACATCGCCGGGTTGTCCGGGCGCAAGCTGCGCCCGATCCGGCGGCGGTTCGGGTTCGTCTTCCAGGACCCGGCCAGCTCGCTGAATCCCCGGCTCACCGTCGGCGAGTGCGTCGCCGAGCCGCTGATCGTGCACCAGGCGGGCAGCTCGGCCGAGATCAAGGCGCGGGTGCGCAAGCTGCTCGACGACGTCCAGCTGCCCGCGGGCACCGAACGCCGGTACCCGCACGAGCTGTCCGGCGGCCAGCGGCAGCGCGCGAGCCTGGCCAGGGCCCTGGTGCTGGATCCGGATCTGCTCGTCGCCGACGAACCGACCAGCGCGCTGGACGTTTCGGTGCAGGCCGCGGTGCTCGAGCTGTTCGGGCAGCTGCAGCGGGAATGCGGTTGGGCCTGTCTGTTCATCAGCCACGATCTGGCGGTGGTCGATCAGCTCGCCGACCGGATCGTGGTGCTGCGCAACGGCGCCGTGGTGGAGCAGGGTGACCGGGATCGCATTCTGCGTGCGCCGCAGCAGGAGTACACCCAACGCCTGGTCGCGGCGGTGCCGGTGCCCGACCCGGTGGAGCAGCGGCGCAGGCGGGCAGCCAATGCCGGTCTGTTCGCCACCGAGGTCGACGACGTCGAGGTGCAGACGGGATAATCTGGCGAGTGATTTCCCACCCATCCGGGTGACTCGCCGGATATCCGGCGACAGCGCCGCGGGCCGCGACCACCGGCAAGGTTGTCAAGACCCGCGGCGCGGTCAAGCGGTAAAAGACGCCGAGAGACGGGCAGCACGAAGCAATACCGGTGCTGGGCTGTTATTCGTCTCCGGTAGCGTGAGCAGGCATCTATCCGCCGATTCGGTTTGGAGCTTTCCCCGAAAATGACTGAACAGACCCCCAGTGGTGGTGCCTCATACGCCGCGGCAGGCGTGGACATCGAGGCAGGTGACCGCGCAGTCGAGTTGTTCGGGCCATTGGCGAAGAAGGCGAGCCGACCCGAGGTGCAGGGCGGCCTCGGCGGATTCGCCGGGCTGTTCGCACTGAAGGGCGGCTACCGCGAACCGTTGCTCGCCGCGTCCACCGACGGGGTCGGTACCAAGATCGCGGTCGCGCAGGCGATGGACAAGCACGACACCGTCGGCCTTGACCTGGTCGCGATGGTCGTCGACGACCTCGTGGTGTGCGGCGCCGAACCGCTGTTCCTGCAGGACTACATCGCCATCGGCAAGGTCGTCCCGGAGAAGGTCGCCGAGCTGGTCTCCGGCATCGCCGAGGGCTGCGTGCGCGCCGGTTGCGCACTGCTGGGCGGCGAGACCGCCGAACATCCCGGCCTGATGGATGCCGACGACTACGACCTGTCCGCGACCGGTGTCGGCGTGGTCGAGGCCGACGCGGTGCTCGGGCCGGACCGGGTGCGCCCCGGCGACGTGGTGATCGCCATGGGCTCCTCCGGCCTGCACTCCAACGGCTACAGCCTGGCCCGCAAGGTGCTGCTCGACATCGACCGCATGTCGCTCACCGGCCACGTCGAGGAGTTCGGCCGGACCCTCGGCGAAGAACTGCTCGAGCCGACCCAGATCTACGCCAAGGACTGCCTTGCCCTGATCGCCGAAACCGATGTGCGCACCTTCGCCCACGTCACCGGCGGTGGCCTGGCCGCCAACCTCGGCCGGGTGCTGCCCGCCGGCATGGTCGCCGAACTTGATCGCGGCACCTGGAACCCCGCGCCGGTGTTCAAGATGATCGCCCAGCGCGGCCGGGTCGAGCGGGCCGAGATGGAGAAGACGTTCAACATGGGCGTCGGCATGGTCGCCGTCGTCGCACCCGAGGACGTCGACCGCGCGCTGGCCGTGCTCACCGCCCGCCACATCGAATGCTGGACCCTCGGTACCGTCAAGAAGGCCAAGGACTCCGACGCCCTGCGCGCCGTCCTGGTCGGCGAGCACCCGCGCTTCTGAGGTTCACCCGTCACTGCCCGGTTCGCAGCGGTCACGCCGTCGCGAACCGGGCAGTTTCTTTGTCTGCCTTGCCGATTCGCGGGTGTTGTCGAACCAGCCGCGCTCGGGAAACGTCCAGCCGTCGAGCGGGATCGCGAAATCAACACAGCGTCCCGCATCGCGAGGATGCGGGACGCCGGTGTGATGTAAGGCTTTTCGGCGGAGGCCGTCGACACTTGGCAACGGCTGAAGGGGGAGGCACGCGACCTCCCCCTTCATGCGTTGCTTCGAGTCAGCGGCGCCAGTCGTCGTAGTCGTCCTCTTCCCAACGGGTAGAGGACTCGTCCGCGTTGTGCTCATCGGACAGCACACCACTCCGTTGGGAGTTGGGGCTGCCCGAAAGCTCGCGCTGAAGGCTCGCGAAGTCGCTCGGCGGGCTGCTGTACTTCAGCTCGCGTGCGACCTTGGTCTGCTTTGCCTTAGCCCGGCCACGGCCCATGGCTGACCCCCTCGCGTCACTGCGGGGCGGCCTGGGGTTTGGTTGGCGGCCCCGTTCGAATTAATACTCTTCCTGACAGACACTTTAGCGTGTGTCCGGCGGTCTCGCTTCCAGGAGTGCCTGAAGAACTCCCGAAGAGGTTCCGTTTGCCCGGTTGTCGCCCTTGACCGGGGCGGCTACAGCACTCCCGGAATCGCTCGGATCACGCCGACGCGGGCGCCGCCGCCGAGCACCGCGGGGGCCGCCAACTCGGCGTGCGCGTCGGTCCAATCCACCCCGATTCGATGCAAAATGGCCAGCGTCAGGGGCATTCGAGCGCGGTCGTGGCCGTCGTCGATCTTGTAGGCGAAGGCGGTGCCGTCGGGTAGCGCGCCCGCGTGCACACCGTCCGCGCCGATCTTGCAGACGAGTCCGGGGGTGGCCTGCATAGCTAACAAATCGGGTGCGTTCGTGCCCGAAATCACTCGCGGATGGGCGCGGATGGCGTCGGCGACGCGCCGCTCGGGCGCGTCGGGCGCGGCGGTGGCCATGGTCGCGAACACCCGGGCCAGGTTCACCAGCGAGACCGGGATGATCGGCAGACCGCAGCCGTCGATGCCGAGATCGGTCTCGGGCTCGCCGGTCAGGTCGGCGACGGTGGCGATGACCGCCTGCTGCAGCGGATGCGCGACATCGAGGTACCCCTCGGTCGGCCAGCCGTTGATCGCGCAGGTCGCCAGCATCGCGGCGTGTTTGCCGGAGCAGTTCATGTAGATCCGGCGCGGTTCCTGTGGCCCGGACAGCACGGCGGCGCGCGCCTTGTCGTCGACCGGCAGGTCCGGCGGGCATTCGAGGGCCTTCTCGTCGAAGCCGAACCGGTCGAGCAGCCTGCGCACCAGCGCGACGTGATCGGGCTCGCCGTAGTGCGATGCGGTCGCGATGGCCAGCTCGGCGTCGTCGAGCGGCTCGAAACCGTGGCGCAGCAGGGTGATCGCCTGCATCGGCTTGTTGGTGGAGCGCGGGAAGATCGGCAGATGCACCTCGCCGAGGGCCAGGGTCGGCTCGCCCGCGGGATCGAGGATGACGGCCGAGCCGCGGTGCACGCACTCCCGAAAACCGGAGCGGACTACTTCGACCAGATCCACACTCACAGCTGCGCTCCCGTGTCGAGTTCGACGGCGTGCCGGTCGGCGACGCCGGTATCGGTGGCCAGGCTCGCTCGGCGCCGTTCGGCGTTCGCGTGCCTGCGCGTATGGCGCTCGATCTGCATGCGTACGTCGTCGGAGATGGTCGGTTCCGCGGCGAGCAGGATGGCGAGCAACTCCGGATCGTGGCCGGTGAACAGGTCGCGGACGGTGACGCCGTGCTCGGGCACGTGCCGCACGGTCACCGTGTCGCCCGCGCCGATCGTGCCCTCGGTGAGCACTCGGAAATAGGCGCCGGTGTCGCTGCGCAGCGTGAACCGCTTGACCCACTGGGCTTGCCCGCTCCAGTGCTGGAACGTCGCGCACGGCACCCGCGGCGCGCTCACCTCGAGCAAGGTGTCGCCGATGCTCAGGCGGGCGCCGAACACCGCGTCGCTGATCGGCAACCCGGATATGCGCAGGTTCTCGCCGAACCAGCCGACGGGCAACTCCCGGCCGAGTTCGCCTGCCCAACGCCGGGCGTCCTCGTCGGCGTAGGCGTAGACCGCCTGGTGCACGCCGCCGTGGTGGTCGGTATCGCAGACGTGGTCGCCGTCGAGGCCGAGCGCGCGCACGGGCACCCGGCCCGGCCGGGGCCGCTTGTCGATGGCGGAACGGCCGACCCGGGTCGGCACCTCGATCTCGGCATGCACCACGCACACCGCGAGCACCTCACCGGTATCACCGGATCGCATGGGCAGCCCTTTCGTGGTGTGGTGGCAGGACGGTCGGGGCGGACGCGGCGCCGCCGAGCAGGCGCGCGGGCACGTGCCTTGCGCCCGTTCGGAATTCGATGATCATCGCTCGGTTCAGCGGCCGCGCAGCCGATCGACGGCGAGCCTGCCCGCCTGCGGTGCGTCGTCGGCGGGCACCGAATCGGGGTCGATGGACGCGGCGGTCGGACCGGCCGTGAGCTGGGCATCCACCGGGATCGTGCGTTTGATCAGCGCGAGCGCGATCGGGCCGAGTTCGTAGTGGTCGATCACCGTGCCCAACCGGCCGACGGCCCGGCCGCCCGCGGTGACGTCGTCGCCAGGCGCCGGCCGCTCGTCGGCGGAACCGTCGAGATGCAGCAGCACCAGATGGCGCGGCGGCTTGCCGAGATTGTGCACCCGCGCCACGGTCTCCTGACCGCGGTAGCAGCCCTTGTCCAGGTGGACCGCACCGTGCTCGGCGACGCCGCCGATCCAGCGGGCCTCGTGCGGGATGGTGCGCTCGTCGGTGTCGAGGCCCAGGCGTGGGCGCACGGCGGCGACCCGCAGCGCCTCGAAGGCCCACATACCGGCGGGCGCGGCGCCTGCCTCGGTGAGCAGCCGCCACCGGTCGGCCAGTTCCGCGCGGGGGATCAGCAGGTCGAACGAGTCGGCGCTCGGCCACGGCATCCGGCGCACGAAGCCACCGCCGGGCAGCGCGACGGCCTCGTAGACGCCGGGCACGGTGGTGATGCCGAGCGCCGCGAGCACCTCGGGCGCCTGCGGGCCGAGCAGACTCAGCACCGCGTGCTCGGACTCGACCGGTTGCGCGTCGGCCCAGAAGACCATCTTGCGCAGAAACTCCAGCAGGGCCGGGCCGCGGTCGCCCTCGGTGTCGATCCACACCGTGCCGTCGAGTTCGGTGAGCACGAAGTGGTTGAGCACCCGGCCGTTGAGGTCGAGGTCGAGGCTCTCCGCGGACTGTCCTTCGGTGAGGGCCGCGATGTGCTGGCTGGTGATGGTGTGCAGCCAGGTCAGGCGCTCGGCGCCGGCGATGCTCAGCACGAATCGGTGCGAGCGATCGACGACCGCGGCCCGCCGCACGGCGGTGCGCTGTTCACCGAGCGGGTCACCGTAGTGCCATGCCACCGCGGCATCAGGCGAGCCGGGTGCTCCCGCGACGGCTCCCGCGGTAGTGAGGACAGGGCTGGGCGCAACGACCACGGACACGTTTCCACTGTAGGCGGGCGCGGCCGCGGGTGCCTGAACCGGGGCTCGCGGACGGCGTTCCCGGTGGCTCGCGCGCGTCGGGTCGGCGGCGCGCTGAGGGCTCCGCACGACCCGCGGTAAAAGATGCGTCGAACTCTGCCGTGACCTCAGCGCGACCAACCAACACCGCCTAGTCTCGACGCATGGTAGATCGGGTTCTTGTCTCACTCGACGGCGCGGTCCGGGACGCGGACGCGCCGTTGGTGTATGCGGACGATATCGGCCTCCTGCGAGGCGACGGTATTTTCGAAACGGTGCTGGTGCGCGCGGGCAATCCTTGCGCGATCGAATTCCATCTAGGCAGGCTGCGCCGCTCGGCGCAGGCGCTCGATCTGCCGGAGCCGGAGCTCGGCCGGTGGCGCGCGGCGGTGGAGCGGGCCGCCAAGGAGTGGGGCGCCGACCGCGAGGGTGTGATGCGGCTGGTGCTCACCAGGGGGCGCGACTCGGAGCTGTCCGGGGTGGCGGAAAAGGTGACCTCCGGCGATCTCGCGGCCGCGGTGCCCGTGCCGACGGCTTACGTGCTGGTACTACCCGTGCCCGATCGGGTACAGAAGGCGCGTACCGAAGGCGTTGCGGTGGTGACCCTCTCGCGGGGCATCTCGATCGACCTCGCGCAGGCCGCGCCGTGGCAGTTGCTCGGCGCGAAGACGCTCTCCTACGCCTCCAATATGGCGGCGCTGCGTTTCGCGGCCAGGATGGGCGCCGACGACGTGATCTTCACCAGCACCGAGAACCGGGTGCTGGAGGGTCCGCGCTCGTCGGTGGTGATCGCGCGGGACAAGCAACTGCTCACCCCGCCCGCGAAAAACGGTGTGCTGCCGGGCGTCACCCAGCGCGCGCTGTTCGCCGAGGCGGAGAAGGCCGGTTGGGAGTGCACCTACAAGTCACTGTTCACCGCGGATCTGCTGACCTGTGACAGCATCTGGTTGCTCTCCAGCATCTCGCTGGCGGCGCGGGTGAATTCGCTGGACGGACTGCGGATGTCGGCGCCGGACAACGCCGCCGAGATCATCGAACTGGTGGATCGCGGCATCGAGCGAGCGGGTGCCATCGGCGACTGGTGAGGACCACCTCGTGGCGTTCGGTTGACTGCCCGCAACCGGCGCCGAGGGGTGATCTGCGTCTAACCGCGGCGCGGTCCGGCGTGCCCGAGCTCGGAAAATGCCTGCTCGCGGCCGAAAGTCCCGGTGTGTCGTGGCCTACGCCGCATTGCTCGATCCTGCCTCCGGCGTAGTCTTACTACGACATGTCGTAGACCGGCAGGAGGTTCAAAGGTGAACGCGCTGGACATCTCGCGATGGCAGTTCGGCATCACGACCGTCTACCACTTCCTGCTGGTGCCGCTGACCATCGGCCTCGCGCCGCTGGTCGCCGCCATGCAGACCGCGTGGGTGATCACCGGCAAGGAGCACTGGCTCCGGCTGACCAAATTCTTCGGCAAGCTGTTCCTGATCAACTTCGCCCTCGGCGTCGCCACCGGCATCGTGCAGGAATTCCAGTTCGGCATGAACTGGAGCGAATACTCCCGCTTCGTCGGCGACGTGTTCGGCGCACCGCTCGCGCTGGAGGGCCTGGTCGCCTTCTTCATGGAATCGACCTTCCTCGGCCTGTGGATCTTCGGCTGGTCCCGGCTACCGAAACTCGCGCACCTCGCCGCGATCTGGATGGTCGCCATCGGCGTGAACGCCTCGGCGTATTTCATCGTCGCCGCCAACTCGTTCATGCAGCATCCGGTCGGGGCGCGGTTCAACCCGGAGACCGGCCGCGCCGAATTGGAGAGCATCGTCGCGGTGCTCACCAACAACACACTGCTGGCGGCCTTTCCGCACGTGGTCGCCGGATCCTTCGCCACAGCGGGCACTTTCGTCGCCGGTATCGCGGGCTGGTGGATGGTGCGCAAGGCGCGCACCGGAGACGCCGCCGAAATCGCCGAGGCCCGCGGCATGTGGCGGCCCGCCGCGCTGGTCGGCATCTGGGTGATGCTGATATCGCTCGGCGCCCTCTTCATCACCGGTGACACGCAGGGCAAGCTGATGTTCGAGCAGCAGCCGATGAAGATGGCCTCGGCGGAATCGTTGTGCCACACCGCGACCGACCCGGACTTCTCCATTCTCACGGTCGGCACGCACAACAACTGCGACAGCGTCGTCCACGTGCTCGAGGTGCCCGGCGTGCTGCCCTACCTCGCCAAAGGCAAGTTCAGCGATGTCACCCTGCCCGGTGTCGTCGACCTGCAGCAGGAGTACAACGCGAAGTTCGGAGTCGGCGACTACCGGCCCAACCTGTTCGTCACCTACTGGTCCTTCCGCGCCATGATCGGCCTCGCCGCCGGCTCGGCCCTGCTGGCACTGGCAGGCCTGTGGCTCACCCGGCGCGGCCGGGTGCCGAACCAGCGCTGGTTCGGCTGGCTCAGCCTGCTCGCCATTCCGACACCGTTCCTGGCCAACAGCGCGGGCTGGGTGTTCACCGAGATGGGCAGGCAGCCATGGGTTGTCGCGCCCAATCCGACCGGCGACCCGAACCTGCGGCTGACCGTGCAGCAGGGCGTGTCCGATCATTCGCCAGGTGTGGTGCTGTTCTCGCTGATCACCTTCACGCTGCTGTACGGCGCGCTCGCCGTGGTCTGGTTCTACCTGATGCGGCGTTACGTGGTGCACGGACCGGATCGGCCCGCCGCGAGCCCGCCCACCGGCTCGGGGCCGGACAAACCCGCCGGACCGGCCGGTGGCTCCGGCGAAGAGCCTGCCGTCGAACAACTTTCGTTCGCCTACTAGGAGCCGACGATGAGTCTGCAAGAGTTCTGGTTCGTGCTGATCGGGGTGCTGTTCACCGGGTACTTCGTGCTGGAGGGCTTCGACTTCGGCGTCGGCATGCTGATGCCGATCCTCGGCAAGGGCTCCGATACCCGAAGGCGGGTGGTGCTCAATACGATCGGGCCGGTGTGGGACGGCAACGAGGTCTGGGTGATCACCGCGGGCGGCGCGATGTTCGCCGCGTTCCCCGAGTGGTACGCCAGCCTGTTCTCCGGCTTCTACCTGGCGCTGCTGTTGCTGCTGGTGGCCTTGATCCTGCGGATCTGCGCGATCGAGTACCGCGGCAAGATCGACGACCCGCGCTGGCGGGCGCGCTGTGACCTCGGCATCGGAATCGGTTCCTGGATACCGGCATTCGCGTGGGGCTGGGTCTTCGCGAACGTGGTGCGCGGCGTGCCGTTGAACGAGAAGAAGCAGTTCGCGGGCTCGGTATGGGACCTGCTCGGTCCCTACGCACTGCTCGGCGGACTCACCACCGGACTGCTGTTCGCGTTGCACGGCGCGGTCTTCCTCGGCTTGAAGACCGGCGGCGAGGTGCGCAGCGATGCCCAGCGCACCGCCAAGCTCTTGCTGGCGCCCGCCGCCGCGGTGGTCGGTGGCTTCGGTGTGTGGACCCAGCTGGCCTACGGCACCGGGTGGACGTGGATCGCGTTGGGGCTTGCCGTGTTCGGCCTCGTCGCCGCGTCCGTCGCGGTATACGCGGACCGGGACGGCTGGGCCTTCACCGGCACCGCCGTCACCGTGGCGGCGGCCACGGCGCTGCTGTTCGGGTCGCTGTTCCCGAACGTGCTGCCCTCCACCATCGATGCCGCGTTCGACCTGACCATCCACAACGCGTCGTCCACGCCGTACACGCTGAAGGTGATGAGCTGGGCGGCAGTCGTGGTCACACCGGTGGTACTGCTCTACCAAGGTTGGACGTACTGGGTGTTCCGCAAGCGGATCACCGTCGACCACATCCCCGCGCCCATCGGGCTTTCCTTGAAGGACTGAGCTCATGGCTCGACCGCCTGTCGACCCGCGCCTGTGGCGGTACGCCCGCTCGGCTCGCCGCTACCTGGTGCTGAGTGTGCTGCTGTCGCTGGCGATCACCGGATCGATCGTCGTCGCGGCGGTCCTGCTCGCCCGGGTGCTGGCCGGGGTGATCACCGAGCCCGGCCAGCGCACGCTCGGCGCGTGGGGCACCGAAATGCTGCTGCTCGCAGTCGTAATCGGTATCCGCGTGCTCGCCACCTGGTGGCAGGCGCGCCTCGGCCACCGGGCCGGCGCCGGGGTGGTCGCGGAGCTCGAGACCGCGGTGCTGATCGCGGGCGCGCGACTGCCGCCCCGCGAACTCGAAACCCGCCGAACAGAACTCGCGGTGGTCGTCGGCACCGGGTTGTCCGGGTTGCGCGGCTACCTCACCGGATACCTGCCCGCGCTGCTGCTCGCAGTGCTCGTGCCACCGATCGTGCTGGCGGTCATCGCGGTGCACGACCCGATCTCGGGTTTGATCGTGGTCGTCACCCTGCCGCTCATCCCGATCTTCATGATCCTCATCGGTCTGCTGACCAAGGGGCGTGCCGAAGCGACCCTGGCCGCGACCACCCGTCTGTCCGGCCAGCTACTCGACCTGTTCGCCGGGATGCCCACGCTGCGGGCGCTGGGGCGCGAAACCGGTTCCGGGGGAACTGGTTCGGGGGAGGTGAAGCTGGACGCCGCCCAGCTGCGCCGGACCACGATGGCGCCGAGGGTGCGCGAGTTGGGAGACGCGTTGCGGCAGCGCACGATGCGCGCGCTGCGCATCGCCTTCCTCTCGTCGATGGTGCTGGAAATGCTCGCGACCCTCAGCGTCGCCTTGATCGCCGTCTCCATCGGCCTACGCCTGGTCTTCGGCGAAATGAGCCTCTACGCCGGCCTGGTCGCCCTGATCCTGGCTCCCGAGGTCTACCTCCCCCTCCGCACGGTCGGCGAACGTTTCCACGCCGCCCAAGACGGCATGGCCGCCGCCGACCGCGCCTTCGCCGTCCTCGAATCGAAGAACCCGGCAACCGATTCCGGGGAAGCGGCCGACTCAGCGGACGCAGCGAGGACTCGTGGCGATGCGGGTAGTGGGCAGGTTGGGGCTGGGGTTGTGGAGGTGCGGGGGTTAGCGGTGGGGACGCGTGGGGGGTTTGCGCCGGAGGGGTTGTCCGGGGTGTTTCGGCCGGGGGCGGTGACGGTGCTCGCCGGGCCCAATGGAAGTGGGAAATCTACGGCGGTGCAGGCGATTTTGGGCTTGATCGGGCCGGATCGGGGGGTGGTGACGGTCGATGGGGTGGATGTGCGGGAACTGGATTCGGCGTGGTGGTGGGGGCGGGTCGCTTGGCTGCCGCAGCGGCCCGTGTTGGTGCCCGGCACGCTGCGGGACAACCTCGAATTGTTCGGGGCACAGGCGGGGGCGCCGGTGGCGCACGGGGCGGCGAGGGTGCTGAGTGACCTCGAATCGGCATGTTTCGCAACAGGTTTCGATTCGGTGCTCGATGGGCTGCCGGACCGCTGGGACACCCTCGTCGGATTGGGTGGTGTGGGTCTCTCCCTCGGCCAGCGCCAACGGCTCGCGCTCACCAGAGTTCTTGCCGCGGATCGTCAGGTCCTGCTGCTCGACGAGCCCACCGCGCATCTCGACGCCGACAGCGAAGCCGCCGTCCTCGCGGCACTGCGCGAACGGGCACGCGCGGGCGCCACGGTCATCGTGGTCGGGCACCGGCCTACGATCCTGGCCGCCGCCGACCATGTCGTAATGGTCCGCGCGTCCACCGAAGCATTGACGGCGGCCGGGGGATGAGCAACGTGCGGCAGCGTCGCATCACGACCGGGATGACGGGCGTGCGCCGCCACGGCCTGTGGATCTTCGTGCTCGCGAACATGACCGGGGAAAACCAGGCAGCAGAGGACTTCTCGAAGGAGGGGTGGGGATGAAGGTCTCGCTGATGGAGGACTTGCGCCGGATGTGGGCCTTGCTGGAGTTGTCGCGGTGGCGCGTCATGGTCGCGGTGGGATGGGGTGTCCTGGCGCTCGGGAGCGGACTCGCATTGGCGGCATTGGCGGCCTGGTTGATCGCGCGGGCGTGGCAGATGCCGCCGGTGCTGGACCTGAGCATCGCGGTGGTCACCGTACGGGCACTGGGCATTTCGCGGGGGCTGTGCCGGTATCTGGAGCGGCTGGCCACCCACGATGTGGCGTTGCGGGCCATGACGACGGCGCGCACGACGGTGTATCGCACGCTGGCGCGATCGGATTTCTGGCTGCACCGGCCCACTCGGTCGAAAGAGGGTGCGGCCCAAGGACCGAACGCCACGGCGCTGCGTCGCGGTGACCTGCTCGTCCGCACGGGCAGCGATATCGACGATCTCGGCGCGGTGGTGGTGCGGGTCTTCGTCCCGGTCGCGGTGGCCGTTGTCCTTTCGCTCGTCGCGATCGGACTGCTCGCTGCCATCTCGGTGGCCGCAGCGGTCATTTTGGCTGCGGCACTGGCGCTTTCCGGCGGACTCGCGCCCTGGCTGTCGGCGCAGGCCGCCCGTGCCGCGGAACGTG
Organism: Nocardia brasiliensis; assembly: GCF_011801125.1. Lineage (NCBI taxonomy): Bacteria > Bacillati > Actinomycetota > Actinomycetes > Mycobacteriales > Nocardiaceae > Nocardia > Nocardia brasiliensis. Next base: position 734,136 of record NZ_CP046171.1, read on the forward strand.
CGGTGCGCGCGGACCGGGCCGAGTTCACCGCCCGATCACTGACCGTGCTCGAGCACGCGGCGGAACTGCGCGTCGCGGGCCGCCTCGATGCCGCGCTAGCCGCCGCGGCCGAAGCCTCGGCGCGAGCGGTCGCCGCCGAGGACAAAGCGGCGGCACGCAGCGCCTGGTCCGCGGCGGCCACGCCGCTCGCGATCGGGGCGAGTGTGCTCGGCGCCTTGCTGATCGGCATCACCGTCTACGGACCCGATGGCGGTGCGCCGGGCGCGATGACACCGATGGCGCTCACCATCCTGGTCCTGCTCCCGCTCTCGGCCTTCGAAGCGGTCGGCCCGCTCCCCGCCGCCGCCCAGGCATTGACCACGGCCCGCGCCGCCCTGCAGCGCCTGACCCAGCTCGACGGCATGTCCGCTGGGCATGCCGGCAAGGGCGGCGGCGCAGCGGAAGCCGAGCACGCGTCGGCGACCAGCGATCTGACCGCCGCGGCACCGCATTCCTTGTCGGCGCAGTCACTTTCGGAGCTCCCGGCCGGGCGTCGGATCGCCGTGGTCGGTCCGAGCGGCGCGGGCAAGACCACGCTGCTCATGCGGTGGGCCGGGCTGTTCGCTGTCGCGCGTCCCGGCGTCACCTTCTTCGCGGAGGACGCGCACCTGTTCGGCACGTCGGTGCTGGAGAACCTGCGCGTCGGTTGCGGCGACCTCACCGCAGCGGACGCGGAAAAGGCCTTGCGCACAGTGGGTCTCGGTGACTGGCTGGACGACCTCGCCGACGGCGTGCACACCGATCTGATCGGCGGCGCCGCGGCGGTGTCCGGCGGTCAGCGGCGCCGTATCCTGCTCGCCCGCGCGCTCGTGACGCCCGCGCGGGTGCTGCTGCTCGACGAACCCACCGAGCACCTGGAAGCCGAGGCGGGCGCGCAGCTGCTGCGCGAGCTGCTCGACGTCGAGAGCGGACTGGTCGAGCCCGACCGAACTGTGGTCGTCGTCACACATCAGCTCCCGGTGGACCACCGCGCCGACGTCATCGTCCAGGTGGACGCATCAGGCCAGGTGACGACGCATTTTCCGGACCGCACCGGCCCCGTGTGCGCCCACGGAGAAATTCCGTTGCCGACCCGCTGACACCTCGCTAAATTCGTTCTTACACAAGGAAGGAGGTGGTTCGAAGAATGTATGTTCATAGGACTCGTGAGGTGGCTGTCCGCTAGCGCCACCGCTGCAACGGTCTCCGTTCGCGCGAGCGCTGAGCGAATACCAGGCAGCCACCCGGCCCCCGAGCCCCCGGTCTTGTCCGATCGGGATCGCGCAGGTGTTTACACCCGCGATATGGCTCGGGGGTCGTTCCTATTTACCGGGCAGAAAGACGCCCACACGCCACTCCGGCAAGATCCTGGACGATTGATCACCAGGCAACTGTGGCGGCAAAGCGCGAGAAGGCTCCGCCACCATTGCCTGGTGATCAATCGTCCAGGGAGAAAGCGCTAGCCGATGTAGCGCTGCAGGCGAGCGGAGAGGCGGGGCTCCAGCGGCCCGTCGGCTACGACGCGCTCCTCGACGTAGGCCAGATCGCCGCCCTCGACGATGCCGTAGAGGCGCTTGGCGCCGCCGACCACGATGCCGGACTGGCTGCGGATGACCACATCGGTGGCCAGCTCCCAGGATGACTGGGTGAGGGCTTGACCGTAGAAGAGCTCGACGATGCCGGTGCTGTGGGTCAGCAGCAGCTCGATGACCTCGTCGTTGCCGTCGATGCCGACCCGCCAGAAGCCGCTCTCGCGCAGGTCGGGGCCCGAGTAGTTGCCATCGGTGTCGATCACCCAGGAGCGCGAATCCCAAGCCAGGTAGTCGCCACCGTCGTGGGAGACGATGATCTGCTGGCCGAAGCGGTAGTCGCCACGCTCGGGGTGGTTGCCTTCGCCCTCGCCGCGCCACACGCCGACCATGGGCAGCAGCGCGAGCATGGAGGAGCTCAGGTCGGGCCCGAGGCGCAGGTTCGCGGTGTCCTCGGGCAGCGGCAGGTCGGGCAGGCCGGGGATGTTACGCACGCCGGTGGACTTGGCGCGCTCGGCCGCCTCGGACACGGCGGCATCACCGCTGCGGCGGGGAGCCGAATCCGCCGAACCGTTGCCGTTCAGTTGTTCACTCGCTCGCTCGGCTGGATCGGAACCCTCGCTCGCGAGCTCGCTCATGACTCGGTGAACAGCCGGTAGAAGACGTAGAGGCCGAACCATCCGATGAGGACGGCGACAGCCACCAGCAGAATCTCGAAGAAGAGGACCACATTTGGAGTCTAACGACTCGCTGGAGCCGGGACACAAACGACCCCGGTGGTTCTCCTCATAGTGCGGGGGACCACCGGGGTCGTTTGCTGCGTACGGTTTCTTACTTGGCGACCGCGACGTCGACCGGATGGATTCCGGCGCCGTCGGGGCGGATCTCCGCGGAGCCGTTACCGGCCGAGGAGAGCGCGCGCACGGTCCACGCGCCGGGCGCGGCGAAGAAGCGGAAGTCGCCGGTGCCGGAGGCGACGACCTCGGCGGTGAAATCACCGTTGCCGTCGAGCAGGCGCACGAACGCGCCGCCCACCGGCTGACCGTCGGTGCTCAGGACGCGGCCGGTGATGACCGTCTCCTTCTCCACATCGACACCGGCGGGGATGGCCTGGCCCTGGGTAGGTGCTGCACACATATTTACGCTCCCAACTCGATCGGTGCACCGACGAGGGAGCCGTATTCGGTCCAGCTCCCGTCGTAGTTCTTGACATTGCTGTGGCCGAGCAGCTCCTGCAGCACGAACCAGGTGTGCGAGGAACGCTCGCCGATGCGGCAGTAGGCGATGGTCTCCTTCTCGCCGTCGAGCCCGGCCTCCTTGTAGATCTCGGTGAGCTCGGCCTCGGACTTGAAGGTGCCGTCCTCGTTCGCGGCCTTGCTCCACGGCACGTTGATCGCGCCGGGGATGTGGCCGGGACGCTGGCTCTGTTCCTGCGGCAGGTGCGCGGGGGCCAGGATCTTGCCGGAGAACTCGTCGGGCGAACGGACGTCGACCAGGTTCTTGGTGCCGATGGCCGCGATGACCTCGTCGCGGAAGGCGCGGATCGAGACGTCGGGGGCGGCGGCCTTGTACTGGGTGGCCGGGCGGCTGACGCCCGCGGTGGACAGCGGACGACCGTCGAGTTCCCACTTCTTGCGACCACCGTCGAGCAGCTTGACGTTGTTGTGGCCGTACAGCTTGAAGTACCAGTAGGCGTACGCGGCGAACCAGTTGTTGTTGCCGCCGTACAGGATGACCGTGTCGTCGTTCGAGATGCCGCGCGCCGAGAGCAGATCGGAGAACTGCTCCTGGTTCACGAAGTCGCGACGAACCTGATCCTGCAGGTCCTTCTTCCAGTCGAGCCGGACAGCACCCTCGATGTGGCCACCGTCGTAGGCGGAGGTGTCCTCGTCGACCTCGACGAAGACGACGCCGGGGGCGTTGAGGTTCTCTTCGGCCCAGTCCACGGAGACCAGGACATCGGAGCGAGCCATGTTGTTCCTTTCAGAGATGACTTGCAGGGTCAGTTCGGTGCCGGGGACCCGGGACCACCGCCGGTCGGTGCGGCTATCCGGCGGAAACGGGCGACCAGCGGGTAGATCTGGCAACCCAGGCAGATCCCGAACGCCGCGTTCAGGAACGCCGCGAACAGGGCGAAGCCGGCGAACACCGCGCCGACGACTGTGGAGCCGAGCGCGAAGCCCAGCAGGCCGGCGGCCGCGAACACCAGGCCGAGCAGCTGCGCGAATTTCAGCGGCGGCACCGGCTCGGTTTCGGTGGTCGGGGCCAGGCGCGGCGCGACGAATTTCGCGTAGACGCGCCCGTACGGGTGCTTACCCGGACCGTAGGCGGCGCCGATCGCGAAGACGACGGCCTGAATGGCGATCAGCACCGCGGCCGCGACGGGGGAGAAGATGGCGGCGATCAGCACCAGGACAAGGACGGCGGTGGTGACCCACGCGGCGAAACGCGGTCCGCGAACATCGACCTGTCCGTGGGGAATTGGCTGCTTCTCGGAAGTATTACGAATTTCGGTGGACATTGTGCGTACTCCTGCGCTGGATGCGACTGATGGCTGAAAATTGGCCAGTTCGCCGGGGGATCAAGAGATCACTCGCGCGGCGGACGAAGGTCGGCGTCAGGAAATCCGGAAAAGCCGACCGCTCAGCGGCACAGGCAGCAACAACCACCGAGGCGGCACAGATCAACCGTGCGGCGTCGGGTGAGCATCAGCTCGTGGTTGGAAAGCACGAAAGCAGTTTACCCAATTAGGCGGGAGAATTGGACCCCGGGTTCGTCACAGTGGTCCGGGGAACCTGTCGAGGCACCTGTGCGGGACGTTCAGGCGGCGACGGTCAACGGCTCGAGCGCGGAGCGAAGATCGCTCACCTTCGGCACGCCGGAGATCCGAAAGCGTTCGCGCCCTTCGCTATCGAAGACGAACGTGGTCGGCAGCGAGAGCACGTTGAGTTCCTTGGCGAGCATCGGGTCGGCGTCGATGTCGATCTCGATGTCCAGTGGCGGCTGCTCCGACGTGGCCAGCTGTCCGGTCACATCGGCGACCACCCGGCGTACCGCGGCGCAGGGGCCGCACCACTCGGCCGAGAAATGCAGCACGGCGGGGCCCGCGCCGGTCACGCCTGCGGCGGCGAGCAGATCGGCCCGCGCCGAGCCGTTCTCGATGACGTCCGCCGCGCGGATCCGGCCGTCGCGGCGGCGCAGCAGCAGGCCAACCGCCAACGCGGCGAGCAACATCACTGCCAGAATTGTGATTTCGATCATGGTCGCTGCAATCGGTCTAGGTCGATCGTGACATTCACACCCGTGCCCTGGACGACGATCCAGCCACCGTCGGCACGGACTTTCGCGGGCTGGACACCGAACGGCAATTCTTTGATGTCGATAGTACGGGTGAAGCGCGCGAGCACCGCCGGTCGATCGGCCTCCGGGAGCATCGCCACCGGGATGGTCGAGGTATTGGTGTCCTTGCACGATCCGGTCGCGGTGACCCGCACCTGCGTGCCGTCGAGCACCAATTCGGCACGCACCGCGACGTTTTCACCACCGAACCGTACGCCGGGAAATTCGGGCAAAGTGCCTGTGAGGCAAAGCACACCGTCGGTCGCGGTCATTCCGGTGCCGCCGGTGCCCCCGGTGCCGTCGGATTTGTCCGCGGGCGGGCCCTTCACCTGCAGGTCGGGAATGCCGAACAGCTGACCGAGCTCGGTGGGCCCGATGCGCATCGAACTGTCCACCCGCTCCACCGGAACATTGCGCAGGCTGCCGTCGACCAGGTCGCGCAGCGGGATGCGCATCCCGGTCAGCGTCGCCTCCATCTCGAACTCGCCGCGAATGTCGGGGCGCTTGCCGCTGGCCCTGATCACGACGTCGTCGTAGCGGCCGTTGACCGACTGAGCGAGGAAGGAGACGCCACTGATGGCTACCGAGGGCTCGGCGGCGAGGTCGGCGCCCTGGCGCAGCGCGCGCGAGACCCGGTACTCCGAATAGGCCGCGACGCTGAAATCAGTGACCACTGCCAGTCCCGCGAGAATCAGCAGCCCGATGATGAGCTTGCGCATTGATGAACCTTAACGGGGACGCTTCCGACGGTGCGTTTCCGGTATCAGACATATCTCACGGGGTGCGTCGGTAACCCGGATGGCGAGGTCATCGGGGTTCACACGCTAATCTTGCATCCGATTACCTGTGATCAGCGACGTGGCCCCGGCAATGCGGCTGTAGTCCTCGGAGCTATGAGATGGGAGGAGAGCTTGTGGAGCTGCTCCTGCTGACCTCCGACCCCGATCCCGAGTCGGTGTTGCCTTCGCTGGCGTTGCTGGCGCACAACGTGCGCCCGGCGCCCACCGAGGTGTCCTCCCTACTCGAAGCGGGTACGGCGGATGTCGCACTGGTCGACGCCCGCACCGATCTGGCGGCGGCGCGCGGGCTGTGCCGGTTGCTCGGCAGCACCGGGTCCTCTGTTCCCGTCGTCGCGGTGCTCACCGAGGGCGGGCTGGTCGCGGTGAACGCGGACTGGGGCCTGGACGACATCCTGCTGCCCGGTACCGGCCCCGCCGAACTCGATGCCAGGCTGCGGCTGCTGGTCGGGCGCAACGGCGGCGTGGCGAGCCCGGAGAACACCGGCAAGATCACCCTCGGTGAGCTGGTGATCGACGAGGGCACCTACACCGCGCGCCTGCGCGGGCGCCCGCTCGACCTGACCTACAAGGAGTTCGAGCTGCTGAAGTACCTCGCGCAGCACGCGGGCCGGGTGTTCACCCGGGCGCAGCTGCTGCAGGAGGTCTGGGGCTACGACTTCTTCGGCGGCACCCGCACCGTGGACGTGCACGTGCGGCGGCTGCGCGCCAAGCTCGGCAGCGAGTACGAGTCGCTCATCGGCACGGTGCGCAACGTCGGCTACAAGGCGGTGCGTCCGTCGCGGTCCGCGACCAAGGGCGAGCCCACCTCGTTCCCGGACGACGAGCCGGACGGTACCGACGACTCGCCGCTCGCGCCGGTCAACGGCTCGGCGCAGTGAAGCCGACGGACCGTTGATTCGGAACACCGGTGCGTCATCCGGTGTCGGCGCGGTGTTTGCGCCGATGACCGGCTCCGCGCCGCCGGTCGCGAAATGTTCGTCGCGCTCGCGGTGTTGAGCTGAGGCAATGACGTTGTCCGAGTGTGGGAATGGGGACCGAGTGTGAGCGAGCGCCGGCAGACGGACCGAGGAACGGGTGTCGCGACGGCCCAGTGGGCGGATCGGGTCGACACCGACACCGCCGCGGCGGTCCGGCGAATCCTGCACCGCGCGAGCGCTGCCGACGGTGTCGCCCCGGTCTCCGAACAGGCGGTCCTGTCACTGACCGCGGCCGAGGACGCGACGGCGCGCCATCTCGTCGCCACCCGGGATGGTGTGTCCGTCGGCTACGCGAATCTTGTTGCGGCACATGGCGAACATCCGGCAATGGCTGAGGTCGCGGTGGATCCGGACGCGCGCGGGCACGGCGTCGGGTCCGAACTGGTCGCGGCCGCGCTCGCCGAGGGCGGGTCCGGCACCCGGGTGTGGGCGCACGGGAATCTGCCCGCCGCACAGGCCGTCGCGGCCCGGCTCGGCCTGGCCACCGCGCGCGAGCTGTGGCAGATGCGACGGGCCCTGGCAACGCCGGAGCTACCGGAGTTGCCCGAGCGCGCCGACGTGACCCTGCGAACCTACGCCGGCCCCGCCGACGACGCCGAACTGTTGCGGGTGAACAACGCCGCCTTCGCCTGGCATCCGGAGCAGGGCGGCTGGACCGAACGCGACATCGCCGCACGACGTGCCGAGTCGTGGTTCGATCCCGCGGGCCTGTTCCTCGCGACCGACCCGGCCGAACCCGCGCGGCTGCTCGGATTCCATTGGACCAAGGTGCATTACGACGAGAATCCGCCGGTGGGCGAGGTGTACGTGGTCGGCATCGACCCGGCCGCGCAGGGGCGCGGGCTCGGTCGTCTGCTGACCCTCGCGGGGTTGCGTCACCTGCGCGATCGCGGCCTTGCCGAGGTGTTGCTCTACACCGAGGCGGACAACACTGCCGCGGTGCACACCTACACCCGGTTGGGGTTCGCGCCTGCCCACGTCGACGTGGCCTATTCGGCGGCGTCGGCTGAATAGCGGAAGGCGGGCCGGGAGCGCGCGAGTAAAACTGGGGCTAATGTCACACATAACGCCCTAATCGCGCTTGGCTGTTCACTCGCCGTTCACTCAGGTCGGTCCAACTGTCAACCACGTGACTTTACGTTGAGTGATGGGCAGCTTACGGCTGCCTGGTGCGCAGGTTCCCCGCGAACAGCACCCACATCACCCGTCCGGGGCCAGGTGAGGGGCCGGACGAGTAGGACGCCTTTCCGGAGGAATAGTGAATCTCAAGCGCAGCAGCGCCCTCGTTGGTGTGCTCGCGGTCAGCGTCATGGGCCTGGCGGCGTGTGGCAGCGATGACAACACGTCGAGCGGCAACGGTCCGACGGCCAGGACCGACATCGCCTGCGGCGGCAAGAAGGCACTCAAGGCGAGCGGTTCGTCGGCGCAGAAGAACGCTATGGAACGTTTCATCGCCGCCTACGAGGCCAACTGCGACGGACAGACCCTGAACTACACCTCGAGCGGCTCCGGCGCGGGTGTCAACGAATTCCTCGGCAGCCAAACCGATTTCGCCGGCTCCGACTCCCCGCTCAGCGCCAAGAAGGACGAGCCGGCCAAGGCGCAGGAGCGCTGCGGCGCCCCCGCGTGGAACCTGCCGACCGTGTTCGGCCCGATCGCGGTGACCTACAACATCGACGGCGTGAGCGACCTGGTGCTCGACGGCCCGACCGCCGCCAAGATCTTCAACGGCGCGGTCACCACCTGGGACGCCCCCGAGATCAAGGCGCTCAACCCGAGCGCGAAGCTGCCCGGCGAGAAGATCGCCGTGATCTTCCGGTCCGACGAGTCGGGCACCACCGACAACTTCCAGCTCTATCTCGACGCCGCCGCCGACGGCGCGTGGGGCAAGGGCGCGGGCAAGGCGTTCGCCGGCGGCGTCGGTGAGGGCGCGAAGGGCAACGAGGGCACCTCGGCCGCCATCAAGGCGACCAAGAACTCGATCACCTACAACGAGTGGTCGTTCGCGAAGTCGCAGAACCTGTCCATCGCGCGGATCATCACCTCGGCGAGCAAGGATCCGGTCGAGCTGACCGCCGCGTCCGCGGGCAAGGCCATCGACAGCGTGAAGATCAAGGGAGACGGCAACGACCTGGTTCTCGACACCAGCTCGTTCTACAAGCCGACCGCGGCGGGCGCCTACCCGATCATCCTGCCCACCTATGAAATCGTGTGCTCGAAGTACGCGGACGCGAGCACTGCCGAGGCGGTCAAGGCATTCCTGACCTCGGCGACCACCAACGGCCAGAAGGGACTCGACGAGGCTGGTTATGTTCCGATCCCCGAACAATTCAAGACGCGGCTGACCACCGCGATCAACGCCATCTCGTAATCGCAGTGCCTACCCACCCCGCCGGCTGCGCCGGCTGACCGCCCCGGAGAAATGTCCGTGCACCCTGAGGTGACCGCAGCGGGCTCGTCGGATTCGACGGGCCCGCGGGCGGCCGGAGACAAAGCCCCCATGCCGAGTGAACCGAGCATCGAACCAGCCGCAAAGGTTCGACCAGCCCACAGCCATCGGGCCGAGACCATCTTCCGGTCTCTGGCCACGGCATCGGGCGCTGTCATCGTCGCCGCCATCGCGCTGATCGCGCTGTTCCTGTTGATCCGCGCGGTGCCCTCGGTTGTGGCGAACGACGCGAACTTCTTCACCAGCACCGAGTTCAACACCAGCAACGCCGACCACCTACGGTTCGGCATCCGCGACCTGTTCATGGTCACGGTGCTGAGCTCGATCTTCGCGCTGGTGATCGCGGTGCCGATCGGTGTCGGCATCGCGCTGTTCCTCACCCACTACGCGCCCAAGGCCCTGTCTCGGCCCTTCGCCATGCTGGTCGATCTGCTGGCCGCGGTCCCCTCGATCGTGTTCGGTCTCTGGGGCTTCCTGGTGCTCGCCCCGCGACTCGAGCCGGTGCAGACCTTCCTGAACGACAAGCTCGGCTGGTTGTTCCTGTTCTCCGACGGCAACGTCTCGATCGCCGGCGGCGGCACCATCTTCACCGCGGGTGTGGTGCTCGCGGTGATGATCCTGCCGATCATCACCTCGGTCTCGCGTGAGGTCTTCAACCTCACCCCGGCCGCGCACATCGAGGCCGCGCACGCGCTCGGCGCCACCAAGTGGGAGATGGTGCGGATGACGGTGCTGCCCTACGGCCGCAGCGGTGTGATCGCGGGCTCCATGCTCGGGCTCGGCCGCGCGCTCGGCGAGACGATCGCGGTGCTGGTGGTCCTGCGCACCTCGGCGCAGGCCGGGCACTGGTCGGTGTTCGACGGCGGCTACACCTTCGCGTCGAAGATCGCTTCCGCCGCTTCGGAATTCAGCTCGCCGCTGCCGACGGGCGCCTACATCGCGGCGGGCTTCGTGCTGTTCGCGCTGACCTTCGTTGTCAACGCGCTCGCGCGGCTGGTCGCAGGCGGAAGGGTGAACGGATAATGACCGCAACGCTCGACAAGCCCATCAAACCGCCGACGTTCCGCGACATCAGCACCGGGCGCCGGATCAAGAACCACATCGCGACCGGCGTTGTCTGGTTGTGCTTCGCGCTCGCGCTCGTCCCGCTGGCCTGGGTGCTCATCATGGTGGTGAGCAAGGGCTTCGAGTCGATCCTGTCGATCGACTGGTGGCAGAAGTCGCAGAAGGGCATCCTGCCGGACCAGACCGGCGGCGGTGTGTACCACGCCATCTACGGCACCATCGTGCAGTCCGCGATCGCCGCGGTGATCGCGGTGCCGCTCGGCATCATGGCCGCCATCTACCTGGTCGAGTACGGCCGCGGCCTGCTGGCCAAGACCACGACCTTCATGGTGGACATCCTCGCGGGCGTGCCATCGATCGTCGCGGCGCTGTTCATCTTCGCGCTCTGGATCGCGACCCTCGGCGCACCGCAGAGCTCGTTCGCGGTGTCGCTGGCGCTGGTGCTGCTGATGCTGCCGGTCGTGGTGCGCAGCACCGAGGAAATGCTGAAGCTGGTGCCGGACGAGCTCAGGGAGGCGTCCTACGCGCTCGGCGTGCCCAAGTGGAAGACCATCGCCAGGATCGTGGTGCCGACCGCGCTGCCCGGCATGATCAGCGGCATCCTGCTCGCCCTCGCCCGCGTGATGGGCGAGACCGCGCCGGTGCTGGTGCTGGTCGGCTACAGCAAGTCGATCAACACCAACCTCTTCGACGGCAACATGGCGTCGCTGCCGCTGCTGATCTACCAGGAGCTGGCGAACCCGGAGGCGGCGGGCCGGGCCAGGGTGTGGGGCGCGGCGCTGACGTTGATCCTGCTCATCGCGCTGCTGTACGCGGCCGCTGCGGTCGCCAACAAGTTGCTCACGCGGAACCGATAGAAGCGAACGGATAACTGAGATGGCCAAGCGGATCGACGTCAAAGACCTGAACATCTTCTACGGCAAGTTCCACGCGGTCGCCGACGTGGACCTGACCGTGCTGCCGCGCAGTGTCACCGCCTTCATCGGCCCGTCGGGTTGCGGCAAGTCCACCGTGCTGCGCTCGCTCAACCGCATGCACGAGGTGACGCCCAACGCGCGCGTCGAGGGCGCGGTGCTGCTCGACGGCGAGGACATCTACGGCTCGCAGGTCGACCCGGTCGGTGTGCGGCGCACCATCGGCATGGTGTTCCAGCGCCCGAATCCGTTCCCCACCATGTCGATTCGTGACAACGTGGTGGCCGGGCTGAAGCTGCAGGGCGTGCGCAACAAGAACGAACTGGACGAGGTCGCCGAGCGCTCCCTGCGCGGCGCGAACCTCTGGAACGAGGTCAAGGACCGGCTCGACAAGCCGGGCGGCGGCCTGTCCGGTGGTCAGCAGCAGCGCCTCTGCATCGCGCGCGCGATCGCGGTCTCGCCCGACGTGCTGCTGATGGACGAGCCCTGTTCGGCCCTCGATCCGATCTCCACGCTCGCGATCGAGGACCTGATCACCGAGCTGAAAAAAGAGTTCACCATCGTCATCGTCACGCACAACATGCAGCAGGCCGCCCGCGTGAGCGACCAAACCGGCTTCTTCAACCTCGAAGCCCAAGGCAAGCCCGGCCGCCTGATCGAAATCGACGACACCGAGAAGATCTTCTCCAACCCCGGCCAAAAAGCCACCGAAGACTACATCTCCGGCCGCTTCGGCTGACCAACCCCACAACCGATTACGGCCCGCACCTCTCGGTGTGGGCCGTAATTAGTTGTGGCGCAAGGGGGTCAGGATTCTGCGTCGGGGTCAGGGGGGAGGACGCCGGTGACCAGGAAGATGACGCGGCGGCCGATTTCGACGGCGTGGTCGGCGAAGCGCTCGTAGTAGCGGCCGAGCAGGGTCACGTCGACCGCGGCGGCGACACCGTATTTCCAGTCGCGGTCCATCAGCAGCGTGAACAGGTGACGGTGCAGGTCGTCCATCGCCTCGTCGTCCTCGTTGAGCTGCGCGGCGCGCTCCGGGTCGCGGGTCTCGAGCACCTCTTTGGCGCCTGCGCCCATGTTGACCGCGATGCGGCCCATCTCGGCGAAGTATCCGTTGACCGCCTCGGGCAGCGCGTGATTGGGGTGGCGGCGCCTGGCCACCTTCGCCACGTGCAGTGCCAGCGCGCCCATTCGGTTGACATCGGCCACGATCTGGATCGCGCTCACCACTTGGCGCAGGTCGCCCGCGACGGGCGCCTGCAGGGCCAGCAGCGCGAACGCGCGCTCCTCGGCGTCCTGGATCAGCTCGGCGATCCGGTCGGACTCGGTGATCACCTGCTCTGCCAGAGCGAGGTCGGCCTGGAGCAGTGACTGGGTGGCCCGGTCCATGGCCGAGCCGGCCAGACCGGCCATCTCGCCCAGCAGCTGGGCGAGATCGGCCATTTGCTCGTTGTAGATGACACGCATGAAATCTGACATTAGTTCCCGGCGCTGTCCAAGTCACGAACGGTGGGTGAATGCCCGGTGCCGATGCCCGGCGTCGGTGTTACCGCAGGTAGCGCCCGACCGCTACTTACAGGTCTCGTCCGCGGCGTTCACGTGTTCCAGGTCGGCGGGCAACGTGACCGGCGTCGCAGGGGCGACGCTGACCGTCACGTCCGGGATGGGGTCGCCGACCGGTGTCGGCGCCTTGATCGTCCCGGTGAAATCGCCGCCGAGCACCACCTCGATGATGCCGCCGAGATCGGTCGCCGGCTCGAGCAGCGCACCGGGGATGGTGCTGGCCACCGTCGCGGCCGCGGCCTCCTGCCCGGCGCCGAAGCGGATCTTGGAGGTGAGCTCGTTGCCGCCGGAGTAGTTGCCGGTGTTGTAGATCTGGAAGCCCTGGTTGCCGAGTTTGGTGGCGGCCCGCTGTGCGGCGCCGGAGACCCCGGAGCCATTGGATACCAGCAGCGAGGCGGTGCTCGGATCGACCGCGGTGAGCTTCGGCGGCGACGGCGGCGGGGTCGGGATCGACCCGGGGGCGGGGGTCACCTTCTTCTCACCGGGCAGCGGCTGGTCGTCGCGGATCGCCTTGAAGATCGCCTTGATGTCCTGCTCGCGCGGAATCTCGTTGCCGTAGGAGGTGGTGCCCGCGGTGGGGATGGTCAGGAAGGTGACCGTGCCCGCGTCCAGCTTCTGCAGCGAGCGGCCGAGGGTGAGCAGATCCGACGGCTGCACCTTGTCGACCCAGGTGTGCTTGGTGAACGCCTGGATGAAGCTGTTCAGCTTGCCCGGATCGAAAAGCACCTTGCTCGACAGCGCGCCGCGCAGCAGCGACGCCATGAAGCGCTGCTGCCGATTGATCCGGTCGTAGTCGCTGCGTTCTTCGCCGTAGACGTGCCTGGCGCGCACGTAGTTGAGCGCCGTCTGCCCGGTGACCACCTGCTTACCGGGATTTTCCAGCACCGTGCCGAGCACCTCGTCCTTGATCGGCTTCGGCGCGCACACCTCGACGCCGCCGATGGTGTCGACCATGGCCTCGAAGCCGGCGAAGTCGATCGCGATGAAGTGATTGATCGCGCTGCCCGTCATGCGCTGGATCGTGGTGAACAGGCACTTGGGCCCGCCGAGCGCGTAGACCGCGTTGAGCTTGTCACCGATCACCGAGGGATAGACCTCGCTGGTGTACTGGACCTTGTCGTTGTCCCAGCCGTTGCACTGCGGCCGGGTGACGTCCAGGTCACGGGGGAACGAGACCACCACGACGCGCGAGCGATTCTTGGGGATGTTCACCAGCATGACGGTGTCGGCGCGCGAGCCCTCGGCGTCGTCGAGCGTGCCCGCGCCGACCTGACCGTTCACCCCCGCCCTGGTATCGGTGCCGACGAGCAGGTAGTTCTCGTCGCCGAGCTGGGCGTTGGAGTCGACGACGTCCTCGGTGTTGTCGTCGATCGCCGAGATCTGGGTGAAGCTGTTGCCGGTGGAGCGCAGGTAGCTCCAGCCGCCGCCGGTGGTGAGCAGGCACAGCACCGCCGACACCACCAGGGTGCTGCGCCCGACGGCGCGCAGCCGCTTGTTGCGGCGCTGCTTGCTGGCCGCGAGCCGCGACAGCGGTGCGGCGCCGACCGATTTGGGTGGTGCGGCACCGTCCTCGTCGGTCTTCTTGCGCTTGGCCTTCGCGGGCTCGTCGAGCGGCGGCAGGATGTCGGTGACCTCTTCGGCGGTCTCCGGCTTCGGCCGCGCCTTGGGCACGACGCGGGTCTCCTCGGCTGGGCCGCGCCGGTTCGGGGTACGCGCCGGGGGCACGCCCGCGATGTCCTGGGCGACCGGGGTGCCGCCGGTGCGCGGCGGTACCGGATCGGCGCTGCGGCGGGCCGGTGGCTCGGCCGGGCGACGGGGCGGCTCGCCCGGTCTGCGGGTCGGGGCGGAGGGTGGCGGCACGACCTGTCTGCGGCCGGTGGTGTCCGGCGAGCGCGGCGGCTCCGGCCGACGCTGTGGTTCGGCGGGCCGGTGTGGTGGCTCGGCCTGGCGGTGCAGCGTCGGGTCCGCGGGCGGCGTGCGCCGGGTGTCCTGGCTCGGCGCGACGGGGGCCTGCGCGCGCCTGCGTCCGGTGCGCTCGTTGTCGACCTTCTCGACAAGATCCTGCACGGTGAGCGGGGCCGCACCGGGGTCGGCGGCGGCTTCGGTATGACGCGATCGCCGCGCCGTCCGTGCCCCATCGCGCTCGGTGTTCTCCGCCGTGGGATAGCGCTCCCACGGGGCGCGATCTCCGGGCCGTGGCGAACGCCCGTGCCGATCGTCACCCACCAACGAACCTCGCTTTTCGTCTACGTCGCCGCCTCGGGCCGTACTCGACCGGCTTGACCGATTCCGCAATGATAACGATTCCGCCACGGCCGGCCACCCGAGTGTGGAACAGGTTCCGCGTCGGAGGTCTCACGATATAGCCCGACCGGCCGGTCTTCGTCTACTTCCGTTGTGTCTCTTCGTTTGTCCGCCGCGGGACACACGTGGCCTGTCGTCCCTGTTCAGCCGGAGTCAGCCACCGCTGTGCATCAGGTCGGCGCCGTGCGGTACCGCGGGATCCTCCGGGTCGTCCAACCAGCCATGGGGCAGCGCGACTTTGCCGGGGGAACCCTGTCTGCCGCGCGGGCCCTCGGCGTCCTTCGGGAACGGGGCCGTCGGATCGAGCTGGCCCACAAGGTCTTCCAGCTCGGTGAGCCGCGACACCGTGGCGAACGCGCGGCGCAGCTCGGCGCCGACCGGGAAGCCCATCAGATACCAGGCCATGTGCTTGCGCAGGTCGCGCATCGCCTTGTCCTCGCCGAGATGCTCGGAGAGCAGCGCACCGTGCCGGTACAGCACCTCGCCGACCCGGCCCAGGTTCGGCGGCTCGGGCAGCGCCTCGCCGCGCAGGGCGGCCTGCAACTCGGCGAACAACCACGGGCGGCCGAGGCAGCCGCGCCCGACTACCACGCCGTCGCAGCCGGTTTCGTCCATCATGCGCATGGCGTCGGCGGCGGAGAAGATATCGCCGTTGCCGAGCACCGGAATGCTGGTGACCGCTTCCTTCAGCCGGGCGATCGCCGTCCAGTCCGCCTGGCCGGAATAGCGCTGCGCGGCGGTTCTGGCGTGCAGCGCAACCGCTTTCGCGCCCTCGGCCTCGGCGATGCGCCCGGCGTCGAGGTAGGTCTTGTGCTCGTCGTCGATGCCGACGCGGAACTTCACCGTCACCGGCACGCCCGCCGGTTCGGCGGCGCGCACCATGGCCCGCACGATCTGGCTGAACAGGGCGCGCTTGTACGGCAGTGCCGCGCCGCCGCCGAGCCGGGTGACCTTGGGCACCGGGCAACCGAAATTCATGTCGATGTGATCGGCCCAGCCCTCGCCGACGATGATCCGCACGGCCTCGCTGAGCGTGGCCGGGTCGACGCCGTAGAGCTGCATCGAGCGCGGTGACTCGTCCGCGTCGAACGACATCATCTCCAGCGTCTTCTCGTTGCGCTCGACCACCGCCCGCGCGGTGATCATCTCGCAGACATAGATCGAGGTCGGGCTACCGAATTCGCGGCACAGCTTGCGGAACGCCAGATTCGTGATGCCCGCCATCGGCGCGAGCACCACCGCCGGATCGACCGGATACGGCCCGATCCGCAGTGCGCCCGTCGCTGCGGTAGTCATCGTCACGCCGTCCAGTGTCTCATTTCCGCACGTGAGCGGCCTGGTCGGGTCGTTTCCGCTGCTCGGGTCGGGTGCATGGGGTCGGCGCCGACACCGGGCGCGATGCCGCGGCGGTCGGCAGCAGCACCTGCGCGCCCCGCGCGGGTGCGGCTCGCGACGCGTCCGTTCAGTGGACCCACGTCTTTCCTTGCAGCGGTCGAGTGCCGCCGCCGGGCCGATGTTGTTGGTGTGCGCGAGAATTCGGCGGCCCCGTCCTGGATGGCGAACTCGCCGCTGGCGGAGCGGGTTTCGCGGGCGCGGCGATCCCGGCCCATGTCCGGCCTACCCGGTCGATGTCGTTGCTCCTCACCACGCTCGGGACCGGTGGAGACGGCTGGAATGACCATGCGGTGCTTGTTCCGTGACCGCCCCGCTTACCGCATCCGTCCTGGTAGGTTCGCCTCGACCGGTAACGGAGGAGGTGTGGGTGACCGCAAGGACGGTGCCGATCGACTTCGTGCGCGCCGCCGTCGCCACCGCGGCCCGGCAAGGGGTGGATATCGAGCAACTGCTGGCCGGCGTCGGGGTGGCACCGGAGTTGCTCGGGCAGGACCGCGCCAGGGTGACGGTCGATCAGATGGCTGCGACGGTGCGCGCGCTCTGGCGGATCAGCGACGACGAATTGTTCGGCCTCGGCCCGGCGCCGCTGCCGCGCGGGGCCATCCGGCTGGTCGGCTTCGGGCTGATCGGCTGCGCCGACCTCGGTGCGGCGATCGAGCGGTTCTTCGAGTACCGGCGCCTGCTGCCGGGGCTGCCGCCGATGGCGGTGCACACCACCGGCACGAGCACCCGCTTCACCCTCGACACCCGAGACCTGGTCGAGGGCAACGAGTTACTGACCGTATTCCTGCTCGCCGGGGTGCACCGGATGATCGCCTGGGGCATCGATCGTCGAGTTCCGTTGCGGCAGGTCGAGTTTCCCTATCCACGCCCGCGCAACCTCGACGACTACGCGCTGGTCTTCGACGCGCCACTGGTTTTCGACGCCCCGACCGCGGCCATCACCTTCGCCAGTGACCTGCTCGCCGCGCCGATCACCCGCACCGAGGCCGAGCTGATCGCCTGGACCCGCAACGCGCCGACCGATGTGCTTTCGCGCCGTGAGTACGGCAGTTCGCCTGCCGAGCAGGTGCGCAAGATCCTCGCCCGCGGCCTGCGCGGCCACCCCGGCTCGGGTGAGCGCTGGCCGAGCGCGGACGAGGTGGCCAAGCGCCTGGCCATGAGCCCGCAGACGGTGCGCCGCAAGCTCGCCGAGGAGGGCACCTCGATCACCCAGATCCGCGAGGACATCCTGCGCGACGCCGCGGTCGCCGGCCTGGTGCGCGGCGAGGAGACGGTGGAGGCACTCTCGGCCCGGCTCGGCTTCTCCGAACCCAGCGCGTTCCGGCGCGCGTTCCGCCGCTGGACCGGGAGTCCGCCGGGTTCCTATCGCGGTGCGCCGCCGGATACCGACCACTGAGCGGCGGTTGCTGCGCGCGACCGACGCTACTGTTCGCGCAGGCGACGGTGGTAGCGCTCGCGGACCTCCGGGTCGGGCTGCGCGTAAGCCGTTGTCGCCCCGGTGATCCGCGCGACGAACAGTTGCGCACGATAGGGCAGCAACTGCGCGGTCTTGATGATCGCGGCCAGCCTGCGCGGCACGGTGACCAACGGCTTCCGCTTCGTCACGGTGCGCACGATCGCCTGCGCGACGTCGGCGGGATCCACCGTGGTCATCGGCTCGATCCAAGTCGGCATGTTCGCCCCGGCGGACAGTTCGGTGCGCACGATGCCGGGCAGCACCGCCGAGACGTGCACGCCGTGCTCCTTCATCTCCAAGTGCAGCGCCGAGGTGAATCCGACCACGGCGTGCTTGGTCGCGCAGTAGGTGGCCAGGCCGGGAAAGCCCTGGGTGCCCGCCAGCGAGGCGATGTTGATGAGATGGCCGCTGCCGCGTGCCAGGAACCGCTGGGTGGCCAGCCGGGAGCCGTGGATCACCCCGCGCAGGTTGATGTCGACGATCCGGTCCGTCATCGCCTCGTCCTCGTCGGCGAACAGCCCGGTCGGCATGATGCCCGCGTTGTTGACGAGCACGTCGAGCGGGCCGAGCTCCTGCTCGAGCGCGTCGAGGAACGCGGCGAACGACGCGCGGTCGGTGACGTTCAACGGCAGGCCGACGATGGTGGCGCCCGGATCGGCGCCGAGTTCGGCGGCGGTCTTGGCGACCAGTTCCACGTCGATATCGCCGATCGCCACCGCGGCGCCCGCGTCGAGAAACGCCGCCGCGGTGGCCCGGCCGATACCGCGCGCCCCGCCGGTGATCGCGACAACCGTTCCGGCTAGCGAAACCTCGCTCTTCGGTGCACTGGTCATGTTCTCGGCCTTCCTCTTTCGTGATCGTCGAGCACGCACCGGCCTGCGCACACACGGTCGACGGTGCGGCGCGCTGTTCTCAGTGTCGGCCTTCGCGGGCGAGCCGTCGGCGGATTCGGCCGATCGCGGTGCGCGGTGCCCGCCGGAGCACGGCATGCGGTGCCGATGGCCGCCGGGCGAAAACAGCGCGGGCCGACGGGGATATCACCGGTCGGAAATGCGGCGGCCGATGCCCTTTTCCCGAATTGGCCGCCGGTGCGGTACCGCGAATACCACCGGTACTAACACGTGGGATTCGGATGCGGGCATTGCGACAACGCGAATGGGTGCGGGTGTCGGGCGGGCCGCGGAAACCGCGAGGTATGTGCGCCGCCGGGAGTATTTCCCGCATCGGCGCGGGGAATGTTCGACGCAATAAACCTTCGAAACTCGATAATGCGGTGCGCGAAGTTAGCCGGATATAAGCACGCCGCCGCCCGGAATCCGGGCGGCGGCGTGCGGTCGTGCTGGGATCAGCTTGCGGTGCTTGCCATCTGGCGTTCGGCCTTCGCGGCCTCGCGGGCCAGCATGCGGTCGCGCTGTTCCTCGAACTTCAGCACGTCCTTGCCGAGCTTGTCCAAGAACAGGGCGAGGCGATCGCGGACCGCCTCGCCACGCGCGGTGAAGTCGGTGCGGTCGAAGATGTTCCACTTCTTCAGCACCGGCTGCACCACCTCTTCGAGGTGCTGGCGCAGGTCGTAGATGCCGTGCTTGGCCATCAGGACGCCGTTGCGGCGGAAGTTCGGCATGCCGGCGCCGGGCATCTGGAAGTTCTCCAGGATCAACGTGATTGCCTCGATCGCCTGATCCGGCGTCAGGTCAAGGGCGGCGCCGCACATGTTGCGGTAGAAGATCATGTGCAGGTTCTCGTCGGCCGCGACGCGCTGCAGCATGCGGTCGGCGATCGGGTCGTCACACACCTTGCCGGTGTTGCGGTGGCTCACCCGGGTGGCCAGCTCCTGGAAGGTCACGTACGCGACCGAGTGCAGGAAGCCCGCGTCGGCATCGGCGGGGGAGGCGAAGCCGTTGGTCATGTGGATCATGCGCGCCTCTTCGAGCGCGACCGGGTCGACACCGCGGGTGACCACCAGGTAGTCCCGCATCACGATGCCGTGCCGGTTCTCCTCGGCGGTCCACCGACCGACCCAGGTGCCCCACGCGCCGTCCTGTGAAAAGTTCTCCGCGATCTCGCGGTGGTACGATGGAAGGTTGTCTTCGGTCAGCAGATTGGTGATCATGGCCGCCTTCGCGACCTCGCTCAGCCGGGACTGTTCCGGATCCCAGTCGATGCCCCCGAGTGCGGCGAAATTGCGGCCTTCATCCCACGGGACGTAGTCGTGCGGATGCCATTCCTTTGCCAGGGAGAGGTGCCGGTTGACGTTCTCTTCGGCAACCGGCTCCAACTCCGTCAGAAGCTCGAGTTGAGTCAGATCCCTTGCCATGTATGAACCCTTCAGTCTGTGCGTCCGGTCGTGCAGGTCATCCCCCCAAGGTAGACCGATGCCGTGCGGCCATACCTTACGGCACCGTAGGTGTGATGCGAAACGCATCCGAATGCCTGTCGATGCCCCGTGATGCACGCCATACGCCATCGTCGGCGTCCCGTGTCCACCTTCGAGTGTATGGCGTCGGCCCGCAGCGAGGGGATTATCGCCGCGGGCCGACCGGTGTTAGCGCGGCGTGCTGCATCGCACACGCCGCCGTGTCGTCGATGATCCGGGTGATCAGCGCTTTCCGCCGAACAGGCCGCCGAGCACGTTGCCGAGCGCCCCGCCCGCGTTCTTCGCCAGTGCTTCGCCGATAGCGCCGCCGATGCCACCGCTCTTGCCGCTGCCGCCGAGCAGGCCGCCGAGAATGTCGCCGATGCCGCCGCCCGCCTGGGTCTGCTGCGGCGCCGCCGCGCCACCGCCGGACATCTGCTTGGCCAGATAGGCGAGCACGATCGGGGCCAGGATCGGCATCAGCTTCGCGATCAGGTCGTTGCCGCCGGTGCCCTCGGTCGCGCCGAGCGCGCTGATCACCGTGTTCTTCTCGGTGCCGAAGACGTTCTCGACGATCTTCGAGCCGTCGTTCACATCGACCTTGTCGATGTCGACCGCGCCCTCGCCCTCGACGAGTCCGCCGTGGTTGTCCAGCGCGTCCACCAGTGAGGCGGCGCCTTCGGGTTTGGTCGCGTTCGCCTGCAATCCGCCGAGCAGCGTCGGCAGTGCCGCGGCGACCGCCGCGGTCGCGGTGCTCTGATCGACGCCGAGCTTCTCGGCGATCTGGGCGATAGGTACCTGGGAGAGCAAATCATCGAAGGAAGTCATCGGCTCCGCCTTGTCGAGGGATGACCCGGGATTGTCCGGGACGCGCTCACAGTAAGGGAATGCTTCGATCGAGTGTGCGGTATCCGGCTCCGCGCGCGTTGCCCGGGGGCCGTGCCCGTGCCGGCCCTTGGAACGAGAACGGGCGCCCGGTAGAGACCGGGCGCCCGGGGTGTGCCCCCAGTAGGGCTCGAACCTACGACCTGCGGATTAAAAGTCCGTAGCTCTACCAACTGAGCTATAGGGGCGCGGTGGGCAGTGTAGTAGGCGCGGCGCGGATGGCCCAAATGGGGGAGCGAGGGGTGCGTCGCGGGTGTGCGAGGCTGTGCGATCGCGGGTGCGGGGTGGGGTAGGCGACCGGAAAGCGAGAGCCGTTGTGGCGCCGAGTAACGCGCGGAGCCCGGCGCGCGATCTCGCCGGTAAACATTTGACACCCAACTTTGTTCATTGCGCCACCGATTGGCTACCATCCAATCATGTTGGCTGGCAAGGTCTTTGGATTTGTAGGGGGTGCGTACCCCGAGCCCGTAGGGGTCCGCCCGGCGGGTGAGCGGGTGGGATGCGGGTGTCGGCCCGGGTGTGGGCCTGCCGGTCGACTCGGGTGAACATCGCTGCGACGCTGGCGAATTGGGCGCCCGTGCGACGCCCCGCACTTGGTTGCGCAATGTTTGCTGTAACAGTAAACCTGGGTAGTCGGTTACCTGACTCGTCGGTTTGCCGCGTGTCGGATGGGGTTTCCGGGTACGGTGACAACTTGATGAATTCCGGAAGAATCACCGGCCTGTTCGGGGATTCGGAATTCGACTTATCGCTGATGTGCCCGAACGTGTCGCGACCGGTCCGGCCGATCGTGGCTTCCCTGGAGACGACGCCGCAGGAGGCAGATCCGAGACATAGAAATGCCCGGGTGCGCACCCCCTGCAGCGCACCCGGGCAGGAAAACTATACCAGCTGGTGTGTTTCAGGTTTTTCGCAAGTTTTCGTACCGAAAGTTTGAAACTGGGCGAAAACCCGGTTTGAAGTATTGATAAAACTCATAACTTCGCGCCAAGGGCCCGTTCCTTTGGGGGTGGCTGTTTGGCGGCGAGTAGGCTTCGGAGGCGTTTCGAGCATGGCACGGCAGCAAGAGCGGGCCCGCCGGACACGTGCGGCGATTATCAGGTCCGCCGCCGTTGAGTTCGGGAAGAGCGGCTATGCCGCTGCATCGCTCAACCGCATATTGGAAGGGTCGCGTGCCACCAAGGGCGCCATGTACTTCCATTTCGATTCCAAGGAAGATCTCGCGCGTGCCGTCCTGGAGACGGCGGTCGAGCGCTACCGCGCCTCGGCCGAGCGTTGGCTCGCGCGAACGGATCTCGGACCCCTCGACATCCTGCACGGCATGATCGACGAGATGGCATTGCGGCTCGAGCACGACATCATCGTGCAGGCCGAATACCGATTGATCATCGAACCCGACTTCTATCGGGACGTGCAGACCGGTGGCGGGCGCATCCTCGGACGCGCCACCCGCGCGCTCGCCGTGCGCGCCATCGACCAAGGGCAACTGCGCGCGGGCGCGGACGCCGACCGCTTCACCCGCACCCTCGTCGCCGCACTGGCAGGCCAGCGCTACCTGGTCGACGCCCACGGCACGGGGATCGACCTGCGGACCCGATTCGAGGAAGCGCTCGAGGTCGTCATCGAGTCCATGGCCACCCCCGAATGGGCTGAGAAGTTCCGCAGCGACGGCTGGCGCACCCAAGCCCGCCTCGAAGAGCTCAGTTTGGGGCTTTGACCAGCCGGTTTGGTTAACGAGTCCGGTCTGTCATAAGCTAACCGGGCTCCCAACGGACAGCCGTTGAAGCCGGTTCCGGAGAAATCCGGAGGCGAGCCCCCTTCGTCTAGCGGCCTAGGACGCCGCCCTTTCAAGGCGGTAGCGCGGGTTCGAATCCCGTAGGGGGTACGGTCTTCGGATCGTTGGAAGCACAGCAAGGCCCTGTGGCGCAGTTGGTTAGCGCGCCGCCCTGTCACGGCGGAGGTCGCGGGTTCGAGTCCCGTCAGGGTCGCAAGTGAGCGCCGGAGCAATCCGGCGTTTCGCGTATGGCATTCAACTCGGGTGCCTGCGGCCAGGTAGCTCAGTTGGTACGAGCGTCCGCCTGAAAAGCGGAAGGTCGCCGGTTCGATCCCGGCCCTGGCCACCAAATCCCCTCACCAGAACCCCTGGTAGAGGGGATTTTTGCGTTCGTACCCGGGCCGGGCATCGTCCACTCGTTGACCTTGGTTGACCGCCGAGAACCGGGGCTTGGTGCACGCGGGGGGCACGGAGCTTGACGGCCGAATGTCGTGAGATGCGACACGGTTGTCGTAGGCGGTGAAAGACTGGGCGGATGGAGACAGAGGCGGTTGGTGTAACCGACGTTGTCGAGGGAGACATCATTCGGGATCCTCTGGGCGCGGATGTCTGGCGGCAGGTCGTGCGCATCGGTGAACCCGTTTCGGAGGTCAAACCAGACGGGTCGGGTGAGTACTGGACGGCGTACTACTTCGAGGGACCGATCGTGAAACCGATCCTCGACTACGACCCTGTGGGAAACGTCGTCGCGGGGTGGGATCGTTTCACCTTTCGCGACGATCAGCGGGTAGTTCGCCTCCGGAAGACGTAGTGACGCACGAGGTTGCCGACTGGTCTTCCCCTGCTTCCTCATACTGGCCATCCCTGAGCGGAGGGAGGTCGTGTCAAGGGCGCTCTTTCCCTTGACTCGGCCGAGCGAGGTCAGACAATTGGGCCATGAGGAGGCAGGGACTGCGCGACCGGTGGAGCCACCATCTCACCGCGGCTTCCCGGCATTCTCGTCATCCTCGGGGCGGGACCACAGCCAGTCACCCCGTCCGATGCCGGCCGATTCGCTTCGGAGTGCGGAGGTAGGTCGGGTACGGCTCCCGGCGTGCTCAGCACTATCCGGTTATTGCCTAAAGCGACCAGGAGTGTCCTGGAGTGACGTTGTGGGCGCATGCAGGCCCGCCGACGCGGTCGACGCGCCCAGGCGGCGCCTTTTCAGCCTGGCTGCGCGTCGTAGCGCGGCGGCGGGCGCGCATGCGCCCGCCGCAGGCGCTCTTGACTCTCAATGGCGGAATTCGGCAGCAACCGTTGTTCGTACGGTGCGTGCTGTTGTGACCGGAACGGGCTACCCGATCGGTTCCGGAGCAGACATCGTCGGGGCCGCTAGCGGGGCTCGGCTGCAGGTCACACGAGAGCGTTGCGGACTTCAGCCATGTTGGCGATCAGCGCATCTGGGCTGTACGGGCGGAAGCGATCAGCTTTCCCCGGCTTGTTCGCGAGTGCGATGACAGGGATTCGAGCCGCTCTTCCAGCTTCGATGTCGGAGAGCGAATCACCAACGAACACGCAGTTGTCGGAGATTGCGTGCAGTTCGCGTGTTGCGACGTTGAGCAGGTGAGGACTCGGTTTCAGCTGCGTGTAGTTGTTGGGCGTGCGACCGTAGACTCCCGCGATCGAGCTTCGAAGGCCATGCGCGGAGAGGTACGCATTGATCGCAACGACAGAGTTGTTGCTCACGACGGCGATCGTCCATCCATTGGCGTGGAGGTCGTGAATGAGGGCGGGGGTGTGCTCGGTGGGCTTGGCCGACGTGACAGCATCCAGCTCGAGTTCGGTGAACCTACGCTCAATGCTGCTGGCCTGCGCAAGATTCCGGGACGCCGCATAGCGGAGGACCTCAAAGGGGTCGTGAGCGGCTGCGATGTCGGCACGAGCCGACGAATCTATGAGGGTTGCAAGTTCCTGCGCTACGGCGCGATCCGTGACGCCAGCGAAGACGGCACAGATCGGTCCGTCGAAGTCCAGCAGGAGGCACGAACGATCACGTAGGAGTTCGGTCAAGCTCATGACGGTCGGTAGTCCCGTGCGACGGAAGTCCAGATGCTGTCGAACCAGATCTGGGACTGCTCGACGAACTGGCTGTCATTCGAGTCGGGGTCGGCGTCCTGGCCGTGCTCGAACAGGGTCGCGTCTTTGCCCATGAGATCCCAGACGGCGACCGATTCTCCGTCAAGTTCCAGTCGGTGTTCGCGGACTGGGTAGTAGCCGAAGAAGGCTTGCTCGCCGTTGAGGATGTAGAGCTTGAACAGGGGCACCGCAGGATACGAGCGGACCTGCGCGGTGGCGCTGGTAACGAGTCCAAGTGAGGCAAGTTCGTGGACGGAGTCCACGATTGCGGTGGTATGACGCTCCATGATGCGCGTTGCACGGCGGCGGAACGCCGGGCTATCGGTGAGGTCATCGGTCCGTGCTGGCAATGACCAAGGCAT
This sequence comes from Nocardia brasiliensis, assembly GCF_011801125.1. Taxonomy (NCBI): domain Bacteria; kingdom Bacillati; phylum Actinomycetota; class Actinomycetes; order Mycobacteriales; family Nocardiaceae; genus Nocardia; species Nocardia brasiliensis. Next base: position 759,440 of record NZ_CP046171.1, read on the forward strand.
CGACGCGTCCGGCACCAACAGCCGCACTGTAAGCGACTCAGGCCGGAGCCGACCCTCCCGGATACGGTCGAGCGGCTCCGCAATGGCACCGTGCAGTGTCTCCCCCGAGAACCCCGCGAAGTCGATAGTGACGGTGGTTGCTTCGAATGCGCGCTCAATGTGTCGTCGGAGCCCTACCGGGCGTTCTGTGCGCTCGCGAACGTAGACGCCACTCCCCTTCCTGGACACCACGAGCGACTCTTCGCGAAGTATCCGAATCGCCTGCTCAACAGTCGCTTTCGCGACGCCGTAGCGCTCAACAAGCTGCGGTCCAGATGGGAGCTTCTCGCCGGGCGCGAGTTTCCTGGTGAGGATGGCCGCACGCAGCACGTTCGCGATTTGCTGCGAAGCGGGCCGAGGGTCGTCGGGATCGATGGCGTCCATGCGCTCAGGATAGTCGATCTGCCTAGGCAACCCAGGAACCTCTTGACCTACCTAGGGAGCATGCGTAGATTGAAGATACCTAGGGAGGCTGGGTAGCTTTCAATCGACAAGGAGCAGCAATGGCGATCAAGAGGGGTCACAAGTTCGAGATTCCGTTCCGGACGGCGTTTCCGCAGGGTCTGGTGTTGCTGGGCGAGATCTCGCAGGTGACGAAGTACAACCCGAATCCGAACGCGACACCGGAGCCGATGTTCGATTACGACCCGAAGACGGGGGAGGGTTCGGGGTTGCCGTTGTGGAAGGCGACGGTCACTGACCCGCACGAGGACAAGGCGAAGCGGGCGTCGTTCGAGGTCATCTTCGTGGCACAGGTGCAGCCAGTTCCGGCTACCGAGGAGATCGTTCCTGGTACCGGGATGCGGATGATCGAGCTGGAGGGCGTCAGCGCTGAGCCGAAGGTGATGGGTCAGGGCGAGTTCAAGTATCAGGGCTACACCTTCCGTGCGACCGGCATCAAGGGCGATACCTCCGGCGCCAAGCAGGCCCCGAACGATCCGGGTGCTTCCCGGCCCGCCGGTTCTAAGGCGGCGTGATGAAGACGGCGGACCAGTCGGCGGGAATGCGGTGGGCGCGCTGGTCTGCCGTGGTCATCATCACGGTCATCGGGGTAGCCGCGTTCGTGCTCAGCTTCGCTGCGTTGCGTGATCTGGCGATTCTGGCCAACACTCCGAAGCGGTGGGCGTGGCTGTTCCCGGTGATCGTGGACGGCACGATCATTCAGGCGACCGTTGGCGCGCTGGTGCTGGCGAAGTCCCCGGAACGTCGTTGGTTCCTGTGGGTGCTGGGCACCGGTGCGATGGTCTCGATCGCGGGCAACTCGCTTCATGCGGTCGCGGCCGGCCGAATTCTGCCGGGTTGGGCTGCGGCGTTGGTGGCGGCGATCGCCCCGATTTCGCTGCTGGTCGACACGCATGGGTTGGCGGTGTTGTTCCGTGCCGCCCAACAGGATTCGGCCCCTGAGCCGGTCCCGGTGCCTGATCCCGTACCGGTGAAGCCCCCGGCTGTTGCTCTGGTTCCCGCGTCAGTTCCTGCTCGCCGTAAGAAGGCGTCCACGCGTCGTGATCCGGACAAGGTTGCCCGAGCGGTGGCGATGCACGCTGAGGGTAAGAAGTTCGCTGAAATCGGTAGGGCGCTGGGCATTTCGGCCCAGACGGCGGCCAAGTACGCCAAGTCCGCTCCGGTCCCTGCCGCACAGCCGATGGCGGCCCCGGCCCCGGTTTCGACCCCTGTTTCTGCGCCTGTGGTGGCCGGTGTGCGGCCGGTGCCGGTGCGTTCCATTCATCCCGTGCGGCCGGTGCAGCAAGCGCTGCCGATCACGGTTTCTTAGACAAGGAGTTGGTTTCGATGGCTGAGAACAACGGTGCGGTGGTGTCGCTGGCGTTGCGTCAGCGGTGGACGGCCGGGATCGTGTTGCTCGCCGGTGTGGTGGCCTTGCCCCTGGCGCTGCTGCTGACGGTGGGTCGTGAACCGGGCGGGACGGTGGCCACGGTCGCCCCTCGCGCGGATGGGTGCGTGATGTTCTGCGAAGACGCCCCGAAAGCGTCGTTCCGGGACGGCAACTGTGCTGAAGCGCCTCCGGGTATCAACTTCACGCCCTGGACGTGCGCGCCCCTGTCCACTGCTGCGGCGGCTCCGAAGGCGGTGCGGTGATGTCGGGGCAGGAGATGGTCAAGGCCGAGGGCTATTGGGTGCCGCGTAATCCGGCGTGCCGTATCGGGTTCCACATCAGCGGTACCCGTATCAAGGGCTACGGCGCACCCGGAGTCCGTTTCGTCACCGACCCATACGACGAGTTCGCGGGCCTGGTGGTGTTCACCCTGGGCGGGCATCACACCAAGGGCCGGATGCCGTTTCTGGCGATGAGCACCGACACCGCCGAGGAGCTGGTGCAGCTGCTGGCCGCTGCGGTGCGTGACGGGCGGATCGCCCAGGGTGCCGGGTTGGAGCCGATCGCGTTCCGTGACATCACCTTCGACGGCTGCACCTGCGCCGAGTGTGACGATGAAGTGGCCGCGCTGCTGGAGGCCGAGTACGACCCTGATCCTGAACCGGGTCCGGGGTGGTCACGATGAGCGCGGTGTTGGGGGTGCTCGCCGTGGCGGGGTCGGTAGCGGTGCCTGCGGGCTTGATCTGGCTGGCGCGCCGGGATCTGCCGAGCGTGAAGAAGCCCAAGCCCCAGACGGTGGCACAGATCGTGGACGACGCTGAGCCTGAGTTGCGTACGGCTGTTGGGATTTTGGCTGATCCGTTGCAGACGAACCTGATGCTTGCCTCGCTGAAACTCGGGTCGGCCGAGGCTGGCTTCCCTCATGTCGAACGCTACGACTACACCCGTTACGGGCTCTCGGTCGACGTGGTGATGCTCGGTGGCCAGTCACTCACGAACTGGTCGAACGACGAGGTATTGAACCAGTTCGCCACGTATTTGGCGGTGCCGAAGGTGACCGTGATGTCTCCGGCTCCGTCGTGGGTTCGTCTCCAGGTGAGGGTGTACGACACTCTCGTCGCCCCGGCAATGACGCCGGAGGTGATCCCCAATGGTGTGGATCTGGAGGCGGTCCCGACTGGTGTCACCGAGGACGGGGATACGTGGCGGCTGCGGGTGCTCTACCGGCACATCCTCATCGCCGGTGGCACCGACTCGGGCAAGGGCAGCGTGCTGTGGTCGATCGTGGCCGGCATCGGTCCAGCCATCAAGGCGGGCCTGGTGGACGTGCTGCTCGGTGACCCGAAAGGCGGCATGGAATTCGGGCGTGGTGAGGGCCGGTTGTGGACCGATTTCCAGTGGACCGCCGAAGGCATCCTGGCCATGCTCACCGGGGCCGAGAAGGACATGCAGGAACGAGCGGCACGCTTCCGCGAAGCCGGTATCCGCAAGTTCGTTCCCACCACCGATGAGCCGCTGAAGGTGGTGATCATCGATGAGTACGCGGCCATGTCCGCCTTCGCCACACCCGAACAGGTGCGAGAAGGATTGCGGCTGATCGGGCTGATCCTGACCCAAGGGCGTGCGGTCGGCTACAGCGTGATCGTGGCCGTGCAGGACCCGTCGAAAGAGACGATGCCCAACCGGCAATTGTTCCCCATCCGGATCGGGCTGCGCCTGGACGAGCCGACGCAGAACGAGATGATCCACGGCAAGAGCGCCCGTGACCGGGGTGCACGGTGTGACGAGATTTCCGAACACACTCCCGGTGTCGCCTACGTCGGCCTGGACGGCACCAAGAGCTTTGTGCGGGTGCGGGCGTTCTGGATTCGGGACGAAGACGCTGACGCGATCGTGGAAGCGTTCTCCCCGGCACCGGTAATTACCGGCCCCACTGAGGATTACAGCGGCTTCGACCCTGACGACCTCGGCGACGACGAAGAGGACAACGGGGATGCTGCGGGGGTGGCGGCATGAAGCGAGGATTCGTGACCGAGACACACGTGGTCATCTACTGCGACATGTGCGGGGACGTCTACACCGAAAACACTGGTGAATCCATCTGTTTCGATTCGACCCAGCAAGCGGTGTCGTATCTGCAACACCGCTCGGCCGGTGTCGGCTGGGTCTATGACGGTGACCGGGTGTGGTGCGACGGCTGCATGGCCGCTGATCACTGCGACCGCACCGGACATCAGTACCCCGAGCACTGGCAGATGACCGCACGCCTGCTCGGTGTGTCCACCCGTTCGCGCGCCTGCATGGTGTGCGGCATACCTGAAATCGAGGCCCTGTCATGACTTTTCACGACTACGCCGACACCACCGACGAATACGACCGCGACGAATTCGACTCCGTCGTGCGCTTGCGTTCGGCCCGCCAACTCATCGATGACCGTTCCGTCCCGGCCTGGGACACCGAGGAGTGGGCGGCATGAGCACCGAAGAAGCCCTGGAGTGCTGCGGGATGCCGATGTCGGTGGAGGCGGCCCCGTGGGACTGGCAAACGTTTACGTCGCTGGTGTTGCGCTGCTACGGGTGCGGGCACTGCGAACCCTTCGATGAGGAGCTGTGATGAGCCCCAGGACTCGTCGTGAGTGGGCGTTGCTGGTCGGTCGGGAAGTACGGCCGTTGCTCAAGGCCCGCAACATCACCGACGCCACCATGTACGCCTGCAACCTGAGCGCCCGCAACCGCGCCAAAGCCGTTGTCGTCTACCGCGATTCAGACACCCAAGCCTGGCGGCGCTGGATCGATGACAAGCTCGTCCCCGTCCAGCTCGCGTTCGATCTACCCGGCAGAAAGACCCGATCATGACCACGAAAACCACCGCTACGCATACCGATGCGCGCGAACAACTCTTCGAGGCCCTGTGCCTGCTGGTCTGGCAGCTGCTCAAAGCCGTGGCCGTGATCGTGTGGTGGGCGCTGCTGTTCCCGATGGTCTCGCTCCCGATCGGTGCTGCGGTCGCCGCCGGCCTTTTCCTCGGCTGGGTCGTCGGGGGTCTGGTCGCGGTGGGGTGGTTCGCGGGGATGGTGGCGTGGCGACTGTGGAGTCCACGAACCTTCGAGCGGGCCATCACTGCCCGGGCACGGACCCGGTTCCTGTCCTGGTGGCGTTACCGGTCCCGCTGGACCCGGCTTCTGGCCGCGTGCAAGCTCACCACCCCCAGCGACGGGTCGACGTTCGTTCCCCGGCTTCTCTCGGTCCAGATCGGCGCGTCCACTGATCGGGTGCGGGTGCGGATGCTGCACGGGCACTGCCCCGCCGATTGGGAATCCCGCGCCGACAACCTGGCCCATGCCTTTAGTGCCTTGGACTGCCAAGTCCGCATCGCCGGTCCCGGCCTGGTGGAACTGCGGTTCCGCCGTGCCGATTCCCTCGCTGACCCGTTCGCGCTGCCCCCGGTCGACGGCGGTCGCTGGAGCAAGGAGACCATCTGATGAACACCGCCGAGAGTGTGAAGACGGGAGGGACTGCGGCCCAGCGCCGTGCCCTACCCAACCTGTTCGAGGTGGCCCAGGCCGCCGCCGAACAGTACGAGGTCTGCAAACGCCCGATCGCGATGCGCGTCGAAGACCCCAAGACGGGCACTGTCACCTACGAAGGGTCACCGTGTAAGTCCACCATCGAGTCGGTGTGCCCGGCCTGCGCGAAAGCGAATCGGCTGCTGCGGATCGCTCAGTGCCGTGAAGGGTGGCACGCGGCAACCGAACTCGTTCCGGACAAGACCGACCCGACCGCAGTTCAGGTTGAATTGCTCACCGCGCGAGCGGATCTGGTGACCCAGTACCGGGCGGCGGTCGCTGAGGCGGATGAGGAGCTGGCGGCTGGGATCGTGGAGGTGATCCGCGACCTCGACGCACAGCTGCGCGAAACCGGCCTGCGTGGGCGTCTCCCGGCCCTGGACGCCACCGGCAAGGATCGGCGTCGACGCTCCACCAGGCGGCGTCAGGACGTGCCGGACCTGCCTCGCAGGAAGGTGTCCAAGCGCACGGTCGGTGAGCCGATCGGCGGCCACCTGTCCTCGATGTTCGTCACCCTCACCATGCCCGGCTACGGCAAGATCCGCCGCGACGGCGCGACCGATGCCAACGGTCAGGTCTGCTCGGATGGTTCCCCGGTCGACTTCGACAGCTACGACTACACCCGTGGCGCGCGCGACATCGTGTTCTTCTCCAAGCTGGTCGACCGCTGGATTCAGAACTTGCGTCGCGCGGTCGGCTACGAGGTGCAGTACTTCGCGACCGTGGAACCGCAGCGCCGTGGTGCACCCCACCTGCACATCCTGATCCGGGGCGCGATCTCGCGGGAGTTGTTGAAGCTGGTCACGGCAGCCACCTATCACCAGGTGTGGTGGCCGCACTTCAACCGCGAGAACCGTGTCTACGGCGGTGCTCATCAGCCCGTGTGGGATGCCAAGCGGGCCACCTTCATCGACCCCGAAACCCATGCGCCACTGACCTATTGGGATGACGCGTTGGACACCCTCGACCAGGTCGACGACCTCGAACCCGCGCACGTGGTGCGTTTCGGTGCCCAGATGGACCGCAAACAGATCAAGGGCGTCATCGCGGAGAAGGCCGGACGCACCATCGGCTACGTCACCAAATACCTGACCAAGTCCATCAGCGAAATCGTCGAAGCCCACACGGACCGTGCGGCCGAGCACTACGACCGCTTGCATGCCGAGCTTCAGTCGGTGCCGTGCTCGCCTCGCTGCGCGGTGTGGCTTGAATACGGCATCGTCCCCCAGGGCGCCAGCGACAAGACCGTACCGGGCCGCTGCAAGGGCAAAGCACACCGCCGAGACACCCTCGGCCTGCCCGGTCGACGCGTCCTCGTCTCCCGGCGCTGGTCGGGCAAGACCGTCCTCGACCACAAGCAGGACCGGGTCGATTTTGTTCGGCAACTGCTCGCCGACGCCGGCATTGACAAGCCCGACACGAGCCACTACCGGGTGACTCCCGTCGAACCTGGCGACAAGTCCCGGCCCCTGCGTGAGCACCTGATCATGGGCGCGATCGCGCGGCGAACCACCTGGCGAGCGGAATACCTGCGCGCTCAACTCGCGGCAGGCCCACCAGAGCCCCCAGAAACTTCGGCAATTCGGCAAGCGGCGTAGGAGGCGAGCAGCGATGGATATCGGTTCGGGATACGTGGATGTGCCGGGCGCAGCTGCCTACCTGGGCACAGGTGAGAGATTCATACGTCGGTTGGTCGCGGAACGTCGGATTGTGTTCTACAAGGTGGGGACTCATGTGCGGTTCAAGATCACAGACTTGGAGGCTTACGTGCAAGCCGGTCGGGTAGAGCCGATCGCGGTGCGCTGGAGCGGCGGCAGGGTGGTGGCGTAGATGGCTCGCAGACGTTTCGGCAAAGTTCGCAAGCTGCCCTCTGGGCGGTACCAGGCATCGTTCATCGGACCGGACGGGCAACGCCAGAACGCACCGAACACCTTCCGCACCAAGACCGACGCTGATCGCTGGCTAGTGAAGGCCGAAGCGGATATCAGTAAGGGCACCTGGCTCGACGAGCAACTCGGCTTACAGATTTTCCACGAGTACGCCACCGCCTACTTGAAAGAGAACCCGGACGTTGGTCGGCGGTGGGAAGAAACCTGCCTTCGGAACATGCGCCTGCACATGGCGGAAATTCGCGATAAGCCGTTGATCGCGATTACTGCACCGGTGGTGCGTAGCTGGTACGCGAATGCGATGGCAGGCACCGGAGGCAAGACCTCGATCCGGCAGTCGTACCGATTCCTGCGCGCGGTAATGAACCAGGCCAAGAGGGACCGGGCGATTCTGGTGAACCCTTGCATGATCAAGGGCGCAGGCTCGGACGGTGCCAAGGAACGCGGTATCGCGACGCCAGCGGAAGTGGCGGACCTGGTCGACAACATCACACCTCGCTACCGGGCGGCAGTCTTGATCGCAGCATGGTGCGGCCTGCGTCGTGGCGAAATCATCGGGCTGGCAGTCAAAGATGTGGACCTGGAGGCGAACGTGCTCTGGGTGCGGCGGAACCGGGTCGAGATGCTGGAGTCCGACGAAGCCTTCGACAAGGATCCGAAGACCGATGCGGGCAAGCGGCCGGTCGAGATCCCGCCACATCTCCACCCCTACCTTGTCGACCACAAGGACAAGTGGGCGGGCAAGGAGTGGATGTTCATGGGCCGCGATGGGCAGAGGATGCGCGGCAATGCGGCCTATCAGGCATTCGTCCGTGCCCGGAACAAGGTCGGCGTCGATGTGAGCTTCCACGACCTGCGGCATACCGGCCAGACACTGGCTGCGGCGACCGGTGCGACACTGGCGGACCTCAAGAAGCGGATGGGGCACGCCTCGAATGCCGCTGCGCTTCGGTATCTGCACGCGGTCGATGGCAGAGATAGGGAGATCGCCGACGCCCTGAGCAAGCTCGCCGCCCGGGGAAATGCGGTAGGGCTGCCTCGATCCATCGTCGTCAAGCACTGAAAGGGCCAGGAAATGCTAGGGCACGCTGGGGGCACGGACCGTGAAAATTGCTATCTGAGCTGCGGTTTTGTGCCTGACTGAAAAGCGGAAGGTCGCCGGTTCGATCCCGGCCCTGGCCACTCGGAAACGAGGGAACCCTGCGTGCGGAGAGCGCACGCGTTGGTTCCCTCGTCTTTTTGTTTGTGGGGTGCAACCCCACACCCGCCCGGAGGGCTTCGCCCCCGGACCCCCGGCTGCCGTAGTTGATGCCCGGCTGCCGTAGATGAGCTGTGGTTGGTTTCGCCTCCGTTGTTAGCGGTTCCTGGGTAGTTCGTGGTTGCGATGGTGGGTTGGTGGAGGTCAACCCTTGCGCCACCTTTCGGCTTTGCGCGGCTCTGTTGACCGTGAGCGAGCTGGTTGATGGCGGTGTCTGGTTGGCGGGCGGTGTGGCTGGTGCTTGGCGCGGCCGTAGATGAGCCGTGGTCGGTGCCGTGGGCTGGAAGTGGCTGCGTTCCATCGGATCCGGGCAGTGGGCGCGTGAGCGCGTGAGCGCGCAACTTTCTCTGGTCGGTTCGCGAAGGCGACTACAGGGATTTGGGCTGCGTGCGCCGCTTCGATGTCGGAGACGGAGTAGCCGATGAAGACGCTGATGTCACCGCGGGCGTTCAGGTCATTCATGGCGCTGCACAGAAGGTGCGGATCGGGCTTCAGCCGGGTTGGGGTCGTGGGCGTGCGACCGGGGTTCCGACCACACATCTGCGGAGCCCGTGGGCGGTGGCAGGTGTCGATGGCGGAGATGGAGCTATTGCTGACGACACCAATCGCTCGCCCCTCCGCGATGGGGGAGTATGGGGGTGCGGGTTGGGCTGCTTGGTTGTTTTCGAGGTTTTCCGGGATCTGCTTTCCACTACTCAGGAGGAATGAGATCGATGGTGACTATTCGGAACTTTTTGTGGGTTGTGGGGGTTGGGGCCGGGCTGGTGGTTGGGGTGGGGCCGGCTTCGGCGGCGGCGGACAGTATCGAACTGAGGGGGGTGGGGCCGGGGAATGTGGGGGTTGATTACAGCTGTGCGGCTTCATCCAGGGTGGTGGAGATCGGGGTGATGGTGGGGGAACCGCAGGCCGAACAGGCGGCGGCCGCGGGGTCGGAGAGGCGTGTCGTCTGTGACGGGACGCCGCAGTCGGCGGTGGTTGTGGTGGCAGGCGTGGATGGTGCGGCCGAGCCGATCAAGAGGGGCACGACGGTGCAGGTGCGGATCGCGTTGGTCGATGCCGACGGGGCGGTGGTGGTCGGGCAAGCCAAGTTGGTCGAGTTGGCGTAGTGACGCGGCTGGTCGGTTGATCACCAGGTAATGGTGGCGGCATCGGTCGAGAGGCTCCCGCCACCATTACCTGGTGATCGGTTGTCCAGTACGTGGAATCCGGCGTCGCCGAGGGGATTACGTGCGAGGCGGGGGGTGCCGGTCGGTGGGGAGGTTCTCTGTGGAGTGAAGGGCGAGGTCATGGGGGTGTGGCCGGACGGTGTCTAGGATCGGGGGCACTGGCCGGAGGTTTCGGAGGGGCGTGACCATGGTGGGCAACATCGTGATCTTCGTGGTGGTCGTCGGGGTTCTGCTGGTGGTCTGCGGGCTGATTCTGTGGTCGGTGCGGGCGGGATCGGTGCGGATCGAAGTGGTGCCGCGGAATCCGCCGGAAGAGTCTGCCGATCCGGACAACGAAAGCCGCTGAGCGCGCGCATAGTTCGAGGCTCCCGGCGAAGTTTGGTTCGAGGCCCCTAATATTCCTTGACAGTTATATAACTAGTGAAGACTATGAAGGGGTGACCGCGGCGACTGTCTTCCAGGTGCTGGCCGAACCCAATCGGCTGGCGATTCTCGAGGTGCTGCGGACGGGGGAGTCGCCGGTGGGGGCGCTGGTCGCGGAGCTGGGGCTCAGTCAGCCCGCGGTTTCGAAGCATCTGCGGGTGCTCAAGGAGGCGGGGCTGGTGGAGGTGCGGGTGGCCGCGCAGCGTCGCCTGTACCGGATCAGGCCGGAACCGCTTGTGGAACTGGACGATTGGCTGGCCCCGTATCGCCGGATGTGGCACACCCACCTCGATCTACTCGAAGAACACCTCGACCGGAGGAGACGGACATGACCCAGGCGCGGTTGCGGACCGAGGGCGAGCGCCCCGCGGTGCGATTGGAACGGGAGTTGGTCGACCCGCCCGCGGTGGTGTGGCAGGCGCTGACCGACCGGGAACAGCTGCGCGCCTGGTTTCCGTGCGACGTGCGGGTGACCGGTGGCGTGTGGCGGGTCGGCGCGACGATCGGCTTCGATTTCGGCGACGAGAGCGGGATGACCCTCGACGGCGAGGTGCTCGCGGTCGACGAACCGAAACTCCTGGAGTTCTCCTGGGGCGAGGAACGCCTGCGGTTCGAGTTGGCGCCGCACGGGAGCGGCACGCGCCTTGTCCTCGTCAACGAACTGGCGCCGGACGCGGCGGCCCGTAACGCCGCGGGCTGGGACGCCTGCCTCGATCAGCTCGCCGGCCTGGACCCCGGCGACTGGAAGCCGCGCTTCGAGGCGTACGCCGCGGTGTTCGAGCCGCTGGTCGGCCCGCAATCCGGCCCGCTGATCGCCTGACCGCTGCCCGGTTCGCCATGGGCCCGAGGCTCTGTGGCGGGACAACTCGGGACTGTCCGGCCCCGATGTGATCTTCCTAACCTGGGCGCACACGGTGACGCGCGTTGCGCCGCCACTGGAGGGAAGAAGGTATCGGTGAAACGGATAGTGACGAATTGTGTTGCGGCGAGCGCGATCACGCTCGGCACGCTGGCCGGGGCCGGTTATGCCACTGCCGAACCGGGGCTGGCTCTGGAGCCTGCGACCGACGCGGTGCCCGAGGCACAACCCATCGATGGCGTCAGTTCGGGCTCGGCGCGATTGCTGACCAGTCTGTCCGCACGCCTGTCCTGCGATATCGGCCCGCCGATGTGCCCCTGACGGGCACGCGCGGGACATGCGGTGGCACAACGACTCCCGCATGTCCCGCGCGGCTTTGTCGCCCGACCGCCACTCGCCCGAGCTCCCGTAGGCTGGGTCCGTCATGGTGCCCTTCTTACTCGCGCTCGCGGGCTTCGCGCTGCTGGACTCGCTGGATGTGCTGCTGGTGGGGGTGACCACGGCGGTGGTGGCCGACAGCCGGTTGGGCAGGCGGTCCCCGGTGCCGGGCGGATTGAGTTTTCTCGCGGGCGTTTTCGTGGTCACCACGGCGTTCGGCATCTGTACCGTGCTCGGTCTCACATTCTTGACGGAGCTGGTGTCGTTCGAACTCACACCGGCCCTGCGATATTGGGGCGAGCTGGCGCTGGGTGTGGCGCTCATCGCACTCAGCCGGATGCCGGTCGCGCAGCGCCGCGAGCCGCCCGCATGGGCGTCGGCACTGCGTCGAAGACCGTGGCTGTTCGGCTTCGTGGGGATGGCGATCGGCCTGGCGCAGGCGCCTACCGCGGTGCCGTATCTAGCCGGTCTGGCCATGCTTTCGGCGCGCCAACCTCCCCTGTGGCCGCTGCTGGTGCTTGCCTACTGTGCGCTCGCATTGCTGCCACCGCTGCTGGTGCTGTCGCTGTCGCTGCGTCGAACGCCCCGGGCGCGTCGGGTCTACCGCGCGATCGTGCGCGTGCTGACCCGATACGTCCCGCGCACGCTGCGGGTGCTTTTCGTGATCTTCGGCGGTGTGCTGCTGGTCGATGCCCTCGTGCATCTGTGGTGAGGCCGCGCACACGCCGGGACCGATCTCGGAAAGCCCGTTACCGGAGCGAAGAGAGTGACATGCTGGGGTCATGGCTGAGCGCTGGTACTACTGCTTGAAGCACAAGCGGGCCGAGAAGGGCCGGCAGTGCTGGTTCCAGGATCGGATGGGTCCGTATCCGGATCAGGCGACCGCGGAACGGGCGCTGGAGATCGTCAAGGCACGCAACGCGCAGGCGGACGCGAGCGACGGCGACTGACCCGAGCTCCGAACCGCCGCCGGGCGCGAGCACGGCCCAGCCGGACGCGCGGTCGTCGCCGATACCGGTGTCGACTCGGCCGTGCCGGGAAGCGAGCCGAATCGCAGAGGTATCAGGTCGGCGGCGCATCAGGACCGCCGCAGCATAGGAACGGCGACGGCACCAGGACTGCGGCGGCATGGGATCGGCGGCAGCATCCGGCCTGCGGCAGCATCGGATCGGCGGCGGTACCAGGACTGCCGCGGCCTCCGAACTGCTGTGGCCTCCGGACCGCCTGTGGCCTCCGGACCGCCTGCGGCGTCCGGACTGTTGCGGGGTCCGGACTGTTGCGGGCTCCGGACTGTTGCGGGCTCCGGACTGTTGCGGGCTCCGGACTGTTGCGGGCTCCGGACTGTTGCGGGCTCCAGACTGTTGCGGGCTCCAGACTGTTGCGGGCTCCAGACTGTTGCGGCCTTCGGACCGCCCGCGGGCTCCGAACTGTTGCGGGCTCCAGACCGCTGCGGGCTCCGAACTGCTGCGGCCTCCGGACCGCTACGGCACCCGAACCACGGCGGCACCAGCTGGCTCGCTGGCACCCCTAGTCCGGTGCGCGGCAAGTGATCCCGGCCGCGCCTGCTCGCGGCGGCAGGGAGAACGCCGGGTGAATGTGATCTTGTGACCTGGCCATACGGACGCGAAGTCCTGGCGTCCAGGTATATCCACTCAGGTCCGCTTCAGCACGATCAAGTACGGTTTTCCTCGAATCAGACGAGTGCTCGGTGGTCCTGACGTGGGCTGCGAGCCGGACCAGGATCAGCAGGGAGGGCGACCCTTGAGGGTTACCGTTGTTGTGCCGACCTACAACGAGCGGGAGAATCTGCCGGTTGCGGTGGAGCGGTTGACCGCGCTGCCGGTACCCGACCTGCACGTGCTCGTGGTCGACGACAATTCACCGGACGGCACCGGTGAGGTCGCCGACAAGCTGGCCGTCGAGCTGCCGAATGTGGTGGGCGTGCTGCACCGGACCGAGAAGGACGGCCTCGGCCGGGCCTACATCGCGGGCATCACCCGCGCGCTCGACGAAGGCGCCGACGTGGTCATCCAGATGGACGCCGACCTCTCGCATCCGGCCGAGGTGATTCCGGCCATGCTGGAGAAGCTGGCGAGCACCGACGCGGGCGTCGTGCTCGGTTCGCGCTATGTGCCCGGCGGTTCGACCGCCGAGGAGTGGAAGTGGTACCGCAAGGCGCTCTCGGCCTGGGCCAACTTCTACGTGAACCTGATCCTGCGCCTGCACGTGAAGGACGCCACCGCGGGCTTCAAGGCATGGAAGGCCGACACCCTGCGCGCGATCGAGGTCGGCACGATCCGCAGCAACGGGTACTCCTTCCAGGTCGAGATGAACTACCGGACGGTCAAGAAAGGCATCGCGATCGCGGAGGTGCCGATCCGTTTCGAGGAGCGCACCCTCGGCGCGTCGAAGATGAGCCTGAAGGTTCAGCTCGAATCGGCGCTGATGCCGTGGAAGCTGCTGTTCGGTCGCGCGGTCTGAACCGCGAATACCCGCAGGGCCCCGCATCCGATGGATGTGGGGCCCTGCGGTTATTCGGGGGACTCAGCGCTGTGTCAGTCCCCGGCGCATCGCCTCCAGACCGAGCACGAGGACCGGGGCGAGCACGACGTGCATCATCGAGAGCGCGATGGTGGACACGGTGTCGAAGGTCGCTGAGACGGTGAGGCCGATGGTCGCGATGGCGAGCACGCCGCCGACCACCTGGGCCACCCGCAGCACGCCGACCCGGACGTAGGACGCAAGCGCGGCCAGCGTCATGCCGATGAGCAGTGGCACCGCGGAGGAGATGACCACCGCGCCGACGCCGACATGGTTGGTGACGCCCTGTTCGACAACGTCGAACGAGCCACCGGCGGCCAGGCCGAGCGCCCAGACGACGAGGTTGACCGCGACGGCGGTGGCGACGCTGCCCAGGATCGCGGTCGGGCGGCTGACGGCCGGGATACGCAGGGCCGCGGTGGTGGTGGTCTGCATGATGGCCATGATGTTCTCCTCATCCGAAGCTGTGCTGGTGTCGAGAACAATGATTAAACCTCAACAATTGTTAAGGTCAACTCGCTCGGATGTGGGTTGCGCCATGCCGTTTCGGGGTGGATCGGCGGAATGCGGTGTGGTGCGGCGATGTTCGCGCGTGCTCAATCCGGCTGCGGCCAGTCCTTCAGCAGGTCGACGTAGCGTTGCCGCACCGCCGCCACCTTCGCGTCCAGGTCCTCGGGATCCCAATCGCCGACATCGATGGGTTCGAGGATCGCGACATCGACGATGCCCCGGCGCGCGACCATCGCGTTGCGCCTGCAGATCTCGCCCGCATTGCGGATGACGATCGGGATGATCGGCACGCCCGCCTGGATCGCGATATGGAACGCGCCCTTCTTGAACGGGCCGACCTCCGGTGTGTAGGACCGGGTGCCCTCGGGTGCGATCGCGATCGACAATCCGCCGCGCAGCGTCTCGACCACCGGGGCGAGGGCGGCCTTGGCCGCGCTCGTGCTGGAGCGGTCGATGAAAGTCACACCGACGAAACGCATCAGCGGTCCGAAGATCGGGTTGCGGGTCAGCTCCTTCTTGCCGATGCCGGTGACGCCGCCGCCGAGCACCTCGGGGACGATGATGATGTCGAACTGGCTCTGATGGTTGAACAGGAACACCGCGGGCCGCGGCGCGCGGGCGTGCTCGGCGCCGAGCACCCGCAGCTGAACACCGGTGACGCTCAAGGTGTTACCGGCGGCGTGTGCCATCAGGCTGTCGGCCATCCGCTGCCGGTCCCTGGTGCCCCACTCGGTCGCGACGCCGTAGCACGCGCCGCCGAGCAGGCCGGCGAAACCCGCCGCGGTGCGCAGGTAGTCGCCCGCCCGCGCGGCCTGTCGCGGGACGAAGTGCAGTGCGGACCAGTTCTGCTCGGTGGCCGTCGCGGTGAGTTGCGGGTCCGGGTTCACCGCCGCCGGGTGCCCGACCAGCGCCAGCAGCGGGAGGTCGGCGCCGCTGTCCGCGTAGCCGTAGCTGTGCGCCAAATCGAGGCCGTTCGCGTGGGCGAACTCGCGTACCGCCTGCGCTTTGCCGTTGCGCCACAGCGTCTTTCCATCGGCATACCCGGTGAGGACGCCGTCCTGGGTGGCCATGGGCGTGCACAGCACGTGCTCGATCCCGAGCGCCGCCGCCGCGTCCGCCACCTGGAAGCGGGTCAGCGAACTGGCGAGCACCACGGTGTGGCCCGCGTCCCGGTGGGTGCGAATCAGTTGCCACGCTTCGGGATACAGGTACTCGTAAGTGGTCCCGTGGAACAGTTCGGTGCCGAGCTCGTCGAGTTCGGCCTCGGTGCGGCCCGCCAGCACGTCGGCGAGCTGGTGCAGCCACCGCCCGTACGCGCCGTCGGTGGTGCTGTTGCGGATGCCGCGCAGCAGCACGCCCGCGACATCGCGGCGGCGGGACAATCGCCGAAACACCCCGGGCGCCGGGAGTCCGGCGATGACGGTGCCGCCGAAATCGAAGATCGCGGCGATCCGCGCGCCCTGTGGACCGGACCGGATCGCGGCCAGCCGCGCCGCCAGGCCGGCCTCTGGACCATCGGTGCCAGCGCTCACCGCAGCACCCGATTCGACGGGTCGAGGGCGGCGGCTTGGGAGATGCGGGCGCCGATGGTGCGCAGGCGTTCGGCGAATTCCACTCGGCGCTCGGTCAATTCGGCTCTGGTCTTGGCCGAGTCGTCCGACACGCGTTCGAGCAGGCCGTAGTTGTCCGCGAGTTTCAGTGCGCTGGTGAACAGTTCGGTGGACACCGATTCCGGGCTGTGCAGCCGCTGCTGCAGCATCATCTGCTTGCCGACCGCGACGCATTCGGCGATGAGCTGCTTGCGGTCGATCTCGGTCTCCGGATCCCGCGCGGCCAACCGCTCGGCTACCACCAGTTGCGCGTCGAAGAACGAACGAAGCACGCGGTGCGCCATCATGAATCCGGAGTCGGTGAGCTTGGTCATCACCTCGGAACCGAGGGTGTTCTCCCTGGTGTGACTGTGCCACTGGGGATCGAGCAGCAGCATCTCGGCGGTCATCTGCTCGGCGAACTCGGCGCGCTCGGGGAAGAAGAACTCGAATTTCAGCAGGTCGCGCAGGCGGAAGGCCTCGTCCCATCCGGTCGTCAGCTGGTCGGCGCCGTCGCTGTCGAGCGCGGCCAGGATGGACAGCTCGAGGATGGCCCGGTGGACGAACCAGTGCACCGCGCTGTTGCGGTAGAACGCGGCTTCCAGGTGCGCGCCCGCCTCGATCGAGTACACCGGCTCCAGTCCGCCGCGGTACACGGTGACCACCTTGGCCAGCGAGAGTTGTTCCAGCACAACGGCAAGGCCCTGGTCGTCGCGCAGCGCGGCGAGTTCACCGTGTGGCAGGCCGCGCTTCTCGATGTAACCGAGCACGGGCGCGAGCACCGTGCGCACCTCGCCGAGGGTGAGCGCGCGCTCGTGCACGCCGAGCAGCGCCAGGGTGACCAGCGCGTTGACCGTCACCGGGGTGACCGCGTTGATGCCGACGGCGATCTCGAACGCCAACCGCTGCACGGCTTTGCGCTCCAGTTCGGCGATCTCAGGGGTGTCCGGCACGCCCTGCCCGAGTTCGGTGTGCCCGATCGGCGCGGGCTCGGTGCGATGCAGCGGAATGGTCAGCGGCGGCGTGGTGAGCGGATCGCCGTGCGCGGCAAGCCGATCCCGGGCCGAGAGCGGTTCGCCGAAGCGCACATACACGTGCCCGGCCGAATGCTGCTGGCTGCGCACGTACCGGGCCAGCCAGGTGAGCCCCTCTGGCTTCTTCTTGCCGCCGACCTGCTCGGTGGCGATGGCGCCCAGCTCGTTGAGTCGCTCGTAGGTGATCGAGACCGGCACCAGCATGACGTCCTCGACCCGATGTGAACGCACCGCCGAGGCAAGGTAATTCAGCAGCCCGTAACGCGGTGGCCGCAGCTTGCCGGTGCGGGTGCGCCCGCCCTCGAAGTACCACTCCAGGTTGAATCGTTTGGCGAGCAGGTAGGCGAAGTACTCTTCGACCACCGCCTTGTACACCTCGTCGTCGCCGAAACTGCGGCGGATGAACACGGTTCCGGTGCGGCGGGCGATCGGGCCCATCGGCCAGAAGCTGAGGTTGGCTCCGCCGATCACATGGTTGGGCGGGAAGTCGTTGCGGGCCAGCACATCACCGAGCACGAACGCGTCGACGTAGGACCGGTGCGAGGGCAGGAACACCAGCGGGAAGCGCCGATTCAGGTCGCGCAGACCGGCCAGGCCGGAATCGTCGGAGTCGACCTTCCAGGTCGAGGCGTGGATGGGCCGCATCGCCTGGGTGAACAGGTCGGAGACCAATCTGCTTTGCGCGGCGACGAGTTCGTTCAGCGCCTTTTCCGCCCGGCGATACACCTCGTGCGGGCTCGCGCCGATCTGGTCGGCGATGAGTTCGAGCCTGCGCAGGAAGTCGGGGGAGTCGAGGATCTCCTCGGCGACCAGCCGGGGCACCTTGTAGCGGTCGCCGATGATGGTGCGTTCGGCCCGCTCCAAAGCGACCACGGCGGCGCGCACGATGGCGCGGGCGAACGGTTCCGCCGTGCCCTTCGCGAACAGGGCCGCCGCTTCGGGATTGTTCGCGCGCAACTCGCTGAGTAGCGCGGGCGCTCCGGTGAGCACCACGTGCCGGTTCGGCTGGCCGACCAGTTTGCGCTGGGCGAGCCGGTTCGGCTTGCGCGGATTGGTGAGCAATGCCATGTCGGCGAAGGTGATCCGGCGCACGCCGTCGCGTTCGGGGGGCAGCCAGAGCACGCGCACCGGAACGACGAGGGGATCGTCGTGCCTGCCGACCAGCCGGGCCGCGATCGCGCCCGCGTCCAGATCCAGCTGGGTGACCGGCGCGGTGCTGCCGAATTCGCCGGCGATGCCGCCGTTGCCGAGCCAGTTCCCGATCAGCTCGCGCTCCACCGCGGAGGCCGCGTCGACCAGGGCCACCACCGATTCCGGCGCCGATCCCGGCTGGATATCCGCGGGCGATCCGCCACGGTGCTCGATCATGACCCGGTCCCTCCGACGAAGATCCTGTTCCGTCTCCGCGCCCTCCGGTGCCATCGCGGTCGCGTCGGCGGTCAGCGCGGATTCGGCTCGGCCCGTTCCGGCGAGCTTCCCGTACTCATGCGGTGCTGACGTGTTGCGTCGGGGCAGGATCACTATGTGCGTTGGACTGGATCATAGGTCGCGGCGGGGCCGCGGGGTCGCAGGTTCGTTTCCATTGCAACTAGATCGACTTGCCGCGCCGATCCGAGGTCGGGTGCGCATGCCGAATTAGGCTGCGCGGATGGACTGGGCGTTGCGCGCGTGCGGCTGGCACGGTCACTACACCTACCAGCCGGAGGAGCCGGAGCTGGCCGCGCGGCTGCGGGTGGACACCGTGGCCGGGGTGGCGTGGCGCTGCCTGCGCTGTGGCACGTTTGTGCCGGGTGACCCGGTGGGGTCCGGGCCCGCCGAGCACGCGCCGGAGGTGCCGCGCGGACGGCTGCTGCGCGACCGCTGGTTGATGCGCGTGCTGGCGATCGAACGGCTGCTGCGCGGGCTGGTGCTGGTGGCCGCCGCGTTCGGGGTGCTGAAGTTCCGGTCCTCGCGCGAGACGATGCGCGCGGCCTTCGATCGGGACCTGCCGCTGCTGCGCCCGCTGGCCGACCAACTCGGCTGGGATATCGACCGTTCGAAGCTGGTGCGCTTGATCGATGAGGCGTTCTCGCTGTCGAACACGACCCTGCTGTGGGTAGCGCTCGGCGTCTTCGCCTACGCCGGGCTGCAGGTGATCGAGGCGAGCGGCCTGTGGCTGATGAAGCGCTGGGGTGAGTATTTCGCGGTTGTCGCGACGAGTCTGTTTCTGCCGCTGGAGATCTACGAGTTGACCGAGAAGGTGACCGTGCTGCGGGTCGGCGCCCTGCTGATCAACGTTGTCGCGGTGATCTGGCTGCTCTACTCGAAGCGGCTGTTCGGGTTGCGCGGCGGTGGTGCCGCCTATCACGCCGAGCACAGTGCAGAGAGTTTGCTGAGCGTCGAGCGCTCGGCCCTGGCAGTACCGTCGAACTAGGCTTCCGTGGGTTTTCGGCTGTGTTCGCCAGCACAGCTCTTCTTGAATCAGGTAATGCTAACCTTACCTCCAAGTCAGCCAGTTTTGAGCTTTTGGAGGATCGTTGTCGACCACGGACGAACGCTTGCGGGTGGAGTATGTAACCGATCCGGCGGCAGCGATGTCCCGACTGGCGGGGGCTGATCGGTTCGGTGAGTACGTCATGTACGAGAGCCCGGGCGAATGGGTCTTCGCCGCCGATCCGATCGGTGGCATCGAATTGGATGTCGAAGAGCTGCGGGTCACCTGGGACGGGAAGACGACCACCAGCAAGTGGGAGGGCAGCCCCGCCACCGTCATCGATCGGGCGCTGCGTGAGCTCCCGTTGGCCGGGCGCAACGCCTACGGCTGGATCGGATTCGAGTTCTGCGCATGGGCGTTCGCCGCGACCGAACACCTCGATCCGCGGACGACGGTGGCGCACTTGATGGTTCCCCGGATCGAGGTCCGGGTCGGCGCCTCGGGCGTCCGGGTCTCCGGCGCCACCCCGACCGAGACCGGCGACATCCACAGCCTGATCGCCGAGTCGCAGGAATCCGAACTGCCGCAGGCGCATCCCGCCGATGTCCGGATCGACCCGACCGGGTATCGGGACCGGGTGGCCGAGGCGGTCGGCGAGATCCAGGCGGGCCGGTACCAGAAGGTGATCCTGTCCAGGAAGGTCGATCTGCCGTTCGTGGTGGACGTGCCTGCGACCTACCGGCTCGGCCGGGCGAACAACACCCCCGCGCGCTCGTTCCTGCTGCGCCTCGGCGGCCTCGAGGCGGCGGGCTTCAGCCCGGAACTGGTCGCCTCGGTCGACGAGAACCGGGTGGTGACCACGGAACCGCTGGCGGGCACCCGCGCCTTCGGCCGCGGCGAGGCCGTCGATATGGCGGCCCGTGCCGACCTGGTCAGCGACCCGAAAGAGATCGTGGAGCACGCCATTTCGGTGCGCACGTCGTTCGCGGAGATCGCCGAGGTGGCCGACCCGGGTACCCCGGCGGTCTCCGATTTCATGGTGGTGCGCGAGCGCGGCAGCGTGCAGCATCTCGCGTCCACGGTGCGCGGCCGCCTGGCCGCCGACCGGAGCAGCTGGGACGCACTCGAGGTGCTGTTCCCCTCGGTCACCGCCTCGGGCATTCCCAAGCGGGAGGGCATCGATTCGGTGTTCCGGCTCGATCACGACCCGCGTGGCCTGTATTCCGGTGCGGTGGTGACGGTTTCGCCCACCGGTGCGCTGGAGGCGACGCTGGTGCTGCGCGCGGTCTACCAGAACACCGAGGGCGCCTGGCTGCGCGCCGGTGCCGGCATCGTCGGGCAATCGCGCCCGGACCGGGAGTTCGAGGAGACCTGCGAAAAGCTCGGCAGCATCGCGCCCTACGTGGTGCGCGCCTGACAGTGTGACGGGCAGTACGCCGAAAGGTGCACTGCCCGTTTTCTGTTCGCTCATCCTTCGCGGGCGCGCAGCACCTTTTTGTCGATCTTGCCGACGGCGGTGACGGGCAGGCTGTCGGCGCGACGGAGCACGTCGGGCAGTTTGTAGGTGGCCAGCCCGCGCTCGATCAGGAAGGTCTTGATCTCGACCAGCGTCGGCATGTCGCCGTCGACGACGAGGACGGCGCAGACCTTTTCGCCGAGCGTGGGATCGGGCAGGCCGACCGCGGCGGCGTGCCGCACCGCCGGGTACGCGAGCAGGTGCTCCTCGAGTTCGTCGCAGGAGATGTTCTCGCCGCCGCGATTGATCACGTCCTTGATCCGGCCGGACACGATCAGATGGCCGCTCGGCAGCCTGCGCACCAGATCGCCGCTGCGGTAGTAGCCGTCGGGGGTGAAGGCGCGGGCGTTGTGCTCGGGCGCACGGTAGTAGCCGCGAATCGTGTAGGGGCCCTTGGTCAACAGCTCGCCCTCCGCGCCCGGCGGCACATCGTTGCCGTCGGCGTCGACCACCCGGATCTCGTCGTCGGGTGAGAGCGCTCGGCCCTGCGTGGTGCACAGCAGTTCGGTGTCGTCGTCGAGCCGGGTGTAGTTGAGCAGGCCCTCGGCCATGCCGAAGACCTGTTGCAGGGTGGCGCCCAGCGCGGGGGTCACCTCGCGCGCGTTGACCTCGGCCAGCTTCGCGCCGCCGACCTGGAGCAGGCGCAGCGAACTCAGGTCGGCCTCCTCCCATTCGGTTGCGGCACACCACAGTTGGGCCAGCGGCGGCACCACGGCGGTGACCGTCACCCGGTGCCGTTCGATCGCCGCGAATGCGCTCTCCGGGCTGGGGTCGGTGATGAAGCTCACCGCGCCGCCGACGCTCACGGTGCCGAGGATGCCGGGGCAGGCGAGTGGAAAGTTGTGTGCGGCAGGCAAGGTGGCCAGGTAGACGTCGTCCGCGGTGAGCTCGCAGATCGCGGCGCTCGCGGTGGCGTTGTAGGCGTAGTCGTCATGGGTGCGCGCGATGAGCTTCGGCAGACCCGTTGTCCCGCCGGAGACGAGCATCAGCGCGATATCGCTCGGATCGATCGGCGGCAGTGTCTCGCCCCCGCGGGGCACCGAGGCCAGGTCGGTTCCGGCGCCGGGCTCGCCGACCACGAGCACATGCCGCAGCGTCGGTACCGCGGCCCGTACCGACTCGGCCAGCTCGCGATAGTCGAAGTCGCCGAGCCGGTCGACGATGATGTAGGCGACGGCCTCGGAAAGCGCTGCCAGATGCTCGATTTCGGCCCTGCGGTGGGCGGGCAGCGTCAGCACCGGAATGATGCCAGCGCGCAGCGCGCCGAAGAGCACGGTCAGGAATTCGGGCACGTTCGGCAGTTGCACCACCACCCGGTCGCCCGGCGCGATGCCCAGTGCCAGCAGGCCGTGCGCCATCCGGTCGGCTTCGGCGTCGAGCCAGGCGTAGCTGCGCGTCTGTTCGGCGTCGAGCAGCGCGGGCCGGTGCGGATGCCGCTTCGCGGTGTCGCGCAGCAGATCGGCCAGCGGGCGCCCGGTCCAGTATCCGGCTGCTCGGTAGGCGTCGGCGGCCTCGTCGGGGAAGCCGACATAGCCATCGCGATGCGTGGTGGATGTCGAAGTCACGGTCTTGCCTCACAGATGATTCGAGCCGAGCGCGGTGCGCGAAGCCCGGCAGATATAGGTTAGGCAACCCTATCTCACTCGGTTCGGCACGGCTACGACGGCTATGACCGCTGGTCGCGCGGCCGGGAGGAAGGTCGCGTGTCCGTTTAGACTCGGTCGCTATGAGCAGGTGGGACACCTCGAACATGCCCGACCAGACCGGACGCACCTTCATCGTGACCGGCGCGAACAGCGGGTTGGGGGCCGTCACCGCGCGTGCGCTCGCCCGGGCCGGGGCGCGGGTGGTGCTGGCCTGCCGCAACGTGGCCAAAGGGGAGCGTGTGGCCGCGGACCTGGGGGAGCGCGCGGTCGTGCGCAGGCTGGATCTCGCGGACCTGGCCTCGATCCGCGAGTTCGCCGCGGCCAGCGAGGGGGCCGACGTGCTGATCAACAACGCCGGGGTGATGGCGCTGCCCGAGCTGCGCACCGCCGACGGCTTCGAAATGCAGGTGGGCACAAACCATCTCGGGCACTTCGCGCTGACCGGGCTGCTGCTGCCCAAGATCTCGCAGCGGGTGGTCACCGTGGCCAGCGGTGCGCACGTGATCGGCAAGATCGACCTCGACGACCTGAACTGGGAACGCCGCAGGTACCAGCGCTGGCAGGCCTACGGCCAGGCGAAGCTGGCCAACCTGCTGTTCGCCTTCGAGTTGCAGCGCAGGCTCACCGCCGCGGGCTCCTCGACGATCTCGGTCGCCGCGCATCCCGGCTACGCCTCGACCGAATTGCAGTCGCACACCGAGTCGATCCAGGACCGAGTGATGTGGCTGGGCAACCGGCTGCTCGCGCAAAGTGCCGAAATGGGCGCGCTGCCAACGCTGTACGTGGCGACCACGCCGGTGGCGCCGGGCAGCTACTACGGCCCGACCGGCCTCGGCGGACTGCGCGGCTACCCCGGAGTCTCTGGCTCGTCGCGGGCGGCTCGTGACGAAGCCGTCGCGCGCGGGCTGTGGGAGTTGTCGGAGAAGCTGACCGGCGTCAGCTACGACTTCGGCGGGTAGCGCCTTCGGTTCCCCAGTGCGCCGCGGGCTGGACGCGCCGCGAGTAGCGAGGTGGCGGTGAGTGGTCCACATCACTCACACGGCGATGTCACACCTCGCGTCGCTGCGCCGTCGTCTCTGTAGCACCGTCCCGCACGGCAGGAACCAGAAAGAAGGCAGACATCATGAGCGCTCGTTTCAACCTCTTCGGCAACCGCGTCGCGGCCAGCTTCGTCAAGCGGCTCACCACCGCGGGCCGGGTGATCAACGAATCCACGCTGCCCGCAACGACTTACGAGCTGGTCAAGATCCGGGCCAGCCAGATCAACGGTTGCGGCTACTGCACCGACATGCACACCAAGGACGCCGCGCACGCCGGGGAGACCTCGGTGCGGCTCAACCTGGTCGCCGCCTGGCCGGAGGCCACCGTCTTCACCGAGGCCGAGCGCGCCGCGCTGGCGCTCACCGAAGAGGCCACTCGGATCGGGGACGGGCGCGGCGTCAGCGACGAGGTGTGGCAGGAGGTGGCCAAGCACTACGACGAGGACCAGATCGCCGCGCTCATCGCCGCCATCGCGATGATCAACGCCTGGAATCGGATGAACGTCATCGCCCGCACCCCCGCGGGCGACTACACCCCGGGTCAATGGGGGTGAACTCCCGACCTGGTACAGTCGCCGACGTGCAGCGCGTGTATTTCTGGTTTAGCAAGCCGGCCCTGGGTGGGCTGGTCTGCGGCAACCACATGCGCTGACGACATTCCACCCCGAGCCGGATATGGACCGGCTCGACGGGGTTTCACGTCCGTGGGTCGGCCTGAGAAAAGGAACCCACGACCATGACCCGAGCTGCCGCCATAGATTCACGGCACGCCCTCTCCTCGACCGAGCAGCACGCCTCGTCGAATCGCACCGCGATGCACGCGGACCTGGATGACCAGCGCACCATGAGCGTCAGCCCGCTGCGCTCGCCCGCCGAGGTCCGTCGCGTGCACCCGATCACCGACGAGCTGGCCGACACCGTCCGCAAGGGCCGTGCCGCCACCGTCGACGTGCTCAACGGCGCCGACGATCGCCTCATGGTGATCGTCGGCCCCTGCTCGGTGCACGATCCCGCCGCGGCGCTGGACTACGCGCACAGGCTGGCCGCCAAGGCCGCCGAACTCGACGATCGGCTGCACGTGGTGATGCGGGTGTACTTCGAGAAGCCGCGCACCACGCTCGGCTGGAAGGGCCTGATCAACGATCCGCACCTGGACGGCTCCTTCGACGTCAACACCGGTCTCGGCATCGGCCGCAAACTGCTCGTCGACATCACCGCCCTCGGGCTGCCGGTGGCGTGCGAGTTCCTCGACCCGATCACCCCGCAGTACATCGCGGACCTGGTCTCCTACGGCGCCATCGGCGCGCGCACCGCGGCCAGCCAGGTGCACCGGCAGTTGAGCAGCGCGCTGTCCATGCCGGTCGGCATCAAGAACGGCACCGACGGCGACGTGCAGGTCGCGGTCGACGGCGTGCGCGCCGCGGCGGCCAGCCACGTGTTCCCCGGCACCGACCTCCACGGCCGAGCGGCGCTGATCCAGACCACTGGTAACCCGGACTGCCACGTGATTCTGCGCGGTGGCAGCAGCGGCCCGAACTACGACGCCGCCTCGGTGACCGAGGCCTGTCTGCGGTTGGAGAAGGCGGCGCTGCCGCAGCGGCTTGTCGTCGACGCCAGCCACGGCAACAGCAACAAGGACCACAACAAGCAGGTCGACGTGGTGACCGATATCGCGCAGCGGCTGGCCGCCGGGGAACCCGGCGTGGTCGGGGTGATGCTGGAGAGCTTCCTCGTCGCGGGCAGGCAGGACCTCACCCTCGGACGCTCCGACGAGCTCACCTACGGGCAGTCCATCACCGACGCCTGCCTGGATTGGGAAACCACCGCGGGCCAGCTCGAGCGGCTCGCCGACGCGGTCGCGGAGCGCCGTAAGCGCTGACGGCCGTGCCGGATTCGGCTGCCCGTCCGCCGCGGAGGGGCAGCCGGCGGTCGGTGGGTCCAGCAACCGAAAAGTGGACCGCGACGCGCGGTCCGCGGCTCGGCGAGAATCGGCGGTGTGATCGAGATGGCGGCGGTGCTCGGGGTGGCGACGGTGGCGTTGGGCATGGTGCTGACGCCGGGGCCGAACATGATGTATCTGGTGTCGCGCACGGTGGCGCAGGGCAGGCGGGCCGGGCTGGTGTCGCTCGGCGGCGTCGCCGCGGGATTCGGGGTGTATCTGATCGCGGCGGTTGCCGGGATCACCGCGGTGTTCGCGGTGGTGCCCGGCCTCTACCTGGCGGTGAAGCTGGCCGGTGCGGCCTATCTGCTCTGGCTGGCCTGGCAGGCGTTGCGGCCCGGCGGCACCTCGGTGTTCGCGCCCGCGGCGCTGCCCGCGGATCCGGCTCGGCGGCTGTTCACCATGGGCTTGGTCACCAACCTGCTGAATCCGAAGATCGCGATCATGTACATGGCGTTGATCCCGCAGTTCGTGGTGCCCGGCCACGGCCAAGTCTGGTTGCAGAGCCTGTGCCTCGGCGCGGTGCAGATCGCGGTGGCGCTGACGGTGAACGGCATGATCGTGCTCGGCGCGGGCGGCATCGCGACCTTTCTGACCGGTCGCCCGCTGTGGCTGCGGGTGCAGCGCTACCTGATGGGAACGATGCTCGGCGTCATCGCCGTCTTCGTCGCCACCGACCGCGCCCGACCCACTCCGGCCTGACCTGCTCATTCGGTCGCTCGTGGTGCGCGACCGAACGGGGCGGGGTGTGGCACGGTGAGCGGCATGGTGGAATTCGGTGCGGGGGGTGTGGCGCTGGCCGGGTATTTCGGGTCGGCGGTCGGTGCGGTGCAGCATGTCGGGGAGTTGTTCGGGGTCTTCGCGTTCGCGAGTTCGGGCGCGCTGCTCGCGGTGCGCCGGGATTTCGACATATTCGGCATCGTCGTGCTGGCCTGCAGCACGGCGCTCGGCGGCGGTGTCATCCGGGATCTGCTGATCGGGCGCACCCCGCCCGCGGCCTTCGTGGATCTGAGCTATCTGTGGACCGCGCTGCTCGCCGCGCTGGTGATCTTCTTCTGGCATCCGTCGCGGCGGCTGACCAAGGGCCCGCTCGAGGTGGCCGACGCGTTCGGTCTCGGATTGTTCTGTGTGACAGGCACCGTCGTCGCCTACACCGCGGGCGCGGGCGCGCCATCGGCCGCACTGCTCGGCCTGGTCACCGCGATCGGCGGGGGTGTCATCCGCGATCTGCTCGGCGGGCAGACGCCGAATGTGCTTCGGCCCGACCAGATCTACGCCGTGCCGGCGCTGCTCGGCGCGGTCTGCACCGCGGTGCTGCTGCATTTCGATCTCTACCGCGCGTGGACCGGTGCGCTGGCGGCCTTGGGCGCCATCGGGTTTCGTCTGCTCGCACTGCGTTTCCACTGGCATGCGCCGCAGGCGCGCCGGCGACCGGAACCACGCGGTCAGATCACTTGAGCCGGTACGTCAGCTGCGCGAACTGCCCGAACCGGGTGACATCGACCAGTTCGAGCCGATCGGAGTGGATGCGCCGGGGCAGCAGCGGCGCCCCCGCGCCGAGGGTGACCGGCGCGATGCCCGCGATGATCTCGTCGAGCAGACCCGCGTCGGCGAACTGGCCTGCCAGCTCACCGCCGCCGAGCACCCAGATGTTGCGATCGCCCGCGTCGGCGAGCATGTCCCTGTGCACCGGCTCGACCGCACCGGACACGAAACGCAGGTTCGCGCCGGGGATGACGGGCAGCTCGCGGTGAGTGAAGACCCAGCACGGCCGATCGCCGTAGGACTTGTGCCAGTTCTCGGGTTCGTCGTTGGCCAGAATCCATTCGTACGTGGTCGCGCCCATGCACATCGCACCGATGCCGTCGATGAATTCGGCGACATTGTTTTCGGCCATCTCGTCGGCCGCCGCGACGGTGAACAGCCAGTCGAGCGAGTTGTGCTCGTCCGCGAGATAGCCGTCGAGGGTCGTTGCCGTGAAGTATTGCGTCACCATGCGACCTACCCTGCCAGCGAACCCTGACAGGGTATGTCAAGTTTTCCGAGTGGTCAGCGAATGCCGGCGCGGAGCCGGCGGACGCCCTCGTCGATCGTCTCGTCGCGCTTGCAGAAGGTGAAGCGCACCAGGTGATTCCATGCGGCGGCGGCATCGGCGAACACGCTGAGCGGCACCGCGGCGACCCCGAGACGCTTGGGCAGCTCGCGGCAGAAGGCCAGGCCGTCGGCCGAGCCGAGCGGGGTGATGTCGCCGCAGACGAAATAGCCGCCCGCGCTGTAGGTCACGGCGAACCCGGTGTCGGCGAGCGCGGCGGAGAGGCGAACCCGCTTCTCGGACAGGTCGTCTCGCAGACCTGCCACCCAGTCCAGCTCGTTGTTCAACGCGTGGGCGATCGCGGGCTGGAACGGGCCGCCGCCGACGAAGGTCAGGAACTGCTTGGCGGCCAGCACGCCGTCGATCAATTCCTTGGGGCCGCACGCCCAGCCGATCTTCCAGCCCGTGACGTTGAAGGTCTTCGCGGCACTGGACACCACGACGGTGCGCTCGGCCATGCCGGGCAGCGTGGCCAGGCTGATGTGCTCGGCGCCGTCGAACACCAGATGCTCGTAAACCTCGTCGGTGAGCACCAGAAGGTCGTGCTCGCAGGCGATTTCGGCGATCGCCAGCAGATCGGCCCGGCCGAGCACGGTGCCGGTCGGGTTGTGCGGTGAATTGACCACCAGCATCCTGGTCGCCGGAGTGACGGCGGCGCGCAGGCTGTCCAGGTCGAGCACAAAGCGGTCACCGTCGGCGACCAGGTGCGCGGTCCGGCGCTGGGCGCCCGCCAGCGCGACGGCCGCGGCGTAGGAGTCGTAGTACGGTTCGATCAGCACCACTTCCGCGCCCGGCTCGACCAGCCCGAGGATCGCGGCGGCGATCGCCTCGGTAGCGCCGACGGTCACCAGCACCTCGCTGTCGGGGTCGTACTCGGTGCCGTAGCGACGGGCCCGATCGGCCGCGATGGCGCGGCGCAGCTCCGGCCTGCCCCGGCCCGGCGGGTACTGGTTGAGGCCGTCGGCGATGGACTGCCTGGCCACCTCGAGCATGCCGGCGGGCCCGTCGGTGTCCGGGAAGCCCTGCCCGAGATTGACCGCGTCGTGGCGCACCGCGAGCTCGGTCATCTCGGCGAAGATCGTGGCGGCGAACGGGCGCAGGCGGGCAACGGTGGCAGGTTGCGGAGGCATATTCGCAGCGTAGTGAATTCGGTGCGGGCCAGGGCCGCCGGAGGACGGCCGGGCGGTAGGGGATTGCCTCAGCTCAGCCGCACGCCGGTGAGTTTCGCCGGATTCGCGAGGTCGTAGGTGCCCCAGACCAGTCCGTCGCGGATAGTGAATCCGATCACGCGCGCCGGGCGGTCGGTGTCGGCCGCGGTGAACGCCACGCCGAGCTGACCGTTCACGGAAACGAGCTCGGTGGTGAACAGCGGGTCCACCGCGTCGCGCGAGACGCCGTACTTGTGCACGATGCCGAGGGCGAAGCGCGCGATCCGGTCCGCGCCCCGCAGCATGTTGATCGCGGTGGACGTGGTGCCGTTCGCGTCGCCGATCATGATCGAATCCGGGTGCAGCGCAGCGGCAACCGCGCGCACGTCGCCCGAACCCAACGCGTCGAGGAAGCGGTGCACGGCCGCCTCGTGCTCGGCGTCGGGTACCGGCGGCGGGGTGTTCGCCACGGCCTTGCGCGCGCGGGCGGCGAGCTGGCGGGCCGCCTCCGGCGACACCTCCAGCAGCTCGGCGATCTCGCCGAACGGCACCGAAAGGCCTTCGTGCAGTACGAAAGCCACGCGTTGCGGTGGCGTCAGGTGGTCGAGCACGACCAGGGCGGCGAGGCGATAGTCCTGATTGCGGACCACGACCTCGAGCGGGTCGGGCGCGCTGGACCGGGTACGCGCGCTCACCACGGGCTCCGGCAGCCATTGCCCCACATAGCTTTCCCGGCGCACGGCCGCGCTGCGCAGGCGGTCCAGGCAGATTCGGCTCACCACCGTGGTCAACCAGGCGCGCAGGTCGTCGATCTCGGATTGGTGCGCCCCCGCCAGACGCAGCCAGCTCTCCTGCACCGCGTCCTCGGCGTCGCCGACGCTGCCCGTCAGCCGATACGCGACCGAGAGCAGATGCGCTCGATGTGATTCGAACTGTCCGGCAAGCAGAGCGGCAACCATCGAGACGATTCTACGATCTGTCCTAGACGGCTTTTACGTCGGTGTCGGCGAGGCGACGCGCGAGAAACCCGATGAACTGTCGGTGCTGTTCATGACAACATGACTCGATGGACCCACAGGTGCTGACGAACGGAACAGTGTGGCTGTCGACCCCAACGGGCGCGGACATCGACGCCATCACCGAGTGCTGTCAGCATCCGTCTATCGGCGAGTGGGTGACCATCCCGGTGCCCTACACCCGCGACAACGCCAAGACCTTCGTCGAGGACATCGTCGGGCCGGGTTGGGCGGGTAAAAGCCCCACCTGGGCGGTGCGCGAGCACGCGGACGGTCCCGTTGTCGGCATGATCGGCCTCGGCGAGCGCGACGAATCCAGTGCCGAGATCGGTTACTGGCTGGCGCCGCGGGTCCGTTCGCGCGGACTGATGACCCAGTCCGTCGCCCTGGTCTGCGACTTCGGCTTCCGCCCTGACCGCCTCGGCCTGCAACGAATCAGCTGGCGCGCGTTCGTCGGCAACTACCCCTCGGCCGCCGTCGTCCGCCGCAACGGCTTCCACTACGAGGGCCTCTCGCGCCTTGGCAGCCTGCAACGCGGCCGCCGCCGCGACCACTGGCGCGCCGCCCGCCTCAACACCGACCCCACCACCCCCTCCCCCCACTGGCCCCCCGAATTCCAGCGGTCGTTCGAGCCCTCCTCCGGCCCCAACTGACCCGCTCGCGCGGGCAATGCCCGTGGTCAGGGGTACCGGCGGTGTGGGGGTGTCGGGGGGTTCGGGGAGAATGGGGGGAATCGAGGCGAGGAGGGGCTGTGACGGACGGTCCGCTGATTGTGCAGAGTGATAAGACGCTGCTGCTGGAGGTCGACCACGAGTTGGCCGATGCGGCGCGGCAGGCCATCGCGCCGTTCGCCGAGCTGGAGCGGGCGCCCGAGCACGTGCACACCTATCGGGTGACGCCATTGGCGCTGTGGAACGCGCGGGCGGCGGGGCACGACGCCGAGCAGGTGGTGGACGCGCTGGTGAGCTTCTCCCGGTACGCGGTGCCGCAACCGCTGCTGGTGGACGTGGTGGACACCATGGCCAGGTACGGGCGGCTGCAGCTGGTCAAGCATCCGGCGCACGGGTTGACGCTGGTCAGCCTGGACCGCGCGGTGCTCGAAGAGGTGCTGCGGCACAAGAAGATCGCTCCGATGCTCGGGGCCAGGCTCGACGACGACACGGTGATCGTGCACGCCTCCGAGCGCGGCCGGATCAAGCAGATGCTGTTGAAGATCGGCTGGCCCGCCGAGGACCTGGCCGGTTACGTCGACGGCGAGGCCCACCCGATCGAGCTGGACTACGGCGAGCACGAGTGGCAGCTGCGCGACTACCAGGAGCTGGCCGCCGACTCGTTCTGGGCGGGTGGCTCCGGCGTCGTCGTGCTGCCGTGCGGCGCGGGCAAGACCATGGTCGGCGCTGCCGCGATGGCCAAGGCGAAGGCGACCACGTTGATCCTGGTCACCAATACCGTGGCCGGTCGGCAGTGGCGGCGTGAGCTGCTGGCCCGCACCTCGCTCACCGAGGACGAGATCGGCGAGTACTCGGGTGAGCGCAAGGAGATCCGCCCCGTCACCATCGCGACCTATCAGGTGATCACCCGGCGGACCAAGGGCGAGTACAAGCACCTGGAGCTCTTCGACAGCCGCGACTGGGGCCTGGTCATCTACGACGAGGTGCATCTGCTGCCCGCCCCGGTGTTCCGGATGACCGCCGACCTGCAGTCGCGCCGGCGCCTCGGCCTCACCGCGACCCTGGTGCGCGAGGACGGCCGCGAGGGCGACGTCTTCTCGCTGATCGGCCCGAAGCGCTACGACGCGCCGTGGAAGGACATCGAGGCGCAGGGCTGGATCGCGCCCGCCGACTGCGTCGAGGTGCGGGTGACGCTCACCGACGCCGAGCGAATGGCCTACGCCACCGCGGAGCCGGAGGAGCGCTACAAATTGTGCTCGACCGCACACACGAAAATTCCGGTGGTGCAGTCGATCCTGGCCAAGCACGTGGACGCGCCGACGCTGGTGATCGGTGCGTATCTGGACCAGCTCGACGAATTGGGCGCCGCGCTGCAGGCGCCGGTGATCCAGGGTTCGACGAAAACCAAAGAGCGGGAAGAGCTTTTCGAGGCGTTCCGGCAGGGCGAGATCCCGGTGCTTGTGGTGAGCAAGGTGGCGAACTTCTCCATCGACCTGCCGGAAGCCTCGGTCGCGGTGCAGGTTTCGGGCACGTTCGGTTCGCGGCAGGAGGAGGCGCAGCGCCTCGGGCGTTTGCTGCGGCCGAAACACGATGGCGGCCAAGCCCATTTCTACTCGGTGGTGGCCAGGGACACCCTCGATGCCGAATACGCCGCGCATCGTCAGCGTTTTCTCGCCGAACAGGGGTATGCCTACCGCATCACCGACGCGGATGACCTGCTCGGTCCGGCCATCGGATAAGCGGAGGCAACTCCTCCGAAAACTGTGCTAGGAATAGGGACGTGCGACGCTTCGAATTCCCGGTCGACCGCAAACATGCCCATGCGGTCAACGAAGTGTTCGCCGACCAGCGTCGACTGCGCGTCATGGCGATCGCGGCGGCGGTCATCGCGACCACCGGTGCGGCCTATCTGATCTGGCTCGACCACCCGTGGGCGTACCTTCTCGCGGTCGCCTTCGTGCTCGGCGCGGTGGTGTCGATCTGGGTCGCGATATGGGCATCGCGCCACGCCAGCATGGACAAGCTGTACGCCGACGGCGAGCTGGTGGCCGCGGTGATCTCGGAGACCAACCCGTCCGGGGTGGTGTTGCTGGCGCTGGTCGATGTCGCCAAGCCCGGTGCCGCCGATTCGCACTACGCGCTGGTGACCCGGAAGGTTCGCACGTTGCCGGGGCATCCGGCGAAGGCTGGGGAGCGGGTGCCCGCGGTCGCGGTGCGCACCGATCGGGCGCCGCGTCAGGTCGGGGAGCGCTGGCAGTCGGTCAGCGCTATGCCGATCGCCTGGGGCACCACCGACGAAACCGTCATCGAGCGGGCCAGGAGCGCGATCAGTGACGTCGAATGGCGGCTGCTCACCGACAACCTGGCGCTCGCCGACAAGGTGCGCCGGGCGCCGGCCAAGCGCCTGCTGCTGGATCCGCACCAGCTGCCCGACGACCTCGGTTCCTGACCGGCGGCCGCCGAGTCCGGTTGCGATCTCCCTTAATTCGGGTTGCGGCAGCGCATAGACTCCGAAGATGGTTCCCCTGTCCAACCTGCTGGCGTTTCTGGCCGCGGCGGTCGTTCTCATCATCGTGCCCGGCCCCGGGGTGCTGTTCACCATCGGTCGGGCGCTGACCCTCGGCAGGCGCGCGGCACTGCTCTCGGTGCTCGGGCACTGCCTCGGCGTGTTCTTCGTGCTGCTGCTGGTCGCGGTGGGCCTAGGCACGCTGCTCATGGCCTCGGCCTTCGCGCTCGCGGCGATCAAGTTCGCCGGTGCGCTGTATCTGATCTACATCGGTATCCAGGCGATCCGCGAGCGCAAGTCGCTGCGCGCCGCGCTGGGCGCCGAGGTTCCCGCCACGCCGACGACGAAGGTGGTGCGGCAGAGCATGCTGGTCGGGCTGACCAACCCGAAGGCCATCGTCTTCTTCGCGGCGATCCTGCCGCATTTCGCCGATCCCGCGGCAGGTTCGTTGCAGCTGCAGTTCCTGATACTGGGCTCTTTGTTCCTGGTCATCGCGGCGATATCGGACAGCGCATGGGCGCTGCTCGCGGCCTCCGCGCGGTCGTGGTTCGCCCGCTCGCCGCGTAGGTTGGAAGCGGTCGGCGGCGCGGGCGGCGTGATGATCGTCGGCCTCGGCGCGTCGGTGGCACTGACGGGCAGCGCCGACTGAACCGATTACCATCCACCGAGGCTCGGTACGCCCGTACCGAAAAAATGCCCGGCGGCAGAAAAAGGGGTGGTGTGCGTATGAGGTTCGCCGGCTTGGTGGGTGCCGCGGTTGCCGCGGCGCTGGTCACCGTCTCGGTTCCGGCTACGGCCGATCCGCTCGCCGATCCGACGGTCGGTGCGCCCGGCCTCGGTGATCCGTACTACCCGCTGGACGGCAACGGCGGCTACGACGTCCAGCACTACGACGTCACCATCGACTACGACCCGCCGAGTCATCACCTCGCCGGATCCACCCGGATCGACGCCGTCGCCACCCAGGTGTTGCGCGTGTTCAACCTGGATTTCGCGGGCCCCGCGGTGCGCACGGTGTCGGTGAACAACCTGTCCGCCGCGTTCGACCGCAACGGCGAGCACGAACTCACCGTGACGCCGCCGGTGCCGTTGCTGCCCGGTGTGCCGTTCACGGTGACGGTGGACTACGCGGGCGTCGCCGAGAACACCGAGGGCAACGGCTGGACCTACGCGCCGAGCGGCGGCGCGTTCGCCGCGGGCGAGCCGCACTCCGCCGCTACCTGGTACCCGCTCAACGACACTCCGCTGGACAAGGCGACCTTCGCGGTGCGCGCGACGGTCCCGGCCGAGTGGGAGGTGATCGCCAACGGCGTGCGCACCCAGGACGAGGTGCGGGGCGACCGGCGCACCGTCGGCTGGGCGGTGAGCCAACCGGTGCTCGGTTATCTGACCACGATCGCGATCGACAAGTTCAGCTTCCTGGAGCAGCGTCGTGCCAACGGCACCCCGTTGATCAGTGCCTTCGCCCCGAACGCCGAACGCAACCGGGAGTCCGAGCGGCGTCTGCCGGAGATCCTCGACTTCATCGAAAGCCTTTACGGCCCTTACCCGTTCGAGACGTCGGGCGGCATCTACGTGGACGCCGACATCGCGTTCTCGCTGGAGACCCAGACCAGGCCGATCTACGCGCCGTGGACCGACCTGCCGACCGTGGTGCACGAGATCGCGCACCAGTGGTGGGGCGATTCGGTGTCGGTGCGCCAGTGGTCCGACATCTGCCTCAACGAATGCTTCGCCAGCTACACCGCCGACTATCTGTGGCCGGAGCAGCAGGAGGGCAAGGACGTCGACGCGATGTATCGCCAGACCGTGCAGAACTACCTGGGCAACAACGAGTTCTGGCAGATCCCGCTGGCGAACCCCGGCGTCGGCAACGAATTCACCTCGGTCTACTACCGCGGCCCGCTGTTCCTGCACGCGCTGCGCAGACAACTGGGGGACGCCGTATTCTTCGCCGCGATAAAGGAATTCAACGCCGCGCATGTTTACGGAAACGCGTCGATGCCGGAGTTCCGCCGGTTCGTGCAGTCCAAGTCGCCGACGGATCTGACCGGCTTCTTCGCGGCCTGGCTCGACCAGGCCGCACCGCCCGCGCAGGAGTACCTCTACCCGGGCAGCTTGCGCGGCTGAGCTCCGCCGCGTCAGTCCTCGACGCGCTCGCCGGCCCGCGCCACCCACCGCTCGACGCGGTCGAGTTGGCGCCGGGCCGAACGCAATTCGTCCTGGGCGGTGCGTTCGGCGGTGCGGCAGAACTGCCGCTGTTGCTCGGCGTGGGCGAGCGCGTCCTTCAGCTCGCCGATCCTGGCCTCGATCTCGCCCAGTCGATCGGTCGCCTGCTCGGCCGCCTCGGTCGCGGAAGCCATTGTCGCGCGGGCGGATTCGAGTGCGGACAGTGCGTCGTCGAGCTCGTGGCGGGCGTCGTCGTCGGACGTGCTCTGCGGCTGCGGCGCGGCCGGGGGATCGTCGACCGCGACCAGCGCGGGGCCGGACGGCCCGAATCCCGAGTAGGTCGCCGCGGTGGCCAGTGTGCCGGTGCGCACCCGTTCGGCCACCTCTGGATCGGCCAGGGCCGCGGTCAGGGTCTGGCCGATCTCCCGGAGCATGTTCTCGCTCACCTTGTGGCCGTGCGCGGCGGCCAGGGCGCCCGCCTTTTTCGCCAGTGCGTTGACCGCCTGCTGGCGTTGCCCGGTGAGGGTGCGCAACTCGGCGCCGGAGAGTTGCTGCTGGGCGGTGCGCAACGCC
The DNA here is from genome assembly GCF_011801125.1 of Nocardia brasiliensis. Lineage (NCBI taxonomy): Bacteria > Bacillati > Actinomycetota > Actinomycetes > Mycobacteriales > Nocardiaceae > Nocardia > Nocardia brasiliensis. The sequence goes on from NZ_CP046171.1 coordinate 795,251, forward strand.
GCACCGAGTCGCAGCAGCGCCTCGACCTCCGTCGGCGCCTCGCGGGCCAGCAGGTTCGCCGTCCACGCGGTGACCGTCGGCTTGCGTAGCTTGCCGATCGCGGCGGCGAGTTCCTTGTCACCGGCGTCCTTGGCCGCTTTGACCTGGGCGGTGCGCGCCGGCACGAACTCGGCGGGGGCGAGTCCGTACAGGTCGACGGCGATGTCGTCCAGGGTCATACTGATCAAGCGTAACGACTTGCTCGCACGAAGCGAAAGAGACCACGTATCGGACGAGTGTCCACTTTGTGGTCAGCGCGAAAGGCATTGCTAGTGAATTACTTTGGACTCCAAATGCTCGGCCGTCTGCTACCGAGCATCCTCGGCTACTCGCTGCTCGGGCTGTGGGGCGCGCACTGGTGAGCCGAGGCGGGTGCCGAAGGAAGATCACCCGTTGAGCTGATGCGGGCGTACTGGGCGTCCGGGTATTCTCACCGCGTTCGCGACCGGCGTGAATGTGTTCGGTGAGAGAGGTTTTCAGGTGAAGTTCCCAGGATCGAGGTTGTTGGCGCGTGTGGTGCTCGCCCTCGTAGCGGTGGCCGCGGTGGTGGTCACGGTGGTCGGCTGTGCCGCGGCCAAGGAGGCGAGCAAGTCCGACACGGCCAACGCCAAGGTCGGTGACTGCATCAACGTCATCGCAGGCTCGTCCACCGATGCCAAGACCGAGCCGATCGACTGCTCGTCGGAGAAGGCCGTATACAAGGTCGCCCAGTCCACGGACAAGAAGACCGAGTGCGCGACGGACTACACCTCCTACGAGGAGACGCTGGCCGGGGGCACCACCGCGTTCCTGTGCCTGGCACCCAATTTCAAGCAGGGCGCCTGCTACAACGAGAGCGCGAGCACCGGGTACAAGCATGTGGGCTGCACGTCCAGCGAGGCGAACTTCCAGGTGGTGCAGCGGATCGACGGCGAGGCCGACGAACTGCTGTGTGGCGCGGACGCGACCAGCTTCCGGCTGATCTCCGAGGCGCCGAAGATCACCTTCTGCCTGGCGAAGCCGAAGGTCTGAGCACTTCGCTCATTCGATGAGGGCGACGGATGCGATCCGGTGCAGCGTGAAGTGCCGGATCGCCCCCGTCACCGGGTCCACCGCGTCCAACTGACCGTTGCCGACCTTCACCGGCTCGACCACCCGCTGCGTCGCGACGCCCTGCGCGTCCACGTAGCCGATATTGACCGGCCGCCGCACCCGCGCCGCAAGTTGCAGCAGCGCGAGCGTCGCGGCCGTATTGGTCCTGGTGCCGTCGGTGCGCACCGCCTGCGCCGATCGGGCGCTGGTGGCCCGCTCGGCCGCCCGCAGTTCCGTGACGAGCAACTCCAGCTGTTCGGTGCTCGGCGGCGTAGGCCGCCACGGCTGCCTGGCATTGGGCCGGATGGAGATCCGGGCGCCCCGCTGGCGCAGATCCACGATGACGCCCGCGGAATCCTCGCCCGCAGGCGCGAAACCGGCCGCGCGCAACTGTTCCAGCACCTCGCCCAGCGGTGCCTGCGCGATGGCGACCGTCGGCGCGATCGCGCGCAGCACCAGCGTGTCCGCCACCGGTGCGGCCAGTACCTGGGCGAGCAGGGCCGGGTCGTCGCTGCGCACGAACGACTGCGCCATGCCGGCCCTGAGCTGGCCGTGCCTGCGCGCCACATCATCGATCAGGTAGGTCAGTGCCTGCGGGACCGGCGTGCGTGAGTGCTTGGTGAACAGCGCGTGCAGCTCCGCCGCGGTCAACCCGGCGTCGAGCGCCCGCCGCACCGACGTCTCACTGATCCGGTAAACCGTTGCCGCGCCCGCGGATTCGACGTCGGCGACCAACGCGACCCGATGCTGCAACTCGGCGATCAGCGGGCCGGGCGCGATCACCGTGAGATCTGCCTGGACCAGCACGTGGTCGACCGGGGCGGGCAGTGCCGCCTCCATCTCCGCCTCGGCGTCGGCCGCGCTGCTCGGTTCACCGTGCAGCAGCGCCCGCGCCGCGGAACCGAGCGCGTCGCGGCCGACGAAGCCCAGCGCGGCCGCCTCCGCGAGCGTGTGCTCCACCGCCTCGACGCGGAAGTGCCTGCGCCAGCGCGGTTGCCGCCACGCGAGCACCCGGCCGATATCGGCGGGTGTCAGCGCACTGCCGGACGGATACTCGGCGAGTAGGCCGAGGATGGCATGCCGGTCACGCGGCGCGTGCGGGTTGCGCAGCTCCAGCGCGAGCGCCGCGAGCGGCTTGTCGTTGGCGTCGCGCATGCCGATCATCCATGGCATCCGGTCCAATTCGAGCCACGCGATGGCCAGGGCCGCCCAGCGCCGGGCGAGCGGGGCCTCCAGCCACGCCTCGACGGCGGGGGTCGGCGCCCAGAAATCGTCGGTCGAATCGAGCTCGGGAGGCGGGTCCGGCAAACCCTTTTCGATCAGTTTCGCCGCGGCCAGCAGTTCGACCAGCAAACCGGCGCGCGGCTCGTCGATACCGGTCTGCTTGGCGATGCGGCGCAATTCGCGCACCCCGAGCCCGCCCGCGCGCAAGGCGGGTGCGGGCGCCTGCCCGAGCGCGTCGATGATCGCGGCGCAGTGCCGCAGCAACTCGCCCACCTCGCCCGCGGCCACCGCGTTCACCTCGGCGGGTGTGTGTTTCTTCGTCTTCGGCTTGGGCGGGGTCAACGCGTGCGGGTGCGTCACCGGCTCGTTGCGCAGCACCTGGCCGACCGTGACCGGCAATTCCACTGTCTCGTCGTCGATCCGGTGCACCAGTCTGCGGGCGAGTAGCTGCTGGATCGGCCGATCCGCCGGGGTGCCCGGCGCGGCGTCCTTCGTGCGGCCCCGCGGGCCGGTGGTGGCCAGCTTGTCCAGCAGGGCCCGTGCGGGGGCGGTGAGCTCGGGCAACGCCGCGCGCACCTCGGGTTCGGTGAGCGCGTCGGGGATCTCGGTGGTGCTCCCGATCGGCCAGGGCAGCGCCTCGACCGCCGCCGTGACCAGATGCAACTCGTCGCCGGCGAGCCAGACCAGCGCGCGATCGGTCAATCTGGCCAGCGACGCGTCGATCGCCGCGGCGCTCACGCGTTCGTTCAGCTGCACGTGCAACTCGGCGCGCCGCAGCGGCGCGCCGTTGCTCTCGGTGCGCGTCACCCCGTGCACGGCAAGGGTTTCCAGCATCGCGAAGTCGAGGGTGTCCAGGTCATCGGTGGCGCGCAGCACCGAGGCGCGCTGCTCGGCGCGCGCCGCGAGCACCGCCATCGAGGACGGCAGCGGCACGGCCAGGTCCGGCCGGAGTTCGAGCAGCGTCACCAGCTGGGCGTCACTGCGTGCACCGAGCCACCCGGCAAGGGAGGTCGAGGTCATCCGATCCAGCGTACGGCTTAGGCGAATCGTGCGCCGGTGCGGAGTCACTAGTGCCGCACTAGCGCATCGGGTCGAAAACGAATAAGTGGTTTCGGGGGTACATCGGTAACTCGTCGGGTACCGGCTGACTTTCGCCTCGCACGCCCGCCGGTCGCCAGTGTGGCAGATGTAGCACCTAGGCCAGGCCTGAAGTCGCGGAGAGGCGGGCTAGCATAGGTCCGTGGTGAACAAATCGAAGAAACCGTATGTCGACAACGGTTGGCCCAAGGTCGCCGAGGGTGACCATGCGGTCACCGAACTTTCGTCGACCCGTTCCGGTGGGCTCTCGCCGTACGGTGAGGACACCGAGTTCCCGGTTCCGGCGGATCAGCTGCCCTACATGCACCCGAACACGGTGATCAACCGCTGATCTCCGGACGGGAAAGTCCGCAGATACGAAGAAGGGCCCCACATCCGAGGATGGGGCCCTTCTTCATGCGTAGGTCAGGACGGGAGCAGTCCCTTGTTGGCCTCGTAGAAGTTCACGATGTTGGGATCGAGCTTGGTGCCGCTGGCCTTGGCGGCGTTGAAGAAGTCGAAGGCTTCCTTGGGAACCTGGATGCCCTGACCCTGCACGACCGCGAGGGCGCGGTCGACCGCGTTGAAGACTTCCTGAGTGCTGTCCGGCGCGGCCTGAGCGGCCTGCGGCGCGGGCTCGGGGTTCCAGCGCGGGGACTCGGTGGTGGCGGGCACGGAGCGCGGCGTGGGGGCGCTGCTGAGGCCGAGGTTGGCCGAGCAGCTGGGCCAGGCACCCCAACCCTGCGAGGCGAGCACCTTCTCGGCGACCGCGATCTGCTGTTCGCGGGTGGCCTGGTTGGCAGTGGCCGCGTATTCGCCGCCGCCGTGGGCCTTCCAGGTGCTCGGCGAGAACTGAAGTCCGCCTTGGAAACCGTTGCCCGTATTGATGCCCCAGTTACCGCCGGCCTCACACTGTGCGAGGCGATCCCAGTCGGAGTCGGGTGCCGCGCTGGCGTTGCCTGCGAGGGCCACACCTGCGGTGCCCATGATCGCGCCGGTCACGGCGACCTTGGCTACCGTGCGACCGGTCGAGCTTGGCTTGCGATGGCGTCCACTCATATCGGGTTCGTCTTCCTCTCGACGCACCTGCGAGGTCATCGATCGGGCTGGACTGAGAGGTCGTCATGCCCGCCCTCGCCCCTACGTTTCCGTCGGGGGTCCGGTACCCGCGGGGCGAGGTTCGGTGCGGCGGGCCGGTGGTAGCCGGTTGTCCCGGCTGCGTTAGACCGTACGTCGATCCCGGAGAAAAATCACCATTTGGTAACCGGCGTGTACGAGCGGGTCTCGGTGCGGTATCAGAGCGGGGGAATGACCTTCTTCGCAGCTAGACGCAGTGCCGTCCGGCCCGTGTCCGGCCGTCACCACTCCGTGACCTTCTCGTTATGTGACGAGGATCACATCTGAGATTCGGTAACGAAAGGCTCGGGTAACCGGTTCGTACCTCGGCGGCCGGATGCGGTCGGGTCAGCGCGCCCGGCGCCCGGCACGCAGCGCGTACACCACCGCGAGCAGCAATCCGAGCGGCAAGAGCATCGCGCTGAAGTAGAGCCACAGCCCCGGCTTCGAGTCCGACAGCACCGGGATGAGGAAGATCGCGAAGATCGCCAGCAATCCCAGCGCGAACAGGCTCAGCGCGACCTGTAGCAACCAGTCACCCGGCTTGCGCGACGGGGGCGGAACGGAAGGGTTCGTCACCGCACGACCGTAAAACTGATGTGCTTGCGTTATTCGCACCGGGGTAGACTCGTAGGCACTCGCGTCCCGCATCCCTGCAGGGCGCGTTCTTTTCGCAAAGAGAAAAGAACCTGCTCGTGGCGCTGTGCCACAGCGGGTTCCATAGACCAAAAGCACTCGGGCCGTCGGGGTCCGAGTTTTCGATCGATGAACGGGTGAGCGCAGTGCCGACCGGCAGGGTGAAGTGGTACGACGTCGAAAAGGGCTTCGGCTTCCTTTCCCAAGACGAGGGGGAGGACGTCTACGTCCGCTCCTCCGCGCTGCCCGACGGTGTCGAAGGACTCAAGCCCGGACAGCGCGTCGAATTCGGCATGGCCGCGGGACGTCGCGGCCCGCAAGCCCTCAGCCTGAAGCTGCTCGAGGCACCGCCCTCGGTCCGGCAGGGCCAAGAACGCGAACGCGCGCGCAAAGAACCCGCCGCGCGCCGGCACACCCCCGACGAGCTGCACGGCATGGTTGAAGACATGATCACCCTGCTCGAGGCGACGGTGCAGCCGGACCTGCGTAAAGGCAAGTACCCGGATCGCAAGACGGCACAACGGATCTCCGAAGTCGTCCGCGCCGTTGCCCGCGAGCTCGACAGCTAGCGTTGTTGGCCGCGCGGGCGCGGCGTGGTTCGCGGCCCCTTCAGTCTCGTGGCTCAGCTGTCGAGACTCGCGCCTTCGGCGCATGCGCTTCGACAGCTGAGCCACGAGACGGCCGCGAACCGGGTCGCTCGTAAGACTCGCTCCGTTGTGGGGGCGTCTTGCGGGGAGGGGGCGCTTTAGCGGGCGCTCGTAAACCCGTCCCGCGCTGGGGTATTGCGTGCGCGGTTAGGGGGCGGTGCTGATGGACCAGGCGGCGTGGGGGAGGTAGAACTCTTTGCCGGTGTCCTTGTCCCTGGCGAGGATGGGGAGTTGGAGTTCCAGGCCGACGAGGGTGAGGTCGGGTTCGGGGCGGGACTCGATGGTGACGGCCATGGCGCCGCGGGGGTAGTTGGTGTGGCTGATGACGCGGTCGACTCGTTCGCCGTTGGGTAAGGCGTAGACGACCTGAGCCAGCCAGGGGGCGTCGGCGATCTGCTTCGGCAGCGACAACTGCAGCGGGTAGTTCGGCGGCACGAGCAGTTGCACGGTCTCGCCGTAGCGGCAATCTTCCATCTGCACCGAGCAATACACGTACGGCTCGACGGTGACCGTCTTGCCGTGCGCGTACGCGGTGATCACCGGATCCTTCTCCGCCGCGTTGCGCACCAGCACGACGAGCGCGCCGACGAAGGCGACGGTGACGACGAGCAAGCCCGCGGCGAGCAGGGCCAGGACGGTGCGGGTGCTCGGCCGCTTCACGCCGCCGCCTCGCCGCCGCGCCTACCGGCCGTCGGCACCGCCGCTTGGTCGAAGGTTCGCTCGCTCACTGGCTGGGATCTCCTATCCCTCGTTGGAACTGTGTCGTCTCGCCCCCGGCGGTTCCCGGCTTGCGGTACGGGTTCGAAGTCTGTGGCATCGGCCGGGTCGCGGGAACTTCCTGCTCCGCGTGTTGCGGACGATTTCCGCCGAGGCCGGGCAGCAGCGAATGGCCACGGTAGCTGACAAAGGTCTGCACCAGACCGACCACGAGCACCGCGGTGATCACCGCGAAGCCCTTCCAGTAGTCGGTCGGCAGCAGCACGCCCGCCGCACCGCCGACCACCCAGCTGAGCTGCAACACGGTCTCCGAGCGGCCGAAACCGGACGCGATCGACTCCGGCGGCAGATCGTCCTGGATCAGCGCGTCCAGCGAGACCTTCGCCAGCGCGCTCGTGCCCGCCGCGACCAGGGTGGCCAGCGCCGCGCCGAGCAGGTTGTCGGTGAACGTCGCGAACAGCGCGACCAGCGCGCAGGCCGCGGTGCAGCCGAGCACGATCAGCGACGGCCTGCCCAGTTTGATCCTGGCGCCGGTCGCGTTGCCCGCGAAGTTGCCGATCGCGGCGGCGGCGCCGACCACGCCGAGCATCGCGGCCTGCTGCACCGGCCGGTGCTCGGTGGCCTTGGCGACGAAGGCGATATAGAAGGTGAGGAACCCGGTCAGCACGCGGATCGCGCTGTTGCCCCACAGGCCGGTCACCACCGAACGACCCAGTGGCTGCCTGCGTTTGCGCGGCGGCACCGCCGATTCCTTGTCCGGCGAGAGCACCTCGGTGTGCTCGTCGGAGCCGTGATAGCTCAGCGTCGCTGGCACCTCGCCCTCGGTGACCTCCACCCAGGACGGGATGCGCAGGCTCAGATAGGTTCCGGCGCAGGCGATCAACGTGGCGAAGATCAGCGCGCCGTTGGAACCGGCGGCCATGGCGGCGATGCCCGCGATCGCGCCCGCGCCGATGGTGCCACCGACCAGGCCGAACACGGTGAGCCGAGAGTTGGTGCGCACCAGGTCGATCTCGGGCGGTAGCACGCGTGGCGTCACCGCGCTCTTGAGCACCGAGAACGATTTACTGCCGACCATCATGCACAGGGCGAGCGGATACAGTGCCCAGCTGTCGAATTCGAGCACCAGCACCACCGCGACGACGGCGCGCAAGGCGAACGAGGTGGCCAGCGCCAGCCTGCGACCGTGCTGCAGCCGGTCGAGCATCGGTCCGATCAGCGGCGCGATCACCGCGAACGGCGCGATCGTGATCAATAGGTACAGCGCGACTTTCGTCTTGCTCTCGGCGGTGGCGCTGGCGAAGAACAGCGTGTTGGCGAGCGCGACCGCGACCGCCGCGTCGAGCGCGAAGTTCGCCATGGTCGCGTAGGTCAGCGCGGTCAGGCCGGACTTGTCGGCGCCGTCGGCCTTGGCCGCGCGCTGGAAGGTGGCGATGCCCTTCTCGGTGAGTTCGCGCCCGCGCATCGCGGCGACCCTGGTGACCGTCAGCTTGCGCGGCACCCGCTGGGGGCCGGGTGCGGTGGGCGCGTCGGCGGCGTCCGGCTGTTCCGGGATGGGCTTGGTCGGCGGCGGTGCCGCGGGGAGTTCCGGCTCGGGCCCGTGCGGAGGTTGCGGGCGATTCGGGAAGACGCGGCGGGGCGCGCGGCCGTGCGGGTCCTGGGGGTCGGACAGCTCTCGCGGCGGCGTGGCCGGATGCCGCCGCGTCTCGGCCTGCGATCCGCCGAACCGGTCCGGGTCCAACGGCGGTAACGGGCCGCGCCGCGACGGTGCGTTCGGCGGGGGATACCGGTCGAACCCGGGATGCCGCTCGATCGGCGGATACTCCCCACCGTCCCACCGATCACGGTCGGGACCGGAAGGTTCGCGGGGAGTAGTCACGTCCTCAATTCTGTCGTACTTCGCTGCTGGGCGTTCACCCGCGCTCGAAGGCGTCGGCCGAAGGTGACCTTTGTCGCGTCGCAGACGACGATGCATACCCACGGGCTGCCCGATCCGGCGCAGCACATGCGAAGTCCTGGTGAAGTCGTCGCCGATCTCACGCGGGCACGAAACGGACCTCGAACGTCGACGGCCACTTCTTGCCCGCGAGCAGGAACCGGTCGGTGCCGGGAATCTGGGCGATCCCGTTCAGCGCGTCGCTGCCGGTGAGTACCCGGGCCGCGGCCGGGTACAGACCGCTCGCGTCGATGCGCGCGAGCACCTGTCCGGAGTCGGGGTCGATGCGCAGGATGGTGTCGGTCGGCCAGTCGTTGGCGTAGACCGAACCGTCCTCGGCGCACTCGAGTTCGTTGAGCCGTGCGTTCTGCCTGCTGGTCAGCCGGACCGAGCCGGTCGGCGCGAAGGTGACCGGATCGCGGAAGGTCAGCGTGTCGGTGCCGTCGCTCATCACCAGCCTGCCGTTTCCGGCACACAGACCCCAGCCCTCGCCCTCGTAGGGCACGCGGGTACGTTCGACCAGCGTGCGCGGATCCCTGGCGAAGGCGGTGTGCTGCTGCCAGGTCAGCTGCCAGAGGGTGTCCGCGGCGACGGTGAGGCCCTCGCCGAAGAACGGCGCGGGCAGGTCGGCTCTGGCCAGCTGCTCGCCGGTGCGCAGGTCCGTCGCGCGCACAGTCGACTCGCCCGAGAGTCCGGTGCCTTCGTAGAGCACGTTGCCGTCGATCTCGAGGCCCTGGGTGAAAGCGGTCCGGTCATGCGGTCGGACGGCCACGACCTCGATCTTCAGCTCGGGCGCGGCGTCCTGCGCGGCGCCACAGCCACTGAAGATGACCAGACCGACCAGCAGAGCGACAGCCAACGAACGCCGATTGCGTTTCATACGGCAAAATGTAGGCGGTGAGCGCAGTTTCTGTTTCTGAGTCCGGTGTCCGGCCGATTCTGGCCGACGCTGTCGATCTGGCCCGCCGTGCGCTCCTGGAGTTGGAACCAGCGGGCGTCGGGGCGCACCTCGGCGTCGCTGCCGAGGACGAGAGCGCGGCGACCCACCGCTTCGAAGCCACCCTGCCCGGCTATCGCGGCTGGCAGTGGGCGGTCGTGGTGGCGGCCCCGCCGCAGGCCGAGTACGCGACGGTGAGCGAGTCGGCGCTGCTGCCCGGCCCCGACGCGTTGGTCGCCCCCGACTTCGTGCCGTGGGATCAGCGCATCCGCCCCGGCGACCTCGCCCCCGGCGATCTGCTGGCCCCGCAGCCGAACGATCCGCGCCTGGTGCCCGGCTACGTCGCCAACGGTGACCCGGTGGTCGACGAGGTCGCGCTCGAGATCGGCCTCGGCCGCACCCAGGTGATGAGTCTCGAAGGGCGCGCCGACGCGGCCGAGCGCTGGCACGCCGAGTACGGCCCCGATACCGAGATGGCCAAGGCCGCACCCTCCACCTGTGGGCTGTGCGGCTTCTACCTCCCGCTCGCCGGTTCCCTGCGTGCCGCCTTCGGCGTCTGCGGCAACGCGATGGGCGCCGACGGCCGGGTCGTGCACGCCGCCTACGGCTGCGGCGCGCACTCCGACACCGTCGCCCCCACCGGCGGCGGATCGCCGCTCTACGAGGCCTACGACGACGCCGCCGTCGAGTTGATCCCGAACGATTCACTCAGGGGCGCCGAGGCCGGGACCGAACCGGCCGACGCCGGTGCAGGGGCGGCGGCTGATGATGCGTCCGCCATCACGGCGACCGCGCAAGCCGGTGCGGTGGCTGCCGAATCCGCTGACGCGACGACCGCCGCTACCGGGGTTACCGAATCGGCGAAGTCCGGTGTCGCGGCCGCGGAATCGGGCGATTCGACGACCGCTGACGGTACCGCCGCGGGCGCACCGACCGACGCGACCGCTGCCGTGACCGTCGAGGTCGCCACGGTCCCACCGGTCGCGGACGCCGAACCCGCTGATCGGTCCGCCATTTCAGCCGAGGGCGAAGCCGCCGCCGCGGAGTCGGCCGGTGCCTACGCCGAATCCGCCGGTGCGGAGACCGGTTCGGCCGGCGTAGCGGAATCCGTTCCCGCCACGCGGGACGCCGCCGAGACGCCGGTCGCCGACGGACACGCCACGCCCACTGCGGCACCCGCCGCGGAGGCTGACGAGGCACCGTCCCCGGCCGCCGAGGCTGCGCCCGGGACGGCGGGTGCCGAATCCGCTGCGGCGAGTGCCGGATCGGATGCCTCCGGTGCAGAGTCGGTTGCTGCGGCTGCGGAGCGCGGCGTGGCCGATGACGCTTCCGAGGCGGTCGACAGTACAGCTGCGGGTCCTGAGCCGGATGTGGCCGGCGTCGAATCTGCCGCCGCTGACGCGGGTGCTGATCGGGCTGTCGGGCCGGAGGGCGAGAGTCATTCTGCCGAGGGCGGTTTCGACGCGCCGGGTGCGGACGCGGCGGCCGCGGGTGGGGCGGACGAGTCATCGCGACAGGGCTGAGCGGGGCGGCCGACCCGTTCGGCACTGCCGCGTTGCGGGCGGGTGTGCTTGCCGCATGGCGTGATTCGCCGACCCGGTTGCGTGAAGACGCGTCGAGCGAGGCGGATCTGGTCCGTGCCGGGTATCGCGACCGGCTGCTGACCGAGCTGGCGCAGAACGCCGCGGACGCCGCAGCCAAGGCCGGTGTGCCGGGACGGCTACGCGTTCGGCTGCTCGGGTCGGCCCTGCATATTGCCAATACCGGTGCGCCGCTGGATATCTCGGGCGTGCACGCGCTCACCGCGCTGCGCGCGTCGGGGAAGTCCGGCGCGGCCGATGTCGGCCGGTTCGGTGTCGGCTTCACGGCGGTGCTCGCGGTGAGCGACGAGATCGAGCTGCGCTCCACCACCGGCTCGCTCGTCTTCTCCCGCGAACGAACCCGGACCGCGTTGCGCTCGGACGAGCTAGCCGGTACCGCGGATCAATTGTCCAGGGCCGCAGGCGAATCCGATGCAGACGGCCTGGCGCCGCCGGTGCTGCGGCTCGCCTGGCCGGGCGCGGCGCAGCCCGCGGACGGCTTCGATACCGAGGTGGTGCTCGCACTGCGCCCCGAGGTGGACGCCGCCGCCTTGCTCGCGGCGATGCACGCGGAAGCCGTCGATCTGCTGCTGGAACTCCCCGCGCTGCACAGCATCACCGTCGCTGACGCGGAGTTCACCAGCCGCACGACCGATCTCGGCGATGGTCGGCACGAGGTGCGGGTAACCGGTCCGGGCGACGAGCACCGGGTCTGGTGGTCTTACCGCACCGCCCGCGCCCGCTGGCTGCTGCCGATCCGCAACGGCAGGCCCGTCCCCGCAGCCCCCGATGTGCTGCGCGCACCGACCCGCTCCGATGAGGAACTGTCGTTGCCCGCGCTGCTGATCGCGGATATCGCCATGCAACCGGATCGCCGCAGGCTGCTGCCCGGTGCCCGGCTCGCGGAATTGGCCACCGGTTATGCCGATTTCGCCCGCGCCCTGCCGCCGCGCGACCGACTGGTGCTCGTCCCCAGTCCCGCGTTCGCCCGCAGCGAGGCCGACGGACTGCTCCGCGAGGCGGTTGTCCGTGAACTCCAGACCACCGCCTGGCTTCCGGTTGTCCCCACGCGCGCGGACACCGCGGATCCCGGGGAATTCGGCCCGCTGGGCGCACAACCTCCGAGTCCCACAACGACTCTCGACGCGGCGGAGACCGAGCCGACGGCGAACACGGACCTGCTCGAGCTACTCGCGCGAGATGGCCTCGCCGGAGATGACGGAACCACGTCGCGCCCGGCAGTGCCGAGCGCCACCGCCGCTGTCGCGGTGCCGACGCGGGCGAGCGTGTTCACCGGGCTCACGGCGGAATTGGCGGACCTGCTCGATGATGTGGTCGGGCCCTTGGTGATTCCCGAGTTGTCGGGACGCGCGCATTCCGAGGCGTTGGGTGTGCTCGATGTGCATCGGCTCGGCCTGGCCCGCCTCGCGGAGTTGTCCGGCGGGCTGCAGCGGGCACCTCGGTGGTGGTACTCGCTGTACGACGCGCTCGAGCCGTTCGTGGCCGATCCGCTCGCCGCCGAGGAGCTCGGGGCGCTCGCGGTGCCCCTTGCCGACGGTCGCCTGGTCACCGGGCCGCGCACGACGGTGCTCGACGACCAGCTCGAGGCGGCGATCCCGGTGCACTGGGCCAGGCTGGTGCATCCGGCGGCCACCCATCCGCTGCTGTCGCGGCTCGGCGCGCGCTCGGCCACCGTCGAGGATCTGTTGCGTGAGCCGGATCTGCGTGCCGAGCTGGAAGATCATCCCGACGACCCGGACACCGTCGACGCCGTGCTGCGCCTGGCCGCGTACGCCGACGCCGACGCCGCGGCCCTGCCGGCCTGGCTCGGTCTGCTCGAATTGCCCGACGCGCAGGGCGTGTCGCGTCCCGCGGACGAACTGTTGCTGCCCGACGCGCCGCTGCACGAGCTGCTGGTGGCGGATTCGCCGTTCCACACGATCGACGCGGCCATGGTGGAACACTATGGCGCGCAAGCCTTGCGGGCGGTGCGCGTCGGCTGGGACTTCAGCCTGGTCGTCGAGTCCGATCCCACCGGACCCGACCACGATCTGGACGACGAGGACAGTTGGTGGGCGACCCTGGCGGAGGAGCCGCGCGAGCTGGCCGCGGTCCGTGACCTGGACCTGATCGACGATGACGCGTGGCCGGAAGCGTTGTGGCAGTTGGCGTCCGCGCCGCGCACCCGGCGCCTGCTCACCGACCACGATGGGTACACCGCGTGGTGGCTGCGGACGCACGCCAGGATCGCGGGCACCCCGCTCGGCCTGCTCCGGCACCCCGAGGACACCGAGTTCGACGGCCTGCTGCCGACTTTCGCCGTGCCCGGCCTCGCGCAAGACGCGGCCGCGATCCGCGCGCTGCTGGCCGACCCCGCGGTGATCACCCTCGAATTGGCCGCGGCACTGCTCGACGCCCTCGCCGATCCGGCGAATACACCCACCCCCGAGGTCGTTTCGCGGACTCATGCGCGCCTGGCCGCGGCGGTGGCCGCCGAGCGGATCGAGCTCGCCGAGCTCGACCTGCCCGAGCGGGTGCGCGCACTGTCCGGTGCGGTCATCGATCCGGCCGACGCGTTGGTGCTCGATCAACCGTGGTTCGGTCTCGCGCTGCCACCGGAGCGGCTCGTGGTCGGTGCCGCCGAGACCGCGCCCGCGCTGGCCACGCTGCTCGAGCTGCCGCTGGTCTCGGAGTCGGTCACCGCCGAGGTGGTGAGCACCGGCAGGCCGAGCACGTGGTCCGCGGAGCCGCTGGGAGTCGTCTTGCGCCAAGTCTTTTCGCTGCCGCCACAGGACGGCGAGCTGGTGCTGCACGACGAACTGACCGTGCGGCTGCACGGCGCGATCGAGCGCACGACGACGGTCCCGTGGTGGCGCGATGGCACCACCGTGCACGTCACCGCGCCGCGGCCGTAGTTCTCGCCATCGGCACCTGTTCCCGCACCCGGTGACACACCGGATGCGGGCCGCAGATGGGGTGAGAACTACTGCACCGCAGCAGATTTCAGGACGCGTACTCCGCGATCATCTGGCTCAGCAGATCCAGTTGGGCGCGGACGGCCTCGCTGTCGTTGTCCACCAGCCAGCGCAGCACGACCCCGTCGATCACGTTGAGGGTGAACCGGCTCAGTGACGTCAGCGGTACCGACCAGGTGTTGGCGGTCGCGTCGCGGGCGTGCTCGAGGATGTCGGCGACGGTGGAGTCGTTGAAGTTGTACTGCTCACGGGCGATGGCGAGTTTGGCGGGAGTTTGCTCGCCTTCGCGCAGTGCGTAAGTTGTTGTTTCGTAAGTGAGTAGCTGACGTTCCGGTGTTGCTTCAATGTTGAGCCACATGAGTTCGAGGCCCGCGCGGATCAATTTTTGAAGCGCTTCTTTTCCACTTCCGACGTCTTGCCACACCGTTTCATTGGCGTCGACGGAATCGCGTAATTCCATCGACAACGCCTTGACCAGCTCGGTCATCAGCGCGTCCTTGTTTTCGAAACAGTAATGGACCACACCAAGCGAGACGCCCGCCGCCTGGGCGACATCGCGGGTGGTCACGCCCGCAACGCCCTTTTTCTCGGCAAGACCGATCGCGGCCTCGATAAGGTGGGCCCGTCTTTCTTCGACGCTCAATCGGGAGGACACCTCAGGGAGTTAAGCGCCCGAGGCGCGTGCAGTCAATTCGCTGGTCGAAAAATCTGGACTGGACGAGTGACCAGTTGTGTGGTTCGCTGCCATCAGATCGAAGGAGACGTGTATGCCGCTGTCGCGCAGAACCGTTCTTGCCCGAACCGTAGTCGGTTCGGCGACGCTGGCCGCCGCCGCGGCCGCGCCTGTGCTGTCCGGGAACTCGGGCGCGCGCGCCGCCGCCGCGCCCGGCTCGGGCGGTTACGAGATCGGTGTCGGTCTCTCCGACATCACCGGCCCGGCCGCAGAATGCGGAATGATGGGCTATTCCCAGTTCGAGCAGCAGACCGCGGGCATCCACCTGCGGCCGCGGGCCCGCGCATTCATCATCGGGGCGGACGGACGGCGAATCGTGTTCGTCGTGGCCGAGAACGGCATGATTTTCCAGTCCGTGCACCGTGGCGTCCTCGCCGAACTCGCCCGCCGCTTCGGCGATCAATACACCGAACAGAACGTGGTGCTCACCTCGACGCATTCGCACTCGACCTGTGGCGGGTCCAGCAACGATTACGCGTACAACCTGTCCATCATGGGTTTTCAGCAGCAGGTGTACGACGCCGAAGTGGACGGCATCGTCGAGGCGATCGCGGCCGCGCACGCGGATCTAGGCCCCGGCTCGCTGGCGCTGGGACGCGGGGAGTTGCACGATGCCAGCGTCAATCGGTCGAGGGTGGCCTGGGAACTCAATCCGATTGCCGACAAACAACATTTCCCGGCGGCGATCGATCCGGCGGTCACGGCGTTGTCGCTGGTCAAGGGCGGTCGACAGGTCGGCACGATCACCTGGTTCGCCACTCACAACACCTCGATGACCAACCAGAACCGGCTGATCAGCGCGGACAACAAGGGTTACGCGGCCTTCTCCTACGAGCACATCGAGCACGGGGTCCGCTACCTCGACGGTGACCCGGGTTTCGTCGCCGCCTTCGCGCAGACCAACGCGGGCGACATGTCGCCGAACCTGAACCTGCGCCCCGGCTCCGGCCCGACCGAGGACGAGTTCGACAACACCCGCATCATCGGCGAGCGGCAGTACCGCGCCTCGAAAGACGCACTGGCCCAGGCCGCGTCGACCAGCGGCCCGGTCGACGCGCTGCTCTGCTACATCGACCTGGCCGATATCGCGGTCGACGGCCGCTTCACCCCGGACGGGCAGCCCAGGCATACCGCGCCCGCCGCGGCGGGCGTCTCGCTGATCGCGGGCAGTGTCGAGGACGGTCCAGGGCTCCCCGGCGGTCCCATCCCGGAGGGCGTGCGCAATCCGTTCCTGCAGGCGCTCGGCGACCCGAACGCCCCGGCGCCCGCCTGGCTCGCGGACGCACAGGCGCCCAAGGCGATCGCCGCTCCGCTCGGACTGCTGCCGCCGGTGGCGTGGGTGCCGAACGTGTTGCCGATCCAGCTCGTTCGCATCGGTGAGCTCTACTTGGCCGCCGCCGGTGGGGAATTCACCATCACCGCCGGACTGCGGATACGCCGTGCGGTGGCCGATGCGCTCGGCGTGCCGCTGGAACAGGTGCTCATGCAGGGCTACGCGAACGCCTACCACGAATACGTCACCACCCCCGAGGAATACGACGCGCAGCAGTACGAGGGCGCCTCGACGCTGTTCGGTCGCTACACCCTGTGTGCCTACCAACAGGAATTCACCAGGCTGGCAACGGCGTTCGCGGCTAGGCAGCAGGTGCCGCGCGGGCCTGCCCCGCGCGACGTGTCCAATCTGCAACCGAACTTCCAACCCGCTCCCGGACCGGACGCCACCCCGCCGGGCCGGGCCTTCGGCGACGTATTGACCCAGCCCGCAGCGGCTTACGCCGCGGGCACGCAGGTCGTCGCCGAATTCGTCTCGGCCCACCCGAAACACAACCCGCGCCGCAACGGCACCTTCCTCGAGGTGCAGCGACGCAATGCGGCAGGCGAATGGACACGGGTGGCCAACGAGGGCGAGTGGGCGGTGAAATTCCACTGGAGCAAGCGCGGTGCCGCGGCGTCGGTCGCGCGGTTCACCTGGGACATCCCGACCGACGTCACGCCGGGACGCTACCGGTTGCGGCACTACGCCGACAGCCTGAGCCCCGATGGCGCGCTGCGCCCGTTCATGGGTACCAGCAATGAGTTCGAGGTGGGCTGACGGGTCAGAGGCCCGTCTGCGCGCCCTTGTCGCCACGGCGGGCGCCGCGCCGCTGGATCAGGAAGATGCCGAGCGCGAGCCCGCCGACCACCAGCCCCATCAGGCAGACCGGCAGCACCGAGGCCCACCGATCGCCACCGGCCCACACCACGATCGTGGCGATCAGCCAGAGCGCGCAACCCACCGCGAGCACGGGCCGCGGGTCGGTCAGCCGCGGCGGGATCTGCGGCACGTTCTGAGTCACGTCTGCCAGCATACGGCGGCCGCCTGAGCGGGTCGCGCACCGCCGATGAGGCTGCGGCTGTGCGCGTACCGGCGAGAACGCCGGTCCCTCGGCCACCGGTCCCGTATCGTTCACCTCTGTGACAACGCCATCCGATGTTCGGACCCTCGCCGGTGAACTCTCGCTGGCGGTGGTCCGGCTGACGCGTCATCTGCGTGGTCGACGTGCCGACGCCCAGATTTCGCTGACCCAGCTGTCCGCCCTCGCGACCCTTTCACGGGACGGTGCGATGACCCCGGGTGCGCTTGCCGCGAAGGAGCGCGTCCAGCCGCCGTCGATGACGCGGGTCATCGCCTCGCTCACCGATCTCGGTCTGGTCGAGCGCAAGCCGCACCCCACCGACGGCCGCCAGATTATCGTCTCGCTGTCCGAGGCCGGCCGGGCGTTGATCGCCGACGAGACCAACGCCAGGGAAGTCTGGATGACCGAGCAGCTTTCGGGCCTGACCGACGATCAGATCGTGGTGCTTACCCGTGCGGTCGGCATCATGAAGCAGATCGTCGACGAGTCCGAATAGCTCAGCGCGCGCCGAACGGTTGATCGCTGTCGACGATGTCGCGCCCGAGCGGGAACAGCGACAGCGGGATGAGCTTGAGGTTGGCCCAGCCGAACGGGATTCCGATGATCGAGACGAACAGCGGGATGCTGGTCAACAGGTGGCCGAGTGCGAGCCACCAGCCCGCGACGATGAACCAGATGATGTTGCCGATCAGCGATCCGGCGCCCGCGCCGGGCTTCTCCACCGTGGTGCGGCCGAACGGCCACAGGGCATAGGCGGCGATCCGGAACGACGCGATGCCCCAGGGGATCGTGATGATCAGGATGCAGCAGATGATGCCGGCCACGATGTAGCCCATCGCCATCCAGAAACCGACGAACACCAACCAGAGGATGTTGAGGACGAGCTGAATCGGCTTCACGCCCACCAGCATGCCAGTACTCGGCCCGGAGCACACGTGCTCGCCTCGGGCGGCGGTCGGGCATGGCCGCCGCCCAGGCGAACTCGAGCCTAGAAGAACCAGCCGAGCACCGCGTCGCGGTCGGTGCCGAAGGCCTCCTGCACGGCCGCCAGGACGGCGGGGTCTTTGGTCTGTAGCCGATTGGCTGCGGCGAAGTCCCGGGCCGGGTAGGCGCCGAGATACATGCCGGCGAGCACGTCGATGCCGAGTTCGACGTCCGGGGTGCGGGTGGTCGGCCCGCACTCCGCGATACCGTCGCGCACGCGCAGGGCGAAGCTGCCGCCCGCGTCGCGGAACGGATCATGCACCGCCAGAACGAGATCCAGGTCCCGCTGATAGGTGCGCGCGGACAGTGCCGCGGGCACGTCCATGAGCCGCAACCACAGTCCGTCCGCGCGTCCCGTCGTGCGCACCAGGCGCGGATCGGTCAGTAGGTAGGGCAGCGGATCATGGTCGCCCAGTACGGCTTTCACCTGCTGTGCCAGATCGAGACCGAGCAGCGCGCGCCACAGCGCGGCATGCGCCTCGGCGGTGACCGCCCGCAACTCCAGCACGTCCACGGTGCGCTCGGATGCGGTGAAGTGATTGCGATACAGCGCGTAACCGTCCGGATGGGTGAACGCGAAAAGCTCTGAGCCACCGTTGCGGACGAGCTCCGGATCGGCGAACCGCATGGCCCAGGACGCCTCCGGGCGCACCTGCGCGCCGGGGGTGAGCCTGCGCCAGCGGTCGTACACGGTTTTGACGTGCTCGGTGACCGCGGCGGCCGCGGCGAGCCGCACGCCGCCCGGATCGGGTGTGGTGGGCCGAAATTCGGCGAAGCGCCGGTCGATGCTGATCGCGTTGTCTCGCACCGTCGGCCCGTAGCCGAACCGGCCGTAGATGCCGCCCTCGCTGGCGGTGAACAGCGTGAGCGCGAGCCCGGCCGCCTCGGTGCGCCGATGCTGTTCGGTGTACATCGCACGCAGGATGCCGCGCCGCCGATGCGTCGGCGCCACGCCGACGGCGGCGATCCCGCAGCCGTCGACGGTGCGCTCGCCCGGCACGGTCACCGTCATCCGCCGGGACTTCACATGTCCGACCACCTGGCCGTCGTCCACCGCGACGATCGCGTCCTGCGGCGGGAACAGTTGCTTGCTGTATTCGTGGAGGTCCGCGGGCCCGTAGGCGCCGAACGAGGTCGCCACCAGCGTGTCGATCGCGCTCAGGTCGTCCTCGGTGGCGGAACGGATCGTGATGCCGTCAGTCAACGTCATCATTGCACCCTCCCACGCGCCGAGCGGGCCACGCATGCGATTTTCGAGCGCACGGCAGCGGCGGCGGACACATGCGCCGAATCTCGCCTGCCGCGCTCGAACTAGCGGGGATCGGACACCGGACGCGCCGCGGGGGAGCGCGGGCGGGCAGGATGTAGCCGTGGCCGATGTGATCGATATCGACGACCCCGCCGATCCGCGGGTGGACGACTTCCGTGACCTCAACTCCGCCGATCGCCGACCCGACCTGCCCGGTCGGCGCGGATTGGTGATCGCCGAAGGGGTAGTGGTGGTCCAGCGGATGCTGGCCTCGCGGTTCACCCCGACGGCGTTGTTCGGGGTGGAGAAGCGGCGCGCGGAACTCGCCGACGATCTGGGCGACGTCGCCGTACCGTACTACCGGACCTCGGCGGAGGTGATGGCCGAGGTGGTCGGGTTCCATCTCAACCGCGGCGTGCTCGCGGTCGCCCCCCGACCGGCGCCGCTGAGCCTGGACGAGGTCACCGCGCACGCGCGCACCGTCGCGGTGCTCGAGGGCGTCAACGATCACGAGAATCTCGGTTCCATGTTCCGCAACGCCGCCGGGCTCGGGGCGGAGGCGATCCTGTTCGGCGATCGGTGTGCCGACCCGCTGTACCGGCGCGCGGTGCGGGTGTCCATGGGGCATGTGCTCCGGGTGCCCTTCGCCGCCGTACCCGATTGGCCTGCTGGTCTGGATATACTGCGGCACAAAGGTTTCCAGATCATCGCGCTCACCCCCGACGCGAACGCGATGACGCTGGCCACCGCGATGACAGGGGAGCGCGTGGCACTGCTGCTCGGCGCCGAGGGCCCAGGACTGACCGAGGAGGCGATGCGCGCCACCGACGTGCGTGCCCGCATTCCGATGTCGCCCGGCACCGATTCGCTCAATGTCGCCACGGCCGCGGCGATGGCCTTCTACGAACGGGTGCGGACGTGACCTATCCGCCCACCCAGAGCCCGGCGCCGTGGGGTGCCGGGCTGACCGTCACCGTCATGGTCGCGCTGCTGAGCGCGACCGCGGTGTACGCGTTCGGGCGGGCGCTGGCCGAGGTGCACCCGCTGCTCGCGGTCGCGGTGAACCTGGTCGCGGCGGGCGGCGCCGCGCCGACCGCATGGCGCTGGCGCGACGCCCCGGTGACCAGGTGGGTGGTGCTCGGCGGGGTGGCGGGGGTAGCGCTCGGCTGGCTCGCGCTGCTGCTGGCCGGCCTGGCGAGCTGATCAGGACACGCGGTCGGAGCCGCGTAGCCAGCCGAACAGCCCGCGCTTGGGGCGCACGGTTTCGGGCTCCTCCGCCGGCGGCACCAGGGTGGCCGGGTCGGGCGCCTGTCCCTTCGGGTACAGCGTGAACCCGCACACCGCCACGTCACCGGGCACCAGCGCGCCTTCGGCCGCCGGTGCGCGGTAGTGGAAGCCGAGCCATTCGTTGTTCGCGGCGTCGGCGAAATCGGGTGGGTCGAAGGGCAGGGTCTGCGGGTCGGGCAACTCACCGGCTTGCCAGCGCACCGGGTGCTCGCCCGCCCAGTACGGGCGTTCCCAGACCAGCGGCAGCCCCTCGTCCTCGAGAATATTGACCCGGCTCGAGCTGAACGCCCTGCGGAATTCGCCACGCTCCCAATGCGCGAACGCGCCCCACCCGTGCGCGGTGTCGAAGGAGACCAGGTAGGTGTGTTCCGAGGCAAGCGGGCGCACCAGCAGTTCGGGGAGTTCGGTCGGGTGGATGCGTGCCGCCTGCGCCGAGCACACCACGGTCACCCCGGGGTAGCACCCGATGTACACCTCGTCGAGGTCTGGGCCCGCGCAGCCTGCCAGCGTGCCGACCATGATCGGCAACACGTCACGATCGCTGTGCAACTGTTTGGCAAGCGCCAGTGCGGCATCGGGATCCGGGTCATGATTGGCTCGCAGTACCGTCAACGGATCCGATGCGTCGACGTACCAGAGCGACGAAGCTTTCGATAGCATTTCCGGCACCTCCCGATGGTTGCACGAATCAGCTCCGCGAACTTCGAGCAACGCACTGCGGTGTCGAACAATTCACCGTGTCGGTGTCTCGTTCGATGCCTGGCACGCCGTCGATCACACATTGAAAATCTACCTGGCGTGCCCGGTCGGGGAGCGCCCTTCGGTCTCGGAACACGCCAGCGTGCCGCGAAATATGTTGCTACGCCGGGCCCAGCAAACCGGCGTGCGCCTCAGCAAACCGAGGTCGGCAGACCCGGGGGCCGGTTTTCACACCGCGCGAAGCGGACTCGACAGATCGTCGGAATGGGAGCCTGGCCACCGACGCGACCGGGAGCGGCGGTCGGTCAGTGACCCGAGCTGCGCACGCCGAGCAGCACGTCCTCCCAGGACGGCATGGGCGCCTTGCCGCGCTTGGTGCGGGCGGTCTTGGCCGGCGCCTTGGCGGGCTTGGCCGGCGCGTCTTCGGCAGGGGGCTTGGCAGCGGCCGGTGTCTTCGATGCGGCGGGCGCGGCAGGGGCGGTGTCCGCGGTGCTGTCGGCGGCCGGCGCGGCGGTGCTCGGCGCAGGGGTGCTCGGCGCTGTACCGGCGGTGGGCGTCGTGGTGCTCGCGGCGGTGGGGGTGCTGGTCGCGCCCGCGGTGATCGCGGGGGTGCTGCTGCCACCGGCCGCGACGGCACGCTGCTCGAAGTATTCGTCCAGCGTCGGCTGGGCCTGCTGCCGTGCGGCCGGACGGCTCGGCGGCGCCGCCGGGGTCGGCCGCGGGTCGGCGACCGGCTCGGGCTGCGGTTCCGGGGCCTCGGGCTCGGCGGGCAGGATCGTCGCGAGACCGCGTAGCGCGCGGCCGAAGTCGGGATCGATCAGGTCTGAGGCCGGGTCGTCGAGCGGGGAGACCGAGCCGCCGTGCGCGTCGGGCTGGTAGCGCCAGTGCGCGGCGATCTCGGAACGTCCGTTCTGCCACTGCAATTGGGCGACCCAGAAGCCCTTCTCGTCCTTCCAGGCATCCCACTCCGCGCCCTCGATGTTGTGGCCACGCTCGGTGAACGCCGCGGTGACGACGTCGATGAGGGTTTCCACGGCGGGGCCGTCGGGACGCACGGGGTGTGCCTTCTGGGCGAGTTCGGCGGCGCGGGCGCGTTCGAGCAGCACCGGGTAGGCGAACCGTTCGACGCGGCTGGCCGGCATGCCGGACTCGGCGGTGACCTGCTCCACGGAGGCGCCGGCGCGGATACGGGCCTGGATATCGCGAGGACGCATAGTTGCTTCCATTTCGATCTCTATCTGGCCGAATCGGGCAAGGTCTCCGCGCGCGGCGGCTCGTAGCTTGTCGTCGGCGGGCAGCCGGTATTTCGCGCCGGACTCGGTGTCGATACACACGATGTGCGTGGAGTCGGGCGTCACCCCGATCACTCGAAGTTCACGCACCGTTACCTCCTTACCGCGTCGACTCGCGACACCGCCCACTTTCCGAAACAGTAGTGCACTTCTGGGATCCGTGGGGCGAGACACGCGGGGCGGAAATCTCCGCGGAGACCTCCGCACCCCGCTAATCTGCTCTGTTCGAGTTGAAGCTTCGCGCTCAACGGCGTGTCATGTGTGGCGCGTCACGTGCGTGGAGTGCGCCGAAATCGCTGTGTCAGCCCAGATTCTGCACGACCCAGTCGATGCTACGGGTGAGCTGGCTGATGTCTTCCGGGTCGATCGCCGGGAACATGCCGACGCGCAGCTGGTTGCGGCCCAGCTTGCGGTAGGGCTCGGTGTCGACGATTCCGTTGGCACGCAGCACCTTCGCCACCGCGGCCGCGTCCACCGCGTCGGTGAAGTCGATGGTGCCGACGACCTGCGAACGGTGCGCCGGGTCGGTGACGTACGGCGTGGCGAACTCGCTCGACTCGGCCCAGCTGTACAGCCGCGACGAGGAATCCAGCGTCCGCTTGACCGCCCAGTCCAGGCCGCCGTTGCCGTTGATCCACTCGATCTGGTCGGCGAACAGCAGCAGCGTGGCCAGCGCCGGGGTGTTGTAGGTCTGGTCCTTGGTGCTGTTGTCGATGGCGACGGGCAGCGAGAGGAACTCCGGGGTCCAGCGACCCGAGGCCTTGATCTCCTCGACCCGGGCCAGCGCCGCCGGGCTCATCAGCGCGACCCACAGGCCACCGTCGGCGGCGAAGCACTTCTGCGGCGCGAAGTAGTAGACGTCGGCGTCGGCGATGTTCACCGGCAGGCCACCCGCGCCCGAGGTCGCGTCGATCGCGATCAGCGCGTGCTCCGAGCCCGCCGGGCGCTGCACCGGGATGGCGACACCGGTCGAGGTCTCGTTGTGCGCCCAGCCGATCAGGTCCGCCGACGGGTCCGACACCGGCTCGGGGGCGCTGCCCGGCTCGGACGAGACCACGATGGGATCGCCGATGAACGGGTTGCCCTTGGCGACCGAGGCGAACTTCGAGCTGAACTCACCGTTGGTGAGGTGCAGCGAGCGCTCCCGGATCAGACCGAACGCGGCGGCATCCCAGAAGGCCGTTGTGCCGCCGTTGCCGAGCACCACCTCGTAGCCGTCGGGCAGGGCGAACAGTTCGCGCAGTCCCGAACGGACCCGCGCGACCACATCTTTCACCGGCTTCTGCCGATGGCTCGTTCCGAACACCGAGGCGCCGACGCTCACCAGAGACTGCAACTGCTCCGGTCGCACCTTGGAGGGGCCGCAACCGAACCGTCCGTCGGCGGGCTTGAGGTCGTCGGGAATCGTCGGGAACGCAGTGGTCATGCCGAACAGGGTAAAGCGTGTCGGACCAGCACCGGCAGTGCGGGTGGGCAGCTGTGCTCGAAGCCACCGACGGCGGCGGGCCGCGCCGGGTTGGTGGCATTGCCGGATTTGTCCGCGGCGGGCGCGAGTTGCGGTGGTATTGCTGTGGCGCCGGGCACACTCCAGCTAACCTTTGCGCCCATGAACATGGCGTCGGTGAGCTCGGGGTGGCGACTGCGCGGTCGCCGGTCACGCACCTTCGGATTGCGGATCGGCGCGATCTCGGACGCGGCGCGGCGGGAGTTGCTGCTGCGCGGGACGCTCGGCTCGGCAACGGTTTTGGGGGTGCGGCCCAGTTCGAAGGCGGCAGAGCCGGATTCGCACGCAGCGGCGCGGGGTGAGCAGGGGCACGTGTTCTGGGTCCGGGTACTGGTGGACGGCATGGCGCCGTACGAGACCAGAGTGCGCCAGCGGGTTTCGGCGGACGATCTCGAATGGATGCAGCCGGGAGATGTGTTGTGCTGCCGGATAGATCCGGGCGATCCGGACCGATTGGTGCTGTACGTACCGGATTTCGCGGAGACGGGCCGGGCGGGCATCGCCAAGATCCTCGCCGACGGACGCCGCGCCGACGCGACGGTGCTGGCGGCGACCCCGGTCGCGGCCGACTACTCCGGCCGCGACGACCCGGTGCTGCGGCTCGATCTCGAGCTGCGCGCCTGGGACGAGCCGACGCCGTGGCTGGTGCGCCTCGTGCAGCCGGTGCCGCTGACCGCGATCGGTCTGGTGGATCTGGGCCAGCATCTCGAGGTCGCCTTCTTCACCGTCGATCACGGCGAGTCCGTCGCCGTCGACTGGGCCGCCTCGCTGGGCGAGGACTAGGCCGTCAAGGCAAGTGGACGAAGGTGAAACCCATCGCGCGGACCCGTGGCAACGCCGCGATCATGCCCGCGGCGGTGCCCGAGCGCGGCCGGTGCATGTGCGCGAGCGAAATCGCCCCGGGCGCCGCGGCATTCATCGCGTTCGCGACCCGGTCGGCGGCGGCGGTGGCGCCGTAGTCGACGTTGATGCTGAAACCGATGGGGGTTTCGCCGAGGTCGCGCACGATCCGCACCGCGACGTCGTCGTAGTGCGCGGTGCCCGCGCGGAAGAACCGGGGCGGACGCCCGAGCAGGCCGGACAGCCGCTCATGGTTGGCCGAGACCTCCTCGGCCGCCTCCAGCGCCGAGCCGGTGCCCGCGATGCCGTAGGCCGCGCGACCGTTCACCGAGAGCGGTTTGTGCGCGACGCCGTGGTTCGCCAACTCGAACAGCGGGTTCGCGGCCAGCTGCGCGGCCCGTCCCTGGTTGGCGTCGATCCAGCGCTTGTTCAGAAACAGCGTGGCCGGAATCTGCTGGGCGACCAGGAAATCGAGCAGCGCCTGATCGATGTCGTTGTTCCCCGGTCCGCCGCAGGCGTCGAAAGTCAACGCCATCTGCTTGCCGGTCGGGGTGAAAGTGCTGGTGATGCCCGGCATCTGGGTGCCCCACTGCTGCGGCGGAGTGCCCGCGTAGCGGGCGGCGATGATGCTCGGCGAGTTGGCGGGCGGTGGAACGGCTTTGTCGACGACAGGACGAGCGCCGGTGGCCGTCGCCGTGGGGGCGGCGGGCTCGGGCGAACTCGGGGCCGCGGTGGTATCGCGCTCGGTGGTGAAGCATCCGGTGCCGACGACACCCGCGGTCATCGCGATGCCCAGACCGAGCATGCGCCGTCGCGACATCCCTTCTTCCGGCATCCGCAGCTCTCTCCTCGACGTCACGGGGATGCTAATCGAGCCGAACGCCCCACCGAGGTAGGGCATCCGGCTCGTGTCGAGATCATCCCGGTCGCGCGGGCCGAGGCCGGGAGCGCGGGATCACGCGTGTCGGACCGAGCCCCAGCCGGAGACTTCCTCGGGGCGGCGCGGCCCGGGGCCGGTGTAGATGGCAGCGGGACGCACCAGCTTGCCGAGCTGCTTCTGCTCGAGAATGTGCGCACACCAGCCCGCGGTGCGGCCACAGGTGAACATGGCGGGCATCATGTGCGCGGGCACCTCGGCGAAGTCCAGGATCACCGCGGCCCAGAACTCCACGTTCGTCTCGATGGCGCGGTCCGGGCGACGCTCACGCAGCTCGGCCAGCGCGGCCTGCTCCAGCGCGGCGGCCACCTCGTAGCGCGGGGCGCCGAGCCGCTTCGCGGTGGCGCGCAGCACGCGGGCGCGCGGGTCCTCGGCCCGGTAGACCCGGTGCCCGAAGCCCATCAGCTTTTCCTTGCGATCCAGGATGCCCTTGACCAGAGCCCTTGCGTCCCCGGACTTCTCCACGCCTTCGATCATCGGCAGCACGCGCGCGGGCGCCCCGCCGTGCAGCGGACCCGACATCGCGCCGATCGCGCCGGACAGCGAGGCGGCGACATCGGCGCCGGTGGAGGCGATCACCCGGGCGGTGAAGGTGGAGGCGTTCATGCCGTGCTCGGCCGCCGAGACCCAGTAGGCGTCGATCGCCTCGGTGTGCTTCGGGTCCGGGTCGCCCTTCCATCGGGTCATGAAGCGCTCGGTGACCGTGGCGCACTCGTCGATCTTCTGCTGCGGCACCGCGGGCTGGTAGATGCCGCGCGCGGACTGCGCGACATAGGACAGCGCCATCACCGAGGCACGGGCCAGGTTGTCCCGCGCGGTCTCGTCGTCGATGTCGAGCAGCGGCTGGTAACCCCAGATCGGCGCGAGCATCGCCAGGCCGGCCTGCACGTCGACCCGGACGTCACCGGTGTGCACGGGCAGTGGGAAGGGCTCGGCGGGCGGCAGACCGCGGCCGAACTCACCATCCACCAGCAGGGCCCACACGTCACCGAAGGTCACCCTGCCCTCGACCAGATCCTCGATATCGACGCCCCGGTAGCGCAGCGCACCACCGTCCTTATCGGGTTCGGCGATATCGGTGGTGAAAGCCACCACGCCCTCCAGGCCGCTGACGAAATCACTGGGTACGGCGGTCTGCCCAGTAGGCACCGCGGGGGTGGTGGTCATGGTGTGACTTCTCCTTGCACTTCGGGCCGCATGATGCTCGTCGATGAGGGGTAGCGAGGCTCGCCGAGTACATGCCGATCACTAAAACCTTAGCTCGTTGCTACTGCGGAGTAACGTCTGCCCCATGCGTGACCTGGACAATTCATCTGGCGGACAGGAAGCGGCCGAATTCCGGCCCACCCCCGATCTCGCGGCGATGCGGGTCGACTACGGCGGTGCTCCGTTCGGCAGTGGCGAAGACATCGATCTGGACGAAACCTGGCTGGCCGGCGGCTGGGAACCGTTGCTGCGCCACTGGATAGAGCAAGCCACCGCGGTGGGTGTCGCCGAGCCCAATGCCATGGTGCTGGCCACCGTGTCACTGGCGAGCGGGACGCCGCGACCTGTCGCGCGGACGGTCCTGTGCAAGGGACTTTCGCCCGAAGGTGTGACTTTTTACACGAACTACGACTCGGCCAAGGGCAGCCAGCTCGCCGCGGTCCCGTTCGCCGCCGCCACCTTCGTCTGGCCCGCGCTCGGTAGACAGGTGCACGTGCGCGGCGCGATCGAGCGGGTAGGCGCCGAGACCACCGGGGTGTACTGGCGCTCGCGGCCGCGCGACTCCCAGCTCGGCGCGTGGGCCTCGCATCAGTCCAAGCCCATCGGTTCCCGGGCCGAACTGGACCGGATCATGGCCGAGACGGTCGAGCGGTTCGCCGACGTCGACGAGATCCCGGTGCCGCCGCACTGGGGTGGGTTCCTGCTGCGACCCGACGAGGTGGAATTCTGGCAGGGCCGCCACGGCAGGCTGCACAATCGCATCCGGGTGCTGGTGCAGGACGGGAAGATGACCGTCGACCGGCTACAGCCGTGATTTATTCCCGTCGCACGGGTGATCAATATCCGCTCGTGGCAACGGGGTAGGACTCGCTACGCTGCGGCCGGTGAAACTGCTCGCCGACACCGCGCCCCTGCGCCACAGTGACTTCCGGCGGTTGTGGACCTCCGGCATCGTCACCGTGATCGGTGCCCAGCTGTCCATCGTCGCCGTGCCGCAGCAGATCTTCCAGATCACCGGCAGCTCCGGATACGTCGGCCTGGCCGGGCTGTTCGGCCTGGTCCCGTTGATCGTGTTCGGCCTGTGGGGCGGCGCGCTGGCCGACGTGATGGACCGGCGCAAACTGATGCTCATCACCAACACCGGCACCGGGCTCACCGCGCTGGCCTTCTGGGCCCAAGCCGCCGCGGGCCTGGACAGCGTATGGGTGGTGCTCGGCCTGTTCGCGGTGCAGCAGGCATTCTTCGCGGTGAACCAGCCGACGCGCAGCGCGACCATCCCGCGGCTGCTGCCCGAAGACCAACTGGCCGCGGCGAATTCGCTCAGCATGACGGTGATGCAGTTCGGCGCGATCGCCGGTCCGGTGCTCGCCGGTGTGCTGATCCCGGTCATCGGGCTGGCCACGCTGTACCTCATCGACGCCGTCTTCCTGCTCGCCACGCTGTGGGCGGTCTGGCGGCTGCCCGCGCTGCCGCCCACCGGAACGGTGCGTAAAGCCGGGTTCCGCACGGTCCTGGACGGTTTCGGTTATCTGGCGACCCAGCGGGTGCTGCTCGCCTCCTTCGCCGTCGACGTGATCGCGATGGTGTTCGGCATGCCGCGTGCGCTGTTCCCGCAGATCGCGCACGACACCTTCGGCGACCCGAGCACCGGCGGAGTCGCGCTCGGGCTGCTGTTCGCGTCCATGTCGGCGGGTGCGGTGCTCGGCGGGGTGTTCTCCGGCTGGATTCCGCGGATCCGGCGCCAAGGCTTTGCGGTCATCGTCTGCATCGCCCTGTGGGGTCTGGCCATGGTCGGGTTCGGCCTCGCCGTCGGGTTCACCGGACACGGCCTCGGTCTCGGCATCGGGCTGTGGATCGCGCTGCTCTGCTCGGCCTTCGGCGGTGCGGTGGACATGGTCTCGGCCGCGCTGCGGGTCACCATGCTGCAGCAGGTGGCGACCGACGAGATGCGCGGCAGGCTGCAGGGCGTGTTCATAGTGGTTGTCGCGGGTGGCCCCAGGATCGGTGATGTTGCCCACGGTTTCGCGGCCGCCGGTCTGGGTACCGCTGTAGCTGCCGCCGGCGGCGGCGTGCTGGTGGTGGTCGGCGTGGTGATCGCGGCGCTGGTTTTTCCGGCATTCGTCCGATACCGGGTGGGCCGCGCACCTGCCGAGACAGTGGCATGAACTGGCCTGCGAATTCCTGGCAACTGTGGTGCGATTGCCGTGCCGACCTCACTTGACCAGGCGGTCGGCGGTGAGGGAACGCCCCGAGCGAACCCTCAGCACAGCCGCGTGAGCGCGTGGCTGTGTGGTGAGCCGCCGCAGGACTACCCTCCGTGGTTGTCCGGGTCGGTGAACGTCTAGCGTTGAGACAAGTGCATCGTGCGCCGACCGCGACGATGCCTACGGTTCTAGCCTGAGAGGGATCCTTCCGTGCCCGCTGAGAACATCATCAACGTCGACGAAGACGCCAAGCCGGTACTCACCTATCCCGGCGGGGAATTCCCGATGACGGTCACCAAGGCCGCCGAGGGCAACGACGGGATCGAGCTGGGAAAGCTGCTCGCCAGCACCGGGTACGTCACCTACGACCCGGGTTTCATGAACACCGCCCCGACCAAGTCGGCCATCACCTACATCGACGGTGAGGCGGGCATCCTGCGCTACCGCGGGTACCCGATCGACCAGCTCGCCGCGTCCTCGACCTTCATCGAAGTGAGCTACCTGCTGATCTACGGTGAGCTGCCGTCGCAGGCCCAGCTGGAAGACTTCACCGACCGCATCCGCAGGCACACCCTGCTGCACGAGGACCTGAAGCGCTTCTTCGACGGTTTCCCGCGCAACGCGCACCCGATGCCGGTGCTGTCGTCCGCGGTGAACGCGCTGTCGGCGTACTACCAGGACTCGCTGGACCCGCGCGACCCCGAACAGGTCGAGCTGTCCACCATCCGCCTGCTGGCCAAGCTGCCCACTATCGCGGCCTACTCGTACAAGAAGTCGGTCGGCCAGCCGTTCCTCTACCCGGACAACTCGCTGAGCCTGGTGGAGAACTTCCTGCGGATGACCTTCGGCTTCCCGGCCGAGCCCTACGAGGTCGACCCCGAGGTCGCCGCGGCGCTGGACATGCTGCTCATCCTGCACGCCGACCACGAGCAGAACTGCTCCACCTCGACCGTGCGCCTGGTCGGTTCCTCCGACGCCAACCTGTTCACCTCGGTGTCCGGCGGCATCAACGCGCTATGGGGGCCGCTGCACGGCGGCGCGAACCAGGCCGTGCTCGAGATGCTCGACGGCATCAAGGCCGAGGGCGGCGACGTGCGGGAATTCATCCGCAAGGTCAAGAACAAGGAAGACGGCGTGAAGCTGATGGGCTTCGGGCACCGCGTCTACCGCAACTACGACCCGCGCGCCGCGATCGCCAAGAAGCACGCCGACGCGATCCTCAACAAGCTCGGCAACGACGAGCTGTTCGACATCGCCCAGGCACTGGAAGAAGCCGCGCTCACCGACGACTACTTCGTCGAGCGGCGCCTGTACCCGAACGTCGACTTCTACACCGGCGTCATCTACAAGGCCATGGGCTTCCCCACCCGGATGTTCACCGTGCTGTTCGCCATGGGCAGGCTGCCCGGCTGGATCGCGCACTGGCGCGAAATGCACAGCGAGCCGCTGAAGATCGGCCGTCCGCGCCAGATCTACACCGGCTACGGTGCGCGCGACTACCGCGAAATCACCAATCGTCAGCAGTAGCAAGTAAACCCACCATCACCTATCGAAGGGGATTATCCGAATGACCAAGCCGGAGATCGAGTTCCAGGGCGGCCCCGCGCCTTCCGAGCTGGTGATCAAGGACATCATCGAGGGAGAGGGCAAGGAGGCCGTCGCCGGCGGTAACGTCGAGGTGCACTACGTCGGCGTGACGTTCGACACCGGTGAAGAATTCGACTCCTCCTGGAACCGCGGCGAATCCCTCACCTTCCCGCTGCGCGGCCTGATCCAGGGCTGGCAAGACGGCATCCCCGGCATGAAGGTCGGCGGCCGCAGGCAGCTCACCATCCCGCCCGCCCTGGCCTACGGCGCCGCGGGCGCCGGACACCCGCTCGCGGGCAAGACCCTGGTCTTCGTGATCGACCTGCTGGACGCTAGCTAGTCGGCCGCGTGGCCGCGAACGGGTCGCTCGTAAGACTCGTTCCGTGGTGGGGCGTTGGAGAGTTGGTGTTGTGCCTGAGGGGGCTTCGGGCTTGTGATCGATCGCTGCGGCGGGCGTGACCAGTCGCAGGTAGACCGTTCTCTGGTCGGCTTCGGTGGCTCGTATTCCGTATCAACGGATACGAGCCACTGTCGTTTCTACTGCCGGACGATCTCCACCGGGTCCGTCAGGGCGAGGGCGATGGCGGACTGCTGGGTGCTGCTGCGTTGGGGGAGGGCGGCGACGGCTTTGTCGGTCTGGGTGCCGAGGTTGTTGACGATGGTCTGGAGCTGGGTGACGCCTGCGGTGAGTTGGCTGATGGCGCTGACCAATTGGGCGCCGCCCTCGTCGGCCAGCTTGGGTAGGCCCTCGGCCAGTTTGGCGCCCTCGTTCAATTGTGCGCTGGCACTGGTCAATCGGTCGACGACGATGCGGAGCAGGGTGCCGAGGTCGGTGTTCGGGTCAACAGCGCCGCCGACCAGTGTGCCGAGGCCGGTCAGCTGTGTGCCCGCCTGACCCGAAATGCTCTGCAGCCCTTCCAGTTTCTTGATGATGTCGGCCAGCGCCGGATCGTTGGCGAAGGGCAGCGCGCGCAGCAGCGGGATGATCTGATCCAGGCCGGAGTTCACCGTGTTCGCGGTCTGCTCCACCTGCGCGATCGTGATGCCGGTCGAGTCCAGCGCGGTGGCGAGCTCGTTCGCCTGTTTGGCGGCGCCGTCCACGGTCGAATTCAACAGCGCGATGGCCGAGGTGAGTTGCGCGGAGCCCTCTTTGGCGAAATCGAGGAAGCCGAGCAGCTGGTCCGCGCCCGAGCTGAACTGCTCGGCGCCCGACGCCGCGGCGTTCACCCCGGCCTTGAGCAGCTGGCTGGTGAACTGCACCTGTGTCATCTGGGAACGCGCCTGCGCGACTGCGGACAGCGCGGCGTCGACGCCGAGCGCGCCGACCCGATGGGTCACCTCGGTCACCGCGCCGTCCACCAGATCATGGTCGGCGTTCTTGTGCGTGGCCACGGTGACCTTGGCCCGCTGCGGCTGCGCACCGGCCAGGGTGGCCATGGACTCGGTGAGGTCGGCCGGCAGGGTGATCACCGCCGCGTAGTCGTCGGTACTGGCCTCGTCCGGTTGCACGGCGGTCCACTCGTAGCCGCCCGCGTCCTCGAGCGCTTTGACTACCTTCGCGCCTGTGGGGCCGGTGTCGGCGTTGACGAGCGCGATGCCGGTCGGGCCGCGCCCGAGGCTGCCGCACGCGGTGATGACACCGGCGCCGAGCGCGCCAGCGCTGACAAGAGCAACGGCGAGGAGGCCCCAGCGGGCGCGTTTTCCGATCACAGCCCGACCCTAGAACCCGGACTCATCCCGGCCCATGGCGGTTCTATGAGAGTTCGCTAAGGGCTCAGTTCGCCCCGCGCTCGGGCAGATCCAGCACCAGGCGGACGCCGCCGAGCGTGCCGTCGTCGAAATAGGCGCGGCCACCGTGCAACTGGGCCTGCTGCGCGACCAGGGCCAGGCCCAGCCCGGAACCGCCCTTGCTGGCCTGGCTGCCCCGGAAGAATCGATCGAACACGGCCTGGCGCTCGTGCGCCGGGATGCCGCGGCCGTTGTCGTCGATGCCGATGACGATGTGACCGTCCGGCGTGCGATGCGCGGTGACCAGCGCCTCGGTGGCGCGGCCGTGTTTGACCGAGTTGGCCAGCGCGTTGTCCACCGCGAGGCGCAGCCCGGCGGGCAGGCCGCGGGTCACCAGCTCCGCGTCGCTGTCGATGCGGACGGTGAGGCCGGGGAAGTGCCGCATGGCGTCGTGCGCGGCTTGATCGCACAGATCACCCACGTCGGTGGCGACGTGGTCGCGTTCGTTGGTGAGGTCGCCGGTGGCCAGCCGCTCCAGGGCGGCGAGCGTGGTCTCCACCCGGCCCTGGCTGCGCTGCAGGTCGCCGAGGATCTCCGCGCGCTGCGCCTCGTCCAGATCCAGGGTGCGCAGCACCTCGAGATCGGTGCGCATGGCGGTGAGCGGGGTGCGCAGCTCGTGCGCGGAGACCGCGGCGAAATCCCGCGCGGTCTCGAGCGCGGCGGCGGTCGCCGATTGCGCCTGGTCGACCCGCTCCAGCATGGTGTTCACCGCGTTCGCCAGCTTCTCCGCCTCGCGCACGCCCGAGCCGTCCACCGGCGTCTGCGGATTGTGCGGGTCGGGCAGGCCGCTGCGCGCGTCGACCTGCCTGGTAAGCCGCACGATCGGGCGCACCGCGCGCCCGGCGAGCAGCCAGCCGAGCGCGGCCGCCGCGGCGATCGCCAGCAGCGCGCCGGCCAGCACCCAGCGCCGCTGTTCCGCGGTCGCCTCGGCCGCCGACGCGGCGGGTATGCCGATCGAGACCACCCGATCGGCGGGCTGGTTCTCGCTGGTCGACAGGATGCGGTAGGGCGTGCCCGCGACCTCGATGGTGCGCGAACCCGGTGTCAGATCGGGCAATTGGGTCGGCGTGCTCGCGGTGACGGCCCCGCTGTCGCGCACGGTGACCGCGATGTCGTTGTTCAATCCGGGCAGCAGGTTGACGAAGCGGGTCGCGATGACCGGCTCGACCAGCACGATGCGCGCGGCGATCGCGAGCTGCTGATCGGACTGCTGCACGTTGTTGCGCTCGATGGCGCGGATACTGATCACGCTGATCACCGAGACGATCACGATCGCACCGGCCGCCGCGGCGCCAGCCACCCGGGTGCGCAACGAAAACGACCGCAGCCGACGGGTTTTGGGCGCCGCGGTCTCGGTCATTTGGGTGCCCGGAGCACGAAGCCGACCCCGCGGATGGTGTGCAGCAGCCGGGGCGCGCCGTCCACCTCGAGCTTGCGCCGCAGATAACCGACGAACACGTCGACTACGTTGGTGTCGGCGGCGAAGTCGTAGCCCCACACCAGTTCCAGCAGCCGTTCCCGGCTCAGCACCACGCCGACATTGCGGGCCAGGGTGGACAGCAGCTCGAATTCCCTTTTGGTGAGCTCGATTTCGTTCCCGTGCAGCACGGCGCGGTACCCGGCGATGTCGACCTCCAGCGGCCCGACGGTGATCGCGCCCGGCGTCGCGGCCGGTGGTGTGTCGGTGCGCCTGCGCAGCAGCGCCCTGATCCGCGCGACGAGCTCGGCGAGCACGAACGGCTTGACCAGATAGTCGTCCGCACCGGACTCCAGCCCCGAGATCCGTTCGTCCACCGAGGCTCTGGCGCTGAGCACACAGATCGGCACCTCGTTGCCCATCGCGCGCAGCGCGGTCACCACCCCGGCGCCGTCGAGCACCGGCATGTTCATATCGAGCACGATCGCGTCGGGCGCGTGCTCGCTCACGCTGCGCAGGGCCTGCGCTCCGTCACGCGCGACGAGCACGTGGAACCCGGACAGTCGCAGCCCGCGTTCGACCGACGCGAGCACGTCCTCGTCGTCGTCGACGACGAGGACCTTCGGCGTGCTCACGAGCTCACTCGTTCGGTACGCATCCGGCAAGGGAACCATGCATGCCGGACATTCTCTAGTAGTTGTGGCAGGCCGCGGCGACCTGGCGGATGGTCTCGGCGAGTCCGGCCGCGCGCGGATCGTTCTCGGCCTGCGCGGCGGCGTCCGGGTTCTCGGCGATCGCCCGCTGCAGCTCGGCGCGGCGCTGCTCGACCGGCTGGTCGAACTTGCGCTGCAGCTCGGCCTTCTGCGTCGGGTTCGAGTCGAGGATCGAGGCGAGTTGGGGCGCCTTGTCGTGCAGCGCGGCGTCGACCTGGGCGAAGGAACAGTCCGATTCGAGCAGCGGCCCGGCCAGCGTCATCGGATCGGCGGCGGCGATCGCGGGACTGAGGAACAGGGCCACGGTGGCCAGTCCGCCCGCGGCGAACGCGGCGACGGCGGGACGGCCAACGGAACGCTTCATGAGTGCCTCCAGAGCATCGAGGGGGTTGCTTGCAGCGCCCTCGACGCTAGGCCGTCACACTGGCCCCAGTGTGAACGTTCCTTAAGGAATCTCTGAGTAGCGGCCAATCATCAAGGCGGAATGGCCTTTTCGTGCATTGGTGATCAGGCGGGCGAGCCGACGTCGGGCGTGGCGAGCGTGGCCTGGCCGGACCCGAGCGCGGGGTCTTCCAGCGGCCGGGCCGCCCGGATCTGGGCTTCCAGCGCGTCGAGCACCGCGGGGTCCTCGATGGTGGAGGGCACCTCGTATTGCTCACCGGAGGTGATCTGGCGGATCGTCTTGCGCAGGATCTTGCCGGAACGGGTCTTCGGCAGCGCGGTCACGATGACGGCGTCGTGCAGGGTGGCGATCGCGCCGATCTGGGTGCGCACCCGCTCGACCAGTTCGTCGCGCAGCTGCGCCGGGTCCACCTCGACACCGGACTTGAGCACCACGTAGGCGAGCGGCCGGTGCCCTTTCAGTTCGTCGGGCAGGCCGATCACCGCGCACTCGGCGACGGCCTGGTGGCCCGCGATGGCCGCCTCGATGCTGCCCGCCGAGAGCCGGTGCCCGGCCATGTTGATCACGTCGTCGCTGCGGCCGAGCACATAGAGATAGCCGTCGTCGTCGAAGTACCCGGAGTCGCCGGTGAGGTAGTGGCCGGGATAGGCGGATAGATAGGAGCGCTTGTAGCGCTCGTCGTCGTGCCATAGGCCGGTCAGCGTGCCGGGCGGCAGTGGTAGCCCGATCACGATGTTGCCCTCGGTGTTCGGCGCCACCGGGTTGCCCTCGGAGTCGAGCACGCGCAGCCGGTAACCGGGCACCGGCACCGACGCCGAGCCCGCCTTGATCGGAAGTTGTTGCAGGCCGAGCAGGTTCGCGCAGATCGGCCAGCCGGTCTCGGTCTGCCACCAGTGATCGACCACGGGGCAGTCCGTTCGTCCGGCGAGCAGTACTTCCTCGGCCCAGGCGTAGGTGGCGGGATCGAGGCGCTCACCGGCGCAGAACAGCGCGCGCAGCGACGACAGGTCGTTGCGATGCGCCAGCGCGGCATCCGGGTCGGCCTTGCGGATGGCGCGCAGGGCGGTCGGGGCCGTGAACAGTACGCGAACATTGTGCTCGGCGACGACCCGCCAGTACGCGCCCGCGTCGGGGGTGCCGACCGGCTTGCCCTCGTAGAGCAGCGTGGTCGCGCCGACCAGCAGTGGCGCGTAGACGATGTAGGAGTGGCCGACGACCCAGCCGACGTCGGAGGCCGTCCACATCACCTGGCCGGGGCCGATGTCGTAGATGTTGCGCATGGACCAGGCCAGGGCAACCGCGTGTCCGCCGTTGTCGCGCACCACACCTTTGGGCTTACCGGTGGTGCCCGAGGTGTAGAGGATGTAGAGCGGATCGGTCGCGGCGACCGAGACCGGGTCGGCCGGTGTCGCACCACGGACAGCGTCGTCCCAATCGAGCCATTGCGCGGCGACGGTCTGGCTGGAACTCGGTAGTGATTCCGTGGCGGCCTGCGGGGCGGGGAAGTTGATGGTCCGGAACTGCTCGCGCTGCTTCACGATCAC
Organism: Nocardia brasiliensis; assembly: GCF_011801125.1. NCBI lineage: Bacteria > Bacillati > Actinomycetota > Actinomycetes > Mycobacteriales > Nocardiaceae > Nocardia > Nocardia brasiliensis. The sequence goes on from NZ_CP046171.1 coordinate 831,989, forward strand.
GGTGCGCGGCGCGGTCGTTTCGGCGAGGTCCAAGGCCTGCAACACAATCGGTGGATATTCGAGCCGTTTGCCCGGTTCCAGACCGCCGGAGGCTGTGATGATCAACACCGGCTCGGCGTCGTCGATGCGGGCGGCGAGCTCGGGCGCGGCGAAGCCGCCGAACACCACCGAGTGCACCGCGCCGATGCGCGCGCAGGCGAGCATCGCGATCACGGCTTCCGGGATCATCGGCAGGTAGATCACCACTCGATCGCCTGCGGCGACGCCGATTCGGCGCATCGCGCCCGCGAACTCGGCTACCTTTTCCAGCAGCTCGGCGTAGGTGAAAACGCCTCTGGCGCCGGTCATAGCGGAGTCGTATATTAAGGCGGGCTGATCCGCGAGGCCCCCCTCGCCCCGCACATGCCGGTCGAGGGCGTTGAAGGAGGTGTTGAGGCGAGCGTCGGGGAACCATCTGGCCACCGGTCGCGCGGTGGTGTCGACGATCTGGGTCGGCGGTACGTCCCAGTCGATCGCTTCAGCCGCACCAGCCCAGAACTCGGCGGGATCGACCAAGCTGGTCTGATAGACCGGTCGGTACTCGTGCCGCACGTTCAAACCCGTGACTCCCTAGCCTCGCCTCGATGCCCGCCTCGATAGATCTGGTTGATTGTGGCAGACTTCACGCGACGCCCGGGATGGTGTTGTGACCATTGGTTTTGCCTGGAACGGGCTGGTCAAGGGGCGCAGCCTGACTCGGAGTCACCCAAGAAGTTATTGATCCGTTAGAATCTGATGTCACTTATTTGGGCCGTCGTAGACGCAATTTCTCGGCCAGCCGCAGTTCTCGGCCAGCTCCGCCTGTCGAGCCAGTATGCGTGTGGAGGTTCGCTGATGGCGCGTGGTTGGGGCCAGTTTGGAAAGTGAGTGGGAGATGCGTGACGCCGCTAGGTCCGGCAGAAGGCGCTGGGCGCTCGGCAACTGGGACCTGCGCTGGAAGGTAACGGCAGTCCTGGCCGTTCCGCTGGCGGTCGCGGTGGGGCTCGGCGTGTCCAGGATTTCATCAGAGTTCGCGGATTCGAGCAGGCTTGCCGGGGTCGCGGAGAACGTCGGGGCGATCCCCGCGGTCACCGCGCTGAGTGCGCAGACGGCGACGACCGTCGGTTCGCAGATGATCGCCGTGGCGCCGAATGTCTCGGTGGTGACCGATCAGAACCTCGCCGATCTCGACAAGGCGATCGCCAACGCGGAGAAGTCCGCCGACCGGCTCAACGGTGTCGCCGGCGCCCGCGCGGCGCTGGACAGCATGCTCACCCAGGCCAAAGCGGTTCGTGCGCAGGGTAAGAACGTCAGCACCACGCCTGCCTCCGATGCCATCGGCCTGATAGACCGGGTCCGTAACGACAGCGTGCGGATCGTCGAGACGACGGTCGGCCAGGTCAGCGACACCGCGGTCGACACGGCGAAGCTGCGGCTGGTCGACTCGCTCAACACCCGCGCCACGCTGGTCGGCGAGGTCGCCGCCTTCCCCGAGGTGCTGCGCAATCCGACCGCGGGCGTGCAGGGCTTCCTCACCGCGGCCAACACCGAGCGTTCGCTGCTCAGCGTGCTGTCGCACCGATTCCCCGACGGCGACACCTCGATCGCCGACCTGCGCGCCGGCATCGACACCAGGGTCGCGCTGCTGAGCAGCCCGGAGTCGCAGGCGGGCCGGATTCCGGTCGGTGATCTGAAGAAGTCGCTCACCGACAGCCTCGCGGTCTACGAGCTCGTGGTGAGCAAGGCGACCAAGGACATCGACAGCGCGATGAACTCGCTGGTGTCCACCGCCCAGCGCGACGCGTGGACCTATACCGCGGTCGTGGTCGCGACCATCCTCGCCGCGCTGCTGCTCGCGGTGTTCGTCGCGCGCTCGATGATCGTGCCGCTGCACCGGCTGCGCCTTGCCGCGCTGCGGGTCGCCGAAAGCGATCTGCCGCACGAGGTTTCCCAGCTCCGTAACGGCGCGTCACCGGAAGAGGTGCCGCTGGAACCGATGCCGGTGCGCAGCACCGAGGAGATCGGCCAGCTGGCCCGCGCCGTCGACGATATCCACGGCCAGGCGCTGCGCCTGGCCAGCGACCAGGCGCAGATGCGTTCGCAGGTCAACGACATGTTCGAGACGCTGGCCCGCCGCTCCAAGTCGCTCGTCGACCATCAGCTCAGCCTGATCGAGGCGATGGAGTACGACGAGAAGGACCCGCGCCTGCTGGAGAATCTGTTCCGGCTGGACCACCTCGCCGCGCGCATGCGGCGAAACGGTGACAACCTGCTCATTCTCGCCGGCACCCGGCAGCGCCGCGCCAAGTCCGCGCCGGTCGAGATCGCCGACGTGCTGCGCGCCGCGATCTCCGAGGTCGAGGACTACGAGCGCGTGAAACTGGGTGCCACACCTCGTGGTTCGCTGGTCGAGCCCGCCGCCTCGGACATGGCCCACCTGTTCGCCGAGCTGCTGGACAACGCGCTGCGCGCCTCCCCGCCGGAGACCGACGTGAAGTTCACCTTCGCGCAGGCGCACGACCAGGGCATGCTCATCGAGGTGGCCGACCGCGGTATCGGTATGCCGCCCGCGGAGATGGCCGACATCAACCGGCGGCTCGAGCAGACCGCGGAGCCCGGTCCCGACACCGCCCGCCACATGGGTCTTTTCGTGGTCGGCAGGCTCGCCGAGCGGCACGGTCTGACCGTGCGGCTGCGGCCGACCTTCGACACCGCGCGCGATCCCGGTGTCACGGTGACCGTGCACGTCCCGGGCGGGCTGATCGTCGCGGGCAAGCCGATCACGGCGCAGCCCGTCACCCCGTCGCCGCAGACGCCGGAGCGGACGCGGCCCGCCGGTCCTTCGTCGATGCAGATGCGCGCGATCACCCGCACCCCCGGCGGCAATGTCATGGTCACGGTGGATCCGGGAGTGAGCGGGCCGATCCCGGTCAGCAAGCCGAACACCGCGCCGAGCGGGCCGGTCCCGGCCGCGGGCGGGCTGCCGCAGCGGCAGCCGGGCAGCAATATGGCCGCGGCACAGGGGAATGCGTCGGGCCCGACCCTGCGGCCCGCGCCGGGGCAGCAGTCCAGTGGTCCGCAGCGGGGCAAGCTGGCCGCCGCGAACCTACCCAAGCGCAATCTCAACCCGGGCGGTCCGCCGCGGCCGCCGAGCGCCCCCGCCGAACCGACCGTGACGGGTCTGCCGCCGCGCGACCCGAATTCGGGCGAGCTGCCGAAGCGGCAGCCGGGTACCAACGGCGTGCCGCAGCCGAGCATCAGCGGGCTCGCCCAGCCGCCGAGCGGTCTGCCGCAGCGCCAGCGCGGCGAGAACGGTCTGCCGCAACGCGAGGGCGGCACCGGTGGCCTGCCCCAGCGCGAGCCGAATGCCGGTGGCCTGCCGCCCCGTCAGGGGCCGAACGGCCTGCCGCAGCGGGAGGGGCTACCCCCGCGCGATCCGAACGCGGGTGGGCTGCCACAGCGCCAGTCGGGCGCGCCGACGGGCCTGCCGCAACGCGAGGCGGGCGCCAACGGCCTGCCGCGGCGGGAGCCGGGTGCGGGCGGGCTGCCACAGCGCGACAGTGCGTCCGGTGGTCTGCCCCAGCGCGAGCCGGGTGCGGGCGGCGCGTCGCAACGTGAGGCCGGTGCGAGTGGCTTGCCGCAGCGCGAGCCGGGCTCGGGCCTGCCGCAACGTGATCCGAGTGCGGGTGGGCTGCCCCAGCGCGAAAGCGCCGCCGGTGGCCTGCCGCAACGTGAGCCGAGCTCCGGTCTGCCGCAGCGCGATCCCAGCGCAGGTGGTCTGCCGCAGCGTGATCCGAGCTCCAGCGGCCTACCGCAGCGTGATCCGAGCGGGGGCAGTGTGCCGCAACGTGATTCCAACGCCGGTGGACTACCGTCCCGGCACGCCGCGTCAGCGAGCCTGCCGCAGCGCGAGACGCCGACCGGTCTGCCGCAGCGGCAACCGGGCTCGCAGGTGCCGCCGAACCTACCGCAGCGCGACGCGAGCGGGGACGCGCTGCCGCAGCGCGAATCCTCGCCAGGCATCGGCCTTTCGCCGCGCGGCCGCGGTGTCGAGGAACCGGCGGGCGAAGCGGACGCGACCAGCGCCGATCCGGGCAGGCACAGCTACCGGGCCAACCCGGGACGCACGGCTTCGTTCTTCCAGACGCGGCTGCAGCCCGCGGTCGACACCGGTGATTCGGTGATGGGCGGGACACCAATTTTCGCGGAAATGATGTCCGCGTGGCTGTCAGACCCCAATATGGATCGATCCCAAGTGGCCGCTTCCTTCGAATCACCGGGTGATGAAGGGTGGCAGGCGGCCCGTCGGGCGAGCGAGGCACAAGCAGAAAAGAAGACGGCGGCCGGGTTGCCGCAACGCAATCCGGGCGGAAGGCTGGTCCCGGGCGCCGTCAACGGAGCGGTGGAACGGGCACCGAGCCGTGATCCAGAAACAATCAGGTCCAGCTTGAGTCGTCACCAGCAGGGCGTCCGGGATGGCCGCGCAATGAGAGCAATGAACCTAACCGGAGATAAAGGAGACCGATGAACCCCGATCTAGGTGGTACGAATCGTCAGCTGGATTGGCTGGTTTCGAACTTCGCCAACGAGGTTCCTGGCGTAGCCCATGCCGTCCTGGTCTCGGCTGACGGCCTACTGATGGCCGCGAGCGCTCAGCTGCCCGTCGACCGCGCCGAGCAGCTCTCGGCCGTTACCGCCGGACTGGCCAGCCTCTCGGTCGGTGTTTCGAATCTGTTCGAAGGCGGCACTGTGTTGCAGTCCGTCGTCGAGATGGAGCACGGCTACCTGCTACTCATGGCAGTCGGCGACGGCTCGTACCTTGCGGTGCTGACCAACACGTCATGCGATATCGGTCAGGTCGGGTACGAGATGGCGCTGTTGGTCGAGCGTGTGGGCCAGACGGTTCAGGCCACGCCACGCGTCACGATGGGTTCCTGATGGTGGGATGGACATAGAAGATCACCGCGTGGGGAGCGCCGAGCCGAGCCTCGTCCGCCCATACTCGTTGACCGCAGGCCGAACGAGGCCCGCGGTCGAGTTGGCGTTGGAGGCGCTCGTCGCATCGCATCCGGTCGCCCTGGAGCGGCAGTTCGAACTGACCAACATCGAGACGTCAATCGTGGAGTTGTGCAGAGAATCGCCGTCCGTTGCCGAGGTAGCTGCCCGACTGGGTATCCCCATCGGGGTGGCACGCGTGCTGGTTGCCGACCTGATCGAGGCCGGGCATGTGCGCGTTTCGGCGACTTTGAAAGACGATTCCAGCGACGATGAACGTCGCGAGCTGATCGAAAGGGTTCTCAGTGGACTCCGGCGTATTTGATTCGACGGCGCAGGTCGACACCCGTACCAGCAAGCCGACGTCGGCGAAGATCGTGGTCGCGGGTGGCTTCGGTGTCGGAAAGACCACGATGGTCGGTGCGGTTTCGGAGATCGTTCCGCTGCGCACCGAGGCATTGGTGACCAATGCCAGTACCGGAATCGACAACCTGACCGGCATTCCGATGAAGTCGACCACCACCGTGGCGATGGACTTCGGCCGGATCAGCCTCGCCGACGACCTGGTGCTATACCTGTTCGGCACGCCGGGCCAGTACCGATTCTGGTTCATGTGGGACGACCTGATCCGCGGCGCGATCGGCGCCGTGGTGCTGGTCGACACCCGCAGGCTCGAGGACAGCTTCGCGGCTGTCGACTACTTCGAAGCGCGCGGCCTGCCTTTCCTGGTGGCGCTCAACGAATTCGACGACGCGCCGCGTTACCCGATCGAGGACATCCGGCAGGCCCTCGCGGTGCCCGCCGATGTGCCGATCCTGTCCATCGATGCCCGGCGTCGCGAGCCGGCCAAGCAGGCCTTGGTCGCGCTCACCGAGTACGCCCTGCGCAAGGTGATGCAGGGCTACTGAGCCTGAGCGCTCGCGCGGCGTCGCCGCTACCCCGGTGCCGGCTGGTTTAGTCTCACCCGGTGCGGATTTCGGCGCGTGAGCTGCTCGGACAATTGCTCGACCCCGCCTCGTTCGTCAGTTGGGATCGGCCACCCGTCACGGTGGCCGCATACCCGCGGTACCGCGAGGACCTGCGGCAGGCAGCAGTCGCGGCGGGCACCGATGAATCGGTGCTCACCGGCGAAGGGATGCTGCGCGGCCGTCGAGTGGCCGTAATCGCCTGCGAGTTCGGCTTTCTGGCCGGTTCGATCGGTGTCGCCGCGGCGGAGCGGATCGTGTCCGCCGTCGAGCGCGCCACCGAACTCGGGTTGCCGCTCATCGCCTCGCCGACCTCCGGTGGCACCCGAATGCAGGAGGGCACTGTCGCTTTCGTGCAGATGGTGAAGATCGCAGGCGCGGTCGCCGCGCACAAGTCGGCAGGTCATCCGTACCTGGTGTACCTGCGCGACCCCACCATGGGCGGGGTCTTTGCCTCGTGGGGTTCGTTGGGCCACATGACGTTTGCCGAGCCCGGCGCCATGATCGGGTTCCTCGGGCCGCGGGTGTACCGGGCGCTGTACGGTCAGCCGTTTCCGGAAGGTGTGCAGACCGCCGAAAACCTTTACCGCAGAGGCGTTATCGATGGTGCGGTGACCGTCACGGTGTTCCGGCGGATCGCGCATCGGGCGTTGAGTGTGTTCAGCGGGGCGCCGACGCCGGAAACCAGCGCGGTCGGGCGAGATCGGGACGACGCAGTGGATGCCGCGGGGCCGGAACGGTCCGCGGCGGCGAAAACCGATGGCGCGGAACCGGTGTCGGCGGCGTGGGAGTCGGTACTGATCTCGCGCAGGCCGGATCGCCCCGGCATCCGCGATCTGCTGCGACAGGTGACGCAGCGGGTTCCGTTGAGCGGCACCGGTCAGGGCGAGTCGGATCGCACGGTCGTGCACGCGCTGGCCCGGTTCCGTGGTCAGCCGTGTGTCGTATTCGGCCACGACCGCACCGGACAGCTCGGGGAGTACGCCATGGGGCCGGCGGCGTTGCGCGAGGCCCGGCGCGCCATGGCGCTTGCCGAAGAGTTGCGGTTGCCGCTCGTGTTGGTCATCGACACGGTCGGCGCGGCGATGTCGAAGGAGGCCGAGGAGCGCGGCTTGGCGCCCGAGATCGCGCGCTGCCTGGCCGATCTCGTGACGTTGGACACGCCGACGGTCTCGGTGCTGCTCGGTCAGGGCACCGGCGGCGGCGCGCTGGCGCTGCTGCCCGCCGATCGGGTCCTGGCCGCCACCCACGGCTGGCTGGCGCCGCTACCGCCGGAGGGGGCCAGCGCCATCGTCCACCGCGACACCGCCCATGCCGCGGAACTCGCCAGCGCCCAACGCATTCGCGCCGCCGACCTGCGCGCCGACGGCGTGGTCGACCGCATCGTCCCCGAATTCCCCGACGCCGCCGACGAACCGGTCGACTTCGCCCGCCGCATGGTCGCCGCCATCGCCACCGAACTGATCCACCTCCGCACCCGGTCATCCGCCGACCTGCGCGCCACCCGCCGGCACCGCTACCGCCGCCTCGGCCTACCCGGGTCGGCGTAGCCGAGTCGCGCACGTCACTGCGTGGGGGAATCAGGGGGTTGAGCAGCAAACATGGAGACAACACGCCTGGGGGGAGCGTTGACGGCTCGCCGCAGCACTTCTACCGTCGCAGGGTGACCTTCAGAAGCGAGACCTCCGCCGTTCCCTCGATCGTCCTCAACGACGGGAACGTGATCCCGCAGCTCGGTTTCGGCGTCTTCCAGGTGCCTGACGAGGAGGTTTCCCGGGTCGTCACCGCTGCGCTCGAGGCGGGTTACCGCAGCATCGACACCGCCGCGGTCTACGACAACGAGGAGGGAACCGGCCGCGCGATCCGGGAATTCGGCCTGCCGCGCGACGAGATCTACGTCACGAGCAAGGTGTGGAACTCCGAGCAGGGCTTCGATTCCACTCTGCGCGCGTTCGACGCCAGCATGGCCCGGCTCGGGCTGGACTACCTCGACCTGTACCTGGTGCACTGGCCGGTGCCCGCGGCCGACCGCTACGTGGACACCTTCCGCGCGTTACAGGCGCTGAAGTCACAGGGACGGGTGCGCTCGATCGGCGTCTCGAACTTCACCGTGGCGCACCTGGAGCGGCTCATCGCCGAGGCGGGCGAGATTCCGGCGGTGAACCAGATCGAACTGCATCCCCGCATGGCCCAGCCTGAGCTGCGCGGATTCCATGCCGCCAACGCGATCGCCACCGAGGCGTGGGGGCCACTCGGCCAGGGCGCCATGCTCGACGATCCGACCATCGCCTCGATCGCCGAAGCCGTCGGGCGCACCCCCGCGCAGGTGATCATCCGCTGGCACCTGCAGCTCGGCAACATCGTCATCCCCAAGTCGGCAACGCCGTCGCGCATCGCGCAGAACTTCGACGTGTTCAACTTCGAGCTCTCGCGCGAGCACGTGGACGCCATCAACGCGCTCAACACCGACACCAGGGTCGGCGGCGACCCCGACACCTTCAACCTCGGTCTCGACGACTGAGCGCTCCCGGCGAGTAAGCCTGCCGCCGCTGGAGGTCACCCGGCGGGCGGGAACGGTCGCCGTGCCATTCGAGCGACCGATCAGTCGGCTCTGCTTCCGATACCTAGATGACGCGTCAGCTCGGCGGCCGCGGCGCGTCCCGCGCGGTTGGCGCCGATGGTGCTCGCGGACGGGCCGTAGCCGATCAGATGTATGCGCGGATCCTTCGCGACCTGGGTGGCCAGCCGCCCGGTCATGGTGATGCCGCCGCCGGGCCCGCGCAGGCGCAGCGGCGCCAGATGGTCCAGGGCACTACGGAATCCGGTCGCCCAGAGGATGACGTCCGCACGCTGGAAGGTCCCGTCGGCCCAGCGCACCCCGTCCGGCTCGATGTGATCGAACATCGGCAGCCGACGCAGCGCACCCCGCGCCCGCGCCGCGCGCAGCCGCTCGTCGAGTCGCAGGCCGGTCACCGAGACGACCGAGCCCGGCGGTAGCCCGCGCCGCACCCGATCCTCCACCTTGGCGACCGCGGCGCGCCCGGCCTCCGGGCCGAACGATTCCTCGCGGAAGATCGGCTCCGTGCGCGTGACCCAGGTGGTCGAGGTGACCTGCGAGATCTCGTCGAGCAACTGCACGGCCGAGACGCCGCCGCCGACCACGACCACGTGCTTGTCCGCGAATTCGGCCGCGGTGCGGTAGTCGCGGGTGTGCAGCTGGCGGCCCGCGAACGTTTCGGCGCCGCGATAGCGCGGGATGAACGGATGCTCCCAGGTGCCGGTGCCGTTGATCAGCCCGCGCACTCGAAGGGTGCCCGCGGTCCCGGTCTCGGCGTTGAGCACCGGGCCGTGCTCGGCGGGGCTGCCGTCCTCGCTGCGATCGCAGACCACGGTGACCGAGACCTGCCTGCGCACGCGCAGGTCGAAGCGCTTCTCGTAGAGCTCGTAGTAGTGCGGCACCGCGGTGGCCGCGGGGGCGGATTCCGAGCCGGGCGGCAATGTCTCGGCGAACGACATGCCCGGGAGATCGTGCACCCGGTTGACCGTGGTCAGGGTCAGCGACGGCCAGCGGAATTGCCAGGCGCCGCCCGGTCCGGGGGAGTGGTCGACGATGAGAAAGTCCTGCTCGGGGCGTAGCCCGAGGCGCTGGAGGTGATAACCGGCCGACAGCCCCGCCTGACCAGCGCCGATCACCAGGATATCGAAGTCTGTCGGCACAGCCGATGATCGTATCGGCTTCAACGATGTGCGCCGCTCACTGTGGCAAAGTGAATGTAACCAGACGGATCGCTCAGTTGGGGAGGTCGCATGCTCGGAGTTAGCCGAGACGGTGACGTAGTGACCATCGAACTTCAGCGCGAGGAGCGGCGTAACGCGCTGAACCTCGAACTCATCACGCTGCTGCGCGAAGCCGTCCTCGCCGCCGTCGCCGACGACGCGCGGGTGCTCGTCCTGACCGGACGCGGTCCCATCTTCAGTGCGGGCGCCGACCTGTCCGGGGTCTACTCGCAGGAATTCCTCGGCGGCCTGATGGACATGCTGCACACCATCGAGTCGGTGCCGATCCCGGTGATCTCGGCGATCAACGGCGGCGCGCTCGGCGCGGGCGTGCAGCTGGCGCTGGCCTCGGATCTGCGGGTGATCTCGCCGGACGCCTACATCGCGATTCCGGCGGCCAAACTCGGCATCTCGGTCGACCGCTGGACGATCACCAGGCTGGCCTCGCTGATCGGCGGCGGCCCCGCCCGGACCATCCTGCTCGGCGCGGAGTCGGTGACCGCGGCCGACGCCTACACCTTCGGCTTCGCCAACCGGCTCGGATCGCTCGCCGACGCGCAGTCCTGGGCCAAGCAGATCGCCGCGCTGGCCCCGCTGTCGCTGCGGCACATGAAGCTGGTGCTCAACGACGACGGCACCAGGGCGCCGGAGAACGCGCAGCAGCGCGCCGCCCTGGAGGCGGCCTGGAGCAGCGCCGACGCCCAGGAGGGGCGCCTGGCCAGGCAAGAGAAACGTGCCGCGAAATTTGTGGGGCGATGATGAGTATTCGCAAACTTGCCGGTTGGACGGTATGTGCGCTCGGCATCACCTGGGTGGTGCGCGCCGCGTGGGGCATTCCCTCCGCGATCGGCGCCTCGATCTCGGCCATTCAGCCGTACGCGCGGGGCGCGACCACCTACCGCGATCGCCAGTTCCACAACACCGAGCCCAGTAGCCAGATCGCGGCGGGAGCGGCTCCGTCCCTGCTGTTTTCGGCGCTGACCAAGCGCAACGCGGGCCGCCCGAACGGCGTGATCCCGTTGCAGACACCGCAGTTGCCCGCGGCGGCCGCCGATCTGGCCGTCACCTGGTACGGGCACGCCACCGCGCTCGTCGAGGTGGACGGCTATCGGGTGCTCACCGATCCGGTGTGGAGCGAACGGGTTTCACCGTCGGCGTTGGTCGGGCCGAGCCGGATGCACCCGGTGCCGACGCCGCTGTCGGAGCTGCCCGCGGTAGACGCGGTGCTCATCTCGCACGACCACTACGACCACCTGGACAAGGACACCGTCCGCGAGCTGGTGCTGCGCCAGACCGCGCCGTTCCTGGTGCCGATCGGCATCGGCGCGCATCTGCGGCACTGGGGCGTGCCCGAGCATCGCATTGTCGAATTGGATTGGGGCGGTTCGGTTTCGATGTCCGCGCTGGGGCGCGCGCACGCGGCCGCCGACCTGACGATCACCTGCACCGAGGCGCGGCACTTCTCCGGTCGCGGTCTGGTCCGCAACACCACGCTGTGGGCGTCGTGGTCGATCGTCGGTCCGACCCGGCGGGCGTACTTCGGCGGGGACACCGGCTACACCAAGGCCTTCGCGGACGCCGGTGCCGCACTCGGTCCGTTCGATCTGACGCTGCTGCCGATCGGCGCCTACGACGAGCGGTGGCGCGACGTGCACATGAATCCGGAGGAGGCGGTGCGCGCGCACGCCGATCTGTGCGTCGGCAACGCGGGCTACGGCATGCTGGTGCCGATTCACTGGGCGACCTTCAATCTGGCCTTTCACGGGTGGTCCGAGCCGGTGCGCCGGATGGTCGCGGCCGCGGCGCGGGCCGGCACCACCACGGCGGTTCCGATGCCTGGTCAGCGGGTCGATCCCAATGGGGCACCGGCACGTGCGGCGTGGTGGGAAGATGTGGGTTGAACACTCGTGCTAGTGGGCTACGGAAAGGATCGAACGCTATGAGCTTCGCCGATACTCTGAAGGGCCTGGTCGGCAAGGGCAAGGACGCGGCGGCCAAGAACGCCGACAAGATCAACGAAGCGATCGACAAGGGCGGTGACTTCATCGACCAGAAGACGCAGGGCAAGTACTCGGACAAGATCGAGAAGGGCAAGGAGGCCGCCAAGAAGGTGGTCCCGCCGGAGCAGCCGGGTACCCCCGAGCAGCCGGGTCAGCAGGGCTGATGAGCGGCGGGGGCCCGGTTCGTGTCGGTCCCCGCCGCTAAAATCGTCGATATGGCCGCCCGCCGGAACTTCGGTGGTATCGAGGTTGAGCTGAGCAACCTCGACAAAGTGCTGTATCCGGCCACCGGCACCACCAAAGGCGAAGTGATCGCCTACTATTCGGCGATCGCGCCCGCCATGCTGCCGCATATCGCCGGGCGCGCCGTCACCAGGAAACGCTGGCCCAACGGCGTCGACGAGCCCTCCTTCTTCGAGAAGAACCTGCCCTCCCACGCCCCGTCCTGGATCGAGCGGCGTACCGTCCGGCACTCCGATCGCACCGTCACCTATCCGCTGATCGAATCCGAGGCGGGGATGGCCTGGCTCGGCCAGCAGGCGGCGCTGGAAGTCCATGTGCCGCAATGGCGTTTCGACGGTGACGCGCCGGGCCCGGCCACCCGGCTGGTGTTCGACCTGGATCCTGGACCGGGCGTCGGGCTGGCCGAATGCGCGCGGGTCGCGCTCGCGGTGCGCGACATGGTCGAGGACATCGGCCTGCACGCGTTCCCGGTAACCAGCGGTAGCAAGGGAATTCATCTCTACGTACCGCTGGACCGGGAGTTGCGCGGCAGCGGCGCGTCGACCGTGGCCAAACAGGTCGCGACGAACCTGGAGAAGCTGCATCCCGATCTGGTGACCGCCACCATGTCGAAATCCGTACGCGGGGGCAAGGTTTTCCTCGACTGGAGCCAGAACAACCCGTCCAAGACCACGATCGCGCCGTACTCGCTGCGCGGACGCGAGCATCCGACGGTGGCGGCCCCGCGCGGCTGGCACGAGCTCGAGCGCCGCAAGAAGCTACGGCACCTGCGTTTCGACGAGGTGCTGGCCCGCTATCAGTCCGATGGTGATCTGCTCGCGGAGCTGGACCCGGCACTGCCGCACCGCAATACGGCCTCGGCCGAATCGGGCCCCGATGCCCTGGCGAAGTACCGATCGATGCGCGACCCGGCGCGCACCCCCGAGCCGGTCCCGGCCGAGCGGCCGGTCCCGGGGGCGGACAGTCGCTTCGTCGTGCAGGAACACCATGCGCGGCGGCTGCATTGGGACGTGCGGCTGGAACGGGGCGGGGTGTTGGTGTGCTGGGCGGTGCCCAAGGGCCCGCCCACCTCGTCGAAGCAGAACCGCCTCGCCGTGCACACCGAGGATCATCCGCTGGAGTACCTGGATTTCCACGGCACGATCCCGAAGGGGCAGTACGGCGGGGGCGAGATGACGATCTGGGACTCGGGCACCTACGTCACCGAGAAGTGGCGCGACGACGAGGTGATCGTCCGTTTCCACGGCGAACGCCTCAACGGACGCTATGCGCTCATCCAGACCAACGGCAACCAGTGGCTGATGCACCTGATGCGCGAGCAGCACCCGGACGAGCCGGAGTCGAACGGCGCGGACGCGGCGCCGACGGGACGGATCATCCGGGTGCCGAGCGGGCCGTCGCCGTTTCCACGCGGCCTCGCGCCGATGCTCGCGACACCGGGGGACGTCGCGGACCTGAAGGCCGACGAGTGGTGTTTCGAAACCAAATGGGACGGCTTCCGGCTGATCGCCGAGATGGCCTCCGGCACGCTGACTTTGCGCAGCAGGCAGGGCAATGTGGTGACGGCGCGCTATCCGGGCATCGCACCGCTGGCCGAGGAACTGGCCGGGCACGAGGTGGTGCTCGACGGTGAGGCGGTGGTGTTCGACGACCACGGCGTCGCCAATCTCGGACTGCTGCAGGCCGATGCCGCGCGGGCGGTGTTCGTGGCCTTCGACGTCCTGTATCTGGACGGTACTTCCCTTGTCCGGAAACGATATTCGGACCGGCGCCGGGTGCTGGAGGCGCTCGCGGGGACCGCGCCGTCGCTGCGGGTGCCGCCGCGGTTGGACGGGCCCGGGGAGACCGCCGTGCGCTACAGCCAGGACAGCGGCATGGAGGGCGTGGTCGCCAAGCGCAAGGATTCGGTGTACCTGCCCGGTAAGCGCGGGCATTCCTGGGTGAAGCAACGCAATTGGCGCATCCAGGAGGTGGTGGTCGGCGGCTGGCGGCGCAGCGAAGCGCGCGAGTTCAAGTCGCTGCTCGTCGGGATTCCGTACGAGGGCAGGCTGATCTACGTCGGCCGGGTCGGTACCGGCTTCAACGACGACGACCTGCGGGAGCTGGCCGCGCGGCTCGGCAAGCTGGAGCGCAAGACGAGCCCGTTCGACAACGACCTGCTCGCCGAGGAACGTAAGGAGGCGGTGTGGGTGACGCCGAAGCTGCGCGGCTCGGTGCGGTTCATGAACTGGACCGAGACGGGCAGGCTGTGGCACCCGGCGTGGCTGGGACCGCAGGACTGACGATGTGATCGTTTTCGCGCTCGTCGTGCCGCGGCGGTGCGGGTTCGCCTGGGTAGGGTGGGTGCCCGGTTGAACTCAGCGCGACTACGAGGAGTGCACGGTGGACTTCAAGAACCTGGCAAGCAAGGCGCTCGACCTGGCCCAGCAGAATGCCGACAAGGTGGAGACCGTCATCGACAAGGCGGGCGACGTCGTCGACCAGAAGACCGGCGGCAAGTTCGCCGGCCAGGTGGACTCCGCGCAGGAGGCCGCGAAGAAGGCGTTGCGCAAGCAGGACTGAGCCGGCCGAATATGTCGGTCGGGCAACGAATTAGGGGTTTCGGCGAAACATCCGGCGAGTGCCGGTCGGGACGGGCGTGGGCAAGGTAGGTTGCCTGCCATGGCGACTCCGGGTGGGATCGGTAGCGGGGCAAGGTTCGTCGGCGCGGCAGCATCCACCCGGACGCGCAGATCGGTGCGCGTCGGCCTGGTCAGACTCGGATTAGCGGCCGCGGTCGCGCTGCTGACGGCGACGCCGCTCGGTGCGCCGGGGACGGCGCGTGCCCAGATCCCGCCGCCGGACGCGGACCCCTTCTACGCGGCCCCCGCCGACCTCGCCGCCTACGCCGACGGCGCGATCGTGGACTCCCGCCAGACCGCGTTGTTCGGTCTGCCGCTGCCGGTTTCGACCTGGCAGGTGAAGTATCGGAGCACCGACGCCGAGGGCAACCCGATCGCGGACATCGCCACCGTCATGGTGCCGACGCGGCCGTGGCCCGGCCCTGGACCGCGGCCGCTGCTGTCGTATCAGATCGCCGAGGACAGTCTCGGCACGCGCTGCGCGCCGTCCTACGCGCTGCGCGGCGGTGGCGATCTCGGCGGCGCGCAAGCCCTGATCGACACCCCGTTCATGGCCGATGCGCTGCGCCGCGGCTGGGCGGTGGTGACCAGTGACCACGAGGGACCGCAGGCCCGGTTCCTGGACGGGGTCAACTCGGGCCACGGTGTGCTGGACGGCATCCGGGCCGCACGCGCACTGCCCGCGGCCGGTCTCGGGCCGCAGACGCCGGTCACGGCGTGGGGATATTCGGGTGGGGCGTTCGCGACGCTGTGGGCGGCGCAGTTGCAGCCGCGCTACGCGCCCGACATCCGGTTCGCCGGCATCGCCGCGGGTGGCCTGCCGTCGAACTGGCCCGCCATCGCCGAGCACGTGGACGGTACCGGCCAGGCCGGGCTGGCCGTGCTCATCCTGCTCGCGGCGATCACCGATCAGCCGAGCGCCGGTGTGGCCGACCTGCTCAACGACCGCGGCCGCGCGATGCTGGCCGCCGACGGCAACGCGTGCGGTCCGGATCTGGTGACGAAGTACGTCGGGGCACGGGTCGACGACTACGCCGCGGTACCGGACCTGCTGTCGCATCCCACCTTTCGCGCCGCCACGGCAGGCCAGGAGCTGGGCGAGCCCGCTCCGGTCGTGCCGATGTACCTGTACCACAGCACCACCGACGACGTGATCCCCCCGGCAGGTTTCACCGATCTGGTGGGCCGCTACTGCGCGCAGGGTGCCGACGTCACCTTCCACGATTCGCCACTGCCCGGCCACAACCCGGCCGCGGTGGGCGAAGCGTTCGGCGCTATGGACTACCTCGCCGCCCGCGTGGCAGGCGTCCCGGTGTCACCCGGCTGCCACCCGCGCTAGCCCGCCGCCGCGCAAAACGAAGCGGCGCGCACCGGCACTCGGCCGGTGCGCGCCGCTTCGGGTGCGCGTCAGTTCTTGGGGCTGCCGTCGTTCATCCACTTGGTGGTGCCCGGCGGGGCGGTCAGGGTGCTGATCAGGTCGATGCCCGCGATGATCAGCGTGGGCCCACCGGCGATGATGGTGCCGATGATGCCACCGACCGCCGCGCCCGCCAGCACGCTGGCGATCACCGTCGGGCCGCCGAGAATGCCGGTCAGGCCGACCAGCGCGCCGATCGCGGTGCCGATGAAACCACCGACCGCGGTGGCGATGCCGAACTGCGACAGGAACGCGTCCTGGGCGCGCTGATTCTCATACGGCGAGGCGATCTCCGTCGCGGGCACCGGACGGGCCTTCGACGCGTCCTTCACCACGGTTAGCTCCAGGGTCCGGCCCGCATCGTTGATCGCGTGCGGTAGCGGATATTCCATGCCGTCCTGCCGGAAGGCCAGCGGCATGGTCACGACGGTATTGCCTGCCTCGTCCTTCACCGCGACCGCGGCGCCGGAGACTTCGAACGATCCGCCGGTGAGCGTGGTGATGATCTTGTCGCCCACCAGGTTCGACGTGTAGCCGATATCGTTGGCCGCCGCGGCGGGTGCCGCGTACGAGGTGCCCGCGCCGACGGCGACCGCCGCGACGAGAGGCATGGCAGCCGCAGTGATCTTGCGGAGAATCATTCGGGTGTTCCCATCTTCATCAGGTTTCGAGCATTGGAGAACGCCGCGCACGCCGAATTTCCTTCCCCCACTGCGGTGCGCGGACCACCATGTGATGCAAACAACAGCTACTCCACAGATAACTGTACCGCCCCGAACGCGATCGGCCCGAAAAATAGGGGGTGTTCTTCCGGTTTAAAATTCGCGAGTTATGTTATAGCCGTTGGCTATTCACGTAGAACTCAGCGCAGAACGTTGACCGCACGGGCGATGACCAGCGCCGCGAGTACGAGCGAGATCGCCGACTGCGCCATCATCATCGCCTTCGCCCAGCGCGTCATCGGCATCACGTCGGTCGGGCTGAAGGCCGTGGCGTTCGTGAAAGACAGATACAGGTAGTCCATGAACTGGGGCTCCCAATCCGGGTCGGTCAGTTCCGGGTTCTGCATCTGAACAAACAAGAAGTCCGGCAATGGTTTTCGTGCGTATGCCCGAGCTGCCGGACCACCCCGATCGAACTCCCAGTAGCCGAGTCCGAACACCACGACGTTGGTCAGCCAGATCGCGGCCCCGGAGCCGAGCAACCGCGCTGGATCGTCGCTGAGCGTCCCGTCGATCAATCCCATGACCAGGTGATATGCCGAATATGCGGTGGCGATCGCGAGCAGGCCGACCAGTATCAGCCCGCCGAGTCGCAGCCAGTTCTCCGCTTTGTCCCGCCGCAGCGGGTCGGCGACCGCCAGCACGACCGCCAGCAAACCCTCCAGTACGGGCAGCAACCAGCCGGGCTCCGGCAAGAACCGGTCCGGTAGCGCGATCTGTAATCCGATCATGGCCAGCACGGCCACCGACGTCGCGAGCCGGGATTCCCCGGTGGTCCTGCGCTGCCAAGCCGGTATCGCGTCGTCGCCGTCGCTCATCCGGTCAGTATCGCCCGCCGGCCGGCCGTGTTCCGGGAGGCGAGGCGGTCGCGGCCTAGAGCAACGCGAGACCGAGGGCGAACGCGCCGCCGCACACCGCGAACACGATCGTCAGTGCGATGGCGTCGCGTCGTCCCGGTGCGCTTGGGTGGGCGGCGAGCTCGCCGGTGCCGCCGCGCGCCGAGATCGCTTCGCCGAGTTCGCCTGCGCGCCGGGTGGATACGGCCATGGCGGCGGTGAGGATGTCGATCAGCACGTTCTCGGTGGCCAGATAGAGCGCGCCCTCTTTGGGCCGGAGCTTGCGCGCGGCGCGCAGCACCCGGATCTCGTCCATCAGCAGCGGCAGACCACGCAGGGTGAGCGCGACGACCACGGCCCATTCGTCCACGGGCACACGGAGTTTGCGCAGCGGCGCGCCGAGCTTGGCCAGCGCGGGCGCGATATCGCTCATCGGCGTCGTCCAGGCCACCAGGAAGGACGCGGCCACCATGATCAGGCCGAAGATCGTCACCTGGGCGTAGCGCAGCAGAGCCTGACCGCCGACCGGCAGGTTGATCAGTGCGCCTGCGACCAACAGTGCCCAGAACCACCAGGGCAGCCGGGGCAGGGTGCCGAGGGGCAGCCGGGCCACCACCCCGATGAATATCAGGAAGGCGATCAGGATGCCGAGCACCGGCCAGGTCGGCAAGACCATCAGCAGCAGGCTGATCACGAAGGTCGCGATCATCTTGGTGCCCGCCCAGAGCCGGTGCACCGGACTCTGCACCGGCACCTGCCGAAACAGCACGAGGCTCATCGGCGCACCTCGCCGGGTGTCGTGGCGTGGTCCATCATCGACCTCCGTGCTCGAGGCCCCACGCCGCGTCGCCGGGTCGGGTCGCGGGCGAGGCGGGGTGCGGATCGGATTGGGGTGCGGCGGTTTTCGGCGCCGGTGCGACCTCGGTCGCCGACTCGGCGGCGAGCAGCCGCCCGGCCCGCAGGTGCACCGTGCGGTCGCACACCGCGGCCATATCCGCGACGTCGTGCGAGATGACGATCAGGGTCAGGCCGGAATCGCGCAGCCGCGCAAGCAGTTCCACGATATCGGCGCGACCCTCGGGATCGAGTCCGGCCAGCGGCTCGTCCAGCACCACCACCTGCGGGTGGCTGGCCACGATCGCCGCGAGCACCACCCGCTTGGCCTGGCCGCCGCTGAGCTCCTCGATGGACCTGGCCGCCAGCGAGCGATCCAGGCCGACGGCGTCCAGCGCGCGCCCGACCGCGCCGGAGCCGGTCGCTCGCCCGCCCCAGTCCGCGATCTCCGCGCCGACCGTCTGCTTCTGCAACTGCAACCGCGAATGCTGGAACGCCAGCTCCACCCGGCCGATCTGCTTGGTGATCGACTTGCCCGCGAGTTCGCAACGGCCGGAGCTGGGTTCGATCAGCCCGGCCATGATCCACGCGAGGGTGGACTTGCCGGATCCGTTGCCGCCGACCACGAGCAGCGCCTCGCCGCGTCGCACCGTGAGATCGACCGAATCCAGCGCCGCTGCCTCCCACGGCGTGCCGCGGTTGTAAGTGTGTCGGACGCCGCGCAATTCGAGCAGGGTCTCGCCCATCGGCCTGCGCCGGGCGTCGCGGGCCGGCCGGGGCCAGGCGGGCAGGCTGTCCACCGCGCGGCCGTCGGCCAGATGCACAACCCGGTCGGCCGCGTCGGCGTCGGCCTCGTGGTGGGTCACCAGCACCACGGCCATGCCGTGTCGTTTCGGCAGTGCGGCAAGCAGTTCCACGAGTTCGCGGCGGCCGTCGGGATCGATCATCGAGGTCGCTTCGTCGGCGATGAGCAGCGCTGGCTTGCGCGCCAGCGCCGCGGCGACCGCGAGCCGCTGCTGCTGCCCGCCGGACAGGGTCGCGGTCTCCTTCGCGCCCATTCCCGCCAAGCCGACCTCGCCGAGCAACGCCTCGACGTCCACCTCGGCGGCGAGATCCGGTGGCAGGCCCCACACCACGTCGTCGGCGACGAGCACACCGAGGGTCTGGCTCTCCGGTCGCTGCATCACCAGCGCGGTGCCACCGGGGTGGCCGAGCCCGGCCGAGCCCGGCCGTTCGACCGTCCCGGAGGTGGGCGGTAGGCCGGCGAGCAGGCGGGTCAGCGTCGACTTGCCAGAGCCGTTGTGCCCGACCACTGCGACGAACTCGCCGACGTCGACGGTCAGGTCGATATCGCGCAGCGCGTCGCGATGAGCCTGCGGGTAGCGGAACCCGGCGCCCCGCAAGCTCACCGGCAGCGGTCCGATCGGCCGGTCGTCGGGCGGTGCGTCGAGCCGGTCGGTGCCGGGCAGCCAGGCCAGCCGGTCCAGCACCGAGCCGAGCACGAACCAGGAGAACATCGTGGTGGTCACGATGCCGAGCGCGGCGCCGCCCCCGACCCACAGCCACCACCAGCGCAGCACCGAATCGGTGAGGTCGGCCGCGGCCCGGCCGAGCGGTTCCAGCTGGGGCTGGCGCGCCGCGAGATCCTGGATGCCGCGCGAGGCGTTGCGGATGTTGTCGAACAGCAGATTGCGCGTCGCGGTGACCACCTGGAGAAAGCCGACCGAGAAGGCGGCCCAGGCCAGCCCGGCCAGCACCGAGAGCCCGAACACCGTCGCGAAGCCGCCGCCGCGGCGCTTCTGGACGCCGATGATGCCCGCGACCGTCGAGGTCATCAGCAGGCCGATGGTGGCGAGCAGGCCCGTCGCGACGAAGGTGACCATGGTGGCCGCGATCGCGGCGGTGAGCAGCGCGCGCAGCCGGAAGCGGTGCGCGATCATGCCCATCGGCACCGCCGCGACCAGATTCAACGCGGCGGCCATCGGGATCACCGAGCCGACGGTGACCAATCCCACGGTCGCGCCGCCGAGCACCGCACCGGTGGCCAGCTCGATCGGACGCAACGGCCCGTGTTCGGCCGGTTTGTCAGTTCTCGGCAGTCCACTCACGGCACAAGTCTGCCACCCCGCGCCGGGTCGGCTCAGTCCGCGGAGGTGAGGGTGTAGTCGGCCGGGTTCAGGGTGCGGAGGCGTCGGCGGTAGCTGGTCTGCGAGCCGGGCCAATTGTTGGTGATGCGGCCCGCCGCGTTGCGATACCAGCTCGAGCAGAAGTTCCACGGCGTGCGGGCCAGCCGTCGCTGGAGCGCGTCGTTGAACCGTTGCTCCCGCTCGGCGCGCACCTCGAGCCGCCGTCCGTCACCGAGCAGCGCGACCGCCTGCCGGATATAGCGGGCCTGGGATTCGATCATGTAGATGATCGAGCCGACCCCGAGGTTGGTGTTCGGGCCGTAGATCAGGAACAGGTTGGGGAACTCCGGCACGGCGATGCCGTAGTAGGCGTGCGCCCCGTCGGCCCAGACGTCGGCCAGCTTGCGGCCCGCGCGCCCGTAGATGTCCATCGGCCAGAGGAATTCGGTGCCCTTGAAGCCGGTGCCGTAGATGATCACGTCCGCCGGATGCACGGTGCCGTCGGCGGTGCGCACGCCCTGCGGCACCACCTCGGTGATGGCGGTGGTCTCCACGCGCACGTTCGGCTGGGTCAGGGCGGGGTAGTAGTCGTTGGAGAACAGCCCGCGCTTGCAGCCGATCGGGTAGTCGGGGGTGAGCTCGGCGCGCAACTGTGGATCGGTCACCTGCTTGTGCAGATGGCGTTCGGCGATCCGCGCCACCAACCGTGCGATGGCCGGGAACTCCACCAGGCCGAGCGAGACGAACTCGGCGATCGCCCACCAGCCGAACCGCTCGACCAGCAGCGCACCGGGCAGGCGGGCGAACAGCTTGTGCTGGATCGGCGAGTAGTCGGTGTCGAACTTGGGGAGTACCCAGGCCGGTGTGCGCTGGAACAGGGTCAGCTCGGCCACCCGGGGCTGGATCTCGGGGATGTACTGGATGGCGCTGGCCCCGGTGCCGATGCAGGCGACCCGCTTGCCGGTCAACTCCACGGTGTGCTCCCACTGCGCGGAATGGAACGCCGCGCCCGCGAACGTGTCGAGTCCCGCGATATCCGGCAGGGCGGGCCGGGACAGCTGGCCGACCGCGGGGATCAGCACGTCCGCGGTGTGTGCGGCGCCGTCGGCGGTGTGCACCGTCCAACGCGCGGTGGCGTCGTCGAACTCGGCGTCGCTCACCTCGGTGCCGAAGCGGATCGCGTCGAGCACGCCGTTGCGTTCGGCGACCCCACGCAGGTAGTCGTGAATGGCGCGGCGCCCCGAATACCGCTGCGGCCAGTCCGGCTTCGGCTCGAAAGAGAACGAGTACAGCGGGGACGGCACGTCGCACGCGGCGCCGGGATAAGTGTTCTCCCGCCACACCCCACCGAGATCGGCGGCCCGCTCCAGCACGGTGACATCATGAAACCCGTTGCGGCGCAACTCGATCGCCATCCCTATGCCACCGAACCCCGCACCGATGATCAACACCGACGGCCGCCGACCCATCATGTGACCCTCCGCACAATCGAAGCTCCCTCCACTCTAGGACCCCACCACCCATCCAATCGAGAAATTCGGCCACATAGGACGCGGGCCGCTTGGAGCGCTTGCGAGTCACGAATGTGCGAGGCTGCTTGGAGCGCTTGCGAGTCACGAATGTGCGAGGCCGCATACTGTGCGCTGTGGAGCGGGTGCAGGATCCGGGAATCCGTGACTGGAACTTTCCGCGCGGGATAGCCAGCGTGGCGCTGATGGTCGCCTACGCGGGGGAGTGCGGCGTGCCTGTCGGGCGCATGCTGGCGGGGACCGGTCTCACCGAACCGTTGCTGCGCGACCCGGACGCGCAGATCGCCGCGCATGTGGAGCTCGCGGTGATCCGTAATCTGGTCCGCGAGCTCGCCGACCGGCCCGCGGTGGGGGTGGAGGTGGGCCGCCGCTATCGGATCACAACCTTCGGCATCTTCGGTTTCGCGTGCGTCAGCAGCCCGACCCTCGGTGAGGCGATCTCGTTCGCGCTGCGGTATCTGGAGCTGAGTTTCACCTTCTGCCTGCCGGTCGCCGAGTGGCGCGAGGGTGAGTTCGTGGCCTGGGTGCACGACGAGTTGATTCCCGCCGACGTGCGTCAGTTCCTGGTGGAGCGCGACGTCACCGCCATGCATCAGGTGATGAGCGATCTGCTCGGCAGGCAGCTGCCGCTGGCCAGGGCCGAATTCCGGTTCCAGGAACCGGCGTACGCCGACCGGATCGAAGCGGTGACGGTGGTGCGGCCGCGGTTCGGGCAGCCACGCAATCTGTTCGCCATCGACCCGGCGGTGCTGGATCAGCCGCTGCCCCAGGCGAACGAGCAGACCTGGGCCATGTGCCTGGCCCAGTGCCGTGATCTGGTGCACCGCAGGCGCGCCCGTACCGGCATCGCCGCCGAGGTGCGCGCGCTGCTGGTGCCCGGCGGTCTGGAGGGTTTCGCCGCGCCGCCCGGAATCGATTCCGTCGCGCGCGATCTCAACATCAGTACGCGCACCCTGCGCCGTCATCTGGACGCGGCGGGCACCAGCTACCGTGCCCTGCTCGACGAGGTGCGTCGCGCGCTGGCCGAGGAAATGCTGACTACCACACCGCTTTCGGTGAGCGATGTGGCGATCCGGCTCGGCTACGCCGAATCGTCCACCTTCATCTACGCCTTCAAACGCTGGACCGGTTCGACCCCGGCCGCCTACCGCCGCGAACGCGCACTACGCCGCTGACCCCAAGAGCGCGCCCCGCCGCCGCCCCGTGAGCGCGCGCGGCACCGCTGCCCCTTGAGGCGCGCGGCACCGCTGCCCCTTGAGGCGCGCTACGCCGCTGACCGTGAGCGCGCGCTGCGCTGCTGGCCGGTGCGGGTGCGCTGGGTCGGCGTGCGTCGCGTCAGGACTCTTCGCCGCGGCCGGTGCGGCTGCCCGCGTAGGCGAATTCGCGGATCTTGCCGACGGCGCGCGGGAGCAGGTCCACACCGTCCGGGGTGTTGAGCATCGGATCGTAGAAGTCCGTTCGATGCTCGTGCGGTTCGGCCGGGCGCAGGGTCAGTTCGGCGAGCCGGAAGGTCGGCGTCGCGAGCCCGCTCGCCGTGAGCTCGAACGATATGGCGTTGTCGCGCAGGTGCTCCCGCAGCTCGGCCAGCGAGGCCGAGGTGGGCTGGTCTCGGTCGGGTTCGGCGAAAAACCAGGTGGGCGCGGAGTTTCCGACCCGGTACGGCATCAAGCTGCCGTATCTGGCGTGCGCCCAGCCACGGGCGGGTGTGATGGCGAACCGGCCGAGCGTGCCGCGCCCGGTGGTCGCCAGCGCGAAATCCCATGGCCGGTCTTGGCGGTCGAGCACGCGGAAGGCGAAGCCGAGCACATCGGGCAGCCCGCCCGGGAGGCCGACGCCTTTGGAAAGTCGTGCGATGACGGCGCGATCCCCTTCGCCGAACAAGGTGGCGAATTCGCCTTCGGCACGCAGGCGACCCGACAGTGCCAGACCGTTCGGATGAAAAACCCTGGCTCGCCGCAGCCGAGCGCCCGCGGCGAAGGCGGTCCGCACCGCCGACGCGGCAAACCCATCAGCCGCGGGCCGGTCATCGCGCATCGAATCGCTCTGTGCTGCCGTTGCCATCGGAGTTTCCTTCTGCTCGAGGGACACTGCTATCCCTCGACTGCCCGGCCTCGGCGTGGCTAAACGAACGGTGCTCAGCTCGGTGGCACGTCGGCCCGGCCGCCCATCGGCACGCTGCGGAAATGCGTTGTCAGTCCGTGTGTTTCGTCGATGATGTGCAGAGCGACCGCAGGGTCCGGCGCGTAGTCCATCACGTGGTCCGGCGGGTCGAGTTCCCATTCGCCGCCGAGCACAGACGCGGTGCTCGGCGCGACGAGCAGCGGCCGGCCCGCGAATGTCGTGGTGGCCGAGGAATGGGCGTGACCGGTGAGCACGGCGATGACGCGGTCGTCGCCCGCGACGAGCTCGGCAAGCTTTTCCGGTGCCGCCAAGGCGATCTCGTCGACGATCGGGCTGAACAGGTGGGCGGGCGGATGATGCAGTGCGATCAGTACGGGCTTATCCCCGGGTGCCGCCGCGAGCGTGTCGCGCAGCCAGGCGTAGGTGTCCTCGCTCAGCAGGCCGCTCGGTTCGCCGGGAATGCTCGAATCCAGCAGGGCGACGGTTAGATCGCCGATCCGCCGGGTCTGATTGATCGGTTCGGTCGAGGCGGGTTCGCCGAGCAGGACACTGCGGAAGTTCGCGCGATCATCGTGGTTGCCCGGGATGGCGTACACCGGAATGTCGAGGTCGAAGGCCCGCCTGGCCTGCTCGTACTGTTCGGGTTTGCCCGCGTCGGTGACGTCGCCGGTCACCAGGATCACGTCGGGCCTGCGGCGCAGCCCGGTGAGGTAGGCCAGCACTCGATCGACCCGCGCGGCGTTACGGTCGCTGAGATCGAAATGAGTGTCGCTGACCTGGGCCACCAAGATCATCGGCGTTCGCTTTCTCTGTGGGATCGCTCCGTTGCGTCAGAGTGTGCCCGCCTCCCGCGCGCGACACGATACAAGGCTAGTTGACCTGCGCGTTAGCCGTCGCCATGAGCCTTGCCACCAGCACAAACGTGCGCGGTGGTCTGTGTTGACGGTCATACCGTTTCCTCGGTGACCAGGGCGGCCAGCCGTTGCAGCGAGCGCAGGAACACCCGGCGGTCGGCCGCGGGCAGGTGGTCGAGCAAGCGTTGCTCCTGCTCCTGGATATCGCGCTGGGCGCGCTCGCGCAGGGTGTGGCCCGCGGCGGTGAGCGAGACCAGATTGACCCGCCGGTCCGCCGGATCCGGTTCGCGCCGAATGAGTTCGCGCCGCTGCAACTCGTCGAGCACGCCGATGATGCGGGTCTTGTCCGCGCCGATCGCCTTGGCCAGCGCGGCCTGGGTGTAGACGGGTTCCGTGTCGAGTCCGAGCAGGACGGCGTAGCCCCACATCGACAGCTCGTGGCGGGCCAGCACCGGCTGTTCCGCGGCCAGCAGCGCGCGGCCGAGCGGCGCGATCATGGCGGCGAGGTCGGGTCGGCGGGCTTCGGGCATGGCTAGAAAATACTGCTTGCTAGATAATAAGCTCGTGCATACGATATGCTCGTGCTTATTAATTGGGAACTCTGAGGAGGGGCGAGATGTCCATTGATCCGGACACCGGTACGGCATCGCGCACTCTCGACGCCCTGATGCGCGAGGTCGACCTGGTCGCCTTGGACGCGCGAGCGGTGCGTACCAGCGTCGACCTGGTCGATCGGGCGACCGCAGCTGATCTCACCAGGCCGACGCCGTGCGCCGACTGGACCCTGCACGGTCTGTTGACGCACATGATCGCGCAGCATCACGGTTTCGCCGCGGCGGTGCGCGGTGACAGCGATCCGACGGTCTGGAAGACCCGCGCGCTCGGCGGCGACCCGGTGGCGAGCTACCGGGCCGCCGCGACGGAGGTCGGCACCGCGTTCGCCGAACCGGACGTGTTCGACCGGAAGATTCTGCTGGCCGAGTTCAGCGGCGAGTTCCAGTTCTCCGGCGCGCAGGCGGTGAGCTTCCACTTCATCGACTACGTCGTGCACTCCTGGGACGTGGCAAGGACTTTGGATCTACCGGTGCACTTCGACGCCGACCTGCTCGATGCTGCCCACGTCGTGGCCGCGGCCGTCCCCGGCGGTGCGACCCGGCTGGCGCCCGGCGCGGCCTTCGGTCCCGAGGTGCCCTGGTCCACCGGGGACTGTCTGGACCAGATCGTCGCGATGCTCGGTCGTTCCCCGCGCTGGCCCGACGACTGATTCCCGCTATGCCCGTAGGGCCGGTGGCTCAGCGCAGGAGCCGGTCGACCTCGTCGGCGGTCGCCGCCACCGGAAGCCAGAAGCCGGCGTCCGGCGGTGCTTCGAGGGCGAGCTCCGGCGGGGTGCGCCAGGAGGCCGACAGGCCGAGCCGCCAGGAATGCAGGTAGGTGCGCTCGTGGGTGCCCGACTTGTCGAAGAGGGGGTCGCCGACGATGGGGTGCCCGATCCAGGCCAGCTGCACCCGGATCTGATGGCGGCGGCCGGTGATCGGGCGCAGCGCGAGCACCGTGTGCTCCGCGCGGCGCAGCACCGTGGTGAATCGCGTGGTTGACGGGTAGGACTTGGTGTCGAGCAGGTCGGCGTCGTCGACGAACCAGCGGTCGCCGTCGCGCTGAATGCGCTCGCGCGGTGCGGCGATCCGCACCCGGTTCTTGCGCCCGACACTGAGCGGCAGTTCCAGGACCCCGGTCTCGGGCAGCCCCGCCGACTCGACGATCGCCAGATACGCCTTGTCCGCGGTCTGCTTGTTGAACTGCCTGGTCAACTCGCCGTGGGCACCGAGCTCCTTGGCGAACAAGATCAAGCCGGAGGTCACCTTGTCGATCCGGTGCACCGGGTAGAGCGTCTCGCCCGCCGCGGCCGCCAGCTCGACGAGATCGGTGTCGTGCCGCTCGCCGGTGACCGAGATGCCTGCAGGCTTGTGCAACGCCAGGATCGCGTCGTCCTCCGCGACGAGGCAGCGGGCGCGCAGCTCGGACCAGTCCATTTCCACCGGGATGAGGATACGGCCGTGTGATCGCCGGATCGTTGCGTGCCCGGCTCAGCTCTGCTTCTCGTTGCGCCGCAACACATGTGGGCGCAGCCGGTTGAACCCGCGCACCCGCACGCTGCGCAGATTCTTGACGACGAACTCCGGTTCGCCGTCGAGCGCGGCGGCGGCTTCGTCGTCGATCAACACCGTGCCCGGTCGCGCGACGCCGGTGAGCCGGGAGGCGATGTTGACGACCGAGCCGTACAGATCGCCGAAGCGCTGCAGCACCGGCCCGTACGCCACCGCGACGCGCAGCTCCGGGGTGCCGCCGACCATCATGGTCGACTCCTGGATGGCCAGCGCGATCCGGGCCGCGTCGGCGGCGTTGGTCGCGGCGAACATCACCTCGTCGCCGACGTTCTTCACCACCCAGCCGCCGTTCTCGGTGATCGCGGCGGTCGTGGTCGATTCGAACGATTCCAGCAGCAGCGAGAGTTCGTCGGGATGCAGGTGCCTGGTCAGCCGGGTGTAGCCGACCATGTCGGCGAAGCCGACGGCCAGCTCGCGCACGGTTTCCCCGGCGGAGGTGCCGGGGTCGAGTGAGCGCGAGAGCGCCGCGGCGAGGTGGCGGCGCCAGGCGTAGCCGTTGAGCTGTTCGAGCGTGGCGATGGTGCCCTCGGTCGCGCGGCGGACGGTCTCGGCGGGGTCGGCGTCCGGGTCGGCGGCGGCGAGGCGGGCGCCGATCTCGGCGAGCACCAGGTCGACCTGCCACTCGGCCAACCTGGCCATGCCCTGGCCGAGGGTGCGCGCGGTCGCCGCCTGCTGGCGGGCGTCGGCGGAGGACAGCACGTCGAGGGCGCGAAAATTCCGCACGGCCGCGATATCGGCGTCGGTGTAGTCGACGGCGTCGTCGTCGAGCCCGGTGGGGAAGCCGAGCGCGGTCCACAGCCGCTTGGTCAGCGCGGTGGTGCTGTCCGACTGTTCGGCGACCTGGGTGCGGGTGTACTGCCGTGGGCCGTCGAGGAGATAGGCCTCGACAACCGTCTGCACCAGCTCGGACTTCTCGGTGGGCACCATGTCCGTACCTTACGACGGGCCGGGCCGCGGCCGGTGTGAACACCGTCGCAATTGGGTGACCTCACAGCCGCCGGTCACCGTCTTCGGTCACCTCGGCTGATTCCGCCGCGTTGCCCGCCGTTCGTGACGGGCCGCCGCGACCTACGCCGGGGTCGCCTTGATCTGCGCCAGGAAAGCGTCGATGGCCGACCACATCTGGGGATTCAGCTGGGTATGCGTCCCCGTGCCGGTGACCGTGCGGAAGTCGGTCCCACTGGCGGCGAGTTGGGCGGCGAGTGCGCCGTGCAAGGGCGAGAAGACCATTGTGTCGGTGACATTGACCAGCAGCAGGATCGGGGCGTCGTAGCCGGCCGTCGGCACCGTCAGGTAGGAATCGTAGGCAGCGCGAAGGGTGCTGTCGGACAACGACTTCGACAGCAGCTGCCCGATGCCGAGACCGTCCACCCTGGCCTCGATCTCCGGCTTGCACATGGTGGCGATCTCGTCGATCACGGTGCGGCCCAGTGGCGTCAGGAACTGATCCACGTCGACGTCTGGGCGCGCCGCGCGCAGGCCGGCCAGGATGCTGGCGAAGAAGCCGAGCGTCGACTCGGTGTCGGGAACCGCCGGAATGCCCGGTCCCGCAACGGGAAGCAGCTTCTCGACATCGGACTCCGGATCGATCGCGACGGTGCCGCGGAAATCGAGGTCGGGCGCGTAGGTCGATTGCAGGTGACCGGTGCCGAGCGCGGCCTGTCCCCCTTGCGAGAGGCCGAGTACCGACCAGGTCTTCGACAGCTCCGGGCGGGCCGTGCGAGCGGCGCGCAGCAGGTCGAGGGTGGCGGTGGCCTCGGTGCGCACCTCCAGGTACGGATGCGGGCCGGTGTCGAACAAGCCGAGGCCGAGATAGTCGGGCGCCACGACCGCGAAGCCCTGCCCGACGAGATGCCGCATGATGTCGTCTTCTTCTTCGTGCCAGTGCGAGGCGGGCGCGGTGCCGGGATCGGATTCGCCGCCGCAGCCCTGCCCGAGTCCGGTGGTGCCGTGGTCGAACGCGACGATCGGCCAGCCGCCCGCGGGCGGGGTGCCCTGCGGGACGAACAGCGCGCCGCTGGCCCGCCGCGGGGTGCCGTCGGAGCTCGTCATCCAGTAGGTGATGACCGACCCGTCGGCCATCCCGTGCCATCCGTCGGCCTGAGGTGTGGCATTGATCAGCATCCCCGGAGCTTCCGCGCTCGCCGGGGTGGCTTGCAGGGCGAGCGAGATGCAGGCCGTCGCCGTTGCCACGGCGACGGAACTTTTCCAACCACGAACAACACGCATCGAAAGCCCTCTCCACCGTATTGGACGAACGTCCAGTTGAAGACCAGGGTAAATCGGATGTGTATCTACCACATCGTGTGGTGGCGAACTGTAAGCAAACGCACGTTACCTGAGTGTGAGTGGTGAATGCCCGGTTTGTGCCGGATGTCGAGACGTGACCGCCGACGTCAGGTCTGCTGCCGCGCGCGCTCGATCAGCGCCCGCGCTTGTCGTCGGTGCTCGACCGCCGAACGGCCGAGTGCGGTCGCGATTGCCGCGAGATAGTGGGCGACGGGTTCCAGAGTGACAAGGCCGCTGCCCGCGCCCGCGAATTCGGTTGTGGCGGGAAGTAATCGGTCGTAGCACCGGCGCAGCACCGCTTCCTCCCGCAGGCCGATCGCGGCGTGCACGGTGAGGCAGGTGCGCAGTTCGTACAGTAGGTCGTGTGGTGGTTCGGGGGTCGCCCGCAACGCCGTGGCGGCTTCTTCGTGAAGGTCGCTCTGCAGCAGGGATATCGGGCGTATCCAAGGTTCGTACGGCCCGTACTGCTCGCTGGGATCGGTCCCGAGCGGCAGCCCGTGGCGCAGTCGCACGCAGAAGAGTGCGAGGGGGAGTAGTCCCTGCTCGACGCCGGGCATGCCGCTGCCACTGAGGGTTTGCGCCGCGGCACGGTAAGCGGCCTCGGCGGCCACCGGAGTCCCGGTGAGTGCGGTGCGCAGCGCGGCGAACCACTCGGTGAACACCCCGACCATCGGTAGTTCGTATTCGGCGGCCAAACGGTCGGCGGCGGCCGCGTGCTCGGCGGCAGCACGGAGATCGGCTGTCGCACAACTGGATTGGATGGCGATGAGGTGGCCAAGCACCGCGAAGGAGATCAAGCCGTGCGCACCGCCGAGCGCGATGAGCTCGTCCCCGACCCGCCCGCGTGCCGCGCTGAGCCCGGCGTGCTGGAACGTGTGCATGAAACGACCGTTGAGCGCGAACGCCAGCAGCGCCGGATCATCGAGTGCTGCAACAGGATTGGGGCGCGTCTCTCGGCTTCGACGCCGAAGCACTGTGGCGCGCTTGGGCTCCCGACCTGACGCACACCACCGTGAGCTGCGGCCACTTCATGGCCGAGGAGGCACCGGCCACCGTCACCGCCGCGCTGCGCGCGTTGCTGGCCAGATGAACTCGGGGCGAGGTCCGCGTATCCGGCGCGGACCTCGCCCGGCTTACATGAAATCGAAAAGCGGCGGGAACACCAGCACCACGACCCACGCCCAGACCAGGTACACCTCCAGGTATCTCGTCTGCCAGCGCTCGAGTCGCGCGAACGGCTGTTTGCACCGCAGGAACCCGAACAGCAACCACGCCGACCAGGCCAGGTTGGTCAACAGGATGATGTTCTCGCCGAGCGCGGCGATCTTGTTGGGTGTGGAGCCGTACTCGGTGATCCGGCCGGTGATGGCCGCGAGCACCAGCACGTCGATGAGCAACGCGCTGACCACGAGGGCCAGTTGCAGCTTGTCGAACAACCCGGGAGCGGCCTCCGGATCGCGGGCGGAGATGGCGTAGAGCAGCAACCCCAGCACGACGACCAGCAGCAGATCGAACAGGATCAGCACATCGCGGTCCACGTCGATCCCGGTGCTGCTCAGGCCGATTCCGACCAGCAGCGCCAACAGTGCCACCGTGAACAGCGGGGTGAACACTCTGGTGAGCACTGGTGCCATGTTCTCGACCACGCTCTGCTTGGCCTCCACCAACCACGCCGCGACGACCACCGCGGCCATCGCGCCGCACGGCATCAACCACATCGAGACGAAGTCCTCGGCGTCGACCCCGATGGCGTTGAACGTGCCGACGGTGAAGGCGGTCAGCACGCCGCCGCCCAACGCGATGAGCACGAAGTAGACGAACCACTCGCCGGTGAACCGGATGAAATCCATGCGCCTGCGGTCCGAGCGCCATGCGCCGCCCACGTACGCGATGCCGGTCACCAGCCACAGCGCAAGCGGCAGGTGAATGGCGGTGAGTACCAACGATTGTGACGAACTGTCGAGCGGATAGGCGTTCGCGGCCACCGCGCCGAGCACGAACACCAGCGCCAGGACCGCGATGACGCGCGGATCGAGCCTACGCCGGATCGCGAAATACGTTGCCAGCGGCGCGAGCCCGAACAGGGCGATGTTCCTGGCGTAGAGCTCCGGATGCTCGTCGAAGCCAGCGCCGAACAGTGCGGGCGCCTTGATGGCGACCGCGGCCGCCGCCGCACACCCCACCATGGTGAGCAGTGTCGTGCGGTTGCCAGTAGCGGTCGGCGCGTCCGAATCCGGCGTCAGCACAAGCTGTTTCCACAGGCGTCCCGAGTGCTCGCGGGCGAATTCCCGGGACAGCTCGTCTTGACGGCCCATCCGCTTCACCGCGACGAGGAACCCCTCGTCCGGTTTCAGACCGAGGCCGGTCAGCTCCGTGATCGTGCTGCGCAGATGGTCTTCCAGCTCGTCGGTGTCGGTGGTGGCCACCGCGCGTCTGCGCCGCATGTAGCCGCGCCACTGGGCGATCTGTGCCTCGAGTTCGGCGTTGTCGTCCATGGCTACCCCTGCGCCGGGCGCGGGATCATCGGTCCCTGGGTCAGCTGCCAGATCCCGTCGAGGGCCTCGACCACCGCGGCCCACTGCCGCCGATGCTGGGCCAGTTCCCGGCGACCCTGTTCAGTAATGCGGTAATACTTGCGCTGTCGACCACCTTCGGGCGTCTCCCAGAACGATTCGATGTGCGCGATCCGCTCCAGGCGATGCAGCAGGGGATATAACAACCCGTCACTCCATTCCAGCTGCCCGCCGGACAGCTCGCTGATCTGCTTCAGAATCGCGTATCCGTAGCTCTCCTGCTGCGCCAAAATGCCAAGTACCAGCGGCGTAGCCGAGGCCGCAACCAAGTCCTTCGGGATGTGCACGTGGCCTCACCTCCTAACCCTAGATCTGCTAGGGATAGTAGCTCTAGGTATGACGTCGCGCCAGGAACCGCCCAGGCGCGGCGTGGGGAATGGGCGTCAGGCCAGAGCGGTCAGTCTTGGACCGTGATCGACAGCTGGGGTTTGGCGGTGTCGCCCGGTGCCGCGACCTGGTCCCAGACCGCATCGATCAGTGGCGCGAGCAGCAGTTCGCCGAGTTGGCGCACGAGAATGGCGATCACCTGGGTGGATTCGCGTCGCCGGGTAGAGGCCAGGCCCGCCTCGCGCAGCGAAACCACCTCGGAGCGAACGAGTTCCACCAGTCGTTCCAGGAATTGCAACTGGGCAGGCTCGGGTTCGAGGATGGCGCGGCGCAGATAGTTCACGACGGCGGGATTCTCCCGCAGCATCTCGCGCACGGCCTCGTCGCGCGCCGAGGCCACCTCGGCGGGCGTGCCGGTGCCGGGAATCGAGTGCACCGCCTGGTAGAAGTACTCGCCGACCAGCTGATCCACCGCGTCGCGCAGTCCGGCCTTGGTCTTGAAATGGTGCTGCACCAGCCCGAGGGTGACGCCGGCTTCGGCCGCGATGGCACGCAGCGAGACCCGCGATTCGCCGTACTGGGCGAACAGATCCATGGCCGCGTTGCGGATGCGCGCCTTCGCGGTCAGGTCGTCGTTGGTGGCCCGTGGATTCAGCATCAGCTCTCGGTTCGTCGAATGTCCGCAGATCTTACGTCGGGTTTTGGTCGGTGCTGCCCGCTCGACCATGGGCCGAGGGGCCATGTGAACTCGGTCACCGACATAGATATGAGTACAACCGACATGATTACGATACAAATGTATCGTGC
This sequence comes from Nocardia brasiliensis, assembly GCF_011801125.1. NCBI lineage: Bacteria > Bacillati > Actinomycetota > Actinomycetes > Mycobacteriales > Nocardiaceae > Nocardia > Nocardia brasiliensis. Next base: position 865,208 of record NZ_CP046171.1, read on the forward strand.
CGGGCCGGCTGTCGAGTAGACGCACCTCCCTCCACCGGAAAGTAGAGAACAACGATGTCCGTACTCTTCCCCGACTATCGCCCCACCTGGGAAACCGATCAGCATCGTGAGCTGCGCAAGCACGCCGCCGAGTTCTTCCGCAAGGAGATCGTGCCGAACCGTGAGCGCTGGACCGAGCAGCACATGGTCGATCGCGAGTTCTGGAACCAGGCGGGTGCGGCCGGCCTGCTCGGGCTGGACCTGCCGGAGGAATTCGGCGGCGCGGGCGGGGATTTCGGCTTGCAGGCCGTGGTGCAGGAGGAATTGGTCTACGCGCACGACAACGGCTTCGGCTTCTCGGTGCACTCGCCGATCGTGTCGCACTACATCCACACCTACGGCAACGACGAACAGCGGCAGAAGTGGCTGCCCGGCATCATCAGCGGCGAACTCGTGCTGGCCATCGCGATGACCGAACCCGGCACCGGCTCGGACCTGCAATCCGTGCGCACCACCGCGATTCGCGAGGGCGACCACTACGTCATCAACGGCTCGAAGACCTTCATCTCCAATGGCACTCACTGCGACCTGCTGGTGATCATCGCCAAGACCGATCCGTCGCAGGGGGCGGCAGGCGTCTCGCTCATCGTCGCCGAAACCAAGGATCTGCCCGGCTTCGAACGCGGCCGCGTGCTCGCGAAAATGGGCCAGCACGCCCAGGACACCAGGGAGCTGTTCTTCTCCGATATGCGGGTCCCGGTCGCGAATCTCCTTGGCGCGCAAGAGGGACTGGGCTTCTACCAGCTGATGGAGCAGCTCGCCCGCGAGCGCCTGATCATCGCCAGCCTCTGTTCGGCACTGGCCGAGGCCGCTGTGCTGGAGGCGCTGCGTTATTCGAAGGAGCGCGAGGCGTTCGGGCGGCCCATCGGCAAGTTCCAGCACAACGCCTTCACCCTCGCCGAGTGCAAGACCGAGGCGCTGGCCATCAAAACCCTTGTCGACCACGCCATTCAGCAGTACGTCGACGGCAAGAACGACCCGGCCACCGCATCCATGGCCAAGCTGTTCGCGGCCGAGACCTGCGACAAGGTCGTCGACCGCTGCCTGCAACTGTTCGGTGGGTACGGCTACATGATGGAGTACCCCATCGCCGCGATGTACACCGGTTCACGGGTGAACCGGATCTACGGCGGCACCAGCGAGATCATGAAGGAGATCATCTCGCGCTCCCTGTGAGCGTCGCGCGCAGTCAGTTACGTGCGGCCAGGATCTGGGTGAGGTAGTCCGGGGTGCCCTCGATGCGTTGCAGGTGCGGGAAGCGCAGACCGTCGTGATAGTCCAGTTCGATGGTCTTGGTCTGATCGAAGTCCTTCACCTGCAACCGGATCGGGGCGGGGTCGGCCTTGGCCTTCTCGATCGCGGCCTCCATCGACTCCCTGGAATAGGGGGCGTCGTTGACCGAAACCACCGTCATCCCGGTGCCGACCTTCGCCTTGAACGCTGGTCCGTCCCAACGCACGTCGGTGACCTTGCCCGCGCCGGACACGTTGAGGCCGATCGAGTAGGTGTAGTTGACCGCGCCATCGGCATTCTTCATTTGAGCGGTGAGGTACGCGCCAGGGTTGTTGTCGTAGACCAACTTCCACCCCGTCTTCTCGACGCTCGCGGCGAACGATTCCTTACCGTCGAGGCGGTCGCGCAGATACTTCGCCCAATCGTCGGCGACGACACCGTTGAGCGTCGAGACGACTTCGTCGAAGTCGTAGGTGTTCTGGGACATCCACTTGCTGTCGTCGACACCGAAGAACGCGCGCGCGAAATCATCGAGCGACTTCGTGTTTCCCGACAGTTCGCGGATGCGCGCGTCCACGCCGAGCCACACCAGTTGTCCGCCCTGGTAGTAGTCCTCGCTGAGCTGCCACGACCGATACGGCTTCGTGCGCCGCTGGGCGATGATGGGATCGTTCGTCGTGTCCTGTACGTTGCGCCAGCCGAGTCCCGGCCGGTTGTCGGTGTAGGTGGCGACCACCGAAGCCAGCGCGTCGCGCGAGACCTCCGCGGGCCGCAGGCCGGCCCGCCCGGTGAGCACGTTGCCCCAGTACTGCGTCTGTCCCTCGTAGACCCACAGCAGGCTGTCCTGCATCGGGACGTTGTAGTTGGGGGTCCACAGGTCTGCCGGGCGCCGGAACTTGCCGTTCCAGGAGTGGGTGTACTCGTGACCGAGCAGATCGGCGCTGCCGACCTCGGGGGTCCATCCGGTGAAATAGTCTGTGGGCTGGCCGTTCTCGCTGGAGCGCTGGTGTTCCAACCCATTGGAGCTGAGCTGATCCGACAGCGACAGCAGGAAGTCGTAGTGGTCGTAGTGCTGCGAGCCGTACAGCTTCACCGCCTGCTGCACCAGCGCCTTGTGCAGCTCGATGTGCTCGGGCTTGGCCGCGAGCTGCTCGGGCGCGTCCGCGAAAACCTGCAGTCGCACCGGCGGATTCGCGCCGGGGGCCAGGTCGAACTCCTTGTGATAGCGCCCCGCGTACACGGGCGAGTCGACGAGGATGTCCAACGGAACGGTCTTGTAAGTCACGGTGTCGCCGTCTTTGCTCGCGACATCCAGCGCGGTTCCGGCCTCGAAGCCGGGCGGGTAGGTCACGCTCGCGTTGAAGGGAATCTCGCTGGCGGGAACACCGGCCGGATAGAGAACCACGGCATTCCACTGCAAATTCAACATATTCGGCGTCATCACCACGCGACCCTGGGTGGTATCGGTGGGGGTGAGGTACTGGAAGTTCGCGTCGATCGTGTCCACGTCGTCGGGCACCGTGACCTTGAACGAATACACGTTCGCCGGATCGCGCTTCCACTCCAGCGCCTTCCCCGTGGAGGAGAAGGTGAGGCCACCGATCTTGTCGATCGGTCCGGCCGGAGAGTGGTTGCCCGGCAACCACTGTGGGAAAAGCAGATCTATCTCGCCCGAGTGCACGGGAATCGTCTGTTTCACCTGAATGATGCGTTGCGGCAGATTGGTCATGTCGACCGCCACCGAGATCGCCTGCTGCTCCGTCGGAGCTTCAGTGGACCTGTCCCGCAGGCCGAAATACAGCGAACCTGCCAGCACGATGAGAACCACGACGCCGACAGCGCCGATAATACGAATCCTAGACAACTGCACTCCCCGAGTCGCACAGACGATTTTGTCGACGCTTACGATGCGGCCGCCACGACCGCCTGCCCATCCTCCTCCGGCGTCAACGCCTCACTGGCCTGCCTCGGGTCGGCGCACGTCCCTCAGCCGCTGAACTGATGATTCATCCTACGAGTGCTGACACCGCGGCGTGCGGGTAGCGAGTGTGGCCTACGTCATACCTGCCACCCGGTATGCACCGAGCGCCTCGACCATCCGGATGCGCCGTAGTCCGCTGGCAGACACCAGTTTTGGTGCTCGAGGGGCGAGCCTGCGTGTGTTGATCTCGGTGTCGTCGCTACCAGCTCCTGGCGGGCTGTTGCGGGATCGACACCGTTATGGCGGTCCGCATCGACGCCGGTTCTACTCAGTCCGCAACCCTGCCGAGCTCTCACGGATGATGCAGGGGGTCGAGCCGCGTCGGTGAATTCGCAGCTCCCGCAACGGGTCTGATCGGGTGTCAGTGTATCGCGAACTCGTCCGCGTTGATGGTGCGCATGGCTCGTTCGACGGTCTCGCGGTTTTCGCCGACCGGCGCCACGTAGTCGATGACATCACGGGCGGCGTCTGCGCCGAGGGTTCGGGTGATGATCCAGGTGGCGAGGTATTGGGAGGCCAGGCAACCGCCTGCCGTGGCGATGTTTCCCTCGGCGTGGAACGCTGTGTCCAGCACGGTGACGCCGCGGGCTTCGACAAAGGATCGGCTCGTCCGGTCGGTGCACACCGGCATGCCGCCCAGGAGACCGAGACGCGCCAGCACCAGCGCGCCGGAGCACTGCGAGCCGATCAGCTGTCGCGTGGGATCGAGCGGCAACATAGAGATCAGCCGGTCGTCGGCGACCACGTCACGGGTCTTGACGCCACTTCCGATGAGCACCGCGTCGGCCTCGGCAACGAACGACATCGGGCGTTGCCCGGTCACTTCCACGCCGTTCATCGACGTGACAACGGGCGTCGGCGTCGTGATGAAAGACTGCAAGCCGTCCCGGCGGCACCGGTTGATCAGCGCCGCGGCGATAAAGCTGTCGAGCTCATTGAACCCGTCGAAGGTGACCACCGCTACCTGCATCGCAACTCCCTGCTCCTAAGGCATCCCGTCTGCAGTCTCCCTCGCCCGCCGCTCCGAAATCCACTGCCAATCAACAAAAACTGGCCCCTTCGCAAGATCTCCAACAACCTTGCCCAACGCCCGATTTCGCGGGTGACAATTGCCCGCCCCACATGCATGCGAACGACCCTTGAGCGATTCCCAAACTTTCACCGCAGTCAGCAATTTCCCGCGCGCGGGGCAAGAAATTGATCGACATATCGGATTAACGCGGTGCGAGCCACGCCCCCGTCGGAGATGACCGGTGCCGACATTCAGCCGAACAACCAAGGGATCGAGGACAGGCAAGCGAACCCCGGTGGAAACCAATGCGCCAGAGTCCATCGGTGTGACGATGAAACTCCAGTGTGCGGAACGGCATTGACCTGGGGTTTTCGGATGGGCGGTTGGTGATCGAAGCGGCCTATCAGTTATAGGCGGGCGTGACATCGTCTTGCTGGGCCGTTTGCCGTCGTGCGATCTCGTGGAAGATGTTGGCCCTGTTGCCGGGCGAGTGTCTCCGCCTAAGAGCTCCTAACAGGTTCCTTCGAGTGGCGTTGGGTTATGTTGCAGTGCAGGATGTTTCGCTGTGGCAGCACCATGGATCGTGGATGACGAGTTGTGGGCAGTAATCGAACCGCTACTCCCGGTGAAGCCGACCGGGGCGCCGGGACCGCCACGGATGGACTCCCGTCTGGTGCTGCAGGGGATCTTGTTCGTGCTGATCACCGGGATCGGATGGGAGGACCTGCCCCAGGAGTTGGGGTTCGGGTCCGGGATGACCTGTTGGCGCAGGTTGCGGGACTGGCAAGCGGCCGGGGTGTTCGAGCAGATCCATCAGGCCGTGCTCGCCCGCGCCCATGCCGCCAGGCTGATCGACTTCGACCGGGTCATGGTCGACGGCTCGCACGTGCGGGCGAAAAAAGGGGCGCTGCAACAGGTCCGAGCCCGGTCGACCGCGCCAAGACCGGGACCAAGCACCACATCCTGACCTGCGCGAACGGATTCCCGCTCGCGTTGACGTTGTCTGCGGCCAACGTCAACGATCACCTGATGTTGCCCACACTGCTCGATCGGGTTCGCCCCCTGCGTGGGCGTGCGGGCCGACCTCGGCGCCGGATCACCACCCTGATCGCCGACAAGGGATACGACTATCCCAGCGTGTATTCCGAACTGCGGCAACGACATATCACCGGCTACATCGCCCGCCGCGGCACCCGCGACAAGGTCACCGCCGGGCGCTGGATCGTTGAGCAAACTTTCGCCCTGCTGCACCAGTACCGGCGACTGGCCATCCGATGGGAACGCCGCACCGACATCCACCACGGATTCCTCGACCTCGCCGCAGCACTGATCTGCTGGCGACGACTCAGCAATCGAACCCGATAGGAGCTCTAAGCTCCGTCAGCGAAGATGATTTCGAAGTCTGCTTCTGGCCCGTTTATTCGTCGAGGCTGGCGCTACGACCGAACTCGTGCCAACCTCGACCAGCACGCCAACTACATTTTCACCGCCTACATGACTTCAGGCACATGGCAATTCAATGCACTGACAGGCCGATTATGTGACAGTTCTTTGAACAGTGGACGGAGCGGGTCGACCTGGCGTCCGCCACCGAGCAGGACACTGTCCAGCAACCGATGCGTATCCTGCGCCAGCGGATAAACGCCCACCGCCATCTCTGAACCATGAGGCGGTGGCTCAGGCTTGTTCGCGACGCGGGCTAAGGCTGCGGCAGCTCAGGGCACCTATAGGGGATACTCGTCTCGGAGGTCCGGGGTATAGCGGAGATCGCAACAAACCGATCCTGCGGGCGCAGGTACACTGCGATTCACACCCTCGGGAGGGCACTTAATCTCGGGCATAATCGCATGCCAGGAAATCTCGTTGCAGCCAGGCACAAACCCGGTTGCGGCTGATTGCCCACACAGAACTGAGATCGCTATCGCAGCGCCAGCGAGCGATGCGGCGGCAGAATTTCCGATCGACATCACCATGCTCCTTCACGCGTAGGAGAAAGTGGCTGACCAGCGCACGGTAGATCCATGAAGTCATCGCCGACCGTGCGGTATGCGAAACAATACCAGAACGCACGCGCCCCGAGTCCGATCCGCGCGGTAGAGGTGCCGGAATGACCTGGCACGCTCACAACTGTTCGGAAAACGATCGTTACGAACAGCTCCTGCCGCTACTGGTTTCGGTCCGGTATAGCGCAGAGAACCGTAAACCGTACGTTGGTGTGCAGCCGCGCCCGCAGCGCCCCTAATCGTTCTGCGTTGTTGTCCTCTCAGCACCTGTGACGAGTCGCCGCCAGTTAGATGCTCAGAAGTAGTTCTTCAGCATCTCGGTCGACTATTCGGCCTGTCGCACGTCCCGCGTGGACCGAACTCTTCGGACCACGGCTTAATGTCCAGCACTGGCGTGCCGTCTACTGCGTCAAATTCGGCTATGTGAAGGTCTCGGCCGTCCACGCGTAGCAGGCGCGTGCGGGATACCCCGAGCCAATTGACCCGTCGCATGTTCCGGTGCCCGAAGATGCCCACCTTCGGCCAGTCCGGGTTGTCACGAGCGCTACGTGCTCCGAAGTGCAAGTCGGTCTGGTCGGTCAGGTGAAAGGGGTTCCGGTAGTAACCGTGCGGAAACAACGAAAATGGCCTGACCAGCGGTGATGGCTGGGTTTCTGTTCGTGCTGCGGGGCAAGGCGATTGGTGCTTGGCTTGGCTGCCGATGAGATTGGTCGGTGTGCTGGAGGTCGGGTTTCGTGGTGATGCAGGTGTTCGCGGCCGAGGAGTTGGCGCGGCTGCGGGAGTTCCCGGAGATCAGCCGCGAGGAGCTGTTCCGGTTCTTCACACTCACCCCGGCCGATATCGCGTTCCTGACGCCGGGCCGCGGGCGTGGCCCGGCGGAGCGACTCGGTTTGGCGGTGGCGTTGTGCACGCTTCCCTGGCTGGGGTTCGTGCCGGACAAGGTGGCCGCCGCGCCGCCGGTGGCGGTGGCCCGGCTGGCACAGCAATTGGAGGTCGATGTGTCGATGTGTCGATGATCCGCGCGTATGGGAAGCGGGCGCAGACACGTACCGAGCATCTGCGGTTGGCGGCTCAATATTTGGGGTGGCGCGTAGCGAGCGCGATGGAGTTGAAGGACCTCGATGAGTTCTTGCTGGCGCGGGCGATGGAGCACGATTCGCCGACGCTGCAGTTCCGGTTGGGATGTTAGTATCTGCTCTCGGCGCGGGTGATTCGGCCCAGCCCCGACACCGTGGTCCGCCGCGTGGTGCACGCACGTGAACAGGCGCAACGCGAGACCTACGACCGGCTCGCGCACGAGCTGACTGCGCAGCGGTGCGCGGAGTTGGATGGTTTGTTGGTCACCGATGCCTCGATCCGGATGTCGCGGTTGCGGTGGCTGTCCACAGGTCCGGTGGAGGCGTCGGCGGCCGCTGTGCGCAACGAGGTCGAGAAGCTGGGGTTCGTCCGCGGCTTGGGCGCGGACACTCTTGATCTGTCGGTGCTGCCGGCGGAGCGCCGCCGGTTCCTGGCCACGCTGGGCCGCCGTCTGACCGGGCAAGCGTTGGAACGTCGAGATCCGCAGCGCCGGTATCCGATCTTGTTGACGGTGCTGGCGCAGTCGGCCGCCGATGTGCTCGATGAGGTGGTGGCGCTGTTCGATCAGGCGCTATCGGGGAAGTTCAGCGCCGCGGAAAACCGGATGCGTGAAGACCTGGCCGACCGCGCCAAGACCGGGGAAGACCGGCAAGCACTGCTCGATGACCTCCTCGCCATCCTCATCGACCCGCAGATCCCCGACGAGGAGGTTGGCGCGTTGATCCGGGGCGAGAGCATCGGGTTGGAGCGGTTGCGGGCCGCGATTGCGCAGGCCCAGCCGCGGCTGCCGCGCGATCACGGGCATCTGGCCGCTCTCGATGGTTCGTATTCGTATCTGAGGAAGTTCACTCCGGCGGTGTTGTCGGCGGTTCGGTTCTCCGGCGGTACGGCAGCGACGGAGTTGCTGATCGCGATGAACATGCTGCGCGAGTTGAACGCGACCGGCCGACGCAAGGTATTCGACGACGCGCCGACGGGGTTCGTGCCCACCAAGTGGCGCGGCTATCTCGACGAGGCCCGCAAGACCGGCAAAACCGTTGCCTATCGTCACTTTTGGGAGCTGTGCGTGTTGCTGGGGTTGCGGGACGGGCTGCGTACCGGGGACGTGTTCGTGCCCGGCTCACGCCGCTACGCCGATCCGGCCGCCTACCTGCTCACCCCCGACCAGTGGGAGCCGCAGCGGGCCGAGTTCTGCCGCTTGGTCGGCAAACCGGCCGATCCGGCGGCCGCGTTGGCGGTGCTCACCGACGAGTGGTTTACGGCGGTCGGTGAGCTGGAGCAGATGCTCGCCGTCGGTGACGGGCCGGTGCGCTTGGACGAGGCCGGTGATCTGGTGATCTCCCCGCTGACTGCCACTGACAGCCGCTGTCGGCACCGGAACTCTGTCCTCCTCGGACGGGCAGCGGTTCCCGACGCGCGGCAAATCGACTACTGCCCGCGCGGTCAATCACTTCTTCGCTGAGGAGGGCCTGTCGACCTATACCCATGTGACCGATCAGCACACCACCTACGGCACCAAGGTGATCGTCACCACCCGCCGCGAAGCCCACTATGTCCTGGACGAAATCCTCGGTAACGTAACAGATCTGCCGATCACCGAGCATGCGACCGATACTCACGGGGTTACCCTGGTGAACTTCGCGCTGTTCGATTTGCTGGGGATGCAGTTGTCCCCGCGTATCCGGGACCTGGGCAAGATCACCTTGTACCGGCCGGTGCCGCGCGCTGGCGCCGAAGCGCGGTTCCCGCACGCCGGAGGTCTGCTGACACGGAAGTTGAATCTGGACCTGATCGCCGAGCATTACGACGACCTGTTGCGGCTGGCCGGGTCGCTGAAGTTCGGGCACGCCACCGCGTCCCTGCTGGTCGGCAAGCTGACCGCGTCCGGGCGTCAGAACGCCCTGGCCGCAGCGTTGAAAGAATACGGGGCGATGCGCCGCACCCTCTACGCCTGCCGGTACCTGACTACCGGCGCAAGATCTCGCGCCAGCTCAACAAGGGCGAATCCATCCACGCCCTCAAACGCGGCCTCATCTACGCCCACGACGGAGCTTTCCGTGCCCGTCACCTGGAAGCCCAGACCGAGCAGGCATGGTGTCTGACCCTGGTCACGAACGCCCTAATCACCTGGACCACCGAGTATTACGGGCTCGCGGTGGAGCAGATGCGTCGTCAGGGCCGCCGCATCGACGCTGATGTGCTGGCCCACGTCTCGCCCGCGCACAGCGAGAACATCAACTTCTTCGGCGCGATCGAGGTCGATATCGACGCCGAACTCGCTGCCCTCGGACCCACCGGCTACCGACCGCTACGAGTCCGTGACACCCTATTCTGACGCCCGCGATTGCCAAGGTTCACCAACTCCGCGGCATGCTGGTTGACTAACTCGGAAGTAGATAATGTTGGCACCGATTAATGATTCAACCCTCCTTTGGGTCTTCTATTTCATCATAATCGTTCATGTGTTCGATTCGGTGAAGCATCTATGGGCTTCGAGGAGTCGGGCGGTAGCTCAGGCCAATTCCGCCCCGAGCGGTCCGACCGATGCGGTTCACGCGAAGAGGATTCACCGACTTACCGCCCTCCGGTCGTTCATTGTTTGCCTAGTTTGCCTTCCGTGGGTGGCATATTTGAATTACATAATCAGCGAGGAGGGTCGTCGAATACCGCTTCCCGTCCTGATTTTCATGTCTATTTATGTTGTGTTCGGCCTAGGTGTCATCAAGCCACTTTGGAGCAAGTTTATAGAAGAGAAATAGACTTCCTGGGGCTCGGCCAGGAATCCGCGGCGGCCTCGTAACGCCGTGACTATCTGAGGCTGCGCTCAGGTGCGGTTGCGTCACCTCGGCGAGTGCATACACCTGCCGCTGGGTAACGCCGAGCTGTTCGGCGGCCAGGTCCCGTGGTTTCAGGGACGCCCGCGCATGTGCTGGATGGTGTCGAACCACAACCCGAGCCGGCCGTAATCGATCTGGGCTTCGCTCCCGGGATCGACCGTGACACGCGGCACCGTCACCCTCGATCGGGTGACCTCGTCTGCGAAATGTGTTGCTACCCAACGCCGCACCGATGACTCCGAAGCCGCCAGGCCGTGTTCGTCACGCAACCTTTGCGCGATCGTGACGATCGTGACCGACGCGGTCAACCAATCCCTTATCCGGTCGCGGTGGGGTTCGATCTCCGGCCATGTCGTAGCCCGGGCCGCAGGATCGACCAACTGCGGGAACCACACCGCGATCCGCTGCGCCCACTGCTCGGGCGTCGGCACGGCACCCACACCCGGCTCGATGCCCTCCGCGAGGGCCGGGGCGACATACTTTCTGATCGTTTTCCGGTCCAGCCCAAGGGATTCCGATAACTGCACCTGCGACCGGCCCGCGAACCAATGAACGAACAACTCGACCAAATCGCGCATCACCAAAGTCCTCCTCGCCATCAGCGACTGGCGGCGTTTTGGCGAGGTGGGGCTCGAACGACGTTACGGTTCTCTAGGGGATCGAACCTGCGACAATGAAAAATTACCCTCCGCCTGCGGAAATGTAGGTGGAAGGTTGTGCCCCCGGCAGGATTCGAACCTGCGACACCCGCTTTAGGAGAGCGGTGCTCTATCCCCTGAGCTACGAGGGCTGGCCGGGATGGCTCCCGGACGCTTCGGGAGTCTACCGGGTGGGGGTGGGAGACGCCGCATCCGCGGTCGGGTGGGGCGAGGGGGAACTGGTGGCGGCGTTGTGCGAGTGGGGTGTGACGACGGTTCCTCCTGATCATGAAGGTTTGACTCCGACGGCGATGATGTAGTCGGCCCAGGGGCCCCAGAGGGCGAGACCTGGGCGGCTGAAGGCGAGGCGGAGGGCGGGGTTGACCCGGCGCATGTCGGGGTCGCGGAGGCGCTTGCTGAGGTAGTCGGCGAGTGGGGTGTAGACGTGGCGGCGGATGGAGTAGGTGACGACGTCGGTGAAGCCCGCGGCGCGCAGGGCGCGGCGGTAGCGGTGGATGTCGAAGACATCGCGGTCGCCGAGGTTCATGACGGTGGCGCGGGGCACGATGTCGGCGGTGACGAGCGTGCCGCCGGGGCGCAGGACGCGGTGGGCTTCGTCGAAGAACCTGGTGTACGAGGGGAAGTGGAACGCCGATTCGAGGGCGGTGACTTTGGTGCACGACTCGTCGTCGCGGGGAAGGTCGACCGCGGAGCCGTATTCGTACCGGATGCGGTGCGCCAGGCCGAGTTCGGCGGCTCGCCTGCTCGCGATCTCGATCTGTTCGACCGCGATGTTCATGCCGATGATCTGTTTCGGGCCGAATTCGCGCGCCCACAGGAAGTCCTGGTCGCCGTAGCCGAAGCCGACGTCGAGCTGGATGTCGTCGGGGCCGAGCCCGGCCTCGCGCCCGACCAGGCGCGCCAGGTCGCGGCTTGCTTCGTCGAGGGTGGCCGGATTGTCGCGCCAGTAGCCGAGATTGATGAACAGCGAGTCCTCGCCGAACAGGTTCTGCGGGCCGACCACGTCGTACACCCGGCCCACCCGCTGGCCGGACGGGAGCAGCGGCACCTTCGCCCACTCGTAGCATTCGCGGGCCCAGCGCAGCGATCGGGTGCCGAGGTCCTCGACCGGAATGTCGGCGGTGGTCAGCGTCATGGGGCCTCCCGAGTGTCGTCGGTGGATGCCGACACCTGACAGTCTGAGACAGTTGGTGGGAGTCGTCAACAGGCCGACGTGGGATCGGCCCAGCCGACGCAGTGCGCGATCGAAGGCGGAGTCGCGGTTCTGCGTGAACTCCTCCTCGGTGAAGACGGGCTCGCTCAGCTCAGGTGGAATGCCGACGCCGTCGAACGCGCGGCCGTCGGAGGTCGGGAATTGCTCGTTGGGCAGGCCGAACCACCACTGCGCGTACCTGGCGCCTGGCAGCTTGCGCCGCGTGACGTCGGAGCAGACGCCCTGGGCAGGCTGGTCGATTCTCGTTGTGCGCGAAGGGAATTCGAGCATCGCCTGGGTGAAGGTCGCGCTCGCGCTGACGGTGGAGCCGGCGGTGAGGAGGGTGATCGGGCGGGTGAAGGCGTTGCGCGCGGGTGCCACGCGCAGTGGCTGCGGCCCGGGCGTGCGTGTCTTCTTCGTGTAGGCGAATACGGGTGATCGCTGAGGCTGGAGGCCGAGGCTGTCGGAGCCACCGCCGTTGAGGCACGGATCGAGGACCAATCCGCGTAGCCGAGCGAGCCGTTGCGGGGTGAAGATCGCTTCGCGGCGGCCCGGCGCAACCGTGCAGGCAGTGTCAGTGGGTGTGAGCAGCTCTGCCGGTGTCAGAACCCGCCGTCGAATCCGCCACCATCGAATCCACCCCAGTCGAACCCGCCGCCGTCGAATCCGCCGTCGAATCCGCCTGCGTCGCCGCCGTATTCGGCCCCGGCGTCATAGTCGGCGTCCTGGTATCCGCCCTGGTCGAGGTTGCCGCCGGCCGCCAACCCGTCCTGGTATCCGTCCCCATACCCACTCTCGAATCCCTGTGCGCCGTAACCGATTCCCGACATCCCGGAGAACAGTGACGAGAACAGCAGTGCCGATCCGAGGCCCCACGCCCCGCCGACCAGCGCGGGCTTCCACCACGGCTCGGAGTACCAGCCCGCGGGGACCGGTCGGCCGGCGACCTTGCCGCCGGGAAAGTAGTTGGGCGTCGCCGCGGACGGGTTGGGCGAGGCCGCGATCTCCCGGCCTTCGTGTTCGATGACCCGGTTCTCGCTGACTTTGCCTGCCGCGTCCTGCCCGTCGAGGGTGGGGATGGCCGGGCCGGGGTCCATGCCCATCGCGCTGCGCGCGGCCTGGGTGTAGTACAACCCCTCCAGTGCCGTCTGCTTCGCCAGCCGCGCCTGTGCGGGCGTGCGCGCTTGATCGAGTTGCGACCCGGCGGCGAGATGCCGCTCGGACGCATCGACGAGTGCCTGTTTCGCGGCATCGTTGGTGCCGCTCAGGTTGTAGATCTGCCCGCCGAGCCGTTCGTTGACCTGGCGGGCGTCGGCCAGCGCGTCGGCGAGCGCGGTCGCCGCCCGTTGTTTGCTCTGCCGGGCCTGGACGAGGATCAGCGCGCCCACCGCCACGATCACCACGGCGATCAGTAGCCAAAACACGGTGCGCACCTCTTCCGTAGCCGGTCCCGAATACCGTCCAGTTTACTGGGCGATTGCTGAGATCCGGCTGAGCGGCGATCGCCGCTAGCGCACCGCCGTGGCCTGTGCCTCGTCGTAGTCGGCTAGGTCGAAAGTCCTTGTCTTCCAGCGATACAGCACGGTGGCGCCGGGCCAGTTGTTGGTGATCCGGCCTGCCGCGTTGCGATACCAGCTGGAACAGAAGTTCCAGGGCGTGTCCTTCAGCCGCCGTTGCAACCAGTCGTCCCAGTCCTGCTCGGTGCTCGCGCGCGCCGCGAGATACCGGCCGGGCCGGTCGGTGAGGTATGCCACCACCTGGCGGATGTAGCGGGCCTGGGATTCGAGCATGTAGATGATCGAGCCGGAGCCGACGTTGGTGTTCGGCCCGTACATCATGAACAGATTCGGGAAGTGCGGCACGGACAGTCCGAGGAAGGCGCGTGCGCCCGCGTCGCCCCAGACGTCGGTCAGCTTGCGCCCGCCTACACCGTAGATGTTCATCGGCGCCAGGAACTCGGTTCCCTTGAAGCCGGTGCCGAAGATGATGACATCGACCTCGTGCTCGACGCCGTCGGCGGTCCGGATGCCGGTCGGCGTGATCGCCTCGATCGCGGTGGTCTCCACCGTGACGTTCGGTTCGGCCAGCGCGGGAAAGTATTCGTTGGAGAACAGGCCGCGCTTGCAGCCCGCCGCGTAATCGGGGGTCAGCTTCGCGCGCAGCTCGGGGTCGGGGACCTGCCGTTCCCGGTGCCGATCGGCCAGCGCGATCACCGGTGTCTTCATGCCGGGGATGTCGGTCAGCGCCAGCGCCAGGACCTCGAACAGCGACCAGATCGCGAACCGCTCGGCCAGCCGGGTCGGCGGCAGGTACTTGAACATCGCCTTGTGCGCGCCGCTGTACTCGGTGTCGAACTTGGGCAGCACCCACGCCGCCGAACGCTGGAACAGCGTGAGGTGCGCCGCGGCGGGCTGAATGCGCGGAATGTATTGGATCGCACTGGCTCCCGTGCCGATGCAGGCGATCCGTTTGCCGGTCAGATCGACGCTGTGGTCCCACAGTGCCGAATGGAACGCGGGACCGGCGAAGGTATCGATGCCCGGAATGTTGGGCATCGCGGGCCGGGAGAGCTGGCCGACGGCGGGCACGAAGACATCCGCGGTGTACTCCTCGCCCGCGGCCGTGCTGATCCGCCACTGGCCGCTCGACTCGTCGAACTCGGCGTCGGTCACCTCGGTGCCGAAACGGATGAACCGGGTCAGCTCGTATTTCTCGGCGACACCACGCATGTACGCATGGATGTCGCGCTGCTCGGAGAAGCGGCGCGGCCAATCCGATTTCGGCTCGAACGACCACGAGTACAGCGGCGACGGCACATCACAGGCGGCGCCCGGATACGTGTTCTCCCGCCAGACGCCGCCCAGATCCGCGGCCCGTTCCAGGATGGTGAAGCTGTCCACCCCGGCCCGCCGCAGCTCCAGAGCCAGGCCGAGCCCCGCGAACCCGGCCCCGATGATGATGATGGACGGCGTCTTCATATCCCGAGCGTATGACCCGAACCCGCAGGTCCGAAGAGATCCCCGGTCAAGGAATCAACATTTTCGGCCACGTTTGCGGGATCAGCTGCCCGCGAGTTGGCGGGCGATGACCAGGCGCTGGATCTGGTTGGTGCCTTCGAAGATCTGCATGACCTTGGCTTCGCGCATGTAGCGCTCGACGGGGAAGTCCTGGGTGTAGCCGTAGCCGCCGAAGACCTGGACGGCGTCGGTGGTGACCTTCATGGCGGCGTCGGTGGCGACCAGTTTCGCGACGCTGGCCTGCCTGGAGTAGGGGAGTCCGGCGTCGCGGCGGCGGGCCGCGTCGAGGTAGGTGGCGCGGGCCGAGTCGACGGCGGCGGCCATGTCGGCGAGCACGAAGCCGAGGCCCTGATGGTCGATGATGTGGCGGCCGAAGGCTTCCCGTTCCTTGGCGTAGGCGACCGCGTCGTCGAGCGCGCGTTGCGCCAAACCCGTTGCCACGGCGGCGATGCCGAGCCGTCCGGAATCCAGTGCGCTGAAGGCGATCGAAAGTCCTTGTCCCTCTTCGCCGATCAGGCGCTCTGCAGGGAGGAAGGCGTCGTCGTATGCGGCGGTGGTGGTCGGCACGGCGCGCAGACCCATCTTCTCCTCGGGCTTGCCGAAGCTCAGGCCCTCGGTGTCGCGCGGCACCAGGAAGCACGAGATGCCGCGCGATCCTTCGCCGGTCCGTGCGAACAGGGTGTAGAAATCGGCCTTGCCGCCGTTGGTGATCCAGGCCTTCGCGCCGTTGATCCGGTAGCCGCCATCGACTTTCGTGGCGCGGCAGCGCAGCGCGGCCGCGTCGGAGCCGGCGTGCGGCTCGGAAAGGCTGTAGGCGCCGATGGTTTCGCCGGACAGCATGTGCGCCAGCCACTGCTGTTGCTGTGCTTCGGTGCCGAAGGTGAACAGCGGATGGCAGGACAGACTGTGCACGCTCACCGCAACGGCGACCGCGGCCCAGCGGGCCGCGAGTTCCTCCAGCACTTGCAGATACACCTCGTAGGGCTGGGCACCGCCACCGAACTGCTCGGGATACGGCAGACTGAGCAGACCGGCCGCGCCGAGTGCGGGAAAGACGCCGTCGGGAAACGTTCCCGTCTTCTCGCACTCGACCACTCGAGGCTCGAGCACCTTGTCGGCGATATCGCGGGTCAGCTCGAGCAGGTCCCGAGCCTCGGACGTCGGCAGCATTCGATCCACTGGCATGCCCACTACGCTAACGCCAGATCGGCCGGAAGGAACTCCGATGGTGCGCGGTGCTCGACGCGGCACGCTGTCGCTCGTACTGGGTGCCCTGCTCGCGCTGGGGATGCCGTTCCTGGTCGCCGGAGCTCCGGCCGCACCGGCCGCGCCCGCGGAGCGGAGCTTCACCACCGCGGCGGGCACGCGTGACTACTACCTGCACGTGCCACCGGGGGATACGGCGGGCAAGCCGCTGATGATCTACCTGCACGGCTGCACCGATCCGCGCGGCCAGCTGGTCGACACCGGGTTCTCATTGACCCGGCTGGCGGACGAACTCGGGTTCGTGCTGGCCTACCCGGTCCAGACCGCGGCGGCCAACGAGCGGTACTGCTGGAACTGGTTCGATCCGGCGAATCAAGCGCGGGGACAGGGCGAATCGTCGATCATCGCTGACCTCACCACCGCGCTCGTCGCGGAGTTCGGGCTGGATCGCGCGCGGGTGTACGTCGGCGGCTACTCCGCGGGCGGCGCGATGTCCACGGTGCTGGCGGCCGGCTATCCGGACCGCTACGCCGCGATCGCGCCGATGGCGGGCGGGCCCTACGGCATCGACCTGACGACGTTCGCCGCAGATCTGAGCGGCACCTCGATCGTCGACGCGATGGGTCCGCGCGCCCGGCCGGTGCCCGGATTCTTCCTGCAGGACTTGGCCGATCAAACCAGCCTGTATCCGATCGGGCGGGCCAACCTGACGCAGTGGCTCGGCGCCTACGAACGAGCGGGCGACGTGGCGGTGCCCGCGGTGCCGAGCGTGGTCACCGCGACCGCGGCTCCGGTGCCGACCACGATCGAGCGCTACGTCGCGGGGGAATGCCTGCTCGCGGAATTCCACACGCCGATCGGGCCCGACCACATCGGCGGAGGTTTGCTGATGCAGTCTTCCCGCGGTCTCGACCTGCAGCGAAGCCTGATGAGTTTCCTGCTGGCGCACCGGCTCGGTGGTCCGCGTCAGGCGTGCGGCTGAGCAAAACCGCAGGAAACGGGCATAGTCGACCGGTCGGCCCGCGATGCACGTGCAGATGAACGCACATCGCGGTGGCGGGTACTCGCCTGCGCGTCAAGCTCATTCATGCAGGTCACAGGCGTTGTCGCCGGAGTGCGGACGGCGGCTCGTCGAGACAGATTGTCTCGGTAGGGTGTTATTCGGCCGGTCGCCTGGCGCACCAGCGCCATAGCGACTAAACAGTTATCGGTTCGACAGGGGACGGACCGGCATGTCGGCGGCCACGCAGGGGGTGTCGCCGCCATTCCGGTCCGGTGGGGGCAATCTCACCCGTGGGCTCGCCGCTCGTGCACGCCTACCCCGCGCACGCCGGCTGAGCGCCGCCGTGACCTGCCGACAGTGCGGGCGGGCGCCGTCGGATTCGTCTCCCGAGCACATTCCTGATGAGGGCTGCCCTCCGACGTTTACTCTTGGGTAGCATGCGCGATGTGATGCGGCTCATGGTCGGAATTGGGTGAACCATGCTGACGCGTGTCCGGAACCTGCCGAAACTGCCTGACCTGCTCCATCGGAGTCGGACCCCGGACGAACTCGAGTCGGTGGCGACCATCGGCGCGGAGGCCGACCCCGGTGATCTCGGCCTGCCGCCCGACTGCTCGGAGCGGATCTGGCGGCGGATGCGGCTGGTCTACCGCAGCGGCGTGCATCCGGCCATCCAGGTCTGTGTGCGCAGGCACGGCACGGTCGTGTTCGATCGGGCACACGGCAACGGACCCGACGACGCGCCGGAAACACCCAAGGTGCTCGCCACGCCGAGCACGCCGTTCGTCACCTATTCGGCATCGGAGGGCGTCACCGCGTTCGTCGTGCACTTGCTTGTAGAACGCGGCCTGATCGACCTGCCCGCGCCGGTGTGCCGCGACATCCCCGAATACGGTTGCCACGGTAAGGAATCCATCACCATCGGGCAGGTGCTCGCACATCGTTCCGGGGTGGCGAACCTGCCGCGCGAGGCGCTGACGGCCGAGCCCGTCGAAATCGGCAACGACCCCGCCTATCTCGGGCTCGTCGCACCGTCGGCGAACGTGGTCAGCACCGCGAACGAGCTCTCCCGCTGCTACGAGATCTTCCGCCGCGGTGGCGAACTCGACGGTGTCCGGGTGCTGCGCCCGGAAACGATCGCGGCGGCGCTGGCTCCGCAATCACGGATCGAGCCCGACCTCTCGCTCGGCATGAACTTCGGCTTCGGGTACGGCCCGATGCTCGGCGGGCGGGTGGTGAGCCTGTACGGGCCCGATACCCGGCGCAGGTCGCGTCCAACTGATCTCGCGAGGACATGGGTAGCTCGCCGGGGACGGACTAATTCCAAAGACAACACGACCGCCGGCCGCCGACGTAACTACCGTGGCGCTCGAATCCGGCCTGAATTCGCGGAGAGGCGGAACAGGTCACTGAAGAAGAAGGAGTTCCGATGTTGAGCACTATGCAGGACGAGCCTTTGTCGCTGGCGACGTTGCTGCGCTACGCATCGACGTTTGTCGGCGAGTCGACCGTGTCCACCTGGACCGGTACGGGCGTGCGCACCATGACCTATCGCGAACTCGGCGCGCAGGCGGCGCGGCTGGCCAACGCGCTGCGCGGGCTCGGCATCGGCATCGGCGATCGCGTCGGCACCTTCATGTGGAACAACAACGAGCACATGGTCGCCTACATCGCGGCGCCCGCGATGGGCGCGGTGCTGCACGCGCTCAACATCCGGTTGTTCCCCGACCAGCTCGTCTTCGTGGCCAATCACGCCGAGGACAAGGTGGTGCTCGTCGACGGCACCCTGGTGCCGATGTTCGCCCAGTATCTGCCGAACCTGAAGACAGTGCGCCACGTCATCGTGGTGAACGGCGACGCGTCGACGCTGGCCGCCCCGGACGGCGTGCAGGTGCACTCCTACACCGAACTCCTTGCCGGACAACCCGATACCTACGACTTCCCGGTGATCGACGAACGCTCCGCCGCCGCGATGTGTTACACCTCGGGCACCACCGGCGACCCGAAGGGCGTGGTCTACTCGCATCGTTCCAACTGGCTGCATGCCATGCAGGTGTGCTCGCCGAGCGGAATGGGCTTCTCCGGCAACGACACCGTGCTCGCCATCGTGCCGCTGTTCCACGCCAACGCCTGGGGCATTCCGTACGCGGCGCTGATGTCGGGCGCGAATGTGCTGATGCCCGACCGCTTCCTGCAACCGGGCCCGCTGCTGGAGATGATGGCCGACCAGCGGCCGACCTTCGCCGCCGCGGTGCCGACCATCTGGGGCGGGGTGCTGGCCGGTCTCGCCGCGCACCCGCAGGACATCACGCACCTGCGCACCGCTGTGGTCGGCGGCTCGGCCGTGCCGCCGTCGATGATGCGGGCGTTCGAGGAGAAGCACGGCGTGAAGATCCTGCACGCCTGGGGCATGACCGAGACCTCACCGCTCGGCAGCGTCGCGCACCCGCCGAGCGGCGCGACCGGCGAGCAGGCGTGGGAATACCGCTACACCCAGGGCAGGTTCCCGGCCAGCGTGCAGGCCAGGCTGGTCGGCGACGACGGCTCGGTACTGCCCAACGACGGCGTGGCGCTGGGCGAGGTGGAGGTTCGCGGCCCGTGGATCACCGGCTCGTACTACTCGCCGGACGGCGCGGTGATCGACCCGGACAAGTTCGACGACGGCTGGCTGCGCACCGGTGATGTCGGCCGGATCGGACCGGACGGCTATCTCACCCTGGTCGACCGCTCCAAGGACGTGATCAAGTCGGGCGGCGAATGGATTTCGTCGGTCGACCTGGAGAACGCCGTGATGGGCCACCCCGCGGT
This sequence comes from Nocardia brasiliensis, assembly GCF_011801125.1. Taxonomy (NCBI): domain Bacteria; kingdom Bacillati; phylum Actinomycetota; class Actinomycetes; order Mycobacteriales; family Nocardiaceae; genus Nocardia; species Nocardia brasiliensis. The sequence goes on from NZ_CP046171.1 coordinate 885,275, forward strand.
GGCCGAGGCGGCCGTGATCGGTGTGCCGGACGAGAAGTGGGACGAACGTCCCCTGGTCGCCATCGTGCTGGCCGAGGGGGCCGAGGTGAAGGCGGACGAACTGCGCGAGTTCCTGGCCGGCAAGTTCGCGAAATGGCAACTGCCGGAACGCTGGACGTTCATCGCGGAGGTGCCGAAGACCAGCGTCGGCAAGTTCGACAAGAAGCGCTTGCGCGCGCAGTACGCCGACGGCGACCTGACGGTCACCACCCTGTCCTGAGCGCCGCGCACACTGCGGCCCGGTGCGGCGCGAAATCGCTTGCCGCACCGGGCTGTTGTGCGGGACGGATCAGCAGTTACGCAGCTCCGGGCTCTGATTGAGCAGCTGGGCCCTGGTGCCGATGAACGTGCTGTAGGTCTCGCCGCCGACCGCGGCGATCGGGAAGGCCGCCACCCGGTGGCAGTTCTGGAAGGCGAGTTTCACCCCGAAGTGTCGTTCCAGGCCGCCGCGGATCGCGTCGGACGCCATGGCGCGCAGCAGCTGGCCGCGAGCCACCTCGTCCGGCGGTGGGACCACGTTGTCGGCGAATTCGGCTGTGCCGCTGTGCAGTTCGCCTGCAACGCGGCTGACTACTTCCCAAGCGTATGGCAGTGAGTTGCGGACGCATTCGACGAAATCGGCGTCGTCGACTTCGCCGCGTTCGGCGCGTTCGAGCAGGGCGGCGGGGACATCGAGGGACATAGCGCTCTCCTCCGAGGGTGGATGGCTTGTGCGATGCGTCTCGATTCTAATCGAAAGTCGTTGTCAACAATCCTGGATTCGCTGCGAAAGTGCTGCTTTCAGTGCGGTTTTCGTATCGGCAGCCAGGGTCCTGACCAGTTCGCCTGCCGGTAGCTCGGCGGTCAGTGAGTGGGTCTGCCCCGCCCACAGGTTCACCTTGTCCTGGTTGCCCGCCGTGCGGGCGGCGGCCCGCAAAGGCGCGGTGGCGTAATGGATCTCCGGGTACGCGACGGGGGCGGTCGCGGTGTGCTCGGTCATGAACCGGTTGCGCAGGCCACGCGCCCGGCGGCCGGTGAATGCTCGGGTGAGCATCGTCGGGGTAGGCGTCTCGAGCGCGGCCCGGTGCACCGGATTGGTGCCCGCCTCCGGACAGCGCAGGAACGCCGTGCCCAGTTGCGCGGCGGCCGCGCCCGCGGCGAGTGCTGCGGCGATGCCGGCGCCCGTGCTGATGCCGCCGGTGGCCACCAGCGGCCGGTCGGTCGACGCGCGCAGTAGTTGCAGCAGGGCGAGCAGGCCGAGTGGATCGGTGGCGTCGTCGGCGACCCGATCGACGAAGGTGGCGCGGTGCCCGCCCGCCTCCGCCCCCTGTGCGACGAGCACGTCCACGCCGCGCTCGACGGCGATCGCGGCCTCCGCGGGCGAAGTGATGCTCACCCAGACCTCGGAGCCCGCGTCGTGCAGCCGGGCGATCTCCGCGGCGGTGGGGCAGCCGAAGGTGCACGAGACAACCGCGACCGGGTCGGCGACGAGCAGGTCGAGCTTGGCGTCCCACCCGTCGGTGTCGTACTTGGCGGTGCCGACCTCGTCGTCGCGGCCGAGCTCGGCGAGATAGTCGGCGAACTCGGCGGCGGGGGTCGCGGGGCCGGGCACGAAGAGGTTCACGCCGAAGGGGGCGTCGGTGGCGGCGCGGGTCGCGGCGATCCGGGCGGCGGTATCGGCGGCGCCGAGGTATCCGGCGGCCAGGAAGCCGAAAGCGCCGACGTTGGTGACGGCGGCGGTCAGCTCGGGCGTCGACGGTCCGCCTGCCATCGGAGCGAGCACGATCGGGATGGTCAAGTCGTCGATGATCACGGCTCCAGTGTTGCCTACTGGCCGTGCGACCCGTTGTTTACCTGCGTCTTTCGAGCAGAAGGTTGCGGAATGGTCACGCCGGGGTAGAGTTCCCGTCACAACGGATGCCAAACCGTTACATCGCAAGCTTGACCGGATCGTTACCGAACCGGCGGCCCGCGAACCGGCCCGGCTCCGCTGAACCACTGTTCTTCGGACGCAAGGACGCAGCTGTGTCGCACCACCGGGTAGGCCCCAGTTCCATTACCGTCATGAGCCTCATCGGCGATGATATTTCGGGTCGGCCGACGCGGCATCGCGCCGAGTCGACCACGGCCGATCGCGTGAAGGTCGCCGCCGGTGTCGCGGTCGCCACGGGTGCCCTGATCGGCACCGTGAGCCAGGTCGCCCCCGCGGTCGCCAGCCCGCTGCTGCCCGGCGCGCACGACAGTGACGAAGCCGACGCGCCGATCGTGGTGAAGGGCACCGGCATGCTGCCGGTCACGCAGGCCAAGGCCGCCACCCCCGCGCCAGAGGCGCCCGCCCCCGCCGCGCCGGTCGCCGACCAGATCGCCGCCCCCATCGCGGGCGCCCCGTTCGGCCTGCAGAACCTGCCGCCGGAGATCGCCGGTCCGCTGGCGCAGGCCGAGCAGATCCTCAAGGGCGTACAGCAGCAGGTCGCGCCCGCTCCGCAGGCCGCGGTTCGCCCGGTCGCCGGTGAGATCAGCTCCGGATTCGGTAGCCGCTGGGGCGCATTCCACTACGGCCTCGACTTCGCCGATAACCTCGGCGCACCGATCCACTCGGTCAGCAACGGCACCGTGATCGAGGCGGGCCCCGCCTCCGGTTTCGGTCTGTGGGTGCGCGTGCAGCAGGACGACGGCACCACCGCGGTGTACGGCCACGTGAACGAGATGCTCGTGCGCGAGGGGCAGCGGGTCAACGCCGGTGACGTGATCGCCACCGTCGGTAACCGCGGCCAGTCCACCGGACCGCACCTGCACCTGGAGATCTGGGACCAGGGTGGCAGCAAGATCGATCCGATGCCATATCTCGCGGCCAAGGGTGTGCCGTTGCAGTGGGGACCTTCGGCCCACTGATTCCGCTGTCCGGCTTGATATTCCAGCGCTTCCCCCGGCTATTGGCGTGCAGTGTTCCCCACGAAACCCAATCGGTCATTAGGCTCGATTCGTGATCGAGCGAACGTGGGGCACAGCACGTCCGGTCGCGGTGACACCGGGGCCCGCGAGGTTCGGCCGTGAGCGAGCGTGGCAACGTACTTCGCGCACAGCGGAACCGAGCGTCGGCGAGGTGTGGTCGTGACTGAGTTGGGCGACATCTTCGAACCCGGGTCTGCGCACGGGCGCACCTACGCCGTGCTGGTGCATCATCCGCGGTCGAGTCTGGCCGACATCGCGCAGTATCTCGGCGTCGCCGAGGATGTCGCCGCGGCTTCACTGGATGTGCTGTGCGAGTTGCGCGCCGCCGTGCGGGTGTCCGCTGCGGATGGCGAACCGGTGGTCTGGGACGCCCATGCCCCGGAGTCGTTGTCGGAGGCCGAGGCTCGCCGCAGGCAGCAGCAGATCAACCAGATGCACACGGCCGCCGCACGGCTCAGCGAGACGTTCCGTTCGGTGCGCCGCTCGCCGCGCAGCAACGGCGCCGTGGTGCCGGTGTTCGAACGACTGGAAATGCTGGCCGATTTCGAGGAGATGCAGACCAGCGCGCGCACCTGCGTCAAGCTCGTCGAGCGCGGGCCCTATCTCAGCGATCTCGACCGCGAGCGACAGTTGTTCCAGCTCAAGCGCAGTCGGCTCGGTGACGGGATCCGCTACCAAACCCTCTATCAGGACACCATTTACCAGGACCCCGAGCGCCTGCGGCACGCGTTGTCCACCAATGCCAGTGGGGCACAGGCGCGCACGTTGCCCGAGCCGCCGTTCAAACTCATCATCAGCGACGACGAACGCGCTAGCCTGGTGCTGCACGTCGACGAACGTCGCCCGGACCCCATGGGATTGCGGATCACCGGCTCACCCGCGCTGGACCTGCTGGTCAAAACGTTCGATGTGCTGTGGTCGCTGGCCGCTCCGATCTCGGTGAACCCGACGGCGGAGGCCCTCGACGAACGAGATCGCGCGATCCTGACCCTGATGGGTCTCGGTGCCACCGACGACACCATCGCGCGCAGGCTCGGCATGTCGCGGCGTACCGTGGTGCGCCGGACCGCGCGACTGCTCGAGCGGCTCGGCGCGAGTACCCGCTTCCAGGCCGGTGTGCAGGCGACCCGGCGCGGGTGGCTGTGAACTAATTCACCGATCCGGGAACCCCTGCAACAAGACCGGTCGGATACCGATATAAATCCTGGCATCCGGCAAGACAGCGCTTCCATGGGCGCGCGGACCGCCGCCAGAGCGGGCCGTATCAATCCAAGACAGCACGCGTGGGCACCGATCAGTCCCTTATATGATTGCTCGGAACCGCGCTGGCCCCGGACGATACGCCCTCGACATCTGGGCAGGGCCGGGTCCTAGCTCGACGCGAGAGGTGAATGCACTCGAATGGAAACTGCCCGTCGTTCCGCTCGTGGTAGCCGTCGCCGCAGGTCGGGCAGCCCGCTGTTCGGGCAGTTGCTGACCGCCGCCGTCGAATCCGCGGCCACCGAGGTCGCCATCCGATTCAACCCGTCGGGCCTGCCCGACGACGATCGCCAGCTCACCTACGGCCAGCTCGACGCCCAGTCGTCGCGGCTGGCCAGGGAACTGATCGAGCGCGGCGTCGGACCGGGCGACGTGGTCGCCATCGGCATCGCCCGCAGCTTGGAATCGGTGGTCGCCGTGTGGGCGATCGCGAAAACGGGCGCGGCATTCGTTCCGGTCGATCCTGCCTACCCGACCGACCGGATCAACCACATCCTGGCCGACTCCGGCGCTTCGGTCGGCCTGACCACCTCGGCGCATCGCCCGGTGCTCGGCACCGGCGTCTATTGGATCGAGCTGGACGACCCGGTGCAGTCGGCCCGCATCGCGGCCCGCCCCGAACACCCGATCTCCTACACCGACCGGGTGCGCCCGCTCGACGAGCGGCACCCGGCCTACGTCATCTACACCTCCGGCTCGACCGGTCGCCCCAAGGGCGTCGTGGTCACCCACAGCGGCCTGGCCGGTCTGGTCGCGGCCGAGCGCGACCACTACGACGTCACCGCCGACTCGCGGGTGCTGCACGTGTGCTCGCCGAACTTCGACGTCTCGGTGCTGGAGCTGCTGCTCGCGTTCTCCTCGGGGGCGACGCTGGTGATCGCGCCGCCGTCGGTGTTCGGCGGCTACGAGCTCGCGGATCTGCTTCGGCGCGAACGGGTCACGCACATGCTGATCACGCCGGGTGCGCTGGAGTCGGTCGATCCGGCCGACCTGGACGACCTGCGCGTCGTCGTGGTGGCCGGCGACAAGTTCGGCCCTGAGCTGCTCAACCGCTGGGCGGGCGAGCGCGAGTTCTACAACGGCTACGGTCCCACCGAGGCCACTATCCTCGCCACGAGCACGCCGCGGCTGGCCCCGGACGAGCTCATCACCATCGGCACCGCGATCCCGGGAGTCGGTGCGTTCGTACTGGATTCGCGGCTGCGCCCGGTGCCCGCCGGTGTGGTCGGCGAGCTCTACCTCTCCGGGCCCGCGCTCGCGCAGGGCTACCTCGGTCGCCCCGGCCTCACCGCGGAACGCTTCGTGGCCAGTCCGTTCGGCGCCGACACCGGCAACCCCGGCGGGCGGCTGTACCGCACCGGTGACCTGGTGCGCCGCGCCGAGGACGGCGGGTCCATCGAGTATCTGGGTCGTTCCGACTTCCAGGTCAAGATTCGTGGCTTCCGTATCGAATTGGGCGAGATCGACAACGCGCTGACCGCGCACCCGGACATCGACTACGCGGCGACGCTCGGCAAGACGCTGCCGTCGGGTGCGACCGCGCTGGTGTCCTACGTGCTGCCGCGCCCTGGAACCACCGTCGACACCGGACAACTCGCCGAGTTCCTCGGCGAATCCCTGGCCGCGTACATGATTCCGGCCGCCATCATGGTGCTCGACGAGATCCCGCTGACCCCGGTCGGCAAGCTGGATCGCGCGGCGCTGCCCGCACCGGTGTTCGCCGCCAAGGCTTTTCGCGCGCCGTCCACGCCGGTCGAGGAGATCGTCGCCGACGTGTTCGCGGCCCTGCTCATGGGGGGCGACGAGGGACGCGTCGGCGCGGACGACGACTTCTTCGAACTCGGCGGCAATTCACTGCTCGCCGCACAGGCCGCGGCCCGGATCGGGTCGGCGCTGAACGTGCGGGTGCCGGTGCAGTTGCTGTTCGAGGCCACGACCGTGGCCGCCCTCGCCGAACGGGTCGAGCGGCACGCGGGCTCGACCGCAGGCCAGGCATTGCACGCGCGGCAACGACCGGCCCGGGTGCCGCTGTCCTATGCGCAGCAGCGGATGTGGTTCCTGAACCGGTTCGACCCGGCCAGCGCCGTCAACAACATCCCGGCCGCCGTGCGGCTTTCGGGCCGACTCGACCTCGACGCGTTGCGCGCGGCCGTGCGCGACCTCGCCGAGCGGCACGAGGTGCTGCGCACGCGGTACCCGGATGTCGACGGCGAGGGCTACCAGCAGGTGCTGCCGATCGGCGACCCGCAGGCCGTCCCGGAGTTCGTGGTCGAGCAGGCCACCGAGGACCGGCTGCCCGAGCTCGTCGCCGCCGCGGTGACCGCCGGATTCGACGTGACCGCCGCGCCGCCGGTGCGGGTGCGGGTGCTCGTGCTCGGGGAGACCGAGCACGTGCTGGTCTGCGTGGTGCATCACATCGCGGGCGACGGCTTCTCGATGGCGCCGCTGACCCGCGACCTGATGGCCGCCTACCTGGACCGGATGCGCGGGGGCGCGCCGGAATGGCCGCCGCTCGAGGTGCAGTACGCCGACTACGCGCTCTGGCAGCGCGAGGTGCTCGGCGCCGAGGACGATCCGGAATCGGTGCTGGCCCAGCAGATCGCCTATTGGCGGGCCGAATTGGCCGCGCTGCCAGAACAACTGGAGCTGCCCGCCGATCGCCCGCGTCCCGCGGTGGCGTCCAACCACGGCGCCACGCTCGCCTTCGAGATCGACGGCTCGGTGCACGCCGCGCTGAGCCGGCTTGCGCACAGCCATAATTCGACCCTGTTCATGGTGGTGCACGCGGCGCTCGCCGTGCTGCTCGCGCGTCTGTCCGGTACCAGGGATATCGCCGTCGGCACGCCGGTGGCGGGCCGTGGTGAGGCCGCGCTCGACGACTTGATCGGCATGTTCGTCAATACCCTTGTGCTGCGCACGGATATCGATTCCGGCGCGAGCTTCGAGGAGCTGTTGCGTGCGGTACGCCAGACCGATGTCGAGGCGTTCGGCCACGCCGACGTGCCGTTCGAGCGGTTGGTGGAACTGCTGGATCCGGCGCGCTCGGCGGCCAGGCATCCGCTGTTCCAGGTGATGCTGACCTTCCAGAACCTGGCCAGGACCGAGCTCGAACTGCCCGGCCTCTCGGTGGCCGCGATCGATCTCGCGATGCCGCTGGCCAAGTTCGATCTGCAACTCGCGCTGGTCGAGCGGATCGATCGGCACGGTGCGCCGGAAGGGATCTCGGCGGCCTTCACCTATGCCACCGACCTGTTCGACGAGGCGACCGTGCAGGACTTCGCCGATCGCTTCGGCCGGATCCTGGCCGCGGTCGCGAGCGACGCCACGGTGACCGTCGGTGACATCGACGTGCTCGCCCCCGGCGAACGCGAACTGGTGCTGCACGAGTGGAACAGCCCCGGTGTCGCGGTGCCCGAGGTGACGCTGGTCGACCTCATCGGCGCGCAGGCCCGCGGCCGCGCGGACGCGAGCGCGATCCGTTTCGGCGACACCACTTCGGCCCACCCGTCGCCCGACCACCACTCCCCAACGAGTCGCTCCGCGACGCTTACTTATGGTGAGCTGCAACGTCGGGCGAACCAGGTGGCGCGGGCACTGATCGCGCGCGGCGCGGGCCCGGAATCGCTGGTGGCCGTTGCCGTTCCGCGCACCGAACAGCTGCCGGTCGCGTTGCTCGGTGTGCTCGTCGCGGGTGCGGGTTATCTGCCGATCGACACGACCTACCCCACGCAGCGGCTGGAGTTCATGCTCGGCGACGCCGCGCCCGCCTGCATTCTGACCACCGCGAGCGAGCTGGAATCCGTTCCCGCGGGCGATATTCCGGTCGTCCTGCTGGAGGAGATCGGCGAGTTCGCCGACGCCCCGGTCCGCGCGAGCGAGCGGCGCGCGCCGCTGCGCCCGGACAACCTGGCCTACGTCATCTACACCTCCGGTTCGACGGGTGTGCCGAAGGGCGTCGGTGTCTCGCACCGCAATGTGGTGCAGTTGTTCGCGAACACGCAGATGATGTTCGAGTTCGACGAGACCGACGTGTGGACGCTGTTCCACTCGTTCGCCTTCGACTTCTCGGTCTGGGAGCTGTGGTGCGCGCTGGCCAACGGCGGCACCGTCGTCGTGGTCGACTACCTCACGTCTCGGTCGCCGGAACTGTTCCGCGAGTTGCTGATTCGCGAACGGGTCACCGTGCTCAACCAGACCCCGTCGGCGTTCTATCAGCTGGCCGAGGCCGACCGGGCCGCCGAACCCGCCGAGCTCGCGCTGCGCTATGTGGTGTTCGGTGGTGAGGCACTGGACCTGCGCCAGTTGCAGCGCTGGTACGAGCGCTACGCGGTGGACGCGCCGTGGCTGGTCAACATGTACGGCATCACCGAGACCACGGTGCACGTGTCGTTCCTGTCCCTGGACGAGCAGATGGCCGAGAACGCGGCCAGCGTCATCGGGCGCGCGCTGCCGGGTCTGGACGCCTACGTGCTCGACGATCGGGTGCATCCGGCGCCGGTGGGTGTCGCGGGCGAGATCTATGTCGCGGGCGCGCAGCTGACCCGTGGTTACCTGGGTCGCCCCGGCCTGGCCGCGAGCAGGTTCGTGGCTAATCCGTTCGGCGCGCCGGGTTCTCGGATGTACCGCTCCGGCGACATCGGCCGCTGGGTCGGCTTCGGTGGACAGGCGACGCTCGAGTACGCGGGCCGCGGCGACCAGCAGGTGCAGTTGCGCGGGTTCCGCATCGAGCTCGGCGAGATCGAGTCGGCGCTGCTGCGCTGCCCCGGCGTCAGCCAGGCGGTGGTTCTGGTCCGCGCGGACGAGCACGCGGGCGACCGGCTCATCGGTTACGTGGTGCCCGATACCGGGGCGCGGGTCGACTCGTTCGAACTGCGTGACCAGGTGTCGGAATTCCTGACCGGCTACATGGTCCCCGACGCGCTCGTCGTGCTGGACGCGCTGCCGCTGACCCCGAACGGCAAGCTGGACCGCAACGCCCTGCCCGCACCGGAATTCGCGAGCGCAGCGGCGTTCCGCGCGCCGAGTTCGCCGGTCGAGCAGGCGGTCGCCGAGGTGTTCGCCGGATTGCTCGGCGCACCGGAGATCGGCCTGGACGACGACTTCTTCGGGCTGGGCGGCAACTCGCTGCTCGCCACCAGGGTAGTCGCCCGGATCAACGAGGCGTTGGATGCGAATCTCGTTGTGCGGGAGCTGTTCGAGGCGCCCACCGTGGCCGCGCTGGCCGCGCGCGTGGTGCCGGGCGCGGCCAAGGCCGCGGGCGCGCGCCCGCCGCTGGCCCGGGTGCAGCGCGGCGACCGGGTGCCGCTTTCGCTTGCCCAGCAACGGATGTGGGTGCTCAACCAGTTCGATCCGGAATCGCCCGCCTACAACATCCCGATGGCGATCCGGCTCAGCGGCGTGCTCGACGTGCCCGCGCTGCGCAATGCCGTCGCGGATGTGCTGGAGCGGCACGAGGCCCTGCGCACCCGTTACCCGGCCGATCCGTCGGGCGTGGCCTACCAGGAGATCGTCTCGGTCGGCGAGGCGTTGCCCGGCGGCCTCGAGGTCGTCGAGACCGCCGACCCGATCGCCAGGATCACCGCGCTGCTTTCGGCCGGATTCGATGTGACACAGCAGGTTCCGGTGCGCGCGTTGCTGCTCGCGGTCGGGCCGGACGAGCACCTGCTCGCGCTGGTCGTGCACCACATCTCCGCCGACGGCGCCTCGATCGCGCCGCTCGCCCGGGACATGGTGACCGCCTACCTCGCCAGGGTCGGCGGCAATTCGCCGCGCTGGTCCCCGCTGGAGGTGCAGTACGCCGACTTCGCGCTGTGGCAGCGCGCGGTCGTCGGCACCGACGAGGACCCGGAATCGATCGCGGCGCAGCAGTTGGCGTACTGGCGCAGGCAACTCGACGGGCTGACCGGCGAGCTGGCGCTGCCGCTGGATCGCCCGCGTCCCGCGGTGCCATCGATGCGCGGCGCCTCGACCGGCTTCGCCGTGTCGCCCGAGGTGCACGCCGCGCTGGTTCGCATTGCGCGCGAACACAATTCGACGCTGTTCATGGTCGTGCACGCGGCGCTCGCGGTGCTGCTCGCCCGGCAGTCGAACAGCACCGACATCGCCATCGGCACGCCGATCGCCGGCCGCGGTGAGCGGGCGCTGGACGAGTTGGTCGGCATGTTCGTCAACACGCTAACGCTGCGCACGGCGGTCGAGTCGCGGTCGAGCTTCAGCGAGCTGGTCGACCGGGCCAGGGAGACCGACCTGGCGGCCTTCGCCAACGCCGACATCCCGTTCGAGCGCATCGTCGAGGTGGTCGTGCCCGGTCACGCGACCGTGTACAACCCGCTGTTCGGCGTCGTGCTGTCGTTCCAGAACAACGAGCAGCCGACGCTGGAGCTGCCCGGCCTGACCATCGCCGGTCTGGACAGCGGTGAGATCGCGGCGAAGTTCGACCTGCAGGTCAACGTCGACCCGCGGCATCGCCCCGACGGCACGCCGGACGAGCTGATCACCGCGATCACCTATGCCACAGACCTTTTCGACGAATCGACGGTGCAGGCGCTGTGCCGCAGGCTGGAGCGGATCCTGACCGCGGTGGTCGCCGACCCGCAGGTGCGCGTCGGCGATATCGACCTGCTCGACGAGCAGGAGCGCGAACGGGTGCGTTCGGCGGCCGAGGCGGTGCCGGAGTTCCGGGCCGAGAGCGCGCCCGCCACCACCGGCACCGCGCTGACCCAGGCACTGACCGCCGTGGTGGAGGACGATCCGGACGGACCCGCGCTGGTCTCCGGTGAGGATGCGGTCTCCTATGCCGAACTCGATGCCAGGTCCTCGCGCCTGGCCCGGGTGCTGGCGGCGCGCGGCTGCGGACCCGGCGACGGCGTCGCCGTCCGGCTCGACCGCGGTGTTGACGCGGTCGTCGCGATGTGGGCCGTGCTCAAGGCCGGTGCCGCGGTCGTCGCGCTGGCCTCGGTCGAGGACCCGACGCCGGCCCAGTTGGTCGTCAAGGTCGGCCTCACCGACGCCCAGGTGCACGGGTCCGGCGAGATCGATTGGCTGGTGCTGAGCGACCGCGCGGTGGCCGCGCAGATCGCGGCGGAGTCCCCGCGACCGGTGACCTACGCGCATCGCACCAGGGTGCTGCGTGGCACCGACCCGGCCTTCGTCGGCGCGCGCACGATCGACTACGACGCGCTGGCCGGCGCGGTGGACCGTTTGCGCACCGACACCGAGCTGACCTTCGAGTCGCGGACCTGTCTGCTCGGCGGGCCCGCGGAACTCACGGTGCTCGAGGCGGTGGCCGCCGGTTCGGCCGGTGCCGCGATCGTGCTCACCCCGACCGCCGGTGCGCCGACCGACGTCCTCGCCGACGAGTGGGTCAGCCACCTGCTGACCGACGCCGCGGGGCTCGATACGCTTGACCCGGCGGCCCTGGAGGATCTGCGGGCCGTGGTGCTCGCCGATGGGTCCGACCCGGGCGGGGCGTGGTCAGCGGTGACCGTGCTAGCCCTCGGCGATCTTCTGAAAGTCGGGTAGCAGACCGACGGGTATGGGGTGCAAGCCCCAAAAAACATGACTATGGTCACTTTGATCGGGTTGTCCGAGCGGGCAGCCGAGCGTGGTGTGGCTTCACATGTTCGACAGGCAGGATGAGCAGAGTTTCATGGTTCGCGTAGTGGGGGACGTCAAGGAAAAAGAGGCACTCCTGTTGGTGCGAGCATGACGCGCCCAACTCGTGTCCGCCCCGCCAGAACCCGACGGCCGCGGGTCATCACGCTGCCCCAGCTGATGGCGACGGCCGCCGAGGCGAACCCGGACGGCATCGCGCTGACCTACGCGGACGCCACAGCGACACTGTCGCAACTGAGCTACGCGGAGCTCGACGAGCGCTCGACGCGTTTGGCGCGGCTGCTCATCGACCGGGGGATCGGGCCGGAGGATCTCGTCGCCATCGGCATTCCCCGCTCGATCGACTCGGTGACCGCCGTCTGGGCGGTGGCCAAGTCCGGTGCCGGTTTCGTCCCGGTGGATCCGAACTATCCGGCCGACCGGATCGACCACATGGTCAAGGACTCCGGCGCCGTGTTCGGCCTGACCACGCGCGCGGCCGCGACCCAGCTGCCGGGCCAGGTCGAGTGGCTGGCCATCGATGACGAGTCCTGCCTGCGCTCGCTCGAGCGGTACTCCACCGAGCCGGTCACCAACGCCGACCGGGTGCGCCAGCTGCGCGCCGAACACCCGGCCTGGGTGATCTACACCTCCGGATCCACCGGAACGCCGAAGGGTGTGGTCGCCACCCAGGCGGGCATCGCCGGGTTCTGCGAGGAGCAGCGCGCGCACTACGGCGTCACGCACAGCGCACGCACCCTGCACTTTTCGTCGCCCTCGTTCGACGCGTCGATGCTGGAGCTGCTGCTCGCGCTCGGCGGCGCGGCGACCATGGTGGTCGTGGCGCCCTCGGTGTACGGCGGTGACGACCTCGCCGAACTGCTGCGCCGGGAACGGGTGACGCACGCGTTCATCACCCCCGCGGCGCTGGCCTCGATCGACCCGGCCGGGCTCGACGAGCTGGGCGTCGTCGCGATCGGCGGCGAGGCTTGGCCGCCGGATCTGTTGCGGCGTTGGCTGCTTCCGGTCACCGGCGGCATGCGCCAGCTGTTCAACGTCTACGGTCCCACCGAGACCACGATCGTGGTGAACATCGGTGCGCCGCTGGTGCTGGACGCACCGCTGACCATCGGCGGGCCGATCCGCGGCGTCACCGAATACGTGCTGGACGACCGGCTGACGCCGGTGCCGGACGGTGTCGTCGGCGAGCTGTACATCGCCGGCGCACAGGTGGCGCGCGGCTACCACCAGCGGCCCGCGCTCAGCGCGAGCCGCTTCGTGGCCAATCCGTTCGACCCCAGCGGGGCGCGGCTCTACCGCACCGGCGATCTGGTCCGCTGGGTGGCCGACGGCAGACTGGAGTACGCGGGCCGCAACGACTTCCAAGTGAAGGTGCGCGGATTCCGGATCGAGCTCGGCGAGATCGACGCGGTGCTGGCCGCGCACGACAGCATCGACTTCGCGGTCACCCTCGGCTATCAGCTGGAGAACGGGACCACGATTCTCGCCTCCTACGTGCTGGCGACGCCCGGCGCCGAGGTGCGGATCGACGAGCTCGTCGCGCTCGCCGAGCGCAGCCTGCCTGCCCACATGGTGCCCACCTCGATCACGGTGCTCGACGAGATCCCGCTGACCCCGGTCGGCAAGCTGGACCGACGCGCCCTGCCCGCACCGCAGTTGCAGACCAAGGAGTTCCGGGCGCCCAGCGGGCAGTGGGAACAGTTGGTGGCCGACGTATTTGGTGAACTGCTGGACAGCGACGTCCCGGTCGGCGCCGACGACGACTTCTTCGAACTCGGCGGCAATTCGCTGATCGCGACCAAGGTGGTGGCGCGCCTCGGCGCGCAGATCGGCGCCAGGGTGCCGGCCAGGACGGTGTTCGAAGCGCCGACGGTCGCCGCGCTCGCGGCCCGGCTCGCTCCGCTCGCGGGCGCGGGCGGACGTAGGGCGCTGGCCAGAATGCCACGACCGGAACACATTCCGCTGTCGCTGGCGCAGCAGCGGATGTGGTTCCTGAACCAGTTCGACACGGCGTCGGCGGCGAACAACATTCCGTTCGCGATCCGATTGACCGGCGCGCTGGACGTGGCGGCGCTGCGTGCCGCGGTGGCCGATCTGGTCGAGCGGCACGAGACCCTGCGCACGGTCTACCCCGCACTGGACGGCACCGGCCATCAGGTGATTCTGCCTGCGGCGCAGGCGACTCCGGAGCTGGCGGTGACCCACGTCGGCGCCGCCGAGCTACCTGGCAGGCTGGCCGAGTTCGCGGTGGCGGGCTTCGATGTCGCGGCCGAGGTGCCACTGCGCATGGCGCTGTTCGAGGTGGGCGCCGACGACTTCGTGCTCGCGGTCGTGGTTCACCACATCGCGGCCGACGGCACCTCGATGGCGCCGATGGCGCGCGACCTGACCATGGCCTACTTCGCCCGCAGCGCGGGCAACGCCCCCGAATTGGCGCCGCTGCCGGTGCAATACGCCGATTACGCGCTGTGGCAGCGCGCCATGCTCGGCGACGAGAACGACCCGGCTTCGGTGGCAGCCGAACAGATCGGGTACTGGCGCGACGCGCTGGCGGGCCTGCCCGGCCGGCTCGAATTGCCCACGGACCGCCCACGTCCCGCGCTGGCCTCCGGACGGGGCGGTGTGCACCTGTTCGAGGTGGACGCACAGATCCGCGCCGGACTGGACGCGATCGCACAGGACACCGGCGCCTCGCTGTTCATGGTGGTGCACGCGGCGTTCGCGGCGCTGCTGGCCCGGCTGTCCGGCGCAGCGGACATCGCGGTCGGCACCCCGGTCGCCGGGCGCGGCGAAGCCGAATTGGACGGCCTGATCGGCATGTTCGTCAACATGCTCGTGCTGCGCACCGAGATCGATCCCGGCGCGTCGTTCCGCGAACTGGTCGAGCACGCGAAGACGGTGGACCTCGCGGCGTTCTCCCATGTCGAGCTGCCGTTCGAGCGGTTGGTCGAGGTGCTCGATCCGGTGCGCTCGCAGGCGCATCATCCGCTGTTCCAGGTGGCGCTGTTCTTCCAGAACATGGACAAGCCCGCGTTGGAACTACCCGGGCTGTCCGCGACGGCGCTCGAACTGGACGGCGCGGCAGCCAAATTCGATCTACAGCTGACCATCACCCCGCACGAGGGCGCGGACGCCGGCCTGTCGGCGATGTTCACCTACGCGACCGACCTGTTCGACGAGGCGACCATCGCCCGCTTCGCCGCCCGGCTGCGCAGGCTGCTGCGCGCGCTGACGGCCGACCCGGACCGTCCCGTCGGCGACGCGGACCTGCTGTCGCTGGTCGAGCGGGACCGAATCCTGTTCGAGTGGAACGAGACCCGGCAGCGGATCGCACCGGAACTGCTGCTCGACGGCTATCGGCGCGCGGTCGGCGCGCATCCGAACGCGATCGCGGTGGCTTATGAGGGCACCGCCCTCACGTATCGCGAGTTCGACGAGCGCGTCAATCAACTCGCCCGGCTGCTGATCACCCGGGGCGTCGGCGCGGAATCGCTGGTCGGCTTGGCGATTCGGCGTTCGCTCGACCTCGTGGTCGGCATGTACGCGATCGTGACGGCCGGTGGGGCGTACGTGCCGCTGGATCCGGATCACCCGGCCGAGCGGATCGCGCACATCCTCGACACGGCCCAACCCGTCTGTGTCGTCACGACTTCCGCCGACGCGGCGGCACTGCCCGACGGCGTCGCCACGGTCGCCGTCGACACCGTCGACCTCGCGCCGTTCCCCGGCACCCCGGTCGAGACGGGGGAGTTGCTGCGCCCGGTGTCGCCGCTCAACCCCGCGTACGTCATCTTCACCTCCGGCTCGACCGGGCGGCCCAAGGGCGTCGCCGTCTCGCACGCGGCGATCGTCAACCAGCTCGAGTGGATGCTCGCCGAGTACCCGCTGAGCGGCGACGACGTCTATTTCCAGAAGACGGCGACGACGTTCGACGTATCGCTGTGGGGCTACTTCATGCCGCTGCGGGCAGGCGCGAAACTTGTCGTCGCGACGCCGGACGGCCACCGCGACCCGGCCTACGTCGCGGAAACCATTGCCGCGCAGTCGGTGACGGTCACCGACTTCGTGCCGTCGATGCTGACGATGTTCGCGGCGCACACCGCGAAGGGCGCGTGCCCGACGCTGTCGCAGATCTTCGTGATCGGCGAGGCGCTGCCGCCGGAGACGGTGAACGCGGTCTTCGCGGTGACCGACGCCGACGTGCACAACCTCTACGGCCCCACCGAGGCCGCGGTCTCGGTGACCTACTGGCCGGCCGATGGTTCCGACACCGGTTCGGTGCCGATCGGCCTGCCGCAGTGGAACACCCGGGTCTACGTGCTCGACGCGCGGCTGCGTCCGGTGCCCGAGGGCGTGGCCGGTGAGCTCTACCTGGCCGGTGATCAGCTGGCCCGCGGCTATGTCGGTCGGCCGGATCTGACCGCGGATCGGTTCGTGGCCAATCCGTTCGGCACCGGTCAGCGCATGTATCGCACCGGCGATCTGGTGATGTGGCGCAAGGCCTCCGGTGCGGAGACCGACGACGAGATGGTGCTGGACTACCTCGGTCGCACCGACTTCCAGGTCAAGTTCCGTGGTCAGCGGATCGAGTTGGGCGAGATCGAGACCGCTTTGCTGGCGCAACCGTCGGTGAGTCAGGCGGTCGCGCTGGTCAGTCAGTCGACGCTGGGTGACCAGTTGGTCGCCTACGCGGTGGCGGTGCCAGGGGAGAGTATCGATCCGCAGGAGCTGCGCACCGCGGTCGCGGAAACCCTTCCGGCCTATATGGTTCCGGCCGCGGTCGTGGTGCTCGACGAGTTCCCGCTGAATCCGTCCGGCAAGCTCGACCGTAAGGCGCTGCCGGAGCCGATGTTCACCGCGCGGGAGTTCCGTGCGCCCGCCACCGCGGTCGAGGAGATCGTGGCGGGCGTGTTCGGCGAGGTGCTCGGGTTGTCCCGGGTTGGTGCCGATGACGATTTCTTCGCTCTCGGCGGCAATTCGCTGGTCGCGACCCAGGTCGTCGCGCGGCTCGGCGCCGCGGTGGACGCCCGTGTTCCGGTGCGGACGCTGTTCGAAGCGCCGACCGTGGCAGGCCTTGCCGCCGTGGTCGATTCGCAGGTGCACGGCAGGCCCGGGGTCGCGCTCGGCAGTATCGAGCGACCGGAGGAGTTGCCGCTGTCGCTGGCGCAGCGGCGGATGTGGTTCCTGAACCGCTTCGATCAGTCCGATGACGAGTCGGCTGGCTCCGCCGCCTACAACCTGCCGTTCGCATTGCGGCTCACCGGCGCACTGGATGTCACCGCGCTCGGCGCCGCCCTCGACGACGTGGTGGGCAGGCACGAGGTGCTGCGCACGGTGTACCCGGAGACTCCGGCGGGCCCGGTGCAGGTGGTGTTGCCGCCGAGCAGTGCCGTGCTGGATGTCACGCCGCAGGTACTGAGCGAGACCGAGGTGGCCAGCGCGGTCTACGCGCTGGCCGCGCGACCGTTCGACGTGACCGACGAGGTCCCGGTCCGGGTGGCGCTCTACCGGATCGACGGCACGACCGATACCTACGTGCTCGCGGTGGTGGTGCATCACATCGCGGCGGACGGCTCGTCGATGGGTCCGCTGGTGCGGGATGTGATGGTTGCCTATGCCGCGCGGACCGCGGGTGAGGCGCCGGGTTGGGCGCCGTTGCCGGTGCAGTATGCCGACTATGCGCTGTGGCAGCGTGCTGTGCTTGGTGATGAGTCGGATGTGGATTCGATTGCCGCGCAGCAGATCGGTTTTTGGCGCACGCAGTTGGCGGGGTTGCCGGATTTGTTGGAGTTGCCGACGGATCGGCCGCGTCCGGCGGTCGCGTCGATGGCGGGTGCGCGGGTCGATGTGCGGGTCGATGCGGCTACGCATGCGGGTTTGGTGGAGCTTGGCCGGGCACATGGCGCGACGTTGTTCATGGTGGTGCACACCGCTTTGGCGGTGCTGCTCGCCCGGTTGTCGGGTGCGGCGGACATCGCCATCGGTACGCCGGTGGCGGGTCGTGGCGAGCGTGAACTCGATGATCTGATCGGGATGTTCGTCAACACCGTGGTGTTCCGGACCCGCTACGAGTCCGACGAGTCGTTCGTCGAATTGCTCGGCAGGCAGCGCGAATCCGATCTGCAGGCGTTCGCGCATGCGGATGTTCCGTTCGAGCGGTTGGTGGAGGTGCTGAATCCGCCGCGTTCGACGGCGCATCATCCGCTGTTCCAGGTGGGCCTGTCGTTCCAGAACATCGCGCGTACCGCGCTGGAACTGCCCGGCCTCACGGTCGAGGGGCTGGACGCGGATCTCGCGGTCTCGCAGTTCGATCTGCATCTGATCGTGGGCGACAGTTACGACGAGTCCGGTGTGCCCGCCGGTATGGGCGGCTTCTTCACCTATGCCACTGATCTTTTCGACGCCGCGACCGTGCAGGGCTTCGCCGAGCGATTGAACCGCATCCTGGCCGCGGTCGTCGCGGACGCGACCGCTCCGGTCGGTGACATCGAGCTACTCGACGCGGCCGAGCGCGATACGGTGCTGGCCCGGTGGAACGCCACCGAGGCGCAGGTCGATACGGCAGCCACCTTGGCGTCGTTGCTCGATGCCGCGGTGGCGGCGGACCCGCGCGCGGTCGCGCTGGTGGCCGATCTGCCCGACGGCGGTCGCGAGAAGGTCACCTACGGTGAGTTGGATGCGCGGGTGAATCGTCTTGCGCGGTATTTGATTTCTGTTGGTGTGGGTCCGGAGTCGCGGGTCGGGTTGGCGTTGCGGCGTTCGGTGGATTTGGTCGTGGCGATGTATGCGGTGGCGAAGTCCGGTGGTGTGTATGTGCCGGTGGATCCGGATCATGCTGCTGAGCGCACGGGTTACATTTTGGAGACGGCTGCTCCGGTGTGTGTGTTGACCAATGCCGAGGCGGGGTTTGTTACTGGTGTCGCGCCTGTGGTGTGTGTTGATGAGCTGGATTTGGCGGGTTTTGCTTCGGCGCCGGTTGGTGATGTGGATCGGGTTGCGCCGTTGCGTCCGGAGAATTCGGCGTATGTGATTTTCACGTCGGGTTCGACGGGTCGTCCTAAGGGTGTTGCGGTTTCGCATGCGGCGATTGCGAATCAGTTGCGGTGGAAGGTGACCGAGTTCGGTTTGGATGCTGCTGATGCGGTTTTGTTGAAGACTGCGGCGACGTTCGATCTTTCGGTGTGGGAGTTTTGGTCGGCTGTGGTGTGTGGTGGTCGTTTGGTGATCGCTGCGCCGGATGGTCATCAGGATCCGGGGTATTTGAATGAGTTGATGGCGCGGGAGTGGGTGACCACGCTGCATGTGGTGCCGTCGATGCTCGACGCGCTCACTGCGGGTGAGTTCCCGAACTCGCTGTGGCGGGTGCTGGCGATTGGTGAGGCGTTGCCGGGTGCGTTGGCGCAGCGGTTCGTGCGTGATTATCCGCGGGTGGAGCTGTTCAACCTCTACGGCCCGACCGAGACGGCAGTGTCCATCACCAGCCACCGGGTCGGTCGCAACGACCAGGTCTCGGTGCCCGTCGGCGGGCCGCAATGGAACAGCCACGTCTTCGTGCTGGATGGCCGGTTGCGTCCGGTGCCGGTGGGTGTTTCGGGTGAGTTGTATCTGGCTGGTGCGCAGTTGGCGCGTGGCTATTTCGGTCGTGCGGATTTGACCGCGGATCGGTTCGTGGCGAATCCGTTCGAGCACGGCGTGCGGATGTATCGCACGGGTGACCTCGTGGCGTGGAACAGTTCCGGTGAACTCGAGTACCGGGGCCGCACGGACTTCCAGGTGAAGATTCGTGGTTTCCGGATCGAGCTCGGTGAGATCGAAGCCGCGCTGTTGGCGTTGCCGGGGATCGCCCAGACCGCGGTCATCGCCAAGTCCGATCCCAAGACCGGTGATCGCCTGGTGGCGTATCTGGTTGCCGCGGGTGGGGATGTCGATGTGGCGCAGGTGAAGTCGGCGCTGTCGACCGAGTTGCCGTCGTATATGGTGCCGTCGGCGTTTGTGGTGCTCGATGCGCTTCCGTTGAATGTGAATGGGAAGTTGGATCGGAAGGCGTTGCCGGAGCCGGAGTTCGAGGCTCGGGTGTTTCGTGCGCCGTCGACGCCGATCGAGGAGATCGTGGCGTCGGTGTTCGCCGAGGTGCTCGGGGTGGAGCGGGTCGGTGCGGATGACGACTTCTTCGGTCTGGGTGGTAATTCGCTGTTGGCGACGCAGGTCGCGGCGCGTATCGGTGCGGCGCTGGACGCGCGGGTGCCCGTTCGTCTCCTGTTCGAGGCGTCCACCGTCGCGGGGCTCGCGGCCAAGCTCGCCCAGCATGCGGGTAGCGGCGGTCGCAAGGCGCTCGCCGCCGGGCCACGGCCGGAACAGATCCCGCTGTCGCTGGCGCAGCAGCGCATGTGGTTCCTCAACCAGTTCGATACCGCCTCCTCGGTGTACAACATCCCGGTCGCCATCCGGCTCACCGGCGACCTCGATGTCGCCGCGCTGGGCGCGGCGGTGACGGATCTGGTTGCCCGCCACGAGATCCTGCGCACCACCTACCCGCAGTCCGGCCTCGGCCCGGTGCAGGCGATCGCCGCGGCGCCACAGGCACCGATGGACCTCGCGGCGGTGCGGATCGAGGGCGCCGAGGTGGCCGACGCGGTCTATCGCGTCGTCGCCACCGGCTTCGATGTCACCACCGAGGTGCCGTTCCGTGCCGAGCTGTTCCAGCTCGACGAGGCCGACCATGTGCTGGTCTTCGTGGCCCATCACATCAGCGCCGACGGCTGGTCGATGGGCCCGCTGACCCGTGACCTGATGCTGGCCTACGCCGCTCGTACCGGCGGCGCGGCGCCCAGCTGGGCTCCGCTGCCGGTCCAGTACGCGGACTACAGCCTCTGGCAGCGCGAGGTGCTCGGTGCCGAGGACGATCCGAAGAGCGTGATCGCGCAGCAGGCCGACTTCTGGCGCACCACGCTGGCGGGCCTGCCCGACGAACTGGCGCTGCCCACCGACCGGCCGCGGCCCGCGGTCGCGTCCTATCGCGGGGCGACGCTGGACTTCGAGCTCGACGCCGAGCTGCATGCCGCACTGGAACAGGTTGCCCAGCAGCACAATTCGACGCTGTTCATGGTGGTGCACGCGGCGCTGGCGGTGCTGCTCGCGCGGTTGTCCGCGAGCACCGACATCGCGATCGGCACACCGGTCGCCGGGCGCGGCGAGGCCGAACTCGACGATCTGATCGGCATGTTCGTCAACACGCTGGTGCTGCGCAACGAGATCACGCCCGGCGCGAGCTTCGCCGCGGTGCTCGCGGCGGTTCGCGATACCGATGTCGCGGCCTTCGGCCACGCGGACCTGCCGTTCGAGCGGCTGGTCGAGTTGCTCGATCCGGTCCGCTCGGCGGCCAGGCATCCGCTGTTCCAGGTCATGCTGGTGTTCCAGAACCTCGGCGAGACCTCGCTCGAGCTACCCGGGCTGACCATCGCGGGCATCGATCCGCAGGTCACCCCCGCCAAGTTCGATCTGCAGCTCACCGTCGCGGAACGACCGCAGCGGCAAGGCATATCGGCGGTGCTCACCTATGCGACCGACCTGTTCGACGCGGCGACCGCGCAGAACTTCGCCGATCGCCTGCGGCGCATCCTGACCGCCGTCGCCGCCGACGCGTCGGCGGCGGTCGGCGACATCGACGTGCTGGCGGCCGGCGAGCGCGAACTGGTGCTGGCGGAGTGGAATTCGCCGGGAGCCTGGGTGCCCGGCGCCACGCTGCCCGATCTGATCGCCGAGCAGGCGTGGCGGCGTCCGGACGCGATCGCCCTGCGTTTCGGCGATCGATCCGTAACATTCGGGGCGCTGCAGGCGCGGGCGAACCAGATCGCCAGGGCGCTCATCGCGCAGGGTGCCGGGCCGGAAGCACTGGTGGCCGTTGCCATGTCACGCACCGAGGAGCTGCCGATCGCGCTGCTCGGCGTGCTCGCGACCGGTGCCGCGTACCTGCCGATCGACACCGCATACCCGGCGCAGCGGCTGGAGTTCATGCTCACCGATGCCGCGCCGGTCTGCGTGCTGACCACGGCGGGGGAGCGCGACGCGCTGCCCGCGACGGAACTGCCGGTGGTATTGCTCGACGAGACGACGTCGTTCGCCGACACGCCGATCCTGGCGGCCGAGCGGCGCGGGCCGCTGCGGCCGGACAATCTGGCCTACGTCATCTACACCTCCGGTTCGACGGGTGTGCCCAAGGGCGTCGGCGTCGCGCACCGCAATGTGGTCGAGCTGTTCGCCAACACCCAGCCGCTGTTCCGTTTCGACGACAACGACGTGTGGACGCTGTTCCACTCGTTCGCGTTCGACTTCTCGGTCTGGGAGTTGTGGTGCGCACTGGCGCACGGTGGTTCGGTCGTGGTGGTCGACTACCTGACCTCCCGGTCGCCGGAGCAGTTCCGCGAGTTGCTGATTCGCGAGCGGGTGACGGTGCTGAACCAGACACCGTCGGCCTTCTACCAATTGGTCGAGGCCGACCGGGCCGCCGAACCCGCCGGGTTCGCGCTGCGGTATGTGATCTTCGGCGGCGAGGCGCTCGATCTGCGCAAATTGCGGCGCTGGTACGAACGCCACGGCGCGGCAACGCGTTTGGTGAACATGTACGGCATCACCGAGACCACGGTGCACGTGTCGTTCCTGCCGCTCGACGCCGCCGATGTGCGTGATCCGGCCAGCGTGATCGGCCGGGCCATTCCCGGCCTGGACGCCTACGTGCTCGATCCGCGATTGCATCCGGCGCCGCTGGAGGTGCCCGGCGAGATCCACGTCGTCGGTGCGCAACTGTCGCGCGGTTACCTCGGCAGGCCGGGCCTGACCGCGACCCGCTTCGTCGCGAATCCGTACGGCGCGCCCGGTTCTCGGATGTACCGCACCGGCGATGTCGGCCGGTGGCGTGATCGCGGCGACAAGGCGCAACTCGAGTACGCCGGGCGCAGTGACCAGCAGGTGCAGCTGCGCGGCTTCCGCATCGAACTCGGCGAGATCGAGGCGGCGTTGCTGCGGTGCGACGGTGTGCGGCAAGCGGTTACGGTGGTGCGCTCGGATGCGCACGGGGAGCGGCTGATCGGCTACGTGGTCGGTGCCGAACCAGGATCGATTGATCCGGTGACCGTGCGTTCCCTGGTCGCTCAGTTCCTGACCGGTTACATGGTGCCGGACGCGATCGTGGTGCTCGACGCGCTGCCGCTCACGCCGAACGGAAAACTGGACCGAAAGGCGCTGCCCGCACCGGAATTCACCGGCGCCGCCGAATATCGGGCGCCGCAGTCGGCACTCGAGCAGACCGTGGCCGAGGTGTTCGGCGAACTGCTCGGCACCCAGGCGGTCGGTCTCGACGACGACTTCTTCGGCCTCGGCGGAAATTCGTTGCTCGCCGCGCAGGCGGTCGGCCGGTTGCGCGAAGCCACCGGCGCATCGGTGAGCGTGCAGTGGTTCTTCACCGACGCCACGGTGGCCGGGCTGGCCGCGCGGATCGACGCGGGCGTGGCGGGGGAGATCGACGCCAACGCCGCGCTGAACGTGCTGCTGCCGATCCGTACCGGCGGCACCGAGACGCCGCTGTTCTGCCTGCATCCGATGTACGGCCTGGCCTGGACCTATGTCGGGTTCACCCGATACCTGCCCGCCGCGCAGCCGATCTACGGCGTGCAGTCTCCCGCGCTGTCCGAGGAAGGCGCACTGCCGGATTCGATCGCCGCGCTCGCGCGGCGCTATGTGACCGAGATCAGGGCGGTACAGCCGGAGGGGCCGTACCGGCTGCTCGGCTGGTCGCTCGGCGGTGTGCTGGCCCATGCCATCGCGACCGAATTGCAGGCCGCGGGACAGCGGGTCGAGTTGCTGGCCATGATGGACAGCCACCCGAATCCCGATGTCGTCGGCTTCCGCACCGCGTTGCGCGGCGCGCTCACCGAGCTCGGGTTCGGCGCCGACCTCGTCGCGGCCCAGGGCGACGTCTACGACCTGAGCGATCAGGCGTTGGCCGCGCTGCACGCGATGATCCCGCCGGAGCTGGTCGCCATCACCCCGGAGCGGTTGCGCAGCATCTACCGCAGCGCGGTCCGCTCGGCCGAGCTCATCGCCGAGCACCGACCCGGCGTGTTCCACGGCACACTGCAGTACTTCAGTGCCGCGGTCAGCGATCCCACCGATGTGCTTCGCGCCACTGCGGGCGACTGGACCGAATTTGTCTCCGGAGCGGTGATCGATCGGCCGGTCGCGGTGACGCACGCGCTCATGACGTCGCCGGAAGCACTCGCCGAGATAGGTCCTCAGCTGGCCGTTCTCCTCGGGCGACAGGGGTGATGCCACCCTGTCGACGCGCTCGGCACCATTCGCGCGTCGACAGGGAATAATCGTTCCGGGCGCTCGTTTCCCGTGGTTCGTCGCTACCCTTTTCCCGGGGTCGCACCGGGCTGTGTTCGGCGTGGGCCGGTTCCGTCGGTAACGATGGGCGGGCACGTGTTCGATGATCATGGGGGCGGGGGCCAGCTAGGCGGATATGCGGCGACAACAGGCAGGGTGAGGCATCTTCATGGTTCGGTCGGTCGGGCAGCGAAGTGACGAGACCCGTGCAGCGGTGTGCGCATGACCCGGCCGGCACGCGTACGACCGACGCGGACCAGGCGCCCGCGCGTCACCACCCTGCCGCAGCTGCTGGCGACCGCCGTCGAGGCCAACCCCAGCGGCATCGGTGTCAGCTACGCCGACGCCACCGGCACGCTCGCCGAACTGAGCTATGCCGAGCTCGATGAGCGGTCCACCCGGCTGGCCCGGCTGCTGATCGGGCGGGGCATCGGCCCAGAGGACCTGGTCGC
Organism: Nocardia brasiliensis; assembly: GCF_011801125.1. Classification (NCBI taxonomy): domain Bacteria; kingdom Bacillati; phylum Actinomycetota; class Actinomycetes; order Mycobacteriales; family Nocardiaceae; genus Nocardia; species Nocardia brasiliensis. The sequence continues at coordinate 909,952 of NZ_CP046171.1, forward strand.
CGTCGGCATTCCCCGCTCGATCGATTCCGTGGTCGCGGTCTGGGCCGTGGCCAAGACCGGCGCTGGATTCGTGCCGGTCGATCCGAACTATCCGGCGGACCGGGTCGAGCACATGGTCGCCGACTCCGGCGCCGTCTTCGGCCTGACCATCGCGGACGTGCGCGCTGACCTGCCCGACCGGGTCGACTGGCTGAGCATCGATACCGACGAATGCGCCAGGTCGCTGGAGGAGTTCCCGGTCGATCCGGTGACCTATGTCGACCGGGTGCGCCCGCTGCGCGCCGAACATCCCGCCTACGTCATCTATACCTCCGGCTCCACGGGCAAGCCGAAGGGCGTGGTCGTCACGCAGGCCGGTCTGTCGAGCTTCTGCGACGAGCAGCGCGAGCGATACCAGGTGGGCAGTGCCTCGCGGACACTGCATTTCGCCTCGCCGTCGTTCGACGCCTCGGTGCTGGAATTGCTGCTCGCGGTGGGTGGTGCGGCCACGATGGTGATAGTCGCGCCGACGGTCTTCGGCGGCGAGGAACTGGCCGCCCTGTTGCGCCGCACCGGGGTGACGCACGCGTTCATCACCCCTGCCGCGCTGGCCTCGGTGGACCCCGCGGGTCTCGACGCGTTGCGCGTCGTGGTCGCCGGCGGCGAGGCCTGCCCACCGGAGCTGGTGCGGCGCTGGGTGATTCCGGTGTCCGGCGGGCGGCCCCGGGAGTTCTTCAACGGGTACGGGCCCACCGAGACCACCATCATGACCAACATCAGCGCGCCGTTGGCACCGGACGCACCGGTCGCCATCGGTGGTCCGATCCGGGCGGTCACCGAGTACGTCCTCGACGAACGGCTGGTGCCGGTACCCGAGGGAACCGTCGGTGAGCTGTACATCTCCGGCGCGCAATTGGCGCGCGGATACCACGATCGCGCGGGCTTGACCGCCGCCCGGTTCGTCGCGAACCCGTTCGACGCCAACGGCTCCCGGCTGTATCGCACCGGCGACCTGGTGGTCTGGAACGCGAACGACGAGCTGGAATACCGGGGCCGCAACGATTTCCAGGTGAAGATCCGCGGCTTCCGGATCGAACTCGGCGAGATCGACGCCGTGCTCGCCGCGCACGAGACGGTGGACTTCGCGGTCACCGTCGGGCACGACCTGGACAGCGGCGCCACGATTCTCGTCTCCTACGTGCACGCCGCGCCCGGAAAGGCCGCGGACGCAGCCGAATTGGCCGCCTTCGCCGAGCAGAGCCTGCCCGCGCACATGGTGCCGACGGTCGTCATGGTGCTCGACACCATTCCGCTCACCCCGGTCGGCAAGCTGGACCGGGCCGCGCTGCCCGCACCGCGCTTGCAGACCAAGGTGTTCCGCGCTCCCGTCGGCCCGCTGGAAGAGCTGGTCGCCGATGTCTTCGCCGAGGTGCTCGGTCCCGGCGCGCCGGTCGGCGCCGACGACGACTTCTTCGAGCTCGGCGGCAATTCGCTGATCGCGACGCAGGTGGCGGCCCGGCTCGGCACCGCGCTCGCGGCGCGGGTGCCTGCCCGGCTGATCTTCGAAACCCCCACGGTGGCAGGCCTGGCCGAGCGGCTCGAGCCGTTGAAGGGCGCCGAGGATCGGCGTGCGCTGGCCCCGATGGAACGGCCGGAACGTATTCCGCTGTCGCTGGCGCAGCAGCGGATGTGGTTCCTGAACCAGTTCGATCCGGCCTCGGCGGCGAACAACATTCCGTTCGCCATCCGGTTGACCGGTGCACTGGACCTGGCCGCGCTGCAGGCCGCGATCACCGACGTGATCGAGCGGCACGAGACGCTGCGCACCGTCTACCCGGCCATCGACGGCACCGGCTACCAGGTGATTCTGCCCGTCGCGGAGGCGGCTCCGGATCTGGCGCCCAAGCCGCTGGCCGAACACGAACTCCCCGACTGGCTGCGTGAGTTCGCCCTGCGCGGCTTCGACGTCGCCGCGGCGGTACCGCTGCGGATCGCGTTGGCCGAGCTCTCGGCGAGCGAGCACGTGGTCGTTGTTGTGGTGCACCACATCGCCGCAGACGGCGCCTCGGTCGCGCCGTTCCTGCGAGATCTGCTCGGCGCGTTCCTGTCCCGGCGCAACGGCGCACCGCCCGCGCTGCCGCCGCTGCCGGTGCAGTACGCCGATTACACGCTGTGGCAGCGCGAGGTGCTCGGCGACGAGCACGATCCGGATTCGGTGGCCGCCGCGCAGATCGCCTACTGGCGCAATGCGTTGGCGGGTATCCCGGACCGTATCGACCTGCCCGCTGACCGGCCCCGCCCGCTCGTCGCGTCCGGCGCGGGCGCGGAGTACACCTTCGAGGTGGGCGCCGAACTGCATCGCGGACTCACCGAACTCGCCCAGCGCGCGGGCGCTTCGGAATTCATGGTGCTGCACACCGCCTTCGCGGCGCTGCTCGCCCGGCTCAGCGGCACCGCCGACATCACCATCGGCACGCCCGTGGCAGGCCGTGGCGAGCGAGAGCTCGACGGGCTCATCGGTATGTTCGTCAACACCCTGGTGTTGCGCACGCCCATTGATCTCGGCGCCTCGTTCACCGAGCTGCTCGCCGCGACGAAAGAGACCGACCTCGCGGCGTTCTCGCACGCCGAGCTGCCGTTCGAGCGGTTGGTCGAGGTGCTCGATCCGGTGCGCTCGCAGGCGCATCATCCGCTGTTCCAGGTGGCGCTGTTCTTCCAGAACATGAACAAGGCGCAGGTCGAGCTGCCCGGATTGTCCGCGCAGGCGGTCGAATTCGACGGCGCGGTGGCGAAGTTCGATCTGCAGCTGACCGTGGTGCCCAAGGCGGAGTCGGGCTTCTCGGCGCTGTTCACCTACGCCACCGACCTGTTCGACGCGGCGACGGTCGCGCAGTTCGCGCTGCGGCTGGAGCGGCTGCTGGCCGCGGTCGTGGCGGCCCCGGAACGCGCGGTCGGCGACATCGATCTGCTCGAGCCCGCCGAGCGCGAGCGAATCCTCTACGGGTGGAACGACACCAGGCGTCCGGTCGCTCCCGAGCTGCTGCTCGACGGCTACCGGCGCACCGTCGCGGCGCGTGCGTCCGCTACCGCGCTGGTCTACGAGGGCCAGACGCTGTCGTACCGCGAGTTCGACGAGCGCGTAAACCGCCTCGCCCGGCTGCTGATCGACCGTGGCATCGGTCCGGAATCCCTGGTGGGGCTGGCGATTCGGCGTTCGATCGACCTGGTGGTCGGCATGTACGCGATCGTGACCGCCGGCGGCGCGTACGTGCCGCTGGATCCGGACCATCCGGCCGAGCGGATCGCGCACATCCTCGACACCGCGCAGCCCGCCTGCGTGCTGACCACAGCGGCGGACGCGATCCAGGTGCCCGACGGCATCGAGGTGTTGCGCCTGGATGAGATCGATACCGTGGCCTTCGACGGCGCGCCGGTGCGTGCCGACGAATTGCGGCGCAGGCTCCTGCCGCAGCATCCCGCCTACGTCATCTTCACCTCCGGCTCGACCGGGCGGCCCAAGGGCGTCGCCGTCTCGCACGCGGCGATCAACAACCAGATCGACTGGATGCTGGCGGAGTACCCGCTCGGCCCCGACGATGTGTACCTGCAGAAGACGGCGACGACGTTCGACGTGTCGCTGTGGGGCTTCTTCATGCCGCTGCGGGCGGGGGCGACACTGGTCGTCGCCGCCCACGACGGCCACCGCGATCCCGGCTACGTCGCGGAAACCATTGCCGCGCAACGGGTCACCGTGACCGACTTCGTTCCTTCGATGCTCACCGTCTTCGCCGCGCACGCGGCGGCCGACGCGGGCCCGACGTTGCGCGAGGCCTTCGTGATCGGCGAGGCGCTGCCGCCGGAGACCGTCACGGCATTCGGCGCGGTGTCGCGGGCCCGGCTGCACAATCTCTATGGACCGACCGAGGCCGCGGTCTCGGTGACCTACTGGCCCGCCGACGGCTCGGATACGCGCTCGGTGCCGATCGGCCTGCCGCAGTGGAACACTCAGGTGTACGTGCTCGATGCCCGGCTGCGTCCGGTGCCTGCGGGCGTGCCCGGCGAGCTCTACCTCGCCGGTGATCAGCTGGCCCGCGGCTATGTCCGGCGGCCGGATCTGACCGCGGATCGCTTCCTGGCCAACCCGTTCGGCTTCGGCGAACGCATGTATCGCACCGGCGATCTGGTGGTGTGGCGCGCGGCCACCGCTGAGCGGCCGCATCGGCTGGACTACCTCGGTCGCACCGACTTCCAGGTCAAGTTCCGTGGTCAGCGAATCGAGTTGGGCGAGATCGAGACCGCTTTGCTGACGCAACCGTCGGTGAGTCAGGCGGTCGCGCTGGTCAGTCAGTCGACGCTGGGTGACCAACTGGTCGCCTACGTGGTGCCCGCGCCGGATTCGACCGTCGACCAGGCCGCGCTGCTGGTCGCGGTGGCGGAAACCCTTCCGGCCTATATGGTTCCGGCCGCGGTCGTGGTGCTCGACGAGTTCCCGCTGAATCCGTCCGGCAAGCTCGACCGCAAGGCGCTGCCCGAGCCCAGCTTCGCCGCCCGCGAATTCCGCGCGCCCGCGACGCCGGTCGAGGAGATCGTCGCCGAGGTGTTCGGCGAGGTGCTCGGGCTGAGCCGGGTCGGTGCCGATGACGATTTCTTCGCTCTCGGCGGCAATTCGCTGGTCGCGACCCAGGTCGTCGCGCGGCTCGGCGCCGCGGTGGACGCCCGTGTTCCGGTGCGGACGCTGTTCGAGACACCGACGGTGCAGGCGCTGGCCGCCGCGATCGAATCGCGGACCCATGCGGCCCGCGGTATCAGGCTGGGCAGCATTGCCCGGCCCGCCGAGTTGCCGCTGTCGCTGGCGCAGCGGCGGATGTGGTTCCTGAACCGCTTCGATCAGTCCGATGACGAGTCGGCTGGCTCCGCCGCCTACAACCTGCCGTTCGCATTGCGGCTCACCGGCGCACTGGATGTCACCGCGCTCGGCGCCGCCCTCGACGACGTGGTGGGCAGGCACGAGGTGCTGCGCACGGTGTACCCGGCGACCCCCGAGGGCCCGGTGCAGGTGGTGCTGCCCGCGAGTCGGGTGGCGCTCGAGGTGACCCCGCGGCCGGTGTCCGTCGCGGACGTGCCCGCCGAGGTGTACGCGCTGGCGTCGACCCCGTTTGACGTCACCGACGAGGTGCCGCTGCGGGTGCGGCTGCTCGAGCTCACCGACAGCACCGACGAATCCGACTACGTGCTCGCGGTGGTGGTGCATCACATCGCGGCGGACGGCTCGTCGATGGGTCCGCTGGTGCGGGATGTGATGGTTGCCTATGCCGCGCGGGCCGCGGGTGAGGCGCCGGGTTGGGCGCCGTTGCCGGTGCAGTATGCCGACTATGCGCTGTGGCAGCGTGCTGTGCTTGGTGATGAGTCGGATGTGGATTCGATTGCCGCGCAGCAGATCGGTTTTTGGCGCACGCAGTTGGCGGGGTTGCCGGATTTGTTGGAGTTGCCGACGGATCGGCCGCGTCCGGCGGTCGCGTCGATGGCGGGTGCGCGGGTCGATGTGCGGGTCGATGCGGCTACGCATGCGGGTTTGGTGGAGCTTGGCCGGGCGCACGGCGCGACGTTGTTCATGGTGGTGCACACCGCTTTGGCGGTCTTGCTCGCCCGGCTGTCCGGCACTCCCGACATCGCCATCGGCACACCGGTGGCGGGTCGTGGCGAGCGCGAACTCGACGACCTGATCGGCATGTTCGTCAACACGGTCGTGTTCCGCAGCACCGTGGACGGCTCGGCGTCGTTCACGGATCTGCTCGCGCGCCAGCGTGATACCGATCTGCAGGCGTTCGCGCATGCGGATGTTCCGTTCGAGCGGTTGGTGGAGGTGCTGAATCCGCCGCGTTCGACGGCGCATCATCCGCTGTTCCAGGTGGGCCTGTCGTTCCAGAACATCGCGCGTACCGCGCTGGAACTGCCCGGCCTCACGGTCGAGGGGCTGGACGCGGATCTCGCGGTCTCGCAGTTCGATCTGCATCTGATCGTGGGCGACAGTTACGACGAGTCCGGTGTGCCCGCCGGTATGGGCGGCTTCTTCACCTATGCCACTGATCTTTTCGACGCCGCGACGGTCGAGGGCTTCGCCGTCCGCCTCGCCAGGGTGCTCGACGCGGTGGTCGCCGCCGCGGACACGCCGGTCGGCGATATCGACATTCTCGTTCCCGGGGAACAGCATTCGGTGCTGTCGGCGTGGAACGACACCGAGCACCTGGTCGATCCGGCCGCGACGCTGCCGTCGTTCCTGCGGCGGGCGGTGCTGGCCGCCGCGCCGGAGGCGGTCGCCGTGGTGGCCGACCTGCCCGATGGTTCGCGGCACGAGCTGACCTATGTCGAGCTCGACACCCGCGTGAATCGCCTTGCCCGATATCTGATCTCGCGTGGCGTCGGCCCGGAGACACGCGTGGCGCTCGCGCTGCGGCGATCGGTGGATCTGGTCGTCGCGATGTACGCGGTCGCCAAAGCCGGTGGTGTGTACGTGCCGGTCGATCCGGACCAGGCGACCGAGCGCACGAACTACATCCTGGCCACGGCCGCCCCCGTGTGCGTGCTGACCAACGCCGAGGCCGATTTCGATACCGCCGCAGCCCCGGTGGTGCGTCTCGACGAACTGGTGCTGAGCTCGTTTGCCAGCGGGCCGCTCGCGGACGCCGAACGGGTCGCGCCGCTGCATCCCGAGCACACCGCGTACGTGATCTTCACGTCGGGCTCGACCGGCAGGCCGAAGGGCGTCGCCGTGTCGCATGCCGCGATCGCCAACCAATTGCAGTGGAAGATCGCCGAATTGGGCCTGGCCGAGCACGACGCCGTGCTGCTCAAGACGGCCGCGACCTTCGATCTCTCGGTCTGGGAGTTCTGGTCGGCGGTGGTCTGCGCGGGCAAGCTGGTGATCGCCGCGCCGGACGGGCACCGCGACCCGGCCTACCTCAACGACCTGATCATCCGGGAAGGCGTGACGACGCTGCACGTCGTGCCGTCCATGCTGGACGCGCTGCTGGTGCACACCAGCACGGCGGCCTCGGCACAGCCGTCGCCGCTGACCCGGGTGCTCGCCATCGGCGAGGCCCTGCCCGCCGCGCTGGCGCAACGCTTCCTGGCCGCGCAGCCGGAGGTGGAGCTGCTCAACCTGTACGGCCCGACCGAGGCGGCAGTGTCGATCACCCGGCACCGGGTCACTGCGGCCGATCAGACCGTAGTGCCCATCGGCACGCCGGAATGGAACAGCCAGGCCTATGTGCTGGATGGCCGGTTGCGTCCGGTGCCGGTGGGTGTTTCGGGTGAGTTGTATCTGGCTGGTGCGCAGTTGGCGCGTGGCTATTTCGGTCGTGCGGATTTGACCGCGGATCGGTTCGTGGCGAATCCGTTCGAGCCCGGGGTGCGGATGTACCGCACCGGTGACCTCGTGGCGTGGAACAGTTCCGGTGAACTGGAGTATCGGGGGCGCACGGACTTCCAGGTGAAGATTCGTGGTTTCCGGATCGAGCTCGGTGAGATCGAGGCGGCGTTGCTCGCGCTGCCCGAGGTCGCGCAGGCGGCGGTGGTGGCCAAGACCGACGCCAAGACCGGTGATCGCGTGGTGGCCTATGTGGTGGCCGCCCCGCCGCCCGCGGCCCCGCCCGCCACGTCCTTCGCGGTGCAGGCCGCATCGTTCGCCGCGCAGGCCGCCGAGGCCGTCGGCGCCGCGCCGGCGGCTTTCGATGTGGCGCAGGTGAAGTCGGCGCTGTCCGCGGAGTTGCCTTCGTATATGGTGCCGTCGGCGTTTGTGGTGCTCGATGCGCTTCCGTTGAATGTGAATGGGAAGTTGGATCGGAAGGCGTTGCCGGAGCCGGAGTTCGAGGCTCGGGTGTTTCGTGCGCCGTCGACGCCGATCGAGGAGATCGTGGCGTCGGTGTTCGCCGAGGTGCTCGGGGTGGAGCGGGTCGGTGCGGATGACGACTTCTTCGGTCTGGGTGGTAATTCGCTGTTGGCGACGCAGGTCGCGGCGCGTATCGGTGCGGCGCTGGATTCCCGGGTGCCCGTGCGCGCGCTGTTCGAGGCCGCCACGGTCGCCGGACTCGCGATCAAGGTGGAGCATCTCGCGGGCGAACGCGCCCGCACCCCGCTGGTGGCTCAGCAACGGCCCGAGCATATTCCGCTGTCCTTCGCCCAGCAGCGGATGTGGTTCCTCAATCAATTCGACACCGCCGCGGCCGTTTACAACATCCCGGTGGCCATCCGGCTCTCCGGCGACCTGAACGTCGAGGCGTTGCAGCAGGCCGTCACCGACCTGGTCGCCAGGCACGAGATCATGCGCACGGTCTATCCGGAGACGCTGGACGGCCCGCAGCAGCGCATCCTCGCGCCGCACGAGGTGCTGGTCGACCTGGCGCCCGCGCAGATCGGGGAGGAACGGGTCGCGCACGAGGTGCAGCGCATCGTGGCGGCCGGTTTCGACGTCACCATGGAGGTGCCGTTCCGCGCCAGGCTGTTCCAGCTCGCGGGCAGCGAGTACGTGCTGGTCTTCGTCGCGCATCACATCAGCGCCGACGGCTGGTCGATGGGCCCGCTGACCCGAGACCTGATGCTGGCCTACGCCGCCCGCAGCGGTGGCGAGGCGCCGGGCTGGTCCCCGCTGCCGATCCAGTACGCCGATTACGCGCTCTGGCAGCGCGCGGCACTCGGCGCCGACGACGATCCCGAATCGGTCGCGGGCGCCCAACTCGCCTACTGGACAACCGAACTCGCCGACCTGCCGGACGAGCTGAACCTGCCTGCCGATCGGCCGAGGCCGGCCGCGCAGAGCTTCGCGGGCGCCAAGACGCACTTCGTGGTCGACGCCGAGGTGCACGCCGCGCTGGTCGAGCTGGCCAAGCGGCACAACGCCACGCTCTTCATGGTGGTGCACACCGCGCTCGCGGTGTTCCTCGCGCGCCTGTCCGGCACCGAGGACGTGGTGGTCGGTACCCCGATCGCGGGCCGCGGCGAGGCCGAACTCGACGATCTGATCGGCATGTTCGTCAACACGCTGGTGTTGCGCACCCGGGTCGCACCGCAGCTCGGCTTCACCGAATTGCTCGCCGCCAACCGGGAAACCGATCTGCGGGCCTTCGCGAACGCCGACACCCCGTTCGAGCGGCTCGTCGAGGTGCTCGATCCGGAGCGCTCCGCGGGCAGGCATCCGCTGTTCCAGGTCGCGCTCTCGTTCGAGAACCTGGCCGCCACCAGCTTCGAACTGCCGGGGCTGAGCTTCGCGGCGCTGGACCCGGCGGCCGACACCGCCAAGTTCGATCTGCTGCTCACCCTGCGCGAGCAGCGCACCGAGGCGGGCGCCGAGGCCGGGCTCGCGGCCGAATTCACCTATGCCCGTGACCTGTTCGACGAATCGACGGTCGCCGACTTCGGCCGCAGGTTCCGCCGCATCCTCGCCGCGGTCGCCCAGGATCCCGGTATCGCGGTCGGTGATCTGGAGATCCTCGACGATTCCGAGCGCGCGGACCTGGTCGCGCGGGCGGGCGCCGAGGCGGTGCCGCCGCGCACCCTGCCCGAGCTGATGGCCGCTGCGGTCACCCGCAACCCCACCGGCCCCGCCATCGTGGTCAACGGGCGCGCCTTCAGCTACGTCGAACTCGACGCCGCCTCTTCGCAATTGGCACGCACCCTGATCGATCGCGGGGCGGCGCCGGACGTGCTCGTCGCGGTGGCGATTCGGCGCTCGGTCGAATCCGTGCTCGCGCTCTGGGCGGTCGCCAAGACCGGTGCCGCGCTGGTGCCGATCGACCCGACCTATCCGGCCGAACGCATCGCGCACATGGTCGCCGATTCCCAGGCGCACCTCGGCGTGACGTTGACCGCGGAACTCGGCGCGTTGCCCCCGATGGCGGGCGGACGGCCGTGGCTGGTGCTCGACGACCGGGACTTCACCTTCGACGTCGCCTCCCGCTCGGACCGCCCGATCGGTTTCGGCGAACGGCACGGCCCGATCCGCAGCGGCAACGCCGCGTACGTCATCTATACCTCCGGCTCCACCGGCCTGCCCAAGGGCGTCGTGGTGACGCACGCGGGCCTGGCCAATTTCAGTGCCGAGCAGGTGGAGCGCTATCAGCTCGACCAGTCGACGCGGGCACTGGCTTTCGCCTCGCCCTCGTTCGACGCGTCGATGCTCGAGCTGCTGCTCGCGCTGGGGTCGGCGGGTGCGCTTGTGGTCGCGCCGCCGCTCACCTTCGGCGGCGAGGAACTGGCCGCCCTGATCCGCGAGGAGCAGGTCACCCACGCCTTCCTCACCCCGTCGGTGCTCGCCTCGCTGGACCCGGACGCGCTGTCCGGGATGCGGGCCATCGTCGCGGGCGGGGAAGCGGTGCCCGCCGATCTGGTGGCCAAGTGGGCCGGGGCCGAGCACCGACGCTTCCACAACGGCTACGGGCCGACCGAGACCACGATCATGACCAACATCAGCGACCCGCTGCGGCCCGGCGAACCGGTCACCATCGGTGGTCCGATCCGCAGCATGCGCTCGCTGGTGCTGGACAGCAGGCTGCGCCCGGTGCCGGAAGGCGTTGCGGGCGAACTGTATCTGGGCGGCATCCAACTGGCCCGCGGCTATCACGCGCGGCCGGGACTCACGGCGGCCCGCTTCGTCGCCGACCCCTACGGCGCCCCCGGCGACCGGCTCTACCGCACCGGTGACGTGGTGCGCTGGCGCCGCGGCAGTGCCGTGCCCGAGGTGGAGTACGTGGGCCGCAACGACTTCCAGGTGAAGGTGCGCGGTTTCCGGATCGAGCTCGGGGAGATCGACGCGGTGCTGGCCGGGCAACCCGGCGTCGAGTTCGCGGTCACCGTCGGTCGCGAATCCGGTTCCGGCGCCACGATGCTGGTGTCCTACGTGCTGCCGGGCAAGGACGTCACCCTCGATCCGGCCGCGCTCACCGAGCAATTGGGTGCGACCCTGCCGGAATACATGGTGCCGACCGCCATCGTGGTGCTCGACGAGATCCCGCTGACGCCGGTCGGCAAGCTGGATCGACGCGCGCTGCCGGAGCCCGCGCTCGAGACCGCCGCGTATCGGGCGCCGCAGACCCCGGCCGAACTGGCCATCGCAGAGGTGATCGGTGAGGTGCTCGGGCTGGACCGGGTCGGGCTCGACGACGATTTCTTCGCACTCGGCGGCGACAGCATCGTGTCCATTCAGGTGGTGTCGCGCTGCCGCGCCCGCGGGGTGAACTTCACGCCCCGTGCGGTTTTCGAGTCGCGCACGGTCGCGGCGCTGGCGCGCGTCGCGGTGGTCGAGGACGGACCGGGCGACGAGTCCGGCGACCTGCCGTTGACGCCGCACGCGGCCCGGCTGCTCGATACCGGCGTCGAGGTGCGCGCGATCGCGCTTGACGTGCCGGACAGCTGTGCCGTCGAAGCCGTGCGCGCCGCGGTGGCCGCTGTGCTCGAGCAGCATCCGATGCTGTGGGTGCGCCTCGATCGCACGGGCGAGGCCCCGGTGTTGCGCATTCCGCCCGCCGACGAGCGCACCGGCGAGGCGTTCCGCAGGCTCGATCCGCGGCACGGTGAGACATCGCTGCCGATCGACGACGTGGTGCAGGCCGCGGCCGCAGCACTGGATCCGGAGCAGGGCCGCAATATCCACTTCGTGCTGACCGGCGGTCCGGAGGGCCGGTCGACCCTGATCGTGGTCGCCAACGGCCTTGTCGTGGACGACATCTCGTGGCGCACCATCGTCGACCAGCTGACCGCCGCGTGGAGCCGGGGCAGGCATGCCGCTCCCGCGGCGCCGGAGTCGGGCCTCGGCGTGCTGATCCGGGCGCTGTCGACGCGGGCGCACGATCTGCGCACCGTCGGCGAACTCGGTTGGTGGGAGCGCGCTTTGGGCGACGCACCGGACGACGCCGATATCGACCGGCTGGATCTGCGCACCCGCAGCCGGGTCTCGCTGGCCATCACCGCCGAGGGCGCGGCCGCGGTGGCCGCCGCGGCGGCGGCCTATCACACCCTGGTGGACGACGTGTTGCTCACCGCGGTAGCGCTGGCGGCGCAGACCGCGGCGCGGGAACCCGTCACCAGGGCGCTCGGTGGGTTGATCCGGCTGTCCGCCGATCAGCGTTCGGCGACCAGCGCCGAGGACAGCATGGTCGGCGGCTTCACCACCGAGTACCCGCTCGCGTTGCGGCTCAGCAGGATCGACACCGCGGAGGCCTTGGTCGGCGGTCCCGCGGCGGGGGCGGCACTGGCACAGATCAAGGAACTGCGCCGCGCGGTGCCGTCGCAGGGCGTCGGATACGGCCTGCTGCGCTACCTCAACGCCGATACCGCGGATGAGTTGAGTGCGCTCGGGCGTGGCCGGTTCGCATTGCGCTATCGGGATCTGCGCCCGGCGCGGGTGCACACCGACATCGCCGTCGACGATCTGCTGCTCGACCTGACCGTCGACGCCACCGACGACGGGCTGCTCGCCCGGTTCGACTACGCCACCGCCGCGTTCACCGCCGACGAGGTGAAAACCTTTGCCGAGCATTGGATCCGGGCGCTCGGCGGGCTGGCCGAGCACGGCCTGCACCCGGACGCGGGCGGTTTCACGCCGTCGGACTTCGCGCTGGTGCGGTTGAGCCAGCCCGGCATCGACCGGCTCGCCGCCGCGTACCCGAACCTCACCGATGTGTGGCCGGTGACGCCCTTGCAGTCGGGCATGCTGTTCCACGCGCTGCTGGCCGAGTCCTCGATCGACGCCTACACCACGCAGTTCGTGCTCGACCTCGGCGGCGCGGTGGACGCGGACCGGATGCGGCGGGCCGCGCAGGCCGTGCTGGACCGGCACGACAACCTGCGCGTCGCCTTCGCCGAGGACACCGACGGCACACCGCTGCAGATCGTGCAGGACGCGCTCGAAGTGCCGTGGCGGCTCATCGATCTCGCGCAGCTGGAACCGGAGGCCGCGGTCGCCGAGCTGGACCGGATCAAGGCCGCCGACCTCGCCGATCACTTCGACATGCGCACCGCGCCGCTGCTGCGCTTCGCGCTGATCCGTTCCTCGGCCGAGGCCTACCACCTGCTGGTCACCAGCCATCACATCCTGATCGACGGCTGGTCGATGCCGCTGCTGATGAAGGATCTGCTCACGCTGTACGCGCTCGGCGGCAACTCCCGGCACCTGACAAGGGTGCCGTCGTACCGGAACTACCTGGCCTGGCTGACCGCACAGCCCGCGGGCGCGGCCCGCGAGGCCTGGCGCGCGGCGCTGGCCGGTATCACCGAGCCGACGCCGCTGGCGCCGGTCGATCCCGGTCGTGAGATCGCCGCGGGCGTAGGCGAAGTCGGCTTCGAGCTGGCACCCGCGGACACCACCGCGCTGACCCGCCTCGCCTCCGGGCTCGGCGTCACGGTGAACACCGTGGTGCAGGCGGCGTGGGGGCTGCTGATCGGGTGCAGCGTCGACCGCGACGATGTGGTCTTCGGCGCCACCGTCTCCGGTCGTCCGCCACAGCTCGACGGCGTGGAGAGCATGGTCGGCCTATTCCTCAACGCGATCCCGGTGCGGGTCCGGCTCGGGGCCACCGACACCCTCGGCGGGCTGCTGCGTCAGCTGCAGGCCGAACAGGCCGGGCTGCTCGACCACCACTACCTCGGCCTGAGCGATATCCAGGAAACCGTGGGCGTGGAAGGACTTTTCGACTCTCTGGTGGTGTTCGAGTCCTTCCCGGTCGATCGGGACGGCCTGGACAAGGCCAGCGCGATCGACGGCATGAGCGTCACCGGTGTCGGCGCGGTCAACGGGACCCACTACCCGCTCACCGTGATGGTGGTGCTCGACAGTCAGCTGCGGGTGTCGGTGAAGTACCTGCGCGACCTGTTCGACGAGGCGACGGCGGAAGCACTGGCGCAACGGCTTTCGGGCCTGATCCGCCGCTTCGTGACCAACCCGCAGGCCCGTGTCGCCGACATCGACGTGCTGCTCGATCAGGAGCGGACCGAACTGGCCGCCCGCAACGGCACCGACGTGCCCGACCTGCTGGACGAGGCCACCCTGCTGTCGCTGTTCGACGCGCAGGTGGCACGGACGCCGGACGCGCCGGCGGTGCGCTTCGGCGAGACCACGCTGAGCTACGCCGAGCTCGACCTGCGCTCGCGCGCGCTGGCCGCCGAGCTGGCCCGCTGGGGCATCGGCGCGGAATCGCTGGTGGCCGTTGCCATGCGGCGCGGCATCGATCTCGTCGTCACGATCTACGGTGTGCTGCGCGCGGGTGCGGGCTACCTGCCGATCGACCCGGACCACCCGAGCGAGCGCAACGAGTTCGTGCTCGACGGTGCGGCTCCGGCGTGCGTGCTGACCACCACGGCCGACGGATTCGACACCGCGGCCACCGTGCCGGTCGTCGCGATCGACACGCTCTACCTGCCACTGGAGGCGGTGTCGCTCGCGCAGCCGCGGATCACACCGGACAACGTCGCCTACGTCATCTACACCTCGGGCTCCACCGGCAGGCCGAAGGGCGTGATGATCACCCACCGGCAGATGGTGAACCAATTCCGCTGGGCGCAATGGATCTATCCGCACGACGCGGGCGATGTGGTGCTGCACAAGACGCCGATCACCTTCGACATCTCCACCTGGGAGTTGTTCTGGCCCTTGCAGACCGGCGCCACGATAGTCGTCGCCGAGCCCGACGGGCACCGCGATCCGGCCTATCTGTCCCGGGTGATCGCCGAATACGGGGTCAGCACGGTGCATTTCGTGCCGTCCATGCTCGACGCGTTCCTCGATCCGGCACTCGCCGCGGAGTATCCGACGTTGCGCCGGGTGTTCGCCGCCGGCGAGGCGCTCTCCGGCGAGACCGCGGCGAACTTCGCCGCCACGATCCCGACCGCCCAGCTGATCAACTGGTACGGGCCAGCGGAAGCCACCGTGGTCACCGACTATCCGGTGCAGGACACCGCCGTCGTCGCGGTGCCGATCGGCACGCCGGTCGCCAACACCAGGGTGCACGTGCTCGACCGGCAGCTGCGTCCGGTGCCGCTAGGCGCCGCGGGCGAGCTGTACATCTCCGGCGTGCAGCTGGCCCGCGGCTATCTGGGCGCACCGGCGCTCACCGCGGAACGGTTCGTCGCGCACGAGGGCGGAACGCGGCTGTATCGCACCGGCGACATCGTGCGCTGGCACGGCGCCGCGCTGGAGTACTTGGGCCGCAGCGACTTCCAGGTGAAGCTGCGCGGCCAGCGGGTCGAACTCGGCGAGATCGAGACCGTGTTGCTCGGGCATCCGTCGGTGCGCCACGCGGCGGTCGCGCTCGTCCGAGGCGGCACCGGCGACCGGCTCGTCGGCTACCTGGTCGCCGCGCCGGGGGAGAGCATCGACAATGCCGAGGTGCTGAGCCACGCGCGCGGTGCGCTGCCGTCCTACATGGTGCCCGCCACGCTCGTCGTGCTGGACGCGTTGCCGCTCAACGCGAGTGGCAAGCTCGACCGCAAGGCGCTGCCGGTGCCCGAGTTCACCGCGCGCCCGTACCGCCCGCCGACGACCCCGCTGGAACGGACCGTCACCGAGGTCTTCGCCGAGGTGGTCGGCGCCGAACAGGTCGGCCTGGACGACGACTTCTTCGATATCGGCGGCAACTCGCTGGTGGCGACCCGCGCGGTCAGCAGATTGCGCACGCTCACCGGCACCGAGGTCCGGGTCCAGTGGTTCTTCACCGATTCGACCCCGGCGGCGCTGTCGGCGCGCGTACTGGCCGCGCTCGCGGGCGACCACGATTACGACCTGGAGTCGAACGCCGCGCTGGGCGTGCTGCTGCCGATCCGCACCAGGGTGCCGCACGACACCGCGCCCGCCGAGCCGCTGTTCTGCATCCACCCGATGTACGGATTGTCTTGGTGCTACGCGGGTCTCGCGCGCTATGTGCCCCCGAGCACGCCGATCTACGGCCTGCAGTCACCCGCGCTGACCGAGGACGGCTACCTGCCGACCTCGCTGGCCGAGATGGCGGACCGGTATGTCCGGGAGATCCGTGCGGTGCAGCCGGACGGGCCCTACCGGCTGCTCGGCTGGTCGCTCGGCGGTGTGCTCGCGCACGCCATCGCGACGGAGCTGCAGGCCGCGGGGGAACAGGTCACGTTGCTCGCCATGCTCGACAGCCACCCCGACATCGACGTGACGGACTTCCGCGCGGCGATCCGGGAGGCGCTGGCCGAACTCGGCATCGGCGCGCACGCGCTGCTGCCCGAGGACGGCGACATCCACGAGCTCAGCGAGGAGGCGCTCGCCGCGCTGCACGCGACCATTCCGCCGGACATGGCCGTGCTCACGCCGGAACGGGTGCGCCGGATCTACCGCAGCGCGGTGCGCTCGGCCGAGCTCATCGCCGAGCATCGGCCCGCGGTGTTCCACGGCAGGCTCGACTATTTCAGTGCGGTGGGCCACGACGCCGCGGCACTGAACTGGCATCCGTTGGTCGAGGGCCGTGTCGAAGATCACCCGATCGGGGTCGCGCACGATCAGATGACCTCCCCGGAGGCCTTGGCGGAGATCGGTCCGGCCCTGTCCGGCCTGCTCGATCCGCGTATGAGGGACACGGCACGTCGATCAGGTCTGACATGACGAAATCGAGTCTGCTCAGGCATGATGGGCACCGCTGCGGTAACGATGACCCCTGTTCGCGCGACTACATAGGCCGTATGGTCTGGCGGAGGTGTGTCCAGGGCACGCTCGCCGGCGCGTGGGGCATGCAGATGACATTTCGAGACGAAGCGAAGGTGCGAAATTGATACGTCGACAGACTCGGCGCGGCGGTCTACGTGCCGCGGCGGCGATCGCGGCAACAGCGGTCCTTGCGGGCGTGATGACCGGTCTGGGCGTGACCACCGCGTCGGCTGCTGATCCGATCATCGACGGGAAGAGTCTGCTGGCCAACCCGACCGCCCCCGACGGTTCGAAGATCACCAAGGCCGAGTACAAGGACGACCGCAACATCCGGCTGTACGTGTACTCCGCGGCGATGGACCAGAAGGTCATCATCGACGTGCAGCGCCCGGCCGATGCCTCGGTGCCGCGTCCGACGCTGTACCTGCTCAACGGCGCGGGCGGCGGCCAGGACGACGCCTCGTGGCAGGCGAAGACGGACGCGCTGAAGTTCTTGTCGGACAAGAACGTCAACGTCATCCAGCCGATCGGTGGCAAGTGGAGCTACTACACCGACTGGATCAAGGACGACCCGACGCTCGGGCGCAACAAGTGGAAGACCTTCTTCACCGAGGAGCTGCCGCCGCTGGTCGACGGTGCGCTCGGCACCAACGGCGTGAACGCGATCGCGGGCCTGTCCACCTCGGGCACCACGGTGCTCTCGCTGCCGATCGCCAAGCCCGGCCTGTACAAGGCCGCCGCGGCCTACAGCGGTTGCGCGCAGACCAGTGACCCGGTCGGCTCGGAGTTCGTCAAGCTCACCGTCGAGACCTGGGGTGGCGGCGACACCGAGAACATGTGGGGCCCACAGGGTTCGGCCGAATGGGTGGCCAACGACCCCTACGTGCACGCCGAGGGTCTGCGCGGCCTTGACCTCTACATTTCCACTGGCAACGGCCTGCCCGGCCAGTACGACACGCTGGACGGTCAGTACGCGCTCCCTGGCGCCTACGGTCTGGCCAACCAGATCATCATCGGCGGCGTGATCGAGGCCGGCACGAACTTCTGCACCAACAACCTCAAGAACAAGCTGGATTCGCTGGGCATCCCGGCGACCTACAACTTCCGCAACAGCGGCACCCACTCGTGGGGCTACTGGCGCGACGAGTTCCAACTGTCCTGGCCGGTCCTCGCCCGGGGCCTCGGCATCTGAGGTAGCTCGGCAAATACCAACCGACCACCCGGTTATGTCCGACAGGCATGACCGGGTGGTCTGCTTTTATGGGTACCTCTAACGAAAAAGTTCGGGAACCCGTAAAATTCTGTTCTGTGAGTACCACCTTGGCCGAGTCGGCCAGATCCGCCACCCAACGCGCCAGGGCGGCCAGCCTGCTGCTCGGCCCCGCCTTCGTGGCCGCGATCGCCTATGTCGATCCCGGCAATGTCGCCTCGAACATCAGCGCGGGCGCGCAGTTCGGATACCTGCTCGTCTGGGTCATCGTGATGGCCAACGTGATGGCGGGCCTGGTGCAATTCCTTTCGGCCAAGCTGGGTTTGGTGACCGGCCTGTCCTTGCCGGAGGCGGTGCGCGACCGGTCCGGCAAAGCGACCCGCCTTGCCTACTGGGGGCAGGCCGAGACCGTCGCGATGGCGACCGACCTGGCCGAGGTGGTCGGCGGCGCGATCGCGTTGAACCTGCTGTTCGGCCTGCCGCTGCTGGTCGGCGGTGTGATCACCGGCGTGGTCTCGATGGGCCTGCTGCTGGTGCAGGACCGGCGCGGCCAGCGGCCGTTCGAGCGGGTGATCACCGGTCTGCTCGCCATCATCGCGATCGGCTTCCTGGCCAGCGTGTTCATCGCGCCGCCGTCGGCGGGCGGCACGATCGGCGGACTGGTGCCGCGCTTCCAGGGCGCCGAGAGCGTGCTGCTCGCCGCGGCCATGATCGGCGCGACGGTCATGCCGCACGCGGTGTACCTGCACTCCGGCCTCGCCCGGGATCGACACGGGCACCCCGAGCCGGGACCGCTGCGGGCCCGGCTGCTGCGCGTCACCAAAGTCGATGTGCTGCTCGCGATGCTGCTCGCCGGCACGGTGAACCTGGCGATGCTGCTGATGGCCGCGAAGACGCTGCGCGGCCGCGAGGTCGAGACGCTGCAGGACGCGCACACCGCCGTCGGCGATGTGCTCGGCCCGGTCGCGGCGCTGCTGCTCGCCATCGGCCTGCTCGCCTCGGGACTCGCCTCCACCTCGGTGGGCGCCTACGCGGGCGCGATGATCATGCAGGGCCTGCTGCGCAGGCGCATCCCGCTGATGGTGCGTCGACTGGTCACGTTGATCCCGGCGCTGGTGATTCTCGCCGTCGGCATCGATCCCACTCGCGCGCTGATCATTTCGCAGGTGGTGCTCTCGTTCGGCATCCCGTTCGCGCTGATCCCGCTGGTGCGCCTGACCAGCGATCGCGCGCTGATGGGCGCGGACGTCAACCATCGCGTCACCACGGCGCTGGCCTGGCTGATCGCGGCCATCATCTCCGCGCTCAACGTCGCGCTGATCTACCTGACGATCACCGGCGCGTGAAAGCCCTTCAGACGACCCAGTTCTCGATCCAGTACTTCCAGATGAGCGGGGCGTAACCGGCCAGCGGCGGCACCTTGATATCGGTGCCCGCCAAGGCGGCGGTGGTGTTGCGGCAATCGAACCAGCAGCTGAACTCGCTGTGCGCCAGCACCTCTCGGGGTACGCCGACGCGGGGGAGCAGCCAGCTCGCGCCGGGCACCTGTAGGGCCAGATCCAACGCGCGCTTCGGCATCACCTCGACCAGGTGCGGCGCGCCCGCCTCGTCGGCGAACAGGTTGAGCGCCTCGGCAACGCCCTGCCTGCGCGGATCGATCAGGTGATAGGTCTGCCCGTCCGCGCCCGGCCGGTGCGCGAGGTGATCCAGCGCACGAGCGACGAAATCGACCGGGACCATGTTGGTTTCGCCGAGCTTGGGCACCAGCACCGGCAGGATGCGCGGCAGCTGTGCGCCCATCCGGAGCAGCCGGAAGAAGTGGTACGGGCCGTCGATCCGGTCGATCTCGCCGGTGCGCGAATGGCCGATGACGATCGAGGGACGATAGATCCGCCACGGCAGGGCCGACTCGCGCACGATCCGTTCGGCGTCGAACTTGGCGCGCTGGGTCGGGGTGGTCAGCTCCTGGCCCTCGTCGAACATGTCCTCGGTGAACCGGCCCTGCGTCGTGCCTGCGATCTCCACCGTCGAGACATGATGCAGCAGACCGGCTTTCAGGCTCTCCGCGACGTCGACCAGATGCTTGGTGCCGTCGCCGCGCTCGGCCAGGTCGTAACTGGACGCCAGATGGAAGACATGCTCGATCGAGCCGCGGTGTTCGGCCAGCCAGCTCGGATCGATGCCGAGGCCGGGGGCGCCGAGGTCGCCGCGCACCGCTCGCACCCGATCGCCGCCGTCCCATTCCCGGGCGCAGCAGGTGAACCGGTCGGCGGACTCGAGGCCCGGCCGGACCAGCACATGGATGTCACCCTCGCGTTTCAGCAGCTCGGGGATGAGAAAACGACCGATGAACCCAGTTGCCCCGGTAACCAGGTAGCTCATAGCCGATCAACATAGCTCATCGGTCGTGGTGGGTCTGCAGTCCAGACCCCGGTTCGGCACGGGCCGCGTGGCTGATCAGTCCGCGAAGACGGCCTTGCGCTTGGTCAACATGGCGGTGGCGCCCTCGGCGAAGTCCGGGGAGGTCAAAAGTTCGCTCTGCCCGGACTTTTCGGCGGCCAGCGCGGCGTCGAGGGAGGTCAGCGTCGCCTGGTTCAGTGCCTGTTTGGTCAGCTCGAGCGCGCGGCGAGGGCCCGCGGCGAGTTTGGCGACCGCGGCCTCCACCTTCGCGTCGAGTTCGGCCTCCGGGACCACCGCGGTGAACAGTCCGGCCGCCTTCGCGGCCGGCGCGGGCAGGCGTTCGCCGAGCAGCGCCATCTCCGCCGCCACGGTGCGGCCCGCGGCCGCCGCGATCATGGCGGCCGCGCCGCCGTCGGGCATCAGCCCGATGTTGATGAAGGCCAGCAGCAGGTAGGCCTCTTCGCTGGCGTAGATCAGGTCCGCGGCCAGCGCGATGCCGACGCCGACACCCGCTGCGGCGCCCTTCACCCGGACCACCACCGGGATCGGCGCGTTCACGATCGACTTCACCAGGCGGTTGGCCGCGTCCATCGTCATCTCGGGGGTGATGCCGCGCTGTGCCTCGGCCACCGAGGTGGACAGGTCGGCGCCGGTGCAGAAGTCGCCGCCCTCGCCGGTCAGCAGGATCACCCGCACGGACCGGTCCGTGGCCGCCGCGGCGATGGTGTCGCCGAGCGCGACCATGGTGTCGTAGTCCACCGCGTTCTTGCGCTTCGGTTTGGTGAGGGTCACCCGCAGGACCTTGCCGTCCCGCACCGCCGAGAAGCCCGAGACGGGCGCGGAGGATGCGGTCACGGCCGCGGAATCTGTATCGCTCATGTTCGCTCCTACGCTGCAACTCTGCGGCTATCGTGCCATGAATACTGGTTAACTTTGCGAATTGTGGTTAACTTAGGTTCCATTGTCGGGCGCTGTCAACCGGCGGCGTGGCAGAACGGAGAGGTGCATGGTGGCCGAACGCAGCGAGGTCGGCCTCGCTTCCGCGCGGCCCGATGCCGGAACCGTGCGCCGCAGGCCCAAGGATCGCAAGGTCCAGATCATCCGGGCGGCCGCGCGCGCCTTCAGCGATCGCGGGTACTACCCGGTCGGCGTGGACGAGATCGCCGCCGAGGTCGGCATCTCCGGTCCCGCGCTGTACCGGCACTTCACCAACAAATACGCGCTGCTGGTCGCCGCGGCGGAGGAGGGGGCGCGGCACCTGCTCAACGTCGCGCGGGCCGCGGACGATGCGCGGCTCGAGCCCGCCGCCCGGCTGGACGCGCTGATCAGGGCGATCAGCGAACACACCATCGACATCCGCCGCGAGGCCGGGCTGTACCGCTGGGAGCGGCGCTACCTGGAACGCGACGATCGGATCCGGATCCGCGAGATCTACGACGACCTGAACGCCACCCTCGCCGCGCCCATCGAACAGTTGCGCCCCGAGAGTCCGCCCGCCGACGTCGCGATGCTGGCCGCCGCCGTGCTCAGCGCGATCGCCAGCATCTCCGCGCATCGCAGCGCGCTGTCGGGGGCCAGGCTGCTGCCGCTGCTGCGTGAGATGGCGTGGGCGATCCTGCGCGCCGAGCTGCCGCCCGCGCCGCCGGAACCCGAGCCGAGCCCGGTCACCCGCGGCCTGCCGGTCTCCTCGAAACGCGAACAGCTGCTCACCGAGGCGATCCGGATCTTCGGCAGGCAGGGCTACCACGAGGCGAGCATCGAGGAGATCGGCGCCGCCGTCGGCATCAACGCCTCTAGCGTGTACCGCTACTTCGCGAGCAAGTCCGATCTGCTCGCCGCCGCGTTTTATCGGACGGGCGATCGGGTCGCGCTCGCGATCACCGAGGCGCTGGCCGAGGCGACCAGCCGCGCGGACGCCGTGCGCCGGATCGCCGAACGGCAGGCTCGGCTCACCTTCCAGATGCCGGAGATCATGCCGGTCTACTACGCCGAGTTCAGCAACCTGCCTCCGGCCGAACAGCACAAGCTGCGCGCGATCCAGCGGCAGAACGTGCTGGAGTGGGCCAACCTGCTCGACGGCGACCCGACCGAGGCGCGCTTCCGGGTGCACGCCGCGATCGGTCAGGTGATCGACGTCGGCCGGTTGATCCGATTCGACTCGCGCCCAGCCCAACTCGCCCGCGTGACCGCGCTGATGGAGGCGGTGCTGCTAGGCGGCTCTGCCGTGTCGCAACCGGAAGATGGCTCTGGCCAGCCGTAGATGCCGGGGATGCCGGTCGAAGGTGGACAGGTCGACCGGCGCCTTGTAGCGCTTGCGGGCGATGGCCAGGGTATGGCTGAACTCGCGTAATCCCTGATCGCCGTGGCTGTGGCCCTGCCCGTACTCGCCGACGCCGCCGAACGGCAGCGCGGGAATGCCCGCGTAGGCCGATGCGGAGTTGATGGTCACCACGCCGACCCGCAGTTGCTCGGCGAACTGCTCGATCTCGTGCACGTCCCTGGTGAACACCGAGACCGCGATGTCGGTGCCCACCGCGTTGATGCGCCGGGCGGCATCGTCCATGCCGGTCACCTTGTTGACGATCAGCACGGGGCCGATGCTCTCGCCGGTGATCGCCGTGCTGTCCTCCGGTACCTCGGTGAGCACGACGGGTTCGATGTAGGGCTCGCGGATCGAGTCGAGGCCGCCGACCACGGCGCGACCGCCGCGGGCGAGCGCGTCGCGAATCTGCTTGCGCACCACCTCGACCTGAGACTCCAGGATCATCGGACCGTACGACGCCCGCTTGTCCGCGCCGGGGCGCAGCTTGCGCGCCTGGGCCGCAACGAGTTCCAAGAACGGTTCGTACACCGACTCGGCCACGTAGGCGCGTTGGATGCCGGTGGCGTTCTGTCCCGCGTTGGCCATCGCGCCGAAAACCGCTGCCTGCGCTGCCTCGTCGAGTTTGGCGTCGACGTGCACGACCATGCTGCCCTTGCCGCTGCGCTCGACCACCACCGGCGTCATCGTCTGGGTACACAGCGCGATCACCTCGCGGGCGCCGGATTCCGAACCGGCATAGGCGATCTTGTCCACCTTGGCTCGGCACAGCGCGTTACCGGTGCCGCCGTCGCCGGTAACCACCTGCAGCACCGGCTGATTCGGCGCCAGTCTGGCCCAGCTCTCGGCCAGCCAGACGCCCGTGCCCGTGGTCAGCTCGTGCGGCTTGAACACCACCGCGTTGCCCGCTGCCATCGCGTAGGCGATCGAACCCATCGGCGTGA
Source organism: Nocardia brasiliensis (assembly GCF_011801125.1). Lineage (NCBI taxonomy): Bacteria > Bacillati > Actinomycetota > Actinomycetes > Mycobacteriales > Nocardiaceae > Nocardia > Nocardia brasiliensis. Next base: position 933,450 of record NZ_CP046171.1, read on the forward strand.
ACACCGGGTTGTGCCATGGCCCGAGCACGCCGATGACGCCGAGCGGCAGGTAACCCACCGAGGCGCGCTGGTTGCGACTGAGCCAGCTCGACCCGAGCTTGTGCCTGCCGAGCGCGCGACCGGCATTGCGCGCGGCCCAGTCGAGGTTCTCGACCGCGAGCATCACCTCGATCGTCGCGTCGGCCTCCGGCTTTCCGGTTTCCTCGGACAGGATCTCGACCAATTCGCCTGCGCGGCGTGCGATATCGCGTTTCCAGTCGAGCAGCCAGCGCTTGCGACCGCTGAATCCCAGTTCGGCCCACCATTTTTCGGCCGAGCGCGCGGCTCGGACGTTTCGGTTGATCTCGCCTGCGCCCATGATGGCGTAGTTTCCGACGGTCTCGCCGGTGCGCGGGTCGTAGGACGTCAGCACGTTCGGTCGGCCCGATCCTCCCGGCTGCGCTGCCACCCGGGGCTGCGCGGACTCGGCCATGATCACCTCTCGCAGTGTCGAAATCGGCGTACGGACCGGCGGCCGCCGCGCACGAGTGAGTGTTCCCCCGATTAGCAGACTATGGTCGCCGCGTCGGGCCGTAAAGGCGTCTTTGTCGCCACCTCGCTGCCCTTGACGTGGCCCACCAGGGCCGATCGCGTCACCGCCGGATCGGGAGGGGTGAATGTGAGTAAGGACACAATTAGCAGACGGTCCAGTTGGGTACTGCGCGGGCGGCCCGGCCGGAACCCCGCAGACCGGTAACATCACGCCCAGCGCTACGGATCACCATTCGGGACGTATACGCGCGCGCTCCGGCGACCGAGAATCGCCGTAATTGCCGATAGTGGAGAGTTGATGCCGAGCTTGAACCAAGCAGATCTGCGTGCGAATGAGCCAGCGGTCCGTGTGGCGGATGTCCGGAAGTCGTTCGGGGACGTGCACGCACTGCAGGGCGTCAGCTTCGTCGCCGACCGTGCCTCCGTACTCGGCATCCTCGGCCCCAACGGCGCGGGCAAGACGACGATGGTGAAGATCCTGTCCACCCTGCTGCGCCCGGACTCGGGTACCGCGGTCGTCGCCGGGCACGACGTGGCGAAGGACCCGGCGGGGGTGCGGCGTTCGATCATGATGACCGGCCAGTACGCCGCGCTCGACGAGAACCTGTCCGGCCGGGAGAACCTGGAACTGTTCGGCAGGCTGATGGGTCTGAGCAAGTCGGTCGCGCGTAAGCGGGCCGACACCCTGCTCGAGGAATTCGATCTGGTCGGCGCGGGCCGTCGGGCCGTGCGCAACTACTCCGGCGGTATGCGCCGCCGCGTCGACATCGCCTGCGGTCTGGTGGTGCGGCCCGAGGTGGTGTTCCTCGACGAGCCGACCACCGGTCTGGATCCCCGCAGCCGCCAAGGCGTCTGGGATCTGGTGAACGCGCTCAAGGCTCAAGGCATCACGGTGTTGCTCACCACGCAGTACCTCGAGGAAGCCGACGTGCTCAGCGACAACATCATCGTCATCGACAAGGGCACGGTGATCGCCGAGGGCACCGCCGACGAGCTCAAGGAGAAGACCGGCGGCAGCTACTGCGAGGTGGTTCCGTTGGATCCGACCAAACTGCAACTGACCGCGGACGCGCTCGGCGATCTGGTGCCCGCCGCGGTGCTCGCCGATCTGAACGGCAACGACCGGCTCTCCATCCCGGCGCGCGACGGTGCGGCCACCCTCACCGAGGCGCTGCGCAGGCTGGACAGCGCGGGCATCCCGCTCGCCGACATCGCGCTGCGCAGGCCATCGCTCGACGATGTCTTCCTGTCCATCACCGGCCACGCGGGCGGCAAGCCGTGAGCACTGCCACCGCCGCGGCGCCCGAGGCGGGCGCGGCCATGCTGTTCGCTGACTTGCCCGAGGCCAAGCTGTCCGCGTTCGCCCAGTGGCGCGCGCTGACCGGTCGCATCGTCCGGACCATGGCGACCAAGGGGGAACTGGTCGTCGCGGTGATCACGCCGCTGGTGTTCACCCTCGGTTTCTATCTGCCGCTGCGCCTGGTGATGAGATACCAAGGCATCGATTACGCGCAGTACGTCATGCCGATCATCGTGTTGCAGACGATGGCGTTCACCATGATGTCGAACGCGCAGCTGTCGGCCTTCGAGGCGCTCACCGGATTGACCACCCGCATGCAGACCATGCCGATCGGCATGCTGGTTCCGCTGTCCGCGCGGATCGCGGCCGGGCTGGTGCGCTCGGTCACCTCGCTCGTCGCGGCGCTGCTGTTCGGCTACCTGATCGGCTTCCGGTTCGTCGCGGGCTTCGGCCAGGCCGCGCTGTTCTGCGCGTTCTCACTGGCGATCGGCACCACGCTGGCGCTCGGCGCCGACGCGCTCGGCAGCCTGACCAAGAGCCCGGAATCGCTGAGCCAGGCGCTGACCCTGCCGACGTTGATCTTCGGCATGCTCTCCTGCGGGTTCGTGCCGGAAGACAAGTTCCCCGAATGGATTCGCGGGTTCGTGCGAAATCAACCGATCTCGCAGTTCTCCTTCGCCCTGCGCGACATGGCCGCCGACGGGGTGACCTGGCAGGTGCTGTGGGTGCCCCTGGTGTGGGTGAGCGGGCTCGCGCTGGTGTTCATCCCGTTGGCGATCTGGGCGAGTGTGAGGCGGTCATGACCAGTTTCGCGGAGACGACCTCGGCACAGGCCGACGCCGAGCACAGCACGTGGAAGACGCCGTTGCCCGAGGTGACGGCGAAACCCGAGAGCGCGCTGGCCAATTGGGCGACGCACAGCCTGATCCAGTGCAAGCGTCTGCTGCTGGTGTGGGCGCGCGACCCCGCGACCACGATCCAGACGCTGGTCTATCCGGCGTTGACGCTGTGGATGTTCCAGATCGTGCTCGGCCGGTCGATCTCCGGCTTCACGCATCAGCCGAGCATCTACGCGCAGGTCTCGTTGCTGACGCTGGTCGCGGCCATGTCCGGCGCGGTGGTGAGCGCGCTGGGTTTTAAGGGCGAGAAGATGACCGGCCTGCTCGGCCGGTTCTGGACCATGCCCATCCACCGGGCCGCCGGGCTGACCGGGCGGCTGCTCGCCGAGGCGGTGCGCGTGCTCGTCACGACGCTGTTCGTCATCGGGGTCGGCCTGCTGCTCGGGTTCCGATTCCTCAACGGGCCGCTCGCGGGTCTGGCGCTGATCGGCATCCCGGTGCTGTTCGGTGTCGCGTTCGCGGTGCTCGTCACCGCGCTGGCGACCATCACCGAGGGCGTGATGCTGGTGAATGTCATCGGCATCATCAACACCCTGCTGATGTTCTTCAACACCGGTTTCGCGCCGGCCTTCGCCTACCCGATGTGGTTGCAGTCCACGGTGCAGAACCAGCCGATGAGCTGTGCGATCGACGCGATGCGCGGGCTGTCTTACGGTGGACCGGTCGCCGAGCCGCTGATGAAGACGCTGCTGTGGACCGTCGGCCTGATCGTGGTGTGCACCTACCCGGCGATCCGGGGCTACCGCCGGGCCGCCGAGACCGGCGCCTGATCGAAGTCGTAACCGAGCCACCGGTTGCGGTGCGTCCAGCCGACCAGGTCGTAGCGCCATCGGAACGGCCAGGTGTGCGCGACCGTGTTGAACAGCACCGCACCGAGGGCGGCGTAGTCGTCGTGCGCGGACAGCAGCGCGCGCTGCCCGCGCGGGGAGGCGCTGAAGAACGCGTCGAACATCGAGATGGACTGTTCGGTGGTCAGCCGGCCGAGCCCGTACAGTCCGCGCATCCGCATCCAGTACACCAACCTGGCTCGGCGCGGCCAGAGTTCGGCCACCGGGTCGCGGCCCGCCCGCACGGCGGCCACCGCGGTGTCGACCAGCGCCAGCGAATCGGCCACGCTGTAGCCGGTGCACGGGTGCATCATGCCGCCGCGCGAGCCGAACGGCACCGCGACGGCGGTGCCCCGCTTCGGCGGCGGCTGATCGAGCGGGTAGTGCGCGGCCTCGTGCGGTTCGCTGCCGGTGAGTTGGATGCCGTGCGCGGCAAGGCGATTGAGCGTGCGTCTGCGTAACTCGTGCTGTGGCATGCCGCCGCGCAGGCCGAGGCTGGTCTCCTCGAAGATCACCGTGCCGTCCCCGAGCGGCACCGCGTAGAGGAACGACGGCGGCTCGTCGGGGCCAGCGCCGTTCTCCGGCCGCCAGTCCAGCAGCAGGCCCTCCTGATCGGCGACCATCGGCGCGGCCGTTTCGGCGGCGACGAAGATGCCGTGCGCGCTCGCGGCCCTGCGCTGCCCGAGCGTGGGCAGGCCGCGGGTGTCGAAAACCGTTGCGGCGGTGAGCGTCGCGCCCCCGGCCAGTTCCACGCGATGCGCACCGACGCTGGTGGCCCGGTCCGCGAGCACGGTGGCGTCGTCGAGGGGCAGCGCGTCGCGCAAACCCGTCTTGGACAGCACGCAGTAGGGCCGGTCGATCCGGCGTTCGGTCGTCGTCCAGACCGTCGGCGTCGGAATCCGGCTGGCGATGGCGCTCGCCGGGAGCCACTGCGGGAGTTCGTCGACCCAGCAGGAGAAGGTCGGCGGCCACAGTCGGTCCGGGCGCGGATCGACGGCCGTCACGCGCAGCCCGGCCCGCATCGCGCGATGCGCCAGTGCCCGGCCGGTCGGGCCGAGCCCGACCACACAAACGTCGACTTCTCCGCCCGCGCTGACACCCATGCAGGCATTCAATCCGTTACGGCCGCACCGGCGCAACTGCCCCCGCCCATCGGGGCCCCGGAATTCGGGTCTCGCGATAAGTCGGCGACATGCAATAAAAGCGTCCCGGCAATTGCTTTTCGACCCTGCCCCCAGAATTGTTGGCCCAGCAACTCCAGGCGTGAAAGTGGTTGTGCCGCAAGCTAGCCTGGCTCAGGAACACGGGCGGTTTCGTGTTCTGGAGAAGGGGAATCATGAGAGGCAGCTACCTCCGCTGGCTTGGTGTGCTCGCGGTCACGGTCGGAGCCTTCGCCACGGCGGTGATTTCGACACCGGCGCAGGCCGAGCCTGCGGAATCCTCGATTGTCGCGGTGCGGCAGCACGATGCGCGCAGGGCGACTTTGACAATTCATTCCGCGGCCATGGAGCGGGATATCCAGGTCGATATGCAGCGCGCGTTCGACACCAGCGTGGCACGCCCCGTGCTCTATCTGCTGCAGGGTGCGGGCGGTGGCGAGGACGGCGTCACCTGGGCGACCGAAACCGATGTGATGGAGTTCCTTTCGCCGAAGAACGTCAATGTGGTCTCGCCGATCGGCGGGCAGTTCAGCTACTACGCGGACTGGGTGCGCGACGACGAGCGGCTTGGCAAGCAGAAGTGGAAGACGTTCCTCACCAGGGAACTGCCGCCGATCGCGGACAAGTACTTCGGCAGCAGCGGCCGCAACGCGCTCGCCGGGTTCTCCATGGCGGGCACCACCACCCTCGCGCTCGCCGCTACCACCGGCGACTTGTACGCCAGTGTCGCCGCCTACAGCGGCTGCGCGCAGATCAGCGATCCGGTCGGCCAGCAGTTCGTCCAGCTCACGGTCGAGGCGTGGGGGTGGGCGAGGATGGCGAATATGTACGGCCCGCCGGATGATCCGCGCTGGGCCGCCAATGATCCCTATGTACAGGCCGAGGGATTGCGCGGGAAATCGATTTACATTTCCAGCGGCGGTGGCATCCCCGGAAAATACGACGAGCTGAACGGTAAATATTCGTTGCCCGGCGTCGACGGATTCGCGGCACAACTCATCAAGGGTGGCGCCATCGAGGCGGCGACCAACTATTGCTCACGCAATATGCAGGCCCGCCTGAATTCCCTCGGTATTCCGGCGACCTATGACATCCACCCGGACGGCACCCATTCCTGGGGCTACTGGGAAGAAGCGTTCAAGAACTCCTGGCCGACCCTGGCCGCTCCGTTGGGAATTTGACATGTGGTTTCGCAGACAGGCCGCGCGGATCGCCGGCCTGATGTTCACGGCTGCCTGCACGATGTTGCTCGCCGCCCCGGCCGCGACGGCCGCACCGGTCTTTCCCGTGCTCGGCGGCGCGAACGAGGCGGCCTGCCGTCCGGCGCAGGCCCGGCCGCAGCCGGTGGTGCTGGTGCACGGTTCCGGCACCGACGCGGTGAGCAGCTTCGCGCTGCTCGCGCCGCTGTTGCGCGGGGAAGGCTATTGCGTCTACGCGGCGAACATCGGTGCCGCACCCGCCCTGCGTGACGTGGTCAGCGGCCAAGCCGGTTCCAGCACAACGGGTATCGGCCCGGTCGGGGCCGCGGTGCTCGGCCGCACCATCTATGGCGTCGCCGATATCGATCGCATGGCGAACGACCTCGGTGATGTCGTGCAGGCCGTGCGGGACGACACCGGCGCCGCTCAGGTTGCCCTGGTCGGGCACTCCACCGGTGGCACGATGATCCGGCAGTACCTGCGCACGCACGGTGCCGAGGCCGTCGCGCAGGTGGTGACCCTCGGCACCCCGTATCGGGGTTCGACCTGGGACGGGCTGCGCGCCAACTATCCCGACCTGGCCTCGGTCGGCCTGAGCAACGCCCAGATCGCGGCGCAGGTCTTCGGAGCTCCGGGGCAGCAGCAGGTGGTCGGGTCACCTCTGCTCAACCGGTTGAACGCGGGGGGCGAGACCGTGCCCGGTGTCCGGTACACGGCCATCGCCTCCCGCGCCGACTCGGTGGTCACCCCGCAGGAGACCGCGCTACTGGCGGCGCCGACCGGCGCCGATCGCAATATCTGGCTGCAGGACGGCTGCCCGGCCGACCGTGCCGATCACGGTGGCATGCTGGCGGATTCGCGCGCCTCGGCCGCGGTGCTCGGTGCGCTCGCCGCCGACGACCGTGCCCTGCCCTGCTGAATCCGCTGCCCGCCGCGTCGAGCCCTGTCGGTAGGTGAGGCCAGGCGCGGCGGACTACTTCGGGGTGACCCAGGTGGTGATGTCGGCGTGCACGACCTCGACGCCGTGCTTGTCGTAGACCGACACCGGGACCGTCAGGTTCTGTCCCTCGGTGATGGTCGCGAAATCGGGGACCTGTGCCAGCTTCGCGACGGCCCGCAGTCCGGTCTCGGCCTTGGCCAGGTACTGCACGTTCATCGCCTTCGGAATCCAGCGATGCGTGGCGGGCACGGTCGCCTCGCTCAGCATGCCCATCGCGACCTCGGCCAGGTTGCACGCCGCGATGGCGTGGAAGGTGCCGAGGTGGTTGTGGATGCCGAACCACTTGGGCGAGGTCACCTCGCACAGGCCCGGTTCGAGCCGCACCACGTTCGGCAGCACCGTGCCGAAGTACGGCACCCGCACCACCATGCCCAGCGAGAACAGCGTGTGGCCGAGCCGATTGTCCGGCAGCTTCTTCCAGCCGCGGTAGGTCGCGGTCTCTTTCGTCATGCGGACATCTTACTGTGGAGTAAGTTCGGTCCGTCCAGTGTGCGCCGCCACTTTCTGTTTTTGTGCTCTGACCAGGGGTGGTCGGACTGGAGCCGGTGTGTGGGGGGTCGGATTTGATGTCACTGAGCACGTCGGGCATACTGTTCGGGTTGCCTTGCACCGGGCCGTGCCTGTTTCCGAGCGAGACGGGATGGCCGGGCGAGGCGAGTGAGCACCAAATCGTGTACCTCGCTGGGAGACCGGCGTGGGTACGTCCGGGACATTGTTCCAGGCCTGAGATGAAGTTCGATCCGGGCCGAGGAATGAGCGGATGGGCGACACGCCCGACCGCGTGGACCGGAGAACCATGACAGATGAACAGCGGCGAGGATCGAGCATGCGTGCTTGATCGCGGTCTCACGTGAGACGTCTTCGTGTGTTCGGGCTGTGCAAATAGAGGGTGGTACGGAAGCCAGCTTCCGGATCACGAAGGTAAAAGCGGAGAAAAGGACACTTAGCGTGGCGGGACAGAAGATCCGCATCAGGCTCAAGGCCTACGACCACGAGGCGATCGACGCGTCAGCACGCAAGATCGTCGAGACGGTGACCCGTACCGGGGCCCGCGTCGTCGGCCCGGTGCCGTTGCCGACCGAGAAGAACGTGTACTGCGTCATCCGTTCGCCGCACAAGTACAAGGACTCGCGCGAGCACTTCGAGATGCGTACGCACAAGCGGCTGATCGACATCCTCGACCCGACGCCGAAGACGGTCGACGCGCTGATGCGCATCGACCTGCCGGCCAGCGTCGACGTCAACATTCAGTGACGGGGACTCGAGATATGACTGACAACAAGAACAGGCCTGCGGCGGGCATCCTGGGCACCAAGCTCGGCATGACCCAGGTGTTCGACGAGAAGAACCGCGTCGTTCCCGTGACCGTGATCAAGGCCGGACCGAACGTTATTACCCAGATCCGCACCGTGGAGCGCGACGGCTACAGCGCCGTCCAGGTCGCCTTCGGCGCCATCGACCCGCGCAAGGTGAACAAGCCGGTCTCCGGTCAGTTCGCCAAGGCCGGTGTCACCCCGCGCCGCCACGTCGCCGAGATCCGCGTCGCCGACGCGTCCACCTTCGAGGTCGGCCAGGAGATCAACGCCGACGTGTTCGAAGAGGGCACCTACGTCGACGTCACCGGTACCAGCAAGGGCAAGGGCTTCGCCGGCACCATGAAGCGGCACGGCTTCGCCGGCCAGGGCGCCTCGCACGGCGCGCAGGCGGTGCACCGTCGCCCGGGTTCCATCGGTGGTTGCGCCACCCCCGGCCGCGTGTTCAAGGGCATGCGCATGTCGGGTCGGATGGGTAACGACCGTGTCACCACCCAGAACCTCTCGGTTCACAAGGTGGATGTCGAGAACGGCCTGCTGCTGATCAAGGGCGCCGTCCCTGGTCGTCGCGGCAACGTCGTCGTCGTCAAGAGCGCCGTGAAGGGTGGTGCGCACGCATGACCAGCCTCGAGAAGAAGGCCAACCTCACGCTGCCGGTGAAAGAACCGGGCGGCAAGACCAACGGCACCGTCGATCTCCCCGCGGAGATCTTCGACGTGACCGCCAACATCGCCCTGATGCATCAGGTCGTCACCGCGCAGCTGGCCGCGGCCCGTCAGGGCACGCACGCGACCAAGACACGTGGCGAGGTGTCCGGTGGTGGCAAGAAGCCGTACCGCCAGAAGGGCACCGGTCGCGCCCGTCAGGGTTCGACCCGCGCACCGCAGTTCACCGGCGGTGGCACCGTGCACGGCCCGCAGCCGCGCGACTACAGCCAGCGCACCCCGAAGAAGATGAAGGCTGCCGCCCTGCGCGGTGCCCTCTCCGATCGGGCGCGCAACGAACGTATCCACGTGGTCACCGAACTGGTCGCCGGGCAGACCCCGTCGACCAAGACCGCCAAGAGCTTCCTGGCCGAGCTGTCGGACCGCAAGAAGTTCCTGGTCGTCGTCGGGCGCGAGGACCTGGCCGCGTGGAAGAGCGTGGCGAACCTGGAGCACGTGCAGCCCATCGCGCCGGATCAGCTCAACACCTACGACGTGCTCTACAGCGACGATGTGGTGTTCAGCGTCGAGGCCTTGAACGCCTTCGTGCACGGCCCGGCCGAAGCAGCACAGGAGGAGAGCAAGTGACCACGATCGCCGACCCCCGCGACATCCTGCTGGCGCCGGTCATCTCGGAGAAGTCCTACGGACTGATCGAGGAAGGCACCTACACCTTCCTGGTGCACCCGGACTCCAACAAGACGCAGATCAAGATCGCCGTCGAGAAGGTCTTCGGTGTCACGGTCACCAGCGTCAACACCGCCAACCGTCAGGGCAAGCGCAAGCGGACCCGCTTCGGTTACGGCAAGCGCAAGGACACCAAGCGCGCGCTCGTGACCATCTCGGCCGACAGCAAGCCCATCGAGATCTTCGGAGGCCCGGTCGCGTAAGCGGACGGGAATCCAGAAAGCAGAGAAGAACTCATGGCAATTCGTAAGTACAAGCCGACAACCCCGGGTCGCCGCGGGTCGTCCGTTTCGGACTTCGCTGAGATCACTCGGTCGACCCCCGAGAAGTCGCTGATCCGTCCGCTGCACAGCAAGGGTGGTCGTAATGCGCACGGTCGCATCACCACTCGGCACCGCGGTGGCGGCCACAAGCGTGCCTACCGTCTGATCGACTTCCGTCGCCTGGACAAGGACGGCATCCCGGCCAAGGTCGCGCACATCGAGTACGACCCCAACCGCACCGCGAACATCGCGCTGCTCCACTACGTGGACGGCGAGAAGCGCTACATCATCGCCCCCAAGGGCGTGGTGCAGGGCACCCCGATCGAGTCCGGCCCCACGGCCGACATCAAGCCGGGCAACAACCTGCCGCTGCGCAACATCCCGACCGGTACCACGATCCACAACGTGGAACTGCGTCCGGGCGGTGGCGCGAAGATGGCCCGTTCGGCCGGATCCAGCATCCAGCTGCTCGGTAAGGAAGGCACCTACGCCACGCTGCGTATGCCCTCCGGCGAAATCCGCCGCGTCGACGTGCGCTGCCGCGCCACCGTCGGCGAGGTCGGCAACGCCGAGCAGTCGAACATCAACTGGGGCAAGGCCGGCCGCATGCGCTGGAAGGGTCGTCGTCCCACGGTCCGTGGTGTCGTCATGAACCCGGTCGACCACCCGCACGGTGGTGGTGAAGGCAAGACCTCCGGTGGTCGCCACCCGGTCTCGCCGTGGGGTCAGCCGGAAGGCCGCACCCGCAAGCCCAACCGCCCGAGCGACAAGCTCATCGTCCGCCGCCGCAAGTCCGGCAAGAACAAGCGCTGAAGGAGGAGGTAAGAAATGCCACGCAGCCTCAAGAAGGGCCCGTTCGTCGACGACCACCTCCTCGCGAAGGTGGACGTGCAGAACGAAAAGGGCACGAAGCAGGTCATCAAGACCTGGTCGCGTCGTTCGACCATCATCCCCGATTTCATCGGCCACACCTTCGCCGTCCACGACGGTCGCAAGCACGTGCCGGTGTTCGTCTCGGACAACATGGTCGGGCACAAGCTCGGTGAGTTCGCGCCGACCAGGACGTTCAAGAGCCACGTCAAGGAAGACCGGAAGAGCAAGCGGCGATGAGCGAAGCGAAGAGCAAATTGACGCAGTCGACGACTGAGACTCAGAACCCTCACGCCCGCGCGACGGCGAAGCATGTTCGCGTAACCCCGATGAAGGCACGCCGTGTCGTGGATCTGGTCCGCGGCAAGCGCGTCGAGGACGCCCTCGCGATCCTGAAGTTCGCGCCGCAGGCCGCGAGCGAGCCGGTCGCCAAGGTCGTCGCCAGTGCCGCGGCCAACGCCGAGAACAACCTCGGCCTCAACCCGGACACGCTGGTCATCTCGACGGCCTACGTCGACGAGGGCGCCACCATGAAGCGGTTCCAGCCGCGTGCCCAGGGCCGCGCGTTCCGGATTCGCAAGCGCACCAGCCACATCACCATCGAGGTCGAGAGCATCCCCGCCGCCGGTGGAGCAGCAACTCGTAACCGCCGGAAGGGAGGGGCAAAGTAAATGGGACAGAAAATCAACCCCCATGGCTTCCGCCTCGGTATCACCACCGACTGGAAGTCGCGTTGGTACGCGGACAAGCAGTACGCGGACTACGTGAAGGAAGATGTCGCCATCCGCAAGCTCCTCGCCACCGGCATGGAGCGGGCGGGCATCTCCAAGGTGGAGATCGAGCGCACCCGTGACCGGGTTCGCGTCGACATCCACACCGCCCGTCCCGGCATCGTCATCGGCCGCCGCGGCGCCGAGGCCGATCGCATCCGGGCCGAGCTGGAGAAGCTCACCAAGAAGCAGGTGCAGCTGAACATCCTCGAGGTCAAGAACCCCGAGTCCGATGCGCAGCTGGTTGCTCAGGCCGTGGCCGAGCAGCTGTCGAACCGTGTGGCGTTCCGTCGCGCGATGCGTAAGGCCATCCAGTCGGCCATGCGTTCGCCGAACGTCAAGGGCATCCGCGTGCAGTGCTCGGGCCGCCTCGGTGGCGCCGAAATGTCGCGCTCGGAGTTCTACCGCGAGGGTCGGGTGCCGCTGCACACGCTGCGCGCCGACATCGACTACGGCCTCTACGAGGCCAAGACCACCTTCGGTCGCATCGGCGTGAAGGTCTGGATCTACAAGGGCGACATCGTCGGTGGCAAGCGTGAGCTGGCCGCCGCGAGCGCGCCGGCGGGTGGCGATCGCGATCGTCCGCGCCGTGAGCGTCCGTCTCGCCCGCGTCGCTCCGGTTCCGCCGGCACCACGGCGACCAGCACCGAGGCCGGGCGCGCCGCCACCGCGGTGGCCGACGCGCCGGCAGAGACACAGGAGGGCTGACGCAATGCTGATGCCTCGCAAGGTCAAGCACCGCAAGCAGCATCACCCGAGTCGTTCCGGCATGGCCAAGGGCGGCACCTCGGTGGCGTTCGGTGAGTTCGGCATCCAGGCGCTGGAGCCGGCCTACGTGACCAACCGGCAGATCGAGTCGGCACGTATCGCGATGACCCGCCACATCAAGCGTGGCGGCAAGATCTGGATCAACATCTACCCGGATCGCCCGCTGACCAAGAAGCCCGCCGAGACCCGCATGGGTTCCGGTAAGGGTTCGCCGGAGTGGTGGGTCGCGAACGTCAAGCCCGGTCGGGTGATGTTCGAAATGTCTTACCCCAATGAGGAGATCGCTCGCGAGGCCCTGCGCCGCGCGATGCACAAGCTCCCGATGAAGTGCAGGATCGTGACCAGGGAGGAGCAGTTCTGATGGCTACTGAAACACCGGCCGCAGAGCTCCGCGAGCTCACCGAAGAAGAGTTGGTGCAGAAGCTGCGCGACTCCAAGGAAGAGCTGTTCAACCTGCGCTTCCAGATGGCGACGGGTCAGCTGGACAACAACCGTCGGCTGCGCGTGGTTCGTCACGAGATCGCGCGCATCTACACGGTCATGCGCGAGCGCGAGCTCGGTCTGGCCACCGGACCCGCCGACAAGGGAGACGCGGCATGAGTGAGCAGAAAGTGGAAGAGCGCAACAGCCGCAAGGTTCGCACCGGCTACGTTGTCTCGGACAAGATGAACAAGACGATTGTCGTCGAGCTGGAAGACCGTAACCGGCACCCGCTCTACGGCAAGATCATTCGCACCACCTCCAAGGTGAAGGCGCATGACGAGAACGAGATCGCCGGCATCGGCGACCGCGTCCAGCTGATGGAGACCCGACCCCTGTCGGCCACCAAGCGCTGGCGTCTGGTCGAGGTGCTGGAGAAGGCCAAGTAGGCCGCTCCGATCCGAATGTCGAAGGCCCGCTTCCCGTTTCGGGAAGCGGGCCTTTGTCGTAACTGCCGTTGGATACGCGGCCCGTACAACACGCGATTCTCACGTGCTCCACGTGATATCCTGTGGCATGCCCAAAAGAAACCTGACCATCCAGCTGGACGAAGAGGTGATCGCGCAGGCAAAGGTGGTCGCCGCCCATCGGGGCACTTCCATCAGCGCGCTGCTTGCGCAGCAGGTGCGCGAGCTCGCCCAGGATGTCGATCGCTACGAGTATGCGAAAAAGCTTGCGTTGCAAGCGATGGCGGACGCGACAGGGCATGGCGGGACTATTACCTGGAGTCGCGACGAGCTGTATGACCGGGGGGAGTGCAGGAGCTCGTGACGGACTTCGGGCGCACCTTCATCGATACGAATATCCTCGTCTATGCGCACGATGCGGATGCTGGCCGAAATCATCAGATCGCGCAGACTGTCTTGGAGAGCCTGTGGAGCCGTAAAACCGGCGCGCTCAGTACTCAGGTACTTCAGGAGTTCTACAACATTGCCACTCGTAAGCTGTCGCCGCGGATGAGTCAGTCGAAGGCGCGTGGCATAGTCGCCTTGTACAGCGAATGGTGCGCCATCGATATGGACCCGCTGGTCGTCGTCAATGCGTCCTTCCTCCAGGAGACACACACTGTGTCCTGGTGGGACGCGCTGATCGTCGAGGCCGCCGTGCGGTCCGGCGCGAAGTATCTGCTGTCGGAAGATCTGCAACACGGGCGGAAGTTCGCGGGCTTGGAAGTGCGCAACCCGTTCATCGATCTGCCGAAATAGGTGTGCCCGCTGCGGGGTTCGCACCGCATCGGGTTGCCGCCCATCGCCGAATTCGGCGCCCGCGCTCGGTGCGCGGCATGTGACATGCCGACGTTCTGCGGGATGTCCGTTGTGGCTTGTACTGTCGGATTGTGTTGCGGCAGGTCGGGCTCAGCGCGCAGTCGGTCGATGCGGAGGTGTGACCAGTGGAATCCACGCGGGAAGCAGGGCAGTCCAACGACCGGATGTTGCTGCGCAAGCACCTATTGAAGGCCAAGATCGCGGGGGAGGTCGCGACACCGCGCGAAGGAAACCTGGCGCACTACCGCAGGATGGTCGACAAGGACCCGGCCTACCAATTCGGACTGGCGCTGAAGGATTGGACGTTCACCGAAACGCTGGCGATGATGGCGCGACTGTGCGGCGTCAATCCGGATCCCCGGCATCGGCACGGGCAGGACACCATCGACCCCGAACTCACCCTCGACGCGCTCAACGCGATGGGTGCCCGCATCGGCCGCGCCGCCGAACGCCAGGAAACGGTGCTGCTCGCGACCGGGCATCCGGGAACACTCATGGGTGTCTATCGCGCGGTCGAGGATGCGTTGCGCGCCAACGGATGTACGGTCCTCACCCCCGCCGCCGGCTGGTCGTACCGCATCGTCACGCCCAACGGCGCGGCCCGGCGCGAGATCGTCTACACGTCGCGGGTGGCAGCGCTCGGCACCAACGGCTACCTGAAGCACACGCACGACCCGCAGCCGATGCAGGCGATCCTGCACGAACTCGCCGACGGGGCGGGCTGGCCCGACCTGGTCGTGGCCGACCACGGCTGGGCCGGGGCGGCGGGCGAAGCCGGTATCGACACTGTCGGCTTCGCCGACTCGAACGACCCCGCGCTCTTCGCCGGGCACGCGGAAGGCAAGATCGCCGTCACCGTCCCGTTGGACGACGGTGTTTTCCCCGAGTACTACGAACCGCTGACCACCTATCTGCTCGACCGTGCGGGTCTGTCCGCCTGAACCGTTCGTGCGCCGGAGAACGCCGAGGCCGGGCACGCTCCTGAGCGCGGCTTTGCTCGGAAGCATCGGGCTCGCGGCAGTCCGGAGTGCGAAGGTTTCGCCCATCCGGCGGGCAATACGCTGCGACCTCGGCGCGTGAGATTCGGGTTGGCTCGGGCGATCTGGCGATGTCCCGCACTACCACCGAGCCACCATTTCGCTGTTCGGCCAAGGCGGTGTCGAGTGGTGGGCCAGGTGCCTGCAGCTCCCACCCGGGGTGGCGGAATTCATGGGATAAATCGCTGGCGGCGGGTGCCGGGAGCGTGCCAAGCTCTGTCGGTGCGGGCGTATCGGGTGGTTCTGGCGAGCGCGGCGGTGCGCAATGTTCTCCTGCTCGGATCCCTGGTCCGAATTCCGTTCTTCGCGGGAGCCGTGCTGCTGGCGTTGCATGTGGTGCAGACGCTGGACGGGTCGTATGCGCAGGCCGGGGCGCTGAGCACGGTGGTCACCGTGTGCATCGCGCTCAGTGGACCGTGGCGGGGCAGGCTGCTCGACCGGTTCGGGTTGCGGCGCACGATTCTGCCGTCCATCGTGATCGAGGCGGTGTGCTGGTCGATCGCGCCGTTCGTCGACTATGTCCCGCTGCTGATTCTGACCGCGATCGCCGGATTGTTCAGCGTCCCGATATTTTCCGTGGTCCGCCAGGCGGTGATCGCGGCGACCACCGAGCAGAATCGGCAGCCCGCGCTCGCGTTGGAGGCGGTATCGGTGGAGGCCGCGTTCATGGTCGGCCCGATCATCGGCGTCGCCGCCGCGGGCATCTGGTCCACGACGATCGTATTGTTCTGTGCGCAAATGGGTCTCGTGCTCGCCGGCGTGCTGCTGTGGATCATGAATCCGCCGCTGCGTTCCGCTGACCCCGCGGCCGAGGCGGCGGCGATACCGCGGCGCAGCTGGTTCCGAGTCGAGTTCGTCGCGCTGTGTATCGGTGCGAGCGTTGCCATTTCGGTGCTCGCCGCGAGCGAGTTGACCTTCGTCTCCGCGATGCGCGAGTTCGACGCGCAGCAGTGGCTCGGCATCGTCCTGGCCATCTGGGGTCTGGGGTCGATTATCGGTGGGCTCGTCTATGGCGCCCTGCACCGTCCGATCTCGACGTATCTGCTGCTGTTCGGCCTCGGCGTGGTCACCCTGCCGATGGCCTTCGCGGTCGGCCCGATCTCGCTGGCCATCACCGGTCTCATCGCGGGCGTGTTCTGCGCGCCGACCGTCACCGCCTCGCTCGATCAGGTCAGCCGCATCGTCCCCGAGGGCGGCCGCGGCGAAGCCATCGGCTGGCACGGTGCCGCCCTCACCCTCGGCAACGGCATCGGCAGCTCCCTCGCCGGCCTGGCCATCGACGCGGGCGGCTTCGCCGCGGGTTTCGCCGCCGCCGCCCTCCTCGGCATCGCCCTCGGCGCGGGCCTGGCCCTCCTGGTCCGCCTCATGAACCGCCGCAACCCCACCCCCGCAAACGACCCCACGCCGGTCAGCGAAATCGCATCCTGAATCTCTACGCGGCTGCTACGCAATCAGCCGAGGTCGCCGATCCACTGGATCATGAGCAGATGGACCTCGCGGCGTTGTTCTACGACGAGGTAGGTCGCGAGTCCTTCTTGGTGCACCCCGAACGGCAGCGTTCGTACCGGTGCATCGGGATTCGCGCGGTTGACCGAATCGCCGCTCCACGGGCTGACTTCGAGGGTGACTCGCAGCTCCGCGAACGAGGCAAGTGCGGGTATCGGGAGGGCTGCGATTTGTTGAGCTACGTCAGGGTCGTTCTCAACTCTGTACACCTACATGCCGGCTTTGGCGCGGGTGACTTCCAGCGGTTCGTCTTCGGGGATCGCGGCACCCGTGATCAGCTCGGCCGCTTTACGCACGACGTTGCGATAGTTTTCGCGGTCGCTTTGCAGAAGTGCGGTGCGCCGCCAGAGTTCGAGGGTGCGGAAGAGTTCGGTCAGATCGAGGCTCTTCCGGGCATCGACAAGGGCCTGCTCGTACGCGCTGTCGAACTCCGCGCGGTCGGTGGGCAGTAGCGCCGAGCGAATGTCCTGGGGCGACGCGCCGGGGCGCAGTGGGTGTCCACTGCTCGGCTGTTCGTCGTAGGCATAGGTGGCGGTCATGCCACCAACGATAGCTGGACGTCGATGGTTATCACGGGTTGTGGCTCTCCAGACCTGGGGTTCTGGTGGGTTTGGTTCGGGTCTTGCGTTATACGTATACACCTACTTATACAGGCGGAGCCGAAGGGGGCGCGCTTCGCCGCGATCGGTGCGGCGCTGGGGCGGCGTCCCGCCGCGTTCGCGCTGGCCTCGGTGGTCTGCTCGTCGCGCTCGGCATTCTCGCCGTCGGATTCAACCCGACCTTCGACCTGACCTCCGGCTCGACGTCGGACGCCTCCGAATCGGTGGTCTACAACAAGGAATTGCTCAAGGGCATGCCCGCCGGCGCGACGCAGCCTTCGCATGTCCTGCTCCGCTCCGATGGCGCTTTGACGGCCGAGCAGCTCACGACCTTCCGCTCGGCGCTGACCGAGGTGCCCGGCGTCGGACAGGTGGGCGAGCCGCGGTTGTCCCAGGACCGGGCGATCGCCGACTTCCAGGACGCGATGAATCGGGACTACCTGATCGTGTTCCCGGTGGCCGCGATTCTGATCATGGTCGTGCCCGGGCTGTTGCCCCGCAGCCTCGTCGCACCGTGGTATCTGATGGTCTCGGTGTTCCTCGGCTTCGCCGCGACGCTGGGGGCGGCGGTGCTGGTCTTCCAGCACATCCAGGGGAACTCGGGACTGATCTTCACCTTGCCGTTGATCATGTATCTGTTCGTGGTCGCGCTCGGCACGGACTACAACATCCTGATGGCCGCCCGGCTGCGCGAGGAAGCGCGTGCCGGAAACGACCCGAAGCAGGCTGCGGCGTTGAGCCTTCGGCATACCGGGCCGACGGTGGCCGCGGCGGGGGTGATGCTGGCGGGCAACAATGTGCTCGCGCAGATGGGCTTCGCCATCTCGGTCGGTATCGGTATCGCCGCGTTCGTGATGGCGATGTTCTTCACCCCGGCGTTGACGGCGCTGCTCGGACATCGTGCCTGGTGGTCGGGGCACGGAGATGAAAAGCCCGGTGGTGCTGAACAATCCGGCGGTGTCGACGCACCCTCGGTTCGGGTGGACGCACCTGCGGGCAGCGGGCCCGCGAACGCGGGAGAACTGCGGCAATAGCCGAAATAGCAAGGGCCGCCCGCCGGTTGGTCCGGCTGGCGGCCGCTGTTGTTCAGTGGTGGGCTGATCCAGCCGCCAATTTCGCGAGAGTATCGCGCAGCAGGCCGGGTACCAGGCTGCGATGTACGGCGGACAGCCGCGTCCAGAGCGATGCCGCGATCGGCCGGTCGTATCGGATGACCGTGACCAGCGTGACCTGGTCCTGCTCGAGTTTCAGGATCAGCTGTCCGGTCAGCATCCAGGAGCGCGCCTCGAGCCGGATCCAATCGTCGCCGTGCCCCACGATCCGCCACCCGGCGATATGCGCGGAGGATCGCCGCCACGCGAGCCGCATGCCGAGCAGCACGCGCCAGATGAATTGGCCGCCAAGTCCTGCGACGTCCTCGAACGCCGCGTGCGCCCATCGGTCGGGGGACCAGGCCGGACCCGCGTCGGTGAGCATGGTGAAGGTGTCCAGGTAGTCGGCGCCGGTGAGCGTGACGAGCTGGTGCAGCGCTTCGGGAATGTCGTGGAGCTCGATCACCGTCGGCTCGGATTCGCGTGCGGCCGAATACTTTCGGTCGCCGATGGGGGAGGTGGTGGACTGTTTCGACACGGCAGGCTCCTTCGACTGCGTACGCCGTTTCCAGCGTCGGTGACGTGGTCGGTCTGCGGGAACCGGACCCTGCCATCTATACGGCTACGTATAGATCGAGGGTAGCCCGCGATATACGGTGCCGTATAGATGGTGTGATCGAACTATCGCGGTGCGCGCCGAAACGCACCTTCGTGACTTCACCTACTTGCGGCGAACTGCTGAAACTGTCTGCGCGGATGCGGAAAAGGGTGCGCGGTATGCGGTGGTGGCGGGCGCGCGGCGTCCGGTGTCAGCCGCTGATCGCGTAGGGCCTGCGGACCTTCATGGCCGCTTCGACCGCGCGATCGACGGCGGCGCGGGACACACCCACCTCGTTGGCGATGCCCGGGGTCGCCCACGCCTCGTCGGCGAGGCGGAGGATCTCCGCGAGCTGGGCGGCGGAGAGATTCGACATGCGCCGTCGCACGATTTCATGGGCGATCACGGCGATTTCGTTGTCCTCGTCGAACTCGTCCTCGTCCTCGAACATCGCGGGCTCGGGTTCGGGCTCGATCGGGCGGCGGGCGACGGTGCCGCTCGGTGCGACGTGGGCGCGCGGCCCGGGTGCCTCGGCTGGTTCATCGAGGACCAACTGCTCGCTCTCGGCCGCCGCGGCACGCGTCTCGTCGGAGGCGACGGACTTCTGGCGAGCGGCAGGTTTGGACGTGCCCGAGATCGCCTGAGCGACGCGGTCGGCGATGGTTTCAGCGGCTTTCCTGATGGGGTCACCAGGGTGAGGCTCTTCGGGATCGTCGCCGCGCGGCGCATCGGTGGTGGGCTCGTTCATCGGCGCAACCGCGCCGCCGGGCTCGGTCTGCTCCCGAGCCACCTCGTGCATCGGAAACAGCGGAATAGCATGCCCATTCACCCCACCATGCCCATTCCCTCGCCCCTCACCATTGGTGAGCGGCTTCCCACTGGGCGAACCGGCCCGTCCGCTGACAGCATGCCCGTTGGTTACGGCATGTCCGTTGGTCGTGGCGTGCCCGTTGGTCGTGGCAGGGCCGCTAGCTGAGGCATGACTGTCGGTCGCGGGGCGGTCGTTGGTCTGGGCTCGGCTGTTGCTCCGGGTCTGGTCCGGAAGCGAGTCCTGCGAGTCCCGCTGGCCGAATGAAGAGGACTGTGCGGCATGGCCGTTGATCGGATGCGTTGCTTGCACGGGGCGGGTTTCGGCCGGACGGGTGTACCCGTTTGTCGGGGTGCAAGCGTTTCCGTTGACGGTGGGGCGGGGCGACTCGTTCAGGTGGCCCGGCATCTCGTATCCATCGGTCTTGCGAATAGCGTGCCCGTTGTGCGCGGGACCGGCAGACTCGGTCGGGTCAGCCGTCGGTTGCTCCGCGGCGGCCGAGAGACCTTGGGTCGCCTGCGCACTGGCGTCTTGGCTATTGGGAAGTGTGGGTGTTTCGCCTGCGCCATCGGTCGAGAAGTCCCGCGTGTCGGAGAGGGTCGCCTCGAACGCGAATCGTCGGGGCTGGCCGTCCTCGTCCGATCCGGCGTGCTCGACGTACCCGTTGGTGGGTGCGTGCTCGTCGGTATCGCGCTGCACGCGACCGTCGTTTGCAGTAGATGTCGGCAGTGGGTAGCCGTCGGCGGACGAAAGACCGTGGACTGCCCAGCCATTGGTGGTGGAACCGGTGGACGCGTGGCCGAACGGCCGCCCGTTGCTCGTGGGCAGGGTCTGTCCATTGACCGTGGAAACCGCGTGCCCGTTGCTCGACCGGGTGGCGGTCGGGCTCGTGGGCGGCTGGTGGTTGTCGACGGAGACGTCCTGTGCCGCAGCGCTGTTGGCGGCGGCATCGGCGTAGTCGCGCTGCTGCTCACCGTGCACCGCATGACCGTTGGTCACCGAGGGGCCTGCCGTGGCGGTCGAAAGCCCCGGAACCTCACGGCCGTTGGTCGCCGGTTCTGCGGAGGTGGTGGTCTGGTCCAGGGTCTGCCGGTCTGCCGCGGGCCGGGAGAGTTCGTTCCCTGCCCGCATTGCTCGCTCGTCGGCAGCGGTTCCGGCCGCGCGCACGCTGTATCCGGCCGTGGCGGCGGCGGGCGAAGTCGGTAGCGAATCGTCCTTGCGCACGCCCTGTCCGCTGACACGCTGGTCGTCCACCGGGGTCTCCCCGCGCAGCAGCGGATCTGGCGCCGCCAACTGTCCGCTCGGCGCGGAAGGGTCGGTGCGCGCGGGCAACCACGCGAGATCATCGGGCGCCTCGACGGTGTATCCGCGTTCGACCGGTCGCCGCACCGTCGTCGGCTCGGCGTCGACCACGGCGGCCCCGTCGATGAGCAGTGCGTAGCGGGCCGAAACCCAGGCGTGCAACCAGATCACGACGCCGACCATCACGGGGGCGATCGCGTACTCCGCGGCCTTTCCGTAGGAGCCGGCGGTCAGATGCGGGCCCGCGTTGAGTGCGATGGTGGTGCCGAGCAACGCGGTCTCGAAGAACACCACCTTGCCGCGGGCGAGTTCGCGGCCCCAGCGGGCGGCGGTGGTGGCGGCGACCATGATGGTGATGATCGGGATCGAGATCATCGCCTCGATGCCGTAGCTCAACCAGTACAGCGGATCGGACATGTCGCCGCTCGGCACCAGGTTGTGCTGCACGTTGACCCCGGCCCACACCATGCCGAGCACGACCACCGCGATCAGTGCGCGCGAGGACCATTCGGCGCGCCGGTACAGCTGGGCGAGCCGGGCGTCCTGGCTCGACACCCGCCTGCGCGCGGCCAGTGCGCGCCGATGCCATCGGGCGTCGTCCTCGTCGGAGCGGCGAATGCGGGCCGCGGTGCGCCGGTCGCGCCGCTCCGCCGCCAGCTCGGCTTCGACAGCTTGTTTGCGCTGCTTACGTCGTTGCGCTCGAACCCATTCCGCGAGTTCTCGTTCCGCGGCGATCTCGTCCTCGGACAACACCTCGAACAGTGCCGCGTCGTATTGCAGGGGCAACTTGCCGCGAGCGGTTTCGACCCGCTGCGCCAACGCGGCGATTTCGGAACTGCCGGTCGATTGTTCGTCGCGCATCGCGAGCCTTCCCGGAGCAGATCGTGCAGCAGACCTACTTGCTCGAACGTATGTGTGATCGGAGTGAGACTAAACCTGGCACAGGCCGAGGTCAACGCCGACGCTCGAAAACATGTGCGAAATAATTTGCACCGGAAACTCGCTCGGAGGAAAGGTCCGGGTAAACCCACCTTTCACTCCCGACACACCGTTTCGAGCAACACGCCGGTATCGCCGGCGGCGATATGGCCACGGCGACGGCTGAGGAATTGCGCTGAGTGGTGGTCGATTTCGACGAGCCGGAGCTCAGGTGAGGGTGGTGTGCCACACGATGGCGGCCGCGAGCGCGCCCGCGCCGTTGACCGACCAGTGCAGTGCGATCGGGGCGAGCAGGCTGCCGCTGCGGCGACGCAGCCAGGTGAAGACCACGCCCGCCGCGGCGGTGGCGAGTACGGCGAGCGCGATGCCCGCGATCTGTCCGGCGACGCCGCCGCCGACGAACCCGGTCAGCCCGCGATTGCTGCTGGTGAGACCCAGCGAGGAGGCGATGTGCCACAGGCCGAACAGCAGTGAACCCGCCGCGAACACCCCACGTGCGCCGTAGACCCGGTCGAGCGTGCCGTGCAGTACCCCGCGGAACGCCAGCTCCTCCGGTATCACCGTCTGCAGTGGGATGACGATCATCGAGGCGATCAGCGCGCCGGAGATGGTGGCGTAGCGATCGGCCAGAAAGAACGGCCGGGTGATCGGCAGTGCCGCGCCGATGGCGACCGCGGCGAGCACCACGCCCACGGCGCCGAGCGCGTAGAGCGTGCCGCGTTTCCATTGCCGCGGCGAAAGCCCCAGTTCGTGCCAGTGCAGCCCGCGCCTGCGCATCAGTGCCAGCAGCACCACGGCGGCGACGGGCACGGTCACGATGCTCGCCCACGCGGTGGTGAAGTGGGCGATGAGATTGGTGCCCGCCAGCGCGAGAACGACAACCGCCACATCGATATAGGCATGCGTCTTGTGGCGGGGCGTGGCCTCGTCCGCGAGTTCCGGTGCGAGCATCCCGCCTAGTGTACGGATGGTCGCCGAGGGTGCTGATCGATCGGTCATTTGTGGGCGGTCTACCCGAATTCTCCCGATCCACCGGTCCGCGCGTGTGGCCGCTACTCGCGCGCTAGTCTGACTGGAACTCGTTTCAATTGAGTGGACCACGTCCGGCGCGGCTCGAGCCACCGCGCCGGACGTCCGGGCCGGCTGACCACCAGTGCGTCAGCCGGCCCACCCCGCCGGATCGGTCCATGCCTGCAACGTGCGGGTGGTCTCGAACCGACGCGGCGCGCCGGTGATCGGATCGGTGAATTCCAGTGTCGCGGCGAGCAACTGCAACGGGCGGGTGAAGTCGTCGACCGGTTTGTCGGTGAGCACCGGATAGAAATCGTCGCCGAGGATCGGGATGCCGAGGCTGTTCATGTGCAGGCGCAGCTGGTGGGTGCGGCCGGTGTGTGGGCGGAGCCGATAGCGGCCGAGACCGTCGCGGTGCTCGAGCAGCTCGATCGCGGTCTCGGCGTTCGGCTCCCCCGCGACCTCCTGCGCCGCGAGCACGTGCTTCTCCTTCACGATTCGGCTGCGTACGACCCGCGGCAGCGTCAGCGTGGGGTTGTAAGGAGCGATCGCCTCGTATTCCTTGCGCACCGTGCGCTTGTGGAACATCGTCTGATACGCCCCGCGCCGGGCCGGATCGATGACGAACAGCACCAGTCCCGCGGTGACCCGATCGAGCCGATGCGCCGGGATCAACTCCGGCAGATCGAGCTCGCGGCGCAACCGCACCAGCGCGGTCTGCAGGATGTGCTGCCCGCGCGGGATCGTCGCGAGAAAGTGCGGCTTGTCCACCACCAGTAGCGTCTCGTCGCGGTGCACGATGGTGATCTCGAACGGCACCTCCGTCTCGACGGGCAGGTCGCGGTGGAACCACACGGCTCCGCCGGGCAGATACGGCGCGTCGGGTGCGATCGGACCGTCGAGATCGACGATCTCGCCGTTGCGCAGCAGCTCATCGATGCGGGCCGGATCCACCCGGGGCAGTCGGTGCACCAGGTGGTCGCGAATCGTCGCCCAGTCGCCGTCCTCCGGCAGCCGGAGCCGGGCCGGGTCAAGGCCGTGCCGCTTGGGCAACGGCGGTTGTTGCCGCCTTCTCATCGGCATCGACCCTAGGCCCTGTCCCGTGCGTCCCTTCCGGCGGCTTGGGAGACAAGGCCAAGTCGTCGTGGTTTTCCGGGAGTTCCGCAGGCGGGCTCAGAAGCCGCGCAGCCGATCCGGTCGGATGCGTACGACGGCCGAGTATTCGGTGTAGAACTGTTCGGCGGTCATCGACAGCCCGGCCAGGCCGTCGCGATACTTCTCGGTGAATGCCGCGACTTCGGCGGCGGGCGGTGCGGTCTCGTCGATCCGCGCGGTGCCTGCGAAGATGGCGATGCCGCCCCCATGCTCGTCACCACGCCGACCCGCTCGCGCCGATTCCGGGTGCGCGCGCCGCATCGCTACGGCGTGGCCCGCTCGTCCAGCACCATCCGGCGGGATTCGACCAGGGTTTGCCGCGCCCGCCTGCGCACCCGGCACAGGTCCACGCTGCAGCACAGATGGATCTGCATGGCACGGTGCGCTTGCGCCGGGGTGAGTTCGCCGGGATCGGTGGAACAGTGTGAAATTGTGGAAATGATATGTGTAACAAACATTTTCACGGCTCCGAACGCAGTTTTTCCAGGTAGTCGCCGAAACTAGCCATGCGCGCGTGCTATCGGGCCAGGTTGGGGAGCCGTTCACGGAGCATTCTTCCCGCCGAAATCCGTGCGACCGGAACCCATTTCGTAGTTGGCCGGAATGCGGCCGCCGATCGGGTGCTGATCGACATTTCGAAGAATTCGGATAGTCGGCGCGATATGCGCGGTTCGGCGGACCGAGGCGTCGGTCACCCGCATCGGTACCGAAAGTCGCGGACCAGCCAACTTAGGCTAGCCTATCTTCTCGGATCGTTCTGTGTTTGGATGAGTCCGATTCCGGGCGAGACATCGGATGATGGTCGAGAGGCGAAGAAATATGACGGTGGAGGTCGCGCCGCTGCCCGCGGCGGAGACGGGGAACCGACCGCCCCGAGCGGTACAGAAGGCGCGCAAGCGGCAGCAGGCGCAGGCCCGCAAGGAAATCCTTGCCCCGGTCCGGCGCACGCTCACGCTGGCGAGCCTGATCATGGCGGTGGCCTCGGTGTGCACCGTCGTGCCGTTCGTGCTGATCGTCGAGGCCGCCAGGGAACTGCTCGCCACCGAGGTCGACACCGATCGGGTCTGGCGCCTGGTGTGGGCGGCGATGCTGGTGCTGCTCGTGCGCGGGCTGTTGCAGGCGGTCGCGCTCACCTGGTCGCACCTGGTGGACGCCGGCTACCAGCTCACCGTCCGACGGGCGCTGGCGGCCAAGCTGACCAGGGTGCCGCTGGGCTGGTTCGGTGAGCGCACCTCCAGCGAGGTGAAGAAGTACCTCCAGGACGATGTCGAAGCACTGCACTATCTGATCGCGCACGCGCGCCTGGAGTTCGTCGGCGCGCTGATCGTGCCGCTGGTGACCCTCGGCTATCTGGTCACCGTCGATTGGCGGCTCACCCTGGTGCTGCTGATTCCCTTGGTGGCGTACGCGATCGCGCTCAGCAAGATGATGGATCAGGACAGCAGGGACCGGCTGGCGGTCTACAACCGCTGGGAGCGCCGGGTGCAGGAGGCGACGATCGAGTTCGTCGACGGCATCCAGGTGGTGCGCGCGTTCGGTCAAGCGGGCAAGGCGCACAGCGAATTCCAGGAGGCGGCCGACGGTCAGGCCCGCAGTCTGGACCGGTGGAAGACGCCGATGATCCGGCTGCAGTCGGCCTCGGACATCACGCTCGCCCCGGTGTTCGTGATGGTGCTCATCGTGCTCGCCGGACTGGCGGGGGTCGGGCTCGACTGGTTCGCCCCGCTCGATGTGCTGCCGTTCCTGCTGGTCGGCCTGGGGCTCGGCGGCTCGTTGCTCGGCCTCGGCTACGGCGGCCAGGCGCTGCGCGCCGCGAGTGCGGCGGCGGTGCGCCTGCACGAACTCCAGCAGACAACCGAGTTGGCCACGGGGACAGGCACACCGGCGTCGGCCGACGAGCCGGGCGTGGTGCGGTTCGAAGCGGTCGGCTTCGGCTATCGCAGCGACCACCAGGTGTTGCGCGACGTCGAGCTCGAGCTGCGGCCGGGTACCATCACCGCGCTGGTCGGCCCGAGCGGATCGGGCAAATCGACGCTCGGCAAGCTGGTTCCACGCTTCTACGACGTCGACTCCGGCCGGATCACCATCGGGGGCCGCGATATTCGCGACTACTCGACCGAAGAGCTGTATCGCACGGTCGGATTCGTCTTCCAGGACGTGCGACTGATCCGCGGCAGTATCCGGGAGAACCTGCGGCTGGCGGATCAGGACGCCGACGACGCCGCATTGGAACGCGCGGCACGGGCCGCCCAGATCCACGACCGGATCATGGCGCTGCCGCGCGGCTACGACTCCGAGATCGGTGTCGACGCCAGCCTGTCCGGCGGTGAGGCGCAACGACTCTCGATCGCCCGCGCGCTGCTCGCGGACAGTCCGGTGCTGGTGCTCGACGAGGCGACCGCGTTCGCCGACCCCGAGTCCGAGGCCGCCGTGCAGGACGCGCTCGCGGTGCTCGTCGCGGGCCGGACCGTGTTGGTCATCGCGCACCGGTTGCACACCATCACCGGCGTGGACCGAATCCTGGTGCTGGAGAACGGAACCATCGTCGAGCAGGGCGACCATCAGAGCCTGCACCGGGCCGGCGGTACCTACCAGCGCCTCTGGGAAATCAACGAGGCGGCGCTCGGCGCCGTCTCGCTCATCGAAAAGGAAACGGCGCGATGATCCGCAAGGTGCTCGGGCTCGTCCCGGACGAGTTCGCCCCGCTGACCCCCAAGCTGTTCGCCGCGATCACCGCGCAGGCGCTGAGCCAGGCCGTCGCCTATCTGCTGCTGGTTCCGGTGTTGGAGGCCATGTTCGATCGTGACCTCGGCCGCGCTTGGTTCTGGGCACTGCTGATGATCGCGGCGGTCGCGAGCGTCGCGATCTTCGGTTACCTCCAGGCGGTGCTCGGACTTCGGATCGCGGTCGGCATGCAGCTGAAGGTGCAGACCCGAATCGGCGACCACCTCAACGCGCTGCCGCTCGGCTGGTTCGAAACCGCCAGCGCCGGAAAGCTGTCCAGGATCGCCGTGGAGAACGTGCGCGAAATCCAGGGCGCCGTCGCGTATCTGCTGGCCAAGGTGCTCAACAGCATCATCGTGCCGCTGGGCGTCGCGGTGGGCATGCTGTTCATCGACTGGCGGATCTCGGTGGCGATGCTGCTCGCGGCGCCGGTGCTGTTCGTGGTGAACAGCCTGGCGAACCGGGCCTACACCACCTCCGACGAGCGGGTGCACGCCGCGGCCGCCGAGGCGGACGCGCGGGTGGTCGAGTTCGCGCAGGCACAGCCGGTGCTGCGGGCCTTCGGCGCGGTCGGCGCGGGCAACCGCGCCCTCGATTCCGCACTGCACCAGCAGCGTTCGGCGATCAGCAGAATGGTGTTCACCGCGGTGCCCGGCCTGATCGTTTTCGCGCTGTTCGTGCAGGCGGTGTTCCTGGTGCTGGTGTACGTGGTGGTCAGCCGCTGCACCGGTGGCGCGCTCTCAGCCGCGGCGGCGATCGCGCTGATCGCGGTGAGCTCGCGGTTCATCGAGCCGCTGAACCAGGCCGCGCAGCTGGCCAACGGACTGCGCGCGGCCGCGGGCGCGGTCGACCGGGTCACCGAGCTGCTCACCGAACCTGTGCTGCCGGAGGCAAAGACGGCGGTCACGCCGGGTGCGCCCGCGGTGGAGTTCGACGACGTGAGCTTCGGCTACCGGCCGGGCGAGCCCGTGCTCACCGAGCTGAGCTTCAGCGTGCCCGCGGGCACGACCACGGCGATCGTCGGTCCGAGCGGAGCGGGCAAGACCACGCTGCTGCGTCTGGCCGCCCGTTTCTACGACGTAGACACGGGCCAGGTGCGTGTCGGGGAGCACGACGTGCGCGAGCAGCCGTCGGAGACGCTGCTCGGTCAGTTGTCGCTGGTCTTCCAGAACGTCTATCTCTTCAATCGTTCGGTGGCGGACAACATTCGGATCGGCAGGCCCGAGGCCGCCGACGACGAGGTCTGGGCGGCGGCCGAAGCGGCGCGGGTCGACGAGATCGTGCGGCGCCTGCCCGACGGCCTCGATACGGCGGTGGGCGAGGGCGGCGCCGCGCTCTCCGGCGGTGAACGGCAACGCGTTTCGATCGCGCGCGCCCTGCTCAAGGACGCGCCGATCGTGCTGCTCGACGAGGCGACCAGCGCGCTCGATCCGCACAGCGAGGCGGTGGTGGTGCGCGGAATTCACCAGCTCACCAAGGACAAGACGGTCATCGTGGTCGCGCACCGGCTCGCGACCATCGCGCACGCCGATCAAATTCTGTTCCTCGACGGCGGCCGGATCGTCGAACGGGGAACCCACGCGGAACTTTTGGCGGCGGGCGGGCGATACGCCGACTTCTGGAACGAGCGCTCCCGTGCCGCGGGCTGGCGGTTGGAGCCTGCCGCGGTCTGACCCGGCGACGGACCCGCTCGTGGATTCGACACCGCGAGCGGGTCTTACGCACGGGCCGTCGTGCAGGGGCCGTGCCCGCGGGTCTCAGTCTGGTTTACGAGCGCGTCTGCGCGCGACTACCTCAGATAGTGGTCGAGCAGGCCGGTGGAGAGAAGCGACTCCGGCGCAGAGCGGGCCTACTTCCAGTAGGCCTGCGACTTGATCGCGGTCTTGGGCAACTGGTGAGTGGTCTTGAGCGTCTTGACGATCGAGCGTGTGGTGTGGCCGTCACAGGTGACCCAGCCGAACGCGTCCTTCGCGCACGACATCTCATGAGCCTGCTCACGCAGCAACCGCCCGTCGTCGATCCGCTGCACCCAGGTGACCTGATGGTGCGGCTTGTTGCGGACCGGCAGGGTGGTGTCGGATTCGTACTGCCATTCCAGCCAGACCCGCGCCGGCGTATCGCCGATGGCGTCGAGCAGCGAATTGATCGCGGGCAGCGCCGCGGTGTCGCCGAAGATGACGTATTCACTCGGCGTGGTCTCGGGCAGCCGGAAATTCGAGCCGAGCACGCACGCCTCGATCTCGTCCCCGACCGCGGCGCGCTGTGCCCAGGCGCTGGCCGGGCCGCTGTGCAGCGCGAATTCGATGTAGAAGTGGTCGTTCTCGGGATCTTGATCGACCAGGGTGTAGCCGCGCTGGTGCAGCTTGTCGCTCTCGGCGTCGGGGATCCACAGCCTGATCCACTGCGTGGGGTGCACGGGATGGTTCGCCAGCAGGCCACCCGCGGTGAAGCCGATGCGCTGGTATTTGTCCGTGATGCTCTCGGTCGAGGTGACCCGGAAGCGATAGTCGTCTGCCCGCCACGCCTTCAGGATGAGACCGTTGGCTCCTTTACCCATGCGGCTAAGGCTAGCCTAAGTAAAGTCGAAAGTCTCGTGGTGGGGGCATGGATCGGGCCCGATGCGCGGCACCGGGCCCGATGTCGTTGCGGCGCTACGCGATCAGCGCTGCTGCCCCGCGTAGTAGGCGATGGTGTCGACGGACTCGCTGGTCAGCTTCCAGGTGCCGTCGATCTGGCGCCAGGCGATCTGGATCGGCGGGAAGGTGCCGTAGCCGGGGACGGTGACCATCAGATCGGCATCGAGGGTGTCGCCCGAGGCGTTCGGGTTCTGCACCGCCCAGGTCAGGCCGGGCACGCTGCCCATGACGCCGCCGACCCGCTCGACGACCGCGAGGTCGGCCTCGCCGCCCTCGAGCTCGGCCGCACGCGCGGAACGCGCAGCGCCGGAGTTCAGTACCAGCGCGAGCTTGGACTGGAGTTCGCCGGCCGACGGTGCGGCGGTGCGCACGATGGACGGTGTCGCGGTCGCGGGGGCGGCGGTGGCCACCGTGCCGAGGGCGCCGAAGGCGGCGGCGGTGAGGGCGATTGCCGCGGTAGCCACGCGGGCGTTGCGCTTGATCATCTGCGTTTCCATTCCTTTGGGGCGTGGTGATGCCGCTCCTGGGTTCTTCGCCACAGTGCTGGCACTGCCCATAAATATAAGGTAAGCCTATGCACATTAGGGCGGGCCACCCGCTCGACGTCGTGCGGTCGACTGGCCTCGCCGACCGTCATCGCAGCTGACGGCCCGATCCGATAGCTGCGAGGTGGCTGGAATCACAGATGGGAGTACCGGTGGACAGACTTCTCGTGGTCGGCGCTGGTCCGAAGGCGATGGCGGTTGCGGCGAAAGCGCATGTGCTTCGTGCGTTGGATCTGCCAGCACCCCAGGTCATCGTCGTGGAATCGCATGCGGTGGGCGGCAATTGGTTGCCGAGCGGCGGCTGGACCGACGGTCAGCACCGGCTCGGCACCAGCCCGGAGAAGGATGTCGGCTTCCCGTATCACTCGACCTGGGCGCGCGGTCACAATCACGCGATCAACGAGGCGATGATGGCGTTCAGCTGGACGTCGTTCCTGGTCGAGCGTGGTACCTACGCCGAATGGGTCGACCGGGGGCGGCCGAGCCCGCACCACCACGTCTGGGCGAAGTACCTGCAGTGGGTCGCCCGCAAAACCGAGCTCGAGCTGGTGCTCGGTTCGGTTCGCAAGATCTCGCCCGCCGCCGATGGCTGGACGGTCTCGGTGGCCGACGCCGACGGTGCGATCAGTGAGATCGACGCGGACGGGCTGATGATCACCGGTCCCGGGCACTCGCGCCGCGCGCTGGCCGACCATCCGAAGGTGTTGAGCATCGCGGACTTCTGGGATCTCGCGGGTAAGCGCAGGCTGCCCGCGTCGTCGCGGGCCGCGGTGATCGGTGGCGGCGAGACCGCCGGTTCGGCGATGGACGAGCTGGTCCGCCACGACGTGCTCACTGTGTCGGTGATCTCGCCCGCGGCCACCATCTATACCCGTGGCGAAAGTTACTTCGAGAACTCGCTGTACAGCGATCCGGCGAAGTGGCGAGCGCTGAGCCTGCAGGAGCGGCGCGATGTCGTCCGGCGCACCGATCGCGGCGTCTTCTCGGTGCGTGTGCAGGAGAACCTGTTGGGCGACAGCCGGGTTCATCATCTGCAGGGGCGGGTGATGCGGGTCGCCGAGCAGGGCGCGGGAGTCGCGCTCACGCTGCGCAACGAACTGCGTCCGGATCAGGTGCACACCTTCGACCTCGTGGTCGACGCAACCGGCGGGCAACCTTTGTGGTTTCTCGAGCTGTTCGACTCGGACGCGGCGGATCTGGTCGAACTGGCCATCGGCGGGCCGATCACGCAGTCGCGCATCGAGGCCGCGATCGGTCATGATCTCGCGATATCCGGGCTCGACACCAAGCTCTATCTGCCGAATCTCGCCGGCCTCGCGCAGGGCCCCGGGTTTCCGAACCTCAGCTGCCTCGGTGAGTTGTCCGATCGGGTGCTCGCCTCGACGCCCGCCCGCGCCGCGGCGATTCCGTGGTCCGGCAACACAGCGGCCAACCAGTAGGCTAGGCTTGCCTTACTAATTTCGAGGATGAGGTTCGGTTCATGCGCATCGTGTCGTTCGGCTTCCAGACCTGGGGCCGCAAAACCCTGCAGGCGCTGCTCGATTCGGAGCACGAGGTGGTGCTCGCGGTGACCCATCCGGCCAGTGCGCAGTCCTACAAGGCGATCTGGTCGGATTCGGTCGAGGAGCTCGCGCGCGAGCACGGTGTTCCGGTGCATCTGACCGAGCGCGCCGATGCCGAGACGATCGATCTGGTCAAGCGGGCTGAACCCGATGTCATCGTGGTGAACAGCTGGTACACCTGGATGCCCGCCGAGCTCTACGACCTGCCGCCGCACGGCACGCTCAATCTGCACGATTCGCTGTTGCCGAAGTTCACCGGCTTCTCGCCGGTGCTGTGGGCGCTGATCAGCGGCGAGTCGGAGTTCGGGCTCACCGTGCACCGGATGGACGAGCAGCTCGACACCGGCGACATCCTGGTGCAGCGCTCGCTGCCGATTCCGCCGGACGCGACCGGGACCGAGTTGGTCCTGGCCGGAATGGAACTCATCCCCGGCGCGGTGCACGAGGCGCTGAGCCTGCTCGAATCCGGCAACGCCGTGTGGCGCCCGCAGAACAAGGCCGAGCGCACCTACTTCCACAAGCGGTCCGACCGGGACAGCCAGATCGATTGGCAGTGGAACGCGGTGGATCTGGAGCGTTTCGTACGCGCCCTGTCCGAGCCGTACCCGCGGGCGTTCGCCTACTACCGGGGCGAGCGGATCGAGGTGCTCTCGGCCTCGGTGTCCGCGGCCTGCTACGGCGGCACCGCGGGGCGGGTGATCGTGCAGGAAGGCGGCGGTGTCGTGGTGTGCGGACCGGATCCGGTGCGCGGGCGCAATCGTGGTCTGGTGCTGACCAGGGTGCGCACTGCGGACGGCGTGGAGCACGACGGTGTCGAATTCTTCAGACGCGGTGGTTATCTCACCGCTACACCGGAACCGGTTACCGGCTGACGGGTTGCCGAGGGGGTACTCGCGGCTGGCGCCGCGAGCCGGGAAGCGACGTTCAACCGGGGGGTGAAGGAATCATGTCGACCATTGCCAACACCCCGGACCGCGTGCGGGACAATAGATCCGAACGGTCATCGAACGCGGCCGACGAGGGTGCGCGGTATCCGCTGTCGGCCGCGCAGCGCCGTGCCTGGTTCCTGCAGACTCGTGATCCTGCGGACACCACCCTCAATGTGTGTGTCGCGCAACGTCTGACCGGTCCGCTGGTGGTGTCTCGATTGGCGGCCGCCGTCGACGCCGTCGTCGCTCGGCACGACATCCTGCGCACCACCTACGGTCCGGCCGCCGACGGTGAGCCCGGTCAGATCGTGCGGACCGATGTGGTGCCGTCCTGGCACGAACACGATCTGTCGGAGCTGACGGAACCGAGCCGGTCGCGACGCTTGGAAGTATTGGCGCGCCGGGAGTTCGGCCGCCCCTTCGACCTGGTCGCGGAGGCGCCGCTGCGCTGCACCCTGGTGCGCACCGGCGCCGAGGAGTTCGTCTTCCTCCTCGTCGCGCACACCATCTGCTGGGACGACGATTCGTGGAGCGTGCTGCGCGCAGAGCTGAACGCGGCCTATAACGGTGCCGCGCCGCCCGCCGCGCCGGGTGTGCAGTTCGTCGACGTCGCCCTGCCCGGGGACGGGTCCACCGCACCCGATGACGCGGCGGTCGACTACTGGCGGCGCACATTGCGTCCGCTGCCGGAACCACTCGAGTTGCCGGGCAAGCCGATCGGTGCGGACGCCGGGAACCGGCGGACCGGACGGAGCCTGCTCGCGGTGCCGAGCGATCTGCTCGCCCGGGTCTACGCGTTCGCGGGCGAGCACGACTCGACGCCGTTCGCGGTGGCGCTCGCCGCGTTCCACGCGGTGATCCATCGCTACACGGCCGCAACGGATTTCCTCGTCTCGGTGCCGGTCTCGACCAGGGACGCGGCCGCGGTGTCGGTGATCGGATACTTCGGCAACACGGTGCTGCTGCGGGCGGCGGTGCGGCCGGGCGACACCTTCGCCGAGTTCGCCGCGGCCGTGCGGGACAACTGCGCCGCGGCGTTCGCGCACCAGGAACTCGGCATCGATCGGGTGATCCGCGAGATCAACCCGGACCGGGGCAACGGAAGGGACGGCCTGGAACAGCTGGTGCGGGTCGGTTTCGGGGTGCGCGAGGCGCCGCGCGGCTTCGAGTTCGACGCCGTCACGGCCGTCGGCCTCGACCTCGGCCGCCCGGTGCCGCAGGTGCCGCTGCGGGTCACCGCCGTCTTCGACGTGGACGGTGTGCACCTCGAGGCCGAATACTGGGCCGACGAGGTCGAACACCGCCTGGTCGAACAGTTGCTCGCGCATTACATCCGGTTGCTCGACAGCGCGCTGGCCGCGCCGGACGCCCGGGTGGGCGAGCTGGATATGTATGGCCCGCAGGATCGTTCGCGGTTGCTGGCCCAGTCGCACGGCGTGCTTGTCGACACACCGCCGACCACCGTTGTCGCGCTGTTCGAAGCCGCTGTGGCGACCACCCCCGACGCGCCCGCGGTGCTGGCGCCGAGCCTTGATCGGGCTGGGGATCTGGCACTGACCTACGGCCGGCTCGATCGCCGCGCGAATCGGCTGGCGCACTGGCTGATCGGGCAGGGCATCGGCCCCGAGGACGTGGTCGCGCTGCGGCTCGGCAACTCGGTCGAGTTCGTGGTCGCGGTGCTTGCGGTGCTCAAGGCGGGTGGCGCATATCTGCCGATCGACCCGGCCGATCCGGACGAGCGGATCGACGAGTTCTATCGGGACGCGGGCCCCCGCCTGGTGCTGGGCACGGTCGAGTTGGCCGCGGCCGAAGAGTCCGCGGTCGAGTTGTCCGAACACGCTCCGACGGACCGGGATCGGGTCCGCCCGCTGCGTCCCGGCAATCTCGCCTATCTGATCTACACCTCGGGTTCGACCGGAAAGCCCAAGGGCGTGGCGGTTTCGCACGCCGCGATCGCCGAGCACCTGGATGGTTTCCGGGCGGAGTGGGGGATGACGGCCGAGGATCGGCTGCTGCAGTCCTCGCCGGTGAGCTTCGACGCGTCGCTGCTCGATATCTTCGTCACGCTGACCGTCGGTGCGTGCCTGGTGATTCCGAAGCCCGCCGCGTTCCGCGACATCCCCTACGTCGCCGATCTGATCGCGCGCTGCGGTATCACCGTGCTGCACATGGTTCCTTCGACGCTGAGCACCTTCCTGCTGCTGCCTGAGGTGAGCGAATGGCGTGCGCTGCGCCATGTTCCGGTCGGCGGCGAGGCGCTGCTCGGCGAGGTGGCCGACCGGTTCGCCGGTGTCTTCGACGCCGAACTGCGCAACCACTACGGGCCGACCGAAGCGGTGGTCTCCGCGACGCATATGCCGGTGGATGGTCCGCAGGGCACTCGGATCGTGCCGATCGGCGTGCCCAATCGCAACGTGTACTGCTATCTGCTCGATGAGCGCCTGCAGCTGGTTCCGCACGGCGTTGTCGGGGAAATCTATTTGGGGGGTGCGCAATTGGCGCGTGGCTATCTGCACCGGGCGGGGCTGACCGCGGACCGGTTCGTCGCCGATCCGTTCCTGCCGGGTGCGCGGTTGTATCGCACCGGCGATCTGGCCCGGCGCGGTGCCGACGGCGTGCTCGAGTTCGTCGGCCGCGCCGACGCGCAGGTGAAGGTGCGCGGGTTCCGTATCGAACTCGGTGAGGTGGAGGCGACCATCGCGGCGCATCCCGGAGTCGGGCACTGCGCGGTTGTCGCGGCGGCGGACCGCTCGATCGGGACCATGCTCGCGGCCTACGTGGTTCCCGCCACGGGTGAGCTCGACCTGGCGCAGGTACGCGCGCACACGGCCGCGAGCCTGCCCGAGTACATGGTGCCCGCGGCGTTCACGCTGATCGATCGGATCCCACTGACCAAGCACGGCAAGCTCGACCGCGACGCGCTCCCGCCGCCGGTGCGCCTCGCGCACGGCTTTCGAGAACCGGGTACCGCCACCGAGATTCGGCTCGCCGAGCTGTATCAGGAGCTGTTCGGCGTGGACCGGGTCGGCGCCGACGACTCGTTCTTCGATCTCGGCGGACATTCCCTGCTGGCCAACCGGCTGGTGCCGCGGCTGCGCGCGGAATTCGGGGTGCCGATCGACGTGCGGGTGGTTTTCGACAATCCGACGGTGGCCGGGCTGGCCGCGCTCATCGAGGCGACGCCCATTGTGGCGCAGGAGGAACTGACCACCGCCGAACGCGAGCGGGTGCTCGGCGAGTGGTCCACCGGGGTCGACCTCACCGACGTGCTCGACCTGACCGAGGTCGTCCGCCGCGGCTACGGCTTTCCCGGCGTCCGTCCCGCGATACGTTGTGGCACAAAATCATTGACCTACGGGGAGCTGTTCGATCGGCTGGCGGCCGGGCGGCCCGACGAGGTCACGCCCGCCACCGACGCGGCCGAGCGGCTGGTCCGGCTGGTGACGACGCTGCTCGGCGCCGCGACGGAATCGGGCGCGGGTGCCTGTGTCCTGCCGCCGGCCGAGGCGCTGGCGGTGGCCGTCGCGGATCGGCGCGCGGTGGCCGCCGATCGGCGCTGCCGGCGAACCGATCCCGCCTACCAGGCGCGCGATGTGCGACTGCTCGCGGTGCGCCGCGTCGACGCGCGTGCGGCGGTGGAGCTGTTCGCCGCCCTGGCCGATGGCGCGCAGCTGATCGTCGCCACGGCGTCGCAGTGCGCCGATTCCGCTGAATTGGCCGCGCTGGTCATGGAATTCGCGGTGACCCACGTGGTCGCGGAGGCGGCGACGGCCGGCGCGATCGCACGGGCCATCGGCCAGGACCAGGTGTCGGTGTGCCGCTGGGATCTCATCGGAACCGACGCCGCGCCAACGCTTCCCGCCGCGCTCGCGGCGGCCGCACCGGGTTCGGTCGGCACCGTGGCCTATTCGGTGCCGGAGTACGTGGGTGCCGTGGCGCGCGGTCCGCTGGACGGCACCGGGCGGGTGCGCCCTATTCCCGGCGCGCGGGTGCTCGTGCTGGACGAGCGCGGCAGACCGGTGCGGCCCGGGGTGCTCGGTGAGGTCTTCGTCGGTGGCGCGGCGCTCGGCCGGGTCGGCGACCCGGCGGCCGGTCCGATGCTGGCCGACCCGTTCGCACCGGGGTTGCTGGTGCGTACCGGCGATCGTGCATCCTGGACCGACGATGGTTGGCTGGTGTTTGCTTAGCCTTACCTTTTTGCGGCAAGGATCGGCTGATCCGCGATTTGAGGAGTGACGGACATGATGCTGGGCCGAAGAACGGCTGGACGAGGTCGTGGCATGGTCGGCCGCGCTGTCGCGGTGCTCGCGGCGGGCCTGCTGTTGACCACTGCGGCCTGCGGCTCCGGCGACAAGGGCGAGGATGCCGCCGGTGCGGTGACGATCACCCATTCGCTCGGTGAGACCGCGGTCAGTGGCACCCCGAAGCGCATCGTCACCCTGGGCAACCAGTGGCTCGACGCCACGTTGGCGCTGGGCGTGACCCCCGTCGGCTACGCGGACAACGTTTCGATGGGCAGCAAGTCGAAGGTGCCGTGGGCGCCCGACTCGCTGAACGAGGCCAAGGTGCTCAGCATGGGCGCCGATGTGGTGGAGCAGATCGCCGCGCTGGAGCCGGATCTGATCCTGGTGCCTGGCTTCATGGTCGACAAGGCGATGTACGAGAAGCTGTCCAAGCTGGCGCCGACGATCGGACCGGTGACGCCCAACGCGCAGGTGGACCAGTGGTCGGATCAGCTCGCGACGCTCGGCAAGGTGCTGCACCGGCAGGCCGACGCGGACAAGGTGGTCGCGGACGTCAACGGCCGGATCGACCAGGTGGCACAGCGCTACCCGGGTCTGCGCGGTAAGACCTTCCTCACCTGCATGCTGACCGGACCCGCGCAGTTGATGGTGCTCGCCGACCCCAAGGACGGCTCGGCCGTGCTGTTCAACCGCCTCGGCATGTCGATCCCCGAGAAGATCGCGCAGGAGGCGCCCGCCGGTGGCCGCCTGGCGTTGTCACCGGAACGGTTGGGCGACTTGACCTCCGACATGCTGGTCTGCGGCGCGCTGCCGGCGTTCGAGGAGAAGTTCAAGCGGCTGCCCGGCTACGACCAGTTGCCTTCGGTGCAGCGCAACGGCATCGCCTTCGTCGACGTGACGACGATCAGCGCGATCAATACCCCGACGCCGCTGTCGGTGCCCTTCGTCCTGGACAAGCTCGACGCGACGTTCGCGGCGGTGAGTAAGTAGCCGCGGGCTGGTCCGCTGACCACAGCTGTTTTAGGATAGGCTAACTTTAACCGGGGGTGGGTAGCCATGCGCTGTCCGCCCCCGCTTGCTTGATCGGTAAATAGTGGCCGCGGTGGTTTCCCCAATGGTTGCCGCGGTGCTCGGAAGGATCGAAGATGTCAGATTCGCTGGTGCGAAATGTGAACAGGGCCACCACCTCTGGTGATCGTGGCACGCCGCTGTCACTCGCGCAGCAGGCGGTGCTGCTGCCGGAACGGCTGCGGCGCACCGCCGCCGCGAATCTGTTCGTCGCGCTGGAGGTCACCGGCGACTTCGACGACGAGGCGTTCGAGCAAGCGGCCATTGCGCTGCTAGCCGAGCACGAGATCCTGCGCACCGTCTTCCCCGACGACCGCCGTGTGCCCTACCAGCGCGTGCTCCCGGTCCCGGACGCCGTGGTCGAGACCGTCCGAATCGAGCAGGCCGCGCTGGACGCCGCGCTGCGCTCGGACGCCGTGCACCGCTTCGACCTGGTACACGAGCTTCCGATCCGCCTGCGGCGCTATGCGTTGTCCGACCGCACTGTCGTCTCCCTCACGGTGCACCCGGTCGCGGCCGACGACCGCACGCTCGACCTGCTGGCCACCGGACTGTTCGCGGCATACGAGCACGGCCAGGCCGAGCCCGCGGGCGCGCAGTACCGCAGCCTGGTCGCCGCCCAGCTGAAAGCGTTGGGCAGCACCGCCACCGCCGACCCGGCGCTGGCCTACTGGACGACGCGACTCGCGAACCTGCCCGACCGGGCGACGCCGATTCTCGACGACGAGCCCGGCGCGCAGGGGCCACGCCGGTCCTTCCGCCTCGCGCGGTCCACGTTCGACGCGTTGCGCGGTGCGCACGATGCGAGCGTGGTCTTCGCCGCGCTCGTCGCCCGGACGCTGGCCGAGGCGGGCATCGGCGACGATGTGCTGATCGGTCTGGTCGAGCCGGGACAGACGCCCGCCGATCCGGGCACGGTGCTCGGCAATATCGCGAATCAGCTGGTGCTGCGGCTGGATTCGGTGCGCGCCGGCGGGCCGCGCGAGCTCGTCGACGCCACCGCGGCCTGCACGGTCGAGGCGCGCGCCAACGCGCAGACCAGGATCGAACAGCTCACCCATCAGCTGAAGGGCACCGCGGCGGTGGTCACCGGCGCGCTGTTCCAGGCGCTGATCGGGGTGCGTGCCGATGGACCGATCGCGCTCAGCACACCCGAATACACCGTGCGCGAAGTGCACCGGCGCACCGCGCGTCCCCACGGTGTCGATCTCACCGTGGACGTCGCGATCGACGCGGACGGGGTGACCGTCACCCTGGAGTTCCCGGCCCTGTCGAGCCGCCGTGTCCTCGACGACTTCGCCGCCCACCTCGAACGACGTTGTGCGGCATGGGCTACCGACACCGACACCGACATCGTCTTCGGCACGGAGCTTTTCATTCGAGCGGGCGCCGACGGCGGCCTCGCGGGCGGTCCAGGGCTGGGCGGTGCGCCGCAAACCGACGCGGAACGCGTTGTCGCCGCGGCGATCCGGAAGGTGCTCGAGCTCGACGAGGACGACGAGGTCGGTCGCGCGGACACCTTCTTCTCCCTCGGCGGCGACTCGATCGCGGCACTGCGCCTGGTCACCGATCTGGGCGAACAGGGCTATGTGCTCGATGTGCAGACCGTGTTCGCCTTCCCCACGGTGCATGAACTCGCCACGCAACTGACCGAGGGCGCGCCCGCGGCCGACGCACCGGCGCAGGCCGCCGCGGCGCCGATGAGCGCGTCCGGCCTCGATCCCGCCGCGCTGGCCGCGCTCGGTAAGAAGTTCGGCGCCAAGTGAGCACCGAGATCCTCGACGTAGTCGCGCTGTCGCCGCTGCAGCGTGGTCTCTACTCGGTCAGCACCATGTCCGGCGAGGTAGATCCGTACCTGGTGACCTTCGCCGCGCGGATCGACGACCTGGCCGATCTCTCCGGACTGCGGGTGGCGTTCGACCAAGTGCTGCAACGCTATCCGCACCTCGGTGCGGCGGTGCTGACCGACGGTCTGCCGCATCCGGTTCTGGTGATCACCTCGGACGGGCGGATCGGCTGGCGCGAGGTGGATCTGCGCGGGGCCGAGGACCCGGAAGCCGCAGCCCAGCAGCTCTATTGGGACGAAGGGCGGGTCCGCATCGACCTGGACAACGGCCCGCTGTTCCGGGTGGTCGCGGCGCGGGTCGCCGAGCACTCCTACGAATTGATCTGCACCGCACACCACATCGTGGTCGACGGCTGGTCCATCCCGCTGATCTTCGCCGATCTGATCGCGCTGTACGGCGGCGCCGGATCGGCGCTGCCGCCCGCGCCGCCACTGCGCGAGCACGCGGCCTGGCTGGCCACCCGCGACACCGAGGCCTCCATCGCGGCGTGGACCGATGCGCTGGCGGGGCTCTCGCCGATGCCGATGCTCGCGCCGCCCGCGCCGGGTGCGATCCCGGTGCTCGGGACGGCCGAATTCGACTGTGCGGAAACCGAACTGGTGGCGAGCTGGGCCCGCGCGCACGGCATCACCATGAACACGGTGTGCCAGATGGCATGGGCCCGGGTGCTTTCCGGACTGACCGGCCGCGACGACGTGGTGTTCGGGCAGACCACCTCCGGCCGCGACGCGTCGCTGCCGCAGGCCGATCGGCTGGTCGGTGCGCTCGTCACCACCATTCCGGTGCGGGTGCGGATGGACGAGCGGTCGCCCGCGGAGATCGGTGCGGAGCTACAGCGCACGGTCGCGCGCTTGCGCGCGCACGAGTACCTCGGCATCGCCGAAATCACCAAACATGCCGACGTCGGACAGCTTTTCGACACGCTGCTGGTCTTCGAGAACACTCCGCTCGGCGCGATCACCACTTCGATGGAGCTGGCCGGTGGCGCCACCATGCGACCGCGCCGGATCGATTCCCCCAGCCACTACCCGATCGCGGTGGTGCCGGTGGTGGAGCACGAGCGGCTGATCACCAGGGTGGAGATTCGCCCCGACCTGGTGGACCGATTCGATCCGGATCACTTGGCGCAGCGGGTGCTCACGGTGATGCGCCGGATGATCACAGCCGAGCGCGGCTGCGATATCGACCTGTTGCTCGCGGACGAACCCGCCGCGCTGACCGTCGCGCCGCAGGCGCCGGTGGAGTACGACTCGGTCCCGGAGGCGTTGCTAGCGGCCGCCGCGCGAGTCGGCGAGCGGGTCGCCGTGGTCGACGACGCGGGGGCGCAGTCCTTCGCCGAATTCGGTGCGGCCGTGCGGAATCTGGCCGCCGGACTGCGCGGCGCCGGTGTCCGGCCCGGCGCCGCGGTGGCCGTCGTATTGCCGCGTGATCGTCGAGTGCTGCACGCGCCGTTCGCGATCGGGCTAGCCGGCGCGCTCTGTGTGCACGTCGACCCGGCCACCCCGGCCGACCGGCTCGCCTACATGTTCGAGGTCGCCGACGTCGGCGTCGTGCTGGGCGACGAGTCGCTCGCCGACACCTTGACCTTGGTCCGTGCACAGGGGCGCGAGTTCGTGCACGCGGTACCCGACGAGCAGGGCGACCTGCGCGTGCTCGGTGCGTCCGGCACGGCCGAGGTGAATGTGGCGGTGTCGCGGCGGGATCGGAACGCGCCCTGCTACATGGTGTTCACCTCGGGCACCACGGGCCGCCCGAAAGGCGTTGTGGTCCCGCATGGTGCGCTGCTGAACCACTGGTCCAACCACGAGCGCCGCATCTTCGGGCCGCTCGCCGCGCGGACCGGACGGCAGTTGCGGATCGGCCACGGCTGGTCGACCGGTTTCGACGCGGCTTGGCAGCCGACCGTCGCGCTGCTCAGCGGGCACGCCGTCGTGCTGCTCGGGGACAAGGTACGCGCCGACGCCGAGCAGATCGTCGCGGCGATCGAGCGGCAGCGAATCGACATCTTCGACACCTCGCCGTCGATGTTGAGCCGGTTGATCGCCGCCGGGTTGTTCACCGCGAGTACCGATCCGGATGAGGCGGGCGGGGAGCGCTGCCCGCTGCTGGTGCTCGCGTTGGGCGGCGAGGCGATCAGTCAGGACACCTGGACGCGGCTGCGCCGCCTGCCGACCACCCGGGTCATCAACTTCTATGGACCCACCGAGACCACGGTGGAAGCGTTGATGGCCGATGTGCACGAGCATCCGGCCCCGACCATCGGCCGCACCTTCGACAACCTGTCGGC
Source organism: Nocardia brasiliensis (assembly GCF_011801125.1). Classification (NCBI taxonomy): domain Bacteria; kingdom Bacillati; phylum Actinomycetota; class Actinomycetes; order Mycobacteriales; family Nocardiaceae; genus Nocardia; species Nocardia brasiliensis. The sequence goes on from NZ_CP046171.1 coordinate 975,374, forward strand.
CGAGGTACTCGATCATCGCCTGCGCCCGGTGCCGCCGGGCGGCCACGGCGAGCTGTACCTCTCCGGTGCGCAGCTCGCGCTCGGTTACCTCGGCAGGCCCGGCGCCACGGCGGCCGCCTTCGTCGCCGGCTCTGGCGTAAGGCGTTACCGCACCGGCGATCTGGTGCGCCGTACCGCCGCGGGCACGGTCGTTTACGAGGGTCGCATCGACAGCCAGGTCAAGATCAACGGCTATCGGGTCGAGCCCGACGAGGCGACGGTGGTGCTGCGCGAACTCGACGGTGTAGAGCAGGCCGCCGCACTGGCTTTCGTGGAGAACGGCAGGACCCGCCTGGGCGCCTTGGTCGTTGCCGATCGTTCCGTCGCCGAGATCCGCGCCGCGCTCGCGCTGCGGTTGCCGCGGTTCCTGGTGCCTACCAGGATCGTGCACGTCGAACAGATTCCGTTGAACCGCAACGACAAACTCGATGTGCACGCCGCGACCGCGCTGCTGCACGCGCCGGTCACCGATGCGGTGGTGGCCGAACCTGCCACCGAGACCGAGCGAACCCTGCTCGCGCTGATCGCGGCGATGGGCGAGCGGCGCGCGGCGGTCGGCGTGCTGGACAACCTGGCCGACCTGGGTATCGACAGCATCGGCGTCATCGATCTGGTGTCTCGGCTGCGTGGCGCGGGCTATCGGGTCACCGCGAAAGACGTTGTCACGGCAGGGGATCTGCGGGAGCTCGCGAGCATCCTCGATGCCGCGGCGGCCGTGCCGATGCCGGCGGCGGCGCGCACGCCCGCGGGCACGGTGCTGCCGCTCACCGCGCTGGCCCACGAGATCGTCGCCAACGGCGACTACCGCTATCTCGCGCAGAGCCAGGTGATCACGCTGCCCGACGACGCGGCGATCGAGCTGATCGCGGATCGGCTGAACGCCTTGGCAGACGCGCATCCGACGTTGCGTTCGCATCTGGACACCGAAACATACGCCGCCCCGGTGCTGGTCGTCGACGAAGCCGCCGACGCGGCAACCGCTTTGACGGTGGTCGCCGATGACGCCGCAGGACCCGCCGCCCGGTTGGCCGAGAACGTGGACCGGCTCGACCCGCAGGCGGGGCGGATGCTCGCCGCGACGGTGCTCGACGGTGGGCCGGGGCGGCGGCGCCTGCTGCTGTCCATCCATCATCTCGCCGTCGACGTGGTCTCCTGGTTGATCCTCGGCGACGACTTGCGCAGGCTCGATCAGGGTGAGCTTCCGATCGACGAGACGCCACGCACCGGCGATCCGGCTGCGGCGCCGCGCGCGCCGTTGCCGATTCTCGGCACCGTGCTCGGCGGTCGGCTCACCGATCCCGCCACCGACCGCGCGGCCAAGGTGATCCAGCGGGTATGTGAACTCGGTCCCGAGCACACCGAACAACTGCTCGCCCGCTGCGCCGACACCGGAATCTCGCTGGAGGACATGCTGATCCTGGCTTGTGCGCGCACCTTCGCCGACAGTGCCGACACCACGGGGCGGGTCGCGTTGACCAGGGAGTCGCACGGCAGGCCCGCCGACGACGACACCCGTCAGGTCGGGTGGTTCACGGTGGAGGAGACGGTCTTGGTGCCCGTGGGCGACCTCGGCGACTGGTCCCCGGGTGCGTGGCCGCTGCCGCTGGACGAGCGCACGCTCGACGCGCGCGGTCAGGTCCGGCTCAATCACCTCGGGCGGTTCGATGTGCTGAGCTTCGGCTCGGGGCCGTGGGCGCCCGCGCCGCTGGCGGAGTTCACCGCGGAGTTCGGCGTCGCCGGTCATCCCGACCTGCCGGTGCGCTTCACCGTCGATGTGACGTCGGCGGTGGTCCCGCGCGCGGGCGTGGCTTCCCTGGTCGCCCAATTCGACGTCAACGCGGCGGTTCTGGACGAAGCGGACACCGATGTCCTGCTCGACCGGTGGGCGGCGGTACTGGCCGAGCTCGCCGCAGAGTGAGCCGGTTAACCGGTGATGTGCCGGTGACAAGACATAGCAAATAGGTTAGGCAAACCACACTCTGCCTCTGGGCACCCTTCGTGGGTTACCATGCCTTGAGGTTAGGCAAGGCTTGCCTCTGCGGTCCGATGGGCTGTTTCTCGGCTGGTGAGGAGTCTGATGTTCGGCAAGGCTGAACTGCGCGACATGGTGGCGGCAGATCTCGGTGTAGCACCCGAAACGGTGGGTTACGACGACGATCTGGTGAGCCTGGGCATGCATTCGATGAAGCTCATGCACCTGGCGGCCAAGTGGCGCAAACAGGGCTACGACGTGCGTAGTTCGGCCCTCGCGCTGAACCCCACGATCACCGGATGGGCCGAGTTGCTGGGAGTGAGCCAGGCGGCCGAACCGAGCGCGCCTGCCCCGGTCGCCGAAACCGGAAGCGACACCGACGAATTCGCGTTGGCAACGATGCAGCACGCGTACTGGGTCGGCCGCAGGCAGGATCAGCGGCTCGGCGGTGTCGCGGCCCACCTGTACGTCGAATTCGACGGCCACGGCCTCGAGGCCGCGCGGATGCGCCGTGCGGCCGAACGCCTGGTGCGCAGGCACGCGATGCTGCGGGCCCAGTTCCTGGACAGCGGCACCCAGCGCATCCTGGCCGAGCCGCTGGTGCCGGTCTGTCACACCCTCGACCTGAGCGCGCACGCCGCGGCCGAGGTGGCGAGCACGCTCGAGGACATCCGCCAGGACAAGAGCCACCAGCGCATGGACGTCGCGGCGGGCCAGGTGGTGGACATCGCGGTCACGGTGCTGCCCGACGGCGCGCACCGCCTGCACCTCGACGTCGACATGGTGGCCGCCGACGCGCAGAGCTACCGGCGCATCCTCGACGATCTCGCCGCGCTCTACGAGGCCGACGACGACACGCTGGCGCCGCTCGGCTTCACCTTCCGCGAATACCTCGCCGCCAAAGCGCGCACCGCGCCGGACAATTCCGCCGACGCGCAGTGGTGGGCGCAGAAGGCGCCGACCCTGCCGGATATCCCCTCGCTGCCGGTGGTGCCGGAGAACGAGCGGCCGGACCCGGCGCGCAGCATCCGCCTGCACCACTGGTTCGACGCCGCGGACAAGGCCAGGCTGCAGCAGCACGCGCACGGCAACGGCGTGACCCCCGCGGTCGCGCTGGCCACCGTGTTCAGCGAGGCCATCGCGCGCTGGTCGGCGCGGCAGCGCTTCCTGCTGAACCTGCCGCTGTTCGCGCGCGAGCCGCTGCACGACGACATAGATCGCGTGGTGGGTGATTTCACCAATTCCGTGCTGGTCGACGTCGACGCGCGCACCACCGAATCGATGGTGGCGCGGGCGAAGCGGTTGCAGCGCGAACTGCACACTGCCGCAGTGCACTCCGGCTACGAGGGCTTGGATGTGCTGCGCGATCTGGGCAGGCTGCGCGGCGCACCGGTAACGCCCTCGGTGGTGTTCACCTCGGGTCTCGATCTGGGAGAGCTGTTCTCCGAACGCGTCACTCGCGTGTTCGGCGAGCCGGTCTGGATTCTGTCGCAGGGGCCGCAGGTGGACCTGGACGCGCAGGTCGTCGAGTTGGCCGGTGGCCTGCTCGTCAATTGGGACATCCGCCGCGACGCGCTGCCCGACGGTGTCGCCGAGGCGATGTTCGCCGAATTCCGCGACATGCTCACCGCGCTCGTGCGGCCGGACGCGGACTGGTCCGCCGAGCTGGCTCTCGCGCTGCCGCAAGCGCAACGCGCGGTGCGCGATTCAGCCAACGACACAGCTGCCGACCTGGGCGGCCGCACCCTGCACGACACGTTCTTCGCGCTCGCGCGACAGCATCCGGACCGCGTCGCGCTGCGCTGGCGTGACGGCGGGTCGGCCGGCTACGGAGAGCTGGCCGATCAGGCGCTCGCGGTCGCCCGCGCGCTCACCGCTGCCGGCGTCGCGCCCGGCGACACCGTCGCCGTCGTTGTTCCGAAGGGGCACCGGCAGATTCCCGCCGTGCTGGGTGTGCTCGCCGCGGGCGCGGCCTACCTGCCGATCGGTGTCGACCAGCCGAGCGCACGTCGTGATCGGATCCTCGCGCGCGGCGTTGCGCGGGTGGCGATCGTAGACGGGGCCGCGGCGCTGCCCGACACGGTGACCGGGGTCGTGCTCGCGGACGCCTTGACCGGGCCCCGGCTGGATCAGCCGGTGGCGACATCCGCCGACGCGATCGCCTACGTACTGTTCACCTCGGGCTCGACCGGCGAGCCGAAGGGCGTCGAGGTCGGTCATCGGGCCGCAGCCAACACCGTCGACGCGATCGGCACCCGCTTCGAACTCGGCCGTGACGATCGGCTGATCGGACTGTCCGCGTTGGGCTTCGACCTTTCGGTCTACGACATCTTCGCGCCGCTTTCGGTGGGCGGTGCGCTCGCCTGCGTCGACGCCGAGTCCGAGCGCGACGCGGCCGCGTGGGCCGCGCTCATCGCGGAAGCCGGTGTCACCGTGCTCAATTGCGCGCCCGGTCTGATCGGCATGCTGCTCGATCTCGCGACGCCGGACCAACTGCGTTCGCTGCGGCTCGTGCTGACCGGCGGCGACAAGGTGAAAACCGAACTCGCACAGCGCACGCGCGCGCTGGTGCCCGGACTTCGTTTCGTCGGCCTCGGCGGTACCACCGAGACCGCGATCCACTCCACCGTCTGCGAGGTGACCGACGACTTCCCGGCCGCATGGGTCAACGTGCCGTACGGCACGCCGCTGGCCAATGTGCGGCTGCGCGTGGTGAACGAGCGCGGTGAGGACTGCCCGGACTGGGTGCTCGGCGAACTGTGGATCGGCGGTGCGAGCGTCGCGGACGGTTACCGCGGTGACCCGGAGCGCACCGCGGACCGGTTCGTCGAGGTGGACGGCGTGCGCTGGTACCGCACCGGCGATCTGGCCAGGTACCTGCCCGACGGCACCGTCGACTTCCTCGGCCGTGCCGACCATCAGGTCAAGATCCGGGGCTACCGGGTCGAACTCGGCGAGGTCGAGGCGGCCCTGCTCGGGCTCGCGCCGGTCCGTGAGGCGGTCGCGCTGCTCACGTCCTCCGGGCGACTCGCCGCCGCGGTGACCACCGCGGGGGTGGCCGAGGTCGACGCGCTCACCGAGCAACTGCGAGAACTGCTACCCGGCTACATGATTCCCGAGACCATCGAGGTGCTCGACGCGATCCCGCTGACCGCCAACGGCAAGCTCGACCGAGCCGCGGTCGCCGCCCGGTTCGCCGAGGACGCCGACGAGCGCAACGTCTATGTGCCCCCGGCGAACGAGGTGGAGGCGGCGGTCGAATACATCACCGCTCAGGTGCTCGGCCTCGATCGGCTCGGCGTCGAGGCCGACTTCTTCGACGTCGGCGGCAACTCGATCCTGGCGACCACGCTGACCGGTCAGATTCGCGGACTGCTCGCGGTGCCGGGCTTCGGGGTCACCGGGGTGCTGGAGGGTCGCACCGTGCGCCGGATCAGCGCGGGCCTGCTCGCCGCCGAGCCGTCGCCGGACCGGCTGGTGCAGGTGGCGCGAATCCTGCTCGAGCTGGCCGAGATCGACCTGCCCACGCCGGCGGCCCTGGTGTAGCGCGCAATGCGTTTCCGCACCGGTTGTTTCGAGAAAAGATTGGTTTGACGTAGATGCGATCGCTGGAAGACCTACAGGAAGCGATGCGGGCCAGGCTCGCCGCCGAGGGCCTGGCGGGCACGCCCACCGTGCCGCAGCGCCGGGATCCGTCCCGCGCGGCCATGTCCTTCGGGCAGCGCTATGTGTGGGCCCACCAGCAGATCTCGCCGGACAGCACCGCCTACAACCTGTGCCTGGCGCTGACCTTCGTCGGCGAGGTCGTCGATGACGCACTGCGGCAAGCCTTTCTGGCACTGGTGCGCCGCCACGAGGTGCTACGCACCACCTATCACAACGACGAGCACGGCAATCCGTACCAGCGCATTCATCCCGAACTCGCGCCACGGGTCCGCGACCTCGATTTGACCGCGCTCCCGGCCGATGAGGCGGCGCGCACGCTCGACGCGCGGATCGCGGCGGCCGCGCACGAGACATTCGACCTGTCGAACGAGTCGTCCTTGCGACTGGACTTCGTGCGGGTCGACCCGCGCAGGCTCGTCGTGATCGTCGTGATCCAGCACATCGCCTGGGACGGCATGACTTTGCCCGCGCTGTCCAAGGATGTCGAGCGGTTCTATCGCGAGGCGATCGCCGGTGCGATCACGGTCGAGCCGCTGCGTCGTCAGGTCGCCGACTTCGCCGAGTGGGAACAGGACCGCTTCGCGACCGCGGATCACACTGCGGACAGCGACTTCTGGGCCGGTCGGTTCGACGGCGAGGTGCCCGAACTGCCGCTGCCGTACAACCGGCGCCCGGCCACCGTCACCGAACGCGGCAGCCGCCTGGACCGGCTGCTCGGCGCGGCGGCCGACGCCGGCCTGCGCGGGTTGAGCGCGGCACTGCGCACGACTCCGTTCTCGGTGTTCCTCGCCGCCTATTACGTCGCGCTGCGCCAGCTCACCGGCCAGGCCGACATCGTCATCGGCACCACGGTGGCCAACCGCGAAGAGTCCGGCATGGAGCTGCTGATCGGCAACTTCAGCAACATGATCCCGCTGCGGCTCGACCCGCTGCGCGAGCGGGGGAGCGCCGACACCTTCGGCGAGTTGGTCGACTACGTGCGGACCGTGACGACCGAAGCGTTCCGGCACAAGAACTTTCCGCAAGAGGGCGTGGTGCGCGCGGTCAACCGCGCGACCGGCAACGTGGGCTCCGCGCTGTTCGACACCATGGTGCTGTTCCTGGACCAGAAGATCGACGGACCGCAGCTGCCCGGCGCGGTGACCAGCTGGCAACTGGCCGACCACGGCGCCTCGCTGCTGCCCGTCGCGGTCGAGGCGTTCCTGCACAGCGACCGCGTCGACGTGCAGATCACCTATCGCACAGACCTTTTCGACGAGCCGACGATCGAGCGACTGCACGACTACATCGACGCGACGCTGGCCGCCGCCGCAGCGGAGCGCAGCGTGGACGAGCTGCTCGTGCTCAGCGCCGCCGACCGTGCCGCGGTGCGGAGCTGGTCGCGCGGCGGTGTGGTGCCGATCGAGGCGGACAGCGTCGACGCGATGATTCGCGCGTCGGCGCGCGAGCATCCCGAGCGGGTCGCGGTGATCTTCGGCGACATCGAGCTGACCTACGCCGAATTCGATGCCAGGGTGAACCGTTTCGCCCGGCGGCTGCTGGAGCGCGGTATCCGCGCGGGCGACCGGGTCGGTGTCTTCGCCGAGCGCAGCGAATGGCTGCCCGTGGTCTTCGCGGCCGTGCTGCGTACCGGCGCGGTGTATGTGCCGATCGATCCGAGCTATCCCGCCGATCGGATCGAGTTCATGCTCGGCGACGCGGAGCCGGCCCTGCTGGTCCGCTCGGCGCGTCCCGACCGATTGCTGGACCCGGAATGCACTGCGGGCGTTCCGATCCTGGATCTGGCCGACGAGGCGGAGCAGGGCGCCGCGGCGCGCCTGGACGGAAGCGCGATCCGGCCCGAGGAACTCGCGCGCCCGATCCACCCGTTCGACGCCGCCTACCTGCTGTACACCTCGGGTACCACCGGCAGACCCAAAGGCGTGGTGAACCACCACCGCGGCGTCGTCAACCACGTCCAATGGATGCGCGACTACCTCGGTTTCGGCGCGGAGCGCATCCTGCAGAAGGCGCCGATCGGCTTCGACGTCTCGGTCTTCGAACTGGTCAACGCGCTGTGCACCGGCTCGGCCACAGTGCTGCCGCCGCCGGATTGGTGGCAGGCCGATGTGGAGGCGCTGGCGGGCATCATCGATCGGCACCAGATCACCCAGATCTCGTTGGTGCCCAGCGTGACCCGGGCCTTCCTCGACGCCGCGCCCGATCCGGCCCGCCTGCGGTCCATGCGCTTCGTCTACCTCGGTGGCGAGGCGGTACCGCCGCCGCTGGTCGAGGAGGCGAGCCGGGTGTTCGGCGGCACCGTCCTCGGTCTCTACGGGCCGACCGAGGCGGCCATGGACCTGATGCACGAGAACTTCGCGGGGGCGCTGGCCAGGCCGGAGGAGTTCCGGTCGGCGCTGATCGGCCAACCGGAGTGGAATTCGACGGTTTATGTGCTCGACGATCGGCTGCGGCCGGTGCCGCCCGGGGTGACCGGTGAATTGTATTTGGGCGGTGCGCAACTCGCGCAGGGCTACCATCGCCGCCCCGACCTGAGCGCGGCGACCTTCGTCGCCTGCCCGTTCGCGGACGAGCCCGGCGCGCGGATGTACCGCACCGGTGACGTGGTGCGCTGGCATCCCAGCGGCAGCATGGAGTACCTGGGCCGGATCGACGACCAGGTGAAGGTGCGCGGTCACCGCATCGAGCTCGGCGAGGTCGGCTCGGTGCTGCGTCAGGCGCCCGGCATCGCCGCCGCGGCGGCCATCGCGATCAACCGCGACGCCGACGCGGCCTTGGTCGCCTACTACGTGCCCGAGTCGGGATCGGCGTTCGAATCCGGCGCCGAGTCCGAGAATGCCGGCGCCATCAGGGCTTTCCTCGCTGATCGGCTGCCCGAGTACATGATCCCCTCGGCGCTGGTGAAATTGGCCGCGCTGCCGCTGACGGCGAACGGAAAGCTGGACCGCAGGGCGCTGCCCGTGCCCGAACTCGGCGGCGACACCGGTCGCGGCCGGGCGCTGCGTGATCCGGCCGAGCAGGCGGTCGCCGAGGTGATCCGGCAGGTGCTCGGCCTCACCGCGCAGGTCGAACTGGCCGCCGACGACGACTTCCTCGCGCTCGGTGGCGATTCCATCAGCGCGATCCGGATGGCCTCGGCGCTCAAGAAGCGCGGCCTGTTGATCAGCACGAGCGCGCTGTTCGCGGCACGCACCATCGCGCTCATCGCCGCGGCCACCGAGCCGATCGACCTGTCGAGCGCGCCCGCGCTGGTCGAATCCGGCGACGGCACCGGCTGGATTCCGCTGAACCCGATCGCGACCCTGCTGATCGAGCAGAGCGCCGACTACGCCGCCTACAGTCAGGCGACGGCCGTGGTCACCCCGGCGGGCAGCACCGTCGAGCAGCTGACGTCGGTGCTCGACGCCCTGATCGACCGGCATCCGCTGTTGCGTGCCCGCCTGGCGGCCGGGCCGGCCGGGCGTACCGCCTACTACGTGCCGCGCACGGATGAGCCGTTCCGTCGCCCCACCCTGTACGACGTCGAGATCGACGGTGCCGCATGGGAATCCAGCGCGAGCGTCCTCCTGAACGAACAGTTGCGCCGGATCGCCGAGGAACTGGACCCGGCGGCGGGCCGCATGCTCGGTGCGGCCTGGGTGCACACCGGCGATCGCACGGCGGGCCGGTTGTTGCTGGTGCTGCACCACCTGGTGGTCGACGGTGTCTCGTGGCGCGTCATCCACGAGGATCTACGCAGACTGTGGGCGCAGGAAGAACTTTCGGCGGCCGACCTCGGCACCTCGGTGCAGGCGTGGAACACCGGACTGGTCCAGCTGGCCGCGGCCGACGCCGTGGTCGAGACCTTGCCCGCGTGGCAGGCGATCGCGGACAGTGCCGATCCACCGCTCGGCGCGCGGGCATTCGACGCCGCCGTCGACACGGTGGCGACGGTGCGTGAGATCACCGCCGAGTTGGACACCGCCGACACGCACTACCTGATGACCACCGCCGCGCAGGCCTTCGGCTGCGACTTCCTCGACATCCAAGTGGCCGCGCTCGCCGTCGCCACCCGACGGTTCCGGCAGGCCCGCGACCGCGACGCGGACACGGTCAAGCTCACCATGGAACGGCACGGTCGCGTCGAAACCCTCTTCGCCGGAGTCGATCTCGCCAACGCCGTGGGCTGGTTCACCACCGCCTATCCGGTCGCGCTCACCGTCGCGGCCGAGCCGGACATGGTGGGCGCGGTCAAGGCGGTCAAGGAACAGCTGCGTGCGGTGCCCGACGCGGGCATCGGCTGGGGGCTGCTGCGCCGCCTCAACGCCGACACCGCGCCGCGCCTGGCCGCGTCCGCGCCGCCGCAGCTCAGCTTCAACTACATGGGCCGGTTCGCCGTGCCCGACGCGGCGGGCACGGTCCAGGACTGGGATGCCGCACCGGAATTCGGCTACCTCGGCGGTCACGCCGACCCGGCCATGCCCGCGCCCGCGCTGCTCGACATCAACACGGTCGCACTGCTCGACAACGAGGATCCGGTGCTGCGAGCCTCGTTCCGTTTCCCGTCAGGGCCGTTGGCCGACAACGACGTTCGCGAGCTCGCCGACCTGTGGACCGGTGCACTGCGCGAGCTGGCCAAGACCGTGCGCGAGGATCCCGCGCGGCGGCTGACCCCGAGCGACGTCCTTGCTCGCGACGTGACCCAGCTCGACCTCGATCGCTGGCAGGCGCTCTACGGCCGCTACGTCGACGTGTATCCGCTCGCGCCGCTACAGGCGGGCCTGTACTTCACGGCGATCAGCAGCGCGGGCCGTGACGCCTACACCGTGCAGACCACGATCACCGTGCGCGGCGCGCTCGATGTGCCGCGGCTGACCCGGTCGCTGAACAACGTGCTGAACCGGTACCCGAATCTGCGCATCGCCGTGTCGGTCTCGCACGCCGGGCAGCCGTACGCGATCGTCGCCGAGCGAATGGAGTTCCTCGTCGAGGAGGTCGACTTCGCGACGAAGCCGGACGCGCAGGCGCGGCTGCTGGAATTCCTCGACGCCGATCAGGCGGGCGTGTTCGACCTGGCGCGTGGTCCGCTGATGCGCGCGACCGTGGTGCACCTGCCCGAGGGCGAGCACATGCTGGTGCTCGCCTCGCATCACATCCTCACCGACGGCTGGTCCGGTCAGTTGCTGCCGCGCGAGATCTTCGCCGACTACGCCAGCGGCGGCACGGCCGAACCGCTGGGCAACCCGGCGACCTTCGCGGAATTCCTCCGCCGCACCGAGGACCGCGAACAGGCGACCGAGGCCGTGTGGAACGAGTACCTGGCCGGGGTGCGACCCTGCGTCGTCGCGCCGAACCGGGTGCCTGGCGGCTCGAAAGTGCCGGTGGCGCACCGCTTCCCGGTCGACGCCGCGGTCGCGGACGGGTTGACCGAGCTGGCCGCGGCGGTCGGCACCACGTTCAGCGCGGTCTGCCAGCTGGCCTGGGCCAACGTGCTGCGCTACGTGACCGGCGGCGACGCGGCGGTTTTCGGCGAGGTCGTCTCCGGGCGCCCGGCCGATCTCGACGAAGTCGACAACGCCATCGGCTGTTTCGTGAACACCGTCCCGGTCGCGATCGAGCTGCCCGCCGAGCAGACCTGGCGGGACAGGCTCACCGACTTTCAGCGCCGCCGCGCCGAGCTCATGGAATTCCAGCAGTACCGCCTGACCTCGGCGAATCGGGCCGCGGGCGCGCGCAGGCTGTTCGACAGCATGTTCGTGTTCCAGTCCTACCCGTCGGGCCGGGACGAACTGGTGCGGTTGCTCGGCGAGGAGCAGCTGGATCTGGTGTCGTTCGAGGGCCGCGGCGCCACCGACAACGCGCTGCTGATCATGATCTTCCCCGCGGACCTGCTGTTCCCGGGCGAACCCCTTCAGGTCGTCGTCTTCTACGCCGAGGACTGCTTCGACGACAACGACATTCAGATCATCGAGTCCGCTTTCACCAACACCCTGCGTGCCATCGCCGAGGACGCCGATCGCCGGATCGGCGATACCGAGATTCTCGACGACTCGGATCTGGGGATGTTGGTCATGCGACGGATGTGGCAGTGAAGCACCGCGATCGTGGTGCCAGGCAGGAGATCAGGTAATGGCTAGTACACCGGGCTGGATCCGAAAGTTTCACAAACCGCGGTCCGCGGCCAACCCACCACTGGTGATCTGTCCGCACGCGGGCGGCGGCGCCTCGACGTACCGGCCCTTCTCCAAGGCACTCAGCGCGCATTTCGACGTGATCCTGCTGCAGTACCCGGGTCGGCAGGATCGAGCGCACGAGCCGGTGCGCGAGACCATCCAGGAGACCGCCGCGGACGCGTTCGACGAATTCGCGCGCTCGCCGTTCAACCGGGGTGAGCCGATCACCATCTTCGGCCACAGCATGGGCACCATGGTGGCCTTCGAGTTCGCCCGGTTGGCCGAGGCCGCGGGCGTTCCCGTCCGGATGCTCGGTGTCTCCGGCGCGTGCGCGCCGTGGCAGGTGGCCGATATGCCGCCGCATCCGACCGAGGACGACGAGTTGCTCGACCATGTCGGCGGGCTGCAGGGGACCGGCGCCGATCTGCTGGCGAACCGCGAGTTGATGCGCATGGCCTTGCCCGCGTTGAAGGGCGACTACCGCGCGTTCGACGCCTACACCTGCGCCAAGGACGTCACCATCGGCACCGGTATCCACGCCATGGGCGGCAGCGAGGACGCCTATGTCGGGATCGGTGACCTGTTCGCCTGGCAGCAGCACACCGAGCGGCAACTGTCGGTGACGATGTTCGACGGCGGGCACTTCTACCTCAATGACCAGGTCGAGGGCATCGCGGAAATCCTTTCCGCCGCAGTGACTTCTCCGGAGGCGACCCGATGAGTACGCAGCAGATCGACGACGATCCGATCGTCGTCGCCGGCCTCGCGGTCGAAGCGCCCGGCGGCATCGACAGCCTTGCCGGCTTCTGGTCCGCGCTCGCCGAATCGCGTGACCTGATCGGCCCGTTCCCACGGGACCGGGAGTGGCCGATCGAACGGCTGCTGACCCAGTCCGAAGCCGAAGGGTGGAGCCGCGTGCGCGACGCGGGCGGATTCCTCGACGGCGCCGCCGAATTCGATCCGATGTTCTTCGGCATCACGCCGCGCGAGGCGGTGGCGATGGACCCGCAGCAGCGGGTAGCGCTGCGGGTCGCGTGGCGCGCGCTGGAGAACGCGGGCATCAATCCGGCGACCCTGGCCGGTGCCGAAGTCGGTTGCTACATGGGCGCTTCGTACACCGAGTACGGGCCGCGCGGCGACGAGGCGAACGAGCAGACCGGATACCGGGCCACCGGCTCGGCGATGGCCGCCGTATCCGGGCGCATCTCGAACTGCCTCGGCCTGTCCGGGCCGTCGATGACGGTGGAGGCGGCCTGCGCGTCGTCGTTGGCCGCGGTACATCTCGCGGCGGCGGCGATCCGTGCGGGCGAGTGCGACTGGGCGCTGGCGGGTGGTGTGTGCGTGCTGGGCTCGCTCGGTGGTTTCTTCGAATTCTCCAAGGTCAACGCGCTCTCGACGGATGGGCAGTGCAAGCCGTACGCCGCGGACGCGAGTGGCACGCTGTGGGGTGAGGGTGCCGGCGTCGTTGTGCTGGAACGGGAATCACGCGCCAGGGAGCACGGGCACCGGGTGTACGGGCGGGTGCTGGCGACCCGGGTGAACCACAACGGTTCGGGCGCGCCGATCGCGGTGCCGAGCGCGGCGGCGCAGGAGCAACTGATCGTGAAAACGCTGCGGCAGGCGGGGATCTCGGCGGACCTGATCGGCATGATCGAAGGGCACGGGACCGGCACGGCGGTCGGCGATCCGCTCGAATTGACCGCGCTGGCGCGGGTTTACGGTGCGGCCGCCGAGGCGGGCAACGGCCCTCGCCTCGGTTCGGTCAAGTCGAACCTGGGCCACGCGCAGGCCGCGGCGGGCATCCTCGGCCTGATCAAGGTGCTGCTGAGCGGCCTGCACGGCCGGATCGCGCCCACCAGGCACGCGGAAAACCCGACCACACAGCTGGATTGGGTGCAGTCGGGGTTGCGGCTTGCCGATCGGTTGGTGGATTGGGCGCCCCGCGACGGGGTGCGTTACGCCGCGGTCTCGTCGTTCGGCGTCGCGGGCACGAACGCGCACGCGGTCATCGCGATGCCCGTGCTGGAGGAGGAAGTCCATGTCTAGCCATCGCCTGCCGGACGGCAGCATTCCGGTCCTGCTGTCCTCGGACGCGCCGGACTCGTTGCGCCGCGAGGCCGCCGCCATTCTGGGCTACCTGGAGACGCATCCCGGCGTCGGCCCGGATCAGGTGGCCGACATGCTGTTTCGCACCCGGGTGGCGCGGCGCTATCGAGCGCTGGCCATGGTCACCGAGCGCACCGACCTCGTCGAGGCGCTGCGTGCGGTCGCGGCGGGCGAGGCGCACGCCTCGGTCGTGACGACGGGCGGCGCGGCCAAGCCGCGCAAGATCGGCTACGTCTTCCCCGGCCAGGGCAGCCAGTACGCGGGCATGGGCCGGATGTTCTACGGCAGCTCGCCCGCCTTCCGGGCCGCGGTGGACGAGGCCGAGGCGGTCTTCCATGAGCTGTTCGACCTCTCGCCGCGGTCCTACCTGCTGGCCGAGACCGACCCGGGGCACAACCTGCTGCGCATCGTGCAGCCCGCGCTGTTCATGCAGATGGTCGGCCTTGCCGCGATGTGGCGGGCGGCCGGGGTCACCCCGGCCGTCACCATCGGGCACAGCCAGGGCGAGCTGGCCGCCGGTGTGGTGTCGGGCGTGATCACGCTCGCCGACGCCGTGCGCGTGGTGACGCTGCGCGGCGGATTGGTTGACACGCTGGCCAAGCAGGAGGGCAGGGAAGACACCTACTCGATGGCTGTCGTCGGGGTGGACCGCGAGGAGTGCGAGGCCATCCTGGCCCGCCATTCCGGGTGGGCCGAGCTCTCGGTGATCAACTCCGCGCACGTGCTCGCCATCGGCGGCGAGAGCGCCACGGTCGCACAGGTGGTCGCCGATCTGACCGCGGCGGGCAAGTTCGCCAAGGAGATTCGCGTCGGTTACCCGGCGCACACCTCCGTGGTGACCGAGTTCCGGGACAGCTTCCTGGACAAAACGCTGGTGGCCGAACTCGATCGGGCCGAGTTCACAGCCACCGACATCGAATGCATCGGTTCCACACTGGGGACGGCGATCACCCCCGATCTGCCGGTGGGCGACTACTGGTACTGGAACCTGCGTAACCGGGTGCGATTCGATCTGGCGATCGCCCGCGCGGCCGAGCGCGGCGTCGACACCTATCTCGAAATCGCCGACCACCCGGCTCTTTTCCTCGCGGTTCAGGAGAATCTGAGCACCGTCGCGCAGCAGCGTGACTTCCAGACGATCGGCACCTCGCGCCGCACGGCCACCGATCTGCGCGAGTTCACCCGCAACCTCGGGCTCGTCGCGGTGAGCGACCTCGGCTACGACTGGTCGGCCTTGCGCACGAATTCGACCGCGGCGCCACGGCTTCCGCTGCTCGACTTCCCGAACACGCAGATGAACCCGAAGCATCTGTGGGCCGCGTACAAGCCCGCCGCCGCGCCTGCCGTTCAGACAACGCGCGTCGCGGGCGAAACCACCGATGGCCCAGCGGAAGTCGTGGCGCAGGCGACAGTGCACGCGCAACGGCTGGCCGAGCAGTGGGTGCGGTTGGGCGGGCGCGCGCTGGTTCCCCCGCGCACCATCGCGGTGCTCGACCATGCGGGTGGCAGCGGCGATCTGGTCGCCGCGTTCCGTGCTGCGGCCCCGCGACACGGTGTGTCGATCGTCGATCCGGACCCGGAATCACACAGCGCGGGAGCGGTTTTCGACACCCTGGTGATCGTCCTGCCCGCGGTGCCCGATGCGGACGCGGGCGCGGCGGTCGAGCAGCTGGCCGGCTTCCTCGGTGAGCGCGCCTGGCTGCCGAGCCTGGACGGCGTCCGCGATGTGTGGCTGGTCACCACCGGTGGCGAGCACGTGCTCGACTCGGACGTGCCGGACCTGTGCCATGCCGCGGCGCCCGCGGGCTTCCGCTGCTTGGCGGCCGAACACCTGGGCGTCGCCTTCCGGCACGTGGACCTCGCTGCCGGCCAACCGATTCCCGATGCCGCGAACGCGCTCATGGTCGCGCTGCACACCGCGGTGGAGCCGGAGCTCGCGGTGCGCGCCGGCGGGCTGTACGCGAAGCGGCTGGTCGCCGCCGACAGCGGTGAACGCCGTCCGCTGGACGGAACGGACCTGCGCGAGGTCGTGATCGTGGGCGGGACCGGCAAACTCGGGCTCGACCTGTGCGAGGAGTTCGTGCGCCTCGGAGCCGGTCGCATCACCTTGGTCAGCAGGTCGGGCGGGTCCGGCGAGACGACCGAACGGCTGCGCGGCATCGAGCGCCTCGGTGCCACCCAGGTGGTCCTGCGTCAGTGCGATGTCACCGACGAGGCCGCGGTGCGCGCGCTCGCGGAGCGGTACCGTGACACGCCCGCGGACTTGATCGTCCACGCCGCGGTCGACTACACCACCGTTGTCGAGTACACCCCGGCCGCGGTGCGCGCGGCCGCCGCGCCGAAAATCGTTGCGGCGGAACTGATGGTCCGGCACTTCCCGCGCCGGCCGGACGGCCGTATCGTGCTGTGCTCCTCGCTCTCGGCCACCGTCGGCGGACTCGGCCACATGGTGTACGCCGCGGTGAACCGGCTGCTCGACGCGGCCGCCGTGCGCTACCGCGGCCAGGGTGTCGCGTGCACCAGCGTGCAGTGGGGGCTCTGGCGGGAGGTCGGCTTGGGCCGGGACGACGCGATGGCGAAGTTCAGCGGCTCCGGTCTGCTACCGCTGAACCCGGCGAGCGCGGTCGCCACCGGATTCTCCGCGGCCGCGGAGAACGTCATCGTCGCCACGGCGGATTGGGGGCGGCTCGAGGCGCTGTTCTCCGCGCTCGGTTTCGGCCCGTTGTTCGGCGCGCTGGAACTGACGAACCTGCCGGTGCCCGAGATACCAGCGCCCGCAGCGGTTCCCGTACCCGCGCCGCGTGCTGCCACGGCGGAGACCGTGCCCGCGGCACCGAGCCCGGTCTCGCCGGATACCGCCGAGCAGGTGCGGCTCGCGCTGCGCGCGGTGATGGGCCTGGACACCACCGAGACCATCGACGGGTCGGTCCCGCTCGTGGCCCTCGGCCTGGATTCGTTGCAGGCGTTGGACTTACGCAAGCGCATCGAGGTCGAACTACAGCGTGAGCTGCCGGTCACCGCGATACTGGGCGGCGCGTCCCTCGACGAGGTGGTGACATTGCTCGGCTAGTTGCCCGGTTCGGGCAGACAACGTGGGGCGGGCTCAGCGATGACCGGGTCCGCCCTGATCGGGATTCGCAGGCACCAACGACGATTCGTACGCGGCAAGGACGGAGAGCAGCACGGTGGATTCGAGCAGGGACACGGCGGCGGGCGCGGCTTCGGCCGACGCCGCGATCGTCGTCGAGGGCGTGGAGAAGTCGTTCGGCGAGGTGAAAGCCTTGCGCGGGATCAGTTTCGAGGTGCCGAAGGGCAGCGTGCTCGGAGTGCTCGGGCCGAACGGTGCGGGCAAGACCACCACGGTGTCGGTGCTGTCGACCCTCACCAAACCCGATGCCGGGCGGGCGCTGGTGGCCGGGTACGACGTCGTGCGCGAGGCGGCGGCGGTCCGGTCGTCCATCATGCTCACCGGTCAGTACGCGGCGCTGGACGAGATGCTGACCGGCCGGGAGAATCTGGTGCTGTTCGGCCGCTTGATGGGGTTGGGCCGCAAGGAAGCCAAGGCGCGCGCCGCGGAGTTGCTCGGTCAGTTCGAGCTGGCGCAGGCCGCCGATCGCCGGGTCGGTCAGTACTCCGGCGGCATGCGCAGGCGCATCGACATCGCCTGCGGGCTGGTGCGTCCGCCGCAGGTGGTCTTCCTCGACGAGCCGACCACCGGTCTCGACCCGGTGAGCAGGCAGAGCCTCTGGGGCCTGGTGCGCTCGCTGAAGCAGCAGGGCGTCACGATCCTGCTCACCACGCAGTACCTCGAAGAGGCGGATGTGTTGAGCGACAACATCATCGTCGTCGACAAGGGCACCGTGATCGCCGAGGGCACCGCCGACCAGCTCAAGGCGCGCACCGGCGCGAGCTACTGCGAGGTGGTCCCGGCCGATCCCGGCGATGTCCCCGCCGTGGTCACCGCGCTCACCGGCCTCGGCGAGATCACCGTCGCCGAATCCGCCGACCGGGTCTCGCTGCCCGCGCCCGGCGGTGCGGCCACGCTGGGGGAGGCGCTGCGCCGGATCACCGAGGCCGAGATCGAACTCATCGACATCGCGCTGCGCAGGCCCTCGCTGGACGAGGTGTTCATCGAGTTGACCAAACCGGCAGCGGCGGCCGGCGCATGACGACCGACACCATCCTGCGGGTGCCGCACAGCAGGCAGTGGACCGCGTTGAGCGGCCGCGGTATTCGGGCCGCGGTGCGCGAGGGCGACCTGATCCTCGCCTTCGCGGCGCCGCTGACCTTCTTCGTCTGTGTCTATGTGCCGCTGCGTCGTTCGATGGAGGCGACGGGCATCGATTACGCGCAATATCTGCTGCCGTTGATCGCGATCCAGGCCATGTTCTTCACCGCGATGTTCGCCGGCGACCGCGCGGCCAGAGAAGTGGCGGGCGGCATGGGAACCCGGCTGCGCGCCATGCCGGTGCCGCCGTGGGTACCGCCCGCCGCACGGATCTCGGCGAACTCGGTGCGCGCGCTGGCCGCGTTGGCGGGCGCGCTGACCACCGGCACGCTGTTCGGCTTCCGCTTCCACGGCGCGGGAGCGACGGTGGCGTTCCTGGTGCTGATCCTGGCGTTCGGTGCGGCCGCCGTGATCGGTGCCGACGCGCTCGGCACCGCGACGGCCAACCCGGAACTCGGCGCGACGGTGCTGTTCGCACCGCAGCTGCTGCTGCTCATGATGTCGACGGGGTTCGTTCCGGCACAAGGGTTTCCGAGTTGGATCCAACCGTTCGTGCGCAACCAGCCGGTCTCGCAGGTGGCGGGCGCCTTGCGCGAACTGTCCGAGGGGCGGTTCACCTCGACCAGCACCGTTGCCGCGATCTGGGTGGCCGGGTTGCTGATCGCGGCGATGATCGTGGCGGTGCGCGTGGAAGGACGGCGGCGATGAGCGCCCTGGTCGAGCAGAGCTTGGTGGAAACCGGCAGGCTGCTACGTCGCTGGAGCAGGCAGCAGGAGGTGGTGACCACGACGCTGGTGCTGCCGATCCTGTTGCTGCTCATGTTCGATCTGGTGTTGAGCAAGTCGCTCGACCTCGGCGGCGGCACCGACGCGATCTACGGATTCGTGCCGATGATCGCGGTGTCCGGCGCGATGTACGGGGCAATGGGCACCGGCCTGTCGCTGTACGGCGAGCGGGAAAGCGGTCTGCTGCGGCGCTTCTGGGTGTTGCCGATCAACCGCTCCGCCGGGCTGATCGGCAGGCTGCTCGCCGAATGCCTGCGCGCGCTGGCGGCCACCGCGATCGTGCTCGTTGTCGGTGTCATCCTCGGTCTGCGTTTCGAGCAGGGGCTGGCGGGGGTGCTCGGTGTGCTGATCGTGCCGGTGATCGTCATCGCGGGATTCACGCCGATGGTGATCGTGGTGGGGGTCAGCAGCATCGGCGACAAGGTCGTGCAGATCTTCGCCGCGGTGGTGCTGCTCGCGATGTTCTTCAACTCCGGCTTCGTGCCACTGGAGAACTATCCGGGTTGGTTGCAGCCGATCGTGCGCGGCCAGCCGATGAGCTGTGCGGTGGAGGCGATGCGCGGATTCACCGTCGGCGGTCCGGTCGCGGTGCCGCTGGCACAGACCATCGCGTGGTCGGCCGGCCTGGTCCTGGTCTTCGGCGCGCTCGCGGTGCGCGGATACCGCAAGGCCGCGCAGGGCTGATCGGTCGCACTCGGCCGCCACCGCGATTTCGCCGCGGCGGCAGGCCGCGTGCGCGCCGGTTACAGTCTTCGGCGATGAATTCCGTACCTGCGCTGCTGATCCTGTCCGTGGGTGTGTTCGCCGCGATCGTCACGGCCGGGCGTTGGCTGCTGACGAACGACTCGAGCACGGATCGCCTCATCAATCGCCTGTGGACCTGGGAGCTCACCGGGTTCCTGCTGCACGGCGTCGCGTCGGGGGCGGGTTCTCCCGATCTGGCCCGACGACTGTTCATGGGTTGCGGGCTGATGGCGGGCGCTTGTGCGTACGGGTTCGCGCGCCTGTTGTTCGACGGACAAGCCCGCTACACGGCCCGCCGCAGGCAGCGGTGGTACGACGGAATGGCGATCGTCGCTGCCGGCAGCATCCTGTTGGTCGAGCCCGTCGCGGATCATCTGTTGCCGTTCAGTTGGTCCGCGCTGATCTGGACGTTGTCCGGATATTTCAGCGCGGTCGCCGGATTCATCCTGCTGGTGACCTGCGTCCGGGAATTGCGGTCGGGCGAGCTCACGCTCCGGCAGCGGCTGTTTTTCGTTGTCCTGTTCGTCCTGTCGCTCTACTGGTCCATCGGTTCCGTCATCGGCGGTATCAGAACCGCGCTCGGGGCGCCCCCGTCGGAGCCGGGATGGGCGTGGACGATCGTCATCTTCGTCAGCTTCTGCCTTGCCACCTTGCTGATTTCGGTTCGCCTGGTGGACGTGCTGCTCGCGCGTACGCGATGGGATCGGGCCGGTCGGCACTGCAGGCGGCTCACCCCGATGTGGCGCGACCTCACCACCGCGGTGCCGGAAGTAGTGCTCGCACAGGATGATTCCGTTGACCAGGATTCCGCGCACCGGCGCTACCGGATGACCGTCGAAATCTGGGATGCGCTGTTGCGGCTACGACCGTACGTCCGAGCGCCCGCGAACGGGCCCGGCACGCGGACCGACGAGCGCGGCTACGCCCAGGTGCTGGCCGAGGCGGGGCGGGCGAAATTGAACGGGATGTCCCCGGTGGCGCAGCCCACCGCCGTGCTGCCCCGGCCTGCCGATCGCGCGTCGGAACTGCGAATGCTGCTCGGTCTGGCCAGGGTGTGGCCTACCTCGGTCGACTACGATCGGCCGCGATGAATTCCGCGCCGCCTGTCTTCACGACGATCGTCGTCGCGCTCGTGCTCGTGGTGGTCTGCGGCCGATGGTGGCTGGTCAACGAGACGCTCACCGATCGCCTGATCAATCGCGCGCTGTCCTGGGATATCGGCGCGGTGTTCGGGTACCTGTTCGTCGCCGGTGCGGGCTACCCGGATCTGGGGCAGCGGGTGTTCGTGGCCGTCGGCCTGCTGGCGCTGTCGAACTCCTTCGGGTTCGTGATGTCGCTCGGCGCACCGGATCTGCGGCAGAGCTGGCGGCGGCAGCGCCGATACGACACGGTGGCGCTGTCGGTCGGGCTCGTCGTGCTGGTCTGCGCCGTGGGCAACGAGTTGGCGCTGTTCCGGGGCGTGTTGCCCGCGGTGGACTGGGATGGGCTGTTGTGGGTCGGGACCGATGCCTGGCTCATCGTGATCGCGGTGTTACTGGGCCGGGCGTGCCTGCGCGAACTTCGCGTCGTGGGCATGACGGCCCGGGAGAAGTCGACCTACTGCGCGCTGCTCGCGGTCGCGGCCTGCAGTGCCTGCGGCTCGGTGGTCCGCACCCTGACCACGTTGTCCGGGGCCTCGCCGCAGCACATGGGCGCCGGGTGGGCGGTGGTCTCGTTCACCGCGCTGGCGATCCTGGCCTTGTTGATCTCGATGCCGCTGATCGATGCGCTGCTCGTGCGCGCGGGGCTGGATCGGGCGGGGCGATGCTGTCGGCAGTTGCGTCCGCTGTGGCACGACCTCACCACCGCCGTGCCCGAGGTGGTGCTGCCGCTGGCGCCCGCGGAGCAGCGTGGCTCCAGCGCGCGGCTGTATCGGATGACCGTCGAGATCAGGGACGCGTTGCTGCATCTGAAGCAGTTCGTGCCCGACCCCGGGGGCGGCGAGGTGACCGACCTCGGCACTTACGCGCGGGGTATCGCCGAGGCCGCCCGCCTGAAGCTGCACGGTGTGCCGCCGTCATACCCAAGGCAGGCCGTGCGGCTGCCTGCCGGTGATCGGACGACCGAACTCGGCAATCTGCTCGCGCTCGCGCGCGAATGGGCCGCCGCCCGCACCGCCTTCGCGGACTAGGCCCACGTCGCTCGGGCGATCGTTCGCGGCGCGACGGGAAATGTCAGCGGTCTTGATGGTTAGATCAGCTAACTATATAGTTAGCGGAGATAACGACTCCGAGGGGACACCGTGCCGATGTCATCCACCGATCTCGATCCGGGCGAGGTCGCCACCATCCGCCGCAGGCTGCGCTACGACCGCGACCACCCGCGCTACAAGTGGATCGTGCTGACCAACACCACGCTCGGGGTGTTGCTCACCGCCATCAACTCCTCGATCGTGCTGATCTCGCTGCCCGCGATCTTCCGCGGTGTCGGGCTGAACCCGCTGGAGGCCGGCAATGTCGGCTACCTGCTGTGGATGCTGATGGGCTACCTGCTCGCGACGGCGGTGCTGGTCGTGATGTTCGGCAGGCTCGGCGACATCTTCGGCCGGGTCCGCGTGTACAACCTGGGCTTCGCCGTCTTCGCGGTCTGCGCGCTCGCCCTGTCCTTCGATCCGTTCCACGGCGGCGCGGGCGCGATGTGGATCATCATCTGGCGGGTGGTGCAGGGCGTCGGCGGCGCCATGTTGACGGCCAACTCGGCGGCCATCCTCACCGACGCCTTCCCGGCCGAACAACGTGGCACCGCGCTCGGCATCAACATGGTCGCCGCGGTGGCGGGTTCCTTCCTCGGCCTGCTCATCGGCGGCGTGCTCTCGGAATGGGATTGGCGGGCGGTGTTCTGGGTCAGCGTGCCGATCGCCGTGCTCGGTGCGTTCTGGTCCTACCGCTCGCTGCACGAGGTCGGCATCCGGTCGGCGGGCAAGCTCGACTGGGCGGGCACGATCACCTTCGGCCTCGGCCTCACCGCGTTGCTCACCGGCATCACCTACGGCATTCAGCCCTATGGCGGGCACGCGACCGGCTGGTCGAGCCCGTGGGTGCTCGGTTCGGTGGCAGGCGGCATCGCGCTGCTCGGGGTGTTCTGTGTGGTGGAGACCAAGGTCGCCGATCCGATGTTCCACCTCGGGCTGTTTCGCAACCGTGCCTTCGGTCTCGGCAATTTCAGCAACCTGATGGTGTCCATCGGTCGCGGCGGCATGCAGTTCATGCTGATCATCTGGTTGCAGGGCATATGGCTGCCGTTGCACGGCTTCAGTTTCGAGTCGACACCGCTGTGGGCCGGCATCTATCTGTTGCCGCTCACCGTGGGATTCCTTGCTGCCGGACCGATCTCGGGATGGCTGTCTGACCGCTACGGCTCCCGCCTTTTCACCACCGGCGGCGCGCTGATCTCGGCCGCGACGTTCCTGCTGCTACTCGTCATTCCGGTCGACTTCGACTACTGGCTGTTCGCGTTGATCGTGCTGCTGAACGGCATCGGCAGCGGGCTGTTCTTCTCGCCGAACACCGCCGCCATCATGTCCAGCGTGCCCGCCGCGCAACGCGGCGCGGCCTCAGGTATGCGCGGCACCCTGTTCAACGGCGGCAACGCCCTGTCGATGGGAATCTTCTTCTCGCTCATGGTCGTCGGACTCGCCGCCAGCCTGCCCTCGGCACTGGACGCGGGTCTGCGCGCGCAGGGGGTATCCGCGAGCGCCGCCGCCGAGGTCGCGGGCATGCCGCCGGTGGCGAGCATGTTCGCCGCGTTCCTCGGCTTCAACCTGATCCAGGAATTGCTCGGTCCCACCGGCGAATTGGCCGAGCCGGGGGTCGACGCCGCCACGCTGACCGGCCAGGAGTTCTTCCCGGATCTGCTGACCGGCCCGTTCCACACCGGCCTGGTCGTGGTTTTCGTCGCGGCGGCGATCATGATGCTGCTGGCCGCGGCGGCCTCCTACTTCGCGGGCAACAAGTACGTGCACGACGAGCGGGCCGAGCTCGCCGAAGCCGAGGAACAGGGCGAACCCATCCCCGTCGCTGTTCGCTGAGCTCGCCCGGCCGTGCCGCCGCGGCTCGAAAACCGTTGTGACTCAGAAGGTGACGCGCTGGTCCTGCGGCATGAACAGCTTGTCACCCTCCTTCACGTCGAACGCGGTGTAGAACTCCGCCAGGTTGCGCACGACCTGGTTGCAGCGGAACTCGGCGGGGGAGTGGGTGTCGCTGGCCAGGTAGCGGACCGTCAGCTCTTTGGTCTGCTTTTCTCGCCAGCTGCGCGCCCAGGACAGGAACATCGACCGATAGTCGGGGTTGTCGACACCGCGGCGCTTCTCCGAGATGCGGAACGCGGCCAAGGTGATCTGCAACCCGCGCAGGTCGGCCAGATTCTCACCGACGGTCAACTCCCCGTTGATGTGCTGGCTCGGGTCGAGTCCCTCCGGCACCAGCGCGTTGTACTGCTCGACGAGCTGCTTGGCTTTGGCGTCGAACTTCGCCCGGTCCTCCGGTGTCCACCAGTCGCTGCGGTTTCCGTCGCCGTCGTATTTCGAGCCCTGATCGTCGAAACCGTGGCCGATCTCGTGGCCGATGGTCGCGCCGACCGCGCCGAAATTGACGGCCGACTGCGCGTCCTTGTCGAAGAACGGCGGCTGCAGGTAGGCGGCGGGGAACACGATCTGGTTGGAGGTGGCCTGGTAGTAGGCGTTCACCGTCTGCGGCGACATGCCCCACTCGGTCTTGTCCACCGGACCGCCGAGTCGTGCGAACGCGCGCTTGACCTCGAAAGTGTTGATGGCGAGCAGGGATTCGATCAGCTTGCCCTTGGTGATCTTCAGCTGCGAGTAATCGACCCACTTGTCCGGATAACCGATCTTCGGATCGATCTTGTCCAGCTTCGCCAGTGAGGCCTTCCTGGTCTCCGGCGACATCCACGTGGAGTTGGTGAAGTTGTCCCGGTACGCGGCGATCACGTCATCGAGCATTTCCTTCGCCCGCTGCTTCGCCTCGGGCGGAAAGTGCTTGTCCACATAGACTTTGCCGAGCTGCTCGCCCAGATACTCGTTGACGATGCCCACGCCGTACTTCCAGCGTTCGGGGCGCTCGTCCTGACCGTTGAGCACCTTGCCCTTGAACTCGAAGTTCGCGTCGTTGACGGCCTTCGGCAGGTACGGCGCGTAGTTGCGGAGCACGCTGAGCTTCAAGAAGTCACGCCAGGTGGGGATGTCGACCTCGGTCCACAGCTGTCCAGCGGCGGTGATGAACGACGGCTGGGCCACGATCATCGTCCGGAACAGCTCCCGCGGCCGGTCGGTGTTGCCCGCCAGCCACGGGTCCCAATCGAAACCCGGTGCGAGCGCGGTCATGTCGGCCCAGCTGAACACGTTGTAGGTCGCGTCGGCGTCGCGGTTGCGCACGTTGTCCCAGTGCGCGGGGGCAATGCGCTTCTCCAGATCGAACACCCGCTGCGCCATGCCCGCCGGGTCGGGGAAACCGGCTCCCGCGCAGATGCGTTCGAGGAACACCCGGTACTGCGCGAGCACTTCGGCGTGTTCGGGCTTGCGGAAATACTGCTCACCGAGCCCGAGGCCGGACTGCCCGACCGACGGGATATAGGCGTTCGAATTCTTCCGGTCGATGCTGATTCCCAGCCCGATCAAACCGCTGATCGGCAGCTCGGCCATCACCTTGGCGAGCTCGGGCTTGGTCGCCGCCTTGTCGACCTTGTCGAACAGCTCGGCGAGCGGGCTCATGCCGAGCCGCTCGATCTCGTCCCAGTCCACCCTGGCGTCGTAGAGGTCGCGGATCTGTTGCTCCTCGGAGCCGGGCTTCGGGTCCTTGATCCCGTCGATGATCTCGCGCAACTGCTGCTCGGTGCGTTCGGCGGCCTCGCTCGTCGAGCCGAAGGCCGGCTTGTCCGGCGGCAACTGGTACTCGCGCAGCCACTTCCCGTTGACGTGCCGGTACAGGTCGTCCTGCGGGCGGATCGCGTCGTCCGCGCCGCCCAGGTCGACACCGGTGAGCGTCTTGCTCGACGCCTCGGTGTCGCTCGAGCAGGAGGCCAACGCGGCCGCGGCCGGCACCAGGCCGAGCGCGATCAGAAACGCACGGCGGTCCAGCTGTCCGAGACGTGTCACGAGGATTCCTCTCCCGATGCGGCCCGCCGCATCCTCGTCAGGCCCAACTTGTTCGCCCGAGGCTACCTGCCCCGGGCGCTACCCGGCTTTCCATCTCAGAGGCTGACGCGCTCATCCGGTGCCAGGAACAACTTGTCGCTCTCGACAACACCGAAGGCGGTGTAGAACTCCGCGATATTGCGAACCACCTGATTGGCGCGGAACTCGTTCGGCGCGTGCACGTCCTTGGCGAGCAGCATCTCCTGGTACTGCTTGGTCGCGCGCTGGCGCCAGATCCGCGCCCAGGACAGCAACACCGTCTTGATGTCGGGCGTCGCGCCGTCGCGCTGGGCGGCGGCACGGTAGGCGGCCAGCGCGATCTGCAATCCGCGCAGGTCGGCCAGGTTCTCGCCGACCGTGAGCGCGCCGTTGACATGCTTGCCGGGATCGAGATCCTGCGGCACCAGCACGTCGTACTGCGCGATCAGCTGCTTGGTCTTGGCCTCGAACTTCGCCGTGTCCTGCGGGGTCCACCAGTCGCGCCGGTTGCCGTCACCGTCGTATTTCGAGCCCTGATCGTCGAAACCGTGCCCGATCTCGTGGCCGATGACCGCCCCGATCGCGCCGAAGTTGACCGCGTCCACGGCGTCGGCGTCGAAGAACGGCGATTGCAGGATCGCGGCGGGGAAGGTGATCTGGTTGGCGGTCGGGTCGTACATGGCGTTGACCGTCTGCGGCGGGAAGCCCCATTCGGTCCGGTCCACCGGGGTGCCCAGCTTGTCGAACGCGCGCTTGACCTCGAAAGTGATTGCCGCCCTGATGGACTCGACCAACTTGCCCTTGGTGATCCGCACCCCGGAGTAGTCGATCCAGCGGTCCGGGTAGCCGATCTTGGCGACGATCTTGTCCAGCTTGGCGATCGCGGCCGCCTTGGTCGGCGCCGACATCCACGAGGAGTCGGTGAAGTTCTGCCGGTAGGCGTCCATCAGGTCGGCGACCAGCGCCTTGGCCCGGTCCTTCGACGCCGCCGGGAAGTGCTTGGCCACATAGAGTTTGCCGAGCGGCTCGCCGAGATAGCGGTTGATCGTCGCGAGTCCGTCGCGCCATGGTTCTGGGCGCTGATCCAGTCCCTGCAACGCCTTGTCGGTGAAGTCGAACTTCGCGTCGGCCACCGTCTTCGGCAGGTACTGCGCGAACTCCTTCACGACGAGCAGGCGCAGGTACTCCTGCCACCGCGCGAGATCCACCTCGGCCCATAGTTTTCCCGCGTTGGTGACGAACGACGGCTGCCGCACCACCACCTTGTCGAACAGCTCCCTTGGGCGGTCGGTACTGCCCGCCAGCCAGGGATCCCAGTCGAAACCTTTTGCCAGACCGGTCATTTCGGTCCAGCTGAGCAGGTTGTAGGTGGTGTCGGGATCGCGGTCCCGCACGCTGTCCCAATAGCCCGCGGCGATCTTGGTCTCGAGTTCGAGCACCCGTTGCGCGGTGCCCGCGGGGTCGGCCAAGCCCGCGGCCGCGCCGACGCGCTCCAGGTAGGTCCGATAGGCGGCCATCTGCTCGGCGTACTCGGGCATGCGGTAGTACTGCTCGTCCAGGCTGCCGTCGATGCCGGACTGGCTGATCTGTGCGATGTAATCGCCGGAGTTCTGCTGATCGACCACGACCTGCAGGCCGATCAGTCCGTTGACCGGCAGCGCGCCCATCACCTCGGCCAGTGCCGACTTGCTGGTCGCGTTGTCGATCTTGCCGAGCAGATCGGCGACGGGGGTCATGCCGAGCCGCTCGATCTGCTCGCGATCGAGCCTGGCGTCGTAGAGATCACGCACCTGCTGTTCGGTCGAGCCCGCCTGCGGATTCTCGATGCCCTCGATGATCGCGCGCAACTGCTGCTCGCTGCGGTCGTTGGCCTCGTTGAACGCGCCGTACGACGACTTGTCCGGCGGCAGTTGATACTGCCGCAGCCAGAGTCCGTTCACGTTGCGATAGAGATCGTCTTGAGCCCGGATCGCGGGATCGGCGCCGGCCAGATCCACCCCGGTGAGTTCGATATCGGATCCCTCCGACTGCCGGGCGCAGGCGCTCAGCGCCGCGACGGCGGGTATCGCACCCAGGGCGGCGAGGAAGGCGCGGCGATCGATGCGGTGCGAACGAGCCGACGAGCTCAAGGGCATTCCTTTCGGTACGGTCGAGCCGAATGGTGCTTAGCCTTATTGATCTTGCTCGGTTCGAGGGTAGCGACGCGGCGTGACTCGCCAGGGTGCTCGGCCGGGCCGATCCGGCCCCTGCGCCGACCCCGATTTGGGAACGACCTGCGGATCCGCCTACACTAGACCGGTTGCCTGCGGGAGCTATGCCCGCAATCCGGCAGTGAACCCCCAGTGGTCGGGTCGCAAGATCCATCGAAACCGCTGGTAGGCGCGCGTCCGGAGGGTAACGGACCATGCCCGTCGGGTCGGCAATCCGGCGTGCGTATACATCCAGGTCAAGGAGGCTGAAGTGATTCAGCAGGAGTCGCGACTGCGCGTCGCCGACAACACGGGCGCGAAGGAAATCCTTTGCATCCGCGTTCTCGGTGGTTCGTCGCGTCGCTATGCCGGTATCGGCGACATCATCGTCGCCACCGTGAAGGACGCCATCCCCGGCGGCAACGTCAAGCGGGGTGACGTGGTCAAGGCCGTCGTCGTGCGCACCGTCAAGGAGCGTCGTCGTCCGGATGGCTCGTACATCAAGTTCGACGAGAACGCGGCCGTGCTGATCAAGGCGGACAACGACCCGCGCGGCACTCGCATCTTCGGCCCGGTCGGCCGCGAGCTGCGCGACAAGAAGTTCATGAAGATCGTCTCGCTGGCGCCGGAGGTGCTCTGACCATGAAGGTGCACAAGGGCGACACCGTGCTCGTCATCTCGGGTAAGGACAAGGGCGCGAAGGGCAAGGTCATTCAGGCCTACCCGGCGCAGAACCGGGTCCTCGTCGAGGGCGTGAACCGGATCAAGAAGCACGTCGCGAACTCCGCCAACCAGCGCGGCGCCTCCTCGGGCGGCATCGTGACCCAGGAAGCCCCGATCCACGTTTCCAACGTGATGGTCGTCGATTCCGATGGCAAGCCGACCCGCGTCGGCTACCGGACCGACGAAGAGAGCGGCAAGCGGGTCCGGATCTCCCGTAACAACGGGAAGGACATCTGACATGACGACAACTGAGAACAAGGTTCAGCCCCGGCTGAAGCAGCGCTACCGCGCGGAGATCAAGGACGCGCTGAACAGCGAGTTCAACTACGCCAACGTGATGCAGATCCCGGGCGTCGTCAAGGTCGTCGTGAACATGGGTGTCGGTGACGCCGCCCGCGACGCCAAGCTGATCAACGGCGCGGTCCGCGACCTCGAGCTGATCACCGGCCAGAAGCCCGAGATCCGCAAGGCCACCAAGTCGATCGCGCAGTTCAAGCTGCGTGAGGGCATGCCGATCGGCGCGAAGGTCACCCTGCGTGGCGACCGCATGTGGGAGTTCCTGGATCGCCTGGTCTCCATCGCGCTGCCGCGTATCCGCGACTTCCGCGGCCTTTCGCCGAAGCAGTTCGACGGCAACGGCAACTACACGTTCGGCCTGAGCGAGCAGTCGATGTTCCACGAGATCGACGTGGACTCCATCGACCGCCCGCGCGGCATGGACATCACCGTGGTGACCACCGCGACCAACAACGAAGAAGGCCGCGCGCTGCTCAAGCACCTCGGCTTCCCGTTCAAGGAGAACTGAGCCCATGGCTAAGAAAGCACTGGTCAACAAGGCCAACGCCAAGCCGAAGTTCGCGGTCCGCGCGTACACCCGCTGCCAGCGGTGCGGCCGTCCGCACGCGGTCTACCGCAAGTTCGGCCTCTGCCGCGTGTGCCTGCGCGAAATGGCGCACCGCGGCGAGCTCCCGGGCGTGCACAAGAGCTCCTGGTGAGCCCGCGCTCCTGACGAGCGCACCCAACTGAACACCCGCAAAGGCACGGTCTCCCCGAGACCGTGCTTTTCGGTGTTTCCAGAAGTCCTGCCGGAGTTCAGAACTCGAGTTCTGACCAGGGGATGTGGATGGGGAAGGGGTATTCGGCGGTGATCGCCGACGAGTCCTTCGGTGTCCACTTGCCAGTGAGCAGATAGTTGGCCGGATACAGCGGATGTACGCCCTCCGGCAGGTCGCCGGGAGCAGCCTCCAGCGCGAACGCCCGGATCGCCGCGATGGCGCTGCGCTCACGCTCGAGTGTCACTTCCCAGTACCAGGGGATCCCCGACTTCGCGTAGCGCGCCTTCTTCTCGTCTATGTCAGTTTGGGTATTGGCGGGCGAAAGCACCTCGCCCGCCAACAGCACATCGTCGGCGCGAACATCCTGGTAGGGCGCTGGGAGGCAGCGGTGCACCAAGAAGTCCGGCGTCATGAAGTCGGACTTTCCCGACGGCCCGAAGAAGATGTTCGTCTCGGTATGGACCCGCCAGCACCGCTGGGGGTTCGCGCCCATGTCTTCCCGTGCGCATCGCCGTAACCCGCTCCACAGCAGGTTGGTGAACTCCTGATGCTCGGCAGGCCCACGCCGCACCCAGACCACCCGCCCCTCCCACAGCTCGATCTGCTGGGCGACCTGCTCGGGTAGCTGCTCGAGTTCCTCCCACGTCATGCGTTCAGGAAGGTCAGGCCGTTCGATGCGCGGGCTCACCATGAGTTCATGGTAGTCGTGCCCGACCTGGTCAACAGCGATGAATCCACCGAGTGACCGGCGACGATGTTGCCCGGGTTGGCGGCGCAGCTCCGTATGGGTTCCCGATTCCGGATGAGGATCAACGGCGGCGGTGTTTGCGCTGCGCCCTCGGTTGGAGACAGCCGAGGTCTATCCCGTCCTGGACATGAGGTGAGACACGATAGGCGGCGGGCAGTGCGGTCCGGTTCCATAGCGTCGAAAGCGATTGGAACCCTCGCGGCTGTTGGTGCGTCATAGTTGGCGTAGGGAACCCCTTTTCCGAGCTGTCCGGCGAGAGGAGCACACCGGGTATGACAGATCCAGCTGCGCTTTCGGCAGAACCTGAAGAGGTGAAGGCGCTAGGGCGAATGGCGTACCAGATCGCGGACGAGTTGCAGGCAGGGTACTCCTCGCTCGTCGCCGATACGAAGGCAACGATCGACAGCTGGTCAGGTAACAACGCTGGGGTGTTCACCGCTGCTTGGGCCGAGTTTCACGAGGGCGCGGATCAGGTGTGGGACGCACTGTTCGAGCTGGCCGAGAAGCTGGGAGTGACCGCGGAGACGCTTCGTGCGACCGACCAGTCGTTCGCGACCGGCATCAGCTCCTTGGATCTGCCGTGAGGACGGGTGGAGGCTTATGAGTGCGGATACACCGGCCTTTTCGGTCGAACTCGACAAACTCGAAGAGTTGGCCGCGCGTATGCGCGGCTACAAAGCGGCGGTTACCGATCGCTTGGCGGAGCTCGAGGCGAAAGCCAAAGAGGTCGAAGGCGTTTGGGTCGGCAGCGCGGCCGTGGCGTACACCGAAGCTCACCGCGAGTGGGTTGCGGGCGTCACTGACATGCGGGACGGGCTCGCAGCACTGGAAGCTGCCCTGAAGGCGGCCCACGAGAGCTACACCAGCGCCGCCACCCAGACCCGACGGATCCTCGGCATATGACCGTGAAGCTCGAGGTAGATCCCAAGGTCTACTACCAGGCCGCCACGAACTGCTTCGACGCGGCCGCTGCCCTGAACGACAGCTTCAAATATGTTTTCGCCGAGCTGAACAGCTGCGGTCATATGGCGGGGCGGGATGAAGACGGTCGCGCGTGGGGGACCTCGTACGACGAATCTGCCCGCGACGCCGTAGCGTTCTTCGATCAAACCTTCGCGACGCTGCGCGCATACGGCACGGCCCTCAATGACCTGGGGTTCGAGCACGCGAAATCCGATGCCGCGCTTAAAGGAACGACACAGCCGGACAGACCGCAGGACTCGGCCTCGACCGTCACGTTCGGCCCGTACGCGCTTCCCGCATCGGCTGCCGGCGGTGCCCCGCAAGGGCTGTTGAAAGCGTCCGTCGAAGTGCTCGACGCCATCAATTGCCCACTTCCGGACGGCAACACCGACACGTTGGCCAAGGCCGCCGACGCCTGGGATCGACTGGGCAGGATCTACCAGAACACCAACGCCAAAGACAAAATCACCATCGCCGCAAGTCTTTTCGACGGTGTGACTTCGCAGGATGCCGTCCAGGTCCGGGAGGATCTGAAGACTCTGGAAACCTCCATCGGCGCGCTACTCGACACGTGCAAAGCGATCAGCAAGACCTGCCTCGACTACAAGGAGTCGATCGAAGAGCTCCGCAAAGAGATCAAAGGCTTCATCGACGCCATCATCCAAGAAGCCGCGATCGACATGACGATCACCGTCATCGCGACCTGTCTCACCGGCGTCGGCGGCCTGATCGCAGGCGCGAAAGCCGTAGAGTCGGCCCGCCGCTGGTCCCTGAAGATCAAAGCCGCCGTCACTGCCTGGCGAGCCCGCAAAGCTTTGCAGCTGAAGGGACTCGCCGACGACGCGAAGGCTGTGCTCGCGAAGGGCAAACAGGCCGTCAAGGATCTATATGAGCGATTGCGTGGCAAAGTGGGTAGTGGTGTCAAGACCCGCACTGGGACGACCCTCACGCAGAAGGATCTCGATGCACTGGCCGACTACACTGGGCCTGGATATTGGGATCTCAACCAAGCACTGAGGAACGGTACATTGGATGCATCGCAGGAGGCAAGGGTAAAGGCCATCGAAGAGGCCCTGTCGAAGTTACCCGACCACAACGGCACCGTGTACCGAGGTACTGACCTTCCAGTAAATGTTCTGGACGACTATAAACCGGGCGAGATCGTGACTGAGCGTGCATTCACGAGCACGTCGTCCTCGCCTTCAACGGCATTTCCGGGAAATACGCAATTCACTATTATTTCGAAGACTGGTAAAGATGTATCTCAATACTCCTCGACTGAAGCTGCAGGGATTGTTGAGAATGAGGTTCTGTTTCCTCCGGGTGCCAGATTTCAGGTGGTGAGTAAAACTTTTGATCCCAGTACTGGGAAGACGTTTATAGAGTTGATCGAAAGGTAGCGTGCCAGATGAGCAAGGAGATAGCGGGCAAGAAATTCTCGTCGCTAGAAGAGGAGGGGTTGGAACCGCTGAGCGATGAGGAATTGGAGCGAGCCGAGCAGATGTTCGCTGAAGCTCGCGCAAGGATTGCGGCAGTTCCGCCGGAGGAGCCGAGGCAGGCGTCGAGGAAGTTCTATGACGATACGAGTGGCACAGAGTTCGAACAACGGTGAAGCCGGTGTGAACCGCTGAACGCGAAGGCGGCGGAGCCTAAGTGCGAGGTGAAGTGTCCATGAACGATCCATGTCGAGATCGGAGGGATGCTATTGGTCAGCGAATGGGCTTCTAGGTGTAAGGATGCCACTGGTGCCGAGGATCTGGGGGCATCGACGTCTCGGCTAGCGTGGAAGGAATTTGCTCGGTGGTAGGTGACTGGGGGAATGTCCGAATCCGCAGCAATTCTGACCCGCAGTTTCGAACGCGTGCGGATACCTGATTTTTTGCCGCAGTTTGCGGAACTGGAGCCAGAGTCGCGAGCGAATGCTTGGTCGCGGCGGTTCTTGGTTCGATGCCATCAGCAGCGAGTTTCCAATGAGCTGCGGTTTCGAGATCGGTGATGAGAGGTTTTGGAGTCCGTCACTGTGGGTGGGCGACGTGTATATCCGTATCTGCAGGGTGTCGGATCGGTTTAGGTGTTGCCGCCGGGCTGAGCGCAGTCTCGTCCGATACGAGGGACATCGATCGACGTCTTCGGGGAGCTTGTGAAACTGATGCATGAAGCTGCTTCGGTAGTGGGCATCAAGTGTTCAAGGTTTTGCTCGAAGGTGTCCTTGCACGGTCGATCGTGCTCCTGGAGTGGGGCGGGAGGGGATTGCGTCCAGTACGGATGACGAGCGAGCTTTTCGGGACAAGGCGCTGGCCCTGTCGATGGCTCGATGAACTCCACTCGCCATTTCTACTTCGGGATCTGACGGTGCTGAATGTGTTGGTCGGTTGATCACCAGGTAATGGTGGCGGCAGGCTGTCGGGCGATGCCGCCACCATTACCTGGTGATCACTTGTCCAGTGCGCGGGTGGGGTGATGCTGCGCAGGTGGCGCGGTGGACTGTCGCCGGGGCGGCGGGGTGGCCGTGCGTAAGGGCGTGGATGCACGGTGAAGGGGACGGCGGGTAATCGCCGAGGCGGCGGATGCCGCGAAAGCGGCGGTGCGCTTGTCGCGGCAACGGCGCGTGCACAAAGGGGTGTGTGGCGAGGGGCGCGCGGATGCGAGTCGATGTGTTGCAGGCTTCCGGGGACCAGTGGTCCCTCGGGGCGCGCCTGAGAAATGGGCACATGCTGCCGTGCCCTATCGCAGTTCACGGCAGCTGAGTGTCTCAGTTCTGTTGGCCCAGAAGTTCCAGGGAGCGCTGGTGGGCGCGGGCGGCGAGGGCGGATTCCCTGGCGGCGTCGGCACCACCTTGGCCCGCGAGGTAGGTGTGCAGGTTGGCTTTTGCCTCGTACCAAGCGGCCCGTTCGGTGGCGCCTGCTTCGGCGGTGGGTCGGCTCAGGGTCAGTGCGGTCATTTCGACCAGGACGTTCACCCGCGGTCCTCCTCGACGATGTAGCGGATGGTTCAGTGGGTACACCGTGACCTGTGTTCGAATCGTTACGCCGGTCACAAAATACTCCACGTAGTATGTCCGGCCCTGTGGTTTGGACAACAGAGGTCACGTGTCGTTCGCTGCGGTGTCCTCTGGGGGTTGCTGAGCCGGGGAAGGATGCGCATCTCGGTCGGTAAGTGCCCCGCATGCAGGGGCTTTGTTATCGTCTCGTGTCCGGGAAACTGGATGATTGCCGGACCGATCGAAGATCAACAGCCGAAACTTCGGCCGGATTCGTCCCCACACGACTCGCGCACCGCACCGGACTTACCGCGAACGCCACACCGGACCTGCCGCGAAGCGGCCCGCACCCGCGCCCCGGATTTGGTGGCCAACTGGGGTTTGTCTACACTGAACCGGTTGCTTGGGCACCTCTGTGTCCGCATGTCCTGGGTGTGGTTGTCTGCATCGACATGTGGGACGGCCCAGGCGCCGAGAACTCTCACGAGAACTCAATCCGGTCGACAAGTGTCGGCCGGACCGCCGAATTGCTGTAGGCCCACGGTTGACGTGCAGTTTTGTACGTCGACGTTGTATGGGAACCGCAGCGAGAAAGGTGTCAAGGTCGAACCATGACCATGACTGATCCGATCGCAGACTTCCTGACGCGTCTGCGCAACGCCAACTCGGCGTACCACGATCAGGTGAAGGCTCCGCACTCGAAGCTCAAGGCGAACATCGCCGAGATCCTCAAGCGCGAGGGCTACATCGCCGACTACCGCACCGAGGACGCGACCGTGGGCAAGAGCCTGGTCGTCGATCTGAAGTACGGCCCCAGCCGTGAGCGCAGCCTGCAGGGCCTGCGTCGCGTCTCGAAGCCGGGTCTGCGTGTGTACGCGAAGTCCACCAACCTGCCCAAGGTCCTGGGCGGCCTCGGCGTGGCGATCATCTCCACGTCGACCGGTCTGCTCACCGATCGCCAGGCGGCCAAGCAAGGTGTAGGCGGGGAAGTCCTCGCCTACGTCTGGTAAGCGGAGGTAGGACAATGTCGCGTATTGGCAAGAAGCCCATCGCAATCCCCGCGGGCGTCGAGGTGACCATCGACGGCCAGCAGGTGTCGGTGAAGGGGCCCAAGGGCACCCTCTCGCACACCGTCGCCGAGCCGATCACCGTCGCCAAGGGCGAGGACGGCCAGCTCGAGGTCGTTCGCCCGAACGACGAGCGCCAGAGCCGCGCGCTGCACGGCCTGACCCGCACCCTGATCGCCAACATGGTCGAGGGTGTCACCAAGGGCTACGAGAAGAAGATGGAAATCTTCGGCGTCGGTTACCGCGTGCAGGCCAAGGGCTCGAACCTGGAGTTCGCCCTCGGCTACAGCCACCCGGTGCCGATCGAGGCCCCGGCGGGCATCACCTTCGCGGTGGAGTCGCCCACCAAGTTCTCCGTGTCCGGAATCGACAAGCAGGCGGTCGGCCAGATCTCTGCCGTGATCCACGGACTGCGTAAGCCCGACCCGTACAAGGGCAAGGGCATCCGCTACGCCGGCGAGGTCGTTCGCCGCAAGGTCGGAAAGACGGGTAAGTGATCATGGCGCAAACCGAAAATCAGATCGCCAAGCGCAAGCCGCGCGGCAAAGACGTGTCCACGACGCGTCGTCTGTCGAAGACCCGCCGTCACTTCCGTCTGCGCAAGAAGGTCGTCGGCACCACCGAGCGTCCGCGCCTGGTGGTCAACCGCTCTTCGCGGCACCTGCACGCGCAGCTCGTCGACGACTCGGTCGGCAAGACCATCGCCGCCGCGTCCTCGATCGAGGCCGATGTGCGTGCGCTGGACGGCGACAAGTCGGCCAAGAGCAAGAAGGTCGGCGAACTGCTGGCCGAGCGGGCCAAGGCTGCCGGTGTCGACGCGGTCGTATTCGACCGTGGCGGCCACGACTACCACGGCCGCATCGCCGCGCTCGCCGATGCCGCTCGCGAAGCGGGGTTGAAATTCTGATGACGAAGAACAACGGAAGGAACGTCTGATGCCGGGACGTCAGAGGCGTGACGGCGGCAACGGACCCGCCGGACAGAATGGCGCTGCTGGTGGTGGCGACAACCGCGACAACCGCGGCGGTGGCCGCGACCGCCGGGGCGGCGACAACCGCCGGGACAACGCCGCCGAGAAGAACCAGCTCGAGCGCGTCGTCGCGATCAACCGTGTCTCCAAGGTCGTGAAGGGTGGTCGTCGCTTCAGCTTCACCGCCCTCGTGATCGTCGGTGACGGCAACGGTCTGGTCGGTGTCGGCTACGGCAAGGCCAAGGAAGTTCCCGCGGCCATCCAGAAGGGAGTCGAGGAGGCTCGCAAGGGCTTCTTCCGTGTCCCGATGATCGGTTCCACCATCACCCACCCGGTGCAGGGTGAGGCGGCGGCCGGTGTGGTCATGCTGCGCCCGGCGTCCCCGGGTACCGGTGTGATCGCCGGTGGTGCGGCTCGTGCCGTGCTGGAATGCGCTGGCATTCATGACATCCTGGCGAAGTCGCTCGGTAGCGATAACGCCATCAACGTCGTGCACGCGACCGTTGCCGCGCTCAAGATGCTGCAGCGTCCCGAAGAGGTCGCGGCTCGCCGTGGCCTGCCGCTGGAAGACGTTGCCCCTGCGGGCATGCTGCGTGCGCGCGCCCAGGCTGCGGGAGGTGCCAGGTAAATGGCCGATCTCAAGGTGACCCAGATCAAGAGCACGATCGGTGCCAAGAAGAACCAGCGTGAGAGCCTTCGCACGCTGGGTCTGCGCAAGATCCGGCAGACCGTGGTTCGCGAGGATACCCCGCAGAACCGCGGCCTGATCAACGTCGTGCGCCACCTCGTGACAGTTGAGGAGGTCTGACATGACCATCAAGTTGCATCACCTGCGCCCCGCGCCCGGTGCCAAGACCGAGAAGACTCGGGTCGGCCGTGGTGAGGGTTCCAAGGGTAAGACCGCGGGCCGCGGTACCAAGGGCACCAAGGCTCGCAAGAACGTTCCGGCCGCCTTCGAGGGTGGGCAGATGCCGCTGCACATGCGGCTGCCCAAGCTCAAGGGCTTCACGAACCGGTTCCGCACGGAATACCAGGTCGTGAACGTCGGCGCGATCGCCAAGCTGTTCCCCGAGGGTGGCGAGATCGGCAAGGCCGAGCTCGTCGCGGCCGGCGCGGTTCGCAAGAACCAGCTGGTGAAGGTCCTCGGCGACGGCGAGATCGGCGTCGCGGTCCAGGTGACCGTCGACAAGGTCACCGGCGCGGCGAAGGAAAAGATCACCGCGGCCGGTGGCACTGTCACCGAGCTGGGCTGACGGTACTCTGACAATCAGTGGCACCGGACGAGTGAATGCTCGTCCGGTGCCACTGTTAGAGTTCAATAGTTGTCTGCCAAGCCTCGCCATGGTTTTCAGCGTCCCCACATGCCGATTCGTCGGCGATGGGGTATTGCTTGAAATGACCATGTCCTGACCATGTCGTTCGCCAGGAGGATCTGTGCTTTCCGCCTTCGTATCGGCCTTCCGGACTCCGGACTTACGGCGGAAGATTCTCTTCACGCTGGGGTTGATCGCGCTGTACCGGCTGGGTGCCGCGCTGCCGTCCCCCGGTGTCGACTACAAGGCCGTCCAGGAGTGCGTCAAGCAGGTGTCCGGCGGTGAAGACGCCGGTATCTACCAGCTGATCAATCTGTTCTCCGGCGGTGCGCTGCTGCAGCTTTCGGTGTTCGCGATCGGCATCATGCCGTACATCACCGCGAGCATCATCATCCAGCTGCTGACCGTCGTCATCCCGCGGTTCGAGGAACTGCGCAAGGAAGGCCAGGCAGGCCAGACCAAGATGACGCAGTACACCCGGTACCTGTCGATCGCGCTAGCGATCCTGCAGGCCACCGGTCTGGTCGCGCTCGCATCGCGCGGTCAGCTGCTGCAGGGCTGCCAGAAGGACATCATCGCCGACAACGGCATCTTCGCGATGATCATCATCGTGCTGGTGATGACCGCCGGTGCGGCCCTGGTGATGTGGTTCGGCGAGCAGATCACCGAGCGCGGTATCGGCAACGGCATGTCGCTGCTGATCTTCGCAGGCATCGCCGCCCGCATCCCCACCGAGGGCAAGTCCATCCTGGACAGCCGCGGTGGCCTGGTGTTCGGCCTGGTGTGTGTCGCGGCGTTCGCGATCATCGTCGCCGTCATCTTCGTCGAGCAGGGCCAGCGCCGGATTCCGGTGCAGTACGCCAAGCGTGTGGTCGGCCGCAAGATGTACGGTGGCTCGTCTACCTACCTGCCGTTGAAGGTCAATCAGGCCGGCGTCATCCCGGTGATCTTCGCGTCCTCGCTGCTGTACCTGCCCAACCTGGTGGCTCAGCTGACCTCCGCGCGCAACAACCCGGATCCGAGCTGGTGGCAGGACATCATCAACAAGTACCTGGTGTCTCCGGGCAACCCGGTCTACATCGCGATCTACTTCGGTCTGATCGTGTTCTTCACCTACTTCTATGTCGCGATCACCTTCAATCCGGAGGAACGCGCGGACGAGATGAAGAAGTTCGGTGGCTTCATTCCCGGGTACCGCCCGGGTAAGCCGACCGCCGACTACCTCAACTTCGTCCTGAGCCGCATCACCCTCCCCGGCTCGATCTACCTCGGTCTTGTTGCCGTGCTGCCGAACCTGTTCCTGGACATCGGCGCATCCGCTAACACCCAGAACCTTCCGTTCGGTGGCACCGCGGTGCTGATCATGGTGAGCGTCGGTCTCGACACCGTGAAGCAGATCGAAAGCCAGCTGATGAATCGAAATTACGAAGGGTTCCTCAAGTGAGAGTTGTACTCCTCGGTCCGCCTGGTGCCGGCAAGGGCACCCAGGCCGTCCTGCTGTCGGAGAAGCTGGGCGTCCCGCACATCTCCACTGGAGACCTGTTCCGCGCGAACATCAGCCAGCAGACCCCGCTGGGTCGCGAAGCGCAGAAGTACATGGACGCGGGCGACCTGGTGCCCAGCGATGTCACCAACCGCATGGTCGAGGCCAGGGTGAACGAGCCCGACGCCGCGAACGGCTTTGTGCTCGACGGCTACCCGCGCACGGTCGATCAGGCCGACGCGCTGGAGAAGATCCTCAAGGACATGGACACCAAGCTCGACGCGGTGCTGTGTTTCGTGGTGCCCGAGGACACCGTGGTCGCGCGCATGCTCTCGCGCGGTCGTGCCGATGACAACGAGGGCGTGATCCGTAATCGGCTCCGGGTGTACCGCGAGGAGACCGAGCCGTTGCTGGAGCACTACGACGGGCTGGTCGTCTCGGTGGACGGCGTCGGCGAGGTCGACGAGGTCAACGCGCGCGCTCTGCGGGCGCTGGGCCATTGATGACCGACGCCGGGTCGCCGGCGCGGCGCGCGATGGAGCGCTGAGGCCGCGTGGTCTTCAATCGCAAGAAGAAGGTCGTGCCGTTCCGCACGGCAGGTGAACTGGATGCCATGGCGGCGGCCGGCGCGATCGTCGGTCGCGCCTTGGTCGCCGTGCGCGCGGCCGCCAAGCCGGGCGTCTCCACCCTGGAGCTCGACGAGGTGGCCGAGCATGTCATCCGTGACGCGGGTGCCGTGCCGTCCTTCAAGGGCTACCACGGCTTCCCGGGTTCGATCTGCGCGTCGGTGAACGACCGTGTGGTGCACGGGATTCCGACCGCTGCGGAGATCCTGGCCGAGGGCGATCTGGTCTCCATCGACTGCGGCGCCATTCTCGACGGCTGGCACGGTGATTCGGCGTGGACGTTCGGCGTCGGCACCATCATCGAGGCCGACCGACTGTTGAGCGAGGCCACCAAGCTGTCCATGGAGGCGGGCATCGAGGCCATGCTGCCCGGCAACCGCCTCTCCGACGTTTCGCACGCCATCGAGCTCGGTACCAGGGCGGCCGAGCAGCAGCACGGCCGCGCCTACGGCATCGTCGACGGTTACGGCGGACACGCGATCGGCCGAGAGATGCACCTCGACCCGTTCCTCGCCAACGAGGGCGATCCGGGCAAGGGGCCCAAGCTCGTGGTCGGCTCGGTGCTCGCGATCGAGCCCATGCTGACCCTCGGCACCACGCAGACCCAGGTGCTCGGCGACGATTGGACCGTTGTCACCATCGACGGGTCGCGTGCCGCGCACTGGGAGCACACGGTCGCGGTCACCGAGGACGGCCCCCGCATCCTCACCCTGCGCCCGGAGTAGCCGGGCAACGTTTCCGGGCTCGACCCGATCGGGCCGTGCCCGCGGTGGGGTGTGCACGGTTCGGAGTCTCGCGTGACGAGGACGCGATCGCACCGACACCGGACTCGGGGTCCGGATGATCACGTCGCGTGATTCGGCGACACGTTTGCTGTCGCCAAATCCGGACGCTACCCAGCGGTCGCGCTGGATCGGTGTCGTCGTTCCTTGCGCCTGCCGCGCCTGGCCGTGACGGTCGGTCCGGGCGACGCTGCCCGGTGGGAATCAGGTCGACGGTCGGTCCCGATTCCTTACTGTGCTGAACGATGCTGTCAGCGTATGTCCGGGATGGCCGGTGGCACGTGAGTAGGGAACTACTCGAATCTGGTTGGTGCACCACGTAGTTGGTGCCGCCGCGGACCGCAGACGCGGACTGCGGGGATGCGGGAAACCGGCGCTGGCATGCGGATTCGACCGGTGCAGGTAATCGCACCGGGGCGCTTCGCACGCCAACGGCGCTGTGCGCCAGGGTCTTGCGCACGAGCCTGCGATGCGGGTCCGCGCCGCAGGCCGATGCGGTCGCCGATCAGTTGCCGCGTAGCGCGGCGCGCAGCACCACGGTGACCAGTGGCAGGTCGAATTCACCGGCCGCGGTCTCCGGCCTGCTGTGCAGATAGTCGACGATGCGGCTGAGCACCTCGGCGCGCTGCTGCGCGGACACCACCAGCGTGTGCGAATGCGTCCCGATGGTCGCGGCCAGCGTCTCGGCGGTGCGGCGCTGGGAGTGCGGGAACTCGGCGCTGACGAAGTCTTCGAACAGGGGATGCGCGGGCAGCAGATCCCCGCCCGACTCCGACGGCGGCATGGTGGCGTCGGTCCTGGT
Source organism: Nocardia brasiliensis (assembly GCF_011801125.1). Lineage (NCBI taxonomy): Bacteria > Bacillati > Actinomycetota > Actinomycetes > Mycobacteriales > Nocardiaceae > Nocardia > Nocardia brasiliensis. The sequence goes on from NZ_CP046171.1 coordinate 1,016,933, forward strand.
GACCTCGGCGAGACCGGCGACCCAGTCGACGCTCTTGTCGTCGGTGTTCCACAGCGCCGCGAAAATGCCGCCGCGGCGCAGCACCCTGGCGAACTCGGGGAAGGCCCGCTCCTGATCGAACCAGTGGAACGCCTGCCCGGCCACGATCGCGTCCACCGACCCGGTCGCCAGCGGAATCGCTTCGGCCGTACCCTCATACGCCCGCACGCCGGGTAGCCTGCGCATCAATTCGACCCGCATCCCGTCGTCGGGTTCGACGGCGATCACGGTGGCGCCCGCGGCAAGCAGGCCCTCGGTGAGCTTGCCGGTGCCCGCGCCGAGGTCGAGGACGACCGGAGCGGGAATGGGCGGAACGGGTTTCAGGGCCCACCGAATAGCCGCGAGCGGGTAGTCGGGCCGGTGTTCGGCATAGGCTGCCGCGTGGGTACCAAAAGAGGATGCGCGCCGGGCACGCAGGGCACGTTTGTCCGCTTCTCGATCAGTCGTATTCCCCATGCGCCAACCATAGAGCCGTGCGGTCGGCGCGCGGGGAAGATTACGAGGCTCCCGGTAGCCGGCGCACGCCCGCGCAGACCTCGGCGGCCAAGTCGTCGTAGCCGACGGCCAATTCGGCCAGCCGCTGCCAGGCGTCCCACAGGTCCCACTCCGACGCGCTCGCCAGTGCGGCGTAGGCCTTGGCGGTGAACTGGGCGAGCCGATCGATCACCGCGCCGACCGTTTCGGTGTGCACGTGCGCGGCACCGTGTGCGGGCGGCAACTGGACGGTGATCCAGCGATCGATGTCGCGCACCAAACTCGCACGCAGCGCGTCGATCTCCTCGGCGGACTTGCGGTCGGCGCTGATCCGCCGCTCATGCAGGGTGGTCAGCTCGTGGGCGCACCGCAGCAGCGGGTTGTCCTCCGGGTGATCACCCCGACAGGCTTGCAGCACTTGATGTTTGGCGGGAAGCTGGCCCGTGGTCATCGCAGCCCCAGGTTCCGGCAGGAGCGCACGGTGTTGACGATACTGACGCCGGAGGGGCGAAAGGCGTTCTCCGGGGCGACAACCCACTCTCGATACCCGGTGCCGGGGTAACCGGGGGAGGGGAGCGCGATCTCGCCGCCGATCGGCACGATCGACACGTTGAGCCGGAACAGTTCGGCGAACAAGCGGACGTCGTCGGGCAGGTCGGGCCGGACCAGGAAGGTCCAGCGCTTCGATCGAACATGAGAAATGATCGGGCCCAATGGATTTCGGTGATATATCAGTTCGTCGTGCACCTGCTCGCCCAGCGCGGCCGGCATCGTGACGGCGCCGACGAAACCGGCGCGGACGGTGATCCGGCCGATCTCCGGATGAAATCCGGCGGGGAGGTCGCAGGTGTGGCGGTAATAGGCGCATCGGGCGGCAGGAGTTTCCGCCAACGCCACTTGGTCCATGGGGAGCCTCGACTAGCATCGTTGTCTGGTGAAGCCGCCGGATCCGATACGCCATAGGCACTGGGAGTGACCTGGGACACCGTTCTGGCGTGAACTCAGTGAAGCACTCCGGGCGATGGTGGTAACCGTTGCGTTCAATTAGTTCTCGATAAGTTCGCCGCGACGACGTTTACCTGCGGGTTTCCGCTCACCATGCGCGGCGGGCTACCCCCGGTCAGGGGGTTGTGCGAAAGAACAGCACACGGTCGCCGTGCTCGGCGAGCGGCGTGGTCGCGCTGATCTGACGCAGCCCGCTGGAGGGCAGATAGGTGAGGTTGGCGAACATCTGGGTATTGCCGAACGCCGCGCGCAGCTTGGTCTCCGTCGCGCGGTCGGCGTTCAGCTCCGCCAGCATCTTGAAGTCCAGCGGCGCGAGCGGTTTGTCCAGCGGCGCCTGTCCCGCGGGCCTGCCGAGCGCGGCGTACTGGGTGGCGACACCGTGCTCGTACCAGCACAGCTCGTAGGCGATGTGCTCGGTCACCGTGATCGCGGCGACCGGCCAATCCTGGGAAAGTCGCATCGCCAGTGGATGTTTCGCGACCGGGGTCAGTTCCCAGTGCAGGCTCATCACGGTCACCCAGCCGCCGTAGGGCTGGTCGATCAGCACGATGTCGTCGCCGAGCTTTTCGGCCGTGTTCAGCTCGGCGTCGGTGGTTTTCACCTTCTCTTCGCGCTCACCGAAATAGCCGGCCCGGTCCAGTGGATAGGCGTCGTCGATCGCGTACGCGCCGATGATCGCCGCCCGGATCTGCGCGATCGCGTCGGGGGTCGGGCAGTACACGCTGAGCGCGCCGAAGCTGGTGCCGATCTGCACCGGCATCGACGGCGGGTCGGGCTCCGCGCCGGGCAGCAGCGGTCGCAGGCCGACCAGCGCCAGCTTCCAGTTGAGTTCCTCGACGGTGGACAGATCGCCCGAGGACTTGAACAGGATCTGCTGCTGGGTCAGTCTGCCCGCCTGCTCCAGCGTGCGGCAGCCGAGCTCGGTGAGTGCCCGGTACGACTTCGGAGTGAGGTCGAGGTCTTGAATCCCACAGGCGCGCAAGCGGATCGACATTCCGGTCGAGGTGAACGCGGAGTAGCGCTCGCGGTACATCGACAGCGCCTGCTTGCGGGAGCGGCCCACCATGAGCGTGCGCAGCAGGGTGCTCAGGCTGGCGAGATACTTTCCGGACAGCTCCGGATTCGCGGCGGCCAGCGCGCTGCGGATGCGCGCCGCCTCCCCGGTCGCGGCCACCGCGGCGTCCTGGTCGAGGCGGCCCAGCCAGACACCGCACTTGGACAGGCCGTCGGCGCAGAGCCCGGCCACCTCCGGGTGGATGCGGGCCAACTGCCGGTAGGCGTCGCAGGCACGGCGGATCGTGGTGGTCGCGAGCTCGCGGCGGCCGCTGTGCCGCGCCGCCAATTCGACCGCGCGCAAGGCCTCGTTCAGCTCCCCGGCCAGGCGGGCGTTCAACACCTGACCGGTGGCCAGCAAACGCAGCCGGATGCCGACCGCCTCCTCGGCGGGGGCGAGGGCATCGCGGGTCCGGTCGCGGGCCGACCCGTCGGTCTTCGTGGCGATAAGCCCTTTCGCGAGTTCACTCAGCGAGGTCGCAAGCCGAAGATCCGCCTCGATCGAACGATCGAGCGCCGCATAGCGATCCGCGGCGACCTGACGCTCCAGCGCGCCCAGATCCATCGAGCCCCTCGTTTCCAGCATGATCCTCCGCTAACCGGCGGCGTCGAGCCACTCCGCATCCGTGCACGAGTCTGTCACGGTTGTCGGCTCGGCGCACCAGGTTGTCATGGCCCGCAATGTCGTTCGAGGTCACGCTTCCAGGAGCAGGGTGACCGGTCCGTCGTTGATCAGCTCGACCCGCATGTGCGCGCCGAACCGGCCGGTCGCGACGGTCGCTCCGAGTTCCCGCAGGGCCTGCGCGAACGCCTCGACCAACGGCTCGGCTACCGCGCCGGGCGCGGCCGCGTTCCAGGACGGTCTGCGGCCCTTGGCGGTGTCGGCGTAGAGCGTGAATTGGCTGACCACCAGGATCGGCGCGGCGAGGTCGGCGGCGCTGCGTTCGCCGTCGAGAATGCGCAGCCGCCACACCTTGTCGGCGAGGGTGCGCGCGACCGCTTCGGTGTCGCCGTGGGTAGCGCCGACCAACGCGACCAAGCCGTGCGGCACGCCGGTCGCGGTCGGGTCGATCCGGCCGATCACCTCGTCCTCGACGCGCACCTCGGCCGAGCTCACTCGTTGCAGCAGCACTCGCACAGCAGTCGATCATGCCGGGCGGCGACGCCGGGCGGGCCGCGGGGTGTCGATCCCGTGACTACCAGAGCGAACGCGGGCGGATGTCGTTCGCGAGATCGACCAGCGCGTAACGATGCAACCGGCTCTGAGTGTTGCGGGCGACCGCACGCAGCGCCGATTCCAGCCCGCCGCGCAGGCCCGCCTCGGTGAAGGGGCAGTCGAGGATCATCGCGTGCGGTTCCGGTTGCCCGCCCGCGTTCAACCAGGACAGTGCGGCGCCGAGCACGATGGCGCGCAGCTGGGTCAGGCGCGGGTCGTCCGGGAGCGCCCGCAGGTGCGCCACGGCCGCGTCGAGGTCGGCGCGGGTCATCTCGGCCACCGGTCGGGTCGCCGAGAGCAGGCACGCGGTCATCCTCGCGGTGTTGTGGTGGCGCGAGGAATCGGGCACCTGCTGCAGCGTGGCCACGGCGGCGTCGATATCGCCGCCGCCGGCCAGCCCGCGCGCGAGCCCGAACGCCGCGCTCGCCACGCCGCGGGTGTTGCGCCAGACGGAGCGGTAGTGCCCGGTGGCCGCCTGCCGCCAATGGCGTGCGTCCGCCGGCTCCGCCGCGGCCTGCAGGGCGAGTTCCGCGGTGGCGGCCAGAGCCAGCAGCGGCGCGATCTCGCCGGGGACCATGGCGTGTACCCGATCGAAATGCGCGTAGGCCCGGACATATTCGGCACACGACAGGTCGGCGACGGCGGTGTACCACTCGATCCGCCAGTCCGCCCGATGCGCGGGCAGCAGCTGCGTCAAGGCCTGACGGGCCTGCTCGACCTCGCCGAGATCGAGTTGCGCGCGTACCGCGGTCAATGTGCCTTCCAGCTCGAAGGTCTGCGGGGTGCCGATGACGCCCGCGCGCATGTCGGCGGCGCTCTGGCGCAGGGTGTCGAGTGCCTGCTGCGAATCGCCGTGCAGCAGCGGGGAAAGCAGTTCCGCGCTCGGATCCTCGCTGTCGATCAGCGGAACGGGCAGCGCGGCAACGACACTCGCGGTGTCGAGGATCGGGGCCGCGTGAATGCCCTCGATCACGCCCTCGGTCTGGCGGATCAGCGCCTGGATGCCGAAATCGCCACGTGGCGAACCGAATACGGCCGAGGTCTGCGGATACTCGTGGTTGTTGTCCTCGGCGAGCACCGAACGCAGCACCCCGGCGAGTTGCCGGTACATCGCGTAGGCGGACGGAAAACGCTGTTCGGGATCGGCGTCGGTGGCGCGTCGGAGCAACCGCTCGAAGGACGGATAGCGCCCCAGCACCGGCGCCTCGTCGGCCGTCGGGATGGCGGGCATGCTCGGGCCGATGCGTTCGAGCGGGATCGGCAGGGTCAGCGCGGCCAGCGTGCGCCCGACCGTGTGGATATCGGAGGCCACGGTCGGTCCGGTGCTGGTGAATTCGGGCGCCTGATAGCCGAAGGTGCCGTAGAGGCTGCCGCCGGATTCCCTGGCCGCCACCGCGCCGAGATCGATCAGCTTGACCTCGTCCTCGGTGACCATGATGTTGTCCGGCTTCAGATCGTTGTAGGCCAGGCCGAACGAGTGCAGGTAGTCCAGCGCGGGCAAGACCTCCATCACATACGCGATGGCCTCGGCCACCGGGAGCCGTTCCGGTGCGCGGCGATCGAGCATCGTCTTCAACGATTGCCCGCCGATGTATTCCATCACGATGTATCCGGAGGAAATTCCGTCGGCGGAGCGATGTTTGACGAAGTTGAAGATCTTCACGATCCCCGGATGCGACATTTCCGAAAGGAACTGGCGTTCGGCGAGCGCGACGACGTGTGCCTCGAAATCGAGCGGGTTCTGCAGTCCTTTCAAGACCACCCACCGGTCGCTGACATTTCGATCGCGAGCAAGGTATATCCAACCCATGCCGCCGTAGGCGAGACAGCCGCGGACTTCGTATTGGCCCGCGACCAACTCGCCCGGGCTCAGCGCGGGGCGGAAGTTGAACGGCGAGCCGCAGTGCGGACAGGTGCCCGCCGAGGGCCCGCGCTGTGCGCCTGCGGATCGGCCGACCGGCTTCTGACATTTCCAGCAGAAGCGTTTGTCCTCGGGCACCTCGGGGTCGGTCAGCATCGCACCGGCCGGGTCGACCTGGTCGACCTGCGGCAGTTCGACCAGCCCCGCGCTCAGCCTGCGCACGCTCGGCCGGGACCGGACGCTGCGGCCCGAGCTGGGCATGGTCTGCGTGCCCGGCGCCTCGTCCGCTTCCGGCGACCACTGCTCGGTCTCGGCGGCCGTCGCGCGCCGGGTGGCCCACGGCGACGGGGCGCGGTGCGGCAATTCGGTGGGATCGCGGGTCAGTATCGTCGCAGGCGGGACCGGGCGAATGTGGTCGGACGCACTGAGGTGTTCCGGCATTCGACCCTCTCCGCACCACGAATACAATTCCGAGACCATACCCGCCCTGTTCGGCGGCACCGCGGGATATCGGCGTCGCCGAACAGGACAGGCTTATCGGCCTCAGCGCGATTCTGCCTCATCGCGCGTAACACCGTCGTTGGTTGTGCGGGTGGAATCGGTAATGCGGAGATCACGATGTTCCAACGGTCGCTCCGCGACCACCGGAAACGCGCCGGTATAGCCATCGCGTATTGCGGCGACATGCATGACCCGGCGTCGCGCGAGGTACCAGCCGCCGATCAGGGCGGGGACCATGATCACCGCCATGGCGATCACCGCGCCGCGCTGTACGTCGCTGTCGCTGAACAGCATGAGCAGCACGACGGCGGCGAGGAACACCAGGGTCGCGATGCTGGTGTAGGGCGCGCCGAGCAGTCGGAACGCGGGACGCGCCACCCGGCCCTCGCGCGACCAGGCCCACAGCTTGAGCTGGCAGAGCACGATCGCCGCCCAGGCCGTGACGGTGCCGAGCGCGGACATGTTCAGCACGATCTCGAAGGCCTTCTCCGGGACGAGGGCGTTGAGTCCCACGCCGATCAGCGCCACCGCGCCGGTCGCGAGAATGCCGACGTAGGGCACGCCGCGCCGCGACATCAGCGCGGCCATGCCGGGGGCACTGCCGTTCATCGCCATCGACCGCAGAATGCGGCCGGTCGAATACAGCCCGGCATTGAGGCTCGAGAACGCCGCGGTGAGCACGACCAGGTTCATCATGGTGCCCGCGCCATCGACGCCGATCTTGGAGAAGAACGTGACGAACGGGCTCTCACCGGACTTGAACGCGGTGTAGGGCAGCAGCAGTGAGAGCAGCACCAGCGATCCGACGTAGAACAGCGCGATCCGCGCGATGACCGAGTTGATCGCGCGCGGCATGATCTTGGCCGGGTTCTCCGCCTCGCCTGCGGCGGTGCCGATCAGCTCAACGGCGGCGTAGGCGAAGATGACGCCGGTGGTACACAGCACGATCGGGATGAGGCCGTTCGGGAGCAGGCCGCCGTGCTCGCTGATCACGCTGATCCCGGTGCTGTTGCCCTCGATCGGGGTGCGGCGGGCCAGGAAGATCGTGCCGACGATGAGGAATCCGACCAGCGCGATCACCTTGATCAGCGCCGCCCAGAACTCCATCTCGCCGAACCAGCGCACCGACACCATGTTGATGCAGACCACCAGGGCCAGGGCGACCAGCGCGATCGTCCACTGCGGAATCACCTGGAAGCTGCCCCAGTAGTGCACGTAGGTGGCGATCGCGGTGATGTCGACGATGCCGGTCATGCACCAGTGGAAGAAGTACATCCAGCCGACACCGAAAGCCAGCTTCTCGCCGTAGAACTCGCGAGCATAGGACACGAACGAGCCCGACGACGGGCGATGCAGGATCAGCTCGCCGAGCGCCCGCAGGATGAAGAACACGAACACACCGCACACGGCATACGCGAGGAACAACCCCGCGCCGGCGTCCCGTAGCCGTCCGCCCGCACCTAGGAACAGTCCGGTGCCGATGGCGCCGCCGATGGCGATCATCTGCAATTGACGTGGACGCAGCGCCTTGTGATAGCCCACGTCTTCGGCGTGCAGGGCGCGTGCGGCGGCGGCCCTGTCCTGCGCCTCAGCCTGCGGTCGAACGATGGTCATGGGGTTGCCTTCCCTGTGACGGCAGTCATATCGCTGAGTAACGTACCGCTAGATAACGGCACGTTCAATAGTTGCGCGAGATTGACATCGTGGGAAACGAGATCGTCATGTGCGGCAATCGGGCGGCAAACCGTTGGGCGGCAGGCGATATCGGGCGGGTTCCGCGGGCGTGCCCGAGTCGTCCGGCCGGGCCGCGCGGGGGCGGATCTGCGGGTGGTGCAGTCGAGGCGTCGCACCTCAGGTGGGTGAACAACATTGTTTCGGTGTGGTTTCCTTGAGGTATGGCAGCGGATACCGAGTTCACTATCGACGAGCTGGCGCGCGAGGCGGGGACAACCGTGCGGAGTCTGCGCGTCTATCACGAGCGGGGCGTGCTGCCGCCTCCTCAGGTGAAGGGGCGGACCGGGTTCTACGGGGACGAGCACCTCAATCGGGTGCGCACCATCGGCAGGCTGCTGGATCGCGGCATCAAGCTGAACGGCATCAGGGAGCTGCTCGAGGCGTGGGACCGAGGCGACGATCTCGGCGACGTGCTCGGGGTGCCGGACCAGGAGCCGCACGCGCACTCCGGTGCGCCGACCGCTGTCCAGGAGCCCGCGGCGCCGATGCCGGAGAACGATGAAACATTAATTGCCGCAACCGAACTCGCTGATATGTATCGGGAGGTTCCGAACGGTTTCGCCCGGGTGGTCGCGGCGGGACTGTACGAACCCGTCGACGCCACCACCTATCGGGTGGCCGATCGTCCGCTGCTCAGAATCGTCGAGCAGCTGTGGGCGGCGGGCGCGACGCCGGTGCAGGCGCTCGACGAGGTCGAGCGGTTGCAAGGGGATTGCGATCGGATCGCCCGTCGCTTCGTCGACACCTTCGAGCGGACCGCGTGGCAGGGCTTCCGGCGGTCGGGGCGCGGTGCGGCCGATCGTAACGAGCTGGCCGAGCGTGTTGCGGCGACCCGGATACTTCCTGGTCAAGCGGCCGCGGAGCTCGTCGGCCGGTTTATCGCGCGGTATCTGGAGCGGGATATCCCCGAGCTCGGGGGCGAACTGTCCGGACGGTGAGTTCCCTGGTCGAAGCGAGGGGCTGACGCTGCTCAAATCTTGCCGCTAGACAGCGGCGCATTACTCGATGTAACGTCGTGTCAGGACCTGGGGGCATGCCCAAAGCGACGCCAATCTCTGCGCATGTCCCCGGGGCCTTACCGTCGGCCCTGGGTGGCCGCCGTGTCCCCTGATGCGAACACCGATGAGGGGAAGCAGGGGACATCGGCGCTCCCACTCGGGGTCGTTCGGTCCGCGTCGGCCGATGCGGTGCGCGCGCCCGCGCTGCCGAACATCAACGCGTATAGCGCATTTCGTCTAGCCGACCGCCTGGTGCGCCTACCCCGTTGGCTGTAACTGTCGTGGCACTTTCCGTTCATTTCCGAGCCACAGCCGAGTTGCCATGGACTGTCATCGTCGAATCCGTAGGAGCTGACGTGCGGGCGACCGCACATGCGCGGAGGGAACGCGGGTGGCGGACAAAGTCCAATACGACTCGGATCTGTTCTTCAAGGCGGCGAAGAAGACCGGAGACGCGCGGGACCGGATCAACGCGGTACTGCATACCCTGCGGACCTCGCTCAACGCACGCGGAAACCCTTGGGGCAACGACACACTCGGACGCAACTTCGCGAACGGGCCGGACGGCTCCGGTGGCTACACCTGCTCACGCGACAACATGATCACCGGCGCTTCGAACATCGCCGGCTCGCTCGACAACTTCGCCACCGGCCAGATCAAGAGCGCCAGGCTGCTCGAGAAGATGGAAAACGGCAACCGCGACGGATTCAACTGAGCCCGATTCGCGTATAGCGCACAATGATCGAACTGCCCGGCTGGCTGGAATGGCTCGAGCCGATCGTCGGCATGGAATGGCCAGAAGGCAACGAAGACCAGATGTGGGCGCTGGCCCAGGACTGGCACACCGCCGCCGCCGACCTGCGCACCATCCTCGGTGATATCGACGCCGCGAAAAGTGCCTCGCTGACCGCGTATCCGGTGGGCGAGGGCGTCGAGGAGATGGTCAAAGGCTTCGACAGCATGCGATCCGGGGACGGATCCGACCACGACCAGTCGCTGGAGAAGCTGGCGACGCTCTTCGATCAGATCGGTGAATCCGCGGCCAACGTCGGCACCGAGATCGAGTACGCCAAACTCATGTACTGGTCCTCGCTCGGCCTGCTGGCCGCCGAACTCGCTGCGGCATGGCTGTTTCCGCCGACCGCGCCCGCGGTCGAGGCCGCCGCGATCGGGCTCACCCGGGTGGCCGTGCGCGTCATCGGCCAGCGGGTGGCCGCGGCGATCGCGCGGCATGTCGGCAAGATCGTGGCATCGAAGTTCGCGAAGTTCATGGTGCGCCATGTCGCGATCGACACGGCACTCGGCACCCTGCAGGAACTGGGTGTCCAGCAGTGGCAGGTGGATCAGGGGCACCGCAAGGGGATCAACTGGGAACAGGTCGCGGTCACGGCGGTGAGCTCGGCCGCCGGTGGTGCCGCGGCCGGGCCGTTCGGCGACTGGCTCGGTAACAAGCTGAGCGCCGAGATGAAGCCGTGGATGCGCGCCGCGATCACCGGCCCCGCCGCCGGTTTGGTCGGCGCCGGAGCGGGTTTCGTCGCCGCGACCGGCACCCAGTTCGGGATCGACGCCGCGAAGAACGGCTGGGGCGACGCCTGGAACAACCTGAAGCACACCCCGGTCGATTGGCGGATGTTCACCGCCGGTGCGAGCAATGGCGCCATGTCGGCCGTGAACAAGGTTGGCGCACAGCACGCATGGGGCAGCATGCGGCCGGAGATGTTCGGCAGACCGGACTTCGGGGCACGATTCGGGGAAGCCGTCAACGGCCTCGGCGGTGCGCAGACGACCGACGGTGCGCGAGTTGGGCTGGGGGGTGCCGGAGACGGGAGTCGGGCTGTCGATGGTGACGGTGTTGGTACGAGTGGTGACGGGGGTCGGGCTGTCAGTGGTGCTGGTGCCGGGACCGCTGGTGACGGGAGTCGGACCGACAGTGGTGCCGGTGCCAGGTCAGCCGGGGATGCGAGCAGAGCGGCTGGTGACGGAAGCGGTGCGACGCGGCCTACTGGCAATTCCGGTGCGGAAGGAGACAACGGTCGGCCAGCGCGGGGCGGAGTCGGGCAGGCGGAAGGCAACAGGCTCTCGAACGCAGGCGATGGCAGTGCCGCCGGTGACTCCACCGGCCGGTCGAGCGATGCCGTGCGCGGCGCGGATCGGGCGGACCGCGAGGCGGTTTCAAATAGCCGTGCGAGCGACGCGGCGGCTCGGACCGATGACAATAGTGGCGCGCACGGCAGGTCGGAGCCCGGTGTGCGAGCTGAACCTACTGCCGCGCAGCTTGATTCGACTGGGATCGCGAATCAGCGCGATGGCGCGGCGACGCAGGATGCGGGGATCGGGTCCGGTGCCGAGGGTCGCATCGACGCTACGACCACCGGCAGTGAACCGGGTACGGCGCATACTGGACCGGCCGACAGAGTGGCGACGCCTACGCTCACCGCCAACACAAATGCTGGTTCTGCCCAGCAGGGTTCGGCGGGAACCGCCGCCGGTGGGGAAAGTCGCAGTACCTCCACGTCTTCGAGCCCGCTGCGGTCGGCGGTGGGCGATAGCCGGGCGCACACAGGTTCGGACGCACCGCGTGTCGACCAGCCGCGCGCAGGCGTGGAGGCACGCTCCGAGACGTCGGAGGGGCGTGCGGGCGGAGACTCGCGGAACCCTGTTCGCGCGGGCGAGGCTCGTGGTCACGCGGGGGAAGGCCGTGGTCAGCCGGGCGAGGCTCGTGGTCGGGCTGGAGACGATCGCGGCCGAGTAGGGGAGATGCGAGGCCAAGCCGGGGGTGGCCGTGGGGGGAGGGGCCCCGACCACGGCTTTCCGCCGGTCCTGCCGGATGGCGACTATCCGGTCCAGCTCACCCGCACAATCCTGTTCGACGAGAACGGAATTCCGCGGCAGTATCGCGAGACCGACCCGCCGCCACGCGCCTCCGAGTTGCATGATGTCGATGTCGGTCGGCGTCCGCCCGAGCCGGATGGCGCGCCGGACGAGCCCGCATCGGGTTCGGGCGGTGCGGGTAACAAGCCGCCCGGCGAACCACCCCTGCCCGCGTCTGCCGACGAGCCGGACGACCACTCGAACGCGAAGCGCGACACCGATTCCGACGCGTCACTGGAACCGGACGAGATCGTGCGTGCCGATGAGACCCGCCCGCTCACCATCGACATTGAAGGTGAGCAGGTGCGTTTGGCCTTGCGTCCGGACGGCGAAGATCGTTGGCGTGCGGCGCCTGCCACTGAGGGGGCCGAGCCTGCTCGTCGCGACCGCCCGGAGGAGGGCGAGCGGAAGTCGGCGGTGCGCCGTGCGTGGGAACGTTTTCGAGACCGCATTCACGTGCGCGGGTATGTGGGGGACAACCCCAAATACCCCTCCGGCTCGGGCGAGGACGGTCGCGGGCAGACCGCTCTGCGGGACGGTGTCGCGAGCGCGCCGGACCTGTTCGATCGGTCCGCCCCGACACCCGCACCGCACCCACCACACAACCCGGACATCCCGACTATGGGTCCGGCCCCCGAGCCCGGGGCGGGCAACGCGCCCAACGTCGCCCGCATCCTGAAAGAGGGGGCGACGCTGTGGAAGAACCGAGAACTCGTGCCCCTCCTAGGTCACCTGTCGGGACGCGAGCGCGATGTCGCGGGCGATTTCGTAGCGCCGCGCACCGAGGACGGTGCGGAATATCGCTTCTGGGTCAGCGACGCGGATCCAGACCTGGTGCGGGAGACCATCACCGATCTCTTCGAGGTCGGTCGGATGTCAGCCGAGGAAGCCAGGTCAGTCCTGACCGATGCGCTCGCGGTGGCCGATCCGGGCCAGCGGCAGCGGATCGTCGAAGACATGGAGCGGTTGGGCCTGATCTCCGCGGACGAGGCCACGGTGCTCGAGCCGGAGCCGCTGGCTCCGGCCGAACCTGCTGCGGCACCGGCTGATCCGCCGTCTGCCGACGAATCGCTGACCCACCTGGCGGACCGTCTCGGCTTCGAACTGCCTGACGATGATCCGGCTACGGTGCGCCGAACGATCGACGAGCAGGAATACCGCACCTTGCGCGAGGCCGCAGCGGTCGAGGGACTCGCGGACGCCTACCGGCGTTTCCACGAGGAGCAGACCCGGCCGTACACCAGAGACGAGGTGACCGTCCGGGATTCGCGGTCCGCGCTGCCGGAGTCCGACCAGCGTCGTCGGCGACCGGGCGAACTCGACGGTCCCGACGCGCGCAGGCACGACGAGGGCAGGCACGACGAGGGCGACGACGAATTCGATTTCTACGAAGACGAGTTCGACGAGGGCAGTACGGACCGGCGCCGCTCCCGGCGCGGCGAGCCGGACCCGGCCGGTCAGCCCATCCCGTACGCCGAGGAGGTCAGCTTCTTCGACGAGAACCCGATGGGCCGCTTCCTCAAAGAGATCAACGCGGCATTCGACGGCTCGCCGGGCGTGCAGGACTACACCCCGGTCGGCAACGGCGCGGACCCACTGAAGGAATGGGGTGATATCGGGCCGGATGACAACGAGCTCGGTCGTGATCAGGGCCCGCGAACCTACTTCGAGCACGCGTTGCGTCGAGACCAGCTCCGCGATGAATTGTCCACCTGGGCACAGATGTTCGGACTCGACATCGATTCGGTGAGTCCGCGGCGGATCGACGAACTGCGGGCGGCGAATCAGGCGCGCGCCGATCGGCTCGCGGCGTTCGCCGACGCTGCCGAGATCCGCCTGTACCCCGAGTCCGCCGATCAACCGACCGTCGGGGAGCCGTTCGGTGACCAGGTCGTGCGAATACCGGTCGGCGACGACGTCTCGGACCGTCTGGTGGTCATCGACGGTCCGCAGGATCGTGCCGCAGCCCTGGCCAGGGTGCTCGCTGAGCATCCCGACCTCGCGCAGGCGGTGAATCGCGGTGCGGTCCAGGTCGATTTCCATCAGGCGAGGACGGATCGAAACGGTCGCATCCACCTCGAGCCCGTCGGGACGCCCGAGGTCTATCACCATCGGGAACAGATCGAGGGCCGCGATCTCGCGGTAACCCTGCTGCGCGACAGCGACGGTCGGTGGCGGCCGGTGCTGCTCGACGACACCGATGCGCCGCACACCGCACCAGCGGGCGGGGAGGCTGCGGCGGCCGCGTCGCGGCCGCGCGAGGAGATGCTCGCCGGACTGGTGGACCTCGCCCGGTCGCTGGGACTGCAAACCGACGCCTTGCGTCCGGATCAGCTGGCGCGCACGATCGCGGATCTGAAGCTGGACAATGCCGTTCGAGCTGGGCAGATCGAGGCGCTCGCCGACTTCGCACGGTCGATGAACGAGATCGCTTCGTTCAATGACATCAGCGACGCGCGCAGTCAATTGGCCACGCGCCTCGGCATTCCCGAAGCGGAGCTGACCGCGCAACGCCTCGCCGACGCGCTCGCCGACACCTCGTTCCGAAACGCTTTGCGTGCTCAGCAGGTGGCCGACCTCGTCGCCTATGCCAAGCAGCTGCGCGATCTGGACCCCGGCGTTTTCGCCACGGCTCGTGACCAATTGGCGCGGCAGCTCGGCGTCGATCCCGCGGCGTTGTTCCCGCCGAAGTACACCAAGAACGAGGCGGGGCGGCTCGTACACGGGCTGGACTCGAAGAGCCTCGATCCGAAGAAGCTGCGCAAGTTGTTCGCGCAGTTGGAGAGTGCGGGTGAACAGGACCTGCTGAAGCGTGCGCTCACCGCTTACGTGGACGCGCTGATCCGGGTCGATCCCTACGCCGATGTGCCGCGCGGCGATCTTTCCGCCGACCCGCGCGTGACCGGTGAGCCGCCGATCCATGATCCCGAGGCGATCCATGCCGTGCGCGACATCATCGGTGAAGCGTTCGCCTCGGGTGACCCGCTCGAGTTGGGGCACGCGCTCGCCGCTCATCACGCCCGACAGGACGGTGACGGCACCGGGGATCGCGACGGCGACAACACAGCTGGCCGTCCCGACCCGAATCGGGATTGGGCCCGGTTGGTCGGTGTGGACCTGGCCGACGCCGACGACGCCACCTTCCGCAAGGTGTACGAGGCCTATCGCGACGGAAAGATCGAAAAGCACGAGGGACTCGACCCAAAGGAGCTGGCCGCGGAAATCGCGAAACTGCGCGACGAGGTCCGACAGCGGGCGACCCAGATCCGCTGCCTCGCCGCCCTGGCCGAAGATTTCTATGCTGCTCCAGACCAACATTCGGGCGACACACCGCACGGTCGGCCCAGCGAAGGTCCGAACACCCGGCACCTCAGCGGGCCGGACGAGGACCCGTCCACATCCGCGCCTCCTACCGCCCCGCCGCCCCGGCCCGGTTCCGGCGGTGCTGCCGAGCGGCCACCTGTTTCGGGCGACCAGCCGACGGGGGCGACGCCCGCACCGAAGTCAACTGGTACGGATAGCCCTGCACAGCAGCGCGTTTCGGCCGATCGCTCCGGTAGCGCCCCACCGGAACGACCAAGTGACCGTGCGAAGGAGGGTTCCGTACGGGAAGAGCCGGCGCGGCAGCCGGATTCAACGCACGCCACCGATGATCCAGCGCGGCGCCCAGTTGCGGATCCGACGGCACGCCCCGAACCATCACGAAGGGCTGGGCAGCCGAATGAGTCCGAGTCGCAGCCGGACGCAGACACGCACACGAATCGCGGTGACGACCGCGAGCCGCCGGAATCCGGCACACCCGAAGATGATTCCCATCGCGTCCCACCTTTGCCGGGTCGCTCACTACGTTCGCACCTCCCACACCCACCCAAGGACCACGACTTCGAATTCCCCGAGCCACCGAATTCCACCCCGAAACCGTGGCCCGTCCCAGACCCCCAACCCTCAACCCCATCCGTAACCCCGCGGCCTGACCCCCCATGCCCTCCAACAGAACCGGCCCCACCGAGTGTCCCCACCCCGCCGGACTTGCCTGTGCCGCCGGGTATTCCGATCCCGCCGGACTTGCCTGTGCCGCCGGGTAATCCGACACCGCCGCTGCCGCCGCAAATCCCGACACCACCTAACCTCCCCGTGCCGCCAGAGATCCCGGTACCACCGAGCCTCCCTCCGTCCCCGGATTTGCCGCCGCCACCCGGGGTCCTCACCTCCCCACACCTACCCATCCCACCGGAGATCCCGACACCCCCGGCCCTGCCTGTGCCTCCGACGCCGCCTGGCCTGCCACAAGCCCCGATGTCACCGGACCGAATCGTCTGGTCCGAGATCCCGACGCCGCCGGACCCGCCCGGTCTGCCACATGCCCCGGTGTCGCCGAGCTGGCAACCACCTAGCGGTCCGCAGTCTTCACTCGCGCCCGCTCACCTACAGACTCCGGTACCGCCGAACGTTCCTATCTCACTTCAGGTTCCTCTGCAGTCGACGTTGCCCGTGGCGGATACCTCCCCGGGATTGAGCGCGCCGACCGCCCCACCAGTGGACCCGGGGACACAATCGGGCGGAGCCGGTCGCAACAGTCGGTACGGGCGACGTTCGTACAGCAGCGAAAGCAACAGCGGCACAACGGTTGTGGTGCGTCCGTACGTCGGGTACGGCGTGTTCGCCGAGTTCGAGCCTGCGTCGGGAGCGCTGCGGGCGACGCCGACGGGTGTGCGTCCGCTCGGGGGCGTGTATGGCGAACTGGGCGATAGCCCGGTCGTGCTGTATCGGCACCGCGGCAGGTTGGGGTTGCGTATCGGCAACCGGGACATCGATCTCGACGGCCCGGTCGCGGTCGAATGGGGTCCGAGCGATCAGCGCACCACGCGGTTCGTGGTCACCGTCGCGGGCGCGGTCGCCACCGACCTGCGCTACCGCTCGCTCCCAGCCGACATGGATCTCGGCCTCCTGATCCGCGATCTCATCGCAGACGCCCCACGCCGCGCCGCCATCTTCGCCTGACCGCACGTCCGCACGTCCGCAGACCGGCAAGAGAACTCTGACTCCCGACTGCTGCCGTTGCCACGGCCAGCGGCGGATGCGGCCAAATCTGGCACGTCCGCACCCAGGCGATGAAACCGCAGTTCAGCACCGATGTCGCCCGGGCCGCCGTCGGTGTCCGACAGTGTTGTGTCGTTCTGCGGTTTTGTGGCACAGTCGAGCGCGCGGAAGCACGAGGGCCGATCGGGCAACTAGGGTGATCGTATGGCGGAATGGCGGGCGTTGACCGACGAGGAGATCGTCGAGTTGGCCACTCGGTTGCGGTCGTTGCAGTGGTCGTGGCGGCTGGACGATGCCGGGACGGTGGCGGCGGAATTCGGCTGGGAGGTCGTGCTCGCCGAGCCCAACTGGGTGATGCTCGATGTCGGGCTCGGCGTCGATACTGGGCGATTCGTCGGTTGGGAAGGCCAGGCCGACTACATCACGGTGCAGGTCACCGGTGGTGCTCGCGATCAATCGCCAGAGCGGGCGCAGACCCGCGACGCCTTCGCCAGGATGGCCGCCGCATTGACGGCCGCGTTCGGTGAGCCCACCACTCGGAAACCGGGCAAGTCCGCCGAAGTTCGGTGGGCGGGCGCGGAAACCACTGTGATGCTGCAGTTTTCCGGCGTCGTTGTCGAATTGTCCTTGGTGACCAATGCCAAACAGGCGCTGCGCGATCAGGCTGTCGAACTCGAAGAGCAAGGAACGAATTGACCGGGTGGGACGAGTTCACCGCGGGGCTGGCCGCGCAACTGGCCGAGCTGCCCGAGGGGGCGATCGTGAAGCTGACGCAGTCCACTTCGGCGTCCGAGGTGGCGCCTTACGCGCAATTCCTGCAACTCGCGGACAAATTGTGGGCGGAACTCGTCGGTGACAAGTGGCTCGACCCGGTCGCGCAAGCAGGGGACGCGGGAAAGCAACTGATCGAAACCGCGGGATGGCGGCAGCCGGATTTCGAGCACAGCGACAACTGGTGGATCGAGTTGCCTTGGCCGATCCGCACGGCGGATTATGCTCGGCTGGCGTCGATGGTGGTGACCGGGCTGCGCGACGCGCTGCATGTCCCGCAACCCACGGATCTGGTTTATCGGGCGTGGAATGAGAACACCGGCAATAGCCCGTTGGAGTTGCCGTTGCTGGGGTTGTCCCGGGCCGGATGAGCAGTCGCGCGCGGTAGCGCGATATTCGCCGCTCCCCATCGTGTTCGCTGTGCCAGGATGAATTCGTGCCGCCGTCCCACGGGACGGCCGATATCCGTGTGCCAGACGAGGAGAGTTTCGCGACGTGACCAGACCAGACGACGAGGCTGCGCAGGACGGGCCCCGCGCCGAATCGGCTACGGATCGCGAGCCCTCCGAAGCGAGTTCGAACGCCCCGACCGCGCCACCGTCCGAGCCGGCGCCGCTGTCGGAGGGGCCGTCCCCGGAGCAGGACGCCTTCATGCGCCGCTACTTGCGGACGGTGATGCGCCCCGCCGCCGACGAGCCTTCCGGCGGTGCGTCGGCGACCGATGACGAGGCCGCTCGCGCGGAGTTCATGCGGCAGTTCTTCGACTCGCTGGCCACCGAGTCGGATGTCGGGGGAAACGCGGCCGAACTGCTCGCGAGCGCCGGAGTCGAGCCGCCGGACGGGGACGACCCCGACGTGGGGTTCACGCTGATGGGCGCCGCGCCACCGCAGACCGAGGACGTCGGCGAACGGACCAGCGCGATCAGCCATCAGGTCGCCCGCGAGCTGGGTGCGGGCGGACCCGAGGGGTGGACGCGACTGGAGGCGACCTTCGCGATGGCGGTGGGCGCCGAGGTGGCGCTGGTCGTCTTCACCGACGAGCAGGGCCGGGTCGCGCGGGCCTTCCCGCCCGATGAGGTGCTCGCGCTCGTCCGGGAACACCGGCATCTGTCGGCGCGGCTCAGCGACGGGCCGTGGTGGCGCTATCTGCTCACCCTGACCAACACCGGCGAGGTCGAGGTCGATTACGACTACGGTGACGAGCCGTTCCCGGACGACCAACTGTTCGCGCCGGAGATCTACCGGGCCGATCTCGAGGTGTATCCGCGTGCGACACTGCCGATTTGGCTCGCCGCGTATCTCGGTCACGGTGATCGCCAGTCCCGCACACCGTTGGACGCGGCCATTCAGGCGCGCGCGGATCGGGACACGGGCAGGCGCGGCGTGCTGTCCGAACACGACTTCCCTGCCTTTCCCCTGATGGCCGCCCGGTGGGCCGTGATCGCCGCGGCCTTCGTCGCCGCGGGCTCGGAACTGGGACCTCGGGTGCTGCCCTCGATGAGCTGGTTCGAGGGTCTCAAGCGCAGTGGTTCCACGCTGTATTCGTTGCCTGGCGGCCGGGCCGTCCTGTCCGGCGGTGTGTGGAACGCGCCTGCGCTGGCCCGCGCCTACAACGACGGCGAGCCGATGCCGCGACTGTATGCGGGCGCTCCCGAGTGGGTCGCCAATCCGGTGCTGAACGCCAGGGTCGCGGGCGGGCTGCTGTCGTTCTGCTACTGGTGGGAGGGCGGCAACTGGTATCGCGGTGAGTCGCCGATCGCCGACGAGCTGAGCGACGCGGTGCCCGGCATGTGGACCTCGGAAACCGTGGTCGACATCGTCTGCGGGGTGCTCGGAGACGAGGTGAGCGAGCGGCAGCGCGCCGCCGCGGCGACCCTGGTGTCGGCCGCCGAGATCGGGGTGGTCACGCGTGCCACGCTGGCCGATGTCTTCGGCGCGGACGGCGAATTCGATGTGGACAGCGCCTTTTTCCAACTTTCCATGGCGGGCGTGACCATGACGCTGCCGGAGCCGATGCCGCAGGAGGACGCACTGGCTCGGGTGCGTCAGTTCGTCATCGACAGCGGCATGCAGACCTCGCGCTACCCGCTGTCGGACCTGCGCGCGGAGCGGATCAGCATCGGCTGGATGGTCTACGTGCCGACCAAACCGGGCGAGATCGCGATCGGCCGGGCGATCTTCTATGTCGCCGACGACGGCGTACTCGAGCAGTCTTCGTCGTCGGTGGCACCGTCGATCTTCATCGCGGAGTTCGAGCAGCGATTCCAACAGCGGCACAGCGGGGTGGAGGCATAGCGATGACCGGCAATGAACCGATCGACGTCGACGATCCCGACGCGGACATGTCCAACGAGTACAGCCAGATGTTCTATCGCGGCGAGCGCTATACCGGCGAGGCGGTCGAGCGGGACGCCGCCGGGACGATCATCGGCTTGTGGACGTTCGTGGACGGATTCGAGGAGGGCCCGAGTAAGAGCTGGTATCCCGACGGCGCCCCCAAGCACACCGGCATGGTCGCCAAGAACCGGCCGGTGGGGGAGTGGCGGGAATGGTTCCCGGACGGCAGTCTGCGAGAGGTCAGCGTATTCGAGGCGCCGGGCAAGCTGGTCTCCCGGAAGAAGTGGAACGACAAGGGTGAGTTGATCGACCAGATCCCGCGGCCCGATCAAGGCTGAATTAGCAGGTGAGAGGCATGTCGGAGGCGTTACGGGGTTATGCCCGGCACTCTGGTGCCCCTAGATTCTGGGGGTCGGTGGGCCTCTTGTCAGGTGTAGTCGATGAGTGTTGTTGGTGTTACCGTTGTTTGACTGTTCGCCGCTGCGCACGTGAACGACGCATGAATGGGCGAGTGGGTCGTGAACGGGGGCAGCTGCCCCGGTCGGTACAGGAAGGGGTTCACGATGGCCGATGAGAAATTCGAGGTCGATCCCGCCGCATTCCGTAAAGCCGCCGGTAAGACCCGTACGGTCGGCACCCGAGTCGCGGGTGTGTGGTCGGACCTGGAGACCGCGATCTCCGGCAGAGGCGCGCCCTGGGGCAACGACAAGCTCGGCAAGCAGTTCACCGACGGCGCCGATGGTCAGCCGGGCTACAACGCCTCGAAGAAGAACATGCACGACTTCGCCGTCGGAGAGAACGGCAGTGAGGGAATGTCGGGCACTTTCGATGGCCTTGCCGACTCGCAAGCGAAGGTTGCCGACGAAATCGAGACGATTTTGGAAGAACGCAACCGTCAGGGCTTCGAATACAAGTGAGTGAAGGTCGATCGCTGTGACACCTGACTTTTCGCGTGGTGACGTCGCGGGGCTCATGGATGAGGTGCAGTCGCAGCTTCGCAATATCGCCCAACTGCAACGGCAGCGCATGGCGCTCGTGGGCAAGGCCTCGGTCCGTGGCGGCCGGGTCACCGTGTCGGTGAACGCCGACGGTGTGGTCATCGACGTCAAGTTCGGCCGCAATGTGGAAGACCTCGAATACTCCGAACTCGCCCGCGCGGTGCTGCAGGCCTCGCAGGAGGCCGCCGCCGACGTGATGCGCCGGTCACAGGAGTTGATGGCGTCCGTCCAGGAGGATCGTGCCCGGCTGCCGAAGCTGTCCGACCTGGTCGAAGGCATGCCTGACCTGCGCTCGATGATGCCACCGGTGGAGCGCGCCCCGCAGTCCAAGCCCGACGCGTTCGACCGCACCGCCGCCGACCAGGCGATGACGTTCGACAATGTGGAAACCGTCGAGCAGGTCAAGCCGAAGAAGCCGGGGGTCACCGATTCCGGTTGGTAATCGGGTGGTGACCAGCTATGGGCGATTTTTGGAGCGGCGTAGTCGATGTACTCGGATGGGTCGCCGGTACTGACTGGCCGGACGGTTCCGAGACCGGCATGCGCGGTTTGGCCGGTGATTGGCGTAATGCGGCCGAGGGCATCCGGGGTATCGAGTCGGATATCATGGCCGCGAAAAGCGCCGCCCTTGCCGCATATCCGCACGGTGCGGCCCGCGACGAGATCGGCGCGGTCTTCCAGAAATTGTGGGACGGCACCGGCGCCAAGAAAGAGCAAGAAAACCAAAATCTGAAAAAGATGGCGGAATTCTTCGACGGCATCGCCGACTCCTGTGATCAGGTGGGCGATGAAATCGAATACGCCAAATGGATGATGGCCTCCTCGCTGGCGCTGCTCGCCCTCGAGATCGCGGCCGCGTGGGCCTTCCCGCCTACCGCGCCGGCCGTGGAAGCAGGCGCGGTTATCGCCACCAGATTCGCCATCAGAATGATCTCGCAGCGGGTGATGGCCGCGATCACCAGAGCGCTCGCCAAGATGGTCACCTCGGCCTTCGCCAAGTGGTTCATGAAGCACGTCGCCATCGACCTGGCGCTGGGCACCATGCAGGACCTGGGCATCCAGCAGATGCAGGTCATGCAGGGCCACCGCAAGGACGGCATCAACTGGCAGCAGGTCGGCATGACCGCCCTGTCCTCCGGTCTCGGCGCGGCGGCGGCGGGCCCGGTCGGCGACAAGCTCGGCAGCATGCTGGCCGGCAAGATGAAGCCGTTCTTCGCGGGCGCGATCACCGGAATGGCCGCGGGCACAGTCGGTGCTGTCGCTGGTGCGCTACCGCAGTTCGCCCTCGACGTATATAAGAACGGTTGGGACGCGGCATTCAACAACCTCGACCCGCGCATGTTCACCGCGGGCGTCTCCAATGGCGCGATGTCGGGCGGCAACAAGGCTTTGGCGAACGGGTACTTCAGCTCGTCCCCGAAGTGGGGCGGCGGTGTGCGAGTCGACCCCGTCGGCGTGCCGAGGGTCGGCTCGCTCGGTACCCTCACGCCGACCGGTCTCGGCACCGGCGTGAACTCCCCCGGGGTGCACCCCACTGGGACAAATGGGTTGGGCGCCAACGGTTCTGGTGCACAGACCGGTACGACTCAGGGGGGTGGCACCGGAACGGGACGTGCCGGTGACGGCACGGGGGCCGGGGGCAACAACAGCGGTCGAACCGGCGACGGATCTCGCAACACCGACACCAACACCGGTGACGGTTCTTCGCAACGGACTTCGACGGGCGACGGTTCCTCGCAACGGACTTCGACCGGCGACGGTTCCTCGCAGACCTCGACAGGTGACGGTTCTTCGCAGCGGACTTCGACCGGCGACGGTTCTTCGCAGCAGCATTCCGGTGACGGCTCGAACCGGGCCAGTCAGTCCGAAACCAGTGCACCCCAACATGATCGGGGTGGCTCGGAGAGTCGCGCCAGTGACGGCGGGCGGCACGAGGGCGGCTCCGAAACTCGCTCGGCCGACGGCGGGCGACAGGAAGGCGGGTCGGAGAACCGGGCCGGCGCCGCGCCGGAGCACGGCGGTGCTGGCGACCAAAGTCGTAGTGGCGCAACGGATCAGGGTGGCAGCGCGCAGGATCTCGGCACCGCGGGCTCGCCGCAGCATTCCGGCATCGACGCCGGTGCGCCGATGCAATCGGGACAGGCTGCGCC
This sequence comes from Nocardia brasiliensis, assembly GCF_011801125.1. Classification (NCBI taxonomy): domain Bacteria; kingdom Bacillati; phylum Actinomycetota; class Actinomycetes; order Mycobacteriales; family Nocardiaceae; genus Nocardia; species Nocardia brasiliensis. The sequence goes on from NZ_CP046171.1 coordinate 1,039,981, forward strand.
GCAACATGGTCCGACTACCACCGCGGACCCCGCCCGGACCGGTGGCGACGGGTCGCAGCCGAGGTCCGGCGTGCCCGGCGAGGCGCGGCCGCATTCCGGCGCCGAGCCGGTGCGCAGTGCCGAGCAGGCGCGGACACAGTCGGGTGGCGAGACGAGGACGTCGGATTCCCGGGCTGGTTCGCCGGACGCGCGCCCAGGGGCGGAGCGGCCGCGCGCTGATTCGCGGGCCTCCGTAGCGGATCCGAATTCCCGTGCGGGAACACGAGATTCGAACCCCGGCATTCGTGCCGAATCGAGCGGTGAAGAAGCGCCGAAGGCGAAGCAGCGGGTCGCCAGCGAGGCGGGCGAAGGCGTCCAGGTGCGTCCGGAAGCCGGGGATCCCGCCGTGCGCCCGCAAGCCGACGCACCTCGCTCGGGTGAGGTGACTCCCCGATCCGTCGACGCCACACCGCGTTTGGGCGATGCGCCGCGTACGGACGATGCGGCACCGCGTACGGACAGTGATGCGCCGCGCACGGATGACGCCGCGCCGCGTACGGACACCGATGCGCCGCGCACGGATGACGCTGCGCCGCGCACGGATACCGATGCGCCGCATGCGGATGACGCTGCGCCGCGTACAGACACCGATGCGCCGCATGCGGATGACGCTGCGCCGCGCACCGACAGTGATGCGCCGCGCACGGATGATGCGGCGCCGCGCACCGACACCGATGCGCCGCGTACGGATGATGCTGCGCCGCAAGGGGATCGGCCGCGCACGGGTGAAGCGCCACGGGCCGGGCGGGAACCGGGCGAGGTGGGCGCGCGTCCGCGCGACGACGGCCCGACGTCGCGCGACGATGCGGACCCGGCTCAGCATCCCGACCGTGCGGACGGCCCCGACGACCGGCAGCGCGGTGGCGACGATCTCCTGTTGGTCCCGCCGTTGGTCGGCCCGGACGGCGCGAACACCCCGCACGGGCGGCAGCCGGGCGCCGACGCACCCAACGACGGCTCGCCGCGGCCCGACGGCGACAGCGAACCCGGTGCTGCGCCCAAGCCACGCGACCCCGACGAACTGCGCGGCAAGTGCGGCCTGCTGTCGGTGGTGGAACTGATCCGCAGGTTCGGTAGCGAGAACTTCCGCCTGCCGACCCGCGCGATCGGACCGGACGGCATGACCGCGGGTGAACTGGTCGCCTCGGCCGGTGGTGCGCTGCGCGAGTTCCCCGGGGCGGACGCGATCGCGAACCGGTTGATGACACTCGGCGAGGGTGCGACCGCGTTGGTGGTCGACGTCTACAGCGGACCATCGGACCGCCACGGCGTCGGCGCGCACGCGTATCTGATGGTGCACGAGAACGGCAAGATCACCATCCGCGACGCCACGCTGACCGGAGAAGAGGGCGGTGCGCCGACCCGCGATGTCGACCGCTCCCTCGCGATCCTGTTCAAAGGCGATGGGACGCCGGTCGATCCGGTGCCGACGCACATCCGTGACGAACTCATGCAGCAGGGCACGGACGAGGCGGATCCGGTACGGATCGGTGCGCGACCCGACGCGGCCCAGTTCTACCGGGGTAGCGACGGCAAGTGGCACCATCCCGACGACGCCGACAACACGTGGCGCGACGAGGGCAGCTTCCGCCTGCGCGACAGCTCGGGGTGGATCGATGATCACCTCAGCAAGCAGGGTTTCAAATTCCTTGCCGGCGAAGGGACCCCCGAGCCCTTCACGGTCAACGACCCGGAGCTGCAGAAGCAGCTGGATGCCGCCTCCGCAGAGCGGAAAGAGCTGCAGAAAGAGCGTGACGCGGTCGCCGACGACCTCGTCAAGCGGTTGATTCCGGAGTTCGCCAAGTACGACATCACCGAGATACCCCAGTTGAAGACCAGCGAACTCAATCGGGTCTTGGGCGAACTACAGGACAGTATTCGACACGACGACGATCTCACGGCCGCGGAGAAGGTGGCCAAGCTCGCACTGCTGCGCGAACTTGAAGCCAGCGCCGAGAAGTACAACGAGCTCGGCCCGAAGATGGTGAGCGTCTCCAAGCTGCTCGGCGAGCTCGGTGCGCAGGCATTCGGGCTCGACCCGGCCCGGCACCCGGACGCGGTGATCATCAGCCCGTTCAAGGGCGCGCGTGACGGCTCGGACATGGTCGATTACGCGGTACTGGTGCCCGGCCACGACGGCTCCGACGGGATTCCGCCGCGACCACCCAAGTTGGTCGTGATCGAAGCCAAGGGTGTCGGCTCGGGTCTCGGCGGCGCGAATACCGTGGACGGTCGCGCGCAGCAGGGCTCACCGGAGTACCTGCGGCGCACGCTGGCCATCGACCACAACCTCAAGACCATCCTGTCCGAGACCCCGGAGCAGTTGCGTGCGCGCGGCATCGACGTGGATTCGCCTGAGGGACAAGCACTTGTGCGTGCGCGCGACGAGCTGCTGAAGGCGCACCGCGACGGCACGCTGGACATCGAGTACTACAAGGCGCACGTCAACATCCACGGCAAGGTCAAGATCTCCGAGTTCGGCCTCGAGCGCAACGGCGTGCCGGTGCGGATGGACAACATCGGTGACGTCCAGTCCGATCACACTCCGCCGCAACCGGGTTCGCCCGACGGCAGCACGCCGGGCGGTCCGCACCCGCGCCCCGACGACCCCGCGAACCAGCCCGACGACCGCCGCGGCCGCTGCGGTGAGGACGCGCTGATCGACCTCAGGAATCGGCACGGCGACCATATCTGGTTGCCGGAGCGCACCATCGGCCCCGACGGCATGACGGCAAGAGAGTTGGAGGCGCTGGCCGGTGGCGAGTTGCGGCCCGTCGATACCCATGCCGAGATCCAGCGGCGGCTCATCGAACTGGGCGAGGGGTCTTCGGCCCTGGTCGTCGACACCTACGCGGGCCGCGACGAGCACGGCGTCGGCGCGCACGCGTACGAGCTGATCAACGTCGGCGGCGACAACATCATCGTGCGCGATATCGGTGCCGGACTGGACAATCACAGCTTCCCGCCGCGCACGCCGGGGGAGGTGCGCAACATTCGCGCCATCGTCCTCGCCGGACCCGAGGGACGGCCGGAACATCCGATCAGCGACGCGGACCGGCGCCGCATTCTCGATCAGGAAGCGAGCGCGCACGATCCGGCCCGGGTCGGCCAGCCGTTCGACGGCAGGCAGCACAACGGCACCGGCAGCCCTCGCCACGAACTTTCCGACACCTCACCGCCTGCCGATCTCGACGGCCCCGACGGCGATGCCCCGCGGCGGGACACGGACCTGCCCGAGGTCGAGATGATCGGTGAGCCAGGCCCCGGTGTGACGCCGGAGATGCTGGCAGCGGTGCAGCGCTCGGTCGCCGAAACCGGTGAGCCCGTGGTGCTTTTCGGCAGCAGGCAAACCGGCATCTCGGAGAAGACCGGCGAACCGTTCCGCGCCGACAGCGATCTCGACCTGGCCGCCACCACCCCCGAAGGGTTGTTGCGCCTTTCCGCCCTGCACGAGAGCGACAGCCCGATTCCGGGCGTCAAGGACGTAGCCGGAATCTTCTCCGAGGACGTAGCCCGCGAAAAGGGTTACCTGGTCATCAAACCGGTACCCGCCGACGCCACCACCCCCCGAACCCCGACCCAGCAAGGCGCCCCCGCCGACACCCACACCCGCCCCTCCGACGAAACCCGCGACCCCGGCACCCGCCCCCGCCCGGCGGAAGAGATGGCCGCCAGCGTCGACGACAATCGGCAGCCTGGGGCGGAGGAGGGGCGCGAGCTTGCCGACGGTGCGGACGGGCCGGTGGATCGCGGTGACGATGGCGCGGAAAATCGGCCGCTGCCTTCGTCGTTCATCATTCCGGACAACGGCGCGGCGATGCCGGGGCCCGAGGTCGACAGCCATCCGTTGGGGACACTCGACGAGTCGACGGTGACGCGGGATTCGGACACCGATCTGATCACCCATGTCGATGGCGTGCCGATCGACGACTATGTGCGTGCGCTGGGTGCCGAGCGTGCCGATGTGTACCGGCAGGCCGCAGCGGACAAGGTGCTGTCGCGAAATGCGCAGGGCGCGTGCATGTCCGTTGGCATCGACCGGCAGACCGGGCGCGTCTACGAAGCCGCGAACGGCAAGCGGTCCGACATCATCGCCGACGTGGACGCCCATCCCACGCTCAGGGAGAACCTCCGGCTCATGGAGGAGGCGGGTCCGTACACTCATAGCGACGACCCGAATGTGCCTCAGAACGAACCATATCCGCATCCCGACGAGCCCCTCGGTCATGCCGAGGTCAAGGCCACCAACCAGATGCTGTGGGATCGCCGGGCCGCCGGTTTGGCCGACGACCGTGCCGCGCTGGCCGCGCTGATCCACGCGCCGCAGTTCCCGTTCGGTGGTCGTGCGGGCGATGCCCCGTTCTGCGCGAACTGCCATCACATGCTCGACGGTGCGCAGAGCGCCACCGACCGGATGACCAAGTACCCGCCGTCGGACGCGGCCAAGCACAGCGTGCTCGAACAGCAGCGCCTCGCCGCCGAACAGGCGGGCACGCCGGAGGCGCCGCGCGTCGGCGATCCCGCCGATCCGGCGCGGGACGCGCGCCCGCCGGACCACGCACAACCAGAAGGTGATTCGGGTCCGGCGGTCAAGACCGCGGATTCGTCGCGCCCACAAACGGATTCGGCTCAGCCGGTCAAACCTGCGGATTCATCGCGGCCACAGACAGATTCGGCTCAGCCGGTGAAGCCTGCGGATTCGTCGCGGCCGGAGGAGGGGGCTGCGCCACGGCCGCGGCCCGCGGGGGCGGACGATCCCGGGAAGATGGCGGCCGGGCTGTCGCACGAGCGTGAGGTGGGCTCACGGCTGATGCCGCCCAGCCCCGACGCGCCGGGCGATGGAGTGCATCGCCCTGGCGACGACATGCCGCCGCAGCCGCAGATCACCGACGCGTGGACGCCGTTGAGCGCGGCGGAGGTCGGCGCGAAGCTGGCCGAAGACACCGGGCTGATCGTGTACGGGTTCGACCGGCCCGGCGTCGACGCCGAGGTGGCGCGCGAAATCGCCAGGGGCATCGTCGATCTGCGTGGCAGGTACCCGCAGATGGCCTTGGGCAGTGTCGGTATCGGCGACTTCCGCGGCCGTTGCCTGGCCATGGTCTTGCCGGGGATCAACCCGGAAACCGGTGTGCGCCACGCGGACTCGATCAAGTTCAGTTCCGATTTCGTCGGCAGCATGGACGCCTTCCGCCAGGAAGTGCAGCGCGGCCTGAACAACGGCCGGTTCGGCCCGAACATGATGGGCGAGGGCCGGGCAGTGCGCGCCATCGTGACCCACGAGTTCGGGCATGTGGTGGACATGCACGGTCAGCGCGTCTCGCTGCGGCCGATGAATCCCGACGATCCGCACTCGCTCACCTACGCCGACCATGTGCTGCAGGAGTACTACAAGCAGAAGGCCGCGTCCGATCCGGCCTTCCCGGCTACCCGCCAGGGCTACGACCAGTGGCTGCGGCAGCTGAGCCCCTACAGCTTCGACCAAGACGGCGTGTTCAATCCGGGCGAAGCCGTCGCCGACGCCTTCTTGGACGTCGAAAGCAACGGCTCGCGCGCGAGCGAGCCCGCGCAGGTACTGCACAAGATGCTGATGGACCTGGCCGCGCTCGGCGCCGACGCGCTGCCGCCGCGGCTGCCCCGGCCCGAAAACGGTGCCCAGCCGCCGATGCGGGCGGGTGCTGACGCCGAGGGCACGCCGGAGCGTGCCGAAGGCAGGCACGAGAGTCTCGCGGACTGGTCCGCGCGGATGCGCGCCGAGCAGGCGGAGTGGACGGCGCGCATGGCCGCCGAACACGCGGCGGCGATGCGGCAGCTCGCCGATACCGGGCCCGCGGACTGGGCGTCGCAGATGCGGGCCGACCACGCCGAATGGCAGGCACACATGGCGGCGATGCGTGCCGAGTTCGCTCGCGATATCGCCGATGGCGTACTGCCGCGGGTCGCCGCGGACGCACCGGAGGATCCCGCCGGGCAGCATCGCGCCGAAGATCAGGAGAACAGCGGCCGCACCGGCGAGCGACCGCATCCGGGCGATGTGAAGGTATGGCCGCTGGGCGAGTCTCCGGCCGAACCGGAGGCCGCGGGTGCGGGCGGCGGCAAGAAGCCGCCGGAAACTCCACCGCCCGTGGGTGATCCGGGTGACGCGGACGCGAACAACGGTGATCGGCGCTCCGGCGAGGACCCGGCAGCGCGCGAGCCCGAGCGCACGCAGACTCCCGAGGTGCCCGCGCCGACCAGGGAGGAGGTGTTCGCCCAGCGCCAGCAGGAACTCGAGGCCGCGCGCGAGCGGGCCCTCGCCGAACGCGCGGACGCGCTGCGGCAGCGCACCGAACTCGCGATGCGGTTGCGGGTCGACTCCGACGTCGACGCACCCGGCCTGCGGCCGGAGAATCTGGCCGACACCATCGACGAGATCCTCGGGCGCACAACGGAGTTGCGTGAGCAACCGGTGGTCGCGGATCGGGTCGCGAACCTGGAGCGCCAAGTCGGCCGGATCGCCGACGCGGATGCCGAGATCGCCCGGGTGGGCCAAGAATTGGCGATGCTCGCCGCCGAACGTGAGGCGGCGGCACGCAACGAGACCCCCGAGGGTGAATACGATCGCCTGCTCGAGCAGCGGCGCCAGCTGTTCCAGGATCGCGAGACGGCCCGTGCGATCCGCGACGAACTCGCGGTGCGGCATGGGATCACCGATCTCAACGGCGATGCCTTCGAGCGCCGAGTGCTCGAGATGTACGACGAGTCGCAGGGCCGCACGGTACATGTGCGCGGTGGGTTGGACAGCATGGAGCGGATCGTGCACGAGCCGCTGTCCCGGCCCGAGGCGATAGCGCGGCAACGGGAGATCCGGGAGCTGGCCGAGGCGTTGGCGGAGTTCAACCGACTCGATCAGGCGATCGATCGGATCGACGCACGGATGGCCCAGCTGCGCGACGAAGGCGTCGGACTCGATCGCCCGCCCTCCGACGACCTGGCCACCGATCTGGATCGGTTGGCAGGTGAGCGCACCGAACTGCTCCGCGACACCAGGGTGCAGCGGATGATGGTCACGGATCTGGCGCGCGCGTTGCGCATCGACGAGGCGAGCCTGCTGGAGAGCCCGCAGCGGCTGGCCGAGGAGATCGAGAACGAGCGTTCGCGGACGACCCGAATCGACGAGATGGCCGATCGCCTGGCGATGCTCGATCTCCTGGAGTCCGCGGCCACCGACGTGCTGGCCGCCGATCACGCGATCGGCAGGCTCGCCGACGAGATGGCTAGGGTCACCGGGTTGTGGCGCGATCTCATCACCGCACAGGGCGGGCACATGGTGACCGACCGTGTCGGCATCATCTACGGCGAGCGTCCGCGGGTCATCGTGTTCGGCCCGCGCGCCGAATTCCAGGGCCCGCACCGCGAATTCGACGCCGCGCTGCGCGACGCGTTGGACCGCAGCCCCACCATCGCGCAGGCCATGATGCGCAACCCCCGCGTCGAGTACCACCAGATCGTCACCGACCGCGACGGCGGCTGGCGTGATGTCGGTATGCGCGGCCCCCGGATCGAGCGCGCTGAAACCGGTTGGATCAACGGGGATCCCGGCATGCTGATGGTCCGCTGGCAAGACGGCGACGGCAACTGGCACCCGGTGAATTCGGCCAGGCCCGAATGGCGCACCAACCGCGATGACAACACGCCCGCGTATTGGGAGGAGCCCAACCCCGACTGGTGGGCGGGCCTCGGCGACTTCATCAACGATCTGGCAACGCCTTTCGCCGATATCCCGCCGGGGCATATCGCGAAGAATATGCTGCCGATGAATCCGATGAACTCGCCGGCGCTCTACGACAGCAGCGGCGTCGACCCGAACTCCATCGTCGAGATTCACATCGGCGGCGATTTCTATGCCATCCAACGGAATCTGCGTACCTTGTTCGCGGCCATCGATCATCCGATGGTCCGGGACTGGATTCATCGGCATCCGGAGATCGGCGACTGGGTCAAGGCGCGGCCGTGGCTGCAGAAGATGCCGATCTTCGGCACCATGTGGGCCTCGTTCGACTGGTACAAGCCGCCGGAGTCGAATATCCAGCCGATGTACCGGCGATGGGAGCAGTCGGAGCACACACAGTTCCATCACCGGGTCGAGATCCCGGAGTGGGTGCAGCGCGCGATCGATGCGGATGTCAAGCGGTGGCGCGAAGTGGTTCAGGACTGGGCCGATCGCGAATACGAGCGCTTCCGTGCCGACGATCAGCTCCCCGATCGACTGGTCGGGCCGGTGGCCGACTATCGAGATCGGCAGCAGGTAGCCGGTGCGCAGGATGTGCTGAAGCACATCCGCGAGGAGCTGGTGGACCCGCACCGCGGGGTCGACCTGAACCGCCCTGACGTCGACAACCAACTGCAGCTGATCGACGATCAGATCGACCGGCTGGCGCGCAAATTCGCCAACCACTTCCGCACCGACGACGTGGCCGAGATCCGGGACACGATCGCCGAAATTCGCAAGCAGTTGCTCGACATTCGCAGCGAACGTCCGATCACCGACGCCGATATCGCTTTGCGGGTCGAGGAATTGACCCCGGCGATCCGTCCGCTGGTGCCGGAATTCGAACGCCAGAACCCGGCACTGAAACCACCGGATCTGGACTTCGAGCAGGTCACGCCGCGGCTCGAGTTCCCCGAGTTCACCACCGCGCAACTGCGGCAGATCCTCGATCATCTGCTCGTCGACGAGCACCTGGCCAGTGACCACACCGATCCGAGCGGCAGGCCGGTGCGCAGGCGGATGGATCAACTGGCCGATGTCGCCGAGGCGATCAACCGGATCCTCGATGGCAAGCCGCTGCCCGCCGACATCGTGTTGCTGCTCGACGCGCTGGCCGAGTCCAGCTATCTGCGCGATCCGGCCAACGCGGATAAGACCTGGCATCACGCGAACGCGCACGCCGTCGCCGAGGGCTTCCACTGGGACGCGAACCGGCCACCGCTGACCGGGGAGCGGGCCGGCATCCCGTACGCGCCCGAGCCGCTCAATGCGCCGGAGCCGTTCCTGCCGCGGGACCGCTACGAGCTCCAGCTCGCCAAGGCTCGGGTCGCGTGGGAAGCGCGCACTGATGCCTTGCTCCAGGCTGCCATCGATGCCGGGGTCGACGCGGACGTGGTGTTCGCCGAGGATCCGGCGCCGCGGCTGGCGGAGTTGCGGGCACAGCAGCCCGATGATGCGGGACGGCAGCGGATCGATGATCTGAGCAGGGCGCTGCAAGAGTTCGATGCGGCCGCCGCTGAGGTGACGCGGCTAGAGGACCAGCTCGATCGGTACAACGCCGAGCGTGCTCTGCCGCGTGCCCAGCGCATGGAACTGCTTGCCGGGGAACCGGATGCGCCAACGCGACCCGAGCAGACGGAAACCCCCGAGGCGATCGCCGAACGGCAGCGGGACGCCGAAGCGCAAGCGCGGCAACGCCAGAACGAGATCGATCGGCTGGAGCAGGCCAAGGCCGACGCGTTGCGGGCCAGGGACGAGGCCGAGCAGCAGCTGCGGCAGGCGCGCGACCAGGCGGAAGCCGAGGGCGCGTTCGAGCGGCAGCGATTCGCCGAACGGGATGCCGCGGACCTGGATCAGCAACTCACCCAACAGCTTCGGGACAATGCGCTGGCTGACGCCGGTGCGCGCCCGCTGCCTGGCCTGCCGCAGGTCGGTGTGATCGATGGCGATCCGCGTCGGGTCGTTGTCGTGGTGCACGGTGAGTCGGATCCGGCCACGGTGCTGGACCGGGCGGTGGCGCGGCATCCGGAACTCGGCGATCTCGTCGGGCCGAATCGCGACAATGCCATTGTCGTTCGGCTCACCCCCGGCGAAGACGGCCGCACGCAGGTACATCGGGAAGATCCGCCGGACGCGCCCCCGTTGCTCGCCACGCGGCCGGAGCCCGACACACCGAGCGACGGTGGCGCGGCGCAGCGCCCACCGGTCGCGGAGACACCGCAGCAGCGTGCGGCGATCGATCGGCTGGAGCAGGCCAAGGCCGACGCGTTGCGGGCTAGGGACGAGGCCGAGCAGCAATTGCAGCGGGCGCGCGACCAGGCCGAGGCCGAAGGCGCGTTCGAGCGGAAGGGCGACGCCGAGCGCACGGCCGCCGACCTGGATCAGCAGCTCACGCAACAGCTTCGGGACAACGTGCTGGCCCAGGTCGGTGCACGCCCGCTAACCGGTCTGCCGCAGGTCGGTGTGATCGATGGCGATCCGCGTCGGGTCGTTGTCGTACTGCGTGGCGAGTCGGCGCAGCCCACGACGCTGATCGATCGAGCGCTCGCTCAGCATCCGGACCTGGCCGAGGTTGTCGGGCCGAACCGCGACAACGTGGTGCTCTTCCGGCTCGTCACCGGCGAGGACGGCCGCACTCAGGTGCACCGCATCGATCCACCCGACGCCTCCGCCCTCCCCGCCACCCGCCCGGAGCCCGACGCGCCGAGCGACGGCGGCGCCGCGAAGCGACCCCCGACCGGCGACACCCCGCAGTCGAGCGAAACCCCGCAGGTCGGTGCGCCCGCTGAGGCCACGCCTGCCGAGCCGTCGCGGGCACGCCAGGCTCCGCCACCCGGAGCCGCGACGCCGGTGCGCGAAATACCGTCGGCTGGTGAGGTTTCGCAGACTAGCCCGGCTGAGCAGCCGGGTGTGCGTCAGACTCCGGAGTCCGGTGCCGCGTCCCCGGTGCGGGAAACACCTTCTGCGGGTGAGGCTTCGCGTCCGGGGCCGGCCGAGCAGCCGGTTGCGCGTCGGGCTCCGCAGTCCGGTGCCGTGGCGCCGGTGCGGGAAACGCCTTCGGCCGGTGAGGTGCCGCGGTCGGCCGCGGTGCCGCCGTCGCGCGAGGCGCCGCAGCCGGTGGGTGAGAGCCAGGTGGGTGGCGCGGTGCCGCGTGCGGGGGAGCCGGGCGATCCTGTCGTCAACCGGCAGTCCGAAGTCGGCGCGCCTGCCACGGACCCGGGTGCGGTCAACCGTCCGCAGTCCGGTGCACCGGTGGGGCAGTGGTCGACGGTCGGGGAGCCGCGCGCACACGAGCCATCCACGCGCACACCGGAATTCGAGAGTCTGGTGACGCGGATCGCCGACGAGGCGGCGCGTGGTCAGCAACTGCTCGACGGCGCGCGGGCGGCACTGCGCGCCCTCGGCGTCGACCCGGACGGGTTGAACCCGCGGCAGATCGAGCAGCGTGCCAGGGAGGTCGCCGACGCCGCCGATGCCCGGATCACCGAGTTGAACAACCGCACCGGTATCCGGCCAGAGGAGATGGTGCAATACTTCGACGACCGCAGGGCCGCGCAGCAGCACTACACCGACGTGACGCGGCTGATGGGCACGCTCACGCAGCACCTCGGCCAGTACCACGAGTCGGTCCGGACCAGGAATGACCTGCGCACCGAAGCCGCCGCCGAGGTCGCGCGGGACCTGCTCGCCACCGAGGGGCAGCCGCTGCCGAACGCCGACGGTGTCGCGCTGCTGCCAGGCGACCCGCAGCGCGTGCTCGTGGTCTCCCCGTTCCGCTCGCCCGAGCACATCGTCGGCGCGGATCTGCGTAATTCCTTGGCGCAGCAGAACATCGAGGTCGTCTATCGGCAAGTGCTGGTGGACGACGCGGGCCACGTGACGGTCGTGGATCTGCTGCCGCCGGGCAGTGCGACACCCGAGACCGGGGCGGTCCCGCCGAGTCCGCGGCCGACTCGCAGCGCTGGGGCGGGTGCTCCGGTACGTCCGGGGCCGTCGAGCGAGCAGACCGGTGCGCCCGAAACGCGGGTGCCGAGTGCGGCCGCGCGTCCGGAAAGCGAAGCGCCGCAGCAGGCTCCTGCCCCGCGGACGGAGGGAGCGGGCGGCGGGAAGAAGCCGCCGCAGCCGCCGACGGCACCGCCGGTCGGCGATCCGGGCGACGGGCCAGAAGGCCGTCAGAACCGTCCACCGCAGGGTGCGCCGCGCGTTCCGGGCGAAGCCGATACGGGCGCGGCGGATCTCGCCCGCGCCGTGGCTCGGATCGACGACGCGCCGAACTCCGGTGAGCAGATTCGCGTCGAGATCCTCAGTGAGGGCGCGCTGCAGATGGCCGAGCGGGTCGAGCTGATCACCCTCGCCGATGGCACCCAGCTGATCCGCAAGACGCTGAGCAACCCGGTCCACGCCGACGCGGAAGTGCTTGCGGCACTGGTCGGCCGGGCGGTCGGGGCGAACGTGCCGCACATCCTGCGGGTCAGCGACAACATGATCTTCATGCAGTTCATGCCCGGTGACTGGCCGAGCAGCCTGCATCCGGGGGCGTGGAGCCCGCAGCAGACCGGGCTCACCGACACCCCGGCCGGTGTGCGCCTCGGCCTGCTGGATGTATTGATCCGGATGCCGGACCGCGGCATGACGAACTGGCTGGCCACCAGGGACGGACAGATCAGCGGTATCGACCACAGCCTCGCCTTCGTCGGTGGCCGTCGTGGCGACGCCGAAACCTCCAGTGGGTTCGCCCATCACTTCTTCGACCGTGGCGCCGACGGCACGGTGCAGTGGCGGCAGCACGACCTCAGCGCCGCCGAACTCGCCGAGATCCGCGCCAGGATCGAGGCGCTGGAGCCGGAGTTCGCCGCGCACCCGGACTGGTATCAGTCCGTGCTCGACCGGTTGACGATGCTCGAGCAGAACGTGCGCCCCGACGGTCCGATGCCGCCCGAGGGCCCGTCGGGCGATCCTGGTGACCCGGGCGGTGCGGGTCCGCGGCAGCCGGGTGGCCCGCAGCGGCCCGGCGCTCCCGAACAGCCGCATGTTCCCGACAACGAAAGCGGCGCACCGAGATCCACGGGTGTCGTCGATCCGGCGGGTGCGCCGCGGACCGGCGACCCGGGGCGACCCGACCCGACCCCGACACCGGAGGTGGACCCCGCCGAGCGTCGCGCCGAGTTGGTCCAGTCGCGCGAGGAGGTGCTCGCCGACCGGGACAGCGCGATGCGCAGGCGCGACGAACTCGCTACGCTGCTCGGCGTCGACCCGTCGAACGACTGGGCGGCATTGCGGCCGGGCGAGGCCTTGGACGACACCCTGCGGCAGTTGAACCACCACCGGGTCGAGGGCCAGGAGCGGATGCCGCACGACGTGCTCCGGGTCAAAGAGCTGGAGCGGTTGTGCAATCGGATCGCGACCGACGAGGAAGCGTTGACGCGGTTGACCGAAGAGCTGGCCGCGCTCGATGCCGAGAGTACGCCGCTGGAAACCCGTGAGGCCGAATACGATCGGCTGTTGGAGGAGCGGGCCGATCGGGCGCGCGAACGCGAGAACGCCCGTGCGGTAAGGGATGACCTCGCCTTGCGGCTCGACGTGCCCGAACTCAGCGGTGACGCGTTCGATCAGCGGGTACTCGATCTGTACCAGGAGGCGCGCACCCGCACGGTGCGGTTGCCGGGCAACCTCGACAGCCCGGGCCGGGTGGTGCACGAGCCGGTCGCCGGGCCCGAGCGCGAACTCCGTGAGCAGGCCATCCGAAACCTGCAGCAGTCCGTGCGCGAGTTCAACCGGCTCGACCAACTCGTCACGGGGATCGACGGCAGGCTCAACGAACTGCATCGCCAGGGCGTGGACCGGGACCGGCCGCTCTCCGATGACCTTGTCGAGGAACTGGATAAGCTGGCGGCCAGGCAGGCCGCGGTCTTCCAGGAGAGCAGGCGGCCGCGTGCCGTGCTGGAGGATCTGGCGGAGCGACTGAGTATTCCGCTGACCGAGCTGGGGCCGGAGCCGCAGCGTCTGGCCGACACCATCGATCACCACCTGCGTACCGACGACGGCACCGATCCCGATCGGCCCGCGATGCTCGAGGTGCTCGCCACCGCGGCCGCCGATGTGATCAGGGCCGACAACACGATGACCCGGCTACAGGATCAGATGAACGCGCTCACCGAGCGCTGGCACGAGGTCGCGGGCTGGCGGGACACGCTCACCGCCGAGGGCGGACGCATGGTGACCGACCAGGTCGGCTTCTTCGGCGGGCTGCATCCGCGCATCGTCGTCTTCGGCCCGGTGGCCGGGGCCGACTATCCGCGGGGCGGACACGACACCGCGTTCGCGCACGCGGTCCGAACGAATTCCGATGTAGCGCAGGCGATGATGCGCGGGCCGCAGATCGAGTACCGGCACACTGCCGCGGGCCGGGAGCCGGTGGTGCAGCACGGGCCGCGGCTGGAACGCACCGAAACGGGTTGGATCAAGGGCGATACCGGCATGCTGGTGGTCCGGTGGCAGGACAGCGACGGGCAGTGGCATCCGGTCGACCCGAGCAGGCCGGACTGGAAGACCAATCGCGACGCGGAGACGCCGGACGCCTACAACCCGGGCGACCCGGACTGGTGGGCCGGCCTCGCCGACTACATCAATGACCTGGCAACGCCTTTCGCCGATATCCCGCCGGGGCATATCGCGAAGAACATGCTGCCGATGAACCCGATGAACGTGCCGGTGAAGTACTTCCAGGAGGGCGTGCCCGACGACGCTCTGGTCAACGTGCACGTCGGATCGGATTTCTATGCCATTCAACGGGATATCCGTACGCTGCTCGCGGCGATCGATCACCCGAAGGTGAAGGAGTGGATCCAGCGGCATCCGGAGATCGGGGACTGGGTCAAGGCCAGGCCGTGGCTGCAGAAGCTGCCGCCGTTCGCGACGGTGTGGTCCGGATTCGACTGGCACAAACCGCCGGAGACCAACATCCAGCCGATGTATCGCAGCTGGGAGGCGAGCGAACACACCCGCCACGACCATGTGGAGATCCCCGAGTGGTTGCAGCGTCAGTTCGATGACGAGGCCGCCAGATGGCAGACGGTGCAGGACTGGGCCGACAGCCAGTACGAAAAGTTCCGTGCCGACGATCAACTGGCCGACAAGATCGCCGACCAGCTGGCGCAGTACGGCAGAGATCAGCAGGAGGCCGCCGCTCGCACGCTGATCGACCTGGTGCGCCAGCAATTGGTGGACGGCCACCGCGGCATCGACCCGACCCGCCCCGACGTCGGTCAGCAGCTGGACCGGATCGGTCAGCAGATCGACGAGCTGGCCGGGCGCACCGACACCATGTTCGACGGCAACGATCGGGACCTGGTGCGCGAGACCATCGCCGACATCCGCAACGCGCTGCTCGACGAACGCAGCAACAACGGCCGGATCAGTGACGAGCGGATCAACGAGATCGTCGCGGACCTGGCGCCGCGGATGTGGTACGACGTCACCGCGGATGGCGCGTTGCCGCCGCCGAATTTCACCAGGGAACAGATCCAGCAGGTGCTCGACCATCTGATGGTCGACGAGCACCTGGTCACCGACTACGCCGATCCCACCGGCCGGATGGTCTCGAAGCGGATGGACCAGCTCGCCGATGTCGCCGAGGCGATCAACCGCCTGGTCGACGGCAAAGCGCTGAAGCAGGACATCGTGCTGCTCTACGACGCGCTGGCCGAGTCGGAGTTCCTGCGGGACCCGGAGAACCACGACAAGACCTGGCACGACGCGAACACGCACGCGGTCAGCCTCGGCTTCCACTGGGACGCGGACCGACCGCCGTTGACGGACTGGCGTGCGGGCATTCCGTACGCTGTCGGCCCCCTGCCCGACCCGCCGCCGTTACTGCCACGCGACCGCTACCAATTCGAATTGGACCGGGCGCGAGAGGCGTTGAACACCCATCTCGACGCGATGCTCGAACTGGAACAAGCTCTCGGCCTGGATCCGGCATGGTTGTTCGGTTCCGATCGGACGGCCGAGGCGTTGCTCGCGGATCTGCGCGCGCAACAGACCGATGCCGAAGGCGAACGGCGCGTCGATGATCTGGCGCGGGTCTGTCGCGACCTCGACGCGGCCGACGAGGTGGTGCGGGTGCTCGAAGAGAGCCTGGCGCGTCACGACAGCGAACTCGCGAAGGCACGGGAGCTGGAACGCAGCGGTCGGGCGGAATTGCCTGCGGCCGAAGCGGATTCGCCGATCCGCCAGGAAGGCGACACCGACGCCGCGGCACGGGAGACCGAACGCCTTGCGGTGCGGGAACGCCGCGAGGACCTGGAACTACAGCTGACCAGGGCCCAGCAGGCGCTGGACCGAGCCGAGGCCGCGCGGGCGGCGGCGGCCGAGGCGCTGCGGGTGTCGATCGAGCCGAACCAGCTCGACTCCGAGCACGAGATCGTCGCGCGTGCCGACGAACTGCGTTCCCGGACACTGGATGTCGCCGAGCAGCAAGCCCGGTTGGACCGGGTTGCCGAGCTGGAACAGGCCGCACGTGACTACCTGGCGGCCGAGTTGGCGGTCGCGCGGATCGAGGAGGACCTGGCGCGCGCGGAGTCTCGGGCCGCGGCACTCGCCGACCCGGAGACGAGTACGCCGGACCGCTCGCGAACCGACCAGGAAAGCGAGAACCGGCACGAGGCAGTGGATTACACGGCACCGGTGCGCCCCGGCACCGAGGACGGCGTGCTCGACGGTGCCGATCGCCGTACCCAGCAGCGGGATCCGGACTCGGGTCGGGATCGCGACGATGCCGACAACAGTGCGGATCGGGATCGGTCGACCGACGACGATGACGGTGACAGCGATGATCGGACGCGCACGGCGGAAGGGATGACGCCGCCGGTCTTCCGCTCGCGTATTCCGCACCCGCCGCACGAGTTCGAGCTCGACTTCCCGCCGCCCACGATGGCGCCGCCCGCGCCGAAGGCGCCGATGCCGGAGTTGCCGGAGCCGGAGAAGCCGCCGACTCCGCCGCAGCCGCCCGTGCCGCCGCAGCCGCCCGTGCCGCCGCGGCCGCCCGTGCCGCCGAGCCCGCCGAATCATCCGGGGGGCCAGCCGACGACGCCGCACCCGATGCCGCCGACCATGCCGCCGACCATGCCGCCGACGACACCTCCCACGACGCCGCCGACTACGCCGCCGACTACGCCGCCGACTACGCCGCCGACTACGCCGCCGACCACGCCGCCGACGACGCCGCCGACGACGCCGCCGACCACGCCGCCGACCACGCCGCCGACGACACCTCCGACCACGCCGCCGACGACACCTCCCACGACGCCGCCCCCAACGCCGACGCTTCCCCCGGACCCGACCGAGACGCCTGGCCCGACCCAGACGCCGGACCCGACGCAACCGCCAGGTCAGTCGGGTGCGCCGCTGCCGCCGTACCCGGGCGAGTCGGCCATACCGCATCACCCGGGCCGGAACGGCAACCCCGGACAGCTCGGGCTCCCACCGAACCCGCTGCTGTCCGCCGGACCGCAACAACCGATGGTCCCGCCGATGGTGCCTCCGATGGTGCCGCCCATGGCGGGATCGGGCGCGGGTGGCGCCTCCGGTGGCCGGGACGGGCGACGGAAGCACTGGAACGGCGAGAACGGTTCCGGCAGTTCGGAAATCATCTTGCAGGCCCTCGACGGCGGACGGCTCGCGACCTTCGATCCGGACACCGGCGCGTTGCGTGCCGCTACCATCGCCACCGGGCAGGTGGGCGGCGTGCTCGGCTACTTCGGCGACACGCTCGCGGTGTTCTATCGCAAGGACAGCAGGTTGACGCTGCGGCTCGGCGCCAACGAGTTCGATCTCGATTCGCCCGCGGTCTGGGTGAATTGGGAGCAGCGCGGTCCGCGGCAGGCGCGGTTCCAGGTGAACGTCGACGGCCAGACCGTCACCGATGTCCCGTATCCGCTCACCGGCATCGGCACCGATCTCGGGTTGCTGGTCCGTGACGTGCTCGCCGATCCGCGGCGCTGCGCCACGGTTTTCACCTGATCGAACAACCGCGACGATAATGGCGAGCGAGGAGGAAGCATGCTCTCGGACCACCCGAGCGAGGACGAACTACGGCAGTTCTACGACGAGGCGCTCGCCGCGGTTCGCGAGGGGGCCGGTGTCGCCACCGACAGCGGACTCGATGTGCGTACCGCGAACGCGCTGTGGGCGATCGCCGAGGCCTACCCGAACATCCCGGATCACCTGATCGCGGCCGCCGACGCCGCCTTCGCCGGCCAATTGGACGGCTCCAACGCGGCGGCCCGGCAGGCCGCGATCGACCGCGCGTTCGAATGAGGTGCGAGCCGCGCCCGTGCGGCGGTAGGGTGACCAGCGAGTTGCTGCACGCCGATCGGGGCCGGAGGGGATTGAGACGATGGAGCTGCACCCTGTCGGCATCTATCGGGAGATGTACAAGCGCGGGCACGACGATCTCCCGTCGATCCACGAGTCGAGCACCGACGACCAGCCCGCCGATCGCGTACGCATTCTCGAGTACCTGCGCAAGGCACCCGAGGTCTTCGACGTCACCGAGGCCGTGCCGAACATGGTCACCGGCGAAGGCTGGATCCAGGGCGGTTCGTCGCCGCACTCCGACGGCGTCTGGATCTGGCGCACCGACTCCATCGAGTACCTCTCGGCCCGCCCGCTCGCCCTGCCCGACGAATTCGTCCGCCGGGTGCGCGCCAACGACTACGTGTCGCCCGAATACGACCTGCTCGACGACGCTTTCCGGGAGGCGTACCTGCGTTACTTCTGAGGGTGGGGCCGATGCCTCGGACACGATGCATGTGTGCCACCAAGATTCGGGTCTGTACGTGCGAGTCGAGCACTAGTACCCATAGGATTGGACGCTGTAGTAACTGGCTGCGAAGCCGACGTGCACACAGCGTCAGCATCGCGGCTGCGAGGAGGGCAAGTAGCTGATGAGGGAGCCAGCGCATGCGCGTCGTTCGATGCCGGGGACGGGTAGGGGGCTTGCTGCTGCCGGGCAGCGCCGCTGTTGCCGTACTCGGAACTTCGAGCTGCTAGGAGCGTGATCGATGGGTGAGCCGAAGGACGACTGGAAGGCCTTCAAGAGGCCAGGTGCGCTCAAGCTGAGCAATGAGGTCGCGACGAAGGCGGCGACCTATTGTGCCGACATGCTCGACATCATCGATCTGGTTGTCGGGCGGGCAGACGAACTGTCGGACCAGAAATTGCCGACCTCTTTCGAACTTTTCGGCCATCTCGCCTCTGGTAAAGAGATGACCAGAGAAGTTTACAAGATGGGCACGAAGTTTCGAGAAGAGGTCATCGAAGCCCACAAGAAAATCCTGACCGACATGGCTCAGTCTTTTCTGATCGCGGGTAACAAATACAAGAACGCGGACGCGGATTCTCGGTCGGCGCTCACCACGTTGCAGAACAGCCGGCATCCCAGTGAAGGTATCGAGCACGCCGAGCAGCACTACAACGGGGAAGTCGCCGACCCGGATCATTGGTACGACGACAAGCTTCCCGCGCCGAAGGACAAATATGAGAAGTCCAAGCGTGACGACAAGGGTAACTGGCAGATCGGGAAGTACGAAGGTTTGCCGTCTGGTTTGAAGGTCACGGACAAGGGCGCGGTGATCGAGGCCGAGCCCGCATCGACCCTCAGTTTCGAGGACCTGCACAAGTTGTATACCACGTTGCAGGGCATCGACTACGTTCAAGACTTGGCTTCGGACTGGCACCGGATGGCGGTACAGCTGGACCGGGGATTCGCCGATTTCAAGCGGGATATCTCGAATCTGGTGGATTCGGAGGAATGGACCGGCTACGGCGCCAACAGTGCAAAGACGGCTGTCAATATCTATACCGGTACCGGTTCGGCTCTGGTGCAATCCATGTACGCCATGAGCAGTAATCTGATAGACGCGTACAACTGGGGCAAGACCACTCAGGTGAATATGCCGGAGTCTCCTGCCAATACCTTGAGTAAGGAGAATCAGAATATCGAGCTCGGGCTGGCCCGGGACACCTTCAAGGCCTGGTATGAGCCGGGTATGGAGACCACTTCTACCGCGTTCCCGGCATTGCCGATGCCCGAAGGTCCCAAGCAGCAGACCCAGGAGCCCGGTCCGCCCGGCCCTCCTGGGCCGCCCGGACCGCCCGGAACGGCTAGCCCCGGACTCAACCAGAAGCAGCAGCAGGACCAGCAGCGACGCTTGCAGGAACAGGCTGAGCAGCAGCGCAAGGCGCTCGAAGAACAGATGGCGCGGGCACGGCAGGAACAGCAGCAGCGGGCGCTGGAGCAGCAGCGCCAAGAGCAGCAGCGAGCCGCGCAACAGGCCGCTCAGCAGGCTGTGCAACAGGCCTCGCAGATAGCCCAGCAGGTCGGCAAGGCGGGTGAGCAGCTCGGGCAGCAGTTGTCCAGTGCGATGCAGCAGGCCGCGCAGCAGGCGGGCTTGGCCGGGTTGCCCGGCTTGCCCAGCCTCAAGGATCTGGAGGAGCAGGCGAAGAAGGCGATGGGCACCGCGGGCAAAGGCGCCGGTGGCTCGGGTGGCCCAGGCGGTGCGCCGAAAGGGCTCACAAATCAAACCCTGGACAAGGCATCCAAACTGTTCCCCCGCGCCGAAGCGACGACTACGGGCACCGCGGCGGCGTCGCGTGCGGGCCTGGCTGCCAGTGGCATGGGGATGGGCCCCGGCCCCGGCCCCGGTGCCGCAGGTCAGCAGAAGGAGCACAAGCGGGCCGACTACCTCGATTCGACCGAGCATCTGGAAGACGCGATCGGTGATGCGCCGGTAGTGGTCAAACCTGTTGTAGAGCAATGAACCGCACCTGGAGGCTCACCGACCTCGAACTCTTCGCCGTCTGGGAACGGGCGACGACGACATGGCTGCCATGGCCGTTGGTCTGCACCACTCGGGCCCGTACCCGTAGCGAGCTCGACTACGAAATGCGGCAGGCCGAGAATCACGTCGCGGCCACGTACCCGGAGTTCATGACTGAGGTACTGGAGACATTGCGTTCTCCGGAAATCTCGATCGCGGTTAACGGATACGACGGACGTGACGAAAACAAAGTGGACAGCCTGGTGCGGGTATTGGCCGTTCGTCGCGGCGACACGGGTTACGTCGTAACGCAGAAGCCCGGTGAAACGTATTGGCATAGTGGTGGGTACACCATCGCCGAATGTGACGCGGTGCGATTGGCCGACGAGGTGGTGGCAGCACTGCCCGCCGCCCCGGCGGGCCGGGAGGCCGACTTCCTTCTGCCTGCGGCGGATCGAGCCGAGGAACTGGACTATTCGTTCGCCAGTTCTGTTGTGCGAGATTCCTTTTCGGATCCGGTCCATCTGCGTTCCGAGAGGTTTCTGGCGGCGCCGATCGAGTATCAAGGCACTGTCGATGTTCGGCAGGGGCGGTCGCGATTCGGTCCGCGCGGGGTCACTCGGCATCAACTCCAATGGCGTGACCTGGAGGATGACGGTCGTTATGTGATCAGTGAGGAATCGCCGCCGGTGGCGGTGCCGGCCGATAGCAAGCGGTTCGTGCAGCTGATCAACAGTCGGGTCGCCGAGGTGGTTCGCGTCATCAAAGACGAACGAGCATAAAGGGGGTTGACGTGCGTGAGACGCTGTTATTGATCCCATGTCTGGAGAGGGGCGGATATGACGGCACCTGAAGACGATTCGGGACAGGAGTTTCCGACGGAATTCGTCGTGACCTCGCTGACCGGGTCGATTGCCGTGCGCACCACCGAACAGGGCCTCCCGCTGGGTGTCAAGCTCGATCAAGATCAATTGCGGCGCGCGCCGGAGGCGCTGGCGGCCGAGATTCTGCGATTGTGCAAGCAGTCGGCGAATCGGGCCGGGCTGGCCAGACGGAACCAATTGAAAGAAGCGGGTTTCACCTCCGAGATGCTGGCGATGACCGGGCTGCCCACCGAGCAGGAGGTCGCTCGGCAGGAGATCATCGAGGAGCAGGAATACGAGACCGAGCCGCAGAGCTGGCTCCGATCGGTCTGAGCGGGAACAGGATTCGGGAGGACGGCATGGTCGAAACGATGGACGAGCTGATCGCTCGGGTGCAGCAGCAGATGTACCGGCTGCGCGATCTCAACGACGCGACCGCCGGGATCCTGATGACCGAAACCTCGCCAGACGGCGCGGTCACGGCGTCGGTGGACGGCAACGGCGCGCTGGTCGGGCTGGAGCTGTCCGCGGCGATCGGCAAGCTCTCGCCTGCCGAGTTCGAGAAGACACTGGTCGATACCGCGCGAGCGGCGGCATATCGGGCCTTCGCCGAGCGGGCCGAACTGGTCACCGCTTACAACGAGGAAAGCACGGGGTGAGCGCACCGGATGAGCCCGCGGTTATCAGCGAATTACGTTCCGATAGGTAAGGTTTTGCACGAAACATCGAGGGGTGTTTCGGGATTGGACACACAGTCATGAATCACATTGAAGTTGTTCCGGATGCGGTTCGGGCCTATGGTTCCGCCTCGGCCGCGATGGCCGCGGGTGTCGCGTCGGCGGGCGCGGTAGACCAAGCCGCCACCATCGCGACTGTGGTGCCGGTGTTCGGCCTGATCGGTCAGGAGTTCCTCGCCTCGTTCGCGTTCGCGCAGGCGAACCATCTGTCCTCGGTGGCCGAACTGGCCGCGGTGCACGCCGGCACGGCGCTCACCGCGCACCAGGCGGCGAGCACCTACGAGGCCACCGACAGCGCGTCCGGCGCGGCCATCGGATCGGTCAGCTCGCAGTCATGACCATCCCTGGGGCCATCCCACCGCCCGGGGCGGAGCCACTGGATCCCACTGTGCTGGATCTGTTGCGCGGCAGTGCTCTTGCCCCGATGCTCGACCAACCGGTGAACGACATCCTGCACAACATGGGCCTGCCCAACCTGCCAGAGATGCCGTCGTTCATCCAGATGCCGGAGATGCCGCCGCTGCCGCCGCTCGACCTGACGGCGCTGATGCGGCCGTTGACCGATCTGGCATCGGCGTTCGGCAGCGGGCAACTGCCCGCGGCCGCGCCCGCGCCCGCTCCGGCCAACGCGGACGGCACGCAGAACGCGGCCGCACCGGCACCGGCGCCAGACCCGACCCAGTTGCTGTCCGGCATCTCCCAGGTGATGCAGACGGTGATGCAGGTCGGCTCCACGGCGATTCAGACGGCGATGTCGGTCTGGCAGGGCCTGGCGGCGATGGAGGCGGCGAAGAAAGCCGGTGAGGCACAGGCGGATGCGGGCAAGCTGCAGGCGCAGAGCACCGAGGAAAAAGTCGTGCTCGCCGAGGCGGCGGGCAGCGTCTTCACCGGCGCGGGCCTGATGTCGGCGGTGGTCGCGAAGTTCTCCACGACCCTCGCGCTGGCACCGCTTTACGCGGCAACGCCCGCGGGTCAGGTATTCCTGGCGGCGTCGGCGGTCGAGGCGATGGCCGAGGCGCTCGGCATCACCGTAAAGACCAAGGGCGAACTGCTCGGGCACAGCGGCACCATGACCAAGGCGGGCACCAAGGTCCCGATCACCAACGCGCCCAAGGGCGTTGCCGGTGCGGGCGGCGCCGATCAGCTCGGCCAGCTGATGAGCTTGGTGACGCCGTTGATCAGCACCGCGAGCACGGCGGCGCAATCGCTCGGCCAGCTCGCGCAGGCGAGTTCGTCACTCAGCGCTCCGAAGTCGCCGATCGAGTCGAAAGCCCATGTGGCAGGCGAACTCTCCGACGAGGAGAAGGCGAAGGCGGAGGCCGTGCGCGGAGCGGGCCCCGGTGTCGGCGCCTTCGGGCCCGGCCCTGGCGCCGCGGCCGCCCCCGCGCAACCGTTGAACCCGTGGCAGGGCACCCGGGTCGCGAGCGGTTCGGTGGGCGCGCTCACCGGGCTGGGCAGCGTCGGTGCGAGTCCGGCCGCGGCAGCGGCGATGTCGGGCGCGACCGGCGGCAGCGGCGGCATGATGCCGATGGGCGGCGCGGCCGGTGCGATGGGCGCGGCGGGCATGGCCAGGGACGGCGAGTCGTCCTCCGACGCACTGCGCGGGCAGATGGTGACCAGCCAGCACGGCGACGAAGTGGTCGGCCGGATCGAGGGGGTCTCGCTGCCGGTGGTCGGCGCGGCCGACACCACGTCGGAACCGCCACCGGATAAAGAACTCACGTTGTGATTCGAGGAGACTCTCATGAGTGGTGAAGACGCGTTCGCGAGTGTGCAATTCGACGCTGTCGCGGCGGGAAAGGCATCGAACGGACTCGATGTGCTGGCCGACCGGCTGGCCGCGGATCTGCAAGCGGCGGAGGAGGCCCTGCGGATTCAGCCCGCAGGCGCCGACGAAGTCTCCGCGCGGGCGGCGCAGACCGGCAACGAGGTAGCCACCTCGTACCTGGCGAGCGCCCAGGCGAGCGTGCACGAGATGCGCAAGCTGGCGGCCACGTTGCGGATGCACACCAACGAGTTCGCCCAGATCGAGAGTGACAGCGTCGCGGACTTCGACGCCGCGGGCGGCAGGGCCGTCTGAGGCACGGTCCATGGAAGGGCACAGCGCAGCGATGATCGAACCACCGAAGCCAGGGTTCACCGGCGTGGTGTGGGAAGCGCGGCCGCCGGAGCGGCTCGCGCAGGAACTCACCACCGGCCCGGGCTCTTTGCCGATGGCCGAGGCGGCCGCCGAATGGGCGCGGCTCGCAACGGTTTTCGGCGCGGCGGTGCTCGAATACGAGCAGGTCCTCGCTGCGTTGCGCGGTGCTTGGCAGTCCGGGCGCAGCGGCGAAGTGCTGGAGAAGGTGTCCACGCTGCGCCAATGGCTGGTGGATGCGGCGGCGACCGCCAGCTCGAACGCCGCCCGCCTGCAGGCGCAGGTGACGGCGTATGAGGTGGCCAGGCTAGCGATGCCGAACACCGTGGAGATCGAGAAGATCAAGCAGGTGCAGCAGGCGGTGGAGAGCGTGGGCGCCATGCTCGGCGCGCCGATCCGCGCCGTCGCCGCGGACACCGACGCGGACGCCGATGTGGCGAAAGCCGTTGCGTCGCGGGTGATGCGCAGCTACGAGTCGGCGGCCGAGCCGCTGGCGACGCCGTGGCAGCACCAGGAGCCGCCGAAGATCGCGCCGGAGCAGGCACTGGTCGCCGAGCAGTCCGCGGCGGCCGCCGCCGCGGCGGCCCCGAAGGCCATGCCGGGATTCGGGGTGCCGGTCAGGTCGATCGGGGTGCCCGCGCTGCCACCGCGCGCGCTCTCGGCCTATCGCGCGCCGGTGTACTCGCAATCGACCGCGGCCGCCGAGCCGGTCACGCGGGCCACCCAGGTCGGCACCACGGCCGCGACCGGACAGTCCGCGCCGATCGCCCCCGGCGCGATGGGTGCGGGCGGCGGCGCACAGGACTCGGCCCGGTTCCCGCGCGCCAGCCTCGCCGGCGAAGCCGACCAGATCGGGCTCGAGGGCGAAATCCAAGCCGCCCCAGCCGTACTCGGCGGCACCGAGGCAGTGGCGAAGGCGCCCACCGAGACTCGGACCGAATCCGGCGGTGCGCCGTGACCACGCTGACCAACGACGCGTTGCTGGCCGTCGCCGACCGGATCGGGGTGCAGACCCTGCCGCTGGCGCTCGCGGTCGGCCCGCAACAGGATTCGTTCGAGGAGTGGCGGCGCGCGCAGGAGTCCGCGGTGGCCGCGCTGGTCGGCGCCGGCCTGATCGACTCGGAGGGCGAGGTCGATCCGGAGCTGGCCGACGTGCTGTTCACGCTGGCGCATCCGGAACAGGAACTGGCGGCCCGCATCTACACCGGAAGCGAGTCGCGCCGCGTCTGTGTGGTGCGGCGCGGGCACGCGCACGCGGTCGCGGTCCGCTCGGGCGACGAGTTCGAGGTGCGTGCCGTGTGGACCGACGGCTCGGCCGCCGATCTGGTGCGCCCGCTGCTCGCCGCGATGGACGCGTGCTCGCCCGCCGAGATCCCCCATTTCAGCGTCCCCGCAGCGGAGCTGGCCGAGCGGCTCGACGCCGCGACGACCTCCAGCGAGCTCACCGACGCTCTCTATGCCTTGGGTGCCACCGATCGCGACGCCACCACCTTGGGGCTGACCTTCGGTGCGACGCACGCCTACGCCGAGATCGTGGCGTGCGCCCATGAGGATGGTGTGACCACCAGGGCGCCCGGCGCCGTGGCCGTCTACGACACCGCCCGCGGGCGGATCGTCGCGGCGCCGATGGTTTCCCCGGATCAGCAGGTCTGGTCCACGGTCACACCGGGTACCGATCATCGGGTTGCGCAAGCAGTCGCCACGTTGATCGAGGGGTTACCCGGGGGGAGGTGGCTGCCTCAGTAGTTCTCGGGGTGCAACTTCGGTTGTCTCGTATTGCAACGAGATCGCTCGTATGGGACAGCGATCAACAAATATGACGAAAGGTCAAACAAATGTCTCTCACCTCTCTCGGTGGCTCGGGTAAGGCTGTCGGTGTCGAGGCCGGTGGCGTCGACAAGGTCGTCGGCGACCTCGAGACCGCCATCAACAACCTGCGGACCTCGGTCAAGGAAATCGATCAGGCCGCGCAGGACGTGCTGAAGGGCTGGAAGGGCGACGCGTCCGACAAGTTCGTTCAGGTCGCCCGCGACTGGCACGACGAGGCCGAAGACCTGAACAAGCGGCTCGACCAGTTCTCCCAGGCCGTCGACGGCGGCAAGAAGACCCTGCAGGCCATGGACCAGGCCTGACGGTCTGTCCATCCGCTATCGGAACCCCATCGTTCTAAGGAATAACGAATGACCATTCTTTACGATCCCGCAGCCATGAACGAGCTGTACAGCGACCTGCAGAACCACGGCGGCAAGATGAAGGGCGAGATCGACTCGCTCAACGACGCCGCCAAGGCGTTCCACGACAACCTGACCGGTGAGAACGCGTCGCAGGGCTTCGACGCGGCGCACAAGAACCTCACCACCGGCCTCGAGGACACCCTGCAGAAGCTGGATGCCCTCGGTGCTCAGGTCGAGAACGCGCTGCAGCGCGCGCTCGAGGCCGACGGCAAGGTCGGCGACGGTTTCGCCGCGTTCTGACATGTCGGCTACCTGACGGTCGGCCGGAGCCAGCGAGTTCCGGTCGGCCGTTTCGGTTTACGGCTCGACGAGCGTGAATCACCCGCGCCCGCCCAAGCTTTCGCGTGGGCGGGCGCAGTGCGTTGGCCGACGCCCGCGATCGGGGCGGGCGATGCCGCCTCAGCGGGCGGCGAGCGATTCGCCGATGTAGTGCATCTCGTCCGGCGTGGTCACCATGAACACCGTCGCGCTCGCGGTGGCGGTGCGCACGGTGATCCGGTTGGGCGCCAGCGGATCCTGGACCAGCGTGACGTCGGCGTCGATCGGTGCGGGCGGCTCCTCCGGGGTGCGCACATGCACGATGGTCGCCCCGCCCGCGTGCGCGGTGGGCGCGATGCCGTCGAAGACGAGCACGGTCGTGCTCGGGTAGGGCGCGGCGGGCAGCGGTGGCGCCGCGGGCGCGTGATAGCTGGCGCCCGCGGATCGGGGCGCGATCGAGATCACGTGCGGCGCATCGAGATTGGTCACCATGGTGTGCCAGGCGTCGGGCCGTGCGGTGTGCACGATGGCGTGCGCGCCGAGCGCGGTGGCCCGCAGGATCACCTGCTGGGCCAGATCCAGATTGCCGATCACCTCCAGGTGCCTGGTGCCCTCGCCGACCAGCGGCACCGCGATGCCCTGGCCGAGCTCGTCGGCGCCGATCAGCTGCCCGCAGCCCGCGGTGGGCACCGCGATGTCGGTGAGCGCGGCGATGGTGCCGCGGTAGCCGGTATCGGACCCCCAGCGGCCGGTGGTGCCGATCGGCAAGGTGTCCAACAGGATTCGCATCTGGTTGCCCGGCAGCTCACGCAGGCCGGGCAGCGGTGGCTCGTCGGGTTCGAAGGTGGTGTCGAACCGGACGACGGCGTTGAGCACGACGGTGCCCGCGTGGTCGGCCCGGGTGTCGTGGCGCTGCGCGCCGGGGCGCAGCCGCAACGTCACGGTGGTGGACAGGCTCTGCACCGTCCAGATATCGGCGAGCCCGGCCGGGGCGATCATGTCCGCGCCGATCTGATACTGGGTCAGAAACCGGCCCTGGTACTCCAGTGACCTCGGCGATTCGGTGAGCTGATCGACCTCGAAGCCGTGGGTGAGCTCGCGGACCGCGGCGTTCATCTCGGTGGCGGTGAGCACCGAGGTGGCGATGTCGTGCGCGGCGAGCCGGTTGGCCACCCGGCGGGTGGCGATCATCGCGGTGCGCAGCGCCCCGGTGCCACCGCCGCCGCGCTTGTCCACCGCTTCGGCGTTGGCCAGCGGGTCCAGCCGCAGCACCAGCCAGAGGGTGCGGTGCGCGATGGCGGGCAGCGGGCCGAGGATGCGGTCGTAGAGGTGGGAGACGATGCCGGTGCCCGCGGTGCGCGCGCCGGTGCTCACGATGTCGACGCTGGCCAGGGTCAGGTCGAATTGGTCCAAGCAGCGCGCGATCTCGGTGAGCGGCAGCAGTTGGTCGGTGCTCAGCGAACCGCGGCGCAGCAGCGTCATCGTGTCCGGCGGCGGGTCGATGCGCAGCATGGTGAGCAGCAGTTCGCCGTCCCAGCGCACGCCGTAGCCGCCGCCCTCGCTGAACGGCACGTCGAAGGCGGGCGCGTGGGTGAGTTGCTCGGCGGGCCGCAACCCGCTGCGCCGCCGTGCCAGCGCGCCGCCGATCATGCCCGCCGGGGTGCGCCCGCGAATCGGAACCAGGCCGATCAGCGCCACCCCGACGCCGGTACCGATTGCGCCCCAGAGGTTTTCGGTGGTCGCGAGGACGACCCAGGCCAGCGCGGCGGCCAGCACAACCACCGGAACGACCACCCGCAACGGATAGACGCGGAAAAGCCAGAACTCGGGGTCGCGCAGGGTGTCGTAGGTTGAGGCGCGGGTGGATTCCGCCGCCACCGCGGCGTCCTCGCCGTCCTGCCCGGTCGCTGCGTCCGGCCTGGTCTCGTTCACACTCGTCGTCACCGCATTGTCCCTGTCTGCCACCCCGTGCGGGCACTGCCGACAACCATGAAATCATCGGTTCAGGGCTGTCCTGGAATTACGGTACCGTGTCGATGAAGATGGTTCTCGACAGTTCGATGGAGACCTTGTGCCGGCACAGCTGACCACCCGAGCCCAGGTCAACGGGTATCGATTCCTGTTGCGCCGACTCGATCACGCGATGGTGCGGCGCGATGTGCGCATGCTGCACGACCCCATGCGCTCCCAGGTGCGCTCGCTGTGGGTCGGATTGGTGCTCGGCATCCTGATCATCGCGGGTGCGGCGATTCTGAGCTTCCTGCGCCCCCAAGGCGCGGTCGGCGACAACCTCATCGTCTCGGGCAAGCAGAGCGGCGCGCTGTACGTCGTGGTGCAGGCCGAGGACGGCAGCAAGACGCTGCACCCGGTGCTGAACCTCGCCTCGGCCCGGTTGATCACCGGCAGCAATGCCGAGCCGCACGGCGTCAAGGACAGCAAGCTCAACGACATGCCGCGCGGCCCGATGGTCGGCATCCCGGGTGCGCCGAGCGCGCTGCCCGGCTCCTCGCAGGGTTCGCGGTCGGCGTGGACACTCTGCGAGACGATCGCGCTCTCGCAGGGCGGCAGCGCGGCCTCGGCCACCGGCGGCACCACTACGGTCATCGCGGGCAAGCCCGAGCTCGGTGACCGGATCCGCACGGTCGGCGCGGACCAGGCGCTGCTGGTGAAGCGCAGCGACAAGACCTACCTCGTGTACGACGGCAAGCGGGCCGAGATCGACCCGGGCAACTCGGTTCTGGTGCGCGCGCTGAACCTGTCGGCCCACCGGCCGCGCCCGATCGGCACCGGAATGCTCGGCGCGACAACGGAAGTCCCCGCGATCACGGCGCCGCAGATCCCGCAGGCCGGCCAGCCTGGGCCGGGCTCGCTGTCGAAAGTGCCTGTGGGCGGCGTCATTTCGGTCAGCGATGTCGGTGACGGCAAGCCCGGCCTGTACGTGGTGCTCGCCGAGGGGCTTCAGCCGGTTAGCCCGTTCACCGCGCAGCTGATCCGCTTCGCCGACTCGCACGGGATGAGCGATATCCCGACCATGCCGCCGGACGTGCTGGACCGGCTGCCGATCCTGCACTCGTTGCCGGTCGGCGATTTCCCCGTGGAGACCCCGAAGATCCTGAACGCCGAGGATGCGCCGGTCACCTGCGTGGCGTGGACCAAGACGCCGGGCACCGCGCCGGGCAACCGCAAGAACGACGCGGGTGACGGCCCGAATGAGCGCGCGTCGGTCACGCTGCTCGCGGGTGTGCGGGTGCCGATCGCGGAATCGGCCAAGACCGTCACGCTGGCCACCTCCGACGGGACCGGCGACCATGTGGACGCGGTGTACGTCCCGCCGGGCACCGGTGAATTCGTGCAGGTGACCGGCATGGGCCCGGGTAGTCCGCGTCGGGGCAGCCTGTTCTATGTCGCCGACAACGGCGTGCGCTACGGCATCCCCGACATGGCGACCGCGCAGGTGCTCGGCCTCGGGGACACGCCTCGGCTCGCGCCGTGGCCGATCATCGGCCAGATGGTGCCGGGCGCGACCCTGTCCAAGAAGGAAGCGCTCACGGCCCGCGACCAGCTCCCCCTGGAGCCGCCGGAGTAACCGGCGGCCAGGGGCTGGTGCTCGTCAGTCGTTGAAGCCCTTGACGTTCAGCGAGGCGATGATGCCCGACAGGGCGGTGTGCATATCGGGTGCCTCGATGCGCATCAGCATCTTCTCGTCGATGTTGGCCAGGTCCAGTGACTCGTCGTTGGCCAGCCGGAACTCGCGCTCCTCTTCGGCGGCCTCGATGACGTTGCGGATGAACCGGCCGTTGCCCGCCAGGTCGACGCCGCGGCGCGGCTGGCCGCTCTGGTCGGTGCTCTGCAGCGAGTAGAGCTTGGTGCAGGCGATCACGAGCAGTTCGAGCGCTTCGTCGGACAGTTCCGAGTCCCGCTTGTGCGCGATGACCTTGCCGATCTCGCCGAGCTCCTCGGGGGTATAGGAGGGGAACTGCACGCGCTTGGAAAACCGTGATGCCAGACCGTCATTGGCGGCCAGCAGCCGATCGATCTCGCCGTCGTATCCGGCGATGATCACGACCAGCCGGTCGCGGTCGTTCTCCATCCGAGCCAGCAGCGTGTCGACGGCCTCACGGCCGAACGAGTCGCCACCCTGCAGGCCGGTCTGGATCAGCGTGTAGGCCTCGTCGATGAACAGCACGCCGTCCATCGCGCTGTCGATCAGCGCCTCGGTCTTGAGCGCGGTGCCGCCGAGGTTCTGGCTGACGAAGTCGACGCGCTTGGCCTCGACCACCTTGTCGGTCTTCAAAATGCCTACGCCGCAATAGATCTTGGCGACCACGCGGGCGATGGTGGTCTTGCCGGTGCCGGGCGGGCCGGTGAAGGCCAGGTGCTGACCGCGCGCGCCTGCGGCCAGGCCCTTCTCCGCGCGGATCTTGGCCATCTGGGCACTGGACTGGAGCTTGGCCACCTGGGTCTTGACCGAGGAGAGGCCGATCTGGGAGTCCAGCTCCGCGCGGGCCTCGGCCAGGATCTTCTTGGCGCGGTCCTCGGTCTCGGCCTGCTCGATCTGCTTCATCGACGGCGCGGAATCGGGATCCCACTTGTCGGTGCGGGCATCGATCGTCTCGCGGGAGGTGATGCTGATCCGGTAGGTGCGGTCGCGCATCGCGGCGGTGTTCGCCTCGAAATCCGGTGCCTGCGAATACACCTTCTCGAACAGGCCCTGCGCGACTTCCTCGTTGCCGGACTCGCGCAGGCACAGGCCGCGGCAGAACATCGCGGTCGAGCGCGCCGCCGGGATCGGGCCCGCTTCAGCCTGCTCCATCCGGCGGATCGCCTCGCCGAAGAGCCCGAGCTGCGCGCAGGCGGTGCCCACCATGACGTGCGCGCCCGCGGCGAGGTAGGGGTCGTCCCATTCGGCCGAACCGGCCAGCACCGCCATCACATCGGGCCAGCGCTGGGTGTTGTAGTGCAGCACGCCGCGCACGTACGCGCAGATGCGGTTGTCGATCTCGCGGTCGGGGTCGCTGAGCTGGGATTTGCGGTGGGCGTCGAGTTCGTCGAGCACCCGCTCGGCCTCGTCGTACTCCTTGTCCGCGATGAGTTGCGCGGCCCAGGCCAGCCAGATCTCGTTGTAGCTCGCCAACGGATAATCGATGTAGAGGCCGGGCAGGAAGCGACCGGCGAGTTCCCTCGGCTGCAGGCCGAGCCTGCGCTGCTCCCGGTACAGCGTGCTGGTGCTGGTCCGGTGCATGTTGAACAAGACGTCCTTGGTGAGCTCGCCCGCCGCCGCGCGACCGAGCCAGGCGTCGCACATGGTCGGATCCCACTCGGTGGCCCGCTGGAAAGCGAGCTTCGCGTATTCGAGATCGCGCGCGGATTCCTGTCCTTCGATGGACAGTCCGAGTGACAGAATTCCGGCGTCGAAGGCTCGTTGTGCTTGGCGATTGCCGGTCATGGCTGTCTGACCCCGAAGTCTTCGTTCGTAGTAATGGGATGAGTTCTTGTGGACTCCAGACTACCGATCGCGCAGTGCCTGGTCTGTCCGTTACATTAGGTTCAGCTGCCGGGAGGTTGCAACGCAAGTGTTGTCTAGGTGAGAGTCTGACTGGTGTCGAAGTCGTTCACTCAGAAGACGTTCCACCCAGTGCAGCTGGGGCGTGAACAATCGCCAGTGGAGAGGCTGGGGGTCCGGGGTCGTTGATCGAAACACCTACCGGTGGTGCACGCGCCACTGAGCCAGAATTGAGCCGGGTATCCGTTATCGGCGGTAATACTCAGCTCGACGTCGGGCTGCCCGCAACCGTGCCGATTGCCGGCTTCATCGGTGATCTGGTGGCCTTGATCGAATCCCGTAATCCGGAGCAGATCGATGCCGAGGACGATTCGGTGCCGCTGCAGGCCCAGCATTGGACGCTGGCGCGGGTCGGTCAGGAAGCCTTCGCCCCGAGCCGCACGCTCAACGACGCGGACGTGCACGACGGCGAACTGCTCGTGCTGCGCTCGGTCACCTCGAAGGAAGCCCCCGCGCTCTTCGACGACGTGATCGACGCGGTCTCGCGGCTCACCGCCGAGGAGTTCCGCAGCTGGACCGGAAATTCGGCGCGCTGGACCGGCCTGGTGACCTCGGTACTGACCGTGCTCACCGTCATGCTGATGCTGGCGAACGCGCGCGGGCACGGCGACCCGCTCGCGCCCGCGTTCATTCTGACCGCCGCGGGTATCGGCGCCTTCGTCGCCGCGGGCTTCGCCGCTCGCAAATATCTGGACACGATCACCGCCACCTGGTTGTCACTGGACGGCCTGTTATTGGTGTTCGGCGGCGGCGCGCTGTTCGTGCCGAGTGCGCTGGGGAGTGCGCATCTGCTGCTCGGCAGTTCGCTGACGCTGGTCGCCGCGGTGCTCGGCGCCAGGATCATCGGCGCGGGCGCCACCCTGTTCTCCGCCGCGGCCGCGATCAGCGTGATCGCGGGCGGTTCGGCGGCGGTATATCTGGTGTGGCATCCGGGCCTGCCGAAACTGAGTGCTGGTCTGGTGGTGGTCGGCATCGCGCTGCTGTCGATGGTGCCGCGGCTGGCCGCGGGCCTGGCCAGGCTGCCGATCCCGCCGGTGCCGACCGCGGGCGCCGCGATCGACCCGGCCGATCACGAGCCGCGCCCGACCATCGAGGGCATCGGCGCGATCGGCGCCACCGCGCTGCCGTCGGCGGCCGGCCTCGGCGAACGGGCCCGCGCGGCCAACCAGTACCAGTCCGGCCTGATCATCGCGTGCACGCTGAGCGCGGTGATCGGCGCGTTCGGCGCGGCCGATCCGCTGGGCTCGGGGCGCTGGCAGGGCATCACCCTCGCCGTCGTCACCTCGATCATCCTGTGCCTGCGCGGGCGGTCCTTCGCCGATCTCACGCAGGCCGCGACCCTGATCGGGGGTGGTTGCCTGAGCTTCGTCGCGCTGCTCGTCGGGGCTGCCATCGGCGACACGGGTCTGGAACTGCTCGTGGTCGGTCTGCTGGTGGTGTTCGCCGCGGGCGCGGTCGGCTTCGGTGTGATCGGACCGCATATCGAGGTCACCCCGGTGACCAGGCGGATGATCGAGATCTTCGAATACATGCTGATCATCTCGTTGATCCCGCTGGTGTTGTGGATCATGAACGTCTACTCGATGGCCAGAAACATATGAGCGCAGGGAGTTATGCGACCTAGCGCCTTCCGCCGCAGCCTGCTGCGGATGGCCAGCGTCGCCGCAGTGATCGGCGTGGTGAGTCTGCCCACGCCGCCCGCCTTCGCGATCTCACCACCGGTCATAGATCCGGGTGCGCTCCCTGTCGCGCAGGCGCTGAGCGGCCGTCCGGCACCGCTGGAACCCACCGAGCAGCGCGATCTGTGCGCCGAACCTGAGTTCACCGGTGCGCCGCCGAACGAGCCGCCGATCTCGCAGCGGGTGCTCGAACTGCCCGCCGCCTGGCAGTTCAGCAGGGGCGCCGGGCAGAAGGTCGCGGTGATCGACACCGGCGTGAACCGGCACCCGCGGCTGCCCGCGTTGCAACCCGGCGGTGACTATGTCTCCGATACCGACGGCACCGTCGACTGCGACGGGCACGGCACCCTGGTGGCCGGAATCATTGCGGCCCAACCGAGTCCGGGCGACGCGTTCACCGGCGTCGCGCCCGACGCGGAGATCCTCACCATCCGTCAGCTCAGCCTGGCCTACGAGAAGAAGGATCGCGGCGGCGACCGATCGCCGGACAGCATCAGGGCCGACGGATACGGCAGCGTGCTCACCCTGGCCGCGGCGGTGGTCCGCGCGGTCGATCTCGGCGCCACCGTCATCAACATCTCCGAAGTGGCTTGCAGCCCAGCCGGTTCCGATCCCTCCGACTCCTCGCTCGGCGCCGCGGTGAAGTACGCCTACGACCACAACGTGGTGGTGGTGGTCGCCGCGGGCAACGTCGAGTCCGACGGGCCGTGCAAGACCCAGAACGAGGGCCAGGGCTGGGGTGCGGTGAACACCATCGCCAGCCCCGCGTGGTTCTCCAAATATGTGCTCGCGGTGGGTTCGGTGGACGCCGACGGCAAGCCCTCGGAACTCTCGCTGCACGGCCCGTGGGTCAGCGTGGCCGCCATCGGCCGCAACATCGTGTCGCTGGACAGCAAGCCGGGCGGCGTCGGCCTGGTGAACGGCGTGCAGACCAGCGAGGGCATCCGTCCGGTCGACGGCACCAGCTTCGCCTCGCCCTATGTCGCCGGGCTGGCCGCGCTGGTGCGCTCGCGCTTCCCCGATCTGGACGCGCAGGGCGTGATGGACCGGATCACCCGCACCGCGCAGGCGCCGGGCACCGGTCGGGACGACGCGATCGGCGCCGGACTGATCGATCCGCTCGCCGCCTTGACCGCGCAGCTGCCCGATCGGCCCGTGCATGTCGGTGCGGCCGTTGATCGTCCGATCGCGGCGCCGGTCATCCCGCCGGGTCCGGACCCGCGGCCGCGGCGGATCGCGGTGATCGGGTCGCTGGTCTGCCTGTCCGCGCTGGGCGTCGGTATCGCGGTGGCGATTCCGTTCCGCCGCAGACGCAAGGAGATCGAAGCCGAATACGACCCGTAGCGGCAGGCCCCGCGCCGCCCGCCGACAGCTCGACCGATCGAAGGAATCATGGCTACCGAAGGTTTCGTACGACGCCCCAGGATAGCGCCGCCCCGCGCACCGGGTGGGGAGGTGGCGCTCACCCCGCCGCCCGAGGTCACCCGCGCGCTGCCCGCCCCGCTGATGATGAAGCTGATGCCCGTCGTCATGGTGGTCGCGGTGATCGGCATGATCGCGATGATGGCGATGATGGGCCGCAACCTGCTGGCCAATCCGCTGTCGATGATGTTCCCGATGATGATGCTGATGTCGATGGTCGGCATGATGGCGGGCTTCCGCGGCGGTACGGGCAAGCGCGCCGTCGAGCTCAACGAGGAGCGCAAGGACTATTTCCGGTACCTGGATCAGGTGCGAAAAGATGTGCGGCGCACCGGAAACAAGCAGCTGGAGACGCTGGTCTGGAGCCATCCCGAGCCCGCCGATCTGCCCTCGCTGATCGGTACCAGGCGGATGTGGGAGCGCAGGCCCAACGATCCCGACTTCGGCCACGTGCGGGTCGGCATGGGCAGCCACCGGCTCGCGACCAAACTGGCGCGGCCGGAGACCGGCCCGCTGGAAGACCTGGAGCCGGTCTCCACGGTCGCGTTGCGCCGGTTCGTGCGCACCCACTCCGTGGTGCACGGCCTGCCGACCGCGGTGTCGCTGCGCGCCTTCCCGGCGATCAACATCAGTGGTCCGCCCGAGGACGCCCGCATGCTGGTGCGTTCCATGCTGATGGAGCTGGTCACCTTCCACGGGCCCGACCATCTCGCGGTCGCCATCGTGTGCGCCGATCCGGACGGGGTCTGGGGTTGGGCGAAATGGCTTCCGCACCTGCAGCATCCGACCCAGCGCGACGGTATGGGCTCGGCCCGGATGATGTACACCTCGCTGGGCGAGCTGGAGACCGCGCTGTCGGCCGAGCTGATGGAGCGCGGTCGCTTCATGCGCAATCCGCAACCCACGCAGGGGCGGCTGCACCTGGTGGTGATCATCGACGACGGATACGTCAACGGCAACGAAAGACTGATCAGCGAGTCCGGGCTGGACTCGGTGACCGTGCTCGACCTCACCGCGCCGGAGGGCGGGCTCGCCGCCCGGCGCGGGCTGCAACTGATCGCCGCCGACGGCGACGTGTCCGCGCGCAGCGCCGCGGGCGTGGAGAAGTTCGCCACCGCCGACACGGTGAGTTCGGCGGAGGCCGAAGCCTTTTCGCGCACGCTGTCGCGGTACCGACTGGCCACGGCGGCGCAGATCGTCAGCCTCGGCGAAGGCTCGACGGCCGACCCCGGGCTGATGGCCCTGCTGAAGATCCCGGACGCCGCGCAGATCGACCCGGCCCGGGTGTGGCGTCCGCGTACCGCGCGTGAGCGGCTGCGCGTGCCGATCGGCATCACCCCCGACGGCACCCCGGTCGAGATCGACATCAAGGAGTCGGCCGAGAACGGCATGGGTCCGCACGGCCTGTGCATCGGCGCGACCGGCTCCGGTAAGTCGGAATTCCTGCGCACCCTGGTGCTTTCGCTGGTCACCACGCACTCGCCGGACGCGCTGAACCTGGTGCTCGTCGACTTCAAGGGTGGCGCGACGTTCCTCGGGCTGGACTCACTGCCGCACGTCGCCGCGGTGATCACCAACCTCGAAGAGGAACTCTCGCTCGTCGACCGTATGAAGGACGCCCTCGCCGGTGAGATGAACCGGCGACAGGAGCTGCTGCGCTCGGCGGGCAACTATGCCAACGTCACCGACTACGAGAAGGCCCGCGCCGCTGGCGTGCCGCTCGACCCGCTACCCGCGCTGTTCGTCGTGGTCGACGAGTTCTCCGAACTGCTCTCGCAGAAGCCGGATTTCGCGGAATTGTTCGTGATGATCGGCCGGCTCGGCCGCTCGCTGCACGTGCACCTGCTGCTCGCCTCGCAGCGGCTGGAGGAGAACAAGCTGCGCGGCCTGGAGTCGCACCTGTCCTATCGGATCGGCCTGCGTACCTTCTCGGCCAACGAATCTCGCGCGGTGCTCGGTATCACCGACGCCTACCACCTGCCCAGCGTGCCCGGTGCCGGCTATCTGAAGTCCGACGCGTCGGATCCGTTGCGGTTCAACGCGAGTTACGTCTCCGGGCCCTACGTCGCGCCGCAGGGCACCGTCACCGGCGAGGACGGCACGCCGGTCGGTGGCCAGCGGCTCGCGCTGTTCACCGCGGCACCGGTGGAGCTGCCCGCGCCGACCGAGGAAGAGGGCTCGCCGCTGGATCTGCCGCCGTCGCCGACGAATCCGATGCTCGAGCTGCCCCCGCCGCCCTCGGCCGTCGGGCTGCCCGGCGCTCCCGGCGGCGAGGAGGGGATTCCCGATTCGCTGCTCGACGTCGTCGTGAAGCGGCTGACCGGGCACGGTCGCCCGGCGCACGAGGTGTGGCTGCCGCCGCTGGACGAATCCCCGACGGTCGACATGCTGCTGCCCGACCCGGACTGGCGTTCGCCGGTCAACCGGCACGGCCAGCTGTGGATGCCGATCGGCGTGATCGACAAGCCGTACGAGCAGCGTCGTGACGTGCTGACCATCAGTTTGGCGGGCGCCCAAGGCAATGTCGCGGTGGTCGGTGGTCCGCAGTCGGGCAAGTCGACGACTCTGCGCGCGATCATCATGGCCGCCGCCGCCACGCACACCCCGCAGCACATCCAGTTCTATTGCCTGGATTTCGGTGGCGGCAGTATGGCCGGTCTGGTCGGGCTGCCGCATGTCGGCTCGGTGGCCGGTCGCCTCGACAGCGACCGGGTCCGGCGCACCATCGCCGAACTCACCTCGTTGATGCGTCAGCGCGAGGAACGCTTCGCCGAACTCGGCATCGAGTCGATGGCCGAGTTCCGGCGGCGCAAGTTCGCCGCGGCGGCGCATGTGCCCGAGGGCGCGGCCTCTTCCGGTAATCCGCTGGCGGACGACCGATTCGGCGACGTGTTCCTGGTGATCGACGGCTGGGCGGTGATCCGCGAAGAGTTCGACGTGCTGGAATCGCAGATCAATGCCATTGCGGCGCAAGGCCTGTCCTACGGCATCCACGTGATCATCGCCGCGTCGCGCTGGGCCGAGATCCGGCCGGTGGTCAAGGACCAGATCGGCACCAGGCTGGAGCTGCGGCTCGGCGATCCGACCGACTCGGAGATGGGGCGGCGCACCGCATTCCAGGTCCCGGTCGGGCGGCCCGGTCGCGGTCTCACGCCGGAGCAGCTGCACATGCTCATCGCCCTGCCGCGACTGGACTCGGACTCGGATCCGGCCAGCCTCGCCGACGGCGTCGCCAGGGCCAGGCAGGAACTCGCGGAACTGCACGCGGGCAGGCAGGCGCCCGAGGTGCGCATGCTGCCGATGCAGTTCAGCCGCGACGAACTGCTCGCCACCGCGCGCGCCCAGGGCATCGAGCTCAGCCCCACCAAGGTGGTCGTCGGCCTCGGCGAGTCCGAATTGCAGCCGCTGGTCCTGGATTTCCAGACCGAGCCGCACTTCATGGCGTTCGCCGACGTGGAATCGGGCAAGACCACGCTGCTGCGCAACATCGTGATGGGCGTGGTGGAGAACTCGGATCCGGAGCAGGCCAAGATCATCATGATCGACTATCGGCGCACCATGCTCGGCGTGGTGGAGGGCGAGCATCTCGCCGGATACTCCACCTCGTCGCAGACCTGCGGGCCGATGATCCAGGAGGTCGCGGAGTTCCTGTCCAAGCGCATCCCCGGCTCCGACATCACCCCGCAGCAGCTGCGTGATCGCAGCTGGTGGGAGGGACCGGAGATCTACATCGTGGTCGACGACTACGACATGGTGGCGACCGGCGGCATCAATCCCTTCGCTCCGCTGATCGAATATCTGCCGCAGGCCCGCGACATCGGCATGCACTTCGTGGTCACCCGCCGCATGGGCGGTGTCTCGCGCGCGCTGTACGACCCGATCATCGGCGGCCTGAAGAACATGTCGGTGGACACGCTGATCATGAGCGGCTCCCGGGACGAGGGCAAGATCATCGGCGAGATCCGCCCGAGCAAGCTGCCGCCCGGCCGTGGCACCCTCGCCTCGCGCAGCAAGGGGCAGGAGATGGTGCAGATCGCGTATCTGCCGCCGGTGTAAGCACTTACGCCGCTCCTGGCCGGGCGCGCCTATCGCGCCCGGGTCAGGAGCCGTACCCGATCAGCCACGCGCCCAGGAGACCTCGGGTTGTGCCGGGTCGAAATTCCAGCTGTCCGTGCGGCGTTCGAACAGCGCCCGAGACGGGCCGGTGGCGATCGGGCCCGCGATGCGGGCCAGCCGGAAGCCGGCGCGACGGTAGTAGT
Organism: Nocardia brasiliensis; assembly: GCF_011801125.1. NCBI lineage: Bacteria > Bacillati > Actinomycetota > Actinomycetes > Mycobacteriales > Nocardiaceae > Nocardia > Nocardia brasiliensis. Next base: position 1,079,740 of record NZ_CP046171.1, read on the forward strand.
CGTGCAGTTCCTTGTTGGTGGTCCAGGCATCGAGCCGGACCCATTCGCGTTCCTGCTGGTGCGCGATGGCTCCCGCGTGCTCGAGCAGTCGATGGCCGAGGCGCTGGCCCGCGAATCGCAGGTCCACGATCATGAAGTGGACCACGACCGCGTCGGCTAGTTCCCACGGCGACCACAACCCGGGGTCGGCGCGATGATTGATGGTGATGGTCGCCGCGGGCTCGCCCGCGACCTCGGCGATCCAGGTCTCGCCCGCATCGAGCGAACGCCCCACCGCCCTGGCGAAGATCTCGATCGGCAGGCCGCGCCCTGCCACCGTCCACTGGTCGGAGCCCTGCGCGGTCAGCCACGCGGTGCGCTGCACCCGTAGTCGGCAGATCAGGCCGAGGTCTCCGATGGTCGCGCGGCGTAGAACGGTACTCATGGCAACGCGACACCCGGCCCGAACGGCACACCGAGGGTGCGCCCGATGACGGCCATGCCCTCGGCATCGCCCAGTTGGTAGGCCAGCCGGTTGCTCGACGCGATGGAGCGGTGTCGAGTGGCCCTGGTGACCCGTTCGTGATTGGCGCCGATCCGCAAGTGGTCCAGCAGGATCGTGCCGGTCGCCACGCCGAGCACGGTGGCCTCCTCCGCGCTGGCGGGCCGCGCCGTCAGCGTGTCGCGATGGGCGGTCTCGGCCTGGCCGCGCTCGGCGAGCCTGCGCGTGGTGCCCTCCGGAATGTCGTGCGGCGAGTCGATTCCGGTGGCCTCGGCCAGATCTCGCGGATAGAAGCTGACCTCCCAGGACCACGGCTCGTTGTCCAGATACTGGACGACCGTCCTGGCCAGCACCCAGGAGTCCTCCGGCACGCCGAGCCACAACGCGACCTCGGGGCCAGCGGGCTCCATCTTCGCGCTGAACTCCTTGGACGGCACCCGGTTCGCGGCGCGCGCGATCTCCTCGAAGATGTCGTGCCCCGCGCGCGGCCGGTCCTGTCGAATATGGTCGGTGACAACTGATTCCAGAACTTCCTGGTTTCGCACGATGGTGCCGCGGGAAGTCGCTGTATAGACCAGATTTTCGGTGACAAGAACCTGAATCGCGTTGCGAGCGGTCGTAAGCGAGACCTGCATGTGTTCGGCCAGCTCCGTGTGGCTGGGCAACCGATCACCCGGTTTCCACTTGCCTGCGCGGATCTCCTCGCGGAGGAGGTCTGCGATCCGGTGATACGTCGGACCGTCCGCCATCTTGCTCCTCGGTTGGTCGTGCAGGTAACGAAGTGTACTCTTCGTGACTTCCTACGGCCCGGTAACGCTTGACAGGTGCCTTCAGAGGTTTATTGTAATGAACGTCCTGATCCGGTGTTGTGCGGCGATGACGGCGAGGCAACGTGGCAGGTTCGGATACAACGGTCGTAATGGCTCTTCCCGGCACACTGCGGTGTGCCGATGCGGTGGTGCAGTCCCCGGCTTCCGGGCTGCTTCCTACCTCGGATCTACTTGTTCGGGCGTGTCGCGGCCATCGCGTCGTCGGCGGCCCGCTGCTCTGGTTCGCCCGCGATCTCGCGGTGCTTCACGAGCGGCGGTTGGTCGGCCGAGGTGGCTCGGTGGACACCGATCCGGTGGTGGTTCTCGAAATCGAGCGCCGCAGAGTCGAATTGGTGATGGCCATCGATGACTGGGTGGCGCGCAGCGTGCCCCAGCACCGACTCGGCGCCACCCTGCACACCGAAACCGTCGGCGCGGTCATCGACCGACTCGCCGAATCCTCGGTGCGGGCTCACCATGCGCTGATGACGCTGGACGCGCATGACGAAAGGTTGCACGGCGCTTGGCATCACCTCGCCGAGCTCGCCGACGCCTATGACGATCTCGTGCGCGACATCAGCGCGGGCAGGCGGCGACTGCCGGAGTGGTGACCCCGGGCACCACGGAGTGTGCGGACGCCCCACAGCAGCGTGACTTGCTGTGATGCGCTCGGAAACTCTGTGGGACCGGTGGTTTCACGGGACGGTGGGGCGTGACGGCGCGGTGTGGTGCGCCTGGCCGTAGTGGCGTGATGCGTGCAGGGTCGTGCGACGCCGAGATCGTTTGTGCCGCCCGGAAGTGCTGAGTTCCTCAGGTGGCTCACCGTGTCGGCGAGACGACCGCCGGGTCAGGTGTGCCGCATCCGATCGCGGTGTGGCGCACGAAAACCCGGCGGTGTCGTGTCAGTTGCGGTAGCGCCGGTGATCGGTGGCGAAGTCGTCGGCGATGGTGGCGGCGAGCTCCACGTAGGCGCGCTTGGTGTGCTTGTGCAGACGGTGCAGGTCGATCTCGGCGCCCTCGGACATGTGCGGGTCGAACGGGATGATGTGCACCGCGCGGCAGCGGGACAGGAAGTACTCGCGCAGCTGCTGCACACCGACATTCGGCGAGCCCGCGCGCGGTGAATTGATCACCACGACCGCGTTGCGCACCAGATGGTCGTGTCCGTGCAGCGACAGCCAATCCAAAGTCGCTGCGGCACTGCGCGCCCCGTCGATGGCGGGGGAGGAGATCAGCACCAGCGAATGGGCCAGGTCGAGCACGCCCGACATCGCCGAGTGCATGAGCCCGGTGCCGCAGTCGGTCAGGATGATGTTGTAGAAGCGCTGCAGAATCCGGGCGACCGCCCGGTACTCCTCCTCGCTGAACGCCTCCGACGCCGCCGGATCGCGTTCGCTGGCAAGCACTTCCAACCGGCTGGTGGCCTGCGAGGTATGCCTGCGCACATCCGAATAACGCTGGATGGACGGGTCGAGCAGCAAGTCGCGTACGGTGGACCTGGTCTGCAGCGGCACCCGCTGCGAGAGCGTGCCGAAGTCGGGGTTGGCATCCACCGCGATCACCCGGTCGCCGCGGATCGAGGCGAAGATCGAGCCGATACCCATGGTGGTGGTGGTCTTTCCGACGCCACCCTTCAGCGACAGGGTCGCGATCCGGTAGTCGCCGCGGACCGGCTGCCGGATGCGGGCCACGAGTTCCTGCAACCGCATTTCCTCGGCGGACAGCCCCGGGTTGATCGCACCGCCCGACACGTGGTGCACGGCTTTGCGCCAGCCGCTACCCGGCGACTTCTTGGCGCGCCGCATCGGCACGTCGTCGAGCGAGGGCGGCGGTCCCTGCGGGTAGGGCCCACCGGGCACCACCGGACCGGGCTGGCGTCCCCACTGTCCCGGCATGGCCGGTGGTGGGGCGGGTGCCATGGTGCCCGGTGGCGGTCCTGGTTGCGGCGGTGGACCCTGCGGCGGGGACTGCTGTTGCCCCGGAGCCGGGCCGCCCGCCAAAGGTGTGGGGCGGCCGACGGTTTCGTCTGCCCACGTCGGCGCGGCGGCATTGCGCCACGGTTCGTTCGGTGCCGGTGCACCCGGTTCCTCGCTGCCCGGCGCCTGGCCGCCGGTGGCGGGGGCCGCGTAGCCGGTTGGGCCCGGCTGGTACGGGCCTGCCTGCGGGGCGAGCTGCTGCGGTGGCTGGTTGGTCTCGCCGGCCTGCGCCGCTTCGGCGGGCAGCCGGTGCCGTCCGCTGTTGCTCGGGCGCGGGGACTCGGTGCTGGACGACGGCACCCAACCTGGCGCCTGGCGCGCGTTATCCCGTTGCGGCCCGCCGGATTCCGGGCGTTCGGTGACGCCGGATGCGGCGGGTCCGTTCGCCCAGGCGGGTCCGGGCATGCCGCCCTGGCCCGGCATCTCGGTGGCGGGAGCCTGCGGTGGCATCGGCACGCCGAGCGGGCCGGTGTGCGGTGGTACCGGAGCGTGCTCGGCCGCGGGCGCGCGGTTCGGGTCCGGTGGGCCGGTTCGCTGCGGGGCGACCGGCGGGGCGGCCTGGTCGGGTCGGGGCTCGGCCACGGGTGCCGTGTCGATCGGCCCGGTCCGTGCCGGGTCCGCAGGGTCCTGGCCCGCCTGTTCGGCGAATTCCCCAGGGGGCGGCGGCAATTCCGGCCGCCCGCTCGGCTGTTCGGCCTGCTTCGCGGCCGCGGCTTGCTCGTCGGCGACCGTGGCGGCCAGCCACGGCGGCGGACCGTCGCCGCCGCGCGGCCCCTCGAATCGGGCGGGCGCGACCTGCTCGACCGGCGCGGGCAGCACGGGATCGGCTTGCGGCGCAGGGGCTTCGGGGAGCGGCGGACGCTGCGCCTGCGCTGCCGTGCCCTGCTCGGCCGGTGGCCCGGCAAGCCACGGCGGCGGCCCGTCGGACGCGCCGGGCGTGCTCGCCGACGGCGCACCGCCGGTCGCCGCGTGCGGCGGCGCCTCCGGCAGCGGCGGACGCACCGGGCCCTGCTGCGGGGTGTCCGGGAGCGTGGGTCGCTCGGCCGGAGCCTGTGCTGCGGCAGCCGGATTCACGGATTGCGCGGCCGCAGCTTGCGGTGGTGCGTCGGGGAGTTCGGGCCGTTCCGCCGGACTGTGCGGCGCGCGAGCCGACGCCTGGGGCGCGGCGTCCGGGCCTGTCGACCATTCGGCCGGGCCCTGCTGCGGTGCGTCCGGGAGGGGCGGCCGCTCGGCCGAAGCCTGCGATGCGGCAGCCGGATTCGCGGATTGCGCGGCCGGGGTCTGCGGTGGGGCGTCAGGAAGTTCGGGCCGCTGTGCCGGGCTGTGTGGTGCGACGTCCGGTGCCGTCGACCATTCCGCGGGTGCCTGCGGGGTCCGCGATGGCGGGGCGTCCGGTAGTGCGGGACGGTCGGCCGACGTCTGTGGGGCGGCCGGGTTCGCGGACGATTCGGCGGGTGCCTGCGGGGTCCGCGATGGCGGGGCCTCCGGCAACGGCGGGCGGTCGCCGGGTGCCTGCGGCGCGACCGCGGACCATTCGGCCGGAGTCTGCGGGCCGCGCGCGGGCGGGGCGTCCGGCAGCGCGGGGGGTGTCTGCGGCGGCGCGGTCGCGGACCATGCGGGCGGAGCCTGCGGGGGGCGCGGCGCGGTGTCCGGGGTCGCCGACCATTCGGCGGGTGCCTGCGGGCCGCGCGACGGCGGGGCCTCCGGCAAGGGGGGACGCCCGGCGGTGGGTGCCTGTGCGGCGGCCTGCGGGGCATTCGGGATCGACGGCGGCAGGTCGGGCTGCGGGCGCGCGGGCAACTCGCTCGACTGCGGCGCATCGGTGCCGGCGCGCCTGCCCAGCGGCTGGAAGCCTGCGGGCGGCGGGCCAGGGTTCCGGGTGGGCAGTCCCTGCGGCGGCGCCTCGGAGCGCTGCGGCGGTGCTTCCTGCGGCGGGGTATAGGCGTCCAGACCCTGCTGCCGCCACGGGTCTTCGCGTGGGGCGTCGGGCTGCGGTGCGTCCGGCCGTCGCGGCGGGACCTCACTCGGAAGCTGCTGCGCGGCAGGCTGTTCTTCGTGCTTGTCCCGGCGCCAGCCCTTGCGGCGCTTACTCGGCGCGGCCTCGGGCCGCTCGCTCTCCGGGGCCCGCTTGAACCGGCCGCGGCCGCGGCTCGGCGCCTCCTCGATCAGATCGTCGGCGGGCAGATTCTGTACCGGGGCCTCATAGCCGACCTGGGTGACGTCGCTCTCGGACAGCCACGGCGGCAGCATGGGCAGTCCATCGTTGTTCCGGCTCACGACCGCACCTCGCCGATGCTCGGTTCCGTCGTTCCCATGGGCTCTGGTTTCCTCGATCGGCGCTGCGCATGGGGTCCCTCGCTGCGCTCGCTCACGGATCCCCCTCGATCTGCTCGACCCTCAGTACCTGGACAGCGGTCAGTTTACGCGAAGCCCGGACCACGCCGCGGCGCAGGAGGCCAGGGGGCCGCCGGTCGAATTTCCCGGTCCTGATCGGGGCGAACAGGCTACCCGGAGCCAGCTTCGGCTAACCCTGCGAGCGTGCTCGGCGCGAGGCATTTTTGCCGGAACCAACCGGTGCCGGTAAGCTGGAGCGGCGGTGCACCTATGCGCCGACTGTTTGCATGTCACCGGTCGGGTCGACCGACGGGTACATGTAAGCAGAAACAAGCCAAACAAACCAGGTTGAGCGTAACCGGGATCGCGGAGGACATGGCGAAGAAAGACGGGGCCATCGAGGTCGAGGGTCGAGTTGTCGAGCCGCTGCCCAATGCGATGTTCCGGATCGAGCTTGAGAACGGACACAAGGTTCTCGCGCACATCAGCGGGAAGATGCGGCAGCACTACATTCGTATCCTCCCCGAGGACCGCGTAGTCGTCGAGCTTTCTCCCTACGACCTGTCGCGCGGCCGGATCGTTTACCGCTATAAGTAATCGTCGCGGGTGAGGTGTGCTCGCGGAGAGCGCTTGCCTAGCCGCCGATTACTTAGTGTTTTGTGGGGGTGCAACCCCCACGCCCCGCCCGGCGGGCTTCGCCCCCGGACCCCCGGGATACGTACCCGGCTCGGGTGTGTATCGCACTCGGGTGCGTGCCCGGCTAGGCAGGGAACGCACCGTGGGGAGCACGTTCAGCAGAACGTGAACCGCTCGGGGTGCCGAACCGCAGCGGGATCGTGGCACGACCTGGACCTCGCCTGCGAGGGCGAAATCGCCACCCGGTAGGGTGGAGCGTCGCCTTCGTGGCGACACAACAGACTTCCCCGGCCGAGTGGGCCGGGGAAAAACTGTGTTCACACCTGTGTGGACCACAACAAGATTGGACGGACGTGAAGGTTCAGCCGAGCGTCAAGAAGATCTGCGAGAAGTGCAAGGTGATCCGCCGTCACGGGCGGGTCATGGTGATCTGCGACAACCTGCGCCACAAGCAGCGTCAGGGCTGATCAAGCGGGGGCGACCCCGACGATCACCAGCCGGGCACCGATCACTGATCGGCTTGGCCAACAAGAAGAAGAACTCCCAGCTCCAGCCGCACGCTGCGGTATTCCGGGTTCGCTCGGAAGGCGTGTGTGCCTACCACCGGTACGGAGGCCGGTGCCCCACCAAGACGAGGGGACGGACAGGGAGCAGACCTCCGACACAGTGAAGGAACCTGCCACATGGCACGTCTCATGGGCGTCGATCTCCCGCGCGAAAAGCGCATGGAGATCGCGCTGACCTACATCTACGGCATCGGCCGTACCCGCTCCAAGGAGATCCTCGCGGCCACCGGCGTCAGCCCGGACCTGCGCAGCAAGGACCTCAGCGACGACCAGGTGACGCAGCTGCGTGACTACATCGAGAGCTCGCCCGAGCTCAAGGTCGAAGGTGACCTGCGCCGCGAGGTGCAGGCCGATATCCGTCGCAAGATCGAGATCGGCTGCTACCAGGGTCTGCGCCACCGCCGTGGCCTGCCCGTGCGTGGCCAGCGCACCAAGACCAACGCGCGTACCCGCAAGGGCCCGAAGCGCACCGTCGCCGGCAAGAAGAAGTAGGGATAACCGATGCCTCCGAAGTCACGGGCCTCCGGCCCCAAGAAGACCCAGAAGTCGCGTCGCCGGGAAAAGAAGAACGTCCCGCACGGCCACGCGCACATCAAGAGCACGTTCAACAATACGATCGTGTCCATCACCGACCCGAACGGCAACGTCATCTCCTGGGCGTCGTCGGGTCACGTCGGCTTCAAGGGTTCGCGCAAGTCGACCCCGTTCGCCGCGCAGCTCGCCGCCGAGAACGCTGCCCGCAAGGCGCAGGAGAACGGCGTCAAGAAGGTCGACGTCTTCGTGAAGGGCCCGGGCTCGGGTCGCGAGACCGCGATCCGCTCGCTGCAGGCCGCCGGTCTGGAAGTCGGCACGATCTCCGATGTCACCCCGCAGCCGCACAACGGCTGCCGTCCGCCCAAGCGGCGTCGCGTCTAGCGGGAAAGGATAGATAACACATGGCTCGTTATACAGGCCCCATCACCCGCAAGTCGCGTCGTCTGCGTGTCGACCTCGTCGGAGGCGACCAGGCGTTCGAGCGTCGTCCCTACCCGCCCGGCCAGCACGGCCGCGCGCGGATCAAGGAGAGCGAGTACCTGCTCCAGCTGCAGGAGAAGCAGAAGGCCCGCTTCTCCTACGGCGTCATGGAGAAGCAGTTCCGCCGGTACTACGAAGAGGCCAACCGCCTCAAGGGCAAGACCGGTGACAACCTGCTTCGCCTGCTGGAGTGCCGTCTCGACAACGTCGTGTACCGCGCCGGTCTGGCGCGCACCCGTCGTCAGGCGCGGCAGCTGGTCAGCCACGGCCACTTCCTGGTGAACAACCGGGCCGTGAACGTCCCCAGCTTCCAGGTGACCCAGTACGACATCATCGATGTCAAGGAGAAGTCGCTCGGCACGCTGCCGTTCCAGGTGGCGCGGGAGACCGTCGGTGACCGCCCGGTTCCCGGCTGGCTGCAGGTGCTGCCCGGCCGGCTCCGGATCCTGGTGCACCAGCAGCCCGAACGCGCCCAGATCGATGTGCCGCTGCAGGAACAGCTGATCGTCGAGTACTACTCGAAGTAAGCGGTTCCACCGGTGCGTGGTCGTTCTACCGAGCGACCACGCACAACCCCTTAAACGAGGCGTCAAATAGCGGGCGCCCAAACAGGAGGATGATCCTAAATGCTGATTTCACAGCGTCCGACACTGACCGAAGAGGTCGTCGCCGAGAACCGCTCGAAGTTCACCATCGAACCGCTCGAGCCGGGTTTCGGTTACACCCTGGGCAATTCGCTCCGGCGTACCCTGCTGTCCTCGATCCCGGGGGCCGCGGTCACGAGCATTCGTATCGACGGCGTGCTGCACGAGTTCACCACCGTCCCGGGTGTGAAGGAAGATGTCACCGACATCATCCTGAACCTCAAGGGCCTGGTCGTGTCCTCGGAGGAGGACGAGCCGGTCACGATGTACGTGCGCAAGCAGGGCCCCGGCACCGTCACCGCCGGTGACATCGTGCCGCCGACCGGTGTCGTCGTACACAACCCGGATATGCACATCGCCACCCTGAACGACAAGGGCAAGCTGGAGATCGAGCTCGTGGTCGAGCGCGGTCGCGGCTACGTCCCCGCCGTGCAGAACAAGGCGTCGGGTGCGGAAATCGGCCGGATCCCGGTGGATTCGATCTACTCGCCGGTGCTCAAGGTGACCTACAAGGTCGAGGCCACCCGTGTCGAGCAGCGCACCGACTTCGACCGGCTCATCCTGGACGTGGAGACCAAGAACTCCATCAGCGCGCGGGACGCGCTCGCCTCGGCGGGCAAGACCCTGGTCGAGCTCTTCGGCCTGGCCCGCGAGCTGAACGTCGAAGCCGAAGGCATCGAGATCGGCCCCTCGCCGGCCGAGGCGGACCACATCGCCTCGTTCGGCCTGCCGATCGAGGACCTGGACCTCACCGTCCGGTCCTACAACTGCCTCAAGCGTGAGGGTGTGCACACGGTGGGCGAGCTCGTCGCCCGCACCGAGTCGGACCTGCTGGACATCCGTAACTTCGGCCAGAAGTCCATCGACGAGGTCAAGGTCAAGCTGCACGCGCTCGGCCTCTCGCTCAAGGACAGCCCGGCGTCGTTCGACCCGTCCAGCGTGGTCGGCTACGACGCGAGCACCGGAACGTGGAGCGACAGCGGCACGTTCAGTGACACCGACGGTGGCGAGCAGGACTACGCCGAGACCGAACAGCTCTAGGCCGCCGGGGTAGGCACCCCGGCCCGGCCTCACACAAGGAGAACAAACCATGCCCAAGCCCAAGAAGGGTGCCCGCTTCGGCGGGTCGGCGTCGCACCAGAAGGCGATCTTCGCCAATCTGGCGACGGCGCTCTTCGAGCACGGTCGTATTTCGACCACCGAGGCCAAGGCCAAGGCGCTGCGCCCCTACGCGGAGAAGCTGGTCACCAAGGCGAAGGCCGGCACCCTTGCCGACCGTCGCGAGGTGCTCAAGGTGATCCGTAACAAGGACGTCGTGCACGAGCTCTTCGCCACGATCGGCCCCTCGTTCGAGGGTCGCGAGGGTGGCTACACCCGCATCACCAAGACGCTGCCCCGCAAGGGTGACAACGCGCCGATGGCGATCATCGAGCTGGTCCGCGAGAAGACCGTGACCAACGAGGCCGATCGGGCCCGTCGCGTCGCGGCGTCCAAGAAGACCGAAGAGGCTCCGGCCGCCGAGGTCGTCGAGGCGACCGCTGACGAGGCCGTCGCCGAGACCGCCGAGGCCGAGGCCCCGGCTGCCGACGAGGCCGCTGAGGACAAGAAGGACGCCTGAGATCGTTCTCCCCGCACCCGTGGGGATGATCCAGACGACTGAAGGTCCGGAGTTCTCGAATGAACCCGCCGCCCGCACCGCGGGTCGGCGGGTTCCTTCGTTATGACAGGAGATCGTTGTGACGGTGCAGGATTCGGCGCGGCCACCCGAACCGGTCCGGGTCCGGCTCGACATCGGTTATGACGGCACCGATTTCACCGGCTGGGCGCGGCAACCCGGTTTGCGCACCGTGCAGGGCGTGCTGGAGGAGTCGCTGACGAAGGTGTTCCGCGAGCCGGTGCAGTTGACCGTCGCGGGCCGCACCGACGCGGGCGTGCACGCCGAAGGCCAAGTCGCACACTTCGATACCGCCGCCGAGGTGGACCCGGGGAAGCTGGTGCATCGGATGGCCCGGTTCCTGCCGAAAGACGTGCGCATCAAGGATGTTCAGCTGGTCCCGGCCGAATTCGACGCTCGTTTCTCGGCGATTCGGCGGCACTACGCCTATCGGCTGACCACCGCGCGATACGGCGCCGAGCCCCTGCAGGCCCGCAGCGTGGTCGCCTGCCGCCCCGACGTCGATCTCGAGGCGATGCGGGCGGCTTCGCGAAAGCTACTGGGCCTGCACAACTTCGCCGCCTTCTGTCGTCGCCGCGAGGGCGCTACCACGGTGCGTGAACTGCAGCGCTTCGACTGGGAGCAGCGGGGCGAGCTGTTGACCGCCTACGTCAGCGCGGACGCCTTCTGCTGGTCGATGGTCCGCAGCCTGGTCGGCGCGGTGCTCGCGGTGGGGGAGGGGCGGCGCACGCCGGACTGGGTCGGCGAGCTGTTGCGCGAGACCGCGCGCTCCAATGCGGTCACCGTCGCGCCCGCCCACGGCTTGAGCCTGATCGCGGTGGACTATCCCGCCGACGCCGACCTGGCCGCGCGCAACGCGCAGACCAGAGAGGTGCGTACCGTGCCCGCCGCGGAAGGCTGTTGCGGCGACTGATCGATCTCCTCGACGTCGGAATAAGTGTGCGCCGCCGAATGGTTTCGCAGGCATGACCTTTGACCAGTTCGCACGGTTCGGTGCATGGCGGGCGTACAACGGGTTCACCCCGGAGGAAGCGCGGGAGTTGGAGGAGCTCGGCTTCGGGACGCTGTGGCTCGGTGCGTCCCCGCCCGGGGAGCTGTCCACCGTCGAGCCGCTGCTCGCGGCGACCGAGACGATCACGGTGGCGACCAGCATCGTGAACGTGTGGGCCACGCCCGCGAAGGAGGCGGCCGCCTCGTTCCATCGGATTGAGGCGAAGTACCCCGGCCGGTTCCTGCTCGGCATCGGCGTCGGCCATCCGGAGCACGCCGGTGACTACCGCAAGCCCTACGACGCCCTCGTGGACTACCTCGACGAACTCGATGCCGCCGAGGTGCCGGTGCGGCGCAGGGCCGTGGCCGCGCTCGGCCCGCGGGTGCTGAAGCTGGCCGCGCAGCGCTCCGCGGGAGCGCTGCCCTACTTTGTGCCCGTCGAGCACACCGCGCAGGCCCGACCGGTGATCGGCCCGGACGCGCTGCTGGCGACCGAGCACAAGGTGCTGCTGTCGCAGGACCCGCAGGCGCGCGGCGCCGCCGAACAGACCATCTCCTTCTACCTCGGCCTGACCAACTACGTCAGCAACCTGCGCAGGCTCGGCTACACCGAAGAAGAGGTGGCAGACCCGAGTGGCCGCGCCTTCGATGCCGTTGTCGCACACGGCACGCCGGAAGCGGTCGCCGCGCAGTTGATCGCCCACCTGGATGCCGGCGCCGACCACGTCGCGGTGCAAGCACTGGACGACGACTACCTTGCCACCCTGCGCACGCTCGCGCCGCTGTTGCGCTCCTGACGCGACCGTCCTAAGGGAACGTTAGAAAGCGACCCGGACGGTTCCCTCGGGCCTGTGACTGGCCACACACTCGTTCTTGCTGACGCGCTGAGGCGTCGAAGAAGGAGATCTTGTGACTACGACACAGCCCGCGGGTGAGCGCCGGGTCGTCGCGAACGTGCTGCGCGGCTCGATCGGCAACCTGGTCGAGTGGTACGACTGGTACGTCTACGCCGCATTCAGCGTGTACTTCGCGAAAACGTTCTTCCCCAAGGACGATCCGACGGCGCAGTTGCTGTCCACGGCCGCGGTGTTCGCGGTCGGCTTCCTGATGCGCCCGATCGGCGGCTGGTTGCTCGGCCGCTACGCCGACAAGTTCGGCCGCCGCTCGGCGCTCACCCTGTCGGTGACGGTGATGGCGGCGGGCTCGCTGCTGATCGCGGTGACGCCCGGCTTCCAGACCATCGGTATCGCCGCACCGGCGATCCTGCTGATCGCCCGGTTGCTGCAAGGACTTTCGGTCGGCGGCGAATACGCCACCAGCGCGACCTATCTGTCCGAGGTGGCCTCGTCGGGCAGGCGCGGGTTCTATTCGAGCTTCCAGTACGTCACCCTGGTCGCGGGTCAGCTGGTCGCGCTCGGCGTGCAGATCATCCTGCAGCAGTTCTTGACCAGCGCCGAGATGAACAACTGGGGCTGGCGCATTCCGTTCGTCATCGGTGCGGCGGGCGCGCTCATCGTGATGTGGCTGCGTCGCGGCATGGACGAGTCCGAGCAGTTCCAGGCCGCCGCGGCGGACCCTGAGAACCGGGTCTTTATCGCCGACGGCATCACCGAGCACGCCTACCAGCACGGCAAGGATCGGGCGGCCGCCGCTGCCGCCGCGCAGCAGGGCGCGCCGAAGCCTGCGGCGGCGCGCGGCTCGCTGCGGATGCTGTTGCAGTACCCGCGCGAATGCCTGCTGGTGATGGGCCTGACGCTCGGCGGAACGGTCGCGTTCTACACCTACACCACCTACATGCAGAAGTTCATGATCAATACCTCGGGCATCTCCAAGGGCACCGTCGCGTGGATCAACTTCGTCGCGCTGCTGGTGTTCGTGGTGTTGCAGCCGCTGGCGGGCGCGCTGTCCGACCGGATCGGCCGGCGCAAGCTGCTCATCTTCTTCGGTGTCGCGGGCTCGCTGCTGACCGTGCCGATCATGACGGTGCTGGCGCACACCACCAATGTGTTCGCCGCGTTCGCCCTGATGATGCTGTCGCTGGTGATCATCACCGGATACACCTCGATCAACGCCATCGTGAAGGCCGAGCTGTTCCCGACGAAGATCCGAGCGCTCGGCGTCGGGCTGCCCTACGCCCTGACCGTCGCCATCTTCGGCGGTACCGCGGAGACCATCGCGCTCGCGCTGAAGCGGGCCGACCATGAGTCGGTGTACTTCTGGTACGTCGCGGCCTGCATTCTGATCTCGCTGGTCACGTACTTCTTCATGCGGGAGACCTCGACCTCGTCGACCATCGACGCCGAGCGCACCGCCGCCGCCGATACCGGGGACGGCGCGCGGGCGGCCGAGCCGGATCGGCAGTTCGCCACCGTGCGTGACTGACCGCCCGGCACACGCGCCGATCCACCCGTTATGGGAGGATCGGCGCGTGCGGCTTGCGGTGGTCGAAGATGACGACGGCGTCGGTGACGCGCTGGTAGAGGCGCTCAACGCCCGTGGCTTCCGCGCGGAACGCAAGCGCCGCGGCGCCGACCTGCTGACCGCGCACCGCGGGTACGACGCGGTCATTCTCGACCTGGGTCTGCCCGACGCGGACGGGTTGCAGATCCTGCGGCAGCTGCGCGAGGTCAGCCAGGTGCCGGTGTTGATCCTGACCGCGCGCAGCGACGAACGCTCGATCGTGCGCGGGTTGCGCGGCGGCGCCGACGACTATCTGGTGAAGCCGCCGCGGATCGCGGAACTGATGGCGCGCCTGGAAACCGTCACCCGGCGCGCGGCCGCCGCGGCCAAGCCCGCGCAGGCGGTGGTGGTCACCGGCGACGTGCGGGTCGATCTGCAGGCGCGACTGGTCGAGGTGGGCGGCACGCCGATCACGTTGACGCAGAAGGAATTCGAACTGGTCGAGGCCCTGGTCGAGCGGCCGGGCGCGGCGGTGAGCCGCCAGCAGCTGATGGACCGGATCTGGGGCGACGCGTTCGTCGCGGTGTCACGGTCGCTGGACGTGCACATGACGGGCCTGCGTGCCAAGCTGAATCGACCGGGACTGATCACCACCATTCGGGGCTACGGGTATCGGTGGGGGCAGTGACCGGAGGCAGGGCGTGCGGCGCCGCCTACTCATCGCGCTGACCGTGTTCGCCGCGATCGCGGTGCTGGCGTTCGCTGTTCCGCTGTCGCTGACGGTCGCGACCAGCCGGACCCAGACGCTGGTGCTGGCGCGTTCCGGTGACGCCGATCGGTTCGCCAATCTCGCGGCCGCCGCCGCGGCCACCGGCGACACCAGGGCACTCGCGGACGAAGTGGGCCGCTATCACGAGCTATACGACGAGAACGTCCTTGTGGTGGACGCCAAGGGCGCGACGATCGCCAATGGCGGTGCGAGCATGAACGATCCGGGCATCGTGGCCGCGGTCGCGGCGGCGCGGCGCAACCAGCGTCCCCCCGCGCCCGACCAATTGACCCCGTGGGGTGCGCGTACGGTGCTCATCGCCCGGCCGGTCGGTACCGGCGTGCAGGTCAGCGGTGCCGTGGTGATCCAGGCGACGACCGCGCGTGCGCGCGCCGACATCGCGCGGACCTGGGGGTTCATCCTGCTCGGCGGCGCGGGCGCGATGGCGCTGTTCACCCTGCTGGCGTTGACCCTGAGCCGCTGGGTATTGCGGCCGCTCGCGGCGCTCTCGGGTGCGGTGGCCGAGCTCACCGCGACACTGCCGAGGCCGCCCACCGGTCAGATCATGGCCAAACCGCCGGTGTCGATCGCCAGCCATCACGGTGGGCCACCCGAAATGCGGGCCGTCGCCGAGTCGTTCGACGTGATGGCGCTGGCCGTCGCCGATTCGGTGGAGGCGCAGCGCCAGCTCGTCGCCGACACCGCCCATGCCATGCGCAACCCGCTGGCGGCCTTGACGATTCGGCTCGACTCGCTCGAGTCCGCGATACCGGCCGACGCGGCGGCCACCTTTCGCGGTGCCAGCGCCGAGGTGGAGCGGTTGGCCGCGCTGCTGGACGGCCTGCTCACCCTCGCGGTGGCCGAGACGCCCGCCGCGTTCGACGCCGCTCGCCTCGCCGAGGCCGAGAGTCATTGCGACGCCGTGCAAGTGGTCGCCGACCGGTTCGACGCGTGGTGTTCGGCGTATGAATCGGCGGGGCAGCGGCTACGCGTCGCGCCGTCGGTCGCGCACGCCGACGTCGCGGTGTCCGCCGACGTGCTCGCGCAGATCCTCGATGTGCCGCTGAGCAATTCGTCGCGCTACGCCGGTGCGGGTGCGGGTACCGAGTTGGCGGTGACGGCCGAGCCCGGCTGGGTCACCGTGACCGTGCGGGACGACGGGGCCGGCGTCGCGCCCGAGGAGATCGCCAAGCTCACTACGCGCTTCTATCGCGGATCCATGGCGGCGAGCGGCGGATCGGGTCTCGGTTTGCCCATTGCGGCAGCGCTCGCCCAGGCGCGTGGGGGCACATTGACCGTTGAGCCGGTCCAGCCGCACGGCCTCGCCGTTCGGGTGCGCTTACCCGCGGCGGTGGCGGAATGAGCGGGAGGGCGAAGTGAGGCTGCGGCGTCGGGGTTTTCTCGCGCTGGCCGGGGCGGCGGCGGTGGGGGCGGCCGGGTGCGGGCCGAGCGGCGGTGGTCCGCTGGTGCGGTTGGCGTCGGGGGAGGTCGGCGGCTTCTATCACGCCTTCGCGGGGCTGCTGGCGGCCGCGGCGGTGCGGTCGGGACGAGTGCGGATCGAGCGGGTGACCACCTCGGGGTCGCAGGAGAACCTCACGTTGCTCGCGGATGGGCAGGTGGATGCGGCACTGGCGCTGTCGGATTCGGTGGGCGACAGCGCGGACCGGCTGCTCGCGCTCGGCCGGGTGTACGAGAACTATCTGCAGCTGGTGGTGCGGTCGGACAGCCGGATCGCCGACGTGGCCGACCTGCGCGGGTCGCGGGTCAATCTGGGTGCCGACGGGTCGGGGGCGGCGCTGACCGGCGAGCGGATCCTGCGCGTCGCCGGATTGGATCCCGCTGTGGACGTGGCGGTTTCGCATCGACCGCTGCGCGAGGCGGTGGCGGCGCTTGCCGCCGACGAGTCGGACGCGCTGCTCTGGGCGGGCGGCGTGCCGACGCGGGTGCTCGAGGTGCCCGCGCGCATGCGGCTGGTGGACATGGGGGAGTTGGCCGCTCCGATGCGGGACCGGTTCGGGCCGGTGTACGACCGGGTGGAGATCCCCGCCGACGCCTACCCCGGCGGCGCGGCGGTGCACACCATCGGCGTGGCGAACCTGCTGCTCGTCGCGGCGGGCCTGCCCGACGCCGCTGCCGCGGCAATCGTGGAACTCCTGGTCTATCAGGCGGATTCGCTGGTGCCGACCGAAGCGGCAGGCACCCAGTTCCTGGACGGCCGCTCCCTGATCAGCACCGCCCCCATCCCGCTACACCCGGGCGCTGCCACGGTATACCGAAAGTGGCACGGCTGATCCCGAACTCTTGGGTACCCTGCTCGATTCGGCATGTGCGAGTGCACAGCGCACGTGTGCGGACAGAGTCCGCGCGTGAGCTGTTTCTACTGCTGTAACGGGGACGCCGAGCCTGGGCTCACCCTACGGACCGGGGTCGGTGGGACCGCGTAGTTGGTCAGGAGCGGACCAGGCGGGCGATGGCGTCGGTCGCCTCCTTGATCTTGGCCTCGGCTTCGGGGCCGCCCGCGACAGCGGCGTCGACGACGCAGTGGCTGATGTGGTCTTCGAGCAGGCCCATCGCCACGGCCTGGAGTGCCTTGGTCATCGCGGAGACCTGGGTGAGGATGTCGATGCAGTATTTCTCTTCCTCGACCATCCGCTGCAGGCCGCGCGCCTGTCCCTCGATGCGGCGCAGCCGCTTGAGGTAGTCGTCCTTGGCCGTGATGTAGCCGTGTGTCGCGTGATCGTGCGCGTCGTGCTCCTGCGGTGTGGATGCCACCGGTGCTCTCCTCGTCGATTGCCGGTCCGTGACCGGACCGGAATTCATACCCCCCTAGGGTACAGTTTCCGGACCGGCTTGTCAGGTCAGCGCCGGTGACGCCGTGTGGCGCCCCGATCTCGTCCATCATGGTCGACGGCGCCGACAACCGCGCGGACGACCGGTCAGGGGCCCGTTGCTCGGTCCGCGGGCCGGGACGGGACAATTGCCGCCATGAGTTCGCATGCCAGGCCCGCGCTCGCCGTCATCGGTGGGAGCGGGTTCTACGATTTCTTCGACAGTGCCGCGACCCACGTCGAGGTCGAGACGCCGTACGGAGCGCCGAGCGCGCCCATCGCGATCGGTGAGGTCGAGGGGCGTCCGGTCGCCTTCGTGCCGCGCCACGGGAAGAACCATGAGTTCGCGCCGCACACGCTGCCCTACCGGGCCAACATGTGGGCGCTGCGCTCGCTTGGCGTGCGCCGGGTGTTCGCGCCGTGCGCGGTCGGCAGTCTGCGCGGGGACTGGGGTCCGGGCACCGTGGTGGTGCCGGACCAGCTCGTCGACCGCACCTCGGGTCGCCCGCAGACCTACTTCGACGGCGGTGGCGTGCACGTGTCGTTCGCCGATCCGTACTGCGACGAACTGCGCACCGCCACCATCAAGTCCGCGAACGACACGCTGCCGATCAAGGGCGCGGGCACGATGGTCGTCGTGCAGGGCCCCCGGTTCTCCACCAGGGCCGAGAGCCGCTGGTTCGCCGGACAGGGCTGGGATCTGGTCAACATGACCGGCCATCCCGAAGCGGTGCTCGCCCGTGAACTCGAAATGTGCTATTCCGCAGTGGCTTTGGTGACCGACCTGGACGCGGGGCTGGAGGAGGGCGCCGGCGTGCACGCGGTCGACGTCTTCGCCGAGTTCAAGCGCAATCTGGCCCCGTTCAAGGACCTGATCCGGCGCTCGGTCGCCGCGGTCGCCGACTCCGACACCTGTGCACGTTGCCGTGTCCATACCGGGGTAGAGCTGCCATTCGCGCTACCGTGATCATGCGGGGGTGCCGAACAAAGGTGCGGTGAATGAGAGTTCTGATCACCGGCGCGGCCGGGTTCCTTGGTACGCATCTGCGGTCGGCCGCGGCCGCCGCGGGGCACGAAGTGATCGGTGTCGATCTGCTGCTCGATGCCGTGCACGGTGCGAACGCCGAACCACCGGAAGGTGTTTCGCGTGTCGACGTGCGCGACGAAGCGGCACTGCTGCCGCTGCTCGCCGGGATCGATGTGGTCTGTCATCTCGCGGCGGTCAGCGCGGGCGGCCCGGCCGAGCTGGCGACGCACAACGACCTCGGGACCGCGGCGCTGCTCGGCGCGATGGAGCAGGCGAAGGTGCGCCGCCTGGTGCTCGCCTCCTCGATCACGGTCTACGGCGAGGGTCGCTACCGCAGTGTGCGTGGCGGGCCGTTCTTCCCCGGCCTGCGCAGGCGGGCCGACCTGGACCGGGGTCTGTTCGACCACCGTGCCCCGCGCACGGGTGAGGTGCTCACCTGGGAACCGGTCGGCGAGGACGCGCCGCTGCGCCCGCGCGGCAGCTACGGCGCGAGCAAGGCCGCCCAGGAAAACTACGCCTTCGCTTGGGGTTTGGGCGTCGGCGGCGCGGTGACCGCGCTGCGCATGCATCAGGTCTACGGCGAGGGCGCGCGTGCCGGGCTGGTGAGTCAGCTGCGGGCCGCGCTGGACGAGGGACGCGCGCCCCACGTGTTCGAGGACGGCGGCCAGGTCCGGGATTTCGTGCACGTCCGCGATGCCACCGCGGCCTTGCTCGCCGCGATCGAGCGGGCGCTGCCGGGCTTCGTCCCGCTCAATATCGCCTCCGGCTGGCCGATCACGCTGTGGGAGCTCGCCTCGATCATGGCCAAGGCGCGCGGCGCACAGCCGCCGGTGGTCACCGGTCAGTACCGCATCGCCGACGTCCGCCACTTCGTGGCCGACCCCGAAAGAGCCAAACGCACACTGGGATTCACCGCGACCACGCCACCAGCACAGGGCCTCGCCGAATTCGCCACGGCCCAGGCTCCCGCCACCGCGGGCGGCTGATGGGTTTGCTACCGCGCCGGCGGCTGGTTGGGGCCTCGCTACTGTCGGTGGCTGATCCGGCACCGACGCAACGACGTTGATCCGGCACCGCCACCACTGGTGGGTGGCCGACCATGGCCGCTGCTGGTGGGCTGATCATGTCGGGCGTGCGGTGATGTCGAGTTGCACGAGTGCGAATTCGGGGACCGAGGCGCCCGCGGTGCCGCCGGGCAGGGGCGAGGCCTCGAGATCGGCGACGAGCCAGTCATCGTTGTCGGTGGCCAGGCGCACGCCGGTCAGCGTCACTCGTTCGGCGCCGGCCCGGATCTCGTCGCGGGCCGCGACGATGCGGCCCCGGTCGGCCGGATGTGGCACCGTGCGCTCATCGGTGCCCCGGCCCCAGCGCAGGTCGGGGACGGGTTCGGTGACCCAGCGGATGAGCCGGACCTGGGCCAGGTCGACGATGGCGAGGTAGAGGTTCGGCTGCGCGCCGCGCAGCAGATCCAGCGTCGCGGCTTCGAACGATTTGCGCTGCGGAGCAACGCTTTCGGTGACGTCGACGGCCAGGCCGAGCCAGTGGTAGCGGTTCTCGTCCGGATTGTGCGCGGCGAGCAGCAGGGTGCGCGGGTCGGTGCGGGCGCGCACGGTCGCGGTGTCGAGCCAGCGCACGCCGGGCGTGGATCTGGCCAGCGTGGCGACGAGTTCCAGTGCGCCGTCGAAACGTTCGATGATCTCGAACGATTCCGCGCCGATCCAGACATTGTGCTCGGTATCGAAGTTCGCGCCGAGGTCGTAGGACAGCGCCTCGATGCGGCGGCTGCGCGCGTCCACACTGAAGGCCGCGACGCCGACCGGCGGCGGTGGCTCCGCGCTGCCCACCCACAGCCGCACGGCATGCACGCGACCGTCGGGTCCGTGCAGCGGCACCGCGCGCAGTTGCTGCCCGGACCAGTCGTGGCGCGACTGCGGCAGTTGCTGATCGACGACCGTGCCCCCGGTGTAGGCGGCCGCGATGAACGGCTGCAACCGGGTGGACACCGCGCGTTGGAACGACTTCCACTCCCGCGGTGCGGTGCCGACCGCGAGCAGCGACCAGGTGTCGACATGACCGAGTGTCTCGATCAGCAACCAGCGTCCGATTATCACGATCCCCCCTCCCCGAGTCGAACACTATGCCACGGTCAGGCGGCTATCCAGTGCATATCGTGCCTGATTCGGTCGTGCGCGCGGCCGATGGGTCCGGTTGAGCCGCGCCGCCGCGGGTTAAGCTCGCGCGGTGGACACTGCGTTGCGGCTCGAGGTCATCGTGGCGAGCGTGCGCCCGGAACGGTTCGCTCCGGTGGTCGCCGACTGGCTCCTGCGGACATTACGCGCGCACGACGAGTTCGACACGGGTGTCATCGATCTGGCGCAGACCGTATTGCCGACCGAGCTGATCGAAACCCCCGAGGTGGTCCAGTATCGCGCCAGGCTGGCCGCCGCGGACGCGTTCATCGTGGTGACCTCGGAGTACAACCACGGCTATCCGGCCGCGCTGAAGACCGCGTTCGACACCGCCAAACACGAATGGCGGGCCAAGCCGATCGGATTCGTCTCCTACGGCGGTCTCTCCGGTGGGTTGCGCGCGGTCGAGCAACTGCGGCAGGTGGTCGCCGAGATCCACATGGTCTCGATCCGCGAGACGGTCAGCTTTCACCAGGCCAAGAAGCGGTTCGACGCGGCAGGGGAGACCGCGGACGGCGCCGCGATCGACGCCGCCGCCCGCATGCTTCGCCAGTTGTCCTGGTGGGCAAGAACTCTGCGCGCCGCCCGCGCCACCGATCCCTACCCCGCCTGAGACCGCGCAGCCGCGCCCCTTTCGTCCCGCGGCGCACGATTTCGTCGAAGAAGTTGCGCGCGGCTCAGCCGACGGGTGCGCCGCGGCGGCCGCGCGGGTGGCCGATGTAGGTGGCCTCGCGCGGGATGGAGACCAGGGTCAGGTCTACCTGGGCGGTGCCCGTGCGCAGGATGACGTGGTTGCCGATCGCCCCTGGCTGGTGGATGGACAGGTCCGGCCGGGTGGCCGGCCAGCCCATCGGGTCGCCGGTGACGTAGATCGTCGTGACACCGGCGTGCGGGGCGGGCGCGAGCACGCCGTCCACCACGGTCGCGGTGAAATCCGCGTCGGACTGGTGCGTTTCGACCGCGAGGGTGAGCCGCTCCGGATTGCCGATGGTGGTCACCAGGTTCTCCCAGGCGTGCGCCCGGTCGGTGCGGATCAGCACCCGCTCACCGACCGCGAGCGCGCGGAACACCAGCTGCTGGGCGAGGTACAGCTCGCCCGCCACGTAGACGGTCGAGATGCCGGTGCCGACGATGCGCACCGCCACGCCGTTGCCCTCGTCGTCCGAGCCGATCAGCTGGCCGCAGCCGGAGGAGGGCAGGTGCAGCGCGTCGATCAGGTCGATCGGATATTCGCTCATCGGAACGGTGTCGTCGACGCCGGGCACGGCGAGCGGCAGGTGCGCCAGCAGTCCGTTGCGGTGGCGTCCGTTCATCGAGATCATGCCCGCGAGCTTGCTGCGTTCCGGTAGTTCGCGCGCCGTCAGCCGCCAGGCCGCGCCGATGTTGACCGTCTCGGCCGAGCTACCCGGCCGTAGTCGCACCGCCACCGTGGTGCCGCGCGACGGGGCGACCCACAGCTGCGCGAGCAGATCCGAGCCGAGCTTGCTCGGGTCGACCGCCATGCCGATATTGACGCTGTTGCCGATTTCGGCGTAGCGCCAGCGATGTTCGAGGGTGCGCGGGTCGAAGCCGCCGGTGATCTGCAGGACCGCCTTCTTGATCTCGGGCGCGGTCAGAATGCGGGCGTTGCAGTCGGCGTCCTCGAGCGCGCGCATGATGCGCTGGGTCGCGATGGTGACCGCGCGCGAGGCGCCCTCCGTGCCGCCGCCGCGCCGGGCCGCCGCGTCCGGGCAGGCGATCGCGTCGAAACTGATTGCCAGCCAGACGGTTCGGTGCGCCGTCGCGGGCAGCGGGCCGAGCAGCGACTCGTAGATCTTGCCCGCGGGCGTGCCGGAGCGGGAACGATGCCCGTGGCTGACGATGTCGATGCCGCTGAGCAGAATGTCGTGCTGGTTCAGGCATTTCGCCAGTTCCGGCAGCGGCAGCAGGTGCGAGGCGTGCACGGTGTTGCGGGCGATCCTGGTCAGGCCGCCGGGCGGGGCGAGCACCTCGACCACGGTGACCACGCGGCTGCCGTCCCAGTACAGCCCGAGTGAGCGACCGTCCGCGCCGCGGAAGTCGACGGTGTCGCCGATGTGGTAGTCCCGTTTGGTGAGGTAGCGCCACCAGGTGGTGACCCAGTCCAGCACCGTGCGCTTGGCGATCGGGATCAGCGCGATCAGCGCCACGACCAGGCCCACGCCGAGCGCGGGCAGCGCCCGCAGGCCAAGCAGTAGCGCGCCGACCCCCGCGACAAACCCCAAGACCTGCGCGATCAGCAGATTCTGTAGCGAGATGCGGCCAAGGAGCGGTCGTGGTCCCGCCCCGGCAGGTTCCGCCATCGTCGTCCCCCAAGTACCCGGTGTCGGCCCAATCGGAGTAGCCGAGCTGAACAAGAGTCCTCGGGAACTGTACTGTGTTGCGCGAACGCGAGCACTGTTCGGGGGAGGAATAATGCCTTCAAAACCCACCACTCGGTGGCAGGTGAGCGGCTACCGCTTCCTGGTTCGTCGGATGGAACATGCCCTGGTCCGCCGGGACGTGCGGATGCTGCACGACCCGATGCGCTCCCAGTCGCGGGCCTACGCGGCCGGGCTGGTGCTCGCACTGGTGGTGCTGGCGGGCTGTGGCATCCTCGCGCTGCTGCGCCCGCAGGGCAAGGTCGACAACAGCAAGATCCTGGTCGGCAAGGAATCCGGCGCGATCTACGCGGTGATCGACGACGTCGTGCACCCGGCGCTGAACCTGGCCTCGGCCCGGCTCGCGGTGGGCGACGCGTCCAAGCCCGCGATGGTCAAGGAATCCGAGATCGGCAAGAAGCCGCGCGGGCAGTTGATCGGTATTCCGGGCGCGCCCAGCGCGTTCAGCTTCGACAAGGCGGGCAAGGGACGCACCTGGACCGTCTGCGATTCGCTGAAGACCGACGGCAGCGACGACCGCACCACGTCGGTGCTGATCGGCGACCTCGACATGGGGGAGAAGGCGTCGGCGCTCGGGCGGGACAAGGGCCTGCTGGTGAAGGGCAAGGACGCGACCTACCTGGTCTGGAACAACACGCGTGCCCGTGTCGACATGAACGATCCGACGGTCACCGTCCCGCTGAACATCCGCGGCGCGACACCGCGCCCGATCAGCGAGGGACTGCTGAACGCGATCCCCGAGGTGAGCCCGATCGTGGCGCCGAAGATCGCCGACCCCGGCGGCACGCCCGAGGGCTATTCGATCCGGAACCTGAAGATCGGCACGGTGGTTCAGCAGGCGGGCAAGGCCGACAAGAACTACGTGCTGCTGCGCGACGGCTTGCAGGCGATCAGCCCGCTGACCGCCGAGATCATCCGGATCGATCAGCGCAACCCCGATCACGGCACCTCGGTCAGCGACGCCGAGGTGGCGATCCCGCAGCCGTCCAACGCGCTGAAGGTCGACACCTATCCCGATGTCGCGCCGACGATCGTGCAGTCCAAAGCCCGTCCGGTGAGCTGCATGTCGTGGCAGCCGATCGCGGGCGCCGCGGGCAACGCCGACGTCGCGGTGCGCGCGAAGCTGGACGTGATCGACGCGAGTGACCTGCCGATGTCGGAGAACTCCCGGCTGGTCCCGCTGGCCCAGGCCGACGGCAAGGGCGACAACGTCGACTCGGTGTACTTCAAGCCGGGCTCCGGCGCGTTCGTGCAGACCACCGGCATCGAACCCGACAGCCGCCGCAAGGACAGCATGTTCTACGTCTCCGACACCGGCGTTCGCTACGGCATCAAGAACGACGAGGCGGCCAAGGCGCTCGGCATGGACAGGGAGTCCGGCGTGACCCCGGAGGCCGCGCCGTGGCCCATCGTCGGCCTGCTGGCCACCGGCCCCGCGCTCGGCCGCGAAGAAGCCATGGTCGCCCACGACGGCGTCGCCCCCGACGCCAACCCCGCCAAGCAGCCGGTCGCCGCCAAGTAGTCAGCGGACCTGCACGCCAACGGGATTCGTGGCCGGTGTGGCAACGAGAGTTGATCCACGAAACCGATGAAGGGCCGCAGCGGTCTCGCTGCGGCCCTTCATCGCTTGTCGATGTGCACGTCTACATGTCGTCCCCGGTGACGCCGAAGCGGCGGCGGATGGGGAAGGACGCGAGCATGCCGAGAATCAGCAGGACCGCGACGGAACCGCTGCCGATCAGGGCGACATTGCGGGCGCGGTGGTCCGGGGGCGGGGGTGGGGCGGGGACCGCCAGTTGCACCTGTTGCGCTGCGGCCGGCCGCTTCGGCGGCAGCGGCTTGACGGTTTCGGCGGTCAGCGCGGCGACCGGGTCTATCGCGCCGTAGCCGACATAGGGATTCCAGCCTTCGGCCGGCGCGTGCGCGGTGGCTTCGATGCGTTTGATCACGTCCAAAGCACTCAGCTCAGGGAAGCGCGCACGGACGAGCGCGACGACGCCCGAAACGTACGGTGCGGCAAAGCTGGTCCCGTTGAGGTTGACGAGCCGATCGCGTTCGTACTTGCCGGTGATGGTGCCGGTGCCGCGCGGGTCGAGCGAGACGATGTTCTCCCCTGGCGCGGCGACGCCGAGCCACGGTCCGGGCACCGTGAATTTCGACGGCGCGCCGTTCTGGTCGATCGAGCCGACCGAGAGGACGTAGTCGTCGAATCGAGCGGGCGTGACGTTGGTCGTCACGTTGCTCCACGGGTCGCTGTTCGGACGCAGCGGGTCGATCACGTTCGGGTTGCTCGGCTTGCACTTGTCGTCGGTGTTTCCCGCGGCCACCACGACCACCGCGTTGCGCTCCAAGGTCGCGTAGCGCACCGCCGCGCCGACCGCGCCATCGGCGGGCTGTTGGCTGCCGGGCACGCAGGACACGAGCGAGATGTTGATGACCGAGGCGTTGCGATCGGCGGCCCGGCGGATCGCCGACGCCAGCGCGTCGATGTTGCCGTAGCCCTGGGCCGGGTCTTCCGGTCGTTTGTCCTGTCGGCCCGGGGTCTCGTAGAGCGCACTGGTCTGCCGGATCGACAGAATCTGCGCCTCCGGTGCGACCCCCGAAAACCCTTGGCCTTCTACTGGTTTCGCGCCGATGATGCCCGCGACGACGGTGCCGTGCGCATCGCAGTCCTCGCTGACGCCGTCGCCGGGATCGGCGACGTAGTCGCCGCCTGCCTCCACGTCCGCAAGTCGGGGGTGCCGGACGACCCCGGTATCGATTACCGCGACGAGCTGGCCCTCACCCCGGGAGAATTCCCAGGCGCGCCGCAGGTCCAGGGACAGTTGCGGGGCCGGGACGGTAGGTCCTTCGCCGCCCTGCTGCGTCGAATAGCAGGGGCTGTTCGCCGGATGCTCGGTCTTGTCCGGCGGCCGCGCCGGATCGCCAGGGGGCAACAGCCCGGGATCGACCGGCGGCGGCCGATCGGCATGGGCGACGCCCTGGCCCGCGCCCATCCCGAGGGACATGCTCAGGCACAGCACCGCCGCGGCCGCACCGGTGCGCAGGATCCGGTTCACAGTCCGCGGACGAGGGAGTAGAGGCTGGCCACCCAGAACGCCAGTGGCAGCACGGCCGCCACGAAGGCGTACTCGAGCAGTTCGACACCGCGGCGCATCGGCGGGGTCGCCGATTGGTTCGGGATGATGATGCCGAGGATCAGGGCGGCGATCAGGATGACCATCGCCGCGCCGAACACCGCGAGCGGTTGCTCCATCGCGAAACCCGCGCCCACCAACATGATCAGCACGATGCTCGCGCCGCCCGCGATGAGCACAACGGCCTGCTCGGCCCCGGCGTAGGTGCGGCTGCGGAACATCAGCACCGCCGCGCACACCAGCGCGAAGGCGATGCCCTGCCAGTACGGCCCGTCGGACTGCGGATCGGTGGCGCCGAGCGCGCCGAGGACGGTGACCAGGGTGGTCGCGGCGACCAAGCCCGCCAGGTACATCCGGGCTCGCTCCGACTTCACCCGCAGTGCCTCCATGGTGGGCAGGGCGCGGTGATCGTCGGGGTCGTCCTCGGTCGGGTCGATCGGGGTGCCTGGTGAAGGAACCGGCGGCAGCGGCAATTTCGCGAGCAGCATCGAGATCCGCGGTGAGAGCGCGAGTCCGGCGAGGCCGAGCGCCGCGGCGCCCGCGCCGATCGCCCGCTCCGGCTGGCCGGTGAGCAGTCCGACGAGCGCGGCGGGCACGACGTACACCGCGAGGGCGGCCGTGCCGATGAACAAGGCGAGGCCGACGCCGGTGACGCGCCAGGCCAGCACCGCGGTCGCACCGGCGAGTACCGCGCCGAGCAGGATGTGCGCCCAGCCGTAATGGTCTGGCACATAGAGCATTCCGGCGGTGAAGGCGGTGGGCAGCGCGCACCCGCCGAGGACGAGCGCGGTCGCGGTGTCGCCGTACATCCGGCTGAGCACCATCGCCGCGACGACGAGCAGCAGCGTGACCGCCAGCGCGACCGAGCCGCTTACCCAGTAGGGCAGCGCGTCGGGGGACAGCAGCAGGCCGAGACAGCCGACGAGCATGGTGATCGCGGCGAGAACCGAACCGGTGATCCGCGCGACCTTCGGGGTCCAACTGCGGTAATGGTCGGTGTCGGCGATCGCGACGTTGTACATGATGTCGTCGAACAGCGGCGTCGGCGCGGTGTGCGAGGCGCTCTCCAGCATGAGCAGTTCGCCGTCGCGGACACCGTGCTCGCCGAGGCTGAGCGAATTGGAGAACGGCGGATGCCCGATCCGCGCCAGCACCCATTCGGCGGGCTCGAAACGCTCGCCCTCGTTGTCGAAATCATTGGTGCGGCTGTGCTGAGCGACCATGTCGACGACGCTGGGGATGACGAGCGCGACCGGCACGTCCACCGGAATCGCCATATCCACCTGGGTGTGCTTGGCCAGAATGGTCACCCGGGCGAGATCGGGTGCGCGGACGATACCGCGCGAGGAATCTTCGTCGATGTGGTCAAGTCGCGCGTGCGTCAAGCTTCCCCCAACTCGTCTTCTACCTCTTCTACCTCGTATTTTCGCAAACCCACGAGCTGGCGTCGAGCTTGCGAACCCACGGTTCGGGCAGCAGAATGCTGGTCGAACTGTACGACATGTCAGCTGTGGCCTCTACACTGAGCCCAAAACTCGGCAGCCAGGTGAATTCGTGGTGGCCGGGGGCAGCTGTCGAAGAGGGGGAACACTCGCGCGATGAGTACTGTCCGGTTCCAGCGCCGTGCCCGCCGGGAGATGCCGCGTTCGCCCGGCGGTGAGGTGACGCTGCAGCCGCCACCCGAGATCCCTCGGGTGACCCCGGGAAATCTGCTGATGAAGCTGATGCCCGTGGTGATGATCATCGGCATGGTGGGCATGATGGCGCTGCTGTTCACCCAGGGCGGCGGCATCGCGACGAACCCGATGAGCATGATGTTCCCGCTCATGATGATGTTCTCCATGGTCGGCATGTTCGCCGGGCAGGGCGGCGGCAAGGGGGCCAAGGCCGCCGAGGCGAACGAGGACCGCAAGGACTACCTGCGCTACCTCGACCAGGTGCGCCGCGACGTCGACGAGACCGCCAAACAGCAACGCGCCTCGGTCGAATGGAGCCATCCCGAGCCCGGCCTGATCTGGATGCTCGCGGGCACCAGCCGGATGTGGGAGCGGCGCGCGGGCGACAAGGACTTCTGTCACGCGCGCATCGGCGTCGGCGGTCAGCGGCTGGCGACCCGGTTGGTCGCGCCGGAGACCGGTCCGGTCGAGGAGCTGGAGCCGATCGCGGCGGTCTCGCTGCGCCGCTTCGTGCGCGCCCACTCGACCGTGCCCGACCTGCCCACCGCGATCGCGGTCAAGGGCTTCGCGACCATCGCGCTGGACGGCGACCGCGGCGAGGCCAGGGACATGACCCGCGCGATGCTGTTGCAGCTGGCCATGTTCCAGGCGCCGGACCAGGTGCTGTTCGCGATCGTCTGCGGGCCGGACACCGCCCGCGAATGGGAGTGGACCAAGTGGCTTCCGCACACTCAGCACCCCGATGCCCAGGACGGCATCGGCACCCAGCGCATGTTCTACGGCTCGATCCGCGAGGCGATGGCCGGACTGCAACCGCTGCTGGGCAACCGGGTCCGCTACTCGCGTAACCAACCCGCCAACGCGAACATGGTGCACATCGTGATCGTGGTGGACGGCGGCCTGCTCGAGGCCGAGGAAGACCAGCTGCGCGAATCCGGCTACGAGGGCGTCACCATCATCGACCTGTGCGGCTACGCGCCGCGGCTGGCGGTCTCGCGCGGCATCAAGATGATCGTGGAGAACGGCGAATGCGTCGGCCGCGGCGCGACCGGCAACCAGGAACGCTTCGCGCTGATCGACCGGATCAGCCCGCAGCAGGCACAGCAGGTGGCCCGCAGGCTCGCGCCGTACCGCGCGGCGACCCAGCGCAGCAGCGACGTGGAATCCGATGACTCCGAGGTGATCTCGACCTGGAGCCAGCTGATGGGCCTCGGCGACATCGGCACGTTCAACCCTGAGCACGCCTGGCGGCCGCGCTATGGCCGCGAGCGGCTGCGGGTGGCCTTCGGTGTCGGCGCCGACGGCCTGCCGGTCGAACTCGATATCAAGGAGGCCGCCGAGAACGGCATGGGCCCGCACGGCCTGTGCATCGGCGCCACCGGTTCCGGTAAGTCGGAGTTCCTGCGCACGCTGGTGCTCAGCCTGCTCGCCACGCACTCACCCGACCAGCTCAACCTGGTGCTCGTCGACTTCAAGGGTGGCGCGACCTTCCTCGGGCTCGACGGTGTGCCGCACGTCGCGGCCGTCATCACCAACCTCGAGGAAGAGGCCGACCTCGTCGACCGGATGAAGGACGCGCTGGCCGGTGAGATGAACCGCCGCCAGGAGGTGCTGCGCTCGGCGGGCAACTTCGCCAACGTCTCCGATTACGAGAAGGCCCGCGCGGCGGGCGCCGACCTCGATCCGCTGCCCGCGCTGTTCGTGGTGCTCGACGAGTTCTCCGAACTGCTCACCCAGCACCCGGATTTCGCGGAACTGTTCGTGATGATCGGCCGGCTCGGCCGCTCGCTGCACGTGCACCTGCTGCTCGCCTCGCAGCGCCTCGAAGAGGGCAAGCTCAAGGGCCTGGAAAGTCACCTGTCCTACCGGATCGGCCTGAAGACCTTCTCCGCCAACGAATCCCGTCAGGTGCTCGGCGTGCCCGACGCCTACAACCTGCCGAACAATCCCGGTGGCGGCTACCTGAAGTCGGACTCCGGCGAGATCGTCCGGTTCCAGGCGTCCTATGTGTCCGGCGCCTACGTCGGCGGCGGCTCGCAGCGCGACATGAGCGTCGCCAACCAGTCCGGCGAGATCGACATCAAGGCCCGGCCGTTCACCGCGACACACGTCGGATTCCGTGCGGCGGACCGGGTTCCGCTGCCCGCCGAGCCGAGCCTCGAGCCGCTGGAGGGCGAGGACGGCGAGGAGATCTCCAACCTGAACATGCTCGTCTCCCGGATCCGCAACCACGGTCGTCCGGCGCACGAGATCTGGCTGCCGCCGCTGGACGAGGCGCCCACCCTCGATCAGCTCATCCCGCGCTCCGTTCTCACCGGCGAGTACGCCGCGGTCGCGACCCTGCGCGCGCCGATCGGCATCGTCGACCGCCCCTACGATCAGCGCCGCGATCCGATGCTCGTCGACCTGTCCGGGTCGCGCGGCAACGTGGCCATCGTCGGTGGTCCGCAGTCCGGTAAGTCGACCGCGCTGCGCACCATGATCATGGCGATGTCGTTGACGCACACCGCGGAACAGGTGCAGTTCTACTGCCTCGACTTCGGTGGCGGCACGTTGATGAGCCTGCAGGGCCTGCCGCACGTCGGTTCGGTGGCCAGCCGGTTGGACGAGGATCAGGTGCGGCGCACGATCGCCGAGATGACCACCATCGTCCGGCAGCGCGAGGCCAGGTTCCGGCAGCTCGGCATCGAGTCGATGGTCGAGTTCCGCAGGCTGCGCGCGATGGACCCCGCGAGCAGCCCGGCCGCGACCGGCGCGCACGAGGATCCGTTCGGCGACGTGTTCCTGGTGGTCGACGGCTTCAGCTCGATCCGCCAGGATTTCGAGCTGCTCGAGCAGGTCATCATGAACCTCGCCGTGCAGGGCCTTTCCTACGGCGTGCACGTCATCATCGCGCTGAACCGGTGGGCCGAAGCCAGGCCCGCGCTCAAGGACCAGATCGGCACCAGAATCGAACTGCGCCTCGGTGATCCGATGGACTCCGACCTCGGCCGCAAGTTCGCCGCCATGGTGCCGCAGGGCAGGCCCGGTCGCGGTATGACCCCGGACTGCCTGCACATGCTGACCGGCCTGCCGCGCATCGACGGCAGCTCGGACCCGAACAGCCTCGGCCAGGCGGTCGCCGACGCGGTCGCCACCATCGCCCGGCTCACCCCGGGCCGGCCCGCGCCGCCGGTGCGGATGCTGCCCGAGCAGCTCTCCCGCGACCAGCTGCTCTACCTGGCGGGCGACTGGCCAACCCAGGTCGACCAGTCCGCGAAGTGCCTGCGAATTCCGATCGGTATCAACGAGTCCGAGCTCGCGCCGGTCTACGCCGACTTCGCCGAGAGCCCGCACCTGCTCATCATCGGTGACACCGAGTCGGGCAAGACCACCCTGCTGCGCTCGCTCGTCGAGGGCATCTGCGCCTCGAACACGCCGAGCCAGGCGCGGATCATCATGGGTGACTACCGGCGCTCGATGCTCGGCCTGGTGCCCGAGGGCTACCTCGCCGGATACGGTTCCACCGCACCGCAGTTCACCCAGAACATGACCGACCTCGCGGCCTACGTCAACAAGCGGACGCCGGGCTCGGACGTGACACCGCAGCAACTGCGCGAGCGGTCCTGGTGGAGCGGGCCCGAGCTGTTCGTGATCGTCGACGACTACGACCTGGTGGCCACGTCCGCGGGCAACCCGGTGCAGGCCCTGGTCGAGCACCTGCCGCACGCGCGCGACCTCGGCTTCCACCTGATCATCGCCCGGCGCTCGGGTGGCGCGAGCCGCGCCATGTACGAGGCCACGCTGGCCAGGCTGAAGGATCTCGGGTCGGCCGGTCTGATCATGAGCTGTCCCCGGGACGAGGGTGTGCTGATGGGCACCACCCGGCCGAGCATCATGCCGCCGGGCCGCGGCACATACGTCACGCGCCAGGGTGAGGGTCTGATCCAGACGGCCTGGATGCCGCAGTCCTGATGTCCGCCGTCGAGCTGGTGGTCACCGAGACGCGCGTGTGGGCGCGCAGTGCGACCACCCACTGGGACGGGCCGCCCTCGATCGTGCTGGGCAGCAACGGGTTCGATCTCGTGGTCGGGGAGTCACTGAACCCGCCGACCCAGGTGAGTTCGGTCGTGCAGCACGTCTCGGCCGATGCGATCGCCCTGCTGCCGCGCATCCCGTCGGTCGCCGACGGTTTGACCGCGGTCATCGGCACGGCCCTGGAGCACCTGCGCGTCACCGCCCCGTGCGACCGGATCACCGTCATCTGCCCGACCGAGTGGGGTGCGGCGCGCCGGGCCGTGCTCGACCAGGCGGCCCGCCGCTGGACCGGCGAGATGCGCTTCGAGGAGCTGGCGGTGCGGGCCGTCGCGGTGGACGAGGGAACCAGTCACAGCCGCCGCACGCTGGTGCTGGAATTCGGCGCGCTCACCACCACGGCCGCGACGGTGCTGCGTGACCATCAGGGCGTGCGGCTCGAATCCTGTGCGCACGAGCCGGATCTCGCGCTCGCCGAGGTGCTGCCGGAGTCGCCGGGCTTCGATGCGCTGTGCGCGCTGATCGGCCGGTTGCTCGACGGTCAGCAGGTCGACTTGGCGCAGGTTGTCGGTCTGACCGAGCCTGCCGAATTCGAGGTGCTCCGTGCGGCGGTGCGGCGCGGTTGCGGGCCGGAGGTGGAACTCCGGTCGGTCGCCGGGGCCGATCTCATCCGCGGCAAACAGACCGAGCCGATTCCGGTACCCGAACCGGCACCCGTTGGGCCGCCGCCGGATTGGATGCAACCGCTACGCGAGCGTGCGGCCGCCCAGCAGCCGCGGCGCCGGGGCACCGCCTATGTGGCGGTCGCGGTCGCCGCGGTGGTCGTGGTAGCCGCCGCCGTTGTCGGCGGGGTGCTGCTGCTGAACCGTGCCGCGGACGCGCCCGTCGCCGCGCCGACGACCGCGCCGACGACGAGCCGCCAGGTCGCGGCACCGCCGTCGCCGGTCGACGCCGAACCGGAGGTGTTCGGTCGCGTGCGATTCCAGGTGCCCGACGGCTGGCGGCTCACCACCCCACCCGACGCCAACGGCCGGGCGCGGGTGGAACTTTCGCCCGAGGACGGCGCGCGCATGCGCATCATCGTGGCGCAGACCCAGGTCGCCGTCGGCGCCGGCTACGAGCAGGTCGCGGCGAACCTGGAAGCACAGATCGGTCAGCGCCCGGCGGGCGTGCTCACCGACCTGAAGCGAGATGTCGTTTTCGGCGGTCGTTCCGGTCTCGCCTACCGCGAGCGCCCCGGCGACGGCTCAACCGTCGTGTGGCATGTATTGCTGGAGTACGGGATCCAACTCAGCATCGGCTGCCAATACGTCGGCGACAGTTGGCCGACACTGTCCGCCACCTGCGACCGGTTCGGCGGCTCGGTACGAGTGGTCCCGTAGGAGGCTCACCTCGTTGCGCCGAATCCTTGTGGGGCGGTGAGCTGCCACGCGATCACTGCCACTGCGGCCGCGGCGGTCAGGACGCCGATGGTGATCATGCTGATCGGCTTGAACATAATTCGGGCCCCCGGCAGGTGAATGCCGGGGGCCCGAATTGCCGAGACGGGTTTCTCAGAAGAGTCCCGCAAGGGTGGTGTCGGTGGTCTGCAGGTCCGTGTTGCCCTGGTCGACGAGGCGACCCGCGGTCTCCAGCGTGGTGTTCAGCTGGGTGACGTTGGTGTTCCACTGGGCCTGGAGGGAGGCGAAGGCGTCGTTCGCGTCACCCTTCCAGTAGTTGGTCACGAAGTCGGTGACCTGCTTGTGGAAGTCCTCGAGCATGGACATGACGTTCCGTGCTTCGGTGACGATCGACTGTGCGCCGGCCGAGACCTCACCGAAATTGGAGGCAATGGTTCCGGGGTTGTTGACAGCCATCTGGAGCTCCTTATCGTCTGATGGTCTGGTTATCGATCAGGGAAGGTCCAGGCTGGAAGCCTGCGCCGCAACCTGCTGGGCGAACTGCTGATCCTGGTCGGCAAACTTGGTGCCCGCGTGGGCCAGCTTGTCGGAGGTCTGGTCCAGCTGGTCGTTCAGCTTCTTCGCCTGCGCGAAGTAGTTGTCCATCAGCGTGTCGAACGCGCCGCGCGCCGCGCCGCTCCACGTCGCCGTGGTGGCATCCGACTTCGCGTTCAGTGCCGTGATCGAGGCCTGCAGATCGCTGTGCCGCTGACGGCAGTTCTCCGTGAACTTCCGGATCGCTTCCTCGCTCGCTTCGAGCTGTCCTGCCATTTCGGCTCCTTTCGGTTCCCGTCTCGGCCAACGGCGGACGCCCTGGTTGGCCTGTACATCTGATTGGACGCGGTTAGGTGCTGATCGGTTCCATCTCGACTCGAGAAAGTTTCGGGACGGCTCCCATGATCAGTTCCTGCGTCGTGGACCAGTACTTTCGTGTGTTCAAGCCCCAGTGGGTCGCTCTACAGACACGGCCGATCACATGCCGCCAGCGCTCGGCTCCCCTCCTTCCCCCTGCTCGCTGTGTGTTGATCGGCGAGTGGGCTGGCTGGGTACACCTTACCGAACCCATATGACTACCGCTACCAGCAGAGCAAACCGCTTCGAAAGCGAAAATTGTGGCCGTGTACTGCGGATATCCGCAGTCGGAAATTTATCGGCGCCGCGGTGTCGCGGAATTACGCGGCGGTTGTTTACTTCACGCGATTACGGAGTAAGGGAACGAGCTTGTCGAGCAGTGTCCGCTCCGAGTCCGCGGTCCAACTCCGCATCGCGGCGACCGCGGCGGGATCGTCCAGCACGATGACGGTGGCCTTGGTACCGGCCACCTGGTACGGCAGCCCGCGCAGGCCGCCGTTGCCCGCCTCCTCGTCGCTGCGCACCGCGAGCACATAGCTGTCGGGGCCGACCTCCAGCGGGGTGCTGGTGGTCAGCGCGCGCGGCGAGGCCTCCTCGCCCTGCTTCGCGTAATTGAAGTTGTAGACGAACCCGAGATCCTCGAGGAACTTGGTCGCCGGGGTACCGCCGAGGAAGGTCGCGATCTGCTTGGTTCGCGGCACATCCACCATGGTGATGACCTTGCCGCGAAATCCCGGATTGTCGGCGCGCGCCTGCTCGATCGAACTCGCGCCGCTCGCGATCACCGTCGAGGGTGTCGTCGTCGGCGTATCGGTGGTGTCGCTGCCGCCGCTGATGGCCCAGATACCGAAGCCCGCGGCGAGCGTGACGACGACCGCGCCGATCTCCACGGCGAGGAGCCTGCGCCTGCGGCGCTTCGGCGCCGCGGGCGCCTGCCCCTGCGGGACGGGGCGCATCGTCCGCGGATCGGTGGGCGGGTGCGGGTCGACGACCTGGACGGGATAGGTGGGGGAGGTGTTGGTCGCGCCGGGGTTGTAGCCGGGCACAAGGGCATTGGCCGCCGCGTCGGTGAGTTCGCGGCAGGAGTTGAAGCGCTCTGCGGGGTTCTTGGCCAGGGCTCGGGCGAAGACCTGGTCGATCGCGGGCGGCAGGCCCGGATTGACGGCGGTCGCCGCGGGCGGCGGCTCGTGTAGATGGCCCATCATGACCAGCGCGGGCTGGGTGGCGGGGTAGGGGTTGCGGCCGGTGAGCAGCTTGAAGAACGAGCAGGCCAGGCTGTAGATGTCGGCGTGGTGATCGAGTCGGTCGCCGGTGAGCTGCTCGGGCGGGGCGTAGGCGATGGTCGCGACGAAGCTGCCGGTCTGGGTGAGTTCGGTGGTGTCGTCGTTGGACTTGGCCACGCCGAAATCGGTGAGCAGCACCCGTTC
This sequence comes from Nocardia brasiliensis, assembly GCF_011801125.1. Lineage (NCBI taxonomy): Bacteria > Bacillati > Actinomycetota > Actinomycetes > Mycobacteriales > Nocardiaceae > Nocardia > Nocardia brasiliensis. The sequence goes on from NZ_CP046171.1 coordinate 1,115,022, forward strand.
TTCGTCCCCGTCGGCGGCCGAGAGCAGGAAGTTGGCCGGCTTGATGTCGCGGTGCAGCAGCCCTCTGCGGTGCGCGTAGTCCAGGCCCTTGCCGACCTCGGTGGTGATCCGCAGCGCCCGTAGCGGATTCATCGCGTGCGGGTCGCGCGCGATCTCGGCGGAGGCGTCGATGCCGTCGACGTACTGCATGGCAATCCACAGCTGGCCGTGCTCCTCGCCGCGGTTGTACACCGAGACGATATTCGGATGATCAAGGCCGGCAGCGAGATTCGCCTCGCGCTCGAAGCGGGCCCGGAACTCGTGGTCGCGGCTGAGCTCGGGGCTGAGTACCTTGAGCGCGTCCATGCGCGGGAGGCTGGGGTGTTTGGCGAGATAGACCGTGCCCATACCGCCGGCTCCGAGTACCCGATCGATGCGGTACCCGCCCACGATGGTGCCGGGGCTCATCGCCATAGTCCACTATCTCCTGACTCGGTCTTTCCCACGCAGCAGCATACTGGACTGCTCGAACTCGCCGCGGTGCGCTGCATTAGCGGCTGTTCGCGAAAATGGAGTATTGCGCGGCCGCGCGTTGCTGGGCGTCGGCGAGTTGATTGGCCGCGACGAAACCGACGTATTCTCGATACGCGACAATGCAGGTGAATCGTTTGTTGCCGCTCAGGCTGGATTTGTTTTCCACGCAGGCCGAGTCGGGCAGATTGGCGGGCGGTTCGGCATTCGCGGCGGAGGGGGTCGGGGTGATCCGGTCCGCGACCACCTTTCGTGCCGTGTCGGCGTCCGGGGTGTGCACCACCAGCGTCCCCGCCGACAGTGCGAAACGGTCCGCCCGCATCTCGGTGAAGCGCTTGCTCGCGTAATCGCGATCGCGCGCCGAGTGCAGCACGCCGCGCGGGCCGAACAGGGCATAGCTGTCGTCGAAGCTGGGCCGCTTGGTCTTGTCCGGATTCAGCGCGCGGCTGAGCAGATGATCCGGATCCCACGGCAATTCGAGCAGCTGCTCCTCCGAGAGCACCGGGAGCTGGTCCAGCAGTGTGAGCTGGGTGCGGTAGGCCTTCTCGGCCAGCGCGACGAGCTCGTCGAGCACGGGCGCGGGCGTCGAGACCAGAAAACCGATCACATAGGGCCCGTGCGCCATGGTGGTGCGCAGAAATGGTGAATCGGGTCGCCAATGGGCATGCGCGTCAGCGTATTTCGGCAGGCGCACCGGCTGGTTCTGCTCCCGGTAGGCGCCGAAATCGGCGTCGTAGAACTCGGTCGCCGCGGTTTTCGCCCGCTCGGCGTCCGGGAACTGCATCACGATGGTGCTGACCGTGGTCGAGTTGGGCTGGCGCTTGGTCGGCCACGACGAGGTGAAGTTGGTGGTGTTGTTGTCCGAGCCGTTGGACTTGTACCCGTAGATCATCTTGTTGCGCTTGGCGATCGGCTCCAGGTCCGCGGGCCGCCCCAGCTCATCGGGCATGACGCCGCTGGAGATGCTCCAGGACAGCGCGCCGTATTTCATCCCGGGATCGATGTCGTAGGCGGTGGCGACATAGTCGGCCAGCCGCATCGCGGCGACCTCACGCATTTCGTAGAAGGTCGGTCGATAATCGTCGTCGTGCGCGTTCAACGGCTCGGTCGGGTAATTACCGACATCGAGTTTCCGAATGTCTATCTCGCCGGGTTGTGCCGTGCCGGACACGGTCGACCCGCAGGCCGCAAGCAGTAGCGTCGCGCAGCAGGCGAGGGCGGCGGTGCGGACGGTGCGCAGGGAATTCATCGGGCATTCACCAGGATTGCGTACTGCGCGGATATCCGCTGCTGCGCGTCCAGCAGTTGATGCGACCAGGCGAATGCGGCATAGCGGCCGTGGGACACCGAACAATAGAAGCGGACCGCGATGGTCTGGGAACCGATGTATTCCTTGCAGCCGGCCACCGGCAGATTCTGCGGCGAGTCGGCGCTCTTGAAGCTCTTGGTGAGTCGTCCGCGATCGGCACGGAATTTCGCGGCCGCGGCGGCGTCGCGGGCCCGATAGACGTTGGTGGCGTCGCTGGCGAACCGATCCACGCCTGCCTCCTCGATCAGCCTGCGGTCGTCGTCCGGATCGGTGGTGAAGTGCAGTGCGGCATGGCCGTTGTACGCGCCCGGCGGATCGATCCAGGAGTCCTCGCGCGGCCGCGGCAGGGTGCGGCTCAGCATGCCGTCGTAGTCGATCGGCTGATTCATCAGCTGGTCGGCCGGGGTCGGGGTGAACTTGCCGATCGCAGGGACGATCGTGTCGAGACTCCGCTCGACCAGTGCGAAGAGCGCGGGCAGATCGACCTTCTCCAGGAAGATCTTCTGGTAGTCGTAGATCCAGGTGTAGACGACTAACTTGCCGGTGGCGAACCAGGATCCGATCGACTGCTGGGTCGGCTGCCAATGCGCGCGCGCCGCGGGATATTTCGGAATCTGTACCCGCTCGTTCGGCGGTGCGGCCTCGAAATCCACCCGCTCCAGCGCCTCGGCCGCGGCCGCCGCGCGCTGCTCGTCGGGGAAGATCATCACCGCGTTGAACAGATCCCGGCCCAGATTGCGCACGTCGGTACTGCCATTGCTGAGAAATCCGGCGACGAAATCCGGGGCTGCCTCGGCGAAACGATCGATGCTCATGATTTTGCCGAGCGAATTGCGCGGGTCGATGAAAACCGTCGAGACCGACGGATTGCCCTCCCGGAACGCGGGGTCGATATCCGAGGCGACGGGCACGAAGTTTCCGAGCCGTTCGGCTTCGATGAAGCGGGCCTGATCGAGGTTCTTCACCTGCCCCACTTCGCGCGGTTCGGTGGGATAGCTGCCGACGTCCAGGCTCGCCACGTCGATCACCGGATCCGCGGTGACCTGCGGTGATGTATCGCACGCCGCGGCAAGCGCGAGTGTGCCCGCAATGATCAAGGCACCCGCGGTGCGCGCAGGCATCGATCTCACGCCGAACTGCAAACCGGCCCTCCCCGTACTGTGGTCGTCTCGCGGATACTAACTCACCGCGCCGACACACACAGGACCACAGCGTTCGGGGCCTTTGTGCGTCGCCCCGATCAGGGCACCGTTCAGAGGCTGTTCGCGAGCAGCGCGTATTCGGCCGCGACCTTCTGCCGGACGTCAGGTTCCTTGTCGCTCGTCACGACCCCCACATAGCGTTTGTAGGTGACGTAACAGCGGTATTTGTATTCCCGGTCGGGATTGCCTTTGCTGTTCAGCTGCAGACATTTCGCGCCCGGCACATCCTTCGGCGCACCGATCGTGTCGTAGTGCGCGCCTTCGCTTTCCATCAATCCGGCGGCCAGTCGCCGCGCACCCGCGCCGTCCCTGGCGCGGGCGACGTAACTGTCGTCGGCGACGGCGGTGCGGTCCACACCCGCCTCCTGGACCAGGCGCAGATGCGCGGCCTCGTCCACGGAGCGGTGCACCATGTGATCGGCGCCGAAGATGGCGAAGGTCGCGGTGTCGGGGGTGCGGCCCGTGCGATCGCTCACCGCGACCCGGGCGAGCAGGCCCTCCGGGTCGACCTTCAGGTCCTTGATCTTGTTCTGCGGGGTGGCCTGGAACTGGTCGAGCCGCGCGAGCTGGGCGGTGAGCGTCTTGTCGACCCAGCTCACCAGGTCGGCGCTGTCGGCGCGCGGGCGCTGGATGAACAGTGAGATGACGAATTCCTTGTAGGCAACGAAGGTGCCGATGGTGGGCACGCCAGGGCGCCAATGGATATAGGCGTCGGGAAACTTGGTCGACGGGAGTTTCTGGTTCTCCGGGGAGACGGCGATGTCGACATCCTCCAGCTCACGGGCGGCGATCTTGGCGATCGCCGGATCCGGGAAACGGAACAGCGCGTTGGTCACCGCCGTGGCATCGGGGGCGGGGCTGGTCTGCCCGGCCGGGTCCGGCTTGTCCGCGCCGCTGGCGGCGTACCCGACGATCAGCTTGCGGTTGTCGAAGACCGGCTTGGACACCTTGGCGACGAAGTCGAGCGCCTGCTCTGCGTCGGCGATCACGGTGCTGCCCCGGCCCACCGAGAGCGCGGGGTCGATCCGCACGGTCGGCACCACGGCGTCCGACATCCGCATGCCCTCGAGCAGTGTGGCCTTGTCGCCGGGGTCCTGGTTGTACCGGTGCCGGTCGACGGCGTAGGTGCCGACCTCCAGCCGGCGCACATCGACCTCACCCGCCGTTGCGGTGCCCCGCACGCCGCCGCAACCGGTCAATAGACCAGTCAATGCGATACACGACGCGGCGAGTGCGATACGCGATGTCCGAACCATGACGGGTCCTCGTTTCCTTCACCTGCTTTCGTCGAAGTTACCGGACGGACGCCTGGGAGGGGGGTCGATAGTTGTGGGATTGCAATACCCTGGTTCTCGTGGCGACGACCCTGCACCGCACCCTCGACAGAGGCCGATTCCTTTGATGGATCGGCAGGTCGAGGTCGTTGTCGGCAGCCATGTGGTGGCTCGGGTCGCGGGTGCGGTGGTCGTTGTCGGGCATCGTGGGCCCGGCAGGCCGACCCCGGACACGCCCGCCGCGCTGGCCGCGGAATCGCTGGCCGAGCTGGTCCGGGAGGCGACCGAACAGGACCGGGGCGCACCCGGCGCGCTGATCGCCAGGCAGGCCACCCGCTGGCTGATGAAGTCGGCCGAGCAGATCAGCCCGGGGGAGCCGATCGACTTCGGCATCCTGTCGGCCGCCGACGCGGGCGGGGTGGCCATCTTCTTGCACGGGGCCGTCACCGCGGTGCTGGTGGACGCGGGCGCGGTCGAGCGGTACCGGGGCAGCGACGCGGCCTTCACCGTCGACCGGGTGGCGAGCGCACCGCAGCGGGCCGTCGCCCTGTTCGTCGACGATGCGAAGGGGCGGATCCCCGAGGTTCCGGCCGAACGCGGAATCGGTTGGCTGGTCGAGGGGCTCGCCCAGGCGGGCGGCGCGATCGTCTGGACCGACGCGGCGCGCACGCCGGCCCGGTCCGGTGACGCGGGACGCGAGGGCAGGCGCAGACGGGTGGACGAGGCGCCGCTGCCTACCGCGCGGATCGACCACGAGCCCCCGTCGCAGCGCGATGCCGCGCCCGCGCAGCCCGACATCCCGGCGCCACAGCTCGATACCCCGCCGCCGAGCGAACCGCGGCGCGCGGCGGGACGCGATGGTCCGTCACCACAGCGCGCGACCGAGTCGCAGCCGCACGAACCCACCGAAACCGAGCTACCGCACGCGCAGATACGGGGCACGACACCGGCTCCGCCACCGGATCCGGACCTGCAACGCAGGCTGGAGGCGACGGCCAAGGCGACCGCGCTGACGGTGAAGGTGATGGGATTCAAGTGCGCCCGTGCGCATCCCAGCGATCCGCGCTCGGCGTTCTGCACGGTGTGCGGCATGCCGGTGGATCAGACCCAGGCCCTGATCGAGGTGGTCCGCCCGCCGCTCGGCATGCTCGTGCTCGACGACGGCATGACCTACACCCTGGCCGCCGACGCGGTGCTCGGGCGCGATCCCGAGCATTCCGACGCTGCTCAGCGCGGGTTGGTCCCGCTGCGGGTCGACGATTCCTCCGGCGGCATGTCCCGCGCCCACGCCGAGATCCATCTGCTGAATTGGGATGTGACCGTGGTGGATCGGGGTTCGACCAACGGCACGCGCACCCGCCTGCCCGGCTATCGGGACTGGATTCGCCTGGCGCCCAACCAATCCATGGTCCTGGTGCCCGGCGCCGAGGTCATGCTCGGCAATCGGGTGCTGCGCTTCGAACACCTGGCCCCGCCGCCGTTCGGTCGCTGACCCGCGCCGGTGCGGGTCAGGAGTAGCGCGACATGCAGGTGTTCTCGCCGTTCAGCACGCCGGCCCGGAACGCGTCCACCCGGGCGAATCCGCTCGGGACCGTTTTGCCTTCGACATCGCTTGCCGCGAGCCCGTCGGTGAGCAGCCCGGACACCGCTTCGTCGAGATCGCCTGCGGCAAGGCCGATATCGCCCTGCGAGGCGGGCCGGTTCGGCATCGCGAGCTTGCCGGTGACCACGCCGGACAGGCAGGCGGCCCGCAGGCCGGTCTTCGCGCCGACCAGCTGCTGGCCGTGATTCTGCTGCACCGCGAGGGTGTAGCGGGAGATGAAGACGATATAGCCGTTGTAGTCACCGGTGACCTTCAGCGGCAGTGGATCGTCGACGTCCCAGTTCGAGGTGCCGCGCTGGGCGAGCGCGGGGATGTCGGTGCCGATGGTGCGCTTGGCCGGGCAGTAGCTGACCGGTTCGGTGGCGGCGCCGTCGCGGCAGTCGAGCTTCGCGCCGTGGTAGTCGTAGGTCGGGGCGGGCGTGGTCGGTAACAGCGCGCCGAGGGCCTTGCTGAGCTCGATCAGGTTTTCCTTGGTGATCGCGTATTCGCCGCGCCCGGTGTCGCCCTTGAAGTCCTTCGGCAGGTTGCCACGCCGCTCGTTGATCTCGTCGATATCGATGCGCTTGCAGCCCTTGGGGCCGTCGGTGAAACCGACCTGCACCGCGGTCACCCGTTCGAACGCCGAGCCGTGCACGCTCTCCGGGTCGTCGGGGTCGGAATCGCGGATGGCGACGGTCGCGGCGAGCACGGAGTTGAGTCCGTCGGAGGTGTTGATGGTGAAGTGCTTCGACTTGCCCTCGGCGACCGAGCGCATGAACGCGCCCGCGAAGCAGTCGGCCTGCTGCTCCTTGACGATCACCGGGTCCTTGGCGCCGACCAGCTTGGCCATCGACTGCACCGCGTGGCCGTATTCGTGCGCGAGCACCATGACCACGGCCATCTTGCCGAAGGTCTCCTCCATGGCGGGCAGCAGCACCGTCCGGTCCCAGCCGATCGAATTGTCCAGCCTGCAGTAGGCGGCGTTCACCAGGTGGTAGGTGGTCTCCTTGCAGAACTCGAGCGAGTCGGCGCGCGAGGCCCGCGCGCTCCACGAGATCAGCTTCTCGACCGGACGGAAGTCGCCGCCCTCGAACTCGTTGCCGAACTCGGCCTTCCAGTAATCCTGGATGTCCTCGACGGCATTGAGGGCCAGGGTGTCCTCGGCGCTGCCGTCGCCGTTGGTGGCGGTGAGTGCGCTGTCCGGGACACCGGCGCGGGGGCCGCTGGGACCGCTCGTGGTCGGCAGCCCGGCGACCTTGAACGGGTCGTCGTAGATCGAGACGGCCCTGCCGTCCACCAACCGGGTACAGCCCGCGACCAGCACCACAACGATCAGCGAGGCGGTAATGATCGCCGTCGCACGGGCTTTCGGCAAAGCTCCCCCATTCGGCCGGTATCACGTTCTCATCGGTCGCCGGATCGGGGCAAAAGGCGCGTCGGGGGCACCGCCGATGTCCGGGTGATGGAATAGTATCCGCTGCATGTCTTCACCGGGGGCGCAGACCATCACCGTGCGCCATGATGGAAACGAACGAGTATTCGATTCGAGTCAGCCGGTCACCATGGGCCGTGCGCCGGAGGTGACGCTATTCGTCGACAGCCCGCTGGTCTCGCGGGTTCATGCGACGCTGACCTGGCAGGGTAGCGCCTGGGTGCTCGCGGACAACGGCAGCACCAACGGCGTCTTCGTCGATGCCAGGAGACTGACCCAGCCGGTGTCGATCGATCGGCCGACCCAGGTGCGGCTCGGCGACGCGATCACCGGTCCGCTGCTGCATCTGCTGCCCGCCAATCCGCAACCCCCGCAGCGTCCGTCGGTGCGCCCGCCGCAGTCGGGCCAGGTACCGCAGTCGGGACCGCAGCCGATGGCGGGCCAGCCGCCCATGGGCGGGCCGCGACCGGTGCAGCAGTTCCAGCGCCCGGCCTATCAGCCGCCGCAGGCCGGGCCCGCGCCGATCAATCCCAACCTGACCCATCGGGCGGACAGCTCGAACATGCCGCCGGTGCGGGCCAGGGCCTCGACCGCGGCGATCGCGCGCGGCGATCGGTTGCCCGCGGGTGGACTCTCGATCGGCCGCACCACCGACAACCAGATCGTGGTCAACGATCCGCTCGCCTCGCGCAAGCACGCGCGCCTGGTCGCCACCGCCGAGGGGCTGACCATCGAGGACCTCGGTTCGGCGAACGGCACCTTCGTCAACGGTCACCGGCAGCAGCGGGCGGTGCTGCGCGAGCGCGACATCATCACCGTCGGCAACGTCGACTTCGTGGTCCAGCAGGGCACCCTGGCGCTCCGGCAGAAGCCGGTCGCCGAGCAGGGCCTTGCGGTGCACGGCGTCGGGTTCACCGTCGAGGGCAACAAGCAACTGCTCGTCGATGTGAACATGCAGGCCAGCCGGGGCACGCTGACCGCGCTGATCGGTCCATCCGGTGCGGGCAAGTCGACGCTGTCACGCCTGATCGCGGGCACCACCCGGCCCTCCGGCGGTGTGGTCACCTTCGAGGGGCGCAATCTGCACGCCGAGTACGAGGCGCTGCGCTCGCGCATCGGCATGGTGCCGCAGGACGACGTGCTGCACCGGCAGCTCACCGTGCGCCAGGCCCTCGGCTACGCGGCCGAACTCCGGCTGCCGCCGGACAACAGCAAGGCCGACCGGCAGCAGGTGATCGACGGTGTGCTGAAAGAACTTTCGCTCACCGAACACGCCGACACCCGGGTGGACCGGCTCTCCGGCGGGCAGCGCAAGCGCGCCTCGGTGGCGCTGGAACTGCTCACCGGTCCGTCGCTGCTGATCCTGGACGAGCCGACCTCCGGGCTGGACCCGGCGCTGGACCGGCAGGTCATGGTGATGCTGCGCGAACTGGCCGACGCGGGCCGCGTGGTGATCGTGGTGACCCACTCGGTCGCGCACCTGGACATGTGCGACCAGGTGCTGTTGCTCGCGCCCGGCGGCAAGACCGCCTACTGCGGTAACCCGGCAGGCGTCGGCGCCGCGCTCGGTACGAGCGACTGGGCCGAGATCTTCGCCAATGTGGCGGCCAACCCGGATCAGGCGTTCGCCGCCTATCGGTCCAGGCAGGCGTTCGCGCCGCCGCCACCGCCGCCACCCCAGCAGTACGGTTCGGTGGGTTCGCCACCGCAATCCAGTGGCGGCAAACAGTTCTCGACGCTCTCGCGCAGGCAGATGCGGTTGATCCTGGCCGATCGCGGTTATTTGATCTTCCTCATCGTGATGCCGTTCATCCTCGGCGCGCTCTCGCTGGTGGTGCCGGGAAAGGACGGGTTCCAGCGGGGTCCGCTCAAGGCATTGCCGGACGGCAGTTTCGTCCCGCAGGGCGGCGGGGAGACCCAGCAACTGCTCGTGGTGCTCATTCTCGGCGCCTGCTTCATGGGTTCCACGCTCACCGTGCGCGACCTGGTCGGCGAGCGCACCATCTTCCAGCGCGAGCGGGCCGTCGGATTGCTGCCGTCGGCGTATCTGCTCGCGAAGATCGCGGTGTTCAGCTTCACCGCGCTGTTGCAGTCCGCGGTGCTGGTCGGCATCGTGCTCGCGGGCAAGAAGCGCCCGGGCGAGGGCGCGGTGCTGGCCTCGGGCAGCATCGAGCTGTACATCGATATCGCGTTGACCGCGGTGTGCTGTGTCGTTGTCGGACTGCTGCTTTCGTCGCTGGCGAAGTCGAACGAGCAGGTGATGCCGTTGCTGGTGGTCGCGATCATGTGCCAGCTGGTGATGGCGGGCGGGCTGATCCCGGTCACCGGACGCGTGGTGCTCGAGCAGGTGTCGTGGTTGTTCCCGGCCCGCTGGGGTTACGCGACGGGGGCTTCCACGGTGAACATTCGCGAAGTGTTCATCAACGCGCAACCGGACAAATTGTGGGAGCACACGGCGGGCATCTGGGCGCTGGACGTGGCCGTGCTGATGCTGCTCACGATCGTGCTGGCAGTGATCACCTGGCGACGGCTACGACTGAAGAAGTCGGTGGCCTGATGCCGGTGCCATTTTCCGGCCTCGACCGGGGGCTGCGGACAAGAGCGAGCATCTCGGCCGCACACCAGGCACACTTATGCCTGTGACGGTGCGAGTAGGGGCAGTACATCTCGGCTGGGATGTGGTGTCCGTGGCCGCGGGTGGCGGAGGCACACCGATCCGCCCGGTGCAGGTGGAGGGTATGTGGACGCCGCCCGCGTATTTGCTGGCGGATTCGTCGGGACGGCTGCACACCGCGGGGGTGGACCGGCAGCGGCCCGACCTCGGCATGGCGATCGCCGATGTGCGCGACATCCTCGGCCACCCGCAGATCGTGGTGGCCGGGGCGACCTGGCCCGCGGAACTGGTGTTCCGGGCGCGGATGTACAACCCGCTCGCCTCGATCGGTAAGCATCTGCGCGGTAAGCCGGATCTGGTGGCATTGCCGTTCCCGGACGGCTGGCCGGACGAGAAGGTGGAGCTGTACGCGGCGCTGGTGGAACAGCTCGACGTGATCGTCGAGCCGCTGCCGGAGAGCATCGCGCTGTCCGGGTACGTGCGCGCGCTCGGTCTGGTGCACCCGCCGGACCAGGCCAGGCCGAACGGTATCGGCGCGACCGGGGTGTACTCCGACGGCCGGACCGTGCTCGTGGTCGCGGTGCACGGCGACGACGAGCAGCCGACCGAATCGGTCGACGTGCCGGTCAACCCGGAGTCCATGCGCGACGCGCGGTCCGCGGACAACGTGGTGATCGAGGTGATGGCGGCGGCCCGCCGGATCGGCGCGGACACCTCGACAGTGCTGCTGTCGGGCAACGTGTGCTTCAACGAGGCGTTGCGGCTGGCCTTCCAGAACCATCTCGGGCACCGGCTGCAGGTCGCCGATCACCCGATGCACGCCCTGGTGCTCGGCGCCGCGCACCTGCTGGTGACCGACACCGAGGCGGAGGAACCGGAACCCGGCGGCAGGCATGCCGAGCCGGGCCCGCCGCGGGTCGACCCGACGCAGTACCGGGATCCCGGCCCGCAGCATCGGGACCAGGCGGGGCACTACCGGGCCGAATCCACCCCGCAGCAGGCCCCGCCGGGACAGCGCCAGGCCGGCGCCACCCAGCGGCAGGCCGAGTCACCGCGGCCCCAGGCCGAGTCGGCACGCCATCATGCCGAGTCCGCGCAGCGCCAGGCCGAGTCCACGCCGCGGCGAGCCGAGACCGGGCCGCCGCGTCCCGTGCCGCCGGTGCAGTACGGCCCGGGTTATCCGACCCAGGGCGATGCCGCAGCGACCACCCGGATCAGCAGGGAGGACACCGGGCGCGGGCTGCCGCCGAACCTCGCCGAGCTGGGCAGCCGCTTTACCCGTCCACCGGGCCAGTCCGCCGAGGAGCAGCGCGGACCCGCGGCAGCGCCGCAGGCCGGGCCGCCGCAGGGACCGATGCCGCCCGCGGCACGCTCCTACCAGGCGCCGCAGTCCGACGCCGAGCCCGCACGCCACGGCCAGTGGCGTGAGCCGGGGACCGAACCGGACGACGACGAAGACAGATCCCGCAAGGGAAAGCTGTGGAACAAGATGAAAGACAACCTGTTCGGCGCGCACACGGTGGTCGGCGCGGTGGCGCTCGCGGTGGTCGCGCTGCCGGGCAGCGGGGACCGGGTCGAGCTCACCGCGGCGGAGACGACGCTGAACACCGTGGAGACGACGCTGGGCGGCGAGACGACGCTGGCTACCGCGCCGAGCGCGGCGCCGGGTTCGGCGGGCGCCGACCTGATCGCCTGCCCGCTGACCCCGTATGTGACCAACGAGGCCCGTCCCGGCATCGCCGCCGTGCGCGGTCGTGCGCCGGGCGCCCCGCGCACCGACCGGCGGAGCACCGAGCAGGAATGCGAACAGCCGGGCGTGGACACCCTGCGCTACCTGCTGCCCGGCCCGCGGCGGGCGATCGATCCCGGGCCGCCGATCGAGATCTGAGGCGATTTCGGTCCGGCTGGTCCGGACTGGTATCGTGGCTCGTTGGCGTGCGGACGGCCGGGCAACCGGTCGTGCAATCGAGTCCCGGGTCTCCACCGGCCGCCGGGAGCGTTCGACCACACGCCTGGCCGGCAACACCGACGACAGACAGGGAAGCACTGTGCCTACGTACAGCCCCAAGGCTGGTGACGTGACCCGCAAGTGGTACGTCATCGACGCCACTGACGTAGTGCTCGGCCGTCTCGCCGTCCAGGCAGCGAATCTGCTGCGTGGCAAGACGAAGCCGACCTACGCACCGAACTTCGATGGTGGCGATTTCGTCATCATCATCAACGCCGACAAGGTTGCCATCAGCGGCAACAAGAAGGCGGACAAGCTGATCCACCACCACAGCGGGCACCCGGGCGGCCTCAAGTCGCGCACTGTCGGCCAGGTGTTGGAGAGCCGTCCGGACCGGCTCGTGGAGAAGGCCGTCAAGGGCATGATCCCGAAGAACAAGCTCGGCAACGCGATCGCGGGCAAGCTGAAGGTCTACGCGGGCCCCAGCCACCCCCACGCCGCTCAGCAGCCGATTCCGTTCGAGATCAAGCAGGTGGCGCAATGAGCATCGGAGAAGAGTCAGTGACCGCTCCTGAGGAATTCAACGAAGAAGCCGTCGCCGAGGAATTCGACGCGGTCGAGGTCGTCGAGGACGGCGAAGGCTACGACGAGACCGAGGTCGGCGCGGACAGCTTCGCCCCGATCGTGATCGACCGCCCGGTGCAGACCGTCGGTCGTCGCAAGGAAGCCGTCGTTCGCGTGCGCATGCTGCCCGGCTCGGGCAACTTCGTGCTCAACGGTCGCTCCATCGAGGACTACTTCCCGAACAAGGTGCACCAGCAGCTGGTCAAGTCGCCGCTGGTGACCGTCGAGCGGACCGAGTCCTTCGATATCCACGCCCGCCTGGTCGGCGGCGGCCCGTCGGGACAGGCAGGCGCCCTGCGTCTGGCCATCGCCCGCGCGCTGATCGAGGTCACCCCGGACGACCGCCCCGCGCTGAAGCGGGCCGGCTTCCTGACTCGTGACCCGCGTGCCACCGAGCGCAAGAAGTACGGTCTCAAGAAGGCCCGTAAGGCTCCGCAGTACTCGAAGCGCTGATTTTGGCCTCGTCGTCCGCCGCCATCCGGCACCCTTGGAGGTGCCGGGGGCACAACGGTCGACAGGCAGCTGTACGAGAGCAGGCTTCCAGCAACGGCTGGTTGCCTGCTCTCGTGCTGTATCACCGTGTGGCGTCTGCGCTTTCACCGGTCGCGTGCGCCGCCGTCTCCGGAGCTGTCGGCGAGCGTCGCCGCGGATCCACGATGAGGGGCTGAGGTATGGGACGTTTGTTCGGCACCGACGGAATCCGTGGGTTGGCCAACGAGTCGTTGAGTCCGGAACTGGCCATGCGAGTTTCGGGTGCGGCCGCACAGATCTTGAGTCGAGGCAAGCAGCGTCCGCTGGCGGTGGTGGGGCGCGATTCCCGGGCCAGCGGGGAGATGCTCGAGGCCGCGGTGACCGCGGGCCTGACCGCGACCGGCGTGAACGTGCTGCAGGTCGGCGTGCTGCCGACCCCCGCCGTCGCCTATCTCACCGGGCTGTACGACGCGTGCTTCGGCGTGATGATCTCCGCCTCGCACAACCCCATGCCGGACAACGGCATCAAGATCTTCGCCGCGGGCGGGCACAAGCTAGACGACGCCATCGAGGACCGCATCGAAGCCCTGATCACCGAGGACCTGGTGGTGCGCCCGACCGGGGCGGGCATCGGCCGAGTGGTCAACGCCGTCGGCGCGCGCGACCACGGCCCCGCCGTGCCGGACCAGTACAGCCTGGCAGGCACGCACGAGCGCTATGTCGAGCATCTGGTTGCGGCGACGGCGCAGGATCTTTCCGGGCTGACCGTCGTGCTCGACTGCGCGCACGGCGCCGCGTCCGAGGTCGGACCCGCCGCGTTCCGCGCGGCCGGCGCGACGGTGATCTCGATCAACGCCGAGCCCGACGGGCTCAACATCAACGATGGCTGCGGCTCAACGCATTTGGCCTCGATCCAGGCGGCGGTCCGCGCGCACGGCGCCGACCTCGGCCTGGCCCTCGACGGCGACGCCGACCGCTGCCTCGCGGTCGACGCCGCGGGCCGGATCGTCGACGGTGACGCCATTCTGGCGGTGCTCGCGCTCGCCATGCACGAGGCGGGCGAGCTGGCGCAGCGGACGCTGGTCGGCACCGTGATGAGCAACCTCGGCCTGCACATCGCGATGCGCGCGGCCGGAATCGCGTTGCGCACCACCGCGGTCGGTGACCGGTACGTGCTCGAGGAACTGCGCCGCGGCGGCTACACCCTCGGCGGCGAGCAGTCCGGGCACGTGATCTTCCCGCAGTTCGGCACCACCGGTGACGGCATCCTCACCGGCCTGAAGCTGATGGCTCGGATGGCGCGGACCAAGCGCACCCTCGCCGACTTGGCCGCCGTATTGCAGACCGTGCCACAGGTTTTGGTGAATGTGCCGGTTACCGACAAGTCCCTTGTCGCGACGGCGCCCGAGGTGCGCGAGGCGGTGCTCGAGGCCGAGCGCATGCTCGGTGACTCCGGCCGAGTCCTGCTGCGTCCCAGCGGAACCGAAGAACTGGTCCGGGTCATGGTGGAGGCCACCGACCCGGCCCAGGCCAGGCAACTCGCCGACGATCTCGCCAAGCGGGTCGCCTCGCTCTGACCTCGCGCTCGCTCAGGTGGTTTCGGTGAGCTTGCCGGAGTCCAGATGCCAGCGCCGGGTCGCCCGGATGGTGTCGAGCATCCTGCGGTCGTGCGTGACCAGCAGCAGTGTGCCGGTGAAGGATTCGACCGCCTGCTCCAATTGCTCGATGGCGGGCAGGTCCAGATGGTTGGTCGGCTCGTCCAGCACGAGCAGGTTCACCCCGCGGGCCTGCAGCAGGGCGAGCGCGGCTCGGGTGCGCTCGCCCGGTGACAGGGTTTCGCAGGGCCGCAACGCGTGTGCCCCGCGCAGGCCGAACTTGGCCAGCAGGGTCCGGACCTCGGCGTCGGGCCAATCCGGCATCTGCGCGCCGAACGTGTCGGCCAACGACGTGGTGCCGCGGAACAATCCGCGCGCCTGATCCACCTCGCCGATCTCGACACCGGAGCCGAGCGCGGCGGTGCCGTTGTCCGGCTGGATCTTTCCGAGCAGTAACGCCAGCAGCGTGGACTTGCCCGAGCCGTTCGCGCCGGTCAACACGATCCGGTCGGCCCAGTCGACCTGGGTGCTGACCGGGCCGAGCGTGAAATCGCCCCGGGTGAGCGTGGCTTCGGACATGGTCGCCACCACCGAGCCGCTGCGCGGGGCGGTGGCGATGCTCATCCGCAGCTCCCATTCCTTACGCGGCTCCTCGACCACGTCGAGGCGTTCGATCCGGCGCTGGGTCTGCCTGGCCTTCGCGGCCTGCTTCTCGGTGGATTCGGCGCGCATCTTGCGGCCCGCCTTGTCCGAATCCACCTTCTTGGGATCGCGTGCCTTCCGGCGGGCGTTGCGCACGCCGTGTTCGAGCCAGTTGCGCTGCATCTGCGCCCGCGCCTCCAGGCCCGCCTTGGTGTCGGCGTATTCGTCGTAGGTCTCGCGCGCGTGCCTGCGCGCGATCTCGCGTTCGGTCAGGTATGCCTCGTAGCCGCCGTCGTAGGTGTCCACCTGCTGTTGCGCGAGATCCAGTTCGAGCACCCGATTCACCGTGCGCGCCAAGAACTCTCGATCATGACTGATCACCATCAGCGGCACCCGCACGCCGGCGACGAACTGTTCGAGGCGGGCCAGGCCGTCCAGGTCCAGGTCGTTGGTCGGCTCGTCCAGCAGCAGAATGTCGAAGCGCGACAACAACACCGAGGCCAAACCCGCCCGTGCGGCCTGGCCGCCGGACAGGCCCGTCATCGGCGTCTCCAGTCCGTTCACCAGGCTGTCGGTCAAGCCGAGATCGGCGGCCACCTCCTCGGCGCGCTGCTCCAGGTCCGCGCCACCGAGCGCGAGCCAGCGCTCCAGCGCGTCCGAATACGCCGTGGCCGCGTCGTCGCCGCCGTCGGCGAGGCGCTCGGCGGCCTCGTCCATGGTCAGCTGCGCGGCGGTGACTCCGGTTCGGCGACCGAGGAATTGGCGCACCGTCTCACCGGGCACCCGCTCGGGTTCCTGCGCGAGATGGCCGATGGTCGCGTCGGGCGGGCTCACGGTGATGCTGCCGGTCGGCGCGTGCCGCTCGGCCAGCATGCGCAGCAGCGTCGACTTGCCCGCGCCGTTCACCCCGACCAGGCCGATCACGTCACCGGGGGCGAGGGTGAGATCCAGGTCCTCGAACAGGGTGCGTTCGCCGTGGCCCGCCGCGAGGCCGCGCGCGTGCAGGGTGGTACTCACTTCGCCCCGCCCGCGCTCGGTCTCGGCAGGCGGTGTTCTCGGTTCGCTGGCTGGCCCTGGTTCACGTGAGCATTCTGCCGCGCTCGGCCCGTACGCCCCGCATCGGTGCTCTCGGGGTCGCACCCTGAGCCGGGCGGCGCGGAAATCAGGGTCGAGATCGGTCGCCGGAGCGATGCCACGCCCGCGCGGAATCGGCACAGTGGAGGTCGAAGAGAACAACACCGGAGAGGGAACACCATGACCGCACCTACCCGCCGTTTCACCCGCTCGACCCACGACAAGTGGATCGCGGGCGTCTGTGGTGGCATCGCCGAGTATCTGGGCTGGAACGCCAACGTCGTGCGCCTGCTCTTTGTGATCTCGTGCCTGCTGCCCGGCCCGCAGTTCATCATCTACCTGGTGTTGTGGCTGCTGATGCCGAAGAAGTGAGGCCGGTGGGGGCTGCGTCGGACCCGCGTGGATGTCAGTATGGAGCGATGACGTTGTTCGCGGGCCATCGCGAGAACCAACGCAGCGCACACCACGAGTCCTGCTGAGGAGTAGCAATGATCACCTCGGGCGAACTGCCGGGCCTTGACCTGCCCGGCATCGACGCGTCCTCATCGCTGGACGGCCTCGGTGCGGTCGAACTGCACCACCCCACCCAGGACATCGACGGCGACGGCACCCTCGACACCATCACCACCACCGGGGCGGAGGCGATGCAGGTCTGGACCGACTACGACCACGACGGCCTCGCCGACCACGTCACCGTGGTGGAGAACGACGGCGACTACGCCGCCTGGGAATTCCACCGCCACCCCGACGGTACCTCCGAGTGGGTCCGCACCGACCAGGGAAAGATCGGGTCGTAGGTTCCCGGTGGGGGTGGTTGTCCCGACCCGGATTCGATGGAACCGTACGTCGCGCTGCCGCGTCGAAGGAAGTATGGAGGCACCCGGCACCGATAGGCGGCCGGGCAGACCGTACACGGCAGGGACGGAGGGGATCGCGTGACCGGAACCGAATTGGTCGGCGTCAAGACGGGGGAGCTCGGTCGTCTCGGCAATAATTTGACGACGTCGGGCCAGACCGTTCGGAATCGCGCAAAGGACGTGGCCGACAACATGTTCGGGCCTGCTGATGCGGGCGAGCATTACGCCGAGCACGGCCGCAAGATCTACGCAGGCCTGGAGACGCTGTACAAGTGGCTCGGCAACTGGTCCGAGGCGACCATGGCGACCGGTGACGTGGTGGGGGCGTCGGTGGTGAAGTACTCGAACACCGACCAGCAAACCTCGTTCGACATCGCGCGGCTCGACAACGGAAACAAGGCGTAGGCCATGGCTTTCGATGTTCCCGCCAACGCGACCGTCAAGGATTACCTGGATATCGGATCGCGCGGCCTGCTGTATTTCGAGAAGTTCGAGCCGAGGTTCCAGCGTGCGTTCAACGAAGACGGCGTGGCGACGTACCAGCAGCTGCATCAGCGGTTCTACGAGCAGAACGGGCTGAACGAAGACAAGCTGCGAACGTTGTCGGCGAAGTTGCAGGTCGTGCTGCAGGACGCGGGCTCGCAGCTCGACGTGCAGCGGAGGGAAGTGACGGCGCTGAGTGCCGCCTGGCAGGGCACCGCTGCCGACGCGGCGACCGCCATGCTGACCAAGCAGATCCAGCGGGCCGAAACCGACTGGAAGGCCGCGGGCGAGGCGTGGAAGGCGATCGCCGGTGCGTCGAACGGCCTGCGCGCCGCGGTGAAGATCAAGGCCGAGGTGGTGCGCTACATCCTGGAGAACGGCGAGCACGTGAGGATCGCCGAGAAGACGCCCGAGGATGTGGATGACATCATCTCCGGGGCGAGTATCGCGGTCAGCAACGGTTGGCAGGACGACAGCCTGCTGAGCAAGCTACGCCGGATCTTTCCCGACTTGACCGGGGGCGCGGATGCGTGGGCCGCGGACAATATTCTCGGAATTCTGCCGGGCTCGGACTACCAGCAGCACATACAGGCCCGTTGCCGGCATTGGCTGGACAACGTGTTCAAACCCGACTACCTGGCGAAGGTGCAGAAGTTCACCGACGCGTGCGATTTGGCGGACACCGGCGTCAAGCAGACCTACGAGCCGATCATCAACGCATTGGGCATGCTCTCGGTCGAGCCCTATCCACGGCCTGTGGGCGCGGTGACAGACACCAGCACGCCGGGAACGCCAGGGACACCAGGTACCCCCGGCACGCCGGGCACCCCTGGTACGCCGGGCACCCCTGGCACGCCGGGCACCCCCGGAACACCAGGCACAGCGCCCGCGTCGACTACACCGGCGTCGACCACTCCAGCCTCGACCACACCCACCACGACGACGTTGCCGACCACGACGAAGATTCCCTCGCTGGATGGCCTTGCTTCGCTCAACCAGGTGACGAGTTCGTTGTCCCCGCTGACCTCGACGCTCAGCAGTGCGCTCACCTCCGGCCTCAGCTCGCTGACCGGCACCATCAAGACCGGCGTCGACGATGCGATCAAGAACTTCCAGTCGAGTCTGCAAACGACCCCCGTCGACAGCGACAACGACGGGAAGCCGGATAAGCCCGCGGCCGAATTCGATGTCGCCGGTAAGCATCTGAAGTTCGAAATGGGTGCGGACGGGGTGAAACTCACGTTGTCCGGCGCGGATGGAAAGCCGCAGGAGTTCAGCTTGAAGCTGGATGAGCATGGGCTGCCGGTGCTTTCGGTGAGCGAATCGGAGAGCGAAGGCGAGCCGACGTCCGACCAGCCCGCCGGTGACAAGTCCGAGGACGGTAAGCCTGCCGGTGCCGAGGCGGAAAGCCCGAAACCCGCTCCGGGACCGGATGGGGCGCAGCCAAAGGATCCGGCCGCCGCGCCGCGGCAGTCCGATGAGCCTGCGCCGACCGCTCCTGAGAAGCAGACGCCTGCACCGAAAGCGCCTGCGGCCGAGGAGAACACCGGGCAGCCCGGTCTCCCCTCCGGGGTGCCGTCCGCCCGTCGTGAGGAGGACGGCGAGCACAAGCCGAAGCCTATGCCCGGCAGTCAGAATCCTGACGCGCCGTTCGACAGCGGGGCCGAACTAGCCGAAGCCGGCCCGCTGTGATCCGCCTGTCCTGTGCACCGCCCGCAGATCAGGGAGAATCTGCACCGTGAGTTATGCCGAGGAGATCGAGCGCGCCGCCGAAGAATGCCGCCGCCGCTCGGCGCTGTTGCTCGACGAGCTCGAAGGCGTTGCCCGCCGCACCGCGAACACCAATCGTGAACTGAGCGAACAGTCCATCGCCGACATGCGTGAGTTCTGGGCGGCCCACGCCGAAGAACTGGAAAAGGCACGCGCCACCGCGGAAGAGCAGGAGCGGCAGGAGGCTGAGGTCCGGGAGCAGCGCGAGGCTATTGCTCGGTCGATGGCGGCCCGGCGGGCCAATCGGGAGGTCGCGCCGGTGGACGATGAGGACGAAGAGGCGGCGTTCTATCAGCGCAAGAGCTGGCTGATCTGAGCGTGACGGCGGCGGTCGAGCTGTCGCCGTGGTCGGCCTTGGCGCCGCGATGCGCCTGGGTTCGGGCGTGTCGCGGGGGAGCGCAGAGCTTTGAGGCCGCGCGGTGGTGCGTCGCCGGGTGCTGTGTCAGCGGCGGAGCAGGGTGGCGAGCTGGCCGATCTTGAGTTTGGGGGCGGGCTCCTCGTCCTTGGCGTTCGGGTCGATGACGGCGGTGTGCGGGATGTCGGCATCGGGGTCGGCGAAGACGCGGTAGGTCTTGTCGCCGGCCAGCTTGGCCAGCAGGTAGCCGGCGAGCAGGGCGCGGGTGGTGCGCGCGGTCTTCGACTCGTGCTTGCCCGCGCCGACGGCGGCCAGGACGCGGCGGCCCTCGACGATGCCGTTGTGCGAGGCGCCGTCGATGGCGCGCAACACCATGGGGCCGCCCCAGGCGGCGGCCAGCGGGAGCGCGTTGGAGCTGACCGAGGCGATGTCGGTGGCACCGGCCAGGATGAGGGCGGGCGTATCGATGTCGGCACCGAGGCGCTCGGCCGACGGAGCGGTCGGCGCGGGGAACAGCGCGGCAACGGCGGCGACCTGGCGCTGGTTGGCCGCGATGACGGCCGCACCCGCGCCCATGCCGTGACCGGCCAGGGCGAGGCGTTCGGGGTGCACGCTGATCGAGCCGTCGCCGAGCCGCACGCCGGTGCAGATGTCCAAGGTGGTCAGCAGGTCGGTGGCCAGGCCGAGGTGCGAGGGGATCGGGCCGCGTTCGGTGTCGGGGGCGGCGGCCACGATGCCCCAGGACGCCAGGTGTTCCAGCAGGCCGCGGTAGTGGGCGACGCCGGTCAGCCAGCCGTGGCCGAACGCCACCGCGGGCAGGTTGATTCCGGATTCGGGCGTGAACACCACCCCGGGCTGCCCGGCGATGGCCAGGTTGCCGCGCAGCACCCGGTGGGGGCCGCGGCTGGTCAAGGTGCTCAGAAGCGATTTCACAGACGCCGACACGACGAGAACGTTATCCGATAAGTACTCTGGTGAGCCATGTGCGGAATCGTGGGGTACGTCGGATACCGGGACGCGCTCGGCGTTGTCGTTGACGCGTTGCGCCGCATGGAATATCGCGGCTACGACTCCGCGGGTGTGGCGATCGCCGACGGCACCGGCGCGTTGGCGGTGGAACGCAAGGCGGGCAAGCTGGCCAACCTGGAGGCCGAGCTGGCCGAGATCGGGGTGGCGCGGTTCGCGGGTACCACCGGCATGGGCCACACCCGCTGGGCGACGCACGGCGCGCCGACCGACCGCAACGCGCACCCGCACCGCGATCACAGCGGCAAGGTCGCCGTGGTGCACAACGGCATCATCGAGAACTTCGCCCCGTTGCGCCGCGAACTGGAAGAGGCCGGGGTCGAACTGCGCAGCGACACCGACACCGAGGTGGCCGTGCACCTGGTCGCGCAGGCCTACGCCGAGGGGCCTACCGCGGGCGATTTCGCGGCGAGCGCGCTTTCGGTGCTGCGCCGGTTGGAGGGCGCGTTCACGCTGGTCTTCACCCACGCCGACCATCCGGAGATGATCGTCGCCGCGCGCCGCTCGACGCCGCTGGTGGTCGGCGTCGGCAAGGGCGAGATGTTCATCGCCTCCGACGTCACCGCGTTCATCGAGCACACCCGCGAGGCGGTCGAGCTCGGGCAGGATCAGGCGGTGGTGATTACCGCGGACACCTACACGGTCACCGATTTCGCGGGGACCGACGCGGTCGCGCGCACCCGGCCGTTCACCATCGACTGGGATCTGGCCGCCGCGGAAAAGGGCGGTCACGACTACTTCATGCTCAAGGAGATCGAGGAGCAGCCCGCCGGCGTCGCGGACACCCTGATCGGGCATTTCAGCCAGGATCAGGACGGCGCGGGCCGGATCGTGCTGGACGAGCAGCGCCTGGCCGACCAGGAACTGCGCGACTTCGACAAGGTCTTCGTCGTCGCGTGCGGCAGCTCCTACCACGCGGGTCTGCTCGCCAAATACGCGATCGAGCACTGGACCAGGTTGCCCGTCGAGGTGGAGCTGGCCAGCGAATTCCGTTACCGCGACCCGGTATTGGACCGTTCCACGCTGGTGGTGGCGATCTCGCAGTCGGGCGAGACCGCCGACACCCTCGAGGCGGTGCGTCACGCCAAGGAGCAGAAGGCCAGGGTGCTGGCGATCTGCAACACCAACGGCGCGCAGATCCCGCGCGAGTCCGATGCCGTGCTCTACACCAGGACCGGCCCGGAGATCGGTGTCGCCTCGACCAAGGCGTTTCTCGCCCAGGTCACGGCGAACTACCTGGTGGGTCTGGCGCTGGCGCAGGCGCGCGGCACCAAGTACCCGGACGAGGTGGCCCGCGAGTTCGCCGAGCTGGAGGCGATGCCGAACCTGGTGGAGCGGGTGCTGGCGACCGGCCCGCAGGTGCGTGCCATCGCGCGCGAGCTCGCCCACGTGCAGACGGTGCTCTTCCTGGGCCGCCATGTCGGGTACCCGGTGGCGCTGGAGGGTGCGCTGAAGCTCAAGGAGCTGGCGTATATGCACGCCGAAGGGTTCGCGGCCGGTGAGCTCAAGCACGGCCCGATCGCGCTGATCGAGGACGGTCTGCCGGTGATCGTGGTGATGCCGTCGCCGAAGGGGCGCGCGGTGCTGCATTCCAAGCTGCTCAGCAACATTCGCGAGATTCAGGCGCGCGGCGCGCGCACCATCGTGATCGCCGAGGAGGGCGACGACACGGTGCGGCCGTTCGCCGATGACCTGATCGAGATCCCGTCCGCGCCGACGCTGTTCCAACCGCTGCTGTCGACGGTTCCGTTGCAGATCTTCGCCGCCGAGGTGGCGCAGGCCCGCGGCTACGACGTGGACAAGCCGCGCAACCTGGCCAAGTCCGTCACGGTCGAGTAGATCGACGCGAGCAGGCGGTGACCACGTGGTCACCGCCCGGCTTCGCTCGCGGGTTCAGCTCGCCGCAACGAGCGCGGGTGCCGGCTCGGCGGCGGTGCGGCGTTCCAGTGCGCCGGACCAGACGGCCAAGCCGAGCGCGGTGACCACCAGCGCGACCCCGACCCAGTTGGGCGCGGTGTAGCCGAAGCCTGCGGCGATGACCAGGCCACCGAACCACGCGGCGAGAGCGTTGCCGAGGTTGAACGCGCCGATGTTGACGGCGGAGGCCAAAGTCGGTGCGCCGGAAGCCTGGTCGAGGACGCGCTTTTGCAGCGGCGGCACGGTGGCGAAGCCGAGCGCGCCGATCAGCACGACGGTGATCGCGGCGGTGACCTTGTTGTGCGCGGTGACGGTGAACAGCGCGAGCACCACGGCCAGCCCGCTCAGCGTGAGGTAGAGCATCGGCATCAGGTGCCGATCGGCGAATTTGCCGCCGATCAGGTTGCCCGCGGAGAAGCCGAGACCGAACAGGACGAGCAGCCAGGTGACCGAGCTGTCCGCGAACCCGGTGACCTCGGTCATCATCGGGGCGAGGTAGGTGATCGCGGCGAAGACACCGCCGAACCCGAGCACCGTCATGGCCATCGCCAGCAGCACCTGCGGATTGCGGAGCACGGCGAGTTCGGTGCGTAGCCGGGCATCGCGGGGTGCCGGTTGTTCGGGCACCAGCAGGGCGACGCCGACAAGGCCGATCAGCCCGACCAGCGCGACGATCAGGAAGGTGAGCCGCCAGCCGAACTGCTGGCCGAGCAGGGTGCCGACCGGCACGCCGACCATGGTGGCCACGGTGAGTCCGGTGAACATGATGGCAATGGCGCCCGCGCGCTTGTCGGGGCGCACCAGGCCGCCCGCGACCACCGCGCCGATGCCGAAGAAGGCGCCGTGCGCCAGCGAGGCCACGATCCGGCCGGTCAGCATGATCCCGAAAGTCGGTGCGACGGCGGACAATACGTTGCCCGCGATCAGGAGCAGCAGCATGCCGAGGAGCATGCGCTTGCGGGCGACCCTGGTGCCGAGCCCGGTCATCAGCGGCGCACCCGCCACGACACCGAGCGCGTACCCGGTGACCAGCAGGCCCGCGGTGGGGATGGACACCGCGTAGGTGTCCGCGATGTCGGGCAGCAGCCCGACGACCACGAATTCGGTAGTGCCGATTCCGAACGCCCCGAGTGCCAGGGCGAGGAGTGCGAGTGGCATGAGCGAGAGCCTCCAGATGAGATTGCGCTAGGGCTTTGCAAGCGCCAACAATAATTGCATACGCTTTCTAATTGCAAGCGCTGGATATTGCGATCTTCATCTATCCTGGAGGGACACTCCCTACGCGGAAGGACGATCATGACCGCGGATACCGCCCTGACCGGCTTGGCCGATGGCTGGTACGCACTGTCGCTGCTGCACGATCGGATCGAGGCGCACATCGAACGCGCCCTGCAATCCGGCCACGACCTGAGCGTCCGCGAGTACTCCCTGCTGGTGGTGTTGAGCAGGCAGCACGACGGCCCCGGCGGTCACCTACGGATGAATCAGGTCGCCGAGGCGGTGGTGCTGAGCCAGAGCGCGACGACCCGGCTGGTCACCCGGCTCGAGGATCGCGGCCTGCTCCAGCGCTACCTGTGCCCCGACGACCGCCGCGGCATCTACACCGACGTCACCCCGGCGGGTCTCGCGCTGCTCGAGCAGGCGCGTCCCACCCACGACGACGCCCTCGCGAACGCGCTCGGACAGGCCGCGGCCGATCCGGAACTGGCGCCTTTGGTCGCCGCGGTAGAAGCACTCAACACGACCTCGGCACACGGTCCGCGCACCCGCGCCTATCGACCCGTCTGACCCGCGATGTGTTCGGCTCGCCGCAGGCGGAATCCGGTGGCGAGCCGGGCGGGCACTACTGCACCGTGACGGTCCCGCGCATTTCCGGGTGCAGGGAGCACAGATAGCGGTAGGTGCCGGGCACGGTGAAGGTGTAGCTCCAGTCGCCCTTGTCGATGATCGGGCTGTTGATGCCCATCGCCTTGTCGCCGATGCCCTGCACGGTGTGCGGGGCCTTGTCGGTGAAATGCCAGGTGACCGTGTCGCCGGCCTTGACGGTCACCTCGGCGGGCGTGAACTCCATGTCGCGCACGTCGACGGTGACGGCGGCCGGCTTCGTCTCGCCCGCGGGCTGGGTGGTGGTCGCCGGGTGCGCGGGTCGCGTCGTGGTCGTGCCGGCCTGGCTCGAATCGCCGCCGCCGCAACCCGTGACGAGCAGCGCGGTCAGCGCCACCACTCCGGCGGCGACCTGCGTGGACCGTGCGCGACGCGTGACCATTGGCATGATGGCCAAGCGTAGTCTGCTGTCGGTGCGGGTCCGCGCGGCAGCCGGACGTTCAGCGGGATCGAACAACCCAGTGGAGGATCGCTCATGTCCACGCAGCGGGGCTATTTCACGGCGGACGAAGTGCGCGCGGCAGAGGCCGAGTTGTTCACGCGCGTCGCGGATGGTGTGCCCATGCGGCGCGCGGCGTATGGACTGGCCACGGTCGTCGCGGGGGAGTTGCGGGCGCGCACCGGCGGGGTCGCCGGACGCGCGGTGACCCTGCTCGTCGGCTCCGGCGACAACGGCGGTGATGCCCTGTGGGCCGGTTCGATGCTGCGCCGCCGCGGTGTCGAGGTGGCCGCGGTGCTGTTGAATCCGGCCAGGGCGCACGCGAAAGGGCTTGCGGCACTGCGTAAAGCCGGTGGGCGGGTGCGCACCGACGTCGGCAGGCCCGATCTGGTGGTCGACGGCGTCGTCGGCATCTCCGGTCGCGGCCCGCTGCGCCCCGAGGCCGCCGAACTCGTTGCGGCACTGCGTGTCCCGATCGTCGCCGCGGACCTGCCGAGCGGTGTCGACCCGGATACCGGCGCGGTCACCGGCCCTGCCGTGCGCGCCGACGTCACGGTGGCCTTCGGCGCGTACAAGCCGGTGCACGCGCTGGCCGCGCCGTACTGCGGGCGAATCGAGTTGGTGCCCATCGGGTTACAACTACCCGGACCGAATCTGGCGGCGCTGGAACCCGCGTCGATCGGGGCCTGCTGGCCGGTGCCCGCGGCGACCGACGACAAGTACACCCAGGGCGTGACCGGCGTGTGTGCGGGCAGCGCGAGCTACCCGGGCGCCGCGGTGCTGTGCACCGGCGCTGCGGTCGCGGCGACCTCGGGCATGGTCCGCTATGCCGGCACGGGCGCCGCGGACGTGCTCGCGAGGTTCCCGGAAGTCATTGCCACCCAGGAGGTCTCGGCGGCAGGGCGGGTGCAGTCCTGGGTGTTCGGTCCGGGCGCCGGCACCGACGCCGCGGCCCGCGATCGGCTCGCCGAGATCCTCGCCACCGACCTGCCGGTCGTCGTCGATGCCGACGGTCTGACCATGCTGGCCGCCGCGCCCGAGCTGGTGCGCGGCCGCACCGCGCCGACGGTATTGACACCGCACGCAGGCGAATTCGCCCGTCTCGCCGGGCACGAGGTCGGTCCGGATCGGGTCGGCGCGGTCCGTGCGCTCGCCGCGGACTGGCAGGTCACCGTCCTGTTGAAAGGCCGCGCCACCCTGGTGGCCGCGCCGGGCGCGCCGGTGCTGGTCAACGAGGCCGGTGCGTCCTGGGCCGCGACGGCCGGCGCGGGCGATCTGCTCGCCGGCATCCTCGGCGCCCTGCTCGCCGCGGGCCGCGAGCCGGCCTGGTCCGCGGCTGCCGCGGCCCGGGTGCACGCGTTGGCGGCCAACCTCGCTGCCCAGGAAGGCCACTCGGTCTGCGCCCCGATCTCGGCGACACCCCTGCTCGACCACGTCCGCGCGGCGATCGGCACCTTGCGCGCGTTCGCCGACGTCGCGGAACGGTCCGCGCACCCGTCGTCATAGGCCGCGTGCGGTGCTGTGCCCCGCAACACCTCGATGCCCACCCGCGCCACCAGGTCATTCCCGCTCGATAGACTCATGCCGAACACCGGTGACAACTTTATTTCGGGAGTACGGAGATGACTCGCCGGTCGCGCTCTGCCGGCCCGGCCCACGTCACCGCCGGTCGCCGAGGCCACGCAGGTGGCGCCTGAACTTCCGGAGAGGCGGAACAGTGCAAGTGGAGACGGTCGTCGATCTCGACGCCATCGCGCACAACGTGCGGATCCTGCGCGAGCATGCGGGCGACGCCGCCGTGATGGCGGTCGTCAAAGCCGACGGCTACAACCACGGCGCGGTCGAGGTCGGCAAGGCGGCGCTGGCCGCGGGGGCCGCCGAACTCGGCGTCACCACGATCGCCGAGGCGGTGCAGTTGCGCGAGGCGGGGATCACCGCGCCGATCCTGAGCTGGCTCAACAACTCCGACGCCGACTTCGGCGCCGCGATCGGCGCCGACGTCGAGATCGGCGTGTGCTCGCTCGGCCACCTGCGCGCGGTGGCCGCGGCGACCGAGCAGACCGGCCGGACCGCGACGGTCTCGCTCAAGGTCGACACCGGCCTCAACCGCAACGGGTTGTCGCCGATCGAATACCCGCAGGCACTGGCGGAACTGCGGACCCTGGTGGACGCGCGGGCGGTGCGGTTCCGGGCGATCTTCTCCCACCTCGCGAACGCCGACGAACCCGCGCACCCGGTCAACGACATGCAGCGCGACCGTTTCCTGGAAGCGATCGCCCTCGCCAAGGAACACGGCCTGGAACCGGAACTGGTGCACCTGGCCAACTCGCCTGCCACGCTGACCCGGCCCGATCTCGCGTTCGATCTGGTTCGTCCCGGCATCGCGATGTACGGGCACAGTCCGGTCGCCGAGGACTTCGGGCTGCGCCCGGCGATGACGTTCCAGGCGCGCGTCGCCCTGGTCAAGCAGGTCGCCGCGGGGGAGGGCGTCTCCTACGGGCACACCTGGCACGCACCGCGCGACACCACGGTGGCGCTGATCCCGGTGGGCTACGCCGACGGTGTATTCCGTTCGCTCAGTGGACGATTCGAGGTGTGGCTGGGCGGCGCGCGCAGGCCGAGCGTCGGCCGGATCTGCATGGACCAGTTCGTCGTCGACCTCGGTGACAACGCCGCGGGCGTGGTGGCGGGCGATACCGCCGTCCTGTTCGGCGGCGGCCCCGGCGAACCGCGCGCGCAGGAATGGGCGGAACTGCTCGACACCATTCACTACGAGGTGGTGTGTTCGCCGCGCGGCCGGTCGGTTCGCCGCTACGTAGGCGGTGGCCGGTGAGACGGCGGCGGGTCGCCGCGGTCCGCGGCGGTATCGCCACCGCGGGCGTGGTCGCCGCGCTGGCCGGTGCGCATGCCCTGCGCCGCGCCGGTGCGCGGGTGCTCTGGCCCGCCCGCCGTGACGAATATCGCGATGAGAACTTCGCGCTCATCGACGAGGATCGCGCGGGCAGCGTGTGCACCGAGGACGGTGTGCGCCTGGCCACCCGCGAGTGCGGCCCGGCGGACGCACCGGTGACCGTGATCTTCGTGCACGGCTTCTGCAACACCATGGAGTCGTTCCACTTCCAGCGCCGCGACCTCGAAAAGCGCTGGGGCGCAAGGGCTCGGCTGGTGCTGTTCGATCTGCGCGGGCACGGCCGCTCCGGCACGTCGGCGACCGAGCGCTGCACCGTCTCCCAGCTCGGCCGCGACCTCGCCGCGGTGCTCGCGGCCACCGCACCCGAGGGGCCGGTGGTGCTGGTCGGCCATTCGCTGGGCGGGATGGCGGTGCTCGCGGCCGCGGCGCAGTTCCCGGAGTTGTTCGCCGAACGCGTGATCGGGATCGCCCTGCTGTCCACCGCGGCGGCCGAGGTCACCGCCGCGGGGCTCACCCAGCTGCTGCGCAATCCAGCCATCGACGGCTTCCGGATGGCCGTCGCCACCGCGCCGGCGCTGGTGCAGGCGGGCCGGGCCACGACGCGGCACGTGATCACGCCGATCCTGCACGTCAGCTCGTTCCACGGACCGGTGAGCCCGACGCTGTCCCGGTTCACCACGATGATGATCGACGACACCCCGGTCGATACCATCGTGAAATTCCTGAAGGCCATCGAGTTGCACGACGAGTCGGCGGCGCTGCCCACGCTGGCGCACCTGCCGGTGCTGATCATCGGTGGTTCGCACGATCTGGTGATCCCGTTCCGCAACTCACGGGCGCTCGCGCGAGAACTGAAGGGCAGTGAGCTGATTCATCTGCGGCAGGCCGCGCACATGGCGCATCTGCAATTCCCGGACATCGTCAACGACGCGCTCGATCGATTGCTGGTGCGCGCCGGTGTACTGGAACCGAGCCCGTCGGAGGTGACCAGTGGCTGAGCCTCAACAGCGCACGCTGCCTACGGTGGACGACACCGAGGCGCTCGGCCGGGAGCTGGCCGCCGGGCTCGGCGCGGGCGATCTGGTCGTGCTGGACGGACCGCTCGGCGCGGGCAAGACGGCGCTCACCCGCGGCATCGCGGCGGGGCTCGGGGTGCAGGGCCGGGTGAGTTCGCCGACCTTCATCATCGCCCGCCAGCATCGGGCGGGTGCGCAGGTCGGCGCGGTGCCGCTGGTGCACGTGGACGCCTACCGGCTCGGCGGCGATCTGGACGAACTGGACGCGCTCGACCTCGACACCGATCTGCGTCAGGCGGTGGTCGTGGTCGAGTGGGGCCGCGGCGTCGTCGAGCACCTGACCGACCGGCATCTGCGGGTGCAGCTCTCGCGCGAACCGGATTCGGACGTGCGCACCGCCGTATGGGAATGGGTGGATTAACTACCCGGTAGCTCCGCACCGGCGGCAGCTACCACCCGGTATCGTTGGGTCAATCATGCTGGTATTAAGTGTCGACACCGCGACACCCGCCGTGACCGCGGGATTGGTGGAACTGGAGCAGGCAACACCGATCCGGCCGCGCACGATCGCCTCCCGTGTGCGGGTCGATGCGCGTGCGCACGCGGAGGTGCTCACGCCGCAGATCCTCGAATGTCTCACCGAGGCAGGCCGTTCCAGGACCGACCTGGCCGCGGTCGTGGTCGGTATCGGGCCGGGCCCCTTCACCGGGCTGCGGGTCGGCATGGCGACCGCCGCCGCGTTCGGTGACGCGCTCGGCCTGCCCGTCTACGGGGTGTGCAGCCTCGACGCCATCGCCGCGGCCGCCGCCGCCGACCTGACCCCGGACAGCGAACTGCTCGTCGTCACCGACGCGCGCCGCCGCGAGGTCTACTGGGCGCGCTACCGCGACGGCGTGCGCGTCGCGGGACCGGAGGTGGCCAAGCCGGGGGAGGTCGATCTCGCACAGGCCACGGTGATCGCCGGATCGGCCTCGCATGTCGACTTCTTCGACCTACCCGTGCTGCCGGTGGAGACGCCGTCCCCGGCCGGGCTGGCCGGCGTCGCCGCGGCCGACGTGCTCGCGCGTGCGGTGCCCGACCCGCTGGTGCCGCTGTATCTGCGCAGGCCCGACGCCGTCGAGCAGAGCTACCGCACCCTCGACCGGACGGGAGCGTGAACCCGATGGACATCCGGATCGAACCGATGGTCGTCGCGGACATCGAGCGCTGCGTCGAGCTGGAACAGCTGCTGTTCCCGGAGGACGACCCCTGGCCCGCCGTCTCGTTCCAGTCGGAGCTGGCCGCCGCGCACAACCACTACATCACCGCGCGCGCCGACGACGGGCGAATGGTCGGCTACGCCGGCATCGCGCTGCTCGGTGATGCCGAACACCCCGAGGCCGAGGTGCACACCATCGGCGTCGACCCGAACTGTCTGCGCTCGGGCATCGGCACCCGGCTGCTGGAGGCGCTGCTCGACGTGGCGGGCGAGCGCGGCGGGCCGGTCTTCCTCGAGGTGCGCACCGACAACGATCCCGCGATCGCGCTGTACGCCAAGCACGGATTCCACATCATCGGCCTGCGCAAGAACTACTACCACCCGAGCGGCGCCGACGCCTACACCATGCGCAGGCCCGCGCTGAGCGCGCTGCCCCTGCCGGACGAGGTGCTGTCGTGATCATCATGGGCATCGAGAGCTCCTGCGACGAAACCGGAGTCGGCATCGTGCGCAGGCACGCCGACGGCAGCTGCGAGCTGCTCGCCGACGAGGTCGCCTCCAGCGTCGATCAGCATGCCCGCTTCGGCGGCGTGGTGCCCGAGATCGCGTCCCGCGCGCATCTGGAAGCGATCGTGCCCGCCATGCGCCGCGCGCTGGCCGCCGCGGGCATCGCCAAGCCCGACGCGCTGGCCGTGACCATCGGCCCCGGCCTCGCCGGTGCGCTGCTGGTCGGTGTCGCGGCGGCGAAAGCCTATGCGGCGGCGTGGGATGTGCCGTTCTACGCGCTGAACCATCTCGGTGGACACGTCGCGGTGGACACGCTCGAGCACGGCCCGATGCCGCCGTGCGTCGCGCTGCTCGTGTCCGGCGGGCACACCCACCTGTTGCACGTGACCGACCTGGCCGAACCGATCGTCGAGCTGGGCAGCACCGTCGACGACGCGGCGGGCGAGGCCTTCGACAAGGTAGCCCGGCTGCTCGGCCTCGGCTTCCCCGGCGGCCCGGCGCTGGACGCCGCTGCCGCGCAAGGCGACCCGACGGCGATCGCCTTCCCGCGCGGCATGACCGGCCCGCGCGACGCGCGCTACGACTTCTCCTTCTCCGGCCTCAAGACCGCCGTCGCCCGCCACGTGGAGGCCGCCCAGCGTAGCGGCCTGACCGCCGCGGACCTGCCCATCCCGGATATCGCCGCGTCGTTCCAGGAGGCGGTCGCCGACGTGCTCACCATGAAGGCGGTGCGCGCGGCCCAGGACGTCGGCGTGGACACGCTGGTGCTCGGCGGTGGCGCCACCGCCAACTCCCGGATTCGATCGATGGCCGAACAGCGTTGCGCCGCCGCCGGATTGACCCTTCGCGTGCCGAAACCCCGGCTGTGCACCGACAACGGCGTCATGATCGCCGCCCTCGGCGCCCACATCATCGCGGGCGGGGCCGCGCCATCGGCCCTCACCGTCGCCACCGACCCCGGCCTCCCGGTCTCGACCAGCCGCGTCAGCTGACGCGGTCGGGCTCAGTCCGAGTGGGTGGGGGCGATGGTGCTCGCGCCCGGGTGGGCGGAGCCGGAGTTGGAGCGGGGGATGATCGGCACCTCGGTCCGGGCCGGGGCCTGGCGCTGGCCGGTGGGCGGAACCTGGCTGGGCGCAGTGGTTCCCGGCTTGTCCGTGTCCTGCCCAGAGGAGCCGCCCGGCGGAGTGCCGAACAGCGGGCCGAGTAGCTCGGGGAACGGGATGACCGGCAGGTTCGGGTCCGGCCGCAGGGTGGGCGGCACGACAGAGGGGCCCGGCGCGCTCGACGGCTGACCGCGATCCTGGGTGATCGAGGGCAGATTGCCGTCGGTCGGGTGGTTGGTGCTCTCCTGGTTGCGTCCGCTGGTGGTGGTGCCCGTCGTGGTCGGCGGGGCGACGCTCGGCGCGGGCGGCAGCTGGGAGGCGCTGCTGGTGGTGCCCGCGGGGGAGACCTCGTCGTCGGAGGTGGGGGCGAAGGTCTTCACGCCATAGCCGATGATCAACCCGACCACCACGATCGCTCCGGCCAGCGTGCCGACCACCTTGGTGAACGTGCCGACCGGTGCGTCGCTGCCGAGCGCGGCCAGCGGGATCACCGACGGCTGAACCGAATCGGCAACCAGCGCGGCGCCTTTCGCGATCACCGCATCGGGATCTTCCACGGTGAACACCGGGACGTCGAGCTGGCGCGCGAGGGTGTCCACGACGGCGGGGATGTTGGCGCCGCCGCCGATCACCGCGACCGCCTCCGGGAACTTGGGCGCCCTGGCGAACACCGCGGCCGCGAAGACCGCGGTCTCGCGGAGCAGATCGGCGATGAGCTCTTCGAAGTCCGCCCTGGTCAGTTTGAGCGGCTGTCCCGCGACGTGGTCGATGGTGACGGCGGGCGCGATGGACAGGTGCTCCTTGGCCGCGCGGCCGCGGTTGGTCAGCATGCCGCGGTTGGGCCGGGTACCGCGCCGGGCGTAGTGCAGGTCGACCAGGTGGTGATAGATCAGGTCGTCGATGGCGTTGCCGCTGATCGCGCCGGTGCGCTCGGACCGAAGCGTGGTGGCGTCGGCCTGGTCGGCAACGGTGACGGTGAGCCCGCTGGCGCCGAGGTCGATGATGGCGACGGTCTCGTAGCGGTCGAGCAGCCCGGTGTGCCGCAGGTAGGTGAGTGCCGCGGTGCCCTCGGGAACCAGTCGGAGTTCGCGCTGCTTGCCGGTGGCCGAGCGGATCGCCTGCGCCTGCTCCTTGGTCCGGTAGGCGACGGCGACGCTGGTGGGTGGCCTGCTGGTCGGTACGTCGAGGTAGCGTGGGCTCGCGCCGCCGAAGCGGGCGCCGACGGGATAGTCGACCTCGTGGGCCAGCTGGGTGCTCGGCAGCTGGTTGGTCATCAACTCGATCGAGGAGGCGACCAGGTCGCCGAGGTCGGAGTGCGCCGCGTCGGCGGAGACGACCCGGTAATCGAAGCTCTGCGCCCCGTTCGAGGCGGTGGCGACCAGTGCCGAGCACACGACCTCGGACCCGGCGGAGATGCCGAGGGATGTTCGCATGTTCATTCACCTCCCTTCGAGCGGATGATCGGGTGCGGCTCGGTATTCGCTTTCACAAGCAACTCGTTGTCGCCGACCATCTCGTTGGACTGCCGAATCGTCGTGGTCGACGCGCGGTTCGGACTCCGAGATCCGGTCGGCCCCGTTGTCCGGTTGGGTCGCGGGGACCGGCGATGGATCACGTGTGGCTAGCTCTCTGGTGCAGCTCTCGATGAGACGTAGTTCTGGTGACGCTGGTGTTCCTCGGTGCCGGGTGGTTCGTCGGCTCCGGGCGTCGGTGCCGTGGAACTGCTCGGTGCCGCTGAACTGTTCGGTGCCGCTGAGGTATTCGGTGAAGCCGAGTGCCGTGACGGCGTGACTGCTGTTGACGACCCCTGGTCTCCGACGGCACTGGTTCGGGACGAACACAGTGGTCGGACAGCGACCGTCGTCAATAGTGTCACAATCCGTTATCCGAACGTTACAGATTTCTGGATCTATTTGGAACCCCCGCCAGCGTGTGTTGGGCGTGTCGCGACCGCCTGGGCTGCGATGTGATCCGAAATTGGCACCGCCCGGCCTTGAGCGCTGGCACTCTCATGTATAGAGTGCTAGTCGGCACTGTGTGACGTGCCCGGCCGGACTCTCGTCCGCTCGGTGCTCTGTACTTGTGCCAGGCAGTTTCGACCACTGAGCAGGGGTCCCGGCACCCGCGACGACGGGGCTGAGCGCAGGGTCGGCTACCGCTTGCGACTGTTTGCAGGTCGCTCGAAAGAACCTGTGACCGATACAGATACCGATGGTCCGGAACAACAGTTCCGGTAATCCCCTGAAAGTGGAGGGCTCAACGTGGCGAGCGTGAACATCAAGCCGCTCGAGGACAAGATCCTCGTCCAGGCCAACGAGGCCGAGACGACGACGGCCTCCGGCCTGGTCATCCCCGACACGGCGAAGGAAAAGCCGCAGGAGGGCACCGTCATCGCCGTCGGCGAAGGCCGCGTCACCGACAAGGGTGACCGCATCCCGGTCGACGTCAAGGAGGGTGACACCGTCATCTACAGCAAGTACGGCGGCACCGAGATCAAGTACCAGGGCGAGGAGTACCTCATCCTGTCGGCGCGCGACGTGCTGGCCGTCGTCACCAAGTGACCGCGCTCCGCGCGGTGGTGACGGTCCGCTGCCACCCGACCGCCCGGATCTAGTCGTGCTATTGCCCCGGTTCCGCTGAGCGGGGCCGGGGCAATGGCATCTCAAGCCCTGGAATCCAAGGAATAGGACTTATGGCAAAGCAGATCGAGTTCGACGAGCACGCTCGCCGGGCTCTGGAACGCGGCGTCGACAAGCTCGCCGACGCCGTCAAGGTCACCCTCGGCCCGCGTGGCCGCCACGTCGTGCTCGCGAAGGCCTTCGGCGGCCCGACCGTGACCAACGACGGTGTCACCATCGCGCGCGAGATCGACCTCGAGGACCCGTTCGAGAACCTCGGCGCACAGCTGGTCAAGAGCGTCGCCACCAAGACCAACGATGTCGCGGGCGACGGCACCACCACCGCCACCGTGCTGGCCCAGGCGCTGGTCCGGGCCGGCCTGAAGAACGTTGCCGCGGGCGCGAATCCGATCTCGCTCGGCGCCGGCATCGCCAAGGCCGCCGACACGGTCGCCGATGCGCTGCTGGCCGCGGCCACCCCGGTCTCCGGCGAGAAGGCGATCGCGCAGGTCGCCACGGTTTCCTCGCGGGACGAGGAGATCGGCGAGATGGTCGGCAAGGCGCTGACCGTCGTCGGCAAGGACGGCGTGGTCACCGTCGAGGAGTCCTCGACGCTGCAGACCGAGCTGGTCGTCACCGAGGGCGTGCAGTTCGACAAGGGCTACCTGTCGCCGTACTTCGTCACCGACGTCGACGCCCAGCAGGCCGTGCTGGAGGACGCCTACGTCCTGCTGCACCGGGAGAAGGTCAGCTCGCTGCCCGACTTCCTGCCGCTGCTGGAGAAGGTCGCCGAGTCCGGCAAGCCGGTGCTGATCATCGCCGAGGACGTCGAGGGCGAGGCGCTGTCCACCCTGGTGGTCAACTCGATCCGCAAGACGATCAAGGCCGTCGCGGTGAAGGCGCCGTTCTTCGGCGACCGGCGCAAGGCGTTCCTGGACGACCTGGCCGTGGTCACCGCGGGCACCGTGATCAACCCGGACCTGGGCATCACGCTGCGCGAGGCGGGCCTCGACGTGCTCGGCAAGGCACGCCGGGTCGTCGTCACCAAGGACGACACCACCATCATCGACGGTGCGGGCACCGCCGAGGACATCTCCGCGCGCAGCGCGCAGCTGCGCCGGGAGATCGAGGCCACCGACTCCGACTGGGATCGCGAGAAGCTCGAGGAGCGGCTGGCGAAGCTGTCCGGCGGCGTCGCGGTCATCAAGGTCGGTGCGGCCACCGAGACGGCGCTCAAGGAGCGCAAGTACCGCGTCGAGGACGCGGTGAGCGCGGCGAAGGCCGCCGTCGAGGAGGGCATCGTGCCCGGTGGCGGCTCCGCGCTGGTGCAGGCCTCGACCAAGCTCGGCGAACTGCGTGACTCGCTGTCCGGCGACGAGGCGGTCGGTGTCGAGGTGGTGCGGACCGCGCTGTCGGCCCCGCTGTTCTGGATCGCCACCAACGCGGGCGTGGATGGTGCCGTGGTGGTCAGCAAGGTCGCCGAGGGCAAGGAGGGCTTCAACGCCGCCACCCTCAGCTACGGCGACCTGGTGACCGACGGTGTCGTCGACCCGGTGAAGGTGACCCGCTCGGCCGTGGTGAACGCGGCCTCGGTCGCGCGGATGATCCTGACCACCGAGAGCGCGGTCGTGGACAAGCCTGCCGAAGAGGCGCCGGAGCACAGCCACCACGGGCACAGCCACTGAGCTGACCCGCGGCGGAAACCGGAGAAGGCCCTCGGACATCGGTCCGGGGGCCTTCGTTTTTAGGTCATAGCGTGGGTTATGAGCGGCTATCGGCCGCGATGGCGGCGAGCAACCGACTCCGCAACGCTGCGGGCGGTTGGCTGGCCGTAACGGTGGCGAGCGTCGAGAGGGCCTCTCGCGTGCGCCGGATCTCAGTGATGAACTCCGCGCGTAGGGCGGGGTCCTCGGTGTCGAGCAGTTCCTGCACCTCGTGGTGGTCTTCGTCGTCGATCGATCCGAGCGCGACGGTGTGCGCGAGATCGACCTGGCGTTCGTTCATCTCACGTCACCCCCAAACTTCTTTTGAGTCGTGTCAATCCGTCCCGAATTCGGGACTTAACGGTCGGTAACCCTACGCCAAGGTAGTGGGCTACCTCCGCATAGGTTCGCCCGCCGTAGTAGGCGAGCGAGATGGCTTCCCGCTGGGTCTCGGTCAAGGTCGCGAGACCGTCGAGGACAGCCTGTTGTTCGAGCCTTCGCTCTACCTCTTCGGTCACTTCGTCGAATTCGTTACCGAGCACCCGGATCCCGTAGGCGACCTCGCGTTGGGTGTGCGCCTGCTCGGCGCGCACCCGGTCGACGGCTCGCCGATGTGCCAGCGTCATCAACCACGTGACGGCCGAACCCTTGTCGGGGTCGAAACTGGCGGCGGTGCGCCAGATCTGTAGATAGACCTCTTGGGTCGTCTCCTCGGCGTATCCGGGGTCGTGTAGGACGCGCAGCACCAGACCGAAGACGCGCGCGGACGTCCGGTCGTATAGCTCGGCGAAGGCTTCCTGGTCGGCTTGACCGCACCTGGCCAGCAGGGCGGCGAGCTCGATACTTTCGGCGGCGCGGGCCGTAACCGCAGAATCCACACCGGGTGGGAAGGCATCTCTTCGGAACGAGTCGCCCTCTGCGGCCGGCTGCCGCGTTGTCACAACGCTCCATTCTGTGTCATCGGTCACCACCGTAGCGGGCCGCTATGACCTCCCTTCGACTGGGGTGTCGGCAAACCGCCTGTGGCCCAGCGACTTTGCGGAAAACTTCGACACGCCGGAGTGTCTCAAGCGGAGACACGCCGTGACACGCTGAAGTTGAGCGCGAAACGCAGGGCTCGTCAGGTTATTTGGCTTCTGGCCTTTGGCTCCGGCGGCGCAGCAGCGGTGGCCGCATATCGCCTGCCGGTTGTTTGCTAGGGATTCGGCGCGCCGCGCCACATGGATGGGAAATTTTTTGGATCAGACCGCCATGCGGCGGCGATTGCGCCGTGCGTGCATCTCGCGTTCGGTCTCGGACATGCCGCCCCAGATGCCGTAGGGCTCGCTGACCTTGAGGGCGTGACTGCGGCACTGCATCAGCACGGGGCAGGCCCGGCAGATCTCCTTGGCGCGCATCTCGCGCGCGGTACGAGCACGGCCACGTTCGCCGTCGGGGTGGAAGAACACGGCCGAGTCCTGCCCACGGCAGGACCCTCGCATCTGCCAATCCCAGACATCGGCGTTCGGCCCGGGGAGGTGGGTGGGCATGGGCATGGTGAACTCCTCGTGGTGCGAGCTCGTCAGCGTTGTCGAGCAGTTGTTCTGCAAAGTTGTAGGCCACGGCGCTGTGTCGGCGAGTGCCCCTGTGCTGCCCGTTGCGGTCGCTGCAATTTCGCGCGGCGCCGACTGTGGCGATGAGCTACGTTAGGTCCAGCCGCGAAATTCCGTCAATAGTTCGGCGCAGCAGTTTTCCAAATCTTAGGCTGCGAAATTTAACCTCTGAGCTGTTTACTTTTCGCATTGGTTCCGGAGATACTGATCGGTTGACCAGAGGCTCATGGCTCGCTGCTGCCCGTGATCTGGAACCATTTCCGCAGGTAGGGCGCAGTTTCTGGAGATCTGAACCGTTCAGAGCTGACCGTGGGCGGTGTGGGGGCGGTCACGATGGCCCGCGGCGGCCGCCGCGGCGCGCGGCGCCGAGATGGCGAAAATGGGGCATCCAGGTAAATTGCGCGAAACGCGCGTGAATTCCGATCTTGCCCGTCCCTGGAATGCCGTGACGAGATTTACCTGGCGGAAACATGACATAGTCCTCGTAAATGCTGTGCGGTAGCCGGTTGGTCGTTTCCGGTCTTTCTCCCGGTCATGGCGCGGTGGGCGGCCGGGATACAGTTCGGCGGTGTTCGTGCCCGCTCCGCTCGGAGATCCCCGAATCGAGGCCCTCGTCGACGGTGCGTTCGGCGCCCGACCCGGTCATGCCGCTGCCGAGTTGCCGACCGCGCCCGGCGCGCTCGCTTCGTGGTATCGGGCGGTGATTCTCGGCGGACAGGGACGTTATGCGGCGGCGCGCGCGCAATTGCGAATTATCGGCGGCAACAGCGCCGATCCGGTGATGCTTTCGCTGGCCGCGAGCACCGAGGGTTCGCTGCTGCGCCAGCTGGGCTGGCACGCCCGCGCCGCCGCCTACGACGGTCGCGCGGCCGCACTGGTCTCGGCCCTGGCGCTGGGGGACCGTGCGGCGGCGGACCCGGCTCGCTATCCCTTTACGGCGGCCGACGCGATCTGCGACGCGCTGACCGGTCTCGCCGCGGACGCGCTCGGTACCGGCCGCCTCGCGCTGTCCTGGCGGCTGCTGGACCGGGTGGACCGCGTGCTGGGCGCGGGCGAACTCGGCTGGCGGCCCGCCGTGCGCAGGCACTGGGTCGGCGCCGAAACCGCGCTGGCCGCGGGCCTGGCCGCGCAGGCGGGCGAGCTGGCCGCGGCCGCGCTCGAACTCGCCGAGCGCGGCCCCTCGGTGCGACACCAGGTCAAGTCCCGGCTCCTGGTCGCGGCGGCCGCCGCCGCAGCGGGTGAGCACGACCGCTCGCGCGCGCTGGCCGAACAGGTCGGCGCGCAATGTCGTGAGCACGGTCTGCTGCCGCTGCGCTGGGCGAGCGCGATGCTGCGCGCCGGCCTCGCGGTCCCGGGCGCCGCCGCCGAGGCCGAGGACTGCGCGGCGACCATCGCCCGACGTGGCGGGCGGTTCCGCCCGATGAGCGCGGGATGAGGTTCGGGAACCGCGAGCGTGCGGGCACGCGCGATTCGTGCGCGCATGCGCTCCCAGTTGCCTTGTTCCGAGCCCTGTGTCGCTATTGTTAGTTCCGTTCCGCCGCTTCGGCGGAAGCACCGGTCAACACCGACCGTGCCACTTGTAACGCCAGGAATCTCTCTGACGATGACGAACACGGGCGAAGAGTTGGACCTCGCCGTCGCTGCCGCTGCGCAGGGCGACAGATCCGCTTTAGCTCAGGTACTGGAGATGATCCGCCCGCTGGTGGTGCGCTACTGCCGCGCGCGGATCGGAGCCGCGGAGCGTGGGCAGCTCTCCGCGGACGACGTTGCGCAGGAGGTCTGTTTGGCCGTGATGACCGCCTTGCCCAGGTATCAAGACCAGGGCAGGCCCTTCATGGCCTTCGTATACGGAATCGCTTCGCACAAGGTTGCCGACGCCCACCGCAACGCCGCCCGTAACAAGGCGGAGGCGATGGCCGAAGTACCAGATGTCATATCCACCGACCATGGTCCGGAACAACGAGCTCTCGAATCGGAGACGAGCAGGCAGATGAACCGTCTGCTCGCGACGCTCCCCGAGAAACATCGAGAGATCCTGATCCTGCGATTGGTCATGGGTTTGTCAGCCGAAGAAACCGCAGTCGCCGTGGGCAGTACGGCGGGCGCGATACGAGTGGCTCAGCACAGGGCACTCGCGAAACTCAAGTCTCAAGTGGCGAGGGCAGGTGAATTGTATGGCTAGGGATGGCGAGCGCGGTCGGGGCGACTGGAAAGCGCGGCTTGGATCGCGAGATAGCGGTCCCTACGCCGACGCGTCAGGGGACACCGGCCCGGTCGATATCGCCGCGGTGCGCCGCGACGATGCTCTGATCGATGCCATCGCCAGCGATGGCGAGGTGCGCACCGAGAGCGCGGAGGAGTATCAGCTCGCGGCTTTGCTCGCGGATTGGCGCGCGGAGCTCATCGCTCCGCCGATGGCCGACGCACCCGATCTGGACGCGATCGTTGCCGCGGTCAATCAGGAGATCGGTGCGCGTCAGGTACGGCTAGGGGCCCAGACCGGCAGTCGACTACGGCTGGTTCGCCCGCTCCTCGGGGCCGCGGCGGCACTCGCCCTGGTCTTCGGCGGTATGACGGCGTTCTCCTACAACGCCGAACCGGGTGATCCGCTGTGGCGGGTCAAAGAGGTCGTGTTCAGCGAGCAGGCGCAGAGCACCGTGGTGCAGCGCACCGACAGCGATCTGAGCGAGGCGGGCAAGCTGGTCAGCCAGGATCCCGTCGCGGCCAAGCAGCGCTTGGCGGCGGCCAAGGAGAATGCCGGGCAGATCAGTGACCCGAAGAAGCACACCCAGGCGATGGAGGAGTGGAACCGGCTCGTCGCGGAGCTGGCCAAGGTCAGCCCGGTACTGGCCGACCAGCTGAACAACGGCACCTCCGATCCGGTGACGCCGACGCCGACCAGCGGGGTCAAGCCGACCAAGCCGGTGCCGCCGGTGCACACCACGCCGGATGCCACGATCATGCAGACCAAGCCGAGCGACCCGTCGGACAGGCCGACCGAGCCGAACGAGCCGCCGACCAACGACAAACCGACCACCCCGCCGCCGGTGACCACGACACCGCCGCCGGTCGATACGACCACCCAGCCTGCGACACCCACCACGGTGTCCGGGCCAGCGGTGGGCGATCCGACCGTCGATCCGGACGAAGGCGTGCCGACCAAGCCGCCGGCGCAGGGTAATTCGGGTAGCACGTTCGTCGTGCCGTCCGGGTCGGGTTTGCCGAGCACGAGCTGAAAACCGACTCGGTACCAGCTGTCCAACGACCACAAA
Source organism: Nocardia brasiliensis (assembly GCF_011801125.1). Lineage (NCBI taxonomy): Bacteria > Bacillati > Actinomycetota > Actinomycetes > Mycobacteriales > Nocardiaceae > Nocardia > Nocardia brasiliensis. Next base: position 1,155,950 of record NZ_CP046171.1, read on the forward strand.
CGAACAAGACATGAACCGATTACCGAAATGGTGGTCGGTTTTCTGTCTTTTCGGATGCCGTGCCGCCGTGTGCGGCGCGACTCGCTGCGGCGAAAATCACAGCGCCACACGGCACTGAATCGCGCGCCAGGAAGTGAACGCGTCCGGATGTCAGGGACGAGGCGCGGCCGTCGAAACGCTCGACTGGCGGGGCGAAACGCTCAGCTGTCGAAACCGTCGAAGCCGTCGCCGTGGAACGCCTCGTTCATCGACGCATCCGCGTAGCCCCGGCAGTAATCCCAGGTGACGTACGCTTCCGGCGTCGGGTCGTAGGCGGGCTCGTGCGGACGCACCGTGCCGTCCACCAGTAGCTGAAGCAGGTTGGCGCGCAACATGTCCCAGTCGTGGTAGTGGTCCTGCCGACAGTCTTCGCAGCTGACCACGAGTCCGCGGATACCGCGGTGCGCTAGTAGGGCCTCGTAGACGGCGAGATCAGCGAGATCCTCCTCGACCGCAAGGCGCTCGTGGGGATCCAGCGGCTCACCGGGCTCGATGGCATCGAGCGCGGCGGACGGGTCGGAGGGGTCTCCGGCGAAGGGATCCGGCGGCAAGCCAGGTGGTAGATGGTCACGCACATCCCCACGGTACGCAGAACAGGGTGGTCTGCGCCAGCGATGTGGGCCGCAAGTTTCGCCGATGCCTGCCCATCGCCGGTCCCGGTCGGCCCCCGGCGACCGCCTGTCCTGGGTCGGCTTCCCTGCCCCGTCGGGCCCCGGTGGGCTCACTTGGTCGGCGAGTTTGCGGGACAGATACCATGGTGTCAGGCTCCGGCGAGCACCCGACACGATGTCCGGAGCTACTTGTCCATCCCATCAGCTGCGCACGACGCCGGTGACCCCGGCGCCGCTCGCTGTCGACGTCCAGGAGGGGTCGATCCGAATGAGTAATCCCGTATCGGGCGAACGTACTGCTGTCCGCCCATCTACGGGTGGTGACGATCCGAACAAGATCGCCATGCTCGGCCTCACATTCGACGATGTGCTGTTGCTGCCCGCCGCCTCGGATCTCATCCCCAGCTCTGTGGAGACCTCCAGCCAGCTGACCAGGGAGATCCGGCTGCGGACCCCGCTGGTGAGTTCGGCGATGGACACGGTGACCGAGGCGCGGATGGCCATCTCGATGGCCCGCGCCGGCGGCATGGGCGTGCTGCACCGCAACCTCGCCGCGGCCGATCAGGCCGCGCAGGTGGAAACGGTGAAGCGGTCCGAGGCGGGCATGGTGACCGACCCGGTGACCTGCCGCCCGTCCGACACTCTCGCCGAGGTCGACGCCATGTGCGCCCGGTTCCGCATCTCCGGCCTGCCGGTGGTGGACGAGACCGGTTCCCTTGTGGGCATCATCACCAACCGTGACATGCGGTTCGAGGTCGATCAGAACCGCAGGGTCGAAGAGGTGATGACCAAGGCGCCATTGATCACCGCGCAGGAGGGCGTCACCGCGGAGGCCGCGCTCGGCCTGCTGCGCAGGCACAAGATCGAGAAGCTGCCCATCGTGGACGGCAACGGCAGACTGCGCGGGCTCATCACGGTCAAGGACTTCGTCAAGACCGATCAATACCCGAACGCCACCAAGGACCGCGACGGCCGCCTGCTGGTCGGCGCCGCGGTCGGCGTCGGCGAGGATGCCTGGTCGCGGGCCATGACGCTGGCCGACGCGGGCGTCGACGTGTTGATCGTCGATACCGCGCACGGCCATCAGGCGCAGGTGCTGCAGATGGTCACCAAGGTCAAGGCCGAGGTCGGCGACCGGATCCAGGTCGTCGGCGGCAACGTGGCCACCAGGGCGGGCGCGGCGGCGCTGGTCGAGGCGGGCGCGGACGCGGTGAAGGTCGGCGTCGGTCCCGGCTCGATCTGCACCACCCGCGTGGTCGCCGGGGTCGGCGCGCCGCAGATCACCGCGATCCTCGAGGCCGTGGCCGCGTGCAAGCCCGCCGGTGTGCCGGTGATCGCCGACGGCGGCATCCAGTTCTCCGGCGATATCGCCAAGGCCATCGCCGCAGGCGCGTCCACCGTGATGCTCGGCTCGCTGCTGGCCGGCACCGCCGAATCGCCGGGTGAGCTGATCCTGGTGGGCGGCAAGCAGTTCAAGAGCTATCGCGGCATGGGCTCGCTCGGCGCGATGCAGGGCCGCGGCCAGGCGAAGTCCTTCTCGAAGGACCGCTACTTCCAGGACGACGTGCTCGCCGAGGACAAGCTGGTGCCCGAGGGCATCGAGGGCCGGGTGCCGTTCCGCGGACCGGTGAACCAGGTGATTCACCAGCTCGTCGGCGGTCTGCGGGCGGCCATGGGCTACACCGGCTCGCAGTCCATCGCGCATCTGCAGCAGGCTCAGTTCGTGCAGATCACCGCGGCAGGCCTGAAGGAGAGCCACCCGCACGACATCACGATGACCGTCGAGGCCCCTAACTACACTGGTCGCGGCTAGCCGCGCGAGTCCGAGGATCGGACCGCGCGGTCCGGGCATGATGGAGCCGGTCGAGCCGGGCGGGGACGTCCCACCCGCTCGGTCAGCGGTGAACACCTGAGGCGCGAGTTCTGCGAGCGCCGTTCGCGGACTGCCGCACGTCCGAGGTGTCGTAAACGCGCCGTCGGCGCGCGTGCGGACAGCTCGGACGGGAGACAACCCGGGCCGCGAACACGCCGTGCCGCAGGCGCGGCAAACCAACACAGCAAGGAGTACTGACGTGCGCGACATGGTCGAGATCGGCATGGGCCGGACCGCCCGGCGTACCTACGAGCTGGACGATATCGATATCGTCCCCTCGCGCCGGACCCGCTCGTCGAAGCAGGTGTCGCTGTCCTGGCAGCTCGACGCCTACCGCTTCGAGATCCCGTTCCTCGCGCATCCGACCGACGCGCTGGTCTCGCCGGAGTTCGCCATCGAGCTCGGCAGGCTCGGCGGGCTCGGCGTCATCAACGGTGAGGGCCTGTGGGCCAGGCACGCCGACGTCGCGGGAAAGATCGAGCAGCTGCTCGAGCTGGTCGGCAAGGGCGGCTACGAGCGGGCGGTCTCGCTGCTGCAGGAGCTGCACGCCGCGCCCATGCAGCCGGAGCTGCTCGCGGCCGCGGTCGCGCAGGTGCGTGCGGCCGGGGTGACCGTCGCGGTGCGGGTGAGCCCGCAGAACGCGCGCGCGTTGACGCCCGCGCTGGTGCAGGCCGGGGTCGACCTGCTTGTCGTGCACGGCACCATCATCTCCGCCGAACACGTCGGTGACGGTGAACCGTTGAACCTCAAGACCTTCATCGCCGAACTGGACGTGCCCGTGGTAGCGGGCGGCGTGAGCGATCATCGGACCGCGCTGCACCTGATGCGCACCGGCGCGGCGGGTGTCATCGTCGGCTATGGCTCGTTCCCCGGCGCGACCACCACCCGTGAGGTGCTCGGCATCGGCGTGCCGATGGCCACCGCGATCGCCGATGCCGCCGCCGCGCGGCGCGACTACCTCGACGAGACCGGCGGCCGCTACGTGCATGTCATCGCCGACGGCGATATCGAGACCTCCGGTCAGTTGGCCAAGGCGATCGCCTGCGGCGCGGACGCGGCCATGCTCGGCGTGCCGCTCGCGGTGGCCGCCGAGGCGCCGGGGCGTGGCTGGTACTGGCCCTCGGCCGCCGCGCACCCCTCGGTGCCGCGTGGCTCGCTGCTCGGCGTCGAATGGGAACTGGAGGAGGGCTCAGGCGACGCGCTGCGTCCCAGCCTCGAGCAGGTGCTGTTCGGCCCCTCCGACGACCCGTTCGGTTCGCTGAATCTCGTTGGCGGTCTGCGCCGTTCGATGGCCAAGGCGGGCTACTCCGACCTCAAGGAATTCCAGAAGGTCGGCCTCAGCGTCCGCGGCTGAACCGGTCCGTGCTCCGATCGTGTACGCGCCCTGACTCGTTCAGCGGGCGAGGCTCGGGACGACACGCTCGCGCAGGAAGCTGCGCATCGCGGTGTTCACCGGGTCGGGGTGGGTCATGGTGACCGCGAGGCGCGCGCCCGGGATCTCGACGTAGGTCGAGCCGGTGATGCCGTGGGTCAGTTGTTTGGCCCGGTCGGGCGGGATGCCGCTGTCGGTGGCGTGAATCACCAAGGCGGGACAGGTGATCTCGGCGAGGCGGTCCAGCACCGAGTCGCGGCTGAGCAGGCAGCCCGCGGCCATCTCGATGCCCTGACAGTCGCGCAGCAGCCAGCGCGTGGTCCAGATGGTGCGGTACCAGTTGTCGTTGCCGATCAGCCAGGACGCGAGCTGGTGCACCGCCTGCTCGCGGGAGCCGTCGTCGTACCACTGCGCGAGGAACTTCTGGGTGGCGTCGGACTGCTCCGGCGTCGGGCCGTTCGCCTCGGTGCTGATCAGGATGAGCGCCGAGACCCGCTCCGGCGCGATGAGCGCGGTGCGCAGCGCGGTGAAACCGCCCTGTGCGGTGCCGCCGATCACGGCCTGTTCGGCGCCGACGTGGTCGAGCACGGTGAGCGCGTCGCGGGCGGCGGTCCAGTAGGTGAACGGCAGGCCCTCGTCCCTGGTGCGGCCGTGGCCGCGGGCGTCCCAGGAGACGATGCGGAATTCCGGTGCCAGCGCGGCCATCTGAGCCGCGAACATGGTCCGGTCCATGAAGAATTCGTGTGCTAGCAGCACCACCGGGCCGCTCCCGCCGCTGTCCTCGTAGTGGATGTCGGCGTCGATCGCGCGGGCGAATGGCACTGCACGAGGATAGCCAGCGGGGCACCGGCTCGCGGGCCGATTTGCTGGGTCGCCTATTTACTTGCTGGAGTTCGTCGGTGCGGCGGGTGGCGACATCGCGCGCGGGTACCGGTTCGAGCGGCCCCGACCTCGATCGCCGGACTTCGTTGCGGGCGGCCGGGTTCGGCGGCGCGGCGACGCGAGATCGGTTGGCGCGGCCGCGTGTCGGCGATGCCGACGGTTCGCTCGCGGCCTGCTTCGCGACGCCCGCGCCGTGATCGCGGTAGCCGAGACCGCCCGCGTCGGTGCTGGTGGCGGCACCACGGTGCCGATGATTCGGGCGTGCGACCCGCTCACTAAACTGTGCCGGTGGCGCAAACACAGAGACCGGTCCTCGTCGTCGACTTCGGCGCGCAGTACGCCCAGCTGATCGCTCGGCGGGTCCGCGAATCGAGTGTGTTCTCCGAGGTGATCCCGCACACCACCACGGTGGAGGAGATCGCGGAGCGCCAGCCGCTGGCCGTGATCCTGTCCGGCGGCCCGGCGAGTGTGTATGCCGAGGGCGCACCGCAATTGGACGCGCGACTGTTCGATCTGGGCCTGCCGGTGTTCGGCATCTGCTACGGCTTCCAGGCGATGGCGCAGGCGCTCGGCGGCACGGTCGCGCACACCGGCACCCGTGAGTACGGCCGCACCGAGCTCAACATCGACGGCGGTGTGCTGCACGGCGGCCTGCCCACCATCCAGCCGGTGTGGATGAGCCACGGCGACGCGGTCACCGACGCCCCCGAGGGGTTCGAGGTCACCGGCACCACCGCGGGCGCACCGGTCGCCGCGTTCGAGGATCGGGCCCGCCGCCTGGCCGGCGTGCAGTACCACCCGGAGGTCCTGCACTCCCCGCACGGCCAGCAGGTGCTCAGCCGCTTCCTGCACGAGATCGCGGGCATCCCCGCTACCTGGACGCCCGCCAATATCGCCGACTCGCTGGTCGCCGCGGTGCGCGAGCAGATCGGCACCGGCCACGCGATCTGCGGTCTGTCCGGCGGTGTCGACTCCGCGGTCGCCGCCGCGCTGGTGCAGCGTGCCATCGGTGACCGGTTGACCTGTGTGTTCGTCGATCACGGCCTGTTGCGCGCGGGGGAGCGCGAGCAGGTGCAGCAGGATTTCGTCGCCGCCACCGGGGCCAAGCTGGTCACCGTCGACGCGGTCGACAAGTTCCTCGGCGAGTTGAAGGGCGTCACCGACCCCGAGGAAAAGCGCAAGATCATCGGGCGTGAGTTCATTCGTTCGTTCGAGGACGCGGTGTCCGAGGTCGTGCTCGAGCAGGGCGCCGACGCCGCGGACTCCGGCTCGAAGGTCGAGTTCCTGGTGCAGGGCACGCTCTATCCCGACGTGGTGGAGTCCGGCGGCGGCACCGGCACCGCGAACATCAAGAGCCACCACAATGTCGGTGGTCTGCCCGACGACCTGGAATTCGAGCTGGTCGAGCCGCTGCGCCTGCTGTTCAAGGACGAGGTGCGCGCGGTCGGTCGCGAGCTCGGCCTGCCGGAGGAGATCGTCGGCAGGCAGCCGTTCCCCGGTCCCGGCCTCGCCATCCGGATCGTCGGCGAGGTGACCCCCGATCGCCTTGCCACACTGCGGCAGGCCGACGCCATCGCGCGGGAGGAACTCACCGCGGCCGGGCTCGACAAGCAGATCTGGCAGTGCCCGGTGGTGCTGCTCGCCGACGTGCGCAGCGTCGGCGTCCAGGGCGACGGCCGTACCTACGGTCACCCGATCGTGCTGCGCCCGGTCTCCAGCGAGGACGCGATGACCGCCGACTGGACCCGACTGCCCTACGACGTGCTCGAGCGGATCTCCACCCGCATCACCAACGAGGTACCGGAGGTCAACCGAGTAGTCCTCGATGTGACCAGCAAGCCCCCGGGCACCATCGAATGGGAGTGACCGCACACTGAACGACAGAAAGGCCCTGTCCGCGTGGACAGGGCCTTTCTATTCGAGTCGTCAGTGTCGTTTGCGGGGCGAGACGACCAGCACGACGCCGATGATGATGGCGGCGAGTACCACGATCCAGCCCAGTGGTACACCGGTGGTTTTCGACCACGACTCGGGACCGATGAACGCCCAGGCGCTCACGCCGAGGGCCAGCAGGCCGACGATGAGCAGCGAGGCGGACGGGCCGCGCTTGGTTTCGGTCTGGTTGGAGGAATTGTCAGCCACGGTGCACCGCCATAGAGCCGGCCCGGACATCGGCCTTCAGGTCGAGTACGGGGGTGTCGGGAGTATTCGGTCCGGTGATGCCGTTGACGCACTCACCCATTGCCACATCGCAACTCGTGCGCACCGTCATGCCGTTGGGCACCAGCACCTGGAAGTCGCCCATGCGGACATTGATCTCGACGGTGCGGTTCGCGGTGAGATTCAGCTGCCGCAGGTCGAGTGTGCCCGCGCCCATGTTGATCCGGTATTTCGCGTCCAACTGGTCGACCGAGGCGGGAGTCCACAGGTGATCACCCATCGCGGTGCCATCGAATTCGACCGGGCCGATCGCCGAGGCGAGCAGGACGAAGCCGGCCAGCGGCGCGGTCAGCACCAGCAGTCCGTAGCCCCGGCGCAGGAAGGCGCCGAGCACCAGGCCCAGGCCGACCACCGCCAGCGCCACCGCGGCGATCCGGCCGGGCGTCATCCATTCGACGCCGGAGGCGGCCAGTGCGCCGGCCCCCGCGGCGGCGAGGATGGCCAGGCCGATCACCACCGGGGTCAGCCGGGAGCGCGGGCGTTTCGGCGGCGGCGCGACCACGGTGCGGACCGGGGTCGGTTCGGGTAGATCCCAGGCGAGCGGCGCGACACCGAGCGGATCCCAGGCAGGCGGGGTCGGGCGGTCGAGCATCGCGGATCTGCTTGCGCCGGTGGGCGATCCGGTGTCGACGGGCCGCGCGGGTGCGTCCTTGTGCAGTGCGGGCGTGTGGTCGGGCACGATCTCGGCGTCCTGGATCTCCTCGGCCGGTTCGACCGGCTTGCGCAGCACGACGGTGCCGTCTTCGCCCGGTGTCTCGGTCTTTTCGAGGCCGATGATCGTTGTGGGCTGTTCGGCCGGATGCGGCGCGGCACCGGGTGATTCGGCGCCGGGTGCTTCGACGCTGTGCGATTCGACGTTGGGCGACCCGGCGGCAGTGGCCGAATCCCGGTGCGGCGGTGTGGTTTCGGCGGCCGGAGGTTCCGGGACGTAGGCGTCGGGCAGCTTGGTGTACGGCGTGTACACGCTGGTCGGCGGCATATACGCGGCGCCTGCGGTGCGCGGCGCACCCGGCGGGAAGGCCGCACCGGGATACCCGGTGGCCGTGATCCCGCCCTCGGTCATCAGGCCGCTGAACTCACTGGTGGTGCCGGGCGGTGCCGTGGGATTGCGGAGGTGGAGCAGCCACCAGCCCGCGAGCATCAGCGCGAGGCTGATCAGTCCGGAGCCGCCGAGCCCGACCCCGACCGGGCCCATCGTGCTCACCGCGATGGCGAGCGCGACGATCAATACGATGGTCTTGGTCTGCGACTGGGAACTGTGGCCCTTCCCCACCAGCGACTCGGCCGCGGAGGCCTGCTCGCCCTCCTCGCTGCACAACAGCCAGGCCAGCAGGTAGAGCACGACACCGGAGCCGCCGAAGATCGCCGACACCACGAACGCCACGCGAACGAGCACCGGGTCGACGTTGTATCGCCTGCCGAAGCCGGCCGCGACGCCGGCGATCGGCCCCTGGCGAGGCAGCCGCACCGGCCGAGTGCGCCACATGTGCTGGAGCTGGTCCCCGAAGCTCGTTTTCGTCATGGTTCCCATACTGTGCCTGACCAGCGCGTCCGCACATCGGGGGGAACCCTGAATAATTCCCCCCATCCTTTGGACCGGCCGGTCAGCGGCGGGTACGCGCGAAGATCAGGGTGATTCCTGATAGCTAGCCGCCGGAGCGCATGTCACTATCGAAGACATGTACCCGTCTGCGCCCTCGTTCGACACCAGGGGGTTCGAAGCCACCCGGGGGTTCGATCCGATGCGCGGTTTCGGGCCCGCGCCGGTGCTCGATCCCCTGCGCGCGCCGCACGCGCGCATGGTCCGGCGTTCGGGCGGGCGCATCGTCGGCGGGGTGGCGGGCGGCATCGCCGACCATCTCGGCATAGACGTGTTCAAGGTGCGGATCGCCTTCGTGCTGCTGTCGGCGTTCGGCGCGGGCATCGTCGCCTACGGGTTGCTGTGGATCTTCACCCCCGGTGGCAACGATGTGATGAAGGCCTCCGGCTCGGAGCGGCGGCAGGCGATCGGGCTCGCGCTGCTCGGGCTCGGGCTCGCCGTCGGTGTGTCCTGGCTGTTCAGCGGGACCGCGGCGAGCGTGATCGCGCCCATCATCGTGGTGGCCATCGGCGCGGCGCTGGTCTGGCGCGAGTACGACGCGGACGGCCCGCGGTCGCTGCTCGGCCTGCCCGCGCGTCCCTCGGTGGTGACCTGGGCGCGCATCGTCGCGGGCGGCACGCTGATCGTGGCCGGGCTCGGCGTGGTGGTGCTGGCCAGGATCGATCTGAGCTCGCTCGGGTCCGCGCTCGTCGCGGTGGCGGTCACCCTGGTCGGTGCGGCGCTGCTGACCGTGCCGCTCTGGCTGCGCATGATGCGGGCGTTGAACGCGGAGCGTTCGGCGCGCATCCGCAACGAGGAACGCGAGGAGATCGCCTCCCACCTGCACGATTCCGTGCTGCAGACGCTGGCGCTGATCCAGCGGCAGGCCGACGACCCGCAGGAGGTGGCGCGGCTGGCGCGCAGCCAGGAGCGGGAACTGCGCAAGTGGTTGTTCGAGGATGCCGGGCCCGCGCAGTCGAGCCTGGCCGCCGCGCTGCGCACCATCGCGGGCGAGGTGGAGGACCAGCACGGCGTGAAGGTCGCCCCGGTGACCGTCGGCGATGTCTCGATGGATCTCGGCGACACCGGCTCCGGCCTGCCCAAGGAACATTTCACCGCGCTGCTCGGCGCCAGCCGCGAGGCGCTGGTCAACGCCGCGAAGCACGCGGGCGTCCCGGAGATCGATCTGTTCGCCGAGACCGAACCGCATCAGGTGAGCATCTTCGTGCGCGACCGCGGCACCGGTTTCGATCCCGCCGCGGTCCCACAGGATCGGCAGGGTTTGGCGAAGTCCATTCGTGGCCGGGTCGAGCGCCGTGGCGGTCAGGTGGAGATCCTGTCCCATCCCGGGCGCGGCACCGAGGTGCGAATCTTCATGCCGCGCACGGATTCCGGTGGTGAGCACGACGACGCCGCCGATGCGCGGGAGCAGGCCGAGGTCCGGCAACCCGTGCCGTGACGATTTTTCATTAGACTCAGCGTGCGGCCGGTAGCCCGCGGCGACAGCGCGGTGGCTTTCATGTCCGGCGGAGTACGCGGAGAGGCGGATAGGTGACCGTGCGAGTCTTTCTCGTCGACGATCACGCGGTGTTCCGGTCGGGTGTGCGAGCGGAGTTGAGCAGGGAAACCGACATGGAAGTGGTCGGTGAGGCGGGCGGGGTGGCCGAGGCGATCGCCGGGATCAACACGGCCAAGCCGGATGTGGTGCTGCTGGATGTGCACATGCCGGACGGCGGCGGTGTCGCGGTGCTGGCCGGCATCGAGGACGGGCCGGTGTGCCTGGCCCTGAGCGTGTCCGATGCCGCGGAGGACGTGATCGCGGTGATCAGGGCGGGCGCCAGAGGCTATGTGACCAAGACGATTTCGGGCGCCGAGCTGGCCGACGGCATCCGCCGGGTGTCCGGTGGCGACGCCGTGTTCAGCCCGCGCCTGGCCGGTTTCGTGCTCGACTCGTTCACCGGCAAGTCGCCGGTGCCGGAGCCGCCGCTGGATCCGGAGCTGGATTCGCTGACCCCGCGGGAACTCGAGGTGCTGCGCCTGCTCGCGCGCGGCTACACCTATCGGGAGATCGCGGAAAACCTCTTCATCTCGGTGAAAACCGTGGAGACCCATGCCTCCAACGTGCTGCGCAAGACGCAGCAGTCCAATCGCAATGCGCTCACCCGCTGGGCGCATCGGCGCCGCATAGATTGAGTTTCGGGGCCGCGACGATCGTTCGGGGGATCTAGCCGGGGCCGGTTGTGCTGGGGGAGCGGTGTTTACATCACCGCGATGATGACCGCGATGATGATGATCAGGCCGATCAGCAGGCCGACGGCGATGGCGAGGGGCGCGCTGCTCGGCTGTGGCGCCTTCGCGCGCTGCGGGGCGGGGGCGGCCGTGGTGTTCGCGGGGGTGCGGTGCGGGCGGGGTAACGGGGTGGAGTGCGGGCTGCGTAAGCCGGAGGCCGAATTGCGGGCCGCCCACGCCGGGATCGTGCCGTCCTCGGTGCGCACCGGCGCGCCGAGAATGTACGGACCGGTGCCGGGACCGAAGGCGGCGGTGAGGATTTCGTCCCTGGCCTCGGCCATCGTCGGGCGCCGCTGCGGGGCGGGTTCCATCATGTGCAGCAGGGCCTCGGTGAGCACGCCGCTGCGGGTCGGCGGGATGATCTGCGCCATGGCCGCGCGGGTCACCACCACATCCTGGTCCTCGTCGAAGCCGAACGGCGGCTGTCCCTCGATCGCGGTGTAGAGGGTGGCGCCGAGGGAGAACACGTCGCTGGCCTTGGTCGGCTGGGCGCCGCGCGCCACCTCCGGCGGCAGATAGGCGGGGGTGCCGGTGATCACGCCGTCGGGTTCGTCGGAGTGCTCGCCCGCGCCGCGCGAGATGCCGAAGTCGCTGAGCTTGGCCATGCCGACGATGGGACCGCGGTCGGCGACAAGGATGTTGCCCGGCTTGATGTCTCGGTGCACGATGCCCGCCGCGTGTGCCGCGGCCAGCGCGTCGGCCACCTGCGCGCCGATCTGTGCCACTTCGATCGGCGGGAGGGTTTCGACCAGCGCGAGCGCCTTGGCGACGCTGCGCGAGGGCAGGTGTTCCATCACCAGCCACGGTTCGCCCGCCTCGAGCACCACGTCGTACACGGCGATCGCGTGCTCGTGCGAGAGCTTGGCGGCGACCCGGCCCTCGTGCATGATCTGGCTGCGGATCTCGTTGGCCGCTTGCTCGTCGAGTCCGGCCGTCGAGATGACCTGTTTGATAGCCACATCCCGATCGAGCAGCCGGTCGTGCGCGAGCCAGACCGCGCCCATGCCACCCCCGCCCGCCTTCGACTGCAGCCGGTAGCGGCCTGCGACGAGATAGTCGGGGCCGACGATGGGACGAGCGCGTTCGGTCACGGGTGCGAGGGTAGCGGAAAATGGGCTTAGCTGGCCTGATTCGTGACGACACCGCATGCCGCCGTCGCCCCCGCGTAACGACCGGATAGACCGGTCGTCGTTTTACAACGGCATCGTTGCGAAATCACCCCGGCGGGTGCGCCCCCTTGACGGAACCCGGGGGTCGGTTTCTACTGAGCAGGTATCGAACGTATATTCGATTACGGATCGATAGCTGAGTCGGTGCCGACCCTGGTCCATCGTGGGAAGTAGGTGGTAGGGATGGGTTCGGATGCGCGGAAGCGGGTGGGGGCGCTGCCGGGTGGCTCGGCGCCCGCGACCGGCCGAGATACCCAGGCGACCTTGTCTGAGCTGCGGAAAAAGATGGCGGCCATCCCCGGGCGCGGAGCGGCGGCGGTCGAGCGGATACCCGTCGAAGCCGAACTGAGCCGGGAGGTGCTCGCGGTGCCGCCGCCGCTCGCCGAGTTGTTGCCGGGCGGTGGTCTGGCCAAGGGGTCCGTCGTGGCCTACGCGGGGGCGCGTTCGCTGCTCGCCGGGCTGGTGGCCGCGGTGACCGGCGAGGGCGGGCACGCCGCGGTGGTCGGCGTGCCGCGCCTCGGCCTGCTGGCCGCGGCGGAGATGGGCGCCCAGTTGGAGCGGCTCGCCGTGATCGCCGACCCCGGCCGGGATCCGGTGGAGGTGGCCGCGGTGTTGCTCGACGGGCTGGACCTGGTCGTGCTCGGCCTGAACGGCGTCGCCGTGCCGCCCGCCCGCACCAGGGTGATCGCCGCGCGTGCCCGTACCAAGGGCTCGACCCTGGTGGTCACCGACGGCCGCTGGCCCGGCCCCACCCTGCGGTTGGACGCGCGGGTGGCCGGTTACGCGGGTCTCGGCCGGGGGCGCGGGCGACTGCGCGGCCTCGGCCTCGAGGTCGAGGTGCGCGCCAAGCAGGACCAACCCCGGCGCGGCAGGCTCGACCTGTGTTCGCGGGCGGGCCGGGTCGAATGGGTCCGGCACGAGCCGGTTCCGCGCGCCGTGCCGGTGCTCGACGCCGGCGAAGCGGCCTCGTGAGCGAGCGCCGACGTGTTCGAGAACGGCTCGGCGACACCATGATCGGCCCGAAATCGGGGAGGCCGACCAGGGTGCTCGCGCTGTGGTGCCCCGATTGGCCCGCGGTCGCCGCGGCGGCGCTGGCCGGGCTGCCCGCGACGCGGCCGGTGGCGGTGCTGTTCGCCAACCGGGTGGTCGCGTGCTCGGCGCTCGCGCGCGCCGATGGGGTGCGGCGCGGGATCAAGCGCAGGGAGGCGCAGGCCCGCTGCCCGGATCTGTTTCTCGCGCAGGCGGATCCGGATCGGGACGCGCGACTGTTCGAGCCGGTGGTCGCGGCGGTGGACGAGACGGTACCCGGCGTCGAGGTGTTGCGGCCGGGGCTGCTGGTGCTCGGCGCGCGCGGTGCCGCAAGGTTTTTCGGTTCCGAGGAGGTGGCGGCCGAGCGGCTCGTCGACACCGCGGCCGCCGCGGGGGTGGAGGCGCAGATCGGCATCGCCGACGAGGTGTCGACGGCGGTAATCGCGGCCCGTCGCGGCGTGCTCGTGCCCGCCGGGCACGGGGCGCGCTTCCTGGCGCCGCTGCCGGTGCGCGAGCTGGCGGTCGAGCCGAGCCTGGCCGCGCCGGAGCGCACCGATCTGGTGGATCTGCTGCACCGCTTGGGTTTACGCCGGATCGGCGATTTCGCCGCGCTGTCCACGGGCGAGGTGGCCTCGCGTTTCGGCGCGGACGCGGTGCTGGCCCATCGCAGTGCCAACGCGGCGCCGGAGCGGCCGCCCGCGGCACGGCAGCCGCCGCAAGACCTGATGGTGGAGCATCCCTGCGATCCGCCGATCGAGCGGGTCGACGCCGCCGCTTTCGCGGGCAGGCTGCTCGCCGCCCGGCTGCACGCCGCGCTCGCGGCCGCCGGACTGGCCTGCACCCGGTTGTCGATTCTCGCCGAAACCGAAGCGGGGGAGGAGCTTTCCCGGATCTGGCGCTGCGCGGAGCCGCTGACCCCGGAAGGCACCGCCGACCGGGTGCGCTGGCAGCTCGACGGCTGGCTCACCCACCGGGATCGGCCCACCGCGCCGATCGTGCGGCTGCGCCTCGATCCGGTCGAGGTGGTGGCCGCCGGGGCGTTGCAGCTCGGATTGTGGGGCGGCGTCGGCGAACAGGACGAGCGGGCCCGGCGGGCGCTGATCCGGGTGCAGGGCCTGCTCGGCGGGGAGGCGGTGCGGGTCGGCGTGCTCAGCGGCGGCCGCGGGCCCACCGAACGCGTCACCATGGTCGCGCTGGGTGACGAGCTGGTACCCGCCGCTGACCCGGCGCTGCCGTGGCCGGGCAGGTTGCCGGAGCCCGCGCCGGCGCTGATTCTGTTGCACCGCCCCGAGGTTCGGCTGGAGGCCGCCGACGGCACCGCGATCCGGATCACCGACCGCGCGTTGTTCAGCGCCGATCCGTCCCGGCTGCGCTGGGGCAGCAGGCAGTGGCGGCTGGCCGGGTGGGCGGGCCCGTGGCCGGTGGACGAGCGCTGGTGGGCGCCGGAAACCCCCGGAAACGACGACGGCGCGGTCACTTTCACGGCTCGCGCGCAGGTGCAGCTCGACGGCGCACCCACCGAGGTACGGGTGCTGCTGCTGCTCTATCGCGGCGAGAACTGGTATGCGGAAGGGCTTTACGATTGAGGCCGGGTCCACACCGAGGCCATGGTGAACGGCTGCCCGAGCAACTGCGTCCACTTCGGTTTCGCGGCCAGCCACGTCTGGTCGATCAGCGCCTCGGCGAATTCGGTGAGCACCCAGCCCGCCGCCAACGCCGCACTCAGGTGCTCGCTGATCAGGTGCAGGTTCGTGCTGATCGCCACCGGCTCGCCGCCCGCCGGGGTGTAGTGCGTCGGCATGCCGGTCACCATCATGAACTGCGGGTGGAAGCTGACCAGCACGCACCGCGCGCCCGGCGCGGCCAGCCGCCAGGCCTCGGCGTAGAACGGGGCCAGGTCGGGCAGGTGCTCGTCCACCAGCGAGGCGATGATCAGGTCGTAGGCCCCGCCGCGCAGCCCGGTGTCGCGCACGTCTCCGGTGGTGAGCGTGCTGTGCGCGCCGCGCTGGGCGGCCCGCTTCAGCATCTGCGTGCTCACGTCGACCCCGTCGATCTCCGCGACGCCCCGGTCACGCAGCCAAGCACCGGTCCGCCCGGTGCCACAGCCGAGGTCGGCGGCTCGGCGCACCCGCTCCCACGCCGGTTGCCGCAGCCGGGCCAGCAGCGCGAGATCCATCTCGTCCATGACGGTGTTCTCGTAGGTCGGGGCCCAGCCGTCGTATCCGGTGGCCACGTCGACGGTGGGATAGTTTCTGCGGTCGTACTCCGCGAATGACGGCATGCCCGGAGTATGTCGTGGCACAACGGGTTTCACCAAGAAGTTTTCCGCACCGGGGCCGCGGCCCCGGTGCGGCGGATCGCTCGGTGCGCGTGATCCGCGTGACAAGTCGCGGGTCCGCCCGCCGCGGCCCCGGTACTCTCGAAGATCGTGGATCTCACGGCGGCCGACGCGGCATTCGGTGACGTGCGGATCGCCTACCGGGACTCGGGGGCGAACGCGGGTTCCGGCGTGCCCGTGGTGCTGGTGCACGGCATGGGCGGGGACGGGCACACCTGGGACCGATTCGCGCGGGCCCTGCGGCAGGCGGGCCGCCGGGTGATCATCCCCGACCTGCGCGGCCACGGCCGCAGCGCGCACACCGAGTCCTACCGGTTCGACGAGTTCGGCGCCGACGTGCTGCGGTTGTGCGAGCGGCTGGGGCTGTCCTCGGTGGATCTGGTCGGTCATTCGCTCGGCGGCTACGCCGTCTCCTGCGTCGCGCAGCAGCGGCCCGAGCTGGTCCGTCGCCTGGTCATCGAGGAATGCCCGCTGCCGCTGCAATCCGGCGCCGAGGAATTACGCCTGACCCGGCGTTTCCCGACCGTGCCCGAGCTGTGGCACGCCACCTCCAGCCTGGTCCGGCATCCGCGTGCCGTGCTGGCCTTCGATCGGTCGATGACCAGGACCGCGCTGGAGCAGTTCCGCAAGCCGAACCCGGAGTGGTGGGACCGGCTGCGCGACATCACCGCGCCGACGCTGGTGCTGCGCGGCGGTCCCGGCGGCATGGTCGATCCGGTGAAGCTCGAGTTCCTGCGCACGGCCGTCCCCGACTGCACGGTCACCGCGTTCAGCTGCGG
Source organism: Nocardia brasiliensis (assembly GCF_011801125.1). Lineage (NCBI taxonomy): Bacteria > Bacillati > Actinomycetota > Actinomycetes > Mycobacteriales > Nocardiaceae > Nocardia > Nocardia brasiliensis. The sequence goes on from NZ_CP046171.1 coordinate 1,172,130, forward strand.
CCACAGCATCCACCGCGACCGCTATCGCGAGTTCGCCGCCGCGGTGCACCCGTTCCTGGCCGCCTGAACCCGGCGGCTCGGCTCACCAGTGGGTGCCGGGCACCCAGCGCGCGGCGCGGCGCAGCGCGGTGCCGGTGACCCGGCGCGCGGCCGAGCGTGGCCGCGGTTGCGCTTGGGTGACAACGGGTTCGGCGTTGTCCTCGGTCTCCTCCACCTGTTCGCCCTTGGCCGCGGGGGAGTCCGGCAGTGCGCGGTAGTAGCGGTGCAGGATCCGGTCGCGGAACTTGGGCGTGAGCAGGGCGCCGTATTCGGCGAAGGTGCCGAGCGGCACATCGATGCGCTTGGGGCGTTCGGTCAGCGCGCGCACGATGGTCGCCGCGGCCCATTCGGGGGATTCGGACGGTCCCTGATCGCCGCTCGGGGTGATCATCGGGGTGCGCACCAGCGGCATGTGGATGGTGGTGAAGGTGACCCCGTCGGCCATCGTCTCCACTGAGGCCACCTCGGCGAACTTGTCCAGGGCCGCCTTGCTGGCCAGGTAGGCGGCGAAGCGCGGCGTCGCCACCTGTACGCCCGCGCTGCTGATGTTGACGATGTGGCCGAACTTGCGCTCGCGCATCTGCGGCAGCAGCGCCAGCGTCAGCCGCAGCGCGCCGAAGTAGTTGACCGCCATGGTCCGTTCGAAGTCGTGCAACCGGTCGGTGGACCGATGGATCGCGCGCCGAATCGATCGGCCCGCGTTGTTCACCAGCATGTCGACGTGACCGTGTTCGTCGAGGATCGTCTTCACGGCGTGATCCACCGAGTCGGAAGCGGTGACGTCGCACTGGTAGGCGTAGGCGTCGCCGCCCGCGGCCTTGATCTGTTCGACGACGCTGGCGAGTTCGTCGGCCCGGCGCGCGAGCAGGAACACCGTGGCGCCCTTGCCTGCGACGGCGAGCGCGGCCGCGCGGCCGATGCCGGACGAGGCGCCGGTGATCAGGACATGCCGTCCGGCGATATCGCGGTTGCGGCGGCGACGTGGGCCGGCGGCGTCAGCGGAGGCTTCGGTCATCGCTGCTCCTTTGCAGGTTGGTTGGCACGAACTTACTCCGAAGTAAGTTTACCTGCCAAGTGGCGCTTGTCACGTTCCGCGGCGGTATTCCGGTGGCGAATGCGGGTCGAACAACCTCGAAATCTATCGAACATATGTGCGATACTCGGCGCATGGCGGACGATCGGATGGCGGACATCTTTGCCGCGGTGCGGCTCGGTGGGGGGAACCCGGCGGCGGCGCGAAAGGCGCTGGAGCAGTTGTGGGACGAGATCGGTGAGGGCGGTGATCCCTTGCACCGCTGCGTGATCGCGCATCACCTGGCGGATCTCCAGGACACCGCCGACGACGCGCTGCTCTGGGATCGGCGGGCGCTGGCCGCGGTGTTCGGCCCCGGCATCCCGCTCGACGAGGGCCTGCGCAGCTTTCTGCCGTCGCTGTATCTGAACCTGGCCGACAGCCACCGCCGGGTCGGCGATTTCGACACCGCCCGCATGCAGTTGACCATCGCGCGCGGGCACCTCGATGTCCTGGCCGCCGACGCGTACGGCGCGCTGATCCGCTCCGAACTCGAACGCGTCGAATCCGCGTTGGCCCGCGGTGTGACCGACCCGCTGTCGAGCTGACCCGCCGAGGAGGTGATGCGCGGTGGGGTGGAGTAACGGCCCGCCCACCTGGATGGAGCTGGAGCGGGTGCTCTCCGGCAGGCCCGGCCGCACGAATCCGGAGGCGATGTATCCGGGCGACGGCGGTGACAGCCCGGCGTGGTCACGCAAGCGCGGGGCATATCGGGCCGAGCCGGTGGCGCCGGCCGACGAGCCACGGGTGCCGTACGCGGAACTGCACGCGCACTCGGCCTACAGCTTCCTGGACGGGGCGAGCCAGCCGGAGGAACTGGTGGAGGAGGCCGTGCGCCTCGGCCTGGAGGCGATCGCGCTCACCGACCACGACGGTTTCTATGGCACGGTGCGCTTCGCGGAGGCCGCCAGAGAGTTCGGCATGCCGACCGTCTTCGGGTCCGAGCTGTCCCTCGGCACCGAACGGCCGACCTCGCGGCGTCCCGGCAAAGGCGCGGATCGTGCCGAGCGCCAACGGGATTCGGCGACCGGCCAGGACGGCGTGCTCGGCGCCGCCGACCCCGGCGGTGCCGGCGCTGCCCGGCGCGGGCACATCGATGCGCCGGATTCCATGCCGCGCACCGGATCTCCCGACCCCGCCGGACCGCATCTGCTGGTGCTGGCGCGCGGACAGGAGGGCTATCGCAGGCTCTCCCGGCAGATCGCGGCCGCGCACATGGCGGCGGGGGAGAAGGGCATCCTGCGCTACGACCTCGACACTCTCACCGCCGCGGCCGGTGGTCAGTGGCAGATCCTGACCGGCTGCCGGAAAGGGCAGCTGCGGCAGGCGCTCGCGGACGACCTGCGCTCGGGCAGTACCCGGCTCGTGCGGGCCGAGGCCGCGCTGCGCGATCTGACGGAACGCTTCGGCGCCGACCGGGTGAGCGTGGAACTCACCCACCACGGCGTTCCGGAGGACGACGAGCGCAACGCGCATCTGCTCGCCCTGGCCGATCGGCTCGGCCTGCCCGTGATCGCCACCACCGGAGCGCATTTCGCCGCGCCGCGGCAGCGCCGCCGGGCCATGGCGCTGGCCGCGATCCGGGCGCGCCGGAGTTTGCACGAGATCGCGGGCTGGCTGGCGCCCACCGGCGGCGCGCACCTGCGTTCCGGCGCGGAGATGGCACGACTGTTCGCCGAGTGCCCGCAGGCGGTGCGCAACGCGGCGGTGCTCGCCAAGGAATGTGCCTTCGATCTGAAGCTGATCGCACCGAACCTGCCGCCGTTCACCGTGCCCGCCGGTCACGACGAGACGTCCTATCTGCGCTCGCTCGCCTTCGCCGGCGCCGCCGCCCGGTACGGGCCGCGGGAACGAAACCCCAAGGCCTATCGGCAGATCGAGCACGAGCTCGCGGTGATCGAGGAGCTGGAGTTTCCCGGCTACTTCCTGGTGGTGCACGACATCGTCGAGTTCTGCCGCAACAACGACATCCTGTGCCAGGGCCGGGGTTCGGCGGCCAACTCGGCCGTCTGCTACGCGATCGGCATCACCAATGTCGATCCCGTCGGCAACACCCTGCTGTTCGAGCGTTTCCTTTCGCCGGAGCGCGACGGCCCGCCCGATATCGATATCGACATCGAGTCCGATCGCCGGGAGGAGGCCATCCAGCACGTCTACGCCAAGTACGGCCGCGCGTACGCCGCCCAGGTGGCCAACGTGATCACCTATCGCGGCCGGTCCGCGGTGCGCGATGCCGCTCGCGCGCTGGGCTTTTCGCAGGGACAGCAGGACGCCTGGAGTAAGCAGGTGAGCAGGTGGACCGGCGTCGAGACCGAGGTGAACACCGACATCCCCGCCGAGGTGCTGCGGCTGGCCGGTGAAATCGAGGGGCTGCCACGGCATCTCGGCATCCACTCCGGCGGCATGGTGATCTGTGATCGGCCGATCGCCGACGTCTGTCCGGTGGAGTGGGCGCGCATGCCCGGCCGCAGCGTGCTGCAGTGGGACAAAGATGACTGTGCCGCCATCGATCTGGTGAAGTTCGACCTGCTCGGCCTCGGCATGCTCTCTGCGCTGCGCTACATGATGGACATGGTGCGCGAGCACACCGGCGAGGTGGTCGAGCTGCACCGGCTCGACCTACAGGAGCCTGCCGTCTACGAGATGCTCTCGCGCGCCGACTCGGTGGGCGTGTTCCAGGTGGAGTCGCGAGCGCAGATGGCGACCCTGCCCCGGCTGCGTCCCCGCACGTTCTACGACCTGGTGGTCGAGGTGGCGCTGATCCGGCCCGGCCCGATCCAGGGCGGCTCGGTGCACCCCTACATCCGGCGGCGCAACGGGCTCGAGGACTGGGACTACGATCATCCGGCACTGGCGAATTCGCTGGCCCGCACCCTCGGCGTGCCACTGTTCCAGGAGCAGCTGATGCAGATGGCCGTCGACGTCGCGGGCTTCTCCGCCACCGAGGCCGATCAGCTGCGTCGCGCGATGGGCTCCAAACGGTCGCCGGAACGGATGCGGCGGCTCAAAGCGCGTCTCTACCAAGGCATGCGCGAGCTGCACGGCATCGAGGGCGAGATCGCCGATCGCATCTACGAAAAGCTCTATGCCTTCGCCAATTTCGGCTTCCCGGAAAGTCATTCGCAGAGCTTCGCCTCGATCGTGTTCTATTCGGCGTGGTTCAAGCTGCACTATCCTGCGGCGTTCTGCGCCGGGCTGCTGCGCGCCCAGCCGATGGGCTTCTATTCGCCGCAATCGCTGGTCGCCGACGCCCGCAGGCACGGCGTTGTGGTGCACGGCCCCGACATCAATGCCAGCCGTGCCGAACCCACCCTCGAACGTGACGGCACCGAGGTCCGCCTCGGCCTCGCCGCGGTCCGGCATATCGGCACCGACCTGGCCGAAAAGATCGTCGCCGCCCGGGATCAGGGGCGCTACACCAGCTTCCTCGACCTGACCGGCCGGGTGGAACTCACTGTCGCCCAGGCGGAATCGCTGGCCACCGCGGGTGCGCTCGGCAGTCTGGGGATCACCCGGCGCGAAGCGCTCTGGGCCGCGGGCGCCGCCGCGGGAGAGCGCCCGGATCGCCTGCCCGGCACGGGCGCCGCCACCACCGCGCCCGTGCTGCCCGGCATGAGCGCTCTCGAACTGGCCGCCGCCGACGTCTGGGCCACCGGGGTCTCGCCGCGGAGTTACCCCACCGAATTCCTGCGCCCGCGGCTCGACGCGCTCGGCGTGATCCCCGCAGCCGATCTGCTCACGGTGCCCGACGGCACGCGAGTTCTGGTGGGCGGCGCGGTGACGCACCGCCAGCGCCCCGCCACCGCGGGCGGTGTCACCTTCATGAACCTGGAGGACGAGACCGGCATGGTGAACGTCGTCTGCTCGGTCGGGCTGTGGACGCGCTATCGCCGCCTCGCGCAGAGCGCGCCCGCCCTGCTCATCCGGGGCCGGGTGCAGAACGCCGAGGGCGCGGTCACCGTCGTCGCCGAGCACCTGCGCGGGCTGGAGCTGCGGGTCGATTCGAAGTCGCGGGACTTTCGCTGAGTCGCTTGGTGATTCGGCCCCGCCGCGGCCGTGTGCAGCGTATTCTGAAGAGCTTTGCTGGGTGAGCGGGGGAGTGGACATGCCCACACCATCGGAGGACGACACGGCACGCCGCCGCGTCGTGCGCAGGCCAGGCTTCGTCGCGGTGGCCGGCACGGTGGCGTTGGCGCTGCCGACCCTATTGCTCAGCGCCCTGGTGGTTTTCGCCCTCGGCGCCTGGATCGGCACCTGGCTGCTGGTGACGGTCGTGGTGCTGTGGGTGCTCTTCGGCGCGCTCCTGGTCGACATCGCCTGGCTCACGCCGAACCGGGCGAACTACGCCAAGGCGGTCGGCTTCCGGCGGCCGATCGAGCCGGAGGACAGCATTCTCGCCGCCGCGTGGGCCAACGTCACCAGCGCACCCGGAATGGACGGCTGGCCCTATGGGCTGTGGGTGCAGCAGTCGGCCGAGCCGAGCGCCTACGCCGCGCCGAGCCGCATCATCGCGGTGACGAGTTCGGCCATCGCAGGCCTGGAACCGCGAGAGCTCGAGGCGGTGCTCGCGCACGAACTCGGCCATCACGTGCGCGTGGACGCGCGGCTGCGGCTGCTGGAGGCCTGGATCGCCCTGCCAGGACGCTATCTGTGGGCGCTGTGCAAGCGCGTCGGCCGGATCGTCGGCTTCCTCGGGGTGTACGCGTTGGTCGCGCGGTTCGTCGTGGCCGTGGCGCTGCTGCCGGTCGTGGTGCTGGTGCTGACGCCGGTCCTCGGCGCCGCGCTCGCGTACCTTTTCGTGATTCTGCTCGTGCTGGAACCGCCCGCTCGGGCCGCACAGTCGCGGCGCGGGGAGTACGCGGCCGATCGAGTGGCCGTCGAACTCGGCTACGGTCGCGAACTGGCCACCGCGTTGGACCGCTGGCGGTCCCCGCGCCCGCACCCGCTCGTCGCGCTGAACCAGCGGGTGTTCGGCACCCATCCGCCGCTGTCGCGGCGGATCGCCGCCATCACAGCGCAACTCGACGAACGTCCTGGCCGCGCCGCTTTTTAAGGAACTGTTAGAAGCGTTCTAGAGAACCGTTATGTCGCGCCTTTCCGGTGATCGGAGCGGTTACTGTGCGAATCATGCGGAAGCTTGCTGTGCTGTGCATCGGCCTGCTCGGTCTCACGTTGCTCGTCGGCTGTGGTTCCGACGACGCGAACAAGTCCGCGCCGCCGGGTCGGCCATCCTCCTACGCCACCGTCGAGGCGACGGCGCCCGCCGCGCTGCCGCCACCGGCGCTGCGCGACCAGGGCCCCGCCCGCAAGGACAATGCCGGCGGCAGCGAAACCGTCTCGGCGCGTAAGGAAGTCGTCACCGGCAGCGTGGAGATCACCGCGGACAAGCCGATCGATGCGGCGGGCAAGATCGCCGATCGGGTCCGCGAGATCGGCGGCCGGATCGACAGCCGCACCGAACAGCCGGGCACCGGGGACACCGACGCCAGCGCCACGCTCACCGTCCGGATACCCGCGGACAAGACCGACGCGTTCATCGACGGTCTCGGCGGCATCGGCAAGGTCACCCGGGTGAGCACCAACCGCGACGACGTGACCATGCAGTGGGAAGACCTCGACGCCAGGATCAAGGCGCTGCAGGCCTCCGTCGACCGGCTGCGCGGGCTCATCGCGAACGCGACCAACACCGCCGACCTGATCAACGCCGAGCAGGCGCTGTCCAGCAGGCAGGGCGAACTCGACAGCCTGACCGCGCAGAAGCGTCACCTCGACGATCAGGTCGCGCTGTCCAGCCTGTCGATCGACATCACCACCACGACCAAGAAGGTCGACGCCGAGCGTGCCGACAGCTTCTGGGAAGGCATCGTCGACGGGTGGAACTCGCTGGTGGATTGGCTGAAGGACGCGGTGGTGTTCACCGGCAAGGCGATCCCGTGGCTCGGCTTCCTCGTGCTGCTCGCCGCCGTGGTGTGGGGCATCGTGCGAACGGTGTTGCGGCGGAAGAAGTCCGGCACGAGTGGTCCGGCGCACGGCGAGGCAGGCCGGTCGACGCCGGTCGCGGCCGGCGTCGCACCGGCGGGTACGGCGGGCGGCACCCAGGGGGCCTCGGCTACCGGAAGCGCCGCGGGCAGTTCGGGTCCCGATGCGTCGGGGTCTGGCGCCACGGGAACCGGCGGCGGTTCGGCGGAAACCGAGTCCTGAACGTAGGGTGGCCGGGCGGGTCCGAGATAGAGGGCGGACCCGTTCGGCCGTCTAATACCGTGGGAGACGGTCCTTTACAGGAGGAGCAGTGCCGACCATCGTCCGGGCGACGATCAAACCGAACAGCCGCAAGGGGCCGCTCGTCGAAACCCTCGACGACGGCACCTTGCAGCTGTACGTGCGCGCGCCCGCGGTCGAGGGCAAGGCGAACAAGGCCGCCATCGAACTGCTCGCCGCGCACTACGGGGTGGCCAAGAGCGCCGTTCGGCTGGCGGCCGGTGCGACCGCACGGCACAAGCGTTTCGAGATCGACTGCTGAACCGGTCTATGTGCCGTCTGGGAAGCCGAGCTGCCGCCACGCCTCGTACACGGTGACCGCCGCGGCGTTGGACAGGTTCATCGAGCGCCGCCCCGGCAGCATCGGAATCCGCAGTTGCTCGGTCACCTGCGGGTCGTCGAGTACCTCGGGCGGCAATCCGGTCGGCTCGGTCCCGAACAACAGCACGTCGCCCGCGCGGTAGGCGACGTCGGTGTAGCGCGTGCTCGCCTGCGTGGTGAAGGCGAACACCCGCTCCGGCCGCAACGCCGCCCACGCCGCGGCCAGGTTCGCATGCACCGTCACCGAGGCCAGGTCGTGGTAGTCCAGCCCGGCCCGCCGCAACTTCGCCTCGGACAGGTCGAACCCCAGCGGCTTGACCAAATGCAGCTCTGCCCCGGTCCCCGCCACCAACCGAATCGCGTTCCCGGTATTCCCAGGAATCACCGGCTCATGAAACATCAGACGAAACACGCCCCAAGTCAATCAGGTAGCCGCATCCCGCCGAGGAACCGGTCAGTCAGGGGAGAATGTACGGCTACCTCATCGGAGCGTGGGTCAGCCGAAGCTGCCGGTGCTGGGTTTGCCGACGACGGTGACGGGGATGATGTCGGTGAGCGTCACGTTGTCGTGGGGGCCGATGGGGCGCTCCCAGGCGCAGGCGCCGCGGACGTCGACCACCTGACCGGCGGGCAGGCTGCCGTTGCCCAACGAGGTCTGGACCATTTTGTGGTCGTTGGTGGCGAACGAGGTCGGGTTGTTGCCGCCGAAGATATCGCCGGTCTTGGCGTTGAAGATCCAGCACACGCCGGCGTCGTTCGGGTTGTGGAACTTCACCGAGACCGAGCCACTCACCGAGAAGGCCTCTTCGATCACCGGGGCGTCGAGGCCGGGGATAGCGTTGGCGGTGGCGCCGGGCAGCGCCAGCGCGGCCGCCGCGACGGCGAGCGGCGCGAGGAGGGAAAATCGTCGAATCATGATCGCGATGATCGCACCAGGGGGTGCACGCCCCCATTTTTCGGGGCAGTGCATCGAATCGTTTCGACCACAAGGCTATTCGGCTTTCGTCGGCCGTTCCGGTAGCGCGCAGACGCCACCTTCGGCCATGCCCGTCGGCCGCACCCCGAGCCCCTGATTGACGCGGGCGCGCTGGTTCTCCCAGGCGATGGTGACGGCCAGTTCCGCCAGCTGCGCCTTGGACAGCTGGGCGAGCAGGGATTCGCGCAGGTCGTCGAGCCCGATCGCGGGCGTGAGGGGCATGGGAGTAGTCGGCCGACAAGGGCGATCCCGCCGACGCCGACGGGCGCGGGGCGACGCGGGCGGGGTCAGGTCTGTAAGAATCGGGGGGTGACTGGTGTCGAGAGTTCGAGTGTGGATCAGGGGACAGGTGGCTTCGGTTCCCAGTTCCTGCGCTGCCACCTGCCGCTCGTGCTCGTCACGCTGGTCATTCTGGTGGCGATCGTGTTCGTCGCCCAGGATCGGTGGCGCAGGGGCGCCCTGTTCTTCGGCGGGGCCACGCTGCTGGCCGCCGCGTTCCGGCTGTGCCTGCCGACCGCGCGGGTCGGCCTGCTCGCGGTGCGCAGCAAGCCTTTCGACGTGGGCGCGCTGACCTTGCTCGGCTCGTCCATCGTCTTCATCGCCGCGACGATCAACACTCTCGGCGTCGCCTGAGTGCGCTGATCCGCCGCACCGCACCCCTCGACGCGGCGGGCGGATCCCGGGAAATGCCTTCCGGTCAGGCCGATTCCGGGACCAATTCCGGCGTGGGCCGCGCGCCGCGGTTGCCGTGCAGTGCGCGGGCCTGCGCCGGGGTGACGGTCTCGAGCCGGGTCGGCGGCGCCGCGTTGAGGTGCTCCTTCAAGATCTGTCCCGCCATCGGCGCGATGAAGGGCGCCGCCGCGAGCAGTCCGAACGAATTGAACCGACTGAAGCTCCACACCAGCACCTTCGCGGGAATCCGCACCGCGAGATCGATGATGCCCCAGCGATCGAACCGGCCGAGCTTGCGCATCCACTTCGGCAGCGTCGCCACCGAGGCCAGCGAAAGCAGCCTGCTCCCAATGGCATACGAGAGCCCGGCGCCGTTGCGCGGCGAGGTCCACAGCAGGTGGTGCATGCCCTCCTCGGCGCGTTCGGAGGTGCACAGGCGCGGGCGCACCCGGTCGAAGTAGGCGCGCACCTCCTCGCGTGAGCGCGGCACGTCCTGCGGCTTGCAGGTCTGCAGTTCGGCCGCGATGGCGCACTCGTGCCAGAACCGCGTCTCCTCCTCGGGGGTGAGCGGGCCGGGGCCGAACACCTCGTAGGCCTTGAGCACCGAGTGCCAGCCGGTGATGTGGATCCACAGCTGGGTCTCGGGGCTGTTCGCGCTGTACCGGTTGCCGCTGATCGGCTCGATGCCGGTCATGGGGGCGTGCACCTGCATGAGGTGTTCGGCCGCCTGGATGGCGGTGCGTCCGTCGGCGATGGCGGCGATCAGGAAGTAGGAGAACGTGTGGTCGAGCCGTTTGCGTGGGTCGCTGTAGATGCCACGCGAGTCGGCGACGGCGGCGGTGAGGAACGGGTCGAAGTGCTCGAGCACCACCGCCCGCTGGAAGCCGATCACCGCGGTGGGCGCGGTCCAGATCTTCCAGCTGGGCGAATCGGGGCCGAAGAACCCGTAGTCGTCCCGGCGCAGGGTGGTCGGATCGAAGTGCATCACGTGCTCCTTTGCGGTGATCGCCCCGGACGATGGGGTGAATACAACGCAACCGTAGCAATTGCGTGTGACGAATACAACGGGGGCGTAGCATTTGTGACCGGCGGGATTCCCCGCCCGTGGGCCGATGCTGTCAGGATGGAGCGCATGGAGGTGAGGCGGCAGTGACCACATCGCGTAGCGCGGCGCAGCGGCCGCGTCGCCGCTATGCCCCGCGCCTGCCGCCGGAGCAGCGCAGGGCGCAGTTGCTCGACGCAGCGTTCACGGTGCTGGGCAGGATGGAACTGCACGAGCTGAACATGGAGGCGGTGGCACAGGAGGCGGGCGTCGGCAAGCCGGTGCTCTACACCGTCTTCAAGACCCGTGCCGAACTCGTTGCCGCACTGCTGGAACGGGAACGCGAGCGCGGCCTGGAACAGGTCGCCGCGACCCTGCCGACCGATCTGATCGGCGCCGACCCGGTGGTCGCGGCCTCGGCCACGGTCGAGGCGTTTGTCGGTGTGGCACTGGAGAATCCGACCCGCTGGCGCTTGATCCTCGCCGGACCGGGCAACGCGCCCGACGAATACCGTGAGGCACTGCGGAATTCGCGCGCCGGCATCTTCGAGCAGGCCGAGGCGCTGGTGCGGATCGGTACCGCGCTCGAACCGCGGTGGGCGGGTGTGGATTCCGCGCTGCTCACCAACTCGCTGCTCCAGGTCGCCGAGATGCTCGGCAGGCTGGCGGTCAGCGAACCGGAGGAGTACCCGCGCGAACGGATCCAGGGGTTCGTGCACGCCATCGTCCGGCTGCTCGTCGGTGCGCCCCCGGAACAGGCCGGGGCATAGCGGTTTTCGCGCCTCAGTTGGTGGTCTGACGAGCCTGCCTGGCCAGCCGCACCGTCTCGGTCAGCAGCTTCGCCACCGCCGCCGCCTCGGTGAGGAAGCCGTCGTGTCCGTCCCTGGAGTGCACGACCTCCAGGCCGTCGCAGCCCGGCAGTCCTTCGGCGAGTTCCTGCTGCGTGCGCAACGGATACAACCGGTCGGAGTCGACGCCGCCGACCACGCACGGCACCGGCGTCGCGGCCAGCGCCGCCGCGATGCCGCCGCGGCCACGGCCGATGTCGTGCCGGTTCATCGCCTCGGTGAGCAGCACGTAGGTGGCCGGGTCGAACCGGCTGCACAGTTTGCCCGCCTGATGGTCCAGGTAGCTCTGCACCGCGTAACGTCCACCGCGCCAAGGATCTTCGTCGCCCTGCGCGCTGTTCTCGAAGCGGTGATCGAGCTCGTCCTCGGTGCGATAGGTGAGGTGCGCGATGCGCCGGGCGATGCCCATGCCGGTCATCGGCGCGCGATCGGTGTCGTGGTAGTCGCCGCCCTGCCAGTCCGGATCGGCCTTGATCGCGGCGATCTGGGTGGTCTGGGTGCCGATCTGATCGGCGGTGGCGCGGGCGCCGACGGCGAGCACCAGTGCCGCGCCGACTCGGTCGGGGCTGCCGACCATCCACTCCAGCACGCGCATGCCGCCCATCGAACCGCCGACGACGGCGGCCAGCCGGGTGATGCCGAGCCGATCCATCAGCGCCGCCTCGGCCGCCACCTGATCGCGGATGGAGATCTCAGGAAACCGTGCGCCCCAAGGCTTTCCGTCGGGAGCCAGGGTCGACGGGCCGGTGCTGCCCTTGCAGCCGCCGAGCACGTTCGTCGCGATGACGCACCACTCGTCGGTGTCGAGCGGACAGCCCGGTCCGACCATGCCGTCCCACCAGCCGGGCAGCGGATGGATGTCGTCCGGGAAGCCGACCACGTGGGAGTCGCCGGTGAGTGCGTGCTCGACCAGCACCACATTGTCCAGCTCGGGGGAGAGCTCGCCCCAGCGCTGCACCGCGAGATGCACCTGTGGGATGACCGCGCCGCTCTCCAGTTCGATGTCACCGACCGGGATGATCCCGAGCCGTCCGTCCGGCGGCGGCAGGGCCACCCCGGACGAACGCAGGGAACTCGGTTCGGTACCCACCGTCACGTCGCCGCCGCCGTGAAGCCGGCGCGCAGATCGGCGAGGATGTCATCGATCCCCTCGATGCCCACCGCCAGCCGGACCAGTCCCGGAGTGACGCCCGCGAGCAGTTGCTCGTCCGGCGTGAGCTGCGAATGTGTGGTCGACGCGGGGTGGATCACGAGAGAACGCACATCTCCGATGTTAGCCACATGGCTGTGCAGGGCTAATCCGTCCACGAACTTCTTGCCCGCGTCGACACCCCCGCGCAGCTCGAACGCGACGATCGCGCCCGCGCCCTTGGGCGCCAGTTGCCGCGCCCGTTCGTACCAGGGTGAGGTGGGCAGACCGGCGTAGCTGACCGAGAGCACGTCGGGGTGCGTCTGCAGGAATTCGGCGACCGCGGTGGCGTTGGCCACGTGCCGCTCGACCCGCAGGCTCAGCGTCTCGATGCCCTGGCTGATCAGGAACGCGTTGAACGGCGAGATGGCCGCGCCGAGGTCGCGCAGCAGTTGCACGCGTGCTTTGAGTGCGAACGCGGGTGCGCCGAGGTCGGCGAAGACCGCGCCGTGGTAGCTCGGGTCGGGTGTGGTGAAGCCGGGGAAGCGGGACTGTCCTTGCGCGTCGGTGACGGTCCAGTCGAAGGTGCCGCCGTCGACGATGACACCGGCCACCGCGGCGCCGTGTCCGCCGAGGTACTTCGTCGCCGAGTGCACCACGATGTCGGCGCCGTGCGCCAGCGGCTGGATCAAGTACGGCGTGGCCACCGTGTTGTCCACGATGAGCGGCAGTCCGGCCGCGTGCGCGATGGCCGCGATGCCGGGGATGTCGAAGATCGCGCTGCTCGGGTTGGCGATGGTCTCGCCGTAGAACGCCTTGGTGTTCGGGCGGATCGCCGCGCGCCACTGGTCCAGGTCGTCGGGGTCCTCGACGAAGGACACCTCGATGCCGAGCTTGGGCAGCGTGTAGTGGAACAGATTGTAGGTGCCGCCGTACAGGTGCGGGCTGGACACCAGATGATCGCCCGCCGCGGCCAGGTTCAGGATCGCGAAGGTCTCCGCGGCCTGCCCGGAGGCCAGCAGCAGCGCCGCGACACCGCCCTCCAGTGCGGCGATGCGCTGCTCCACCACGTCCTGGGTGGGGTTCATGATCCGGGTGTAGATGTTGCCGGGTTCGGCCAGGCCGAACAGCGCCGCGGCGTGGTCGGTGTCGCGGAAGGCGTACGAGGTGGTCTGGTAGATCGGCAGAGCACGGGCGCCGGTGCTGTCGTCGGGCGCCTGGCCCGCGTGCACCTGCTTGGTCTCGAAGGACCACTGGCTCGGATCGACCTCGGACACGGTGGGGTCAGTCATATCGGTTTTGCTCCAAAGAAAAGGTTGCTCGCCAGAACTGCTCGGTTATCGGGATACCGGCGAAGAACAACAACACATTTCGGGAACCTCCTGGAAGCGCGCTTGCTCTCGACCTTCGAGAGCCCGGTCATCACCCGGAGCACCCCACCGCTGCTGGAGGGTTGCCGACCAGCGAGCCGGGGCTTGGCGCTGGTACTCATGACCTGAAACTGATCATAACCGGCGCCGCCGAGCCCGCCGCAACCTCATCGGTCGGCGGCGCCCTCCGTGGCGCAGCACGCCCGCATGAACTCATCGAATGTCGTGGTGAAGGCGGTACGGCCGGCCGCTGCCGCCGCCTCGAGATCGTCGTCGTCGAAGGCGGTCTCCTGGCATTCCATGCCGAGGTGACCGATCAGCTGCCACACGCCGAGGATGAGCCGCACCGGCAGCGCGTCGGGCGTGGTGTCGAGTCGCTCGGCGAGCACCTGCGCGATCGCGACGTTCTTGGTCTCGGCGTGGTCGATGCTGCGCATGCCGACCGACGCGCTGCTGCGGATGATCCGGCGCATCTGCTGGAACTGCCGGAAGGTCACCGGGTCGGTGCTGTCGTTCGTCGCGGCGCGGTCGATGACCTTAAGGAAGGCTGCACGCAGCGCGTGCAGTTCGTTGCCGGTGCGCGGCTGTTCGCGCAGTGCCTGCGCCACGGCCGCGCCGAAGTCGGTCACCGGCCCGAGGACGATGTCTTCCTTGCTCTCGAAGTATCGGTTGATCGTGCGCGGCGAGATGTCGGCCGCGTTGGCGATCTGCTCGATCGTGGTCGCGTCGAATCCCTGTGTGTCGCACAGGTTCAGGCCGACCTCGATGATGCGCAGCCGAGTCTGCTGCTTCTTGCGCTCGCGCAGGCCCGGGTTGGCGTGCGTACTCGGCGGCGTCGGTGACTCGAGCATGCCGCCATGCTATCGCAATCGGGCCAGATTGTGTCATTAACGGACAACTGTCGCAGTGCGACATTTTTCTATTGACGACAAATGTCGCTACATGTCAGGATTGCTCGACTTTGAGATGAGGAGAAGACAGTGACCGACCCCGCGGCAGCGGTAGCAGTTTCGGAAAGACAAGGCAGTTCAGCGCGCTGGTTCGCCCTCGGCGTGATCGCGCTGGCCCAGCTCATGGTGGTGCTCGACGCCACGATCGTGACGATCTCGCTGCCCTTCGCGCAGCAGGATCTCGGCATCAGCGACGGCAACAAGCAGTGGATGCTCACGGCCTACACGCTGATCTTCGGCGGCCTGCTGTTGCTCGGCGGCCGACTGGCCGACTACCTCGGCCGACGGCGGATCTTCATCATCGGCCTGGTCGGTTTCGCCGCCGCGTCGGCACTTGCCGGTCTCGCACAGAACGGGGCCGAGATGTTCGCCGGACGGGCCCTGCAGGGCGCGTTCGCGGCGTTGCTCGCGCCGGCCGCGCTCTCATTGCTCTCGGTGACCTTCACCGAACCGGGCGAGCGGGCCAAGGCCTTCGGCCTGTTCGCGGGCATCTCCGCGGGCGGTGCGGCGCTCGGGCTGATCGCCGGTGGCGCGCTCACCGAGTACGCCTCGTGGCGCTGGTGCCTGCTGGTGAACACCCCGATCGCGCTGCTCGCCCTGGTCGGCGCGCTGGCCTGGGTGGTCAGGGACGTGCCGACGCCGCGGACCGGCGGCTACGACGTGCCCGGCGCCGTCACCGTGACCCTTGGCCTGATCGCGATCGTCTACGGCTTCAGCCGGGCCGCCGACGACGGCTGGCTGGCCGGTAGCACGCTCGGCCTGCTCGTCGCCGGTGCCGCGCTGCTGATCGCGTTCGTCGCCATCGAGCGGCGCTCGGCGAATCCGCTGCTGCCGCTGCATATCCCGGGTGAGATCAACCGGGGCGGCGCGTTCCTCGCGGCGCTGCTCGTGCCGATCGCCATGTTCGCGATGTTCCTGTTCCTGAGCTACTACTTCCAGATCACGCTCGGCTACTCCTCGCTGAAGGCCGGGTTCGCGTTCCTGCCGTTCCCGGCGGGTATCGCGATCTCCGCGGGCGTGACCAGCGCGCTGCTGCCCAAGCTCGGCCCGCGGCCGCTGATGGTGGCCGGTGCGGTGCTCGGCGTGCTCGGCCTGGTGTGGCTGGCCCAGCTCGGTTTCGGGGACGGCTACGCGACCAGCGTGCTGCCCGCGCAGTTGCTGATCGCGCTCGGCATGGGTCCGCTGTTCGTCGGCATGCAGACCGTCGCACTGCATCAGGTCGAGGAGGCCGACTCGGGCGTGGCCAGCGCGCTGCTGAACGCGGCGCAGCAGGTGGGCGGCGCGGTCGGGACCGCGCTGCTGACCACCATCTCGGTGCAGACGGCCAAGAGCTACGCCGAGAGCCATGCCACGCTGGACAACCTGGTCGCTCGCGCCTCGATCCACAGCTACGACGTGGCCTTCTATGTCGGTGCCGGGTTCTTCCTCGCGGCTATCCCGGTGATCTGGCTGATGATCCGGGACCGGCCGGCCACCCTGATCGAGGGCGCCGACGACGCGGCCCGGCCGGTGCACGTCGGGGTCTGATCATCTGGATAACGAACCAGGTCCGCGGATCGCCACCCGGCGATCCGCGGACCTATCGTGGGTGCGGCGGGCGACCTGCGAATTGCGCTCTGACCTACCAGTCAGTAAGTTCGTGGGGTTTCTCACTCGGGGGGCTGCCCGCACACCGTGAACGGCGGCAGCAGTACGCTTGTCTTGTTTGCACCACACGTCTCGCGGACAACGCGGGGCATATACGTTGTCTGTTGGAACAGCTGGGGTCCGCTCACAAGCGTGTTCGCCTGGCCGTGCAATGAGGGCACCATCCTAGGAGGACACGAAGATCCATGTCCAAGATCAAGGTTGAAGGCACCGTCGTCGAACTCGACGGCGACGAGATGACCCGGATCATCTGGCAGTTCATCAAGGACAAGCTGATCCACCCGTATCTCGATGTGAACCTCGAGTACTACGACCTGGGCATCGAGTACCGGGACAAGACAGACGACCAGGTCACCATCGACGCCGCCGAGGCGATCAAGCGCCACGGCGTCGGCGTCAAGTGCGCCACCATCACCCCGGACGAGGCTCGCGTCAAGGAATTCGGGCTGAAGAAGATGTGGCGCTCGCCCAACGGCACCATCCGCAACATCCTCGGCGGCACCATCTTCCGCGCCCCGATCATCATCTCCAACGTGCCGCGTCTGGTCCCCGGTTGGACCAAGCCGATCATCATCGGCCGCCACGCGTTCGGTGATCAGTACCGCGCCACCGATTTCAAGGTGTACCAGGCGGGCACGGTCACCGTGACTTTCACGCCGGAGGACGGCAGCGAGCCGATCCAGCACGAGGTCGTGAAGATGCCGGACGAGGGCGGCGTCGTCATGGGCATGTACAACTTCAAGAACTCGATCATCGATTTCGCGCGGGCGTCGTTCAACTACGGCCTGCAGCAGAACTACCCGGTGTACCTCTCCACGAAGAACACCATCCTCAAGGCCTACGACGGCATGTTCAAGGACACGTTCCAGGATGTCTTCGACGCCGAGTTCAAGACCCAGTTCGACGCGGCGGGCCTGACCTACGAGCACCGCCTCATCGACGACATGGTCGCCTCCTCCATGAAGTGGGAGGGCGGCTACGTCTGGGCCTGTAAGAACTACGACGGCGACGTGCAGTCCGACACCGTGGCCCAGGGCTTCGGTTCGCTCGGCCTGATGACCTCGGTGCTGCTGACCCCGGACGGCAGGACCTGTGAGGCCGAGGCCGCGCACGGCACCGTCACCCGGCACTACCGCCAGCACCAGCAGGGCAAGCCGACCTCGACCAACCCGATCGCGTCGATCTTCGCCTGGACGCGCGGCCTCGAGCATCGCGGCAAGCTGGAC
Organism: Nocardia brasiliensis; assembly: GCF_011801125.1. Classification (NCBI taxonomy): domain Bacteria; kingdom Bacillati; phylum Actinomycetota; class Actinomycetes; order Mycobacteriales; family Nocardiaceae; genus Nocardia; species Nocardia brasiliensis. Next base: position 1,189,680 of record NZ_CP046171.1, read on the forward strand.
AACACCCCCGAGGTGATCGGCTTCTCGCAGACCCTCGAGGACGTCGTCATCAAGACCGTCGAGGGTGGTCAGATGACCAAGGACCTCGCGCTGCTGGTCGGTGGCGATCAGGGCTACCTGAGCACCGAGGAGTTCCTCGGCGCGCTGGACGCCAACCTGGCCCGCGCACTGCGCTGATCAGGTGAATGTCCCGGCGCTGGAAGTGAATCCGGCGCCGGGGAGGGACCGCACGGGCACCCGCACCACTCGGTGGTACGGGTGCCCGGATTGTTTCCCGGGTCAGGCCGAGACCGGGCGGGCGCGCAGCATCGCGTACAGCGCCGGGAGTCGCATCGGGGTACGCGAGTGTTTCCGAACGAAAATTGCCAGGTCGAATGGCCGCGGCGTCCCTATTGGGCGATTTTTCCTTCTGACCTGCATGTTTTCTGTGCCTAAAGGTGTTTCAACTCACGTTTACTCGGGAAGCGAAACCGTCGCGGGAGGCGTTTCATGAATACGTGACCACCCCACTCGCCACCCAGGTAACCGCACGCCCCGAGGCTGAGCGGACGAACTGGCATATTCCGGCCATGCTCGCGCTGGCGCTCGGCGGATTCGGCATCGGCACAACAGAATTCGTCACCATGGGGCTGTTGCCCAATATCGCCCACGCCATGGGCGTCACCGAACCAACGGCGGGACACGCCGTGTCCGCGTACGCGCTCGGCGTGGTGATCGGTGCGCCGGTCATCGCCGCGCTGTGCGCGCGGGTGTCCCGCAAGAGATTGCTGATCGCGTTGATGGCGGCGTTCACGCTGGGCAACGTGGCGACCGTGCTCGCGCCGAGCTTTGGCACGCTGGTGGCCGCCCGGTTCGTCTCCGGCCTGCCGCACGGCGCGTACTTCGGCGTCGCCTCGCTCGCCGCCGCCACCCTCGCCCCGGTCGGGCAGCGCGCGAAGGCGGTTGCCGCGGTTATGCTGGGGCTGAGCGCCGCCAATGTTGTCGGCGTTCCCGCCGCGACCTGGCTCGGTCAGCATCTCGGCTGGCGCGACGCCTACGTGGTGGTCGCCGTCATCGGGCTGGCCACGGTCGCCGCCCTCATCAAGTTCGTCCCGGAACTCACCGGCATCACGATGACCAACCCCGTTACCGAACTCGGCGCGCTGCGTCGTCCGCAGGTGTTGCTGACCCTGCTGGTCGGCGCGATCGGCTTCGGCGGCATGTTCGCCGTCTACACCTACATCACCACCACCCTCACCGGCGTCGCGGGCATGTCCGCGGGTCTGGTTCCGCTGGTGCTGATGCTGTTCGGCGTCGGCATGGTGGTCGGCAATATCGTCGGCGGCGTGCTCGCCGACCGCGGCGTGGACCGCGCGATCTACTTCGCCATGATCGGCATGGCCGTCATCCTCGCCGGATTCGTTGCGGCGGCGCACAACCCGTACACCGCGGCGATCGGGGCGTTCCTGGTCGGCGTGAGCGGCGCCGCGCTCGCCCCCGGCCTGCAGACCAGGCTGATGGACGTGGCGCACGAGGCGCAGACGCTGGCCGCCGCGCTGAACCACGCCGCGCTGAACATCGCCAACGCCGCGGGCGCCTGGCTCGGCGGCGCGGTGATCGCGGCGAGGCTCGGGTATACCGCGCCCGCCATGGTCGGCGCGGGACTGGCCGTGGTCGGCGTGCTGCTGTTCGCCGTCACCGTCTGGTCGGCCCGGCGCGACGCGCGCCTGGTCGCGGCCGCCGCGCTGATCGCTTGAACATACAGAGCTGTATGTAAGTGTAGAATCATCGGATGGCCAGGATCGAAGTCGCGAAGCCGCAGCGCCGCACCCAGGAGCAACGCAGCACCGAGATGCGCACGCGGTTGCTCGACGCGACCATCGACTGTCTGGTCGAGTACGGCTATGCCGGTACCACCACGCCCCGGGTCGCCGAGCGAGCGGGCGTCACCCGCGGCGCGCAGGTGCATCACTTCGGGTCCAAGACCGATCTGGTGGTCGCCGCGATCAGCCATCTCGCGCAGCTGCGCGCCGAGACCGCGATGCGCGAGATGGCCAGGGTCGAGCGCGGCGACGACCCGGTCGGTGCGGCCCTGGAGTTTCTCTGGGAGCTGCACCAGGGCCCGCTGTTCATCGCCACCGTGGAACTGTGGGTGGCGGGTCGCACCGATCCCGTGCTCGCCGCCGCGATGGAGAAGGTCGAGCCTTTCGTCAACAACGCCGTCCTGATGGCCGTGGCCCGCTTCGTCCCCGACGAGATCCGCCGCAAGGAAGCCCGCGACTTCATCTACACCGCGATGGACGCCCTGCGCGGCATCCTCGTCTCCAACTTCATCGACCCCGACAACGAACGTGCCCGCCGCCGTTGGCGTCGCGCCACCGCCCACCTGCACGACGTCGCCGCGGCCGCCCTGGCCGGCGTCCGCACCCCCGACTGAACCGCGGGACGAGAACCGGTGCGGCGCGGGGCCGTTCGGTCTCGTCCCGCTCGACGGGACGGTCAGTGTTGGCGGGGCAGGAGGTGGTGGCCGGGTTTGTCGGTGGACAGGGCCAGGGAGCTGATGTACTGGATCTCGCCCTCGGGGCCGGGGGTGGCCGAGGCGATCATGTCGGGGCGCTCGAACTCCAGGCCGGTGACGTGGCAGGTGAGGGTTTCCCCGGACGGGTTACCGTGCTCGTCGAACATCGGCAGATCGATGCCGTCGTCGCTGCGCCGCAGGTAGTACTTGCCCTTGGTGGCGATCGCGGTCAGCGGGGTGGCGACGAACGAGACCAGCACCGCGACGATGGGGGAGTACGGCTTGAGCAGGTCACCGAACAGGCCGAAGAACGTCATGATCGACAGCACCGCCGAGAGTCCGAAGCCGACCAGCCCGACCGGGTTGAAGTCGTACAGCATGCCGCGACGGAACTCCGGCTGCTTCGGTGAGATCTTCAGCAGGTACTTGTTGACCGCGATATCCGTTGCGACGGTGACGATCCACGCGATGCCGCAGTTGGCATAGAAGCCGAGGATGTTATTGAGGAAGTCGAACATGTTGGCTTCCATCAGAATCAACGCGATCACCAGGTTCACGCCGAGGAAGATCAGCCTGCCCGGGTAGGTCTTGGTGACTCGGGTGTAGGAGTTGGTCCAGGCGAGGGAGCCGGAGTAGGCGTTGGTCACGTTGATCTTGATCTGGCTGATCACGACGAGCACCACGGCCAGTGTCATAGCCAGCCAGCCCGGCACCATGTCGCGGTAGATCTCCAGGAACTGGTGCACCGGCTGGTTCGCGATGCCCTGCGCGGCAGGCACATTCGCGATCAGGTACACCGCGAGGAACAGCCCGACCACCTGCTTGAGCGCGCCGAAGACCACCCAGCCGGGGCCGGCGAGCAGCATCCAGGTCCACCACCGGCGGGCGTTGTCCGGCGTGCGCGGCGGCATGAAGCGCAGGTAGTCGATCTGCTCGGCGATCTGCGCGATCAGTGAAAGGCACACCCCGGCGGCCAGCAGCGTGCCGGAAAAGCTGACGCCGGAACCGTTCTCGCCGCCGTAGGCGAAGAACGAGGACACCGAGTCGGGGTGGCGCACCAGCAGGAACCCGAACGGCAGCACCATCAGCAGCAGCCAGAGCGGCGTCGTCCACACCTGCAGCTTGGCCAGCGTGTTCATGCCGTAGATGACCAGCGGGAAGATGATCAGCGTCGAGGCCAGATACCCCAGCCACAGCGGCACGCCGAGGCCGAGCTCGAGCCCCTGGGCCATGATCGACCCCTCCAGCGCGAAGAAGATGAAGGTGAACGAGGCGAACACGATATTGGTGACGACCGACCCGTAGTAACCGAATCCGCTACCGCGGGTGATCAAATCGAGGTCGATGTTGTAGCGCGCCGCGTAATAGGCCAGTGGAAATCCGGTCAGCATCACCACAACGGCGAACAGCGCGATACCGAGCAACGCGTTCCCGGTGCCGTTGGCGATGCCGATGTTCGCGCCGATCGCGAAATCGGCCAGGTAGGCGATGCCACCGAGGGCGGAGATGCCGACAACGGCCGGGCTCCATTTCCGGTAACTCCGTGGCGCGAACCGCAGGGTGTAGTCCTCGAGTGTTTCTTTGGCTGCGGCGATCCCGTCGGAATTCGACGATCGGGTATCGAGCTCGACCACTTTTTCTCCTCATCCCCGCCACTTCGATCAACAACCTCTCGACGGTCGTACACGGTTGTGGACGCTGAATTTCCGATCCATTACGCGGCTGTTACGGCCGCCGGGGCGGTGAGTCACATCACAGCGACCGGCGCGGCGGAGGTTGGGTGCCAGGTGGCGGCGGTCATGCACCAGCGCGAACTGGGAATACATACACCTCCGACGGTATGTCGCAGATCCTGGGCTAACCGCTGGCCAATCGATAGGCGGAACCGTGGGTACCGGGGAAACTCTTGCGTACTTACATACATCTCTGTATGTTTGTTTCCAGTTCGGTCCGGACGGATCGGTCAGCGTCGTCCGCGGGCGGCACCCGGCGGGTCGCCGGGACGGGCACTATCTGAGGAGTTCGATGGCGAACAAGGTTTACGTCGTCGGCGTCGGCATGACGAAGTTCGAAAAGCCGGGCCGCCGCAAGAACGAAGACGGCACCGACTGGGACTACCCGGACATGGCCAGGGAGTCGGGGACCAAGGCGCTCGCCGACGCGGGCATCGCCTACGACCTGGTGGAGCAGGCCTACGTCGGCTACGTGTACGGCGAATCGACCTCCGGTCAGCGCGCGGTCTACGAACTCGGCATGACCGGCGTCCCGGTGGTGAATGTCAACAACAACTGTTCGACCGGTTCGACCGCGCTCTACCTTGCGGCGCAGGCGATTCGGGGCGGACTGGCCGAATGCACGCTGGCGCTGGGTTTCGAGAAGATGCAGCCGGGTTCGCTCGGCTCCACCTGGGACGACCGTGAGCAGCCGATGGCGCGCCACATCATGGCGCTCGCCGAGATCTCCGAGGTGCTGTTCCCGGTGGCGCCGTGGATGTTCGGCGCGGCGGGTCGCGAGCACATGAAGCAGTACGGCACCACCGCCGAGCACTTCGCCAAGATCGGCTACAAGAACCACAAGCACTCGGTGAACAACCCGTACTCGCAGTTCCAGGACGAGTACTCGATGGACGACATCCGCGGCGCGCGGATGATCTACGACCCGCTTACCAAGCTGCAGTGCTCGCCGACCTCCGACGGGTCCGGCGCGGTGATCCTGGCCAGCGAGGCGTTCGTGGACAAGCACAACCTGGCCGGCCAGGCGGTGGAGATCGTCGGGCAGGCGATGACCACCGACTTCAAGTCCACCTTCGACGAGACCGCCAAGAACCTCGTCGGCTACGACATGACCGTGCAGGCGGCACGCAAGGTCTACGAGCAGGCCGGACTCGGCGCCGAGGACTTCCAGGTCATCGAGTTGCACGACTGCTTCTCGGCCAACGAACTGCTCACCTACGAGGCGCTCGGCCTCTGCGGCGAGGGTGAAGCCGGAAAGCTGATCGACGACAACCTGACCACCTACGGCGGCAAGTGGGTGGTGAACCCCTCCGGTGGCCTGATCTCCAAGGGACACCCTTTGGGCGCAACGGGTTTGGCGCAGTGCTCCGAACTCACCTGGCAGCTGCGTGGCACCGCGGACAAGCGGCAGGTCGACGGGGTCACCGCCGCGCTGCAACACAACATCGGCCTCGGCGGCGCGGCGGTGGTCACCGCCTATCAGCGTGCCGACCGCTGAGCCGACGCCACCGCACATCCGATCGCTTAACTCGCACAACGAATCTCGACGAGGAGTCAACCCATGGGACACATCGAAGCCGCCAAGGACGTCAGCGCCACCCCCGATGCCCTCTGGGCGGTCGTTTCCGACCCGCAGACCTGGGACAAGTGGTTCACCATCCACGAGCGCTTCATGGAGGAGCCGCCTGCCGTGCTGACCGAGGGCGCCAAGCTGGTCGCCAAGATCGTGATGCTCGGCATGGCGAACAAGCTGGAGTGGACCGTGGTCTCGGTCGCACAGCCGTCCAAACTCACCCTCGGCGGCACCGGAATGGCCGGTGTGAAGACCGAATTCACCTTCGACATCCAGCCCAAGGGTGACGGCGGCAGCACCATCGTGGTGTCCGGCGACTTCGAGGGCGCGCTGATCAAGGGCGCGCTCGGCAAGGCGGTCGAGAAGGACGGCCTCAAGCAGCTGGACAAGTCCCTCGAGCAGCTCGACGCGCTGGCCTCGGCATGACCGCGGAGACGGCCGCCGCCCGGCTGGTCGAGTTCGACGACGCGGGCCTGGAAACCTGGTGTGACGACGAACGTTTCGAGGTCACCGGCGAGCGGATCGGCGAATACGCCGCGGCGACCAACGATCCGATCGAGGCGCACCTGGCAGGCGAGCTCGCCTCGCCGGTCTTCGCCATCGTCCCCGTTTTCGAGGCGATGATGATGCCGGTGATCGATGTCGCGCCGATGGACATCTTCGGCCGGGTCGTGCACGGCGAGCAGGACTTCCACTTCCATCGGGCGATTCGGCCCGGTGACAAGCTGGTCTCGCGGGCCAAGGCGACCGGGTACACCAGCAGGCCCAACGGCACGACCATCACCATCCTCATCGAATGCCGCACCGAGGAAGGGGAATTGGTCAACGAGCAGTACCTGACCGCCTTCTTCCGCAATATCGACGCGGGCAAGTCGGTCGGCGCCGCGGCGCCGCCGCACAAGTTCGACGAGGCGCTGCGCGCCCAGCCGCCGGTGGCGGTCGTGCCGCAGCACGTGGACGACGACCAAACCTTCAGGTACTCGCCGGCTTCCGGTGATCCCGTGCCGCTGCACCTGGACGAGCAGGTGGCCAAGGATGCCGGACTGCCCGGCATCATCGCGCACGGACTGTGCACCATGGCGTTCGCGTCGTGGGCGGTGCTCACTGAGGTCGGTGGTTCGGATGTCAACCGGCTGAAGCGATTTGCCGTGCGGTTCGCCAAGATGGTCTTCCCCGGCGACGACCTGGAGACCCGTGTCTGGCGGGTCGGTTCCGCCGACGGTGTCACCACCTACGCGTTCGAGACTCTGCGCGGCACCGACGTGGTGCTCAGCGACGGGCTCGCCGAGATCACGGACTGAGCGAAAACCCTTACCTGGTCGCAGGATCCAGCACAGACTTCACGAAGAGGAGACATCGATGGGTGCACTCGAGGGTCGAGTAGCCATCATCACCGGGGCCGGCCGCGGCATCGGCCGCGAGCACGCGCTGCTGTTCGCCAAGGAGGGCGCCGCGGTGCTCGTCAACGACCTCGGCGGCAGCAACGCGGGCGAGGGCACCGATACCACGCCCGCGCAGGAGGTGGCCGACGAGATCGTCGCCGCCGGCGGCAGGGCGCTGGCCAACACCGACAACATCGCCACCTGGGACGGCGCGAAGCGTGTGGTCGATCAGGCCGTCGCCGAGCTGGGCGGGCTCGACATCGTGGTGAACAACGCGGGCATCCTGCGCGACGCGTTCATCGCGGGCATGGACGAGGCACAGTGGGACGCGGTGATCGCGGTGCATCTCAAAGGTCACGCCGCCGTGCTGCATCACGCCGCCGCCTACTGGAAAGACCAGAGCAAGGCGGGCAATCAGCCGAACGCCGCGGTGATCAACACCGCCTCCGCCTCCGGCACCACCGTGCCCAACGCGGGCCAGGGCAACTACGGCGCGGCCAAGGCGGGGATCGCCGCGCTGACCCTCGTCGCCGCCGACGAACTCGCCCGCTACGGCGTGCGGGTCAACGCCATCGCGCCGATCGCGCGCACCCGGCTCACCCTCGCCACGCCGGGCATGGGCGCGATGATGGCGGCCGAGGCCGACGAGGTGGCGGAGGGCGGCTTCGACGCGTTCAGCCCCGCCAACATCTCGCCGCTGGTGGCCTACCTGGCCTCGGACAAATGCCCGATCACCGGCAAGGTGTTCGCGGTGCAAGGCGGCGCCATTTCCGAGCTGGCCGGTTGGCACGATGTGAAGACGATCGAGACCGACGGGCCCTGGCTGATCGACGACATCTCCGCTCGGCTGCCCTGAGTTCGCCGCAACGTTAGGAGAACAACGATGTTCGAATGGTCCGAGACCGATCTGCTGATCCGTGACGCCGTGCGCACGTTCATCGACAAGGAGATCCGGCCCAACCTCGACGCTTTGGACAGTGGCGAGCTGTCGCCATACCCGATCATCCGGAAGCTGTTCAGCGAGTTCGGGATCGACGCCATGGGCGAGGAGGCGGTGACCAAGCTGCTCGCCAAGCAGGAGGCGAGGGAAGCGGCCATCGCGGCGGGCGAGCCGAAGCCGGAGAAGAAGGAGAACTCCGCGGGCGGTAGTCCGTTCGCCGGGCAGGAATCGTTGATGGCGGTGCTGATCGGTGAACTGTCCGGTGTCTGCATGGGCGTGGTCACCGCGCTCGGCGTCAGCATCGGTCTCGGCGCGACCACGATCATGTCGCGGGGCACGCTGGCGCAGAAGAAGCGCTGGCTGCCCGACATCGTGACGATGAAAAAGGTTGCGGCGTGGGCGATCACGGAGCCCGACTCCGGGTCGGACGCGTTCGGCGGTATGAAGACCTACGTCAAGCGCGACGGTGCGGACTATCTGCTCAACGGGCAGAAGACGTTCATCACCAACGGCCCCTTCGCTGACGTGATGATCGTCTACGCCAAGCTCGACGAGGGCGACGGCGCGGACCGGCGTGAACGCAAGGTACTGACGTTTGTGCTGGACAAGGGCATGGAGGGCCTCACACAGGGCAAGCCGTTCAAGAAGATGGGCCTGCACGCCTCGCCGACCGGTGAGCTGTTCTTCGACAACGTACGCCTCGGCCCGGACCGGCTGCTCGGGGAGACCGAGGAGCACAAGGGCGGCGACGGCAGGGAGAGCGCCAGGTCCAGCTTCACCGCCGAACGGGTCGGTGTCGCGTTCATGGCGCTGGGCATCATCAACGAATGCCATCGGCTCTGCCTGGAATACGCCAAGAGCCGCAAGCTCTGGGGACAGGAGATCGGCCGGTTCCAGCTGGTGCAGCTCAAGCTGGCCAAGATGGAGATCGCGCGGATCAACGTGCAGAACATGGTGTTCAACACGCTGGAGCGGGGCCGGGCCGGTAAGCCGCCGACGCTCGCCGAGGCGTCGGCGATGAAGCTGTACGCGTCGGAGGCCGCCACCGAGGTCGCGATGGAGGCGGTCCAGCTGTTCGGCGGTAACGGATACATGACCGAGTATCGTGTGGAACAGCTTGCGCGCGACGCGAAGTCGCTGATGATCTACGCGGGTAGCAACGAGATCCAGGTGACCCACATCGCCAAGGGCCTGCTGGCCTGACGGCCCGTCGCCGGTTTCACAGAGCGGGCACCCTTCCCACAGGGGCTGGGGAAGCGTACGAACGCTCTGTGAAACCAGCCTGGTCCGCTCTGGCGACACGGTCCGCCAAGTGCGTGAGGCGGGCGGAGAGTTGCCGCCGGTCGTAGCGGAGCTGGCTCGTCCGGGTGGTCAGACCGCCCAGTTGCGTACGAAGCAGCCCGAGTTCGGGCTCGAACACGGCCCTGCGTCGCCGGGACACACCGGCACTGCCTCGGACCTCGCTGCCTTGCGAGACGACGTTGCCTGCTCGTGCTGACATCTGGTCGATTCGTGTGCTCAGGCGGGCCAAACCTGTTTTCATACGGTCGATTTCGACGCCGATCGAGCCCTCGGCCGCATTCAGGTGCATGGTTGCTGGTCCTCGCCGGTGTGTGGCCGCGCTGACCGCGGCCAGGTCTCGGTCCACGTGCTGCTCCAGGTGACGCAGCTGTCGTTCGAAGCAGTGCAGCGTGCGACTCAACGCGTCGGCTTGCCTGGTCGAGGCCCGCGCCAACTCGTGCAGGCTCGTGAGGTCGCCCCGAAGTCGGCGGACGGCATGCTGTAGCTCGGCGATTCCCATGGCGCGCAACGCTAGCCGCCGACCGCTCGGATCTGCGGCGCTTCAGACCCGCTCGGTGTCCCGCGGCACGTACCCGTGCGACGGGAACACCGCCGAGGTTTCAGAATGGCGGTTCCAATTCCTCCCTTCGCGTCTTCGGCTGCCGCCTCCGCAAGAGTTCGACGATGGTATCCAGCGTGCGCGAGTTCTGCCGCACCACCCCCTCGACCTGAATCACCTGCCCTTGCAACCGATTTACCCCCGCTTCGAACCGGTCCAACCGCGCCGACAACCCTGCCGACTCATCGACCCGGACCGCCAACTCCGCGAGCTCCCCGACCTTCGCTTCCACCTGCCTCGCCAACTCCGTGATGTCCCCGAGCTCGGTTTCGACCTGTGCGACCTGTGCGGGCAGCGGTGCGAGCGTGTCGAGTTGGGCCTGGAACTGCTCCGCGTGCCCCGGCAGCACCGCGAGGTCCTCGAGCTGCGATTCGACCCGCGCGAGCTGCGCGGGCAGCGATGCGCGCGTGCCGGGTTCGGCTTCCACGTGCTCCGGGAGCTTCATGAGTGCGTCGAGCCGGCGTTCGAGCTGCGCGAGTTGTTCCGGGAGCGCCGTGCGGTCGTTGTGCCGTATCTCGGCCTTCCCCGCTTGCCCGACCAGCGCCGCGAGGTCGCCGAGCTGGCTCTCGACCCGCGCGAGCTGGGTCCCGAGCCGACTCACGTGCCCCCGCAGCTTCGCGAGGGGTTTGAGTCGGCTCTCGATCTTCGTGAGTTGCGCGGGCAGCGGGGTGAGCGTTTCGAACTTCGTGAGTTCTCCTGGGCGGGGCGGGAGTTCGGCGGTGAGGGCCTGTAGTTGGGATTCCACGCGGTGCAGGTGTCGTTCGTGGGCGCGGTGGGCGGCGAGCAGGAGACCGAACTGGCGGCCGGAGGTTCGCCCCAACCGGCCAACGCGCAGGTGGATGTCGCGCAGGGTGCGGTCGCACTTGATCGCCCTGTCCTTGACCTCACCGGTCAGTTCGTACAGTCCGTACATGTCGCCGCGAAGTTGATGGACGGCTCGGTCTGTCTGCTGGCTCCCCATGCCACGAGGTTAGGTCCCGCCGAGAGCCCGATCGAGACCGTTCGCCGATCTGGGGACAACTTCGCGACCTGTGGATATGTGGTCGTTCAGACCGCGCGGAGCCGGTTGCGGCTGGCGTAGACGTGCTCGGCGATCAGGGTGGCGATCCGGTCGGGCGCCTCGAGCATCGGGACGTGTCCGACACCGTGCACGACGATGCGATCGGCGGACTCGGGAAGTTCCTTCAGATAGCGGCGGGCGTAGACCCGATTCGGGATCACCCGGTCGTATTCGGCGAGCAGCAGCCGGACCGGCGTTGTGAGGGTGGACAGGTCCTCCTGTCCTGGTCCGCGCAGACTGGTGACGATGAACGGGATCATCGTCGGGCAGTGCAGCGCCGCCATGATGCACGCCGCGGTGTCGGCCCGCGACACCGCCGCGGCGTTCTTGCTCAACGGGAGCAGGGCCAGCCGCTGCGTGATCGGGTTGTTGATCGCGAAACCGCCCAGCCGCTTGCCGATTTCGACGACCGGGACCAGCGACAGGAACTTCAGGCCGATCCGGAACTGGGTGATCGATGGCGCGTGCCAACCGCCCGCGGGCGCCACCAGGGTGAGCGTGCGGGCCCGTCCGCGTCGGGCGAGTTCGACGCCGACCCAGCCGCCGAGCGAGTTGCCCGCGATGTGACAGGTGCGCCAGCCGAGGTCGTCGAGCTGGTCCTCGATCCGGTCGGCGAGGGTGTGCACGTCGATCGACCAGCCGTCCGCGTCCTCCCCGCCCCAGTGCCCCGCGAAGGCGGGCGCGTAGACCTCGCACTGGCTCGACAGCCGCGTCGCCGTCTGTTCCCAGCAGTGCGGCGACATCATGAAGCCGTGCAGCAGGAGTAGCGGGTCGCCGGAGCCCATGTGTAAAGCCTTGACGGGCTTGGGCATTGCGGGGTTCTTCGCGGCGGCGGCAGCTGGGCGTGCGGCCCGCTTCGCGGCGGCGGGGGACTTGGCGGTGTCAGACGGCATCGTCATCACCCTTTCCTGGACGGCGGTGTCCGAAGGAATTCATCTGACCAGCATTGTACGGTCGTGCGGTGGCCTACATCATTTCGAGTGTGAACGTAAACGGCGTCCGCGCTGCGACGGGCAAAGGCATGCTGGCCTGGCTCGCCGCCACCGAGGCCGACATCGTCTGCGTCCAGGAGGTCCGGGCGACCGACGAGCAGACCAGGGCGGCGCTGGCGCCCGCGTTGGCCGACGGCTGGTGGCTGGCCAATGCCGAGCCCGAATCCAAGGGCCGCGCCGGGGTCGCGATCCTGTCCAGGCGTGAGCCGCACGCTGTGCGAATCGGCTTCGGCAGCAGCGAGTTCGACGCCTCGGGACGCTACCTGGAGGCCGACTTCGGCGATGTCACCGTGGCCAGCGTGTACGTGCACTCCGGTGAGGCGGGCACGCCGCGCCAGGACGAGAAGTATCGCTTCATGGCCGAGCTCGGCGGGTATCTCACCACCCGCACCGGTGATTTCGTGGTGAGCGGCGACTGGAACATCGCGCACACCGAACTGGATCTGAAGAACTGGAAGGGCAACCTGAAGTCGGCCGGCTTCCTGCCCGACGAGCGCGCCTGGATCGATCAGTTGCTCGCCGCCGGCTACGTCGATGTGGTGCGCGGCCTGCATCCCGGCAAGGAGGGGCCGTACAGCTGGTGGTCCTATCGGGGTCGCGCCTTCGACAACGACACGGGCTGGCGCATCGATTACCAGCTGGCGCGCGGTGAGCTGGCGACCAGGGCCAAGCAGGCCGTGGTGGAACGGGCCGCCGCGTACGACCAGCGCTGGTCCGACCACGCCCCGGTCACGGTGCAGTACCGATGAACCTGTCGCCGAAGGCGATCCGCGCCGCCGCCGCGCTCGGTGCGGTGGCGCTGGTGCTGCTCGTTGCCGCGGTGCTGGCGCTGCGCGGCGGAGGCGAGGACACCGGCACCGCCGCGGCGACCACGACCGCGCGCGCCACGGCGAGCACCAGCGTGCCCGCCGGGAACGCGCAGCGGCCGCCTACGGCCACGCCGTTGGCGAGCCGTGCGCCGGGCGTGCCCGATCGCGCCTATGCCACCCTGCGGGAGATCGACGCGGGCCGCTGGCCGGATTCCGCGGACGCGCCGGGCACCAAGGGCGGGGATCGCTGGATGAACCGGGGCGGCGACCTGCCTGCCAAAGATGCCGCCGGCAAGCCGATCACCTATCAGGAGTGGGACGTCAATCCCAAGCAGCGCAACCGGAATCGGGACGCCGAACGCATCGTCACCGGAAGTGACGGCGCGGCCTGGTACACCGGCGATCACTACAAGACCTTCACGAGGATGCGTTGATGACCGAGTCAGTCACGTTGTCGCAGTTCCTTGCCCGTCCCGTCCCCGCCGACGCCGATGCCGAGTCGATCGCCCCGCTGCCGCCGCGGGTGGCGCTTGGCGCCGCGGCCGTCGATGCCGCCGAGCTGAGCAGCGTGCGCTATCGCGCGCCGTCCGGTTTCGCGGTGCGCGAGCTGCGCGGGGCGAAGATGCGCTCGGTCGCACGGGTTTTCGACGAGATCGCCGCCGCGCTCCAGTTCCCGTACTACTTCGGCGAGAACAAGGACGCGTTCGACGAATGCCTGCGTGATCTCGACGATTTCGTCGGCGACGCCACCGGATACGTTGTCGTGATCCGGGACTCGGCGCACCTGCTTGCCGACGAGTCGGACGAGCGCGACTGGTTCAAGTCGGCGATCCGCGACGCCGCCGAATACTGGTCGGACAAGGGCATCCTGTTCCGGGTCGTGCTCCAGGGCGAATCGACCGGCCTGCAGGACGTTTCAGTGCGGCTCTGACGCCGAGGTCAGCCCAGGCGGTGTGCCAGGTCCTCGCCGAGCAGGACGAACACGTCGGTGGTGTGCTCGATGAGTTCGTCCCGGCTGATCGGCAGCTCACCCTGTAGCCAGGCCGTCAGCGTCTGCACCAGCCCGCCGACCAGGTAGTTCGCTCGGAACGCGATCGCCGGGTCCGCGGTCGGATCGTCGATGCCGTAGAAGTCGATGCCCTCCGCCGCGACCATCCTGGCGAACAGCCGCACGGTCTCGGTGGTGCGTGCTCGCAGCTCCGGTGTCGCCATGCCCGCGACCAGCGCGACCTTGGCCTTACGCGGATCATCGGTGAGCAGGTGGATGCCCGCGGCGATCGCGGCGTGGGCGGTGCCGCGGGAGTCCTTCGGCGCGGTGCTCACCGCCGCGACGATCACGACCGCGAGTTCCTCGGCGATGCTGTCGATCAGCGCGGTCAGCACGGCGTCGCGGCTGTCGAAACTCTCGTAGTAGTACCGCTCGTTGAGGCCTGCCTGGGCGCAGAGCCCCGAGACGGTCAGTTTGGGCAGCCCCTGGGTGCCGATGATCTCCAGCGCGGCATCGAGCAACGCCGTGCGCCGGTGTGCCTTGCGCTCTCCCGCGGAGACACCGCCATAGCTACGAGTCACAACCTCGATTCTGGCACGTCCCATTCTGGCAGAGACTATTGCCAGAATTGGAAATCTGGCGGATGCTATTGCCAGATGGTCTCGACGAGGAGGCAGTGATGTCCGAACCCGGCTACTTCAGTGAGCGCTCGATGGCCAGGCGGGTGATGCGCAAGCGCGCGGTCGGCCTGACCTACGGGCAGCGCGCCCTCGTCGTCGGCGCGGTGCATCCACTGCTCTACGTGGGCACCGCCGAGAACACCGAGCATCGGACGACCCCCTACACCAGGCTCGCGCTCACCGGCCATCTGTTCGAGTCGGTGTTCCTCGGCACCAAAGCCGAGGCGGACCGGGCACTGGAGTTCACCAGGAAGAAGCACGCCACGGTGCGTGGCGCGCTCCCAGAGGACGCCGGGGCGCACCACCCCGCGGGCACCGGATACTCGGCGAACGATCCGCACCTGATGTACATGACCATGGCGTTCACCCTCGACTCCGCCGAGGTGATGTACGACCTGCTGGTCCGGCCCCTGACCGATGGCGAGCGCGAGGGTCTCTACCAGGACTACGTCCGCTGGGCCGAGCTCTTCGGCATGCCCGCCACGGCGGCGCCCGCCACCTACCGGCAGTTCCGCGCGTCCTTCGACGCCTACCTCGCCTCGGACGAACTGTTCCTCACCGACGAGGCGCGCCTGGTCGGCTCGTACCTGGCCGGGCAGCGCGTGCCGTACCCGCAGCGGGTGCCCTTACAGCAGGTCACCTCCGCCTTTTTCCTGCTCGTGCAGGGCAGCCTGCCGCCGCGGATCCGGGAGATGTACGGCATGCGCTGGGGGATCGCCGAACAGGGCGCCTACCGGGCGCTCGCGCAGGCCGTGCGGACCGCGCACCGCACCCTGCCGCTGGCACCGCCCGTGGTGCGCCGCACCATGGCCGGGCCGAGCGCGCCGGTCTACAAACTGGTGTCGCAGCGGGAGCGCCGACTCGCCCGCACAGGACGGCCGAGCATGCCCGGCGTCGATCCGCGGAACTGGGTGGAGCGAAATTCCATCGGTCAGCGGCGCGCAGCGACTCAGTGAGGGGTGGCGGTCGGGCGACGGGTGGGCGCGGCATGAAAAGATCGGTGCATGTCCGTTCCTGCAGAAACCCCGGCCGCTGAACGCAAGCAGCGGGTCCTTTCCGGGATCCAGCCCACCAGTTCCTCGTTTCACCTCGGCAACTACCTTGGGGCACTGCAGTACTGGGTGACCATGCAGGACGACTACGACACGCTGTACTTCATCCCGAACCTGCACGCGATCACCGTGCCGCAGGATCCGAAGGCGCTGCGGGCCCAGACCAGGGGAGCCGCGGCACAGCTGCTCGCCATCGGCATCGACCCGAAGAAGTCCACCCTGTTCGTGCAGAGCCAGGTGCCCGAGCACGCCGAGCTGGCCTGGGTGCTCAGCTGCATCACCGGATTCGGCGAGGCGAGCCGGATGACCCAGTTCAAGGACAAGTCCGCCAAGCAGGGCTCGGAGAACGCCTCCGTCGGGCTGTTCACCTATCCGGTGCTGATGGCCTCGGACATCCTGCTCTACCGGCCGCATCAGGTGCCGGTTGGCGAGGACCAGCGTCAGCACCTCGAACTGACCCGAAATCTGGCGCAGCGCTTCAACACCCGCTTCAAGAAGACCTTCGTGGTGCCCGAGGCGCACATCGTGAAGGGCACGGCCAAGATCTACGACCTGCAGGATCCGACGGCGAAGATGAGCAAGTCCGCGTCCTCCGACGCCGGGCTGATCAACCTGCTCGACGACCCGAAGGTCACCGCCAAGAAGGTGCGCTCCGCGGTCACCGACACCGAGCGCGAGATCCGCTACGACGTCGAGCACAAGCCGGGCGTCAGCAACCTGCTGGTGATCCTCGGCTCGCTGACCGGCACGCCGATCGTCACGCTCGAAAAGGACTACGCGGGCAAGGGCTACGGCGACCTGAAAGCGGATGTGGCCGACGCGCTGGTCGAATTTGTCACGCCATTGCAGGCGAAGGTGCAAGAGTATTTGTCGGATCAGGGCGAACTCGACCGCATCCTCGCCGCCGGTGCCGAGCGTGCGCGAGAGATCGCCGGCAACACCCTCGCACAGGTATACGACCGAGTGGGTCTGCTGACCCGTTAGCGGCGGCACCTGCGAGATCACTCCTGAAGGGGCGAACTGGTGCAGGTGATCGACAACATCAAGGCCGGGATCGAACGACGGATCCAAAAGCGGCCATGGCTCGACCATTTGGTGCGAGCGGGCGGACGGTACCAACGGCAGCGCGGTGATTACTATGCCGCCGGAATCACGTATTTCACCGTGCTGTCGCTGTTTCCGTTGCTGATGGTCGCGTTCGCGATCGCCGGGTTCGTGCTGACGAGCAATCCCGATCTGCTCGGCGAGTTGCAGGCCAAGATCGTCGACAATATTCCCGGCGAGCTCGGCACCCAGCTGAACGAGCTGGTCGAGAAGGCCGTCGACTCGCGCGGCACGGTCGGCGTCATCGGTCTGCTGGCCGGGCTCTACACCGGGCTCGGCTGGATGGCGAACCTGCGGGCGGCGCTCACCGAGCAGTGGGAGCAGAAGACGCAGGAGCAGAACTGGTTCCTGGCGAAGCTGTCAGATCTCGGTGCGCTGCTCGGACTCGGCCTGGCTTTCGTTGTCTCCCTTGGCCTTTCCGCGGTCGCGTCCAGCACCCTCGGGGCTCGGCTGCTGATCGGCCTCGGGCTGTCGCATCTGCCCGGCGCGCGGCTGCTGCTGGCGCTGGCCTCGACCTTCCTCGGCTTTCTCGCCTCCTGGGCGGTCTTCGCCTGGATCATCGCGCGGCTGCCACGTGAGCCGGTCACGTTGCGCAGCGCCGCGAAGGCCGCGGCGCTGGCCGCCCTGGTCTTCGAGGTCTTCAAGTTCGTCGCCTCGATCTACCTGCAGACCGTGCTCTCCAGCCCGGCCGGCGCGGCGTTCGGCTCCATCATCGGCCTGATGGTCTTCAGCTACGTCACCTACCGCATCGTCCTGTTCGCCACGGCGTGGGCCGCCACCGCCTCCGACAACGACCGCGAAGCCGACATCGCACCCCCACCCGCCGCCGTCATCGCCCCCCGCGCCACTACCCCCGAACTCTCCCTAGGCGCAGGCGCCACCTTCTTCGGCGCAGGCGCCCTGGCCGCCCTGGCCCTGACCACCCTCCGCCGCCGCCCCTGACCCCAATCACACTGCGCTGCTGAACCTTCGGTCCCGGCGGCGGACGGCGGGCAGGAAATAGTCCTGCGGACGGTCGGGGCCGATGCCGTCGCCGAGCACCGCGATCGGCAGGTACACGTCGAACAGCCACACCGCGAGCAACTGCTTGAAGCTCGGATAGGCCCCGTCCTGCGGGCGGATCACCACCAGACCGAACAGCGCCTTGCCGATTGTCGTGTGAAAGACCGCCTGGATGGCGATCCGATCGATCGCGGATGCCACCAAGAAGAACCCGAATACGACAACCGGATTCACGCCCGTGTGCTGCCAGTTCTGCCGGGCGATCGCGTCCGCCGCGAACGCGGGACTGACCGCGATCGCGGCGCCGATGCCGCAGCCCACGTGGACGATCCAGTCGACGAGAAAGGCGAGGCAGCGTCGGAGCAGCCGTGGGGACGGATACTGGGCATCGTCTTTGCCACCGTGTCGCTTCGGGGCGGCAGGCGCGGCTGTCGCCTGTAGGTCGGCCCGGTGCGACCGACGCTCGCTGTCCGTGGACGTCTGCATAGCGTGCGCCTCGTCGGGTCGGTGGGCGTGTTCAGCGGGCAGGCGCGGCGTCGAACGGAACGCATAGCGCAGGTCCGCGCCACCCGGTCTGGATACCACCCCGTACTTTCTCGGGTCGCCGGCGAACCAGAGTTCCCGTGTCTGGAGGTTCACCAGCTTGCCTCGCTCGGTCGGCCAGGTGCTGAGCTGGAGTGTCGACACGGGTTCACCGCTCGCCCCGATCAATTCGATCCACTCGTCACCGCCGTTGCACAGGTAGCGGACCGGCCACGCCTGCCATGAGTAGCGGCGCAACACCTTTCGTTTCCGATGCCCGAGCCAGCCGAACACGCCGCAGACGAGCACCCCGATGACGAACACGACGCCCGCCACCTCCGCACCCGCCACCACCACGTTCTCGAGCTCGGGCACCACCCGCGCCCGCACCGCCATCAGCCCGTAAGCCACCGGCGCACAAGCAAGGACCGCCACCACCACCGGCCATCGAACCCACGCGGCGCGCCGCAGCGCCGCCCGCGTTCCAGGCGCGGCATTCGCAGGAGCCGAGGAGTGTTGAATCATGGCCCCTCACAGGTCGAGTGACGACGGACGGACGGGTGGATGATCACTCGGCCGGAAGCCGACCGAACGCGCCATATCCACGATCATCTTTCGGAACTCAGGGCCGTGATCGACGTAGGAGGTCGACATCTCGATTGCCGCAGTCGCCGACCCGTCCGCAGCGGGAACGATGGCTTCCAATTGGTAGGTGGCCGTGCTGTCCCCGGCATAGGGCCGCCCCGGCAGGTCCGGGGTGGGTAGTCGAATTGTTCGCTCCGAGAACAGCATCGGGATTCCATCGATGTCGGTCACCTCGACCTCGCCCTGCTCGTCGCCGGCCGCGATCCTCGACTCGACCAGGTTGGTCAGCGTCAGTCGAGGGTTGCACTGCTCACCTTCGGTTTCGAGGACGCACACAGTGAGGCAGGAGGTGACCAGATCTCCCGTCGAGGACAGGTGCCGACCGACGCCGCAGTACCGGGCGTCCCGCTGTGCCAGCGCACCGAGCAGTGTGGTGACAGTTGGCAGGATCGCGTTTGCCGTAGCAGTCAGCTCCGACGATGGCAGCCCGGCGACCAACTGCTGGACGACGCGCAGGCGCTCCTGGATGCCGGAGAGCGGCATTTCCAGGTATCCCTCGGGAATCCAGATGTCCAGCGCGGTATCACTCATGGTTCCCGATTACGCTCCCGATCTTCTCCAGCCCCAATGCCGACTTCGCCGAACGGGAGAACAATTCGATGCCTGCGAGGGCAGTGCCCGGTGCCGCCTTGCTGGCCTGGCTGAAGTCCTCGAGCCAGAAGGTGGCTTCGGCAGGCCGCGGAATGGAGTTCAGCGCTTTCGACGAGATGGTCGGCGCCTGGGCTCCTTCGGTGAATGCCCGTACCGCGGGGCCGAACTCGCCGATCTCGGAGAACGCCTTCGCGCCCTTGAACGCGCCGCCTACACCGGGTATCACCGCGAGCGAGTCGAGCCCGACCGTGGTCCCGATCTTCTTCAATGCGTCGCTGTTGAAATCGCCGTGCACTACGTCGCTGAAGGCGCTGCGGATTTCGGGGTCCAACGCGTCCATCGCGAGCGCGCCGGCACCGCTCACCAGTGCGATACCGGCGAAGATCACGTCTGCCGGTGGTGGCGTCACCAATGCGAGCAGGCCGGTGAGGGCGGAGATGCCGGAGAGGATGTCGTGTATCTGCTGCCGATGCTCACTGATCCAGGTGCCGATGCCTTTTACCGCGTCGGCAATGCGATCCCAGACGCTCTTGTCCGGTGGGCTGGGCGCGAAATCCTTTGCCGCGGCGTCCAGCTCGCTCGCGATTCGACGCGCTGTCGTGTCGTGCAGGCCCTGTAGGTCGCGAGCGCGCCGCAGGACGGAGTCGATCTTCGCCTGCGAGTTGTCGACGGCGGTGCTCGCCGCGCGGACCTGCGCGGTGGCGGCATCTAGCCGGGACTGGGCGGCTTGCAACTCCGCTGGATCGGTGAATGTCACTGTGGCGAGGCCGAGATCGGGGTTCGATCTGGCGCTGTGCAATGCGGCGACCGCCTGAGTGTGCTGACCCCTGGCGTCGGCGGCCTCGGCTTCGAGTCCTTTGGCGGTGTCCTGAAAGCCGACCAGGTCGGTGTGCCATTCGTCGAGGAGGCCGACCGCCCGCTCCAGGGACTTCTGTGCGTAGCCGAGATCCTGGGCGAGCGTGGCGTCGAAGTTCGCGCGGAACGCGTCCCCGGCGGCGCCCTTCCAGACGTTGTCGTTGCTGTTGCGCAGGCGGGTCAACAATCCGTTGGTCTCGCGGACCGCATCCGCGGAGGTGTTGATCTGCGTACGCAGTCCGGTCACGTCGGCCGGCGCGCCGGGCACCGGGTTGAATCCCAGGTTGGGATAGGGGTTGTTGTCGCTCATGCCTCGACCTCGCCGGGCGACTGCTTCGTGACGAGCCCGTTGACCTGCTCCAGCGCCTTGGCGATGGCGGTGTCGACCTCCTGATAGGCGTCGTGACACTTGGCCACGCCGTCTGCGGTGGCCTTGGCTGCCTCACCGATGCGTTCGACGCCGAAATGCCAGCGCCGCTGGAAACTTTCGGCCGCGTCGTTGAGTACGGCGGTGCCGATGTCGCCGTGGCCGTCCTTCGTCATTGCCCGCAACGCATCGTTGAGCACCTGCTCTGCACCGCGCAGTGACTGGACGGTCTTGCCCAACATCTCGACGTCTACTCCGAGAATTCCGGCCAACTCGACTCTCCTCGCCTACGGCACCGGACCCCGGTGAACGAAACCACTCCTACATGGCCATAGACGCAGCGGGGTCTGGATTGGTTCCCGTGCGGTTGATCCTGTCCGAAATGCCGGTTTACCTGCGGCGGTTGAGGCGGCGGGCGCCTAGGAGGAGGGCTAGGGCGAGGATGGTGGCGCCCACTATCCAGACGGTGCGGTCGGGGGTGCGGGTGTGGGTGGGGGTTTGGTCGGGGTGGGCGGTGTCGCGGGGTGGTGGGGAGGCCAGGGCGGCACCGGGATTCGAGGGGGGTGGGGTTTTGGTGGGGAGCTTGCCGATGCTGGTGCCACGGGGGAGGGCGAAGCCGTAGTCGAGTAGGCGGGCGGCCTGGTCGGTGGGGCGCAGGGGGCGCACGTCGGCTTTGAGGAGGGTGACGACGAGGCGGCGGCCGTCGCGTTCGGCGGCGGCGACAAAGGTCTGCCTGGCGTCGTCGGTGAAACCGGTCTTGCCACCGAGGGCGCCCTCGTAGTCGTAGAGCAGGTGGTTGTCGTTGCCGATCGGAAAGCCGGGGTGGTCCTCGTCCTCGGGGATCTTCGGATTGGCCGGATAGCCGGGGAAATCGACCTGTTCGGTGTGGATGAGTTCGGCGAACAGCGGGATCGTCATGGCCTCGCGGAACAGCACGGACAGGTCGTAGGCGGAGGTGCTCATGCCGGGCCCGTCCAGCCCGGACGGCGTGGCGGCGCGAGTATCCAAGGCGCGCAACGACTTCGCGAGCTCGTTCATCTTGGCGACGGTGGCTTCCTCGCCGCCGAGCTGGGTGGCGATGGCGTGCGCGGCGTCGTTGCCGGACGCCATGATCAGCGCCTGCATGAGCTGCCGGTTGGTGTAGCGCCCGCCGGGACCGATGCCGACGCGGGTGCCGTCGGCGTTCGCGTCGTCCTCGGTGCCGATCACGACCTTGTCCAGGTCGAGGGTGCGCAGCGCGATGGCGGCGAGCAGCACCTTGATGGTGCTGGCGGGGCGATACCGGCCGTGCGGGTCCTTGGCGACCAGGACGTCACCGGTGTCGAGGTCCGACACCTGCCAGGCGGTGGCCGAAATGTCCTGCGGCACAGCGGGTGCGCCCTTGGGCAGGACCAGTCCGCATTCGCCGAGCCTGCTGCCGCCGACGGGCGGGGTCGGGATCGGCAGCGCGGTCGGCGCCGACTGGCCGGGCCGCGGCACCTCGGACAGGTCGATCGGCGGCGGCGGGCTGGTCTTCTGCGGGCACCCGTCGGTGTTCGGCGTGGTGAACGGTGTCGTCGTCGGACTCGTCGGTGCGGCGAACGACGGAACGGCGGCCAGACCCGCGGTAACGGCCACTGCGGCCAGCGCGGAACCGAGGCGAAGTATGGCGCGGCGGCGCGACTCCCTGATCTTCATCGTTTGCGAGCGTAACGGTCGACGCCGAAGTCGGCCGCGCTCGCGCACACGCGAAGTATTGCCAGACGCTACTAAATAAGAGCTACTATCAAAAGATAGTTTCTCTCATTTTTGGAGGGGTTGTGCGCACTGATTCCACTCGTCGCTGGCTGGCGCTCGGCGCGCTGGCGATCGCGATGCTGACCATCGGGCTCGATGTCACGGTGCTGACCGTGGCGCTGCCCACGCTCGCGGTCGAGCTGCCCGCGAATACCGCCGCGCTGCAATGGTTCAGCAGCGCGTACACGCTCGCGCTGGCCGCGGTGATGCTGCCCGCGGGCGCGCTCGGCGATCGCTACGGGCGCAAGAAGTTCCTGCTTGCCGCCCTGCTCGTGTTCGGTGCGGCCTCGCTCGCCTGTGCGTTCGCCACCTCGGCGGGGCAGCTGATCCTCGCGCGGGTGGTGCTCGGGGTGGCGGCCGCGGCGATGATTCCGCTGTCGATGGCGGTGCTGCCCTCGCTGTTTCCCGAAACGGCGGAACGGCAGCGGGCGCTGACCATCTGGGTGACCGCGACCGCGCTCGGCCTGCCGCTCGGGCCGATAGTCGGCGGCTGGCTGCTGCGGAACTTCTGGTGGGGCTCGGTGTTTCTGATCAATGTGCCGATGGTGGTCATCGGCGTGCTCGCGGTGCTGGCGCTGGTGCCGGAATCGCGCAGCGCGAATCGCTATCGGCTGGACGTGCCCGGCGTCCTGCTCTCGGTCGCGGGCATGCTCGGCCTCACCTACGGATTCATCCGGGTCGGCGAGTACGGCTGGGGCGACGGGCCCGCCTGGGCCATCGTTGGTGCCGGTGCGCTGCTGCTCGGCGCGTTCGTGTGGTGGCAGCGCAGGACCGCCCATGCGCTGATCGATCTCGGCTTGTTCGAGCACGCCGGATTCCGCTGGGGCACCGCGTTGTCCATCGTCGTCAACTTCGCCATGTTCGGCATGTTCTTCACGGTGCCGCAGTATTTCCAGGCGGTGCTCGGCGTGGACGCGCTCGGCAGCGGCCTGCGCTTGCTGCCGTTGATCGGCGGGCTGATCGTCGGCAGCCGGGTGGTCGACCGGGCGCTGCCGAAGCTCGGCACCCGGGTGGTGCTCGCCGCGGGCTTCGGCCTGCTCGCCGCCGCGCTCGCGCTCGGCGGGCTGACCACCGCGGACAGCGGCTACGGATACACCGCGCTGTGGCTGGCCCTGCTCGGCGCCGGAATGGGCCTGGCCATGCCGACGGCCATGGGACTGGCGATGGACGAGCTGTCCGTCGAGCGCTCCGGCTCCGGCTCGGCGTTGATCCAGGCGCTGCGACAGGCGGGCGGCACCATCGGCGTCGCGGTCCTCGGCACCGTGCTGGTCAACCAATACCGTTCGGGGCTGGGCACATTGAACCGCGAACCCGTCTCGGACGGGGTGAACGCCGGGGTCGCGATGGCGCATCGGGCCGGCGACTCGGCGATGCTGCACCAGGTGCAGACCGCGTTCGTCGGTGGCATGGCCGCGATGCTCTGGGTCTGTGCGGCGCTGTGCGTGGTCGCGGCAGGGCTCGCCGTCGCGTTCCTGCGCGCGCCGCGACCGGTCGCACCCGAGGAACGGCACCGGCCGGTCACCGCACCGGACGCGGTTGTCGGGACCGATGCGTCAGAATCGAAGCATGTCGGTTGATGTGTCCGGAGAAGAGCCCGCGGTGCGCGGCCTGAGGGAGCGGAAGAAGGAGCGGACCCGCCGGACGATTCGCCTCGAGGCGTTCCGGCTGTTTCGCGAGCAGGGCTACGGGGAGACGACCGTCGAGCAGATCGCCGCGGCCGCCGAGGTCTCGCCGAGCACCTTCTTCCGCTACTTCCCCTCGAAGGAACAGTTGGTGCTCGCCGACGACCTCGACCCGGTGCTGCTGCGGGTGTTCCAGGCGCAGCCGCAGCACGTGCCGCCGCTGCGAGCGTTCCGCGACGCGATCGCCGAGGTCTTCAGCGGGTTGCCCGCCGAGGAGCTGGCCTTCGAACAGGAACGTCAGGCGCTGGTCTACCACGTGCCCGAGCTGCGCTCGGCCATCGGACAGGAGATGCTGCGCAGCATCGAACTGTCCGCGGGCATGCTGGCCGAGCGGCTCGGCGTGTCCCCGGACGACTTCGAGGTCCGGGTGTTCTCCGGCGCGCTGGCCGGCATCGCGCTGGCCATCACGACGGTCGCCCCGGTCAACGCCGAGAACCTCGCCAGAGCGATGGAGTTCCTGGAGGCGGGCCTGCCACTGGGGCGCGAGCACGCCGCCGAGTAGGCCCGAACCTACTGCGCTCCGGCGATATTCGAGTGGCGCAGCCGGGCCGGTGTCTCGTCGTCCATGGTCGCGAAGAACCCGCCGATCACGTCCTCGATCTCGGCGATCGATTCCGCGCAGTAGAGAATCGGCTGGTAGTGCGTAATGTCGTAGACCGCGCTGCCCATCTCCGCGACATCGAGCGGGCGCAGGTCGGCGCCGCGGAACTCCTCGATCTCGCCGTAGGACGACAGCAGTCCCGCGCCGTAGCAGCGGACCTCGCCCCGCTCGCGCACCACGCCGAATTCCATCGAGAACCAGAAGACATTGGCCAGGAATTTCAGCGCGGTGTCGGTCTCGAGTCGTCCGACGGCCGCGCCGACCGCCTCGTAGATGGCCGCGAAGCGCGGGCTCGCGATCTGGTTGGCGTGCCCGATGATCTCGTGGATGGCGTCGGGCTCCGGGGTGTACAGCGGGGCCGAGTGGTGCCGAATGTACTGGGTGGAGTGGAAGATCCGGTCGGCGAACGAGCCGAAGAACTCGCGCAGCGGCACCAGGCCCGCGGCGGGCGCGTAGCGGAATCCACTGAGCGGCAACAGCGCCGCGGAGACCTCGTCCAACTGCGGGATGTGGTCTTCGGGCAGGGCCAGTCGCGCCGCCGACGCCAATACCTCGGCACAGGCGTAGGTCTGGTGCTTCTTGGCGAGCTCCGCGGAGGCGATCCGCCACACCTGCTGTTCTTCGTCGGTGTAGTCGATCTGCGGAACCGGCTTGCCCGGGGCGTAGTCGAGGGCGAGTTCGGCGATGGCGTTGCGACGCGTCCGGTAGTCGGCGTCGTGCACGCCGGGGTGCTCGTCGCTCAGATGGACGGTCACGCCGCCATCGCCGGACCGGGTCACCGGTGAGTACAGCTGAGCTTCGGTGAACATACGTCGATGCAAGCACCGCGGCGGCTCGGCGACAACAAACGGGCATTCAGCTTGGCAAAGTGCATAGCTGTCTTCGGATATAGGCCCGCTTACCGGCGTCCGACGGCGTATTCCAGCGGCGAGCTGACCAGTGACCGCCGGGGCCCGGAAAGCGCCTCGGCGGCCGGTGCCTGCGGCGATGCCGAAGGTGTGCCGAACGCCTGGTCATCGGTGGCGCGTTGCGGTGCCGAACCTGCTTGCGGCCCTGAAAAACTCGGTGAATCCGGCCACTCTGATCGATTTGCCGGACATGAGCGGGCGGGACAGCGCAAAATGGCGAACGTACGAAGGAGGACGCATGAAAACCGTGCGGATCGATCTCGACCAGAAGCTGCTCGCCGCCGCTGCCTCGATCATGGGCACCTCGACGAGCAATGCCACCATCAACGAGGCCCTGCGCCGGATCGTCGTGCACGAACGTCAGCTGCGCCATCTCGAAAAGCTCGCCGCGACAGCGTTGTTCACCCTCCCGGCGCCCGAGGTCGTGGTGGTCGACGGGTAGTCGTTCAGGACTTCCGGCACCGCAGGTCCGCGGTAGGCGCGGTCAGGTCGATCAGATACTTCAGCACGGGTTCGTCCACGCAGGCGACACCCTCGAAGGTCACGCCGTGCTGGGTGCCCTCATAGGTGATCAATGCGGCGCCGAGGGCCTTGGCCAGGGCGACCCCGCCGGGGTACGGCGTCGCCGGATCGCCCGTCACCGCGACGACCACGACCTTCGGCAGCCCGGCCACATTCGGCACGTGCGGCTGCGCGGTCGGTGGGACCGGCCAGAACGCGCAGGTGTCGAGCGGCGTCCGTTCGTTGACCACGCCGTCGTCGAAAATCGGCGCGGCGCTGCGGGATCGGCGATCGATATCGTTGGCGACCGCGCGATCGGTCACGCGGACCTGCTCGAGGCAGAGCACCGCGCGATGCACGTCGTCGGAGGAGACCTCTTGATACTCGCCCGCCTCGCCGAGCAGCGTCTCGCCGCGGCCGTTGGCGAGCTCGGTGAGTCCCTTGGTGAGCGCGGGCCAGGACTCGGGGGAGTAGAGCGCGGCGATGGTCGCGGTGACGACGGCGTCGTAGTCGAGGGTGCGCTGGTCCGCTGTGCGGATCGGGTGCCGGATGAGCGGTAGCGCCAGCGCTCGGTAGGCTTCGGTCGCCTTCGCCGGATCGGTGCCGAGCGGGCAGTCCGGCGCCTTGGCGCAGTCCGCTGCGTAGGCGTCGAAGGCCTGCTGGAAACCCGCGGAGATGAGCACCTCGTCGGCGATGTTCGTGGTGGGATCCACGGGTGCGTCGAGCACCATGGCGCGGACCCGGTCGGGGAAAAGTTCGGCGTAGGTCGAGCCGAGGCGGGTGCCGTACGACGCGCCGAAGTAGGTCAGCTTCTTGTCGCCGAGCACGGCGCGGATGACGTCCATATCGCGCGCGACGTCACCGGTGCCGACGTGGCCGAGCAGCGCAAGGCCGGTGCGCCGGGCGCACGAATCCGCGTATTCCTCGTTCTCCTGCTCGATCTGGTCGATCTCGGCGAACGGATCGGTCATGCCGAGCACGCGCTTGCTGGTCAGGTGCTCCTTGGTGGAACGGCAGCGGACCAGTGGCGTCGACGCGCCGAGGCCGCGCACGTCCATCCCGATCACGTCGAACCGTTCGGCCACCGGCAGTTTCGCCAGTGCCAGCGGCAGCAGCAGGCCGGGCGCCCCGGGGCCGCCCGGATTCGTCAGCAGCGAAGCGACTTTCGCGCCGGTGGCCCGTGCGCGGGAGATCGCGATCTGCGCCGTCTCGCCGTCGGGCCTGCCGTAGTCGATCGGCACGGTGACCCGCGCGCACTCGATCCCGGCCGCGGTGAGTTCGGTGCCGCCGCCCGGGTAGTCGTCGCACGAACCCCATGCGATCCGCTGCTGGTAGTACCGATCCAGGGTCGGCGCGGGCGGTGGCGGCGCGTCCTGGCTGTTGCCGCACGCGCCGACCAGCAACGCGACCGCGGCGATGATCGCGGTCAGCCCGACGGCGCGCCCGGATGCCGCGGTTCCCTTGCGCGATGTGCACATTCGTCGACCCCTGTACCTCGTGTGACGTACTCAGTCTGCCGGACGGACAGTGAAGCGCGATCGGCAGGACCGGACAACTCGGGCGGCACGCGGGCGTGGCCACCATGTCGGTGGGGCCTGGCACACTGCGAGGCACTGTCGCCGTGACCAAGGGGTGGAACGATGCCGGTTTCTCTTATCGATGTGCCCGTCGAGCAGCGCCCACGCGAGCGGCTGCTCGCCCTCGGACCGCAGGCGCTCAGCGACGCCGAACTGCTGGCGCTGCTGCTACGGCACGGCAGGCGCGGGGCCAGCGCCCTCGATCTGGCGGTGGAATTGCTCGTCGAGCACGGCAGCCTGGCCGAGCTGGCAGCGGCGCGCCCCGAGGAACTGGCCCGCCGGGCCGGCATCGGGACGGCGAAGGCCGCCGCCCTCGTCGCCGCGTTCCATCTCGGTGCGCGGGCCCGCACCGGCACCGGCGGCGCGACGCGGCTCACCGGCGCGTCCGATGTCGCCGACGCCGCGCGCCCGCTGTTCATCGGCGCCCGGGTCGAGCGGCTGCTGGTGCTGGTGTGCGACGCGCAGAATCGGCTGCGGCGCAAGGTGTTCGTCGCCGAAGGCGCGGTCGATCAGGTGGCTGTCCCGGTCCGCGAGATCCTGAACACCGTCCTGCGGCACGACGGTCGCGCCTTCGCCGTCGTGCACAACCACCCCTCCGGCGACGCGGTGCCCAGCCTGGACGATCGCCGCGCCACCGCGCTGCTCGCCGAGGCCGCGCGCACCGTCGGTCTTCGCTTCCTCGATCACGTGGTGATCGCGGGCGAAGAGTGGGCCAGCGCGCCCGCCATCGCATACTGACCGATGCGACCGGCGGGCGAGCGGGCCGCCGTCGCGGCCGCCTTCCGGCGCCTGCGCGGTAGTCCCCGGGTGCTCGAGCAGGCCGAGCGGAAGTACTTGCGCGGCAACGGTTCACCGGGGCCCGGTGCCGGGCGGCGCGGTGGTCGAGTCCGGTGTCGCCGACGGCGCGATCGGCTCGGCCTGGGTGTCGCGCACAACGCCGGGAACGCGATCGAGCACCACGAAGCTGGCCCGCGTGTGCACGGGTGCGCCGGGGCGGTGGATATACGGCACGACCCGGAAATCGCTGCGCCACCGGCCGTGCTCGAGTTCCACCCGGACGTAACCGCGCTGCGCGTTGAAGAACTCGAGGTCGGGATTGGCGGCGAGCAGATTGCGCCCGGAGGCGGTCATGTCCGCTCCGTCACCGCCGCTGCTGATCGACGTGCCGATGAATTCCGAAGCCACCACCGGCGATTCGGGATCGGCGAAATCTCGCCGCAGATTCGCCGCGTGGTTCTGGTGCCGGTCGCCGGTGATCACCACGAGATTGCGCACGCCGTGGTCGGCGGCCGCGCCGAGCACCGCGTTGCGGTCGGCGACGTAGCCGTCCCACGAGTCGGTGCCGACCGCGGTGACCGGCCCGGCGTCCTGATCCGACTGACCCATCGACACCTGATTGCCGAGGATCTGCCAGCGCGCGGTCGAGTGGGCGAAGCCGTCGATCAGCCAATCCCGTTGCGGCGCACCGAGCAGCGTGCGGTCCGCGGCGAACCGATCGGCGCAATCGATGACGGTGTTGCCGTCGCCGCAGGCCTGCTTGTCGCGGTACTGCCGGGTGTCGAGCATGGTGATCTCGGCCAGATCGCCGAAGGCGTAGCGGCGGTGCAGATGGATCGATGACCCGGCGGGCAGCTGGGCCCGACGCAGCGGTTGATGTTCGTACATCGCCTGGAACGCAGCGGCTTTGCGCCGCCGGAACAGCGCGGGGATGCGGTAGATATCGATGCCGAGGCCGGGCGCCTCGCCTGCCCAGTTGTTGTCGATCTCGTGATCGTCCATCGTGACCAGCCACGGGAACGCGGCGTGCGCGGCGCGCAACGGCGCCTCCGCCTTGGCCTGCGCGTAGCGCAGCCGGTATCCCGCCAGATCGACGGCTTCCCGCTGCAGGTGCGGCTCGACCGTCATGCCGGCGCGGCCGCGGTTCCAGCCGCGCTCATAGATGTAATCACCCAGGTGCACAACAAGATCCAGGTCTTCGGCGCTCATGTGCTGATAGGCGGTGAAGAAGCCGGAGGTCCAGGACTGGCAGGAGGCGAACGCGAATCGCATCCGCGCGGTCGGTTGACCGGGTGCCGGGGCGGTGCGGGTGCGGCCCACCGGGGAGAGCGCCGAGCCGGCCCGGAAACGATAGAAATACCACCGGTCCGGTGCCAGGCCGGTGATCTCCGGATGCACGCTGTGCGCCAGCTCGCGCGTCGCCAGCGCCGTGCCGCGCGCCACCACCTGCGCGAAGTTCGCGTCGTGCGCGACCTCGTAGTCCACGCTCACCGGGGCCATCGGCATGCCGCCAAGCCCGTCGGGGGCGAGCGGATCCGGCGCGAGTCTGGTCCAGAGCACCACGCCGTCGGCCGTCGGCTCACCGGAAGCGACGCCGAAGGTGAACGGATCGTCGGACCAGCGCGGGGCCCGGAACACGCCGCTGCTCGCCGCCGAGGTACCGAGCAACACGGCAAGCGACCCGGCACCGCCGAATCTCAGCAGTCGGCGTCGCGACAGACCCATACGTCAGGGTATATCGCCCGGTGGTCAGCCTGCCGGTTGTCGGTCGGGGCGTTGGCGGGGCTGCGACTACTCAGCTGGGTGGGCCGAGCCTGAGTGGCTTGTACTCGGATTCCTTGGTGCCAGTGCCAGTGCCAGTGCCTACCCCGGCGCGTGCGCGTGTGTCGGTGCTCGTGCCAGTGCTGGCTCCAGCCCCAGCGCCTGTGTCTGCTGCGGTCTCGGTGCCCGGCTCGGTACTCGCCGCGACCGGCGACGCGGCGCTCAGCGAGGCCAATCCCGCACTGCCGGTGGCGATTCCGGCCGCCACCCCGGCGCCGAGGGCGACTCCGAACGGGACGGCGGCCGCACTGCCGTTGCCGAGCATGGCGCTGCCGGTGCCCGCCATCGCGGCGAACGGCGCCGCCGCCGCGCCGGCACCCGCGAGACTCGCGCTGCCGGTGCCCGCGGCCGCACTGCCCGCGCCGAGCATGGCCAAGGGGGTACCGAGGCCACCGCTGGCGACGCTGCCCGACGCGCCGACGGCCGCGCTGCCGGTGCCGAGCAACGCCGCGCCCGTACCGAGGACGACGCCCAACGGCGCGAGCGCCGCGCTGCCGGTGCCCGCCGCGGCACTGCCGGTGCCGAGCACCGCGGCCCACGGTGCGGCGGCGACGCTGCCGGTGCCGAGCATCGCGCTGCCGGTGCCGAGCAACGCGGCCAGGCCGAGGCCGAGTGCGGCGCCGCCGGCGCCGAGCGGGCCTGCGGTGTCGACGAGACCCGGGTACAGCAGGGTGTTGAGCACCGTGCGGCGCGGTGCCGCGGCGGGCATCAGGCCCGGGTACAGCAGCGTGCCGAGCACGGCGCGCGACGCGGCGGGGGTGGCGAACCGCGTGGCGAGGACCGAGCTCGCGGGCGGTGCCGCGCTGTCCCGATGCGGCACCGCGCCGGTGGGCGCCGAGGCCGTTGCTGCCGCGGCGACCAGCGCCGGGCAGGTGAGCATGGTGGCGGCGATCGCGATGCGGAGCATGAACATGGATGAGCGCCTTCCTCCGGGCCACGCACGGAAAGCGGGGTGGCGTGGCTGACGATGTATCGGCAACCTGGAGAACACGTCCAAGATCAACTTACCGGCAACCCCGCGGTATCGACGGCACATTGCGCGCGATAACCGCTGGACAGAGCGGTTCGCACCGAAAACGGGGCAGCAGGCGCGCCGCGCGTCGCCTACTGTTCGGATATGGGAATCGCGCTCAGCCCAGCCACCATCGCCCTGCTCGACGGCAAGAACTACGCGGTGCTCGCCACGCTCAACGCCGACGGCAGCCCGCAGACCTCCGCGATGTGGGTGCTGCGCGACGGCAACGACTTGCTGTTCTCCACCCTGGAAGGCCGGCTCAAGCACCGCAACATGCTGCGCGACCCGCGGGTGAGCGTGACGGTGATCGACTCCGCCGACGGCGAGAGCTATGTCGAACTGCGCGGCCGCGCGAGCATCACCCACGATGTCGATCTGCGGGTCGGCCACGAACTGTCACGAAAGTACGACGGCACCGACCACGCGCCGCCCGCGCCGGGCGAGGTCAGGGTCGCGGTGCGCGTCGAGGTCGACAAGGCCACCGGCTACGCGGCTTGACCGCGTCTAGGGGGTGCCGCTCGCCCCTTCACTAGGGTGGGTCGGCATGGACACCGCTGCGGTCGTGCCGTCGAAGGTCGTGTCCTCGACGCAGGCGGCCGGTCGGTCCGAGTGCGACGGGCCTGGTCCTGCCCGTCGGGTGTCGCCCGTCCTGCTCGTCGCGGTGTGCGCGATCGTGCTGCAACTCGTGCTGCGCGGCTGGGTGGCGGTCAACGGGTACTTCTACTGGGACGACCTGATCCTGGTCGGCCGGGCCGGTCGCTATCCGCTGCTGTCCACGGAACTGCTGCTGTACAACCACGACGGGCATTTCATGCCGCTTGCCTTCGTTGTCGCCTGGGTGGTGACGAAGACCGCGCCGCTGGTCTGGGCGGGACCGGTGCTGGTGTCGGTCATCGGCCAGCTCGCGGCGTCGCTGGCGGTGCTGCGCATGCTGTCGCTGTTGCTCGGGTGGCGGTGGGTGCTGCTGGCTCCGCTCGCCTTTTTCCTCTTCTCGCCGGTTACGCTGCCCGCCTTCGCGTGGTGGTCGGCCGGATTGAACACGCTGCCACTGCAATTCGCGCTCGCCTGGATCATCGGGGACGCGGTGCTCGTGCTGCGCACCGGGCATCGCCGGTACGCGGTGCGCGCGATCATCGTGCTCGTTGTCGCGCTGCTGTTCTTCGAGAAGTCGGTGCTCGTGCCGTTCGTCGCGTTCGCGGTCGTGGTGCTCGCGCGCTACCTCGACGAGCCACGGAGTCGGCACGGCGTGCTCGGCGAGGTCGCGCGCCGCGGGCGGGCGCTGTGGCTGGGTTCGGGTCTGGTGCTGCTGGTCTGGGCGGCGGTGTACCTGGCGATCGTCGGGGTGTCCGGTGTGCACAACAACGCGGCGGGGATGCGGGATTGGCTGCCCAACGCGACCTCGCTCGGCGTGGTGCCCGCGCTGGTCGGCGGGCCGTGGCGGTGGGAGCGCTGGCTGCCCGCCGCGCCGTGGGCCGATCCGCCCGGCGGTGCCGTCGTGCTGGCCTGGGTGGTGCTGGCCGCGATCGTGGCGCTGTCGGTGTACACCCGGCGCGGGGCGTGGTCGGTGTGGGCGCTCGCCGTCGTCTACGTGCTGCCGGTGCAGCTGCCGGTGGCGCTGGTGCGCGGCGGCCCGAACACCGCGGCCGAGCTCATGCAGTCGCTGCGCTACTTCGCCGAGCTGGGTGTCGTGGGCGCCGTCGTCGGCGCCCTGCTGCTGCGGGCACAACCGCGCCGGCCGCCGCCGCGGTGGTTCGGCGCGCGTTTCGCGGTCGCGCTGACGGTCGTGTTCGTGGTCAGCAGCCTGTGCTCCACCTACACCTTCGTGCGCTCGTGGCGCCCGAGCCCCACGAAAGCCTATGTCGCGAACGCGAAGTCGGCCCTCGCACACTGGGACGGCGCGCCGCTGCTGGAGCAAGAAGTGCCATGGGACGTGCTGAATCCGCTGGCCTATCCGCAGAATCTGGCCAGCCAGGTGCTCGCACCGATAGCGGCGCCGGGCACCTTCACCGACTCGACCCCGCACCTGCGCATGCTCACCGACACCGGCACCGTCGTCGAGGCCGAAGTCTGGTGGAACCGCCGGATCCTGCCCGGCCCGAATCCCCGGTGCGGCTATCGAATCCACGGCGGCGACCCGGTGACCGTCCGCCTCGACGGCCCGATGCTGGAACACGAATGGACCGCCCAGCTCAACTACCTTGCCGACCGCAACGGAAAACTCGCCGTGACCTTCGAACACGGCGAACCCGTCACCGTCCCGGTGCGCGCCGGCCTCAACACCGTCTACGTCCGCCTGACCGGCAGCGGCTCCGCCCTGCGCCTCGTCTCCCGCACCGAGGGCCTGACCACCTGCCTCGGCGTCGGCCCGGTCGGTGTCGCCTCCTACGACAACTGACCCGGGAACGCCGAAGGCCGCCCGCATCTTTCGATGGAGGCGGCCTTCGGGGTCTCGGGGTCAGCGGGCGAAGAGCAGAGCGCGCTTGACTTCTTGGATGGCCTTGGTGACCTCGATGCCGCGGGGGCACGCGTCGGTGCAGTTGAAGGTGGTGCGGCAGCGCCAGACACCTTCGACATCGTTGAGGATGTCCAGGCGTTCGCGGGCACCCTCGTCACGGCTGTCGAAGATGAAGCGGTGCGCGTTGACGATGGCGGCGGGGCCGAAGTAGCTGCCGTCGCTCCAGTACACCGGGCACGAGGTGGTGCAGCACGCGCAGAGGATGCACTTGGTGGTGTCATCGAAGCGCGCGCGGTCGGCCTGCGACTGGATCCGCTCCCGGGTCGGCTCGTTGCCCGAGGTCATCAGGTACGGCTTCACCGCGCGGAACGCGTCGAAGAACGGCTCCATGTTCACCACGAGATCCTTCTCCACGGGCAGGCCGCGGATCGGCTCGACGGTGATGGTGAGGGTCTTGTCGCCCTTGGGCAGCATGTCCTTCATCAGCACCTTGCAGGCCAACCGGTTGACCCCGTTGATCCGCATGGCGTCGGAACCGCACACACCGTGCGCGCACGAACGCCGGAACGTCAGCGTGCCGTCCAGGTAGGACTTGATGTAGATGAGCACGTTGAGGAATCGGTCCGTCGGCAGCACCGGCACCTGGAACGACTCCCAGTGCGCACCCTTGTCGTCCTCCGGGTTGAACCGGGCCACCTTGACGGTGACCATCACGGAGCCCTCGGGGACCGGCGCGGGCTTGGCCGGAGGGGTCTTCTCGAGTACGCCGGCGGACGGCGAGGCGGCGGAGCCGCCGGGGTGGGTATGTACAGTCATCAGTACTTACGCTCCATCGGCTCGTAACGGGTCTGCACCACCGGCTTGAAGTCGAGGCGGATATCGGAGATGAGATCCGCGCTTTCCTTGTAGGCCATCGTGTGCCGCATGAAGTTCACGTCGTCGCGGTCCGGGTAGTCCTCGCGGGCGTGGCCGCCGCGCGATTCCTTCCGGTTGAGCGCACCGACGACGGTGACTTCGGCCAGTTCCAGCAGGAAGCCGAGCTCGACGGCTTCGAGCAGGTCGCTGTTGTAGCGCTTGCCCTTGTCCTGCACCGTGATCCGGCTGTAGCGCTCCTTCAGCACGTGGATGTCGGTGAGGGCCTGCTTGAGGGTGTCCTCGGTGCGGAACACGGCGGCGTTCATGTCCATCGTGTACTGCAGCTCGGTGCGGATATCGGCGACCCGCTCGTCGCCGTGATCGGACAGGATCAGCGCCAGCCAGTCCTGCACCATCTGCGCGGGCTTGTCCGGCAGGTCGACGAACTCGGTGCGGTGCGCGTACTCGGCGGCGGCGATGCCGGCGCGGCGGCCGAACACATTGATGTCGAGCAGCGAGTTGGTGCCGAGGCGGTTGGAGCCGTGCACCGAGACGCACGCGCACTCGCCCGCGGCGTACAGGCCGGGCACCACGTCGGTGTTGTTTCGCAGCACCTCGCCGCGGATCTTGGTCGGGATGCCACCCATCACGTAGTGACAGGTCGGCATGACCGGCACCAGCTCGGTCACCGGGTCGACGCCCAGGTAGGTGCGCGCGAACTCGGTGATGTCGGGGAGCTTCTCCTCGAGCACGTCCTCGCCGAGGTGGGTCACGTCGATGTAGACGTAGTCCTTGTTCGGCCCGGCGCCGCGACCCTCGAGCACCTCGAGCACCATCGAACGGGCGACGATGTCGCGCGGCGCGAGGTCCTTGATGGTGGGGGCGTAGCGCTCCATGAAGCGCTCGCCGCTGGCGTTGCGCAGGATGCCGCCCTCGCCGCGGACGGCCTCGGAGATCAGGATGCCGAGCCCGGCCAGGCCTGTCGGATGGAACTGGTGGAACTCCATGTCCTCCAGCGGAAGACCCTTGCGGAACACGATCGCCATGCCGTCGCCGGTCAGCGTGTGCGCGTTCGAGGTGGTCTTGTACATCCGGCCCGAACCGCCGGTGGCGAAGATGATCGACTTCGCGTGGAAGACGTGGATGTCACCGGTGGCCAGCTCGTAGGCGACGACGCCGGTGGCGACCTGGCCCCGGTCGGTGTCGCTGAGCACCAGGTCGAGTACGTAGAACTCGTTGTAGAACTCCACGTCGTGCTTGACGCAGTTCTGGTAGAGCGTCTGCAGGATCATGTGACCGGTGCGGTCGGCCGCGTAGCACGCGCGCCGCACCGGGGCCTTGCCGTGATCGCGGGTGTGACCACCGAAGCGACGCTGGTCGATCTTGCCCTCGGGCGTCCGGTTGAACGGCAGACCCATCTTCTCCAGGTCCATCACCGCGTCGATGGCCTCCTTGGCCATGATCTCCGCGGCATCCTGGTCGACCAGGTAGTCGCCACCCTTGACGGTGTCGAAGGTGTGCCATTCCCAGTTGTCTTCTTCGACATTCGCCAGTGCGGCGCACATGCCGCCCTGTGCCGCGCCGGTGTGGCTGCGGGTCGGGTACAACTTGGTCAGGACGGCGGTACGCGCCCGGGGCCCGGCCTCGATCGCCGCGCGCATGCCGGCGCCACCGGCACCGACGATCACGACGTCGTAGCGATGCTCCTGAATCCGCGATTCACTCATCGAAGTGGCCTGTTCCTAACTGATGTTGGGGTCGAAGGTGAAGATGACGTAGGTGCCGACGGCCAGGATCAGGATCATCGAGATGGCCAGCAGCGTGTTCAGCCAGAATCGAGTCGAGTCCTTGCGGGAGTAGTCCGCGATCACCGTGCGCAGGCCGTTGCCGCCGTGCAGCTGGGCGAGCCAGAGCATGGTCAGGTCCCAGATCTGCCAGAACGGGCTGGCCCAGCGGCCCGCGACGAAGCCGAAGTTCAGCCGCTTCACGCCACCGTCGAGCAGCAGCATGATCGACATGTGGCCGAGCACCAGGACAATCAGCAGCAGGCCGGAGAAGCGCATGAACACCCAGGCGTACATCTCGAAGTTGTTGTTCGAGCGGGCGCGGGGTGAGCGCGGCGAATCCAGGCTGGCCGGCCGGTCATAAGACTTACCGAGGACAGGTGCACTCATGCCCGCACCTCGCTGACGCTCGGTCCCGGCATGACCGCACTGGCGGCTGTTGTCATTTTTCGCTCGCTTCGCTCACGCATCTCAGTGCTCCGTGAAGAGGTAGAAGAACTGGCGGCCGATGGCGGGTACCGCCAGCACGAACCAGATCGCGAGGATGATCCAGAGCATCGTGCGCTGGTACTTGGGGCCCTTGGCCCAGAAGTCGACCAGGATCACGCGGACGCCGTTGAGTGCGTGGAAGAGCACGACGACGACCAGGCCCATTTCCATCAGCGCGACGATGGGCGTCTTGTAGGTCTCGATCGCCTGGTTATAGGTATCCGGACTGACTCGGACCAGCGCGGTATCCAAGACGTGCACGAAGAGGAAGAAGAAGATGGTGCAACCGGTGATCCGGTGCAGCGCCCAGGACCACATTCCGGGGTCGCCTCGGTACAGCGTCTTCCGCTTCGGCTGGGCCGGAGCTTCTATCGTGGTCATAGAGTGCGGTGCCTCCAACGTCGTTGATGGACCCGGTTCGCTGATTCGACGCCGGCTGCGTTCCGGGGCATATGCCCAGGTGGCTGCGTTGCGGCCCGCTGCCGGGAACCTGAACCGATCTATTTGGACTCTAATCCTCTCGGTTTCCCGGAACTAATTCGGCGTGCCGTGCGTTGCGCTACAGTCGGGCGGGTTAGGTTTGCCTTTCTTGATGTGTGCGGGGTTGCGCCGAGGCCCTGTCGCGGCCAGGTCGGGCGCGTTCGAGAAGGGGTTCACGATGCCGGAAATCGACTGGAAATCCCTGCGTGACAACGCAATTCAAGTAATGCGTAATGCCTATGTCCCGTACTCGCGGTTTCCGGTCGGCGCGGCGGCTCTCAGCACCGATGGTCGAATTGTGCGGGGCTGCAATGTGGAAAATGTCTCATATGGTTTGACCCTGTGTGCCGAATGCGTACTCATCGGTAACTTGCATTCGGCGGGCGGGGGCCGGTTGCGCGCCATCGCCGTGTGCGATTCCCGCGGCGAAATCCTGATGCCGTGCGGGCGCTGCCGTCAGCTCCTCCATGAACACGGCGGGTCCGACCTTCTGGTCGATCACAAGAGCGGACCCGTCCGGCTCGGTGTGCTGCTGCCCGACGCCTTCGGGCCCGATGATCTGGACGCCGGTCAGGTGTAAGGCGTTCGGCTGCTCCGGGAGGAGGTCTGGCGGCCGTCAGCAGTCCGCGTCGATGTCGTCCTCGGTCGCGACGGTGATCGCCGAGATGTCTGTGGCGGGCACGCCGATATGGCGCAGGAGTAGCGCGAAGCTGCGGCGCTGTACCAGCTCGATCCCGGTGACGCGTCGCCTCAGTTCGTACAGCGACTCACTGTGCGTGTCTTCGATGTCGGTGACGCGCGTCTCCAGCGCCCGGACGCGACGGTCGATGCGTGCGGATGTCATGGATCCCCCTTGCCCCGTGTTCGATTGATGCGCTGAGGCTATCGGAGGGCCCCGACAAGAACCAGACCCCGGCGCCCGTTCGTGCCAGACTGGCGAATGTGACGGCACTGGACGCGGTTTCGATCATCACGACCAAACGCGACGGTGGTGAGCTCTCCGACGCCCAGATCGACTGGGTGATCGACGGGTTCACCAAGGGGGTGGTGGCCGACGAGCAGATGTCGGCGCTGGCCATGGCGATCGTGTGGCGGGGCATGACCCGGCGCGAGACCGCGCGCTGGACCGCGGCGATGATCGCCTCCGGGCGCCGCATGGACTTCACCGATCTGCCGCGGCCGACGGTGGACAAGCACTCGACCGGCGGTGTGGGGGACAAGATCACGCTGCCGTTGGCGCCGTTGGTCGCCGCGTGCGGCGCGGCCGTCCCGCAGCTGTCCGGGCGCGGGCTCGGGCACACCGGCGGCACCCTCGACAAGCTAGAGGCGATTCCGGGTTGGCAGGCCGACGTTTCGGTACCCCGGATGCGGGAGGTGCTGAGCGATCCCGCGGTCGGCGCGGTGATCTGCGCGGCGGGCGCGGACCTGGCGCCTGCGGACAAGCGGCTCTACGCGCTGCGCGATGTCACCGGCACGGTGGAATCCATTCCGTTGATCGCCAGCTCGATCATGAGCAAGAAGATCGCGGAGGGCACTGCGGCCCTGGTGCTCGACGTGAAGGTGGGCGCGGGCGCGTTCCTGAAGACGCTCGACGGCGCGCGTGAATTGGCCACGGCGATGGTCGAATTGGGCACCGACGCGGGTGTGCGCACGGTGGCCCTGCTCACCGCGATGGACACCCCGCTCGGTCGCACGGCCGGTAACGCGCTCGAGGTCGCCGAGTCGGTGGAGGTGCTCGCCGGCGGCGGGCCCGCCGACATCGTCGAGCTCACCGTCACGCTCGCGCGGGAGATGGTGGCGCTGGCCGGCCTCGACGTCGACCCCGCGGACGTGCTGGCCGACGGCAGGGCGATGGATCACTGGCGTGCGATGGTCCGCGCGCAGGGCGGCGACCCGGATGCCGCCCTGCCCACCGCCCGGCACGCCGAGGTCGTCCCGGCCGCCCGTGACGGCGTGCTCACCCGCCTGGACGCGATGGGCGTCGGTGTCGCCGCCTGGCGGCTCGGTGCTGGCCGGGCCAGACAGGGTGATCCGGTGCAGTTCGGTGCGGGCATCGAAATGCACGCCAAGCCGGGCGATTCCGTCACGGCCGGGCAGCCGCTGCTCACCCTGCACACCGACACCCCGGCGGCATTCGCGGGCGCGCTGGACGCACTCCGGGACGCCGTCGCCATCGGTGAGCCCGGCGAAAAGCCGACCACCCCTTTGCTTCTCGGTCGAATCGGCGGCTGAACGGCTACGCGACACCGCCTCGTCAGCTGTTGGCGGACGCGAGTCAGCTTGGCAGTCAACGGGTTATCTGCCGGGTGCGGCACACCGTGACCAGGTGGCGCCTTCGCCCGACTCGTGTCGATGTGTGAGCCGATCCATGCCCGGCCGGCAACGAGATGGTTGCCACTGCACCAGTCGGGTGCCGTCGCGGCCGGGTGCGGCTACCGTCATTACATGACTGGACCGACCGCATTGACCCTTGCCTCGATCCGACAGGCGCCAAAAGCGCTGCTGCACGACCACCTCGACGGTGGTCTACGGCCCGCCACGGTGCTGGAGCTGGCCGCCGAGTGCGGCTATACGGACCTACCCGCCACGGATGAGGCCACCCTGGCCGCCTGGTTCCGCGACGCGGCCGACAGCGGATCGCTGGAACTGTATCTGGAAACCTTCGCCCACACCGTGGCCGTCATGCAGACACCGGAGGGTCTGCGCCGGGTCGCCCGCGAATGCGCGGAGGACCTCGCCGCCGATGGCGTGGTGTACGCCGAGGTGCGTTTCGCGCCCGAACAGCATCTCGAACGGGGGCTGACCCTCGACGAGGTCGTCGAACACACCCTGGCCGGGTTCCGGGAGGGCGAGGCGGCCGCCGCGGCGGCGGGCCGCCCGATCGTGGTGACCTGCCTGCTCACCGCCATGCGGCACGCGGCACGATCGCGGGAGATCGCCGAACTCACCGTGCGCTTCCGTGACCGCGGCGTCGGCGGGTTCGACATCGCGGGCGCAGAGGCCGGATTCCCGCCGAGCAGGCACCTGGACGCGTTCGAGTACATGCGCGCCAACAGCGCGCACTTCACCATTCACGCGGGTGAGGCGTTCGGGCTGCCCTCGATCCACGAGGCGCTCGCCTTCTGCGGCTGTGACCGGCTCGGCCACGGCGTGCGGATCACCGACGACATCAGCGTGCCCGGTGCGATCGAGGACGCGCACCTCGGGCTGGTCGCGAACTACGTGCGGGACATGCGCATCCCGCTGGAGCTGTGTCCCTCGTCGAACGTGCAGACCGGTGCGGTGCCCTCGCTGGACAAGCATCCGTTCGACCTGCTGGCTCGGCTGCGCTTCCGCGTCACGGTCAACACCGACAACCGGCTGATGAGCGACACCACCATGAGCAAGGAGATGCTGAAGCTCGTCGACACGTTCGATTACGGCTGGAGCGATCTGGAGCGGTTCACCATCAACGCGATGAAGTCGGCGTTCATCCCGTTCCCGGAACGGCTGCGGATCATCGACGACATCATCAAGCCGGGCTACGCGGTCCTGCTCGGCTGACCGACCAGGGTGTGAACCGGGTGACAGTCCATGGGTGAGTGCACCCGGTTTCGCTAGCGTGGCCGACATGGCGACACTGCGCATTCCGAGTCGATTCAACGGTCCGCCGGGTACCGGTAACGGCGGATACGTCGGCGGCTTGCTCGCCGAGCGGCGCGATGAGGACGCGGTTACCGTGGTGCTGCGCAACCGCCCGCCGCTGGACACCCCGCTCGAACTGCGCGACGGACACCTCTACTCGGGGGACACCCTGGTCGCCGAGACCAGGGCAGGCGAATTCGATCGTGCCGCACCGCAATCGGTTCCCTTCGCGACGGCCACGGCGGCCGCGAGCTCGTACCGGACCAACGAGATGTTCGCGTCCTGTTTCGTCTGCGGCAGCGCCCGTGCCGACGGCCTGCGCATCGAGGCGGGGCAGGTCGACGCGGGCCGGGTGGCGGCACCGTGGATACCGGACAGCTCGCTCCCGCTCGGTCCCGCGATCGTGTGGGCCGCGATGGACTGTCCGGGTGGCTGGTCGCTGCCCGACATGATGGACCGGCCCGCGCTGCTCGGCTCGATGACCGCCACCGTGCACGACCTGCCCGCGGTCGGCGAGCAGTGCGTCGTCGTCGGTGAGGCGCACGGCGCGCAGGGCCGCAAACTGTTCGCCTCCACCGCGGTCTACGGAGCCGACGACCGGATGCTCGGCCGGGCCGAGCAGATTTGGATCCGGCTGAAGTGACCAGGGCGGTAACCGAAGCCGGGTAAAGCCGAGCCCCCCGTCGCGTCGCGGCGGGGGGCTCGTGGCTACTGCGGCTCGTGGCTACTGCGGATTGAGCCGGGCCTCGAAATTGCGTTCCAGATCCCGCCAGGCCTGCGCCTCGGCGGCGAACGGAGGGTTGGGTGCCAATCGGTTCGGGTCCGGGTTCAGCAGGTACGACACGTACCAGCCGAGCGGATTGGACTGGGCCAGAGCCTGTTCCACGACATCGTCGCCCGCGTAGTCGGACGCGTCGGTGAACAGTTCGACCGCCAGGTCGAGCTGTTCGATGTCGACGGCCTCCGGGCCCTCGGCCAGATCGTCGGCCAGCCCGGGCAGCACGTAGACGTTCTCGTCGGTCACCTCGACCTCGAGCGAGCCGTCCACGGCGGCGGTCTGCACATCGGTGAAGGTGCTGACCCGCGCCAGGTCGTGCTCGTGGTCGTCGGCCAGGTAGCGCGCCAGCGCGCGTTCGGAGCCGAACACCGTGATCTTCTTGTCGCTACCGAGGAAGATCGGCTCGTCGTCGAGGTAGCAGCGCAGGGTGAAGTAGGTGCCGTCGGAGGTGACGATCTTGACCGGGTCGATGCCGACCTCGTGCCAGAACGAATCGTCCTCGTCCTCTTCGTCCTCGTCGTCGGCATCCAGATCGACGGGCTCGAACTCGTCCTCTTCGTTGTCGGCCGCGTCGTCGGC
Source organism: Nocardia brasiliensis (assembly GCF_011801125.1). Classification (NCBI taxonomy): domain Bacteria; kingdom Bacillati; phylum Actinomycetota; class Actinomycetes; order Mycobacteriales; family Nocardiaceae; genus Nocardia; species Nocardia brasiliensis. The sequence goes on from NZ_CP046171.1 coordinate 1,232,074, forward strand.
GTCGACCACGTTCTCCTCGGCGGCCAGCAGCTCGGCCTCGGCGACGGCGACGGCTTCGGCGTCCACGTCGGGGGTCTGCACCACCGAGTCGATGGCGTCGAGCACGTCGTCCCAGCCCTTGGCGATGGCGGCGCCGATCTGGTCCCACAGCTCCTCGCCGTCGCGGCCGAGGAAGGCGTTCACGCCGCCGGGCAGCGCGCCGAGCACCGGATGCGACCCGAAGAACTTGGTCACCGTCTCCAGCTCGCACACCTCGCCGATGTTGCGAACCATGCCGAGGGTGTCCTCGAGCTCGGCGATGGTGTCCACCTCGGGCTCGCCCGCGGCGAGCTCGGGCACGGCGACCAGATCGAAGGAGAAGTTCTCCTCCGGCTCCAGTTCCACCGCGGAGAGCCCGGCGACGACCTTCCACGCCGGGTGGTCGACGAGGTCGTTGTCGGAGTTGGTCCGGATGAACGCGGCCAGCTCCGCAACGGACTCGAAACCGTAGAGGGAGTCCTCGTGACCGAGGAACGCCTCCCACTCGTCGTCACCGTCTCGCCAGCGCGGTGCCCACAGGGTGACGAGATCGCCGTCGGTCAGGCCGAGCTCGATCGGGACGATGTCTCCAGAAGCCATGAGCGGAAGCCTATCTACCTTCCGCGTCAGGCACTATCCGGCCCGCCCCCAATGGCCCCGCCGGCGGGGTTCGCCGGCGGAACGAACGACTCGTTCAGTGTCGCAACGACCTTCGAGCGCTGGTTGCCCGCGTCCTCGGCGGCTTGCCTGCAGGCCCACACGATCAGCTGTCCGACCTCGGCGGGTGGCAGTGAGGTGACGGTCTCCGCGAGGCTCAGCGCGACGAGCGCGCCGTCGCTGTCCACCTCGACGGTGACCGATCCGTCGTCGGTGGTGTGCCGGCCACGGACCTGTTTGAGGCCGTACAGTGCCGCCTCCAGCGCCTCCAGCTTCTGCGTCGCGTTCGCGACCAGAGCATCCATCTCCGCGCTCATGCGTCCGCCTCGCTAGCGCTCGGCTCCCGCACGAGCGCCGTGGCGGCAGTGTGCATTGCTTGCTCGCTCCGCTCGCTCATACAGGCCTCATCCAGGTCGTCGGTCCGGTGTCCGCGTCGTCGATCCGGTCCAGCTCGTCGACCGCGGCCTGGCGGGTGGGCAGGCCGAGCCGGTCGAGGATGTCGGCGGGCATGCCTGCCTCGGCCAGCAGCTCGCGCCTGCGGGCCTTCGCGGCGACGGTGGAGCGCTTGGTGAGCCGCAAGATCTCGTTCGCGAGACTCTGGGCTCCGTAACGGTATTCGCTGCGCTCGAACTTGATCTCCACCGGCATGCCCTGATCGGTGGCGCGCACCGAGATGGTGCCGGACCGGTTGGTGCTACCGGCCACCGTGACGTTCGGAATCTGCGGTTGCGTCATGAGGTCGGCCGGTAGAAGCCGTAGAAGCCCATGCCTGAGTTCTCCGTTCGAATAGAGCTGATCTGGACCGGGTCACCGGCCTCGACGAACTGGCCGTTGCCGATCACCATCGCGACGTGGCCATCCCAGATCGCCAGGTCGCCGGGCATCAAGTCGCCGGGAGACACCGGACTGCCGGTGGCCTGATCGGCGGCAAGTCTAGGGATGTCGACGCCCGCCTCGCCGTAGGCGTACTTGGTGAGTCCGCTGCAATCCAGCCCGGCGCCGGGGGTGTTGCCGCCCCACACATACGGAGTGCCGACCGCGCCGAGCGCCGAGCGCACGGCGGTCGCCGCCTTCTCGTTCGGCGCCTCGACGACGCTGCCATCGGGCAGCGTGATCTTCACGCCCTTGCCGTCGGCCGACAGCCCCGACGAGCCGGTGTTCGGCTTGGTGGTGCTCGGCGAACCCTGGGTGCTGGAGGTGGTGCTCGGCGTCGACGCCATCGACGCCGGGATGGTTGACATCGCGCTGCTCATCAGCCCGCTCGCCATCGAGCCCGCGCCGCTGAGCGCGCTGGACGCGGTCGAGACGAACTGCTGCGCGCTCGCGGCGGCGGTCGTGGTGCCCGCGAGCGAGGGCGTCGACGGCGGCGGGGTCAGCTCGGTCATCGAGGCGGTCTGGGTGTTCAGCTCGTTGCGCACCCGGCCGACCACGTTGAGCGCCTGGCCGAGATGGTCGATGGCGGAACCGACGATCATCGTCATGCCCGCTGGCGTGGCCAGCGCGGGGCCCGCGCTCACCGCGGTGTTCACGAACGACTCGACGATGCCGGTGAGTTCCTTCTGGCCCGTCTCGACCTCGGCCGCGGCCTGACTCACCACGGTTGCCATGTCGTTGCCGCGGTCGGAGATGGTGGCGGCGGAGGTCTGCACCCGCAGCGCCTTGGCCGTCGCGGCGTCGGCGGCCTGGCCGTCCCAGGCCAGGTTCATACCGTTGATGCTGTCGCGGCCCATCCGGTGGATCTGGTCGACCGCGCTGGACGTGCTGCGCAGCGCGTCGGAGGGTCCGCCGGTCGGCAGGACGCCGGAACCGAAGCTGGACAGCAGTTCGATGATCGGTTTGGCCAACGCCTCGATATCGATCACAGGCTCACCCGTCCAGTTCGGCGGCCGCGCTCTGCAGCGATCCCGCGTGCGCGACGTCGGTTTCGGTGAGCACCGTGGCCGCACCGGTGGCCGCGCCACCCATGCTGGTCAGCACCGCGGAGAGTTGACCGATCGCGGCGACGTGTCCGGCGTGCGCCGCGGCGTATGCGGCCATGAAATCGCCGCCGACCAGTCCCATGATCGGTCCGAGCAAGGCAGGTTCGGCCGCTACGGCACTGGCCGCGGCCGTGGCCATCTCCCCGGCCATCACATGCGCGGTCGCGCCGTAGGCCGCGATGCCCTCGGTGTCCGCCGACATCTTCCGCATCAGAGCTTCCCCCATCCTTGTTTCCCAGGCAGAGTACGTCATCCACTTGGTTCGACGCGCGCTCTTCCCGTTCGGTTCCCACCGATGCGAAAAAACTTTCGGGCCGAGCTTTCGGCGGCGGACCCGCACTCACTTTATCGTTCCCTCATGCGTACTGACACCGTGGACCACCCGCTCGCCGCCGCCCTGTTGACCACGATGCGAGACGCGCGTACCGACAATTCCGCCTTCCGTACCGCGCTGCGCGAACTCACCAGGATCCTGGTCTACGAGGCGTTGCGCGGTGCGCCGACGGAACAGTTCGAGATCAGCACGCCCGTCGCCGTCACACAGGGCGCGCGGCTGGCCGCGCCGCCGCTGCTGGTGCCGGTGCTGCGGGCGGGCCTCGGCATGGTCGACGTGGCCGCCGAACTGATCCCCGACGCCAGGGTCGGCTTCGTCGGCATCGCGCGCGACGAGCAGACCCACCAGCCGGTCCCGTACATGGAGTCGCTGCCCGACGATCTGGCCGGTCTGCCGGTCTGCGTGCTCGACCCCATGCTGGCCACCGGCGGCTCGATGCGGCACACCCTCGAACTGCTCGCCGCCCGCAACGCCACCGACATCACCGCGATCTGTGTGGTCGCCGCGCCGGAGGGCGTTGCCGCCCTCGCGGCTTCGGGGCAGCCGGTGCGCCTGGTCACCGCCGCCGTCGACGCGGGCCTGAACGAGCACGCCTACATCGTCCCCGGTCTCGGCGACGCAGGCGATCGGCAGTTCGGCCCGCGCTGAGCGTCCGCGCTACTCCTGCGGTCTGGTGAACAGGACCAGGTGCGAACAGTCCTGACATCGATAGGCATCGACCAGCCAGTGCGGCCGGCCGGTGCGGATGGCGCCCCAGGAGCCGATCTTCAGGGCGCCCTCGGTCCAGCGGACGTGGCCGCGCGAACTGTCGCCGGAATCCTCGATGAAACCGGGAACCAGGCCGTCGCCGCCGCAATGAGTACAGTGCATCGCCGTCATCAAATGATGATGCCTGGACGATCAAAGCTGTCGGCAGAATTCGCGCAGGACGGAAAGGTGTTGTCCCGCAGTTGTCCTGGCTGCGGGCAACTCGGACCTGGCGCCGACCGGGGTCAGCACCTCCAGATAGCACTTGAGTTTCGGCTCGGTACCCGAGGGCCGGACCACGACGCGCGTGCCCGCGCCCTCGAAGATCAGCGCGTCGGTGCGCATCCGCCCGCGCACCTGGAGCAGGTCGGTGAACTTCACCGGCTCACCCGCGATCTCGTCCGGTGGGTTCGCGCGCAGCCGGGCGACCACCGCGGCCGCGTCCGCGGCCGAGGCCAGGCGCAACGACACCTGATCGGTACTGTGCAGGCCGAATTCGACGGCGTAGTCGTCGAGTTCGTCGCGCAGCGTGCGACCCGCCGCCTTCAGCCGCGCCACCAGATCCGCGCTCAGTACGGCCGCGGAGATGCCGTCCTTGTCGCGGACGGTCGCCGGGTCGACGCAGTGACCGATCGCCTCTTCGTAGGCATAGACCAGGCCGTCGCCCGCGCGGGCCAGCCACTTGAACCCGGTGAGCGTCTCGGCATAGCGCGCGCCGCGCGCCGCCGCGATCCGCGACAGCAGCCGCGAGGACACGATCGTCGTCGCCACCAGCGCGTCCTGCGGTGCGGTGCGCAGTACACAGTCGCCGAGCAGCACCCCGGTCTCGTCGCCGCGCAGCATGCGCCAGGTGTTGTCCGGCAAGGGTATTCCCACGGCGCAGCGGTCGGCATCGGGGTCGAGCGCGATCGCCACATCGGCCTCGACCCGCGCGGCCAGGGCGAGCAGGAGATCGGTGGCGCCCGGCTCCTCCGGATTCGGGAACGCGACGGTGGGGAAGTCCGGGTCCGGTTCGAACTGCTCCGCGACGACGTGCACATCGGTGAATCCCGCCGCGGCCATGGCCCGCAACGCCGTCTCGCCACCGACACCGTGCAGGGTGGTCAGCGCGATCCGGATCGGCGCGCGCGCACCCGGCCCGCCGAGCAGCGCGGGCAGCGCCGCCACGCGTTCCAGATAACGCCGCACCACCTCGTCGTCCGACGGTGCGACCGGCGTGCGTGCGATCGGCTCGGTGACCGCCTCGATGCAGCGTTCGATCTCGGTGTCGGCCGGCGCCAGCAACTGGGAGCCACCGTCGAGATAGACCTTGTAACCGTTGTCGGTCGCGGGATTGTGCGAGGCGGTGATCTGCACGCCCGCCACCGCGCCGAGCTCACGCACCGCGAAGGCGACCACCGGCGTCGGCAGCGGCCGCGGCAGCAGTGTCACCGGAAAGCCCGCCGCCGCAAAGATTTCCGCGGTCGCCGTGGCGAACTCGGCGGACCCGTGCCTGGCGTCCCTGCCGACGACCACCGCGCCGCCGCCGAGACACCGGCCGCGCAACCACTCGACGATGCCCGCGCTCGCCCTGCGCACCGTCGCCACATTCATGCCGTCCGGGCCGTCCTGCAACGGACCACGCAGACCGGCGGTGCCGAAGCGCAACATCTAGACCCGTTCCAGCACGCCGCGCAGCAGCTTGCCCAAACGCGGTGCGGCGGCGTGCCCTTCGGCGAGCACCTCGGCGTGCGACAGATGCGCGCCGGTCACACCCGCGGCCAGATTGGTCACCAGCGAGATGCCGAGCACCCGCGCGCCGGCCGCCCGGCACGCGATCGCCTCCAGCACCGTCGACATGCCGACCAGATCGGCGCCCATGGTGCGCAACATCCGGATCTCCGCCGGCGTCTCGTACTGCGGACCGGTCAGGCCCGCGTACACGCCCTCGGTCAGGCTCGGATCGATCTCCTTTGCCAGGGCACGCAATTCGGGATCCCACGCGTCGACCAGGTCCACGAAGGTGGCGCCCGTCAACGGGGTACGCCCGGTCAGATTCAAGTGATCGTCGATCAACACCGGCTCGCCGACCCGCAGCCCCTCGCGGATACCGCCCGCGGCATTGGTGAGCAGCACGATCTCGGCGCCCGCCGCGATCGCCGCGCGCACCGGATGCACCACATCGCCGGGCTGGTAGCCCTCATACAGGTGCTGGCGGCCCATCAACAGCAGCGCCGACGTGTCGCCGACCGCCACCGAATGAACCATCCCGCCGTGCCCCTGCGCACTCGGCATACCGAACCCGGGCAACTCGGACATCGGAACCGAGGCCCGCGGCGACCCGATCTCGGCCGCCGCCTCCTGCCAACCCGATCCGAGCACCACCGCAACGCGATGATGCGGCACTCCAGTACGTTCGGCGATCGCCTCGGCGGCCTGTGCGGCAAGCATGAACATCACGATACTGGGCCATCTACCGCGCGGGCGCGGCTAGTTCGCGGCCCCATTGATCACCGTCGCGAAGCGGTTCGATGCGAGGTGGCGGTCGGGCGACGGGTGGGGTGCTTCGTGGTGGGGTCGGGCTCGGCGGGGGTACCGGGGTGGGGCGGCATCAACTGTGATGTTGCTACCCGTGAGTAGGAAGAATGGGGTGGGGCCGATACGCTCCTGGCATGCCGTATCTGGAACGTGAAGGGGAAGTGTTCGTCGTCTACCTCGGGAACGAGGGGCAGACCGACAACGAGAACCGCTTCCACCCGGACTGGATCGATGAATTCCACCGGGTGCTGGACAAGGTGGAGGGCTCGCAGGGGCCCGCCGCGCTGGTGACGGTGGCGACCGGCAAGTTCTACAGCAACGGGCTCGACACGGACTGGTTGTTCGGCAACCTGGACAAGACGCACGGGTACCTCGATCGCGTGCACACGCTCTACACGCGCCTGCTGCAGTTCCCGATGCCGACGGTGGCCGCGATCAACGGTCACGCGTTCGGCGCGGGCGCGATGCTGGCCACCTCGCACGACTTCCGGCTGATGCGCGCCGACCGCGGCTTCTACTGCCTGCCGGAGGTGCACCTCGGCATGCCGTTCACGGTCGGGATGAACGCGCTGCTCACCGAGCGGCTGTCGAACCAGGTGTGCGTGCAGGCGATGACGACCGGTCACCGCTACCCGGCCGACGAGGCGATCGCCGCGGGCATCGTCGACGGCAAGGCCGATGCCGAGTCGTTGCTGTCCACCGCTGTCGCGCGGGCCGCCGCCCTGGCGAGCAACCGCAAGCCCAATCTGCCGGTGATCAAGACCGCGCTGCACGCCAACGCGCTCGCCGGTCTCGCGGTGCCGACCACGCCGGAAAACCTCGCCTTCGCCGCGGGCTGACCCGGGACGCGAATCCACGAATCCGCAGATCGAGCATGGTTGCCTGGACGGTAGCCACGATCTGAGCCGCGCTCGGTTTGCGGTGCAGTGCAAGACTGTGTGCCATGCCACCACCGCGCAGCGGGCACCAGGAATCACGCAGCGACTATCGCAGCGCTCGTGCCGATGCCGTGCAGCGCTGCGACGCTGCCATCAAAGCCGCGGGCGATCAGCTGATCGATCTGTCGCACTCGATCCACGCCGAACCCGAGCTCGCGTTCGAAGAGACGCGCAGCATGGCCAAGACCATCGCGCCGCTCGCCGAACGCGGCTTCGAGATCCGCCCCGGCGTGGCCGAGCTGCCGACGGCGTTTCGCGCGAGCTTCGGTAGTGGGCCGCTCACGGTCGCGCTGTGCGCGGAGTACGACGCGCTGCCGGGCATGGGACATGCCTGCGGGCACAACATCATCGCCGCCGCCTCGGTCGGCGCCGCGCTCGGCCTGGCCGAGGTCGCCGACGAGCTCGGATTGACCGTACTGGTACTCGGCACGCCCGCGGAGGAGAGCGGCGGCGGCAAGGTATTGATGCTCGAGCGCGGTGTCTTCGACGACGTGGCGATGGCGATGATGGTGCATCCCGGTCCGCTCGATATCGCCGGCGCGCACTCGCTGGCCATGGCCGATCTGTCGGTGGTGTTCCACGGTCGCGAGGCGCACGCGAGCGCCGCGCCGCACCTGGGACTCAACGCGGGCGACGCGGTGACCATCACCCAGGTTGCCCTCGGATTGCTGCGTCAGCATCTCCAGCCCGGCCAGCAACTTCACGGTATAGTCGGCGACGGTGGGGTAGCCCCCAACATCGTGCCCGGACGTGCGGAACTGCTGTATTACCTACGTGCAGTCGACTCGGCGTCACTCGACAATCTGATGCGACGAGCGTCGGCGTGTTTCGAGGCGGGCGCCCTCGCGACCGGCTGCCACCAGGAAATCCGGACTGTCGCGCCGACATATACCGAGCTGACACCCGATCCGGCGTTACTGTTTGCCTACCGCGAGCAGATATCCGGATTGGGACGAGTGCCGATCGCACCCGAGCTCGAGGCACAGCGGCCGCTCGGAAGCACGGATATGGGCAACGTCACCAACGTCATTCCGGGCATCCACCCAGTTATCGGCATTGATGCCGGTGGCGCGGTGACCCACCAGCCAGGCTTCGCCGCGGCGAGTGTCAACGCCTCGGCGGATCGAGCGGTGCTCGACGGTTCGCTCGCACTCGCGCGTACCGCGATCACCGCCGCGGGCGATGAAGAACAAAGAGACAGGTTGTTGCAACGGCTCGTTCAACGACAGGAGGCAATTCGGTGAGCAATACCGGCCGTTCGGCGGCGCGAGGTTCAGAGGCGGGGGCGTGCCTGGTCACGATGGGCCCCGAGAGCATCGTGATGCCGGACACCACGGTAACCGGGCGGGCGGCCGTCGAAGGCTGGCTGGCCGAGCACGCGGTCGACCTCGTGCAGTGGCGTCGGCACATCCACGCCAACCCGGAACTTTCCCGGACCGAGTTCGCCACGACCGAGTTCATCTCCTCGTGGCTGACCAAGGCCGGGCTCACCCCGCAGCTGTTGCCCGGCGGCACCGGGATCATCTGTGACATCGGCCCGGAAGGGCCGCGCATCGGCCTGCGTGCCGACATGGACGCGCTTCCGCTACAGGAATTCACCGGTCTCAGCTTCGCCTCCACCGTGCCCGGCGTCTCGCACGCGTGCGGCCACGACGCGCACACCACGATCCTGCTCGGCACCGCGCTGGCGCTGGCCGAGGTGCCGGACCTGCCGATCGGTGTGCGACTGGTGTTCCAGCCCGCCGAAGAGGTGATGCCGGGCGGCGCGATCGACGTGGTCGCCACCGGCGCGATGGAGGGTGTCGAGCGGATCTTCGCGCTGCACTGCGACCCGCGACTCGAGGTGGGCCGCATCGGCATCCGGGTCGGCGCGATCACCTCGGCCGCCGACACCATCGAGTTGGTACTGGACTCCCCGGGCGGCCACACCTCGCGGCCGCACCTGACCAGCGACCTGGTCTATGCCATCGGCACCGTGATCACCGGTCTGCCCGGTCTGCTCAGCCGCCGCATCGATCCGCGCACCAGCACCGTGATGGTGTGGGGCGCGGTGAGTGCGGGCAAGGCGCCCAACGCGATTCCGCAGACCGGCATGCTCACCGGCACGGTGCGCACCGGCGATCATGCCACCTGGTCGTTGCTGGAGCCGATGGTCCGCGAGATCGTCGACGGCCTGCTCGCCCCGACCGGCGTGCGCTACCAGCTCAACTACCGCCGCGGCGTGCCGCCGGTGGTCAACGACGAGGAATCGACCCGGATGTTCGAGGACGCGATCCGGATGATCGGCCCGGACGCCCTCGCCGACACCATGCAATCCGGTGGTGGCGAAGACTTCTCGTGGTACCTGGAGGAGGTGCCCGGCGCGATGGCCCGCCTCGGTGTCTGGTCCGGCCACGGCGAGCAGCTCGACCTGCACCAGCCGACCTTCGACCTCGACGAACGCGCGCTCTCGGTAGGCGTGCGGGTGATGAGCAACATCGTCCTCAACGCCGGACTGAGCTGATTCGCCGCGGAGCGAGCCGCAGCGCAACGAGGCTGCGGCTCGTAACCGCTGGGGGACACAAACCCGGCTGCGGCCACGCGGCGCAAGATCAGCCGAAGTTGCCTGGGCCTACGTTGCGACTGTTCCTGGTGCGCAGTGAGTGCACGTAATCCTCTGGCGCACCGGCTTTTTCGGCCGCGTCGGCGATGACGCCGATGTAGCGCGCCGACGGCAGCCCGCCTTCGTAGGCGTCGAGCACGTACAACCACGACAGGGTCGGCTCGGCGCCGCTCTCGCTGCGGGTGACGCGCAGACGGATCTTTTTGTGGATGCCGAAGTCCGAGCCTTCCCAGCGGTCGAGCCGCTGCTCGTCTTCGGGGGAGACGTCGTAGAGGACGACGAAGACTCGGGAGCCGGGCTCCTCGACCACTGTCGCCAATGGTCCTTCCCAGCCGATGTCGTCACCGGCGAAGGTGAGCCGCCAGCCTTCCAGCCAGCCCGTTCCGGACATTGGCGAGTGCGGGCAGCGCTCGAGCATCTGGGTTGAGTCCATGTTGGACCCGTAGGCGGCGTAGATCGGCACCAGCAAAGGGTAGCCAATAAGATCCTGGGATCGACTCTATCCCGGCCAGATGCGGTATTCCCGTGGCGCGCCCCGGGCGCGGCGACCTGGGGAATGGCGGCGGGCCCGGTGGCCGGGACCGGTCGGCACCTGGGCGGACCGCCCTGACCCGGCGGGCGGGTAGTCACGGTGTGACCTGCCTCGCCCGATAACGTTGACAGGTACCGGAGATCCCGGTGCGCAACCCTGAAGCGGAGGTATCCATGACCCGCATTGCGATCATCGGTGGCGGACCGGCCGGCTACGAGGCGGCGCTGGTGGCAGCCCAGCACGGTGCGTCGGTGACGCTGATCGATAGCGACGGCATCGGCGGGGCATGTGTGCTCTGGGACTGCGTTCCCTCGAAGACTTTCATCGCCTCCACCGGCGTGCGCACCGATCTGCGCCGGGCCAGGGATCTCGGTATCACCCTCGACCCGAATCAGGCGACCGTGCAGTTGTCGGAGGTGAACGGCCGCGTCAAGGCGCTCGCACTCGCGCAGTCCTCCGATATCCGGTCGAAGTTGCAGACCGTGGGCGTGACGGTGCTCGCCGGTCGCGCCGAGCTGGCCGGTCCGGCCACCGGTCGCGCGGGACATCAGGTCCTGGCGAAGCTGGCCGACGGCACCGAGTCGACGATCGAGGCCGAGGTTGTGTTGATCGCCACCGGCGCGAGCCCGCGCGTGTTGCCGGGCGCCGAGCCGGACGGCGAGCGCATCCTGAACTGGCGTCAGCTCTACGACCTGGAGGAGCTGCCGGAGACCCTGGTCGTGGTCGGCTCGGGTGTCACCGGTGCCGAATTCGTCTCGGCCTACACCGAAATGGGCGTGCGGGTGCGGCTGGTGTCCAGCCGGGACCGGGTGCTGCCCGGCGAGGACGCCGACGCCGCCCTGGTGCTCGAGGACGCGCTCGCCGAACGCGGTGTCGAGCTGGTCAAGCACGCCAGGGCCGACGCGGTCGAGCGCACCGCGGAGGGCGTGGTGGTCAAGCTGGCCGACGGCAGGACGGTGTCCGGCTCGCACGCGCTGATGACGGTCGGTTCCACGCCGAATACCGAGGGTCTCGGCCTGGACCGGGTCGGCATCGAGCTCGATCGCGGCGGCTACCTGCGGGTGGACCGGGTGTCGCGGACCTCCGTGCCAGGCATCTACGCCGCGGGCGACTGCACCGGCCTGCTGCCGCTGGCCTCGGTGGCCGCGATGCAGGGCCGGATCGCGATGTATCACGCGCTCGGCGAGGGCGTGAGCCCGATCCGGTTGAAGACGGTGGCCTCGGCGGTGTTCACCCGCCCGGAGATCGCGACCGTCGGCGTGAGCCAGACCGCGATCGACAACGGCGAGACCCCGGCGCGCACGGTGATGCTGCCGCTGAACACCAACCCGCGCGCGAAGATGTCGGGCCTGCGCCGCGGCTTCGTCAAGATCTTCTGCCGCCCCGCCACCGGCGTGGTCATCGGCGGTGTGGTGGTCGCGCCGATCGCCTCGGAACTCATCCTGCCGATCGCGCTCGCGGTGCAGAACAACCTGACCGTCAACGACCTGGCCCAGACGTTCTCGGTCTACCCGTCGCTGACCGGGTCGGTCACCGAGGCGGCCCGGCAGTTGATGCGTCACGACGACCTGGACTGAGCTCCGGAGCGAACCTTGTTCGAATGGGGTTGCGTTCCAGCGCGGTTCGTGCGGACTTTAGGTCTTCATTCACATTGCTCATCAGGCCTACATATGGTTCACTTCCCGCAGAGATGCGATCGGCGGGCGGTCGCGTGGTTCGGTGTTCGGGGGGATGGATCTTTCCCAGTCGAAACGGCGAACGACCCTCGCGTCGTTCGGCGACCGGGCGTCTCGACAGAGACAACTGTGTGTGGCCGAATCTGGACACACCCGGGAAAGGGAATGCGAAAAGTGAAACATCGTAAGCCGAGTCGGGCGCAGCGAGCGATGGCTAGCACCTCGTTGCCACTGGCTACCGCGGCTGCCGTGGCCACTCTGTTCGCGGCGCCGGCGGGGGCGGCTCCAGGGGATCCGACCGTTCCACCTACCACGGCACCGCCTGCGCCGTCACCGGCGCAGCCGGGCGTGAACGAGGCTCCGCCGAGCCCGGACACCACCAAGCCGGACCCGAACAAGCCGACGGTGCCGCCGGCGCCGAGTCCGAGCCAGCCGGGCGTCACCACGCCCGACCCCGACCAGGTCATGCCGAATCCGCAGAAGGATCCGAAGCTGGCCCAGCCGACCCAGCCGGGCGTCACCACGCCGCGGATCGCGCCGCTGCCGGTGCCGGGGCAGAAGGACCAGCCCCTGCCCGCGGTTGTGCCGGACCCGCCTGCCGGTGCGCAGGACGAGCAGCAGCCCGGCGAGCCGAAGCAGGCGCAGCCCGGCACCGCGCCCGGTACCCAGGCGCAGCCGGGCACCGGCGAGAACGCGCAGGCCCAGCAGCCAGAGACACTGGTGCAGCCGCAGCAGCAGCCGCGTTGGCAGGCCCCGCAGTTGCAAGCCGCGCCGCCGGCCCCCGTGGTCGAGATGACCGGTCCGCACCAGGAGATCGGTGCGAACATCGACGGTGGTTCGGTGCTGCCCGGTTACGTGGCGAACACCCACCACTTCAACAACGAGCACGGCTATGTCGGCACCGTCGGCTACCGCACGCCGACCGGCGCGGGCGAGGCGGGCGTCTCGGTCGAGTACGTCGACGCCAACACCGTCAAGGTGACCACCTACACCGGTGGCGAGGGCCTGTCCGACAACAAGACCATCTCGGTGTTCGACACCACCCAGGCCAACCTGGCCAAGGCGGCGGTGGAGAACTGGATCCGGGAGCAGCCGGGCGGCGCGGCCGCACTCGAAGCCGCTGCGCAGGTTAAACTTCCACTCCAGCCGGGCGATTTGGCTCCGCAGACGGTCGAGGTGGGTGGTGTCACCACCCAATGGGGTGGTTCACTCCAGTACTGACACGATCTGATTTCGACGGGTGGGGCGGTCGTTCACGACCGCCCCACACGTGTGTCCTGGGGAAAGGATGAGGTGTGACCTCAGACGGTGATCCGAGGAAGGACGAATCCGACGATCGGCCCGCGTCGGATTTCGGCCCGCCGGTGGGCGAATTCGGCCCGCCTGTATCGGAATTCGGGCCGCCCCTTGCCGAGTTCGGTCCGCCGATGGGCGATACCGGGCCGCGCTGGCCGGTGCCGGAGCAGAGCGCCGATCATCCTGAGTTGGTGTGGCGTCCCGCCGACGAGTGGGAGCCGACCCCGGCGCAGTATCGCGCGCCGGACGCCTCGACACCGCCCGCGCCGGACCCGCGGCAGCGCCTGCCCGCCCCGCAGCCCGGACCGCCGGAGCGCGAGCGGCCCGCGAGCGCGGCCGCCGACGCCGACAAGGACTCGTGGTGGACCCGCCCCACCGATACCGGCAGCGTGCCGAAACCGCCGCCGTTGACCTCCCCCGGGCTGTCCTGGGCGGACGATCCGATCGCGCAGCGGCTGGCGCCGAGCACGCCCGCGGCCCCGCCGCCGCGCAAGTCCGGTTCGCACCGGGGACGCAACATGCTGGCCGGAATTCTCGCGGTCGTCATCCTGATCGGGCTGACGGTGACCGTGATCGTGGTGTCCAGAAACGGCGGCGGCGATCCCGTGTCGGCCGACTCGACCACCGCGGCCGGGTTGACCTGCCCGTCCGGCAAGGACGGCAAGGTGACGGTCGGCAACGGCAACGGCGACACCGCGAGCGGGGCCGGTGCGATTCTCGGCTTCCAGTACGCCTTCTATGTGCAGCGCAGCGGCGCGCAGGCCAGGGCGTTCGTCGCGCCCGACGCGGAGAACGTCTCCTCGGCCGAGATCATCCAGGGTGGCATCAACGCCGAGGTCCCGGTGGGCACCAAGCACTGCCTGCGGATCACCGAGGTGGCCTCCGACACCTTCGACGTGGACCTGACCCAGCGCAAACCGGACGGTACCGAGACCATCTACCACCAGACCATCACCACGGTGGTCCGGGACGGAAAGGTGCTCGTCTACTCGATCAAGCCGCGCGAGGTGTAGTCAATTCTCATTATGTGAGAAATGAGTTTCACATATTGGTCGGGTCGTGCGAAGGTGGACCTCCGCGTATCTGGCGTCCGTTCGGAGGTTCCCATGTCGCCGACCCGTCCCATGCTGGCAGCCAAGCTCGGTGGACTGCAGAGCTCGGCGATTCGTGATCTGCTCGAGCTCACGGCGCGCGCCGAGATCATCGGGCTGGCCGGCGGTCTGCCCGACGCCGAGCTGATGCCGCGCGAGCGGATCGCCGAGGCCACCGAGGCCGCGCTGCGCAACGCCGCCTGCCTGCAGTACACCGTGTCGCCGGGCTGGGCGCCGCTGCGCGCGGTCCTTGCGGAACGGGAGACGGCGCGACTGGGCCGGACCGTGCCCGTCGCCGAGGTGTTCGTGACTCATGGCTCGCAGCAGGCACTTTCGCTGCTGGCCGAGGTGCTGCTCGATCCCGGCGCGCTGGTGATCGTCGAGGATCCGGCCTATGTCGGTGCGTTGCAGGTCTTCCGGGCCGCCGGCGCGCGCATCGTCGCCGTGCCGCTCGACGCGGATGGCATGCGCACCGATGTGCTCGCCGACCTGCTCGCGCGCGGCGAACGGCCTACGGTGGTGCACACAGTGAGCAACTTCCACAACCCGGGCGGGGTCACGATGAGTGCCGCGCGCCGCGCCGAACTCGCCGAACTCGCTGAGCGGCACGGTTTCTGGGTGATCGAGGACGACCCGTACGGTGAGCTGTGGTTCGACGCACCCGCGCCGGCGCCGATCGCCACGTACTCCCGCAACGTGATTCGGTTGTCGAGCTCGTCGAAGATCCTCGCGCCGTCGCTGCGGGTCGGCTGGCTGGTCGCGCCGAACGAGGTGTGCCGCGCGGTGGAGTTGCTCAAACAGGGTGCGGACCTGTGTGGTTCGGCGTTGACCCAGCAGATCGCGGCCGAGCTGCTCGCCGACCGGGACTGGCTCGGCGCCCACGTCGATCACGTGCGCACCGTCTACGGCGCGCGGGCCAAGTCGCTGGTGCACGCGGTGCGCGGCCGCTTCGGTGATCGGGTGCGTTGCACCGACGCGACCGGGGGCATGTTCGTCTGGGCCGATTTCACCGACGGCACCGATACCCAAGAGCTGCTACCGCGCGCCTTGGCGGCGGGCGTGGCCTACGTGCCCGGTGCCGCGTTCGCCGTGGACGGCGGCTACCGCGACGCGCTGCGGATGTGTTTTACGACTTTCGATGGTGCGACGCTGACCGAGGCGGTCGATCGGCTGGCCCGCGCGGCTCAGTCCGTCCAGCCGTAGGTGCGCTCGACGGCCTTGTTCCAGCTCCGGAGGTGCTCGGCCCGGTCCGCCTCGGACATGGTCGGCTCCCAGGTCTTGTCCGCGGCCCAGTTCCGCACGATGTCGTCGGTGCTCGACCAGAACCCGACCGCGAGGCCCGCGGCATAGGCGGCGCCGAGCGCGGTGGTCTCGTTCACCACCGGGCGGACGACGGGCACGTCGAGAATGTCGGACTGGAACTGCATCAGCAGGTCGTTGCCGACCATGCCGCCGTCCACCTTCAGGGTGGTGAGCTCGAGGTCGAGGTGCTCGGACTCGGCGTCGGCGCGCATGGCGTCGACCACCTCGCGGGTCTGAAAAGCGGTGGACTCCAGCACCGCTCGGGCCAGGTGGGCCTTGTTCACGAACCGGGTGAGCCCGGCGATCACCCCGCGCGCGTCGGGGCGCCAGCGCGGCGCGAACAGCCCGGAGAACGCGGGCACGATGTAGGCGCCGCCGTTGTCCTCGACGCTGCGGGCCAGCGGCTCGATCTCGGTCGCGGACGAGATGATGCCCAGATTGTCCCGAAACCACTGCACCAGTGAGCCGGTGACCGCGATCGAGCCTTCCAGGGCATAGACCGCCTCCGCGTCGCCGAGCTGATAGCAGACGGTGGTGAGCAGGCCGTGCTTGCTGACCACCGGCGTGGTGCCGGTGTTGAGCAGCATGAAATTGCCGGTGCCGTAGGTGTTCTTGGCCTCGCCCGGGCTCAGGCAGGCCTGGCCGAAGGTGGCCGCCTGCTGGTCGCCGAGAATGCCCGCGACCGGCACCCCTTGCAGCGGACCGGCTTTGATCTGCGCGTACACCTCCGAGGAGCTGCGGATCTGCGGCAACATCGCCTCCGGCACGCCGAACTCAGCGCAGATCCGCGAATCCCATTGCCGGGTCCGCAGATCCATCAGCATGGTGCGCGAGGCGTTGGTCACGTCGGTGATGTGCTCGCCGGTCAGGTTCCACAGCACCCAGCTGTCGATGGTGCCGAAGCAGAGCTCGCCCGCCTCGGCGCGTGCACGGGCGCCGTCCACGTGGTCGAGGATCCAGCGCAGTTTCGGGCCCGCGAAGTAGGTGGACAGTGGCAGGCCGGTGCGCTCCTGGTAACGGGTCGGCCCGATATCGCCGCCCAGCTCTGCGGTGAGCTGGTCGGTGCGGGTGTCCTGCCAGACGATGGCGTGGTGAATCGGCTTCCCGGTGGCCCGCTCCCACACCACGGTGGTCTCGCGCTGGTTGGTCACCCCGACGGCGGCGATGTCCTCGCTGCTCAGCTCGTGTGCCTCCAGCACCTCGCCGAGCACGGATTCGGTGTTGCGCCAGATGGTTTCGGCATCGTGCTCGACCCAACCCCGGCGCGGGAAGAGCTGTTCGTGTTCGCGCCGGGCGACGCCGACGACGCGCCCCTGCCGATCGAAGACGATGCACCGACTCGAAGTCGTGCCCTGGTCGATGGCGGCCACATAGCGACGCATTCGTGCAGGCTACTAAAAGCCGCACGGGCTGTGGCCCATTGTCGCCCCGCCGGTCGCGCCTCGCCGCGGCCGCGTGCCTGGATTAGGGTTGGTGTCGGGTTACCGACCGGTAGCGCCCGACGACACGGGCGCACCTCGCGGTCGACGAGATCGCGGACCGTTCGCCTAGCCTGTTAGCAGCAGCAGCTCGAGCTATGCCCGAAGAAGACCACAACGTCGTCGGCAACCGGCGCGGCTGGAGGAGTCGAGCATGACCAAGAAGCCGGAATCCCAGTTCCTCGGTCCGGAGCAGCGCCGAACGGCCTGGGAGCGGTTCGGTAAGGACCATTTCGACGTGGTCGTCATCGGCGGTGGCGTGGTCGGCGCGGGCATCGCCCTGGATGCGGCCACCCGCGGCCTGCAGGTCGCGCTGGTCGAGGCCCGCGATCTCGCCTCCGGCACGTCGAGCCGGTCGTCCAAGATGTTCCACGGTGGCCTGCGCTATCTCGAGCAGTTGGAGTTCGGCCTGGTGCGCGAGGCGCTGCGCGAGCGTGAGCTGGCGCTGTCCACGCTGGCGCCGCACCTGGTGAAGCCGCTGCGTTTCCTCTATCCGCTCACCCATCGCGCCTGGGAACGCCCGTACGTCGCGGCGGGCCTGGTGCTCTACGACACCATGGGTGGCGCCAAATCCGTTCCCGGTCAACGACATCTGACCAGGATGGGCGCGCTGCGGCTGGCGCCGGGACTCAAGCGCAACGCACTGATCGGCGGCGTCAGCTACTACGACACCGTGGTCGACGACGCCAGGCACACCATGACGGTGGCGCGCACCGCCGCGCACTACGGCGCGGTGATCCGCACCTCCACCCAGGTGGTCGGCTTCCTGC
Source organism: Nocardia brasiliensis (assembly GCF_011801125.1). NCBI lineage: Bacteria > Bacillati > Actinomycetota > Actinomycetes > Mycobacteriales > Nocardiaceae > Nocardia > Nocardia brasiliensis. The sequence continues at coordinate 1,250,011 of NZ_CP046171.1, forward strand.
GGGAGGCGGACCGGGTGGTCGGCGTGCGGGTGCGCGACAGCGAGGACGGCCGGACCGCGGACGTGCGCGCGCATGTGGTGATCAACGCGACCGGCGTGTGGACCGACGAGGTGCAGGCGCTCGCGCATCAGCGCGGTCGGTTCCATGTGCGCGCCTCCAAGGGCGTGCACATCGTGGTGCCGCGCGACCGCATCGTCAGCGATGCCGCGATCATCCTGCGCACGCCCACCTCGGTGCTGTTCATCATTCCGTGGGGCTCGCACTGGATCATCGGCACCACCGACACCGACTGGAATCTCGATCTCGCGCATCCGGCCGCGACCAAGGCCGATATCGATTACCTGCTCGATCGGGTCAACGAGGTGCTGGTCACGCCGCTGACCCACGACGACATCGACGGCGTCTACGCGGGCCTGCGGCCGCTGCTGGCGGGGGAGAGCGACGAGACCTCCAAGCTGTCGCGCGAACACGCCGTCGCTCGCGTCGCGCCGGGGCTGGTCGGCATCGCGGGCGGCAAGTACACCACCTATCGGGTGATGGCCTACGACGCGGTCGACGAAGCGGCACAGGACATTCCGGCCCGGGTTTCGCCCTCGATCACCGCGAAGGTGCCGCTGCTCGGCGCGGACGGCTACTTCGCGCTGGTCAATCAGACCGTGCAGTTGGCCGAGGCCTACGGCGTGCACCCGTATCGGATCAAGCACCTGCTCGATCGTTACGGTTCGCTGATCGACGAGGTGATGGCCATGGCCGAGGGCAAACCGGAACTGCTGCAACCGATTACCGACGCCCCGTCGTATCTGCAGGTGGAGGCCGTCTACGCGGCCGCGGCCGAGGGCGCGTTGCATCTGGACGACATCCTGGCTCGGCGCACCCGTATCTCCATCGAGTACTCCCATCGCGGCGCCGACTGCGCCGAGGAGGTGGCACGGCTGGTGGCGCCGATCCTCGGCTGGGACGATGCCGAAATCGCGCGGGAGGTAACGACATACCGCGCGCGGGTCGAGGCGGAGATCCGTTCGCAGACCCAGCCCGACGACGCCTCGGCCGACGCGTTGCGCGTCGCGGCGCCCGAGCCCAGGCCCGAGATCCTCGAGCCGGTGCCCGCCGACGGCTCGGCGAGCAAGGGTGCGCGGCAGCCGAATTCGTAGCGGTTCAGGCTGTGCCGAGCATGGGCGGCGGCAGCGCGATGGTGCGGCCGCCCGGCACCGTGGTCACGCACGCGGGCGGCGAGCAGTTCGAGCACGGCGAATTCCTTCGGCACCGACGAACGCAGGATGTGCGCGGTCATCCGCCCTGGAACCAGAAAACCAAGCTGTCCGTGAGAATTTCGGATGCGCCTGGGCACAGGTCAGTGCGGTGTTTCCTGCCGTACCGCCCAGCCGACGAGCGAACGCAGGTAGCGCAGCACCATCTCCTCCGGATGCGCCACCGGATCGGTGAGATGCAGGCGTGCCAGTTCTTCCATGGCGGCCAACAGGATTCGTTCGGTCGGGCCGTCCGGATCGACCGTGACGCCGGTGTATCGGGACAGGTGCCGCGCGCCGATCGCCCTGGCGTAGGAGCGGCCGAGCTCGAGCCGGGCCCGCAGATCGGGCGGCCCGCCGTCGGGCGGGCTGAGGATGATCCGCCAACTCGTCGGTGCCGCATGCAGATACGCGAGGATGCCGCGGCCGACCTGATCGATGTCGGACTCCTCGGGCCAGTCGATGGTGCCGATGCCTGCCAGCGCGATCGCCGACTCGCGGTCGAGCAGCGCGGTCATCAGCCCGGACAGATCGGTGAACTGCTGATAGACCAGGGCGCGCGCGACCCTGGCCGTGCGCGCCACCCGATCGATGCTGACCGCGGCGAAGCCGTCCTCGGCGACGATATCGCGTGCGATATCGAGCAATTGGGCGCGTCGGTCGGCGGCCGACATCCGGCGTTTCGGAACCGCCGCGGCGTTCGTCGGTGCGTCGGCGGGCTGTGCGGGCGGGGATTGAGCGGCGAGCTCGGATGTGGCGCGATCCGTGGTCACCGCACTGACGGTAGCGCAAGCAGCAGCTCGACGGCGGTCGCCGCACTCTGCACCGCGCTCTCCATGGTCGCCGACCAGTCGGTCGCGGTCCAGTCGCCGGCCAGGACCAGAGTCGGTACCGAGGTCCGCTGTGCCGGGCGCAGCCCGTGCGTGCCTACCACCTGGGAAAACGTGGCTTTGGGCATGCGCACCACGTGGCCCTGCAGCACGGTCGCCGCGCGCGCGGCCGGGTAGTAGCGCCGCAGCAGCGCCATCTGCTCGGTGACGATCTCCTCGTTCGACTTGTGAATCTGCTCGTAGGCGCCGCTGGTGGTCAGGCAGTACAGCCAGGCTCGCTCGGTGCTGCGGCCGGTCATGCGCTGGCGGTCGAAGACCTCGTCGATCACCCCGGTGCCGCCGATCAAGGCCTCGAACTCGGCCGTCGTCCCGAGTGGGCGATCCAGATAGAGGTTGGTGCTGACGATCGGCGTGTAGCCTAGTTTGTCTGCGGCCGAATAGATTTCGGCGTGCTCGGGCAGATCGTCGAGCAGCCCGTTGATGTTGGAGTTGGGCACCGCGCAGACCACCGCGTCGGCGGGCACGGTGCTGCCGTCCGCGAGCGCGACTCCGGTCACCCGGCCCTCGGCGATCTCGATGCGCCGGGCAACGGCGCGGTGTCGCACCTGAACACCGTGCCGCGCAAAGACTTTCAACGCACCGGTGACATAGAGCGTGTCCAGGTCGGCGGTCGGGTAGCCGATGGTGGCGGGCCGTCGGTGTTTGATACCGAGGCGGATGCCCGTCGCCATCACATCGGCGAGCACCTTCGCCGATTCCTGCTGCACGGGTTCGGCCGCGACCCCGAGCGCCAGCCAATCCCACAGCGCCTCACGGGCTTTGGCGGGCATGCCGACCCGCTCGAACCATTGCTCGGTGGTCAGGTCGGGTAGATCCGCTGGCTGGCGCAGGCATTGCCAGCCGAGCCTGGCGGTGGCGACGGCGGCCCGCGCCCGCTCCAGCAGGGAAGCGTCGGGATGTGCACCGGAGAGGGTGCGCAGCGCGCCGAGACCCTTCGTGTGCATGGTGACGCTGCGCCCGTCCGGCCAGCGCAGGGTCGCATGGTGTGGAAACGCGACGTACTGGCGGGTGCCGACGCTGGTGAGGTACCGGAACAGGTGTTCGTACCCGCTGGCGATCACGTGCTGTCCGTTGTCGGGCGGATCGTCGGCGGCGTCGACCCGCATGGCGTGGGTGCGCCCGCCGAGCCTGCCGCGTCGTTCCAGCAGGGTGACCTGCTTGCCCGCCTCGGCGAGCCAGACCGCGGCCGCGAGCCCGGCCAGTCCGCCGCCGATGACCACGTACTGCCGTGGATCGTTCATGCCGCACTCCTCGATAACTTACAAAATGCAAGTTATGTGAGTGGGGTCACTTCGTCAAGGGCGCGGCGATACCGCGGACACCGAGGGGTGCGGCGCTTGGGGTGTCGAGCCCTGACCCGAATTCGGGTGCAGCAGAAGGTAGCTGAACACCACGGTGGCCAGTGTCGCCAGCGTTGCGAAGAACAGGCGTCCGGCGATCGCGAGGAACAGTCGTCCACCCGTTCTCGGTACCGTCGTCATGGCTTGCTCCTGTGCTGTGTCGTGACTGCCACGGATGTAGTCGTGTCGCGCGCGCCGAGCATTAGCAACTGAGTGGCAAATTACAGTGCCTGGCGGGTGATAGCTCGGTGGCACGCCGGGATTCGCCATGTTCGGACGGTAGGAGCAGGTGCGTTCGCACGACAGCGGCGCGCAACTGGGGAGTCGGTGACCTGCGTCGATGTCGAGCGGCGGCGGCAACTGGGTGCGCCGTCGCCGGCGGTTCAGCTCGTCGGTTCCGGCTGACAGCGCGGGCAGAAGTAGATGCCGCGCTCGCGTTTGGCGAGCCGATCGGTCTCCGGCGCGGTGTCGCCCAGTAGGCGCACCGCGATCCGCGTGCCACAGCGCTGGCACGGCCAGCGGGTACGCCCGTACGCCAGCGGACGCCATGGCGGTTCGTGCACGGCCTTGTTCAGCACCCGGTGCGCCTCGTGTACCAGCGCGAGCAGGTCGGGCACCGCGCGCACCGGGGTCGCCGGGTGGACCCGCCGCAGGTAGCAGATCTCGCTGCGGTAGATATTGCCGATACCGGCCAGATTCCGCTGATCCAGCAGCGCGACCCCGATCGACTGGTCCGGCTGTTTCTCCAATCGGGTCATCACCTCGGCGACATCCCAATTCGGCCCGAGCAGGTCGGGGCCCAGATGATCGATCACCGTGTGTTCGTCGGCCAGGCGCAGCACCTCGACCTTGCCCAGCGAGAACCCGACGGCCTCGACGTCCTCGGTGCGCAGGACCAGCCGTGCGGTGACGCGCGGCCTGGTCCAGCGCTGCCCGCAATGGAAGACCCGCCAGACGCCCTCCATCTTGAGATGGGTGTGAATGCTCACCGTCGGGGTCCTGATGAAAAGGTGCTTGCCGTAGCTGCCGACGCTCTGCACGACCTGGTCGCGCAGATCCACCGTCGCGTAGCGCGGCACCCGAAAGTCGCTGCTGGTCAGGGTCTTTCCCACGAGCGCGGCGCGCAGCCGGGCCGCGGCGAAGTAGACCGTGTCACCCTCGGGCATCGCACCACCGCGATGTGCTGTCGCGGGTCACGGCCGGGTCCGCAGCCGCAGTCCGCGCGGGGTGGCCGAAAAGCCGGCCTCGGTGAGAAAGCCCGCGAAGGTGTTGCCGTGCACCGTTTCCCCGTCCACCTTGTCGATCACGAGGGAGTCGACGCGACGACCATGCACCAGGCCGGCCAAGGCGTGCGCGGCCCGCCGCCGGGCGTCCGGATCCTCGGTGAAGGTGAGCAGCGTTTTGCCGCCCCGTTCCAGATACAGCACCAGGTCCCCGTCGACGAGCACGACGAGCGCGCCCGCCTTCCGGCCCGGCCGATGGCCGCCCTCGCTCTCGCCCTTGGGCCACGGCAGTGCCGCGCCATACGGATTCGCCGGGTCGCAGGCGGCCAGCGCGAGGGCTTGACCGGCCTGCGCGGCGGTCTCGGACGGACGGCGCTCGGTGTCGAACGAGCGCAGCCGATCCACCACATCGGTGGTGGAGAACTGTGCGCCACCGAGCGAGTCGACGAAATAGCCACGGCGGCAACGGCCGCGGTCCTCGAACTCGGTGAGCACCCGGTACATCAGCGCGAAACCGCCCGGAATGCCTTCGCTCTGGACCGAACCCCTGGTCAGGACGCCGTACCGTTCCAGAAGCAGGTCGGCGGTCGCGTGGGCTCGAACGGTGTTGTCGGCCACCCGTTCCGGCAGCAGCGACCAGCGACCGGCCACCGTCGGCGGCCCGGAACGGGTCGGCATGCTGGGCCGGGGCAGGTAGGCCCGCCCGCGCGGCGCGCGCCGTGGCGTCCGATGCGCGGTCGAGGTTCGGGTGGTACCAGACAACAGCGCCCGCACGGGAGCGAAGGTATCGCCGGAAACTATTCCCGCCCAGACCAATTCCCATAGGGCCGCGGCCACCTGGGCGTCATCCAGCAAACCGGTGGCGTCGGAGAGTTGGCGGAAGAAGTAGGCGCCGCCGCCGTGCGGTACGGGGGCGAGTCGAGGGGCAGGCACACCGGTGCCGGATGGCCGGGCGTCGGGCGCGTCGAGGTCGAGCTCGACCGGTTTCTGTTGGGGTAGCGCGGCATTCGCCGGTGGTGGCGTGAGCGTCGCGCCGAGCGCGCTGAGCAGGCTCAGCTGCACCTCGGACAGTTCGATGTCGTCGGGTGGGGCCAGCGTGAACGGCGCCTGTTCGGTCAGGTGCAGCGCGATCCAGCCGTCCTTGGCCGTGATCGAGCCGTGGCCGGACCAGCTGACCTCGCCGGTGGCCATCAGCTCGTCCAGCATGGCGGGGGAGTAGTCGCGCACCCGGGCGGGCAGGACGAGCGATTCCCAGGCCGAGGCCGGAATCGGCACGCCGGCCAGCTGTTCCACCACCGCGGCGACGCCGTCGACACCGCGGAGTTCGCTGCTGCCGATGTGCTGCCAGGCGGGCAGAAAACGGCCGAGGGTCGCCGTCGACACCGGTTCGACCTCGTGCCTGGCGGCGGCGAGCGAGCGGCGGCGCAGCCTGCGCAGTACCTGTGCGTCGCACCACTCGGAGCCCGCCGCACCCGGCGTGAATTCGCCTTCGACGACGCGCTTTTCGGTGACCAGCCGGTGCAGCGCGGTGCCGACGACCGCGGTGCCGAGGCCGAATCGCGCCGCGACCGCCTCCGTGGTGAACGGGCCGTGCGTGCGCGCGTAGCGGCCGACCAGGTCGCCGAGCGGGTCGGGGACCGGCTCGATGAAGGCCGCAGGCGTCCCGATCGGCAGCGGCACGCCCAGCGCGTCGCGCAGCCGGGACGCATCCTCCACGGCCACCCACCAGCTGCGGCCCGCGAAGCTCACCGCCATGGCCCGCCGCGCCGCGAGCAGCTCGGCGAACCAGTCGGCCGGGTCGGCCACGCAGCGCTCGGCCGCCTCGGCGGCGGTGAGCGGGCCGAGTAGACGCAGCAGATCGGCAAGGCCCTCGGCGTCACGCGCGTGGCGTTCCGGGGTGATGCGCTGCAGTTCGCGTTCAGTCAGTTCGAGCACAGCGGCGTCGAGCAGTTCGCGCAGTTCCACCCGGCCGAGCAGCTCGGCGAGCAGGCTCGAATCGAGCGAGAGGGCGGCGGCGCGACGTTCGGCCAGCGGGCTGTCGCCGTCGTACATGAACTGGCCGATGTAGTCGAACAGCAGCGCGTTGGCGAACGGTGACGGGGTCGCCGTCTCGACCTCGACCAGGCGCAGTTGCCGCCGGGCCACCCGGCTGAGCACGTCACGCAGGGACGGCAGATCGTAGACGTCGCGCAGACATTCGCGCACCGTCTCCAGCAGGATCGGGAAGTCGGGGAACTTCTGGGCGACGTCGAGCAGCTGCGCCGATCGTTGCCGCTGCTGCCACAGCGGGGCGCGCTTGCCGGGATCGCGACGCGGCAACAGCAGCGCGCGGGCCGCGCACTCGCGGAAACGGGAGGCGAAAAGCGCGGAGCCGCCGACCTGTTCGGTGACCACGTCGTCGATCTCGTCCGGCTCGAAGACGAACAGTTCGGCGCCGGGCGGCTCGTCGGTGGTGTCGGGCAGGCGCACCACGATGCCGTCGTCGGAGGCATTGGGCGCGGCGTCAACACCGAAGCGTTCGCGCAGTCGCGCGCCGATCGCCAGCGCCCACGGCGCGTGCACCGGGAGCCCGTACGGTGAGTGCAGCACCAGCCTCCAGTCGCCGAGCTCGTCCCGGAAACGCTCCACCACCAGGGTTTTGTCGCTCGGCAGGTGGCCGGTCGCGGTGCGCTGCTCGTCGAGCAGGGCGCTGAGATTGCTCGTCGCGAAGGCGTCCAGTCCCGCTGCCGCCGTGAGCTTTTCCAGGTTCTGCGGATGTTGTCCGACCTTGCGCACGAATTCGCCGAGCGCGCCGCCGAGTTCGGCGGGCCTGCCCAAGCCGTCGCCGTGCCAGAACGGCAGCCTGCCCGGCTGTCCGAACGCGGGCGTCACCAGCACCCGGTCGAAGGTGATCTCCTCGATCCGCCAGCTGGTCGCGCCGAGGGCGAAGACGTCGCCGACCCGCGACTCGTACACCATCTCCTCGTCGAGTTCGCCCACCCGCGAGGCCTTTTCGCCGACCATGTACACCGCGAACATGCCGCGGTCGGGGATCGCGCCGCCCGAGGTCACCGCGAGGCGCTGGGCGCCGGGGCGGCCGGTGAGGGTGCCCGCGTCGCGGTCCCAGACCAGCCGCGGGCGCAGTTCGGCGAACTCGTCGGACGGGTACCGCCCCGCCAGCAGGTCGAGCACCGACTCGTAGGCCGAGCGCGGCAGGGTCGCGTAACTGCCGGTGCCACGCACGATCTCGAACCAGGCGTCGACGTCGATGGGTTCGAGCGCGCACGCCGCCACCGTCTGCTGGGCCAGGATGTCGAGCGGGTGCGCGGGGATCTGGATGGCCTCGATCTGACCGGTGGTCATCCGCTGGGCCGCGACAGCGCAGTGGATCACGTCGGTGCGGTGCTTGGGGAACAGCACGCCGCGCGAGATCTCGCCGACCTGATGCCCGGCCCGGCCGACCCGCTGCAGCCCGCTCGCGACCGAGGGCGGCGCCTCCACCTGAACCACCAGGTCGACCGCGCCCATGTCGATGCCGAGCTCGAGGCTGCTGGTCGCGACCACGCAGCGCAGCCGCCCGCTCTTCAGGTCGTCCTCGATGATCGCGCGCTGCTCCTTGCTCACCGATCCGTGATGCGCCCGCGCGAGCAGCGGGCTCGCGCCGTGCACCACCTCGCTGGTGGCGCCGATCAGGGCGGGCGGCTGGTGCTCGAGCTGCACCGGCGCACCGATCCGCTCGGCGTAGGTCTCGTTGAGGCGGGCGGTGAGCCGCTCGGCGAGTCTGCGCGAATTCGCGAACACGATCGAGGACCGGTGATCCAGGACGAGATCGACGATGGCCTCGTCCACGTGCGGCCAGATCGAGCCCTGCTCCGAGTCGCCCAGTTCGGTCATGTCCGCGACCGGCACCCGCACGGACAGATCGAAGGTCTTCGGTGCGGGCGGCGAGACGATGGTGATCGGCGCGTTGCCGACCAGGAAGCGCCCAACCTCGTCCGGCGGCCGCACGGTCGCCGACAGGCCGATGCGCTGGGCCGGACCGCTCGGCGCCCGGTCGTCGCCTTGGCGCGGCTCGGAGGTCAGCATGTCGAGCCGGGCCAGCGAAAGAGCCAGGTGCGACCCGCGTTTGGACCCGGCGATCGCGTGCACCTCGTCCACGATCACGGTGCGCACGTCGCGCAGCGTCTCCCTGGCCGCGGAGGTGAGCATCAGGAACAGTGATTCGGGCGTGGTGATCAGGATGTCCGGCGGGGTGCGCTGCATCGACCGCCGGTCGGCCGCGCTGGTATCGCCGGAGCGGACGCCGACCCGGATCTCCGGCGGGTCCAGGCCCAATCGTTTGGCGGTCTGGGTGACGCCGACCAGCGGCGCCCGCAGGTTGCGTTCCACGTCCACCGCGAGCGCCTTGAGCGGGGACACATACAGCACCGAGGTGCCGGTGCCGGCCTCCGATGGCGCCCTGGTGGCCAGCCGATCGATGGCCCACAGGAACGCCGACAGCGTCTTGCCCGACCCGGTCGGCGCGATCACCAGCGTGTGCTCGCCCGCCGCGATCGCCGCCCACGCCCCCAGCTGCGCGGACGTCGGCGCCGGAAACGCACCGTCGAACCACTCCTGGGTAGCCGGGGAGAACTGAGCCATGCCATCAGTCTGCACCCGGGCACCGACACATCCCTCGGTGTCAACCACCCTGGCGGTCGCTCGCGTGCGCACCCGGATCCCGCGTGGGGACGGGCTGGGCGTGATCGCGGCCGTACCACCGGCCGCCTGCGCGTACTCGAGTCTGGCCGGAATCCGCGAAGCCCCGCAACGGATAGTCGTAGGCTCTGTCCCGTGCACAAGGTGCTGAGACTCGACCTGGTCAGCCATGGAATGACCGAGGCGATGCGGAAGGCACGTTTTCCAGTCGACGAATCGCTGACCGAAGCAGGCCGCCGCGCCATCTCCGGCAGCACCGCGCTGGCCGCACCTCGGGTGCTCACCGGTCCGGAACGCCGGACGGTCGAGACGGCGGCGCTATTGGGGCTGCCTGGCGAAGAGGACACCCGACTACGTGACTTGGACGCGGGGGCATGGCGCGGTGGCGCGCTGATGTCGGTGCCGCAGGACGAGCTGTACGCCTGGCTCACCGACCCGAAGTTCCGTGGCCACGGCGGTGAATCCGTGGTGGACGTGATCGAGCGGACCAGGTATTGGATGGCCGAGATCGCCTCCGAGGGGAAATCCACCATCGCCGTCACCCACCCCGCGGTGATCCGGGCCGCACTGCTGGTGACGCTGGACGCACCGCCGAAGTCGTTCTGGCGGATCGATATTCCGCCGGGCAGTGTCACCCGGCTGCACTACCGCGGGGAATGGACGCTGCACTTCACCGCCTGACCGCTACGGCGTCGCGCCGCTCTTCGCGGCGAGCGGGCCGGTGCCGAGCGTGAGCAGCATGCGCAGGGCGTCGGTGATCAGTCTGGCCGGGATGGACGGATCGATGGCGCGCTGCATGCCGAGCCCGATGCCCATGCTGAGGATCCCCGTCGCGGCGTCCTCGACCGGTACCGGCAGATCCATCCCCAGCGTGTCGGCCAACGTCTGTACCTGCGCGGCAACGGCGCCGCGCAGCACGCCGAGGCTGGACACGAGCGCGGCCCGCAGCATCGGGTCGTCCCGCGCGACGGTCGCGAACTCGAATTCGAGCATGGTCCAGCCGACGTCGCCGATGGTGTGCTCGGCCCATTCCTGGAACCGCAGCAGCTGGTCGTCGAAGTCGCCGCCGGCCGCGAGCAGGTCGGTCACCTCCTGGAACTTGGTCGCGTGGATCAGCTCGAGCACCTCGAGGCCGAGCTCCTTCTTGGTGCGGAAGTTCGAGTAGACGGCGCCCTTGGAGTACCCGGCCTCCTCGGCGACCCGTTCCAGACTGGTGCTTGCGTAGCCGTCCGCCAGGAACAGGTCGCGGGCCGTGGCGATCAAGTCCGCGCGGGTGCGGGCCTGGCTCTCGGATCGGGTCAGACGTGCCATGCCGTGATTCTACGTACCGATAGATTTCGGATACCGCTGGTATTTGGATTCTGCTAGTGTTTGCAACCATGGGTAGCAAGAACGGGTCGCAGCGGCGCGGCCTGGCCATCGGCTGTGGCGGCACGCTGGGCGCGGCGTGGATCGTCGCGGCGCTCGCGTCGGTGCGAGATGTGCTCGATTGGGATCCGCGCGAGGCCGACGTCCTGATCGGCACCTCGGCGGGCGCCGAGCTGGTCACCATGCTCGGCAGCGGTATCGCCGTGGACGAGCTGGTCGCCGTGCAGGACGGCACCTCGATGCACCCGATCCTCACCGAGCACCTGCGCTCCGGGCCGGGACGGCTGCCTCCGGTGCCGCGCCCGCGCCTGGGCTCGCTCCGATTGCCCTTGCGGCGCACGGATTCCGGGCAGCGGCTGCTCACCGCGGGCAGCGGGTTGCTTCCGGTCGGCGGCGGCGACGCGAGCTGGTTGCAGCGGCTGGCCGAGCGGCTGAATCCCGGCCGCGCCTGGGTGTCCCATCCGGCGACCTGGTTGGTGAGCATGGATTACGCGACGGGAGAACGGGTTCCGTTCGGCTCGCCGGACGCACCGGCGGCCCCGCTCGGCGCGGCGTTGCGCGCCTCGTGGGCGGTGCCCGGCTGGTTCCCGCCGGTGCAGATCGACGGTCGCCGGTTCATCGACGGCGGGGCGGGCTCGACCGCCTCGGTAGACCTGCTCGTGCCCGCGAAGCTGGACGAGCTCGTCGTGCTCGCTCCGATGGCCTCGACCGGGAAGATCCCCGCGAGCGGGCCGGGTCACTTCCTCGAACGGCAGCTGCGCAATCGCATGAGTGCCGCGCTCGATGCGGAGATCGCTCAGCTGCGCGCGACCGGTACCAAGGTGCTGCGCATCGACGCCACCGCCGCGGATCTCGCGGTCATGGGCCCCAATTTCATGGACGGCCGCCGCCGTCTCGACACCTTCCAGCACAGCCTCACCAGCACCCGTCGTGCGGTCGAACAAGGAGTCTTCGCATGAGAATTCTCGGTCACGGCTACCCCGGCCTCGAGCTGAAGGGTGCCCGGGTGCTGATCACCGGCGCCGGTCGCGGGATCGGGCTGTCCACCGCGGAACTGTTCGCGGGCAAGGGCGCCGAGGTGGTGATCGCCGATGTCGATACCGCCGCCGCCGAAACCGCCGCTGCCGCACTGGGCGCCAGGTCCTACGAACTCGATGTGCGCTCGCGAGGCCAGTGGGACAAGGTGATTGCCGATCTCGGCCACGTCGACGTGCTGGTCAACAACGCGGGCGTGATGCCGGCGGGTGCCTTTCTCGACGAGCCGGATGTGGTGGGGCAGGCCACGATGGACATCAACGTGTGGGGCCTGATCCACGGCATGCGCGCCGTCGCGCCCGGCATGATCGAGCGCGGCCGCGGCCATATCGTCAACGTGGCCTCGTTGGCGGGCAAGATCCCGGTGGCCGGTCTGGCTGTCTATAACGCGAGCAAGTTCGCCGCGGTGGGCCTTTCCGCCGCAACGCGTTTGGAGTTCGCGCCGCAGGGGGTGAGCGTCAGCTGCGTGCTCCCCTCGGCCGTGCGGACGCGGCTCTCGTCCGGCCTCGCGCTCGGCAACGGCATGCCGACGGTCGATCCCGAAGACGTCGCCGCCGCCATCGTGCGCACGGTCGACACCCGTAAGGCCGAGGTCGCCGTCCCTAACTACCTGGGCCCCATCGACGTCGCGCTGGCCGCCGCTCCCGAGCGCGCGGTCCGCCTGGTCCGCCGCCTCTTCGACGGTGACCGCGCCCTGCACCCCGCCGACGAGAAGACCCGGGCCGAATACGAGGAGCAGGTCCGCAACATCAGCTGACCCTCCGTGCCCGCGGTGCGTGAGCCCCGACCTTCTCGGCTGGGCTCGTTCCGCACCGGCTGTGCCGACGGGGTCGGCACACATCGCCGTTCTCGACCCTGCCTGACAAACCGGGCACTGGTACAGCAGGCGATACGGCGTCGCATTCACTCGACCCACGGTGGGCTTTACAACGACTGTGGGCCGGCCGAGGGCTGGCCACAGTCGTTGCGGCGGAGGGGTTCAGCAGGTGGTGGGGGCGGGGTCGCCGCGGAAGCGGGCCTCCACGTAGTTCCATGCCTCGGCGAAGCCCGCGGCGGCGGTGGTGAGGTGTTCGGCGATCTCGTAGGGGCGGAACTCGACTTGTGCGCCCGCCTTGCAGTAGCGGTCGACGACCTCGGCGACCGGTGGGAAGAAGGTCATTTCATCGAAGCGACCCTGCCAGATGAAGGTGGGGATGCTGGGGACGCCGTCGTAGTAGCGCAGGCTGTTCTCCCGCAGCACCTGGTGCGCGACCGGGCTGTCCATCAGGCTCTTCGACGCGGCCATCTGCTCGGCGTTACGGAACGCGCCGTGGAACAGCAGGAACCGGCGGCAGGCATCATGGGTGAATTCCCGGAACCACAAACCGTTTTCATTGAGCTGATCCGAAACCGGCAGCCGCTCCGGGTATTCGCGTTCCAGGCCCATCGCAGCGGCGAAGGCCAGCCCGAAGCCGGGGTGCGGCGCGAAGCCCAGCGCCATCGCCATCTCCTCGAGATCGGCGGGGATACCGCCCGCGACGGCCGCGGTGAGCTTCAGGTCGGGGGCGTAGGTGGGCTGCAACGCGGCCGCCCAGGCGGTAGCCATGCCGCCGCCGGAGTAACCCGCAATGGCGACAGGCGAATTGCCGAGTCCGAGTTCGGTCACCTTCTGCACGGCTTTGACGCTGTCCAGCGTCATCATGCCGCTGAGCCGGGCGGCGCCGTAGGCCGAGGTGGGGCCGAGGTAGTCGGGCAGCGAGACCGCCCAGCCGCGCCCGATCGGCAGCATCGCGCCGACTGCGTCCTGGAGCTCGCCGTTGAACAGCGAACGCGACGGGTTGCACTGGGTGCCAAGGGAATTGATGAGCGCCTGATAGGAGACCAGCGGTGGGTTCTTGACGCCGAGCGGCAGCAGCACCGTGGTCACGCCCATGACCGGCTTGTTCTGCGAATTGGTGGACCGGAAGGCGACCTGCCAGCCCTCGGTCCCGACGTACGGGCCGGTGTCGATCTTGCGCGAACGTACCACGTCACCAGGTTTCAGGTCCGCCAAATTCGCTGGCGCACTGTAGAACACGTCCGGGTCCGGGGTGGGGTACAGCGGCTGGGCGGTCGTCGCGGGCAGGCCTACCAGGCCCATCGGGACGATGCTCAGCATCAGGATCGCGATCCTGAACGGAACTCTTCGCACGGCTTTCCTTCGAATCTCGGCCGCCATCGACTCGCCGACCCCGACTTTCGTTCGGCAGTTCGGACGGACCAGCACTGCAGGGAGAGGTCGCGGCGAACATCGTCGTTCGCTGCGTGGACGGTAAGCAGGAACCCACAGCCGCACCGAGGGGCGGACCGGCACACCACCTTTCGACTCGACGCTGCGGATTGCGCGGCAGACGGCACCATCCGCAGCGAAAGTAGCGTCGAGGCGGCCGCCCCGCGCGACCGGCCCCGGCAAATTGGACAATTAACAACTCGGCACCTGTGCACCTGCACAAGATCACTATTGCCAAGCGTGCGCAACTCCCGCCCGTCGTCGTTGGGAGCCGTTGGCTATCACCGCAGTAGGGCTGTGTGGCGCCGTGCGGCGACGGCCGGTGTTTCGTCCGGCTGACCCTGTTGTCGCCGAAGCGGCGGGCTGTCGAGTCGACGCGCGGTGGGTTCGCCGGGATGTCGCCACGCGCTCGGCGCACCCGGCGGGGCGGCCGGTGCGCGGTCGGCGATCAGTGACTGAGTGGTGGCTGTCACAACAGACCGCACATCATGCATAGTGTGTGCCCATTCACAGGTGATCGAATTGGGCAACATGCTCAACAAAGTGAGCAAAGGTTGTTCAGTTAGCGCTTTGAAGGCAGGGTATGCGGCAAGAAGTGCTCAACTAGGAAGGCGCCCGATCGGTGCCGACCGGAGGTGGACCGAATGACCGAGCTCGCCGATCACGACCTGATCCCGGCTCCGTATGACCTCGCCGACCGTTACCGCGTCGGCGCGGGCACCGTTGTCCTCACTGGCGTCCAGGCGATTGCCCGACAGCTGGTGGAGCAGCACGTGCGTGACCTGCGTGCCGGGCGCCGGGTCGGCACCTTCGTCTCGGGCTACCAGGGCAGTCCGCTCGGCGGCGTCGACAAGATGCTCAGTGGCATGCCGAATGTGCTGGCCGAGCACGACATCGCGTTCGTCCCCGGTCTGAACGAGGAACTCGCGGCCACCTCGGTGTGGGGGAGCCAGGCCGATCTGCCCGCCGGGTCCGCCACGCACGACGGTGTGGTAGGCGTCTGGTACGGCAAGGGGCCCGGCCTCGACCGCGCGACGGACGCTTTGCGCCACGCCAACATGTACGGTGCGAACGCGCGCGGCGGTGTGCTGCTGCTCGTCGGTGACGACCCGGCCTCCAAGTCCTCGACGGTGCCCGCGGTGAGCGAACGCTCGCTGGCCGCGATGAACATTCCGGTGCTGTTTCCCCGCAATGCGCGCGAGATCATCACCATGGGCCTGCACGGGGTCGCGCTCTCGCGCGCCTCCGGCTGCCTGGTCGCGCTGAAGATCGTCGCCGATGTGGCCGACGGCGCCTGGGCGGTCGAGGGCAACGTGGGCGACATCGACATCACCGTGCCCGAGATCACCTGGGAGGGACGCCCGTTCAGCTACCTGCAGCGTCCGATGGCCGCGCCGACCGACAGCGTGATCGCCGAGGCCGACCTGTACGGGCCGCGCTGGGAGACGGTGAAGGCGTACAGCACGCTCAACGAACTCGACGTAATCGAGGTGAACCCGGCGCAGGCCACGATCGGGATCGCCGCCACCGGAACGACTTTCGACGCGGTCCGGCAGGCTCTGATCGACCTCGGCGTCGACGACGACGCGCTCATCCGCTCGGGTGTGCGGCTGCTGCGCATCGGCATGCCGTATCCGATTGCGCCGCAACGGGTCCAGCAGTTCGCGCAGGGCCTCACCCGCCTGGTGGTGGTCGAGGACAAGACCGCCTTCATCGAAACGCAGATCCGTGAAATCCTCTACGGCACCCCGGATGCCCCCGAGATCATCGGTAAGCGCGACGCCGCGGGCCGTCCGCTGTTCAGTCAGGACGGCGAGCTCACCACCGGCCGGATCGCCAAGCCGCTGTGCCGCGCGCTCGACGGCTTCGTGGAGATGAAACGCCCACTGCCGCAGCCGCTGTCGCTGGCCGTACTGCCCGCCAAGCGGGCCGCCTACTTCTGCAGCGGCTGCCCGCACAACCGCTCCACGGCCGTGCCGGAGGGCTCGCTGGCCGGTGGCGGCATCGGCTGCCACACCATGGTGACCATGTCCGGTCGTGAGGACAGCAAGGTCACCGGCTTGACCCAGATGGGCGGCGAAGGCGCGCAGTGGATCGGCCAGGCGCCGTTCACCGACGTGCCGCACCTGTTCCAGAACATCGGTGACGGAACGTATTTCCACTCCGGCCAGCTCGCCGTGCAGGCGTGTGTCGCGGCCAAGGTGAACATCACCTTCAAGCTGCTCTACAACGACGTCGTCGCGATGACCGGCGCACAGGATGCCGAGGGCGCGCTCGCGGTGCCCCGGCTCACGCACAAGCTGGCCACCGAGGGGGTCGCGCAGATCATCATCTGCGCGGACGAGCCGAAGAAGTATCGCAAGCGAGACCTGGCCGCCGGCACCCGGCTGTGGCACCGCGACCGGCTCGACGAGGCGCAGCGCATCCTGCGCGAGATCCCCGGCGTCACCGTGCTCATCTACGACCAGCACTGCGCCGCCGACGCGCGCAGGCAGCGCAAGCGGGGCACCCTGCCGGTGCGCCAGACCCGAGTGGTCATCAACGAGGCGGTCTGCGAGGGCTGCGGCGACTGCGGTGTGAAGAGCAACTGCCTGTCGGTGCAACCGGTGGAGACCGAGTTCGGCCGCAAGACCCGCATTGATCAGACCTCCTGCAACACCGACTACAGCTGTCTCGACGGCGACTGCCCGTCGTTCGTCACGGTGGAATTGCCCGATCCCGCGAAAGCGAAGAAGCGTAAGAGCACTCAGCGTCCGACGCCGCCGGTGCTGCCCGACGTGCGGTTCGACCCGCCGACCGCGACGCAGAATGTCTTCCTCGCGGGCATCGGCGGCACCGGCATCGTGACCGTGAACCAGGTGCTGGCGACCGCCGCGCTGCGGGCCGGATACGACGTGGCGAGCCTGGATCAGATCGGCCTGAGCCAGAAGGCGGGCCCGGTCGTCTCGCACCTGCGGTTCGTCGCGGGCGAACTGGAGCCGGCGAACCGGCTGACCCCCGGCTCCGCGGACTGCATCGTCGCCTTCGACCTGCTCACCGCGACCGACAACAAGAACCTCGCCTACGGGTCGAAGGAGACGACTCTGTCGGTCGCCTCCACCAGCAAGACGCCGACCGGGGACATGGTGTACGACAAGTCCGTTCAGTACCCGGAGACGCCCGCGCTGCTGTCCCGGCTCGAGCAGGCCTCGCGGGAACTGCGTTCGTTCGACGCGCTCGGCGCGGCGGAGGTGCTGTTCGGCAACACCGCGGCGGCCAACTTCCTGATGGTCGGCGCCGCGTACCAGCTCGGTGGGCTGCGGCTGCCCGCGGCGGCGATCGAGGAGGCCATCGAGATCAATGGGGTCGCCGTGAACGCGAACATCGCGGCCTTCCGGTGGGGCCGGGTCGCGATCGCCCGCCCGGACGAGTTCGCCGCCGCCGTCGGCCGCCCGCAGGCCGAGCGGGCCGAGATCAAGGTTCCGGCAGACCTTTTCGACACGTTGACCGCCACCGGTGAGACCCGGCGGCTGGTCGAGCTGCGAGCCGCCGAGTTGATCGGCTTCCAGGGCGTGCGGGTCGCGCGCGACTACGTGACGACCGTGCAGCGGGTGTGGGCGGCGCAGCAGCGGGTCACCGACCGGACCGAGTTCAGCGAGCAGGTGGCGCGCGGTCTGTTCAAGTTCACCGCGTACAAGGACGAGTACGAGGTCGCGCGGCAGCTGATCGACCCGGCCTTCCTGGACCAAGTCGCGGGCCAGCTGCCCGAGGGCACCAACCTCACCTACAAGCTGCACCCGCCGATCCTGCGCGCCATGGGCCGCAAGAAGAAGATCGGCATCGGGCCGCGCGGGCACATCGCACTCAAGGTGCTGGCCAAGGGAAAGCGGCTGCGTGGCACCAAGTTCGACATCTTCGGTTACGCGCACGTGCGCCGGGTCGAGCGGGCCTTGCTCGCGCACTACACCGACATGGTGCTGGCACTGGCGGGTTCGCTCGACGAGGCCGGTTACGACCGCGCGGTCCAGGCCGCGGCGCTCGCCGACACGGTGCGTGGTTACGAGGGCGTCAAGCTCGTGAACGTCGAGGTGTACCGAAACAGCCTGCGCGAACTCGGCATCGAGGCGCCGCAGGTGTGAACGAGCGTGGGCTGGGCAGTAGTCCACGCGCCTGGTCGAGCGTAAAGGCCACGCTCCCAGGCACATGAGAAGCGACCCGGAACCGTATCGGTTCCGGGTCGCTTCGCTGTGTGCGGGTGATTCGCGTGCCGCGTCAGGCGCCCACCCTGCGGTGGCGGATGACGGTGACGGCCAAGGCGAGCGGGGGTGTCAGCGTGAGGATGCCGAGCACGGTGACCACGAGCGGCGTCCTGGCGGGGAGGGCCAGGCACAGGGCAATGACACCGGCGGTGATGGCGAGGGCGAGTACGGACACGCCGACGCCGGGCCAGGTCCGGCCGGAGCCGAGCGCGCGGCCGCGTTGGGCCGTCGGCTGGTCGGTAGGTGCGGGATCGGCCGCGGCGACCTCGCCGCGGACA
Organism: Nocardia brasiliensis; assembly: GCF_011801125.1. Classification (NCBI taxonomy): domain Bacteria; kingdom Bacillati; phylum Actinomycetota; class Actinomycetes; order Mycobacteriales; family Nocardiaceae; genus Nocardia; species Nocardia brasiliensis. Next base: position 1,268,555 of record NZ_CP046171.1, read on the forward strand.
GGATCGGGCGTGAGCAGGGGCACTGTCGTCTCTCAGGGTTCAGTGGACAAGTCGCGCAGGCAATACCCGTTCGACGGCATCGCAATCAGCCCTGATCGGCCTGATTTCTCGGACACCGCCGCGGCCTCCCGAATCGTGCGCGTGCACCGGGGTCGGCCGAGGGCGACGAACTCCGGGCCGGAAACACACTGGCGGCCCATCGGCGTGGCGCGGGATCTCGTTGCCGCACGCTGAAGTTCGTACCTGACGTGCACTCATCATAGCGTATGTGCATGGAGGCTCGCGCTGCGGCAACGTCTTCCGCGTGGCCGTCTCCGGAGCCCGCCGCGAGCGCTTCTCAAATCTATTGCCCCGAAACGGAACCGATCGGGCATCGGCGGCGTCTAATCCCGTGACTGGACACAGTAAGGAACAAAGGTGGGGGTTGGCATGAACGCTTTGCAGCTGAGCCGGGGCATCGAGGCGACGGGCACGACCACCGCGTTCGCGCATCCGAGCCTGCGCGACTATCTGGACCCGGCGGACGGGCCGTGGGGCGGACTGTTCGCGGCACCGCTTCGGCTCGAATTCGTCGAGTACGACGAGCTGGGCAGTCGAGACGCCGTCGCGGGTGCGCCGATAGTGCTTCCCGTGCACACCGAGTGTCAGGCCGAGCGATTGCGCGCGATCCGGGCGCGGCACGCGATGGCGTTGCTCGTCGCGGTGACCAACGACGTCACCGGTCATTCGACCTATTCGGCGATCCGGTCGGGGGCGAACTTCGTCGTCAATCTCGCGATCTCGGTGGAGCGCCAGGCCGAGGTGCTGCGCGCCCGGCTCCTCGACCACGCCGGCGCCCTGCCGAGAAGGCCGCGTCCGGCCGTCCTCGGTGCGGTACCCGATCGCGCGTCCGCCCCGGCCGCGCGGGCGCAGCGCCCCGGCCGCGACAGCACGCTTTCCACCGCGAACGGCTCGCGCGCCGCCGCCCCGCCGGACCGACCCGAGCTGGACGAGTTCGACACCCGCCTGCTGCGCATGCTGCGCACCACCATGACCGTGGCCGAAATCGCCAGGCAGAACTACCTTTCGGAACGATCGATGTACCGGCGCATCCGCAATCTCTACGACACCCTCGGCGTCTCGGGCCGCAACGACCTGATGAACTCCGCCGAGCCCACCCCCACCCGCTCCCTCACCGTCCTACGGGCGTGAGCGGCCGCCCCGCACCAACCCGACCGATCCCACCGCCGCCGACCGGCTGGCGCAACTCACAAAGTCCTGCTGCACTCGGCCACCGCTGATGAATTGGACGCCGCGAATAACCTGCGACGCAAACGAATCCATGAATCTGAGTTCGGTCCGAACGCGAGAACGGCCCGGAACCTGTCGGTTCCGGGCCGTTCTCTTAGTAGCGGGGACAGGATTTGAACCTGCGACCTCTGGGTTATGAGCCCAGCGAGCTACCGAGCTGCTCCACCCCGCGTTGGGTATCTGCAACCTTACACACCATGGGGGCGGATGTGAAAACGCCTGGTGAGAGTGGGTTGGGTGCGGGGTGTTGGCGGGTGGCGGGGGTGGGGTGAGTGATGTGGATCATGGTGATGGCGGGTTACCTGGGACGGGATGTCAGAGCTATCGTGACTACTTCGCATTGCGTAGTTTCTTGGGCGGGAGCACCGCCGCGGTCCGGGGATGAGAACGACCGCTGACAACAGATTGTGAACTCCCTCTTCTGATTTCAGGAGGCGCTGATGGCGCTGACTATTCGGCAATCCGGAAAACGCGCACAGCAGAGCGCCGTGGTGACGGCTCGACCGGACAATCCGGGCGGATTCACCCATCGGCAGGTGCTGATCATCCTGAGCGGCCTGGTGCTCGGGATGTTCATGGCGGCCCTGGATCAGACCATCACGGCGACCGCGGTGCGGACCATCGCCGACGACCTGTCCGGTTACTCGTTGCAGGCGTGGGTCACCACCGCGTATCTGATCACCGCGACCCTGACCACGCCGCTGTACGGGAAATTGTCGGATATGTACGGCCGCAGGCCTTTTCTGCTCGCCGCGATCGTGATCTTCGTCGGCGGCTCGTTGCTGTGCACGGTCGCGCAATCGATGTACGAGCTGGCGGTGTTCCGGGCGATCCAGGGTGTCGGCGCGGGTGGGCTGATGTCGCTGGCCTCGGCGGTGCTCGGGGATATCGTGAGTCCGAGGGAGCGGGCGAGGTATCAGGGTCACTTCTTGGCGACCTGGGCGCTGGCCAGCGTGATCGGTCCGGTGCTCGGCGGCGTCTTCGCGGGGCAGCACAGCATTCTCGGCGTAACGGGCTGGCGCTGGGTCTTTTTGGTGAACGTGCCGGTGGGCCTGATCGCGCTGGTGGTGGTGTATCGCGTGGTGCGGATCCCTCGGGTGAACCAGGGGCGGGTCGCGGTGGACTGGTTGGGCACCGCCGCGTTCGCGATCGGCATCACGCCCATCCTGATCGTCGCCGAACAGGGACGGAGCTGGGGTTGGACCAGTGCGGGCGCGGTGAGCTGCTACCTGATCGGTGCGCTCGGTGTGATCGCGTTCGTCGCCATCGAGGCCAGGATGGGTGACGCCGCGTTGATTCCGTTGCGGCTGTTCCGAAATCGCACGTTCGCGATGGGTGTCGCGATCGCGCTGGTGGTCGGTGCCGCGCTGTTCGGCGGGATCATTCTCGTTCCGCAGTACCTTCAGGTGGTGCGTGGCGCCAGTCCGGTCGCGGCGGGGTTGCAGCTGTTGCCGATGGTGGTCGGGCTGCTGGTCGGCTCGGCGGTGTCCAACCGGCTGATCAGCAGGACCGGGCGCTATCGCATATTCCCGATCGCGGGCACCGCGGCGGTCGCGCTCGGCCTGTTCCTGTTCCACTATCTGACGCCGGACACGCCGCTGTGGCGCACCATGATCTTCATGGCGATCACCGGGATCGGCCTCGGAAACCTGTTGCAGCCCATCACTTTGGCGATTCAGAACGCCGCCGCGCCCGCGGACATGGGGGTGTCCAGCGCGGCCGCGACGTTCTTCCGGCAGGTCGGCGGCACGCTGGGGGTCGCGGCCCTGCTGTCGACGCTGTTCGGCCTGCTGCCGTCGCGGGTGGACGCGGCCGTCACGTCGGCGGGTACCGACCCGGCCTACCGGCAGGCAGTGGTGGCGGGGCTGCACAGCGCCAACCCGGCCGATGTCGCGTTCGCGCAGGGGCTTGCCCGCCACGATCCCGCGGCGGTGCAGCGGATCTTCGACGACAGCTCGCTCATTCAGCGGCTGGATCCGACCTTGGCCGCCCCCTTGCAGACCGGCTTTGCCGACGCCATGTCGACGGTCTATCTGGTGTCCGCGGGCCTCGCCGTGCTCGCTCTGGTGCTGGTGCTGTGCTGGAAGGAGATCCCGCTACGCGAGTCCGGCGGTCTGGACCGGTAAACGAGGGATTTCTGCAATTGCAATATGTGCACGGTGTTGCACCGCGTTAACTGTGTGTTGATTGCGGGGGCGACTTCTGCTGTGCGAGTGTGCGGAAATATTTCTAGGGGTGGATTGTTTGACCGTTTCGCGAGGTCGAATATTTCCGATTCGCCGGTTGCAGGAAAGGTCCCGGGCGGGATAAATACGACAACAAAGGTAATAGCAGTTGTGCATCATCCCAAGTGATCGGGGATGTTTTAGGCACTGTTCTAACCGGTCATTGGCCTATTTCCGTAAAGAAACCGTAATGTCTTGTGAGGTGGACTACACCGCCTTGAATAGCTATAGCTACGGGTTCACTGTATTCGGTATCAGGTGTCGCATGACGGTCTGTAGACCCGACGGAAAACGGTCGAGTGCGCACGGTCGGTATCAGGCAATTGAAGGGAACGGTGGCCTCATGGTTGAGTTGCTCGACGCGATGGCCGTAGAGGAAATCGACACGAACTATTTCCGCGGTAAGCGCCAGCACCGCACCGCGCTCATGCGCACCTTCGGCGGGGAGGTGGCGGCCCGAGCACTGGCGGCGGGGTCGACCGGGATGCCCGCGCAGTTCATCGTGCATTCGATCCACGGGTACTTCGTTCGCCCGACCACACCGGAGGTTCCGCTCGACTATCACGTCGACACGGTCAAGCTCGGACGGTCGTTCGGGGTGCGCCGGATCAGGGCGGTGCAGCGGGGTAAGGAGACGTTCCTGATGGTCGCCTCGTATCACGTGGGCGATCGCGGTGTGCGGCACGCCGACCCGTGCCCGGACGCGCCGGACCCGGAGGCGCTGCCGCGCATCGGCGCCGGCGACGCGGGCAACGAGTGGGAGGGCTGGGACATTCGCCGGGTGCCCGACGGCCCGACAAGCGCAGCGCGCCAGCAGGTTTGGCTGCGCTACACCGGTGAGCTGCCGCCCTGCACGGTGACCCACAGCTGCGCGCTGACCTACGCCAGCGACATGACGCTGCTCGGCGCGGCGGTCGCGCCGTATCCCGGCATCGCCATCCAGACCGCCGCGCTCGACTACTCGATCTGGTTCATGCGCCCGTGCCGGGTCGACGATTGGCTGCTGTACGACGAGATCTCGCCGTCGGCCGACGGCGGCCGGGCCTTCACCCAGGGCCGGATCTTCAGCAGGGACGGCCAATTGGTCGCGATGGTCGCGCAGGAGCGGATGCTGCGGTTGGCCGAGCCGGAGTTCGATACCGGGCTCGCCGCGAAGGCGGCGTCCTGATGTCCCCGGTGTACGTCGGTCTCACCGACAAGGCGTTCCTGCGATTCCACCACGGCCACGGCGTGCCGGTGATCAGCCAGACCATCGCGGTGCTGGAGCATCGGCTCTCCGACGAGCAGTTGCGTTCGATGTACGAGATCCTGTGCGCGGGCCCCGGCACGCGGCGGGTGCACCGGCCCGCCGTGCCGTTCGCGCGCTGGCGCTGGGTACCGGCACAGGACTCGCTGCCGCTGAGCGTCGACCTGGCCGCCATCGACGAGAACGACGTGCTGGCCTGGGCGAACACCCAGGCGCAGTACCCGCTCGACCCCGAAAACGGTTACGGCTGGCGGATGTCGGCGGTGCCGACGCGGTCCGGCGGCATGGTGTGGTCGGTCATCGCCTCGCACGCCATCGCCGATGGGCACGCGGGGTTGATGGCGATGGCCGCGCTGGTGCACCCTGAACTCGCCAGCACGGCGGCGCTCGGCGCGGTCATCGATCGGCGCGGCGACCTGCGGGACGGATTGCGCCGCAGTGTCGCGGTCGCGCGCGGCGTCGCGACCGAAGCGCGCCGGATGGTCCGTGATCCGGCGCACCGCACGGCGGTGCGCCGGGCGTTGACCGCACGCGAACCGGCGCCCGCGGGTGAGCCGCTCGGCTGGCGCGAGGGCTCCGTTGTCGTGACTTTCGATGCGGCGCAATGGAATGCGCGCGCGGCCCAGCGTGGCGGATCGCCCAACACGCTGTACCTCGCACTGGTGGCCGACCTGTTGCGGCACTGCTCGCTGGTGGGTCCCGATGGCGCGCTGGTGCTGCTGACGGCGGTGCGGATTCTGCGCGAGCAGGACCAAGCCGACTCGAATTCCTTTGCGCGCGTGCCGATCGTGGTGGATCCGGCGTGGCTGGACAGCGGCGATCTCACGCCGTTGCGGATGGCGAGCAAGGCCGCGTTCGCCAACGTCCACGACGTGGGCTCCGGCTCGATCTCGCGCCCGAGGAACATGCCCGCCGACCTGATCGACGTGCTGCCCGAAGGCCTGGTCGAGCGGCTCGCCGAGCCCTCGCCGATCACCGTCGGCATGTGCTCCAACATGGGCGTTGTCGATTCGTTCGTGCCGACCGCGATGCGGCAGGGCGCGAATCCGTCGATGTTCATGATGCGCGGGGTGTTCCAAGGCATCGACGCGCCACGCGCTGACCGGCAGCCGATCGCGCTCGCGACCTGGTTCTCCCAGTTCGACGGGAAGATCCAGTGGGTGCTGGAGAGCCTCAAGCCGGAAATGGCGCACTCCGACGAGGAATTGGTGTTCCTGGCGCGGCTGATAGCCGAGAGCTGGGATCTCGAACCCCTGCACGTCACCAGTGGTGACGGCAACCGCCGCACGACCTACAGGAAGTTCTCATGACCAAGCCACTGATCAGACTCGGCGCCGAGTTCTTGTACAACCCCTATCCCGTCTACGACGAACTGCGTGCGCAGGGACCGGTCCATCACGTGCTGCTGCCCAACGGGCTGTCCACCTGGCTGGTCGTCGACTACCAACTCGGGCGCGCGGTGCTCGCCGACGACCGGGTCAGGAAGGACGCGGCCAGCATCGCGCCGATCACGACCCGCCTGCGCGGCGAGACCGACGGGATGACCGCGGTGAGCACCGACCTGTGGAAGCACATGCTCAGCTCGGACCCGCCGGACCACACCCGGCTGCGCAGGCTGGTCAGCAAGGCCTTCACCGCGCGCACGGTCGACCAATTGCACCCGCGGATCGAGGCATTGGCCGATGAACTGCTCGACCGGATGGCCGGAACGGACGAGGTCGACCTGATCGAGGGCTACGCGCTCCCGATCCCGATCACGGTGATCTGCGAGCTGTTCGGGGTGCCGGAGGCCGACCGGAACCGGTTCCGCGAGCTCTCGACCACGATGACGGCGACGTCGGCGGAGAATGTCGAGGATCCCGACGCGGCCGACTCACCGTTCTACGCCACCGCCGCCCAGCGCGCCGCGGCGAGTGTCGAGTTGGCCACCTATCTGATCGGGTTGATCGCCGAACGCGGCAAGGATCTGGGCGATGATCTGCTGTCCCAGCTGATCCTGGCCAATCACGAGGGCGACAAGCTCAGCGATCAGGAACTCATCGCCATGCTGTTCCTGATCCTGGTGGCCGGGCACGAGACGACGGTGAACCTGATCGGCAACGGGCTGCTCGCCGTGTTGCGTGATCGGGCGCTGTACGAGGAACTCACGGCCGCCCCCGAACAGATCCCGGCCGCGATCGAGGAATTCCTGCGCTACGAGAGCCCGGTCCACGTGTCCACGCTGCGCTACACCGCGGAGCCGATCACGTTGGCGGGCATCGACATTCCGGCCGACGAGCTGATCTCGGTGTCGTTGCTCGCGGCCAATCACGACCCCGGCCAGTTCGCGCGGCCAGACGACATCCGGATCGGGCAGACCACCAAGGGCGGGCATCTGGCGTTCGGGCACGGCATCCACTACTGTGTCGGCGCGCCGCTCGCCCGGCTTGAGGCGCGGCTCGCGTTCGAGAAGATCCTGACCAGGTATCCGAACATGCGCCTCGCCGAGCCGGTGCGCTGGCGGCCGAGCAGCACCTTCCGCGGCGTGCAGGCACTGACCGTCGTGGTCGAATGACTGTGCCGCACAGGCAGATCCGCCGCGGCCGGGTGGTCGATGCCGGCCACCCGGCCGCGGCGGCGCCCTGTGATATCAGGACGGCGATCTTCGCTCAGCCGAACTTGATCCCTTGTGCCAGTGGCAGTTCGGCGGAGTAGTTAATCGTATTGGTGGCCCGGCGCATGTACGCCTTCCAGGAATCCGAGCCGGATTCCCGTCCGCCGCCGGTCTGCTTCTCACCGCCGAACGCGCCGCCGATCTCGGCGCCGGAGGTGCCGATGTTGACGTTGGCGATACCGCAGTCCGAACCGTCCGCGGCGAGGAAGCGTTCGGCCTCGCGCTGGTCGGTGGTGAACACGGCCGACGATAGTCCCTGCGGCACCGCGTTGTGCAGGGCGATCGCGCTGTCGAAGTCGTCGTAGGTCAGCACGTACAGGATCGGCGCGAAGGTCTCCTCGCGCACCACCGCCGTCTGCGCGGGCATCCGTACGATCGCCGGGCGCACGTAGTACGCGTCCTCGCCGAAGCCGTCGACTCGTTCACCGCCGCAGATCAGTTCGCCGCCGTCGGCCAGCGCCCGGTCCAGCGCGGCGCGCATGCCCGCGTAGGCGCGGCCGTCGATCAGCGGGCCGACGAGCACGCCGTCCTCGAGCGGATTGCCGACGCGCAGTTGCCGATAGGCGCTCTCGATCCGCTCGACCAGTGCCCCGACCACATCGGTGTGCACGATCAACCGGCGCAGGGTGGTGCACCGCTGGCCCGCGGTGCCCGCCGCGGCGAACACGATGCCGCGCGCGGCGAGCTCCAGATCCGCTGAGGGCGTGACGATCGCGCCGTTGTTGCCGCCCAGCTCCAGCAGGCAGCGACCGAACCGCTCGGCCACCCGCGGCGCGACGATGCGGCCCATCCGCACCGAACCGGTGGCGCTCACCAGCGCGACCCGCTCGTCGTCGACCAGCCGCGCGCCGACCTCGGCCGCGCCCTGGATCAGTTGGTGCACTTCGGGATCCGCGCCGACGTCGCGTGCCGCGCGGCGCAGCAGGGTGTGGCAGGCCAGCGCGGTGAGCGGGGTGGTCTCCGAGGGCTTCCACACCACCGTGTCGCCGCAGACCAGCGCGATCGCGGTGTTCCACGCCCAGACCGCGACCGGGAAGTTGAACGCCGAGATGACCCCTACGACACCGAGCGGGTGCCAGGTCTCCATCAGCCGGTGGCCGGGGCGCTCGGAGGGCATCGTCTGCCCGTACAGCTGCCGGGACAGACCGATCGCGAACTCGCAGACGTCGATCATCTCCTGCACTTCACCCGCGGCCTCGGCGCCGATCTTGCCCGCCTCCAGCGTGACGAGCTCGGCGAGTTCGCTCTTGTGGGTGGTGAGCAGCTCGCCGAGCCTGCGCACCAGCGCGGCCCGGACCGGGGCGGGGACCGTGCGCCAGGCGCCGAAGGCCGTGGCGGCCCGCTCGATCGCGGCATCGACCTCGTCCAGCGAGCTGGCTCGCAGGGTCAGCAGCTGAGTGCCGGTGATCGGGCTGCGTGCGGGCAGTTCGCCGGGTTCGGGGGATTCGACGCCGAGTCCGCGCAGCACCGCCGCGGCCCGCTGCGCGAGTTCCTGAGTGGTCTGGTCGCCGAGCGCGGCTTCGTTGGTCCGCGACTCGGAAGCGCTCTGCACATCTGTCATCTGTTGCTCCGCCGTACCTTTCGGCCGCATTGCGGCATATCTGTCCCATGTCTTGGGAGGATCGGGGTGAGGTTTCTGCCACGAGCCGGGTCGCCTGGTTTACCCTTCGCTGATGGCGGATACACCGGCAAGACCAGTACTCGACGACATAGATCGCCTGCTGATTCGTGAATTGATGGCCGATGGACGCGCCACGTTGTCGAATCTGGCCGAGAAGGCGAGCCTGTCGGTTTCCGCCGTGCAGTCGCGGGTGCGCAGGTTGGAAGCGCGCGGCGTGATCCGCGGGTACACGGCGCACGTCGACCCCGAGGCGCTCGGCCAGCTGTTGTCGGCATTCGTCGCGATCACTCCTCTCGACCCGTCGCAGCCGGATGATGCCCCGGCAGTGTTGCAGCACATCCCCGGGATCGAGGCGTGCCACTCGGTGGCAGGCGACGAGAGCTACATGCTGTTGGTCAGGGTGGCCTCGCCGCGGCACCTCGAGCAGCTGCTGCAGGAGATCAGGGCGACCGCCAACGTCAGGACTCGAAGCACCATCATCCTGCAGACATTCTATGACAGGTAGGACTTACGTGTAATTAATCCGCTTTCCTGTACAGATTCCGTAAATTTTCGTACCCTCGATGGTGTGACCATCGAACTGGAACGCACCCGCCCGGCGGTCACCCCCGCCGCCCGAGTGCATGAGATCTTGTCGGCCAGCATCCTCGCCGATGGCTTCGAACTAGTCCTCGACCTACAGAAGTCCCGCGGCTGCCGGCTCGTCGACGAGCGCGACGGCAGCTCCTACCTCGACATGTTCGGCTTCTTCGCCTCCAACGCCCTGGGGATGAATCACCCCGCGTTGGCCGAGGACGCCGAGTTCCGCGAACAGATCGCGACCGCCGCGATCAACAAACCGAGCAACTCCGACATCTACACCGTCGAGATGGCCCGCTTCGTGCAGACCTTCGTGCGGGTGCTGGGCGACCCCCGGCTGCCGCACCTGTTCTTCATCGACGGCGGCGGCCTCGCCGTGGAGAACGCGCTCAAGATCGCGTTCGACTGGAAGAGCAGGCACAACGAGACGCACGGCCGCGCACCGGAACTGGGCACCAAGGTGCTGCATCTGACCGGTGCGTTCCACGGCCGCACCGGGTACACCATGTCGCTGACCAACACCGATCCGGTGAAGGTCGCGCGGTTCCCCAAGTTCGACTGGCCGCGCATCGAGGCGCCGTACCTGAGCGAGGCGCACGACATCGACGAGGTGGAGGCGCGGGCGCTGGACCAGGCGCGTCGCGCGTTCGCCGAAAACCCGCACGACATAGCGTGTTTCATCGCCGAGCCGATCCAGGGTGAGGGCGGCGACCGGCATCTGCGTCCGCAGTTCCTGCAGGCGATGCAGCAGCTCTGCCACGACAACGACGCGCTGTTCGTGCTCGACGAGGTGCAGACCGGGGTCGGCATGACCGGAACCACCTGGGCCTACCAGCAACTCGGCGTGCGGCCCGACATCGTCGCCTTCGGCAAGAAGACCCAGGTGTGCGGTGTCATGGCGGGCGGGCGCGTCGACGAGGTGCCCGACAACGTGTTCGTGGTGAACTCCAGGATCAACTCGACCTGGGGTGGCAACCTCACCGACATGGTGCGGGTGCGCCGCATTCTCGAAGTGCTGGAACAGGATTCGCTGGTAGAGCGGTCCAAGGAGCTCGGCGCGCATCTGCTGGATCGGCTGCGGTCGCTGGCCGCGCGCCACGCGAGCATCAGCGAGCCGCGCGGTCGCGGCCTGATGTGCGCGATCACCGTCTCCTCGGTGGCGCTGCGCGACGAGGTGCTCACCGCGCTGCGCGAGCAAGAGCGGGTGCTGATCCTCGGCACCGGCGAGCGCGGCATCCGGTTCCGCCCGCCGCTGACCGTCTCCGCCGCCGAACTGGACGAGGCGGTCGACGCGCTGGACCGGGTACTCGACCGGCTCGGCTGACAGGACTTCGCACACCTCGCCGGAATCCGGTCCGTGCGTCGCCACGGGCGGGTTGCAGTGTGACGACTCGGCGAGGTGTGCGAACACCCCTCAGTCGGTGCGCGGGCGTAAGCCGAGCGCACCCTCGATGAACCGCCGCACGGCGCTCATTCCGGCATCGAGCGCCTGTTCATGGCCGGGACGCGCCCAGCCGGTGAGTTTCGCGGTGCCGTCCGGCGCCGGGGTGGCGCCCACCTCGGCGACCAATTCGGCGGTGGTCGGTTCGCACACCGCCCAGGAGAAGTGGGATTCCTGAACCCAGCCCGCGAACCGCAGCGCGACGTAGCCGGGGTCGGTGATGCCGCCCTGGGCGAGGGCGGGCCGATCGTCGATGCGGTCGTCGGCGCGCAGTGCGCGCAGATACCAAGTGCCCGCGTTGATTTCGATCGGTTCCATCCGGGTCCGCGCTCCTCGGCGATATGCGGCGACACCCCCTCGGCGCCGCGCGATACATCGAGGCTATCGGTCGGCTTCGTGCCCGATGCGGCCGTCCCGCGATACCGGCCGCGATCTTCCTCGGATCGGGTTATCGCGCCGACGATGCGTGGGCCGCCCGCGACAATCGCGCTACGCTCGTTCGCATTCCGCGGCGCTTAGCCGCCCTGCCGCGAAATGATCGCCAGAGGCGCCGCGCCGCATCCTCGCGCTCCGCGGTACCGATACGTATTTCGGGTAGCTCCTCGATGAGGAAAGGCCAGCGGGAGGTTCCATTCATGGGTGTGACGTGGTTCGGCCACTATCGCCTCGATCGATTGCTCGGCAGCGGCGGCACCGGACAGGTGTGGCTGGCCTACGACACCACGGCCGCGCGGTCCGTCGCGCTGAAGGTGCTTTCGACCACCTACGCCGACGAACCGACCTACCGGCGGCGGTTCACCAGGGAAGCGCGCTTGGCCGCGCAGGTGCGCGGACCGCATTCGGCGGCGATCCACGCCTTCGGCGAACTCGATGGGCGGCTCTATCTCGCCATGGAATTCGTCGCGGGTGTCGACTTGGCCGCGCTGCTCCAGCGGGAAGGACCCATGTCGCCCGCGCGGGCGGTGCGGATCGTGGTACAGGTCGCGCAGGCTCTCGATGACGCGCACCGGGTCGGGCTGGTGCATCGGGACGTCAAGCCGTCCAACATCATGCTGGGCCCGGACGACCACGTGCGTCTGATCGACTTCGGCACGGCGTATCGGGTAGACCAGCCCGCGTTGACGACGAGCAGCAATGTGGTCGGCACGCTGGCCTATATGGCGCCGGAACGGTTCTCCGGCGCCGGTGACGCGCGCTCGGACCAGTACTCGCTGGCCTGCGTGCTCTACGAATGTCTCACCGCGCGAAGGCCGTTCGGCAACGCCGACGCCGCACAGTCGTTGCTCGCCCACCTGATGACCGAGCCGCCGCTTGCCGCGGACCTCAATCCCGCGGTGCCCGCCGCGCTCGACGCGGTGATCGCGCGGGGGATGGCGAAGGTGCCCGAGCTGCGCTGCGCGAGCGCCGGCGAACTGGCGGCCGCCGCGTATGCCGCGGTGACCGGGCTCGATGTACCGACCGTGGAGACCGCGGCCGTGGTGCGGCCCGCGACAACCGCACCGGCCCAACCGTTTCGGCCCACCGAGCCGTCGATCACGCTGCCGGGTACCAAGCCGGAGCGGCTCGCCGTCGACCGCGGCGCCAGCGCCTCGGCCGATCCGGCTCCGAATGTGCCACGGCGGGAAGCGAACTCGCGGGTCGCCGCCGCGGTGCTGGGCGCCCTCGTGGTCACGGTAGGAGTGGTGCTCTGGCTGGGGCAGTCGCTGGAACGGGAAAAGGGTTCGGCCGCAGGATCATCGGTGCTGCTGACGACCACCGCCGCGGCGGAGCCCGCACCCACCGCCGCGGTCCCGGCGTCGGTGCCGGAACTCGGGCCGAGCGCCGCTGCGCCCGCCGCTTGGCAGCCCTGCGACCCCGCTGTCGACGCGCGCGGCGTGGCGGCGGACGGGCAGTCGCTGCGGTGCCTGCCCACACTCGGCAGCACGGCGAGCTGGATTCCGGCGGGGCAGGCCGCCGCGGTGCCGAAGCCGGATGCGGCGGAACCGAAGCGGCCGGATGCGGCGAAGCCGAAGCGGGGTGGGCCCGGTGCGGCGGCTGGGGTCGGCAACGGAAACAGCGGGCACGGTGGCGGGCCTCGAAACGCCAATGGCAACGACGTGGGGCCTGGACCTGGCACCGGCCCCGGGCCTGGACCTGGCCCCGGACCCGGGAACAGCGCCGGGCGTGGGAAGCACGGAAACGACAGGTAGCGCACCTCGGCGGGCGAGCGTGGTGGCGGTCATGGCGGCCGCGGTGCCCGACCCGGATGTCGTTCGCGACACACTGGCCGGGGTGCCGGGGCGGGGTTACGCTGCGAGGGAGGTTGGGTCCTTTGGTATTTGCGGCTCGAACAGGTCTTTTCCGGTGTCGCCGCAGATCATCGGGGCCGGCGGGCCGAGCCTGGACAAGTCGACGGTGACTGGAGGTTCGCGATGGGGGAGGTGCGATTCGGGGGATACCGGCTGGAGCGGTTGCTCGGCCGGGGTGGCATGGGCCAGGTCTGGCTGGCCTACGACGAGGCCGGTGCGCGATGGGTCGCGCTGAAGCTGTTGCCCACCGAACTCGCCGCGGACGCGAGCTATCGCAAGCGGTTCGAGCGCGAGGCCGAGGTGGTGTCGAAGCTGCGTGACCCGCGCATTCCCCGCATCCACCGCTTCGGGGAGATCGACGGCAGGCTCTTCATCGACATGGAGTTCGTCGAGGGCGCGGATCTGGCGGCGATGATCGCGGCTGGGGCGTTGGGGCCCGCGACGGCAGTGGGCATCGTCGGGCAGGTCGCGGTCGCGCTGGACGCGGCGCACCGGGCCGGGCTGGTGCATCGGGATGTCAAACCGTCGAACATCGTGGTGCACGCGGGCGGGTTCGCGTATCTGATCGACTTCGGCATCGCGCACGGCATCGGGCAGACCGCGGTGACCACCACCGGGCTGGCCATCGGCACCCTGGCCTATATGGCGCCGGAACGGTTCACTGGCACGGCGGACGCCCGCTCCGACGTGTACTCGCTGGCCTGCGTCCTCTACGAATGTCTGACCGGTGCCCGCCCCTACGGGGACACCGACCCCGCCCGGCAGATGCACGCGCACCTGATGACCGAACCGCCGCGCGCCAGAATCCACAACTCCGCCGTCCCGGTCGCGCTCGACGACGTCATCGCCCGCGGCATGGCCAAGAACCCCGCCGACCGCTACCCGAGCGCAGGCGATTTCGCCGTCGCCGCCAACGCGGCGATCGGAATCCGCCACCTTCTGCTACCCCAACCACCCCCGGGCTCCGCGCACCCAACCGCGGTGCTGCCGCACGACGGCCCGACCCCCACCCGCATCGACGAGCACCGGACAGCGCCACCGCCCGCAGTCGGTTCCCTCGGGCCTCGCCTTGGTGAGTCGGCGGGAAGTGCTGGTGCGCAGCGACGTTCACCGACTCGGGTGATGCCGTCGACATCGACCGGTGCGGCCGCATTCTTCGGCGGCTACCCGGCGGGAAGTGGCGAAGGTGCGGACGTCCCTGGGGCGAAACGACTTTCGCCGACCAAGGTGATGCCGGAGCCTGGGCCCGCGCCGACGTTGGTGGCGACTCGGCTTGCCGAGGCGGCGCCGTCGCAGCGGCCGGGGAGTGGACTGCCTGGTGCGCAGTCGCCGAGTTCGGTTGCGGGCAAGGGGTTTGGGGCCGGTGTGGCGGGGAGTGTCGGGCCGCAGGCACGTGCGGTGTCGCCCCGGTCGTTGGCGGCAAAGGTGGGGCTTGCTCGCTCTGTGCCGGGAAGCGTTGTGCCGCAAGATCGTCCGGAGACAGCGGCGCGGCCGCCGGTGGTGTCGTCGGGGTATCCCGTCGGGTACGGGCGCAAAGTCTTTCCGGCTCCCGCGAAACCGCCGAAGTACGCGAAGGCGGGGCGTCGCCCGGCGGCGGCTCGGCCGCGACGGCGCAAGCGCGGCGGTTTCGTCTCGAAGGTCGTCGGCGCGTTGGTCGTGGTCTTCCTGACTCCGTTCCTGCTCGCGGCGGGCTGTGTCGCGTTGCTCGCGGCGGGCAGCCGGGTGACCGATTCCGGCGGTAGCACCGCCGCGCCGTCGCCACCGACCGCCGTGGCCGAGGAGAATCCTGGACCGCCGCCGGAACAGCCCGACCAGCCACTACCCGCCGCGGCGGGAACCCCGGTGCGCGACGGCAAGTTCGAGTTCGCCGTGCGCGATGTCGACACCGGGGTGCGGCGGGTCGGCCTGCAGCAGGCCGCCGGTTCGTTCGTGGTGGTCACGCTCGCGGTGCGCAACATCTCCGACGAGGCGAAGTGGTTCCTCCCGTTCGGGCAGCGACTGTTCGACGCGGCGGGCACCGCGTTCGACCACAACGCCACCGCCACCATGTGGCAGGTCGCGCAGCACAGCTACGACTACTCGTTCGAGCTGGCACCCGGTCAGTCGGCAACCACCCAACTGGTCTTCGACATCCCGGCCGAATCCACCCCGGCCCACCTGGAACTACACGACTTCGTCCTCTCCAACGGCGTCGCCGTCCAACTGCCCTGACCTGAACGACCTCTTCCGCCGTGCGAGCACGTTCGGTCCGCGTTAGTCGGGTTGGGCGCGGTCAGCAGGAGTTCAGGCGACCCGTAGGTTGTCCGCGAAGACGGCGTGCACCGCGTTGCGGCCGATCTCGAGCGCCTTCGCGAGCAGGCCGACGTCGCGGGCGGCGCTGTCCACGTCGGGGGAGCCGAGGGGTGGATGGATCTGCAGGACGGCCTCGCCGCGGTCGGCGAGTGCCCGGTCCTCGATCGCCTGCTGGTGCGGACGCTGGATCCAGGCGCGGTAGGCGCCGGGGGCGACGGCGCGCAGATAGCCGCCGCCGACCACCCGGTGCAGCAGCGAGGCGGGCGGGCGATGCTCGTCGACCCGGCGGGTGCGCAACACCAGCGCGTGCGTGGCACCGGCGCGCACCGCGGTGCGGATCGGGACGGTTTCGGTGAGACCTCCGTCGAAATACTGTGCGCCGCCAAGCCGTATCGGCGGACCGGCCAGCAGGGGTAGTCCGGCGGACGCGCGGATCGCGGCCATCAGGGTGTGCTTGTCGACGATGTGCGGGTGCAGGTCCACCGCCTGTCCGGTCTGGATGTCGGTGGCGATGGGGTGAAAAGTCGTGGGGTTGGCCAGAATTGCCGGAAAATCCATGGGCTCGATGCCGTCGTAGACCTGATGCACCAGGTAGCGCAGGTCGAAAGCCGGTCTGCCGCGCAGCATCCGAGCCGGATCGATGGCGCGGCGCATGATGTCCGGGTCGGTCCAGGAGCGCATGCCCGCCACGGCGCGCCCGCAGAGCAGCCACGCGGCGTTGATCGCGCCGGCCGAGGTGCCGTAGACCGCGTCGAAGACCGCGGCGAGGCCGAGCTCCTCCAGCGCGGACACCATGCCGCTGGAGTAGACGCCGCGGCTGCCGCCGCCCTCGATGACGAGCACCAGCCGATTGCCGTCGGCGCGGCTCCCCGCGGCGCGACGGGCGCGGATCAGCTCGGCGACGACGGAGACGCTCGTACTGGTCACCGGACCACGATACGACAGAGCGGGCGCGGGCGGCATGGCCCAGCGCCCGCTCGAAGCGGTGTTCGCCGTTCGTTTACGCGAGCACCACTCGTGCTCGCCCAGTGTTCGGAACGGTTTACTTGATCTCGGCGAGAACGGTGCCCTGGGTGATCGCGGCGCCTGCCTCGACCGCAAGACCGGTGACCACGCCCGCCTTGTGCGCGTTGACCGGGTTCTCCATCTTCATGGCCTCGAGCACCACGATCAGGTCACCCGCCTCGACGGTCTGGCCCTCTTCGACGGCGACCTTCACCACGGTGCCCTGCATGGGCGCGGTGACCGCGTCACCGGAGGCCGCGCCGCCGCCCGCGCCACCACGCTTGCGCGGCTTCGGCTTCTTGCGCACGACGCCGTTGCCCGCGGCGGTCCCGCCGCCACCGAGGCTGAACTGACCGGGCAGCGACACCTCGACGCGACGACCGCCGACCTCGACGACCACCTTCTGCCGGGGCAGGCTCTCGTCCTCCTCGGCCGGGGCGCCCGCGGTGTACGGCTCGACGGTGTTGGTCCACTCGGTTTCGATCCACTTGGTGTAGACGTCGAACTTCTCGCCGTCACCGATGAATGCCGGATCGTCGACGATCGCGCGGTGGAACGGGATGACCGTGGCCAGACCCTCGACCTGGTACTCGGCCAGCGCGCGCCGGGCCCGCTCGAGTGCCTGGGTGCGGTTCTCGCCGGTGACGATCAGCTTGGCCAGCATCGAGTCGAACTGTCCGCCGATCACGCTGCCCTCGACCACGCCGGAGTCCACGCGCACGCCGGGGCCGGTGGGCTCGCGGTACACCGAGACCGGGCCGGGGGCGGGCAGGAAGCCGCGACCGGCGTCCTCACCGTTGATGCGGAACTCGAAGGAGTGCCCGCGCGGGGCCGGATCTTCCTTGATGGTCAGCTCTTCGCCGTTGGCGATGCGGAACTGCTGGCGCACCAGGTCGATGCCCGCGGTCTCCTCGGTGACCGGGTGCTCGACCTGCAGGCGGGTGTTGACCTCGAGGAAGGACACCGTGTCGCCCTGCACCAGGTATTCGACCGTGCCCGCGCCGTAGTAACCGGCTTCCTTGCAGATGGCCTTGGCCGAGGCGTGGATCTTCGCGCGCACCTCGTCGGACAGGAACGGCGCGGGCGCCTCCTCGACCAGCTTCTGGAACCGGCGCTGCAGCGAGCAGTCGCGGGTGCCAGCGACCACCACGTTGCCGTGCTTGTCGGCGATGACCTGAGCCTCGACGTGGCGGGCCTTGTCCAGGTACTGCTCGACGAAGCATTCGCCGCGACCGAACGCGGCGATCGCCTCGCGGGTGGCAGACTCGAACAGCTCGGGGATCTCCTCGATGGTGTGCGCGACCTTCATGCCGCGGCCACCGCCACCGAAGGCGGCCTTGATCGCGACGGGCACGCCGTACTGCTTGGCGAATTCGACGACCTCGTCGGCGTTCTTCACCGGGTCCTTGGTGCCCGCGGCCATCGGCGCGTTGGCGCGCTCGGCGATGTGCCGGGCGGTGACCTTGTCGCCGAGGTCGCGGATGGACTGCGGGGAGGGGCCGATCCAGATCAGCCCGGCGTCGAGCACGGCCTGGGCGAAGTCGGCGTTCTCGGAAAGGAAGCCGTAGCCGGGGTGGATCGCGTCGGCGCCGGAACGCGCGGCCGCGTCGAGAATCTTGTCGAACACGAGGTACGACTCGGCCGAGGTCTGGCCGCCGAGGGCGAAGGCTTCGTCCGCGAGCCGCACGAAGGGCGCGTCCGCATCGGGCTCCGCGTAGACCGCGACGCTGCCGATGCCTGCGTCCTTGGCCGCCCGGATCACGCGCACGGCTATCTCGCCTCGGTTAGCTACGAGTACCTTCGTGATCCGTGCGCTGGCGTGGCTGGGCACTGAGCCTCCTGTGTGCAATCTTTTTGGTCGCCCCGAGGTCGACAGAACTACGTATCGGGCGAGTGTAGGCAGTCTGCCAACAGACGCCGAACTCGGCTACTCCTACTGGACAGTAGGTCGGGTATCACACACCGCCTGTCCGGCGGAAACGCCGTGCGTCTACCTGGCCCGCGCACGGCGGCCCGCGCTCGGCGGCGCCACGCCGGGTTCAGCCCCCTTGGCGATCGGCATGCGCACCGAGTTACCCCACTCGGTCCAGGAACCGTCGTAGTTGCGCACCGTCTCGATGCCGAGCAGATATCGCAGCACGAACCAGGTGTGGCTGGACCGTTCGCCGACCCGGCTGTAGACCACGACGTCGTCCGCCGCGGCCAGCTCGCCGTATATCGCGTCCAGTTCGGCGCGGGAGCGGAAGCGTCCGTCGTTGCCGAATGCCTCGGTCCATGGAATGTTGGTCGCGGTCGGGATGTGTCCGCCGCGCAGCGCCGAGTCCTCGGGGTTGATCGGCTTGCTGGTCAGCATCGCGTCGCGATTCGATGAGGGATGGTGGTCGGGTGACGGGTGGGTCGATTCGCCGGAGTACTCCTCGGGCGAGCGCACGTCGAGCAGCGGTCGGCCGAGGTGGGCGAGCACGTCCTCGCGAAAGGCCCGCGCGCTGGTGTCGTCGCGGTCCACGTCCGGATAGTCGCTGACGGAAAGATAGGGGGTGTCGAAGGTGGTGTCGCGTTCCTCGGAAATCCACGCGTCGCGGCCGCCGTCCAGCAATCGCACATCTTCGTGCCCGAACAAAGTGAACACCCACAATGTGTGCGCCGCCTGCGCGTTGCCCCGGTCGCCGTAGATCACCACGGTATCGTCTCGCTCGATTCCCTTGGCGCGCATCAACCGGGTGAATCGGGCGCCGTCGATGTAGTCGCGGGTGACCGGGTCATTGAGATCGCCGCGCCAATCGATCTTGATGGCACCGGGCACATGCCCGATGTCGTACAGCAAAATGTCCTCGTTGGACTCGACGATCTTGAGTCCGGACGTGCCGATGTTTGCCGACAGCCACTCCGTGGTTACTAGTCGGTGAGGATGTGGGTAAGCACCGAATGAGGGATGCGAGTCCGGAGCAGCGGGCACGTTGTGGGTCCTTCACGCGAGGTAGACGGCGGTTACAGCGGTTCAGGTCTCACAGCGATGGTATGTGTGAGGCGGTAGTTGCTTTCGTTTCAGATCACGAATCGGCTGAATGAGCGAATAAATCGCACGTGCATCCGATAAAGTCTCCCGGGAGGAGGGGTGAGCTATGTCCGATTCTTGGCCGCGGCGGCGACTGCTCGCGATCCTACGTGGCGCCAGCGAGCCTCTCGACGCCCAGGAACTGGCCAGAATCACCGGACAGCACGTCACCACGGTTCGGTTCCATCTGGATGTGCTCACCCGGGAATCCCTGGTGCGCCAATTTCAGCAGCCGCCGCGCGGTCGCGGCCGCCCGCGAATCGGATACAGCGCGGTGCAGCGATCGATCGGCTACCAGGATCTCGCGCAGGTGCTCGCCGATCAGCTCGGCCCCGATCCGCGTAGGCGGTCCGAGGCGGCGATCGCGGCGGGCCGGGCCTGGGGCGCGAAATTGGACGTCGGTGACCATCGGGTCGAAACGCTGGAGGACGCGAAAGACGTCACCATGACGTTTCTTTCGGAGCTCGGCTTCGCTCCCGAACGCGATCCGAACAACGACAACGCCGAGCAGGTGCTGGTCCGGCTCACCGCGTGTCCGCTGCGGGAACTCGCGCGCACGCATTCGGAGGTGGTGTGCGGCGTACACCTCGGCCTGATCAAAGAGGTGCTGGATCGCAACGGCGCGCGCGGAGCTGTGAATGTGCGGCTGCACCCGTTCGTCGAGCCGGAACTCTGCGTCGTCCGGCTGGAGTTGCTGGCGCGCCGCGAACAGGAGGCGCGCCGCGAGCCGGACAATCGTGAGGTCGCCGCGGTGGCCGCGGTCGCCGATACCGGCGCGTCGGTGGAGCCGGTGATCGCGCCGCCGTCAGCGGGCCGGATCGCCCCACAGCTGCGTAACGGCGACCCCAACGTCGCCAAGCAGTCGGCGCAGCAGTGGTAGGCCGATACCGATCACGCTGGACGGATCGCCGTCGATCCGGTCGATGAACCAGCCGCCGAGCCCGTCAAGGGTGAACGCGCCGGCCACCTGCAGCGGTTCGCCGGTCGCGATGTAGGCGTCCAGCTCGTCGGGCTCTGGCTTGCCGAAATGCACTGTGGTGGAACTGCAGTCGACCGCCTCGGCGACGCACTCGCCGTCGCGGAATCGCAGCACGCAGTGACCGGTCACCAGATCGGCACTGCGCCCGGCCATTTCGCCCCAGCGGGCCCGTGCGATCGCGGCGGTGTGCGGCTTGCCCTGCAGCTCGCCGTCCACCAGCAGCATCGAATCACAGCCGACGACAACGCAATCGGCGCTCAGATCGGGAATCTTCGGGGCGATCGCCGCGGCCTTGGCCCTGGCCAGCTCGACCACGACGACCTGTGCGGCGGTGCCATCGGGCAGCGCGGCCGCGACGGCATCCTCGTCCACGTCGGACACCCGGACGATCGGGTCGATGCCCGCGGCGCGCAGGACTTCCCGGCGGGCCGGGGACGCGGAGGCGAGAACGAACCGCGTCACCCGCGCAGGTGGGACAGCTGGGGGAAGGCGTAGGGCGAGAACGGCGAGGTGCCCCGGTGCATGAACGTGGGGCGGCCCCACATGTCGATCGGGCCGGTCGAGCCCGCGGCGGCTTCGTTCGCGGCCGCGGACAGCACACAGACCAGCGCGGCGATCTCCTCGTCGCTCGGGTTGCCCTTCAGCACCCGGAAGAACGGCTCCCCGGTGGCAGCGGACTCGGCGGTGCCGGCCTGGGCGCCCTCGGCCTGCTCGGTCTGGTCGGCCAGCGCGCCGACGGAGAGGTCGAGCTCGGCGGCGGTCAACACATCTTCTTCTGCCACGGTCGTCACAGTGCCAGATCCTCTCTTTGCCTGATCAGGCGTGTTCCTTGTACGAAAGCCGACGGTCGGTGCTGCGATCAGCCTCGGATCGACTCATTGTGTCGCTACCACCAGTGTGCGCGGCGTACCGAGGGTATCGCTTGATCACAACGGGATGTTGCCGTGTTTTTTCGGCGGCAGGCTGACCATCTTGCGCTCGAGCAGCCGCAGTGCCGACACGATCTGACCACGGGTGTGCGACGGAGGAATGACCGCGTCCACGTAGCCGCGCTCGGCGGCGACGTAGGGGTTCACCAGGGTGTCCTCGTACTCGTTCTGCAGCTCCAGCCGCAGCGCGTCGACGTCATCCCCGCTGTTGGCGGCGTCCTGCAGCTTCTTGCGGTAGACGAAACCGACCGCGCCGGAGGCGCCCATCACCGCGATCTGCGCGGTGGGCCAGGCCAGGTTCACATCGGCGCCCATGTGCTTGGAACCCATGACGTCGTAGGCGCCGCCGTAGGCCTTGCGGGTGATGACCGTGATCTTTCCCACAGTGGCCTCGCCGTACGCGTACAACAACTTCGCGCCGCGCCGGATGATGCCGTTGTACTCCTGCCCGGTGCCGGGCAGGAAGCCGGGCACGTCGACCAGCGTGAGGATCGGGATGTTGAACGCGTCGCAGGTGCGCACGAAGCGCGCGGCCTTCTCCGAGGCGTCGATATCGAGGCAGCCGGCGAACTGGGTCGGCTGGTTGGCGACGATGCCGACGCTGCGGCCGTCGATCCGGCCGAAGCCGACGATGATGTTCATCGCGCGCTCGGCCTGCACCTCGAGGAACTCGTCGTCGTCGAGCAGGCGACGGATCACCTCGTGCATGTCATAGGGCTGGTTCGGCGAGTCCGGGATGATCGAGTCCAGCTCGCGATCCTCGTCGGTGAGCGAGTCCTCGATCGCGCCGTCGATCGGGTCCGACGCCGGGAACCGCGGCGCCTCGGCGCGGTTGTTGCTCGGCAGGTAGGACAGCAGGTCCTTGACGTAGTCGAGGGCGTCCTGCTCGCCGGACGCGACATAGTGCGCGACACCGGATTTCGTCATATGGGTGTGCGCGCCACCCAGGTCCTCCATGGAGACGTCCTCGCCGGTGACCGTCTTGATGACGTCGGGTCCGGTGACGAACATCTGACTGGTGCCATCGACCATCACCACGAAGTCGGTCAGCGCGGGGGAGTACACGTGGCCACCCGCGGCCGGGCCCATGATCAGCGAGATCTGCGGGATCACGCCGGAGGCCTGCACGTTGCGGTGGAAGATCTCGCCGTAGAGGCCGAGCGAGACGACGCCCTCCTGGATGCGCGCGCCCGCGCCCTCGTTGATGCCGATCAGCGGGCGGCCGGTCTTGAGCGCCAGGTCCATCACCTTGACGATCTTCTCGCCGTAGACCTCGCCGAGGCTGCCACCGAACACGGTGACGTCCTGGCTGAAGATGCAGACGTCGCGGCCGTCGATGGTGCCGTAACCGGTGACGACGCCGTCGCCGAGCGGACGGTTCTGGTCCAGTCCGAAATTGACGCTGCGGTGCCGGGCCAGCGCGTCGAGTTCGACGAAGGAGCCCTCGTCGAGCAGCGCGAGGATGCGCTCGCGGGCGGTCATCTTGCCCTTCGCGTGCACCTTGTCGACTGCGGCCTCACCCATCGGGTGCTTGGCCTCTTCCAGCCGATTCCGCAGATCAGCCAGCTTCCCGGCGGTGGTGTGGATGTCGGGGGCGCCCGCCGGGTCTTGCGCGGACTGCTGCTGGACACTCGTCATGGCTCCGGAGTGTAACGAGTGGCAGTCTTTCTCTCTAACCGAGTAGGGGCTACCGACCGGTAAAAAGCGCAGCTAGATCACTGTTGTGCCGGGAAAGTTCCAGGTCGTCCGGTGCATTTCCATTCGGCAGAAAATGAGTATCGCCGCGACCGGGGGTCCGGATAGCCTGGAGCAGTCGAATTTTCGCGCTCCGATCGGGGCCAGGACAAGGAGAACACACCGCCCAGGCAGACAGTTTCACCGCCCAGGCATTCCGCTCAGGGGAGGAGCACAGCATGTGGGAATGGAGCAAGACCGTCGCCGAATACGCCGCCGCGGGGGCGCACACGAGGTGGCCGGCGACCGAGCCGGAGCCGACGATCCTCGACCCGGACTTCCGGACCGAGGCCACACCGTCGGACGCGGCCGCCGAAGAGGGCGCCGCACGCGCCCCGAGCTGCGGTTACGACCTCGTCGGATAGGCGCCCCGGCGCCCGGCGGGTGTCGGGCGACACCTCGCGCACCGAGTAGCCTGCCCATGTGGACAGGCCCCCTTTGGATGCAGAGCAGTTGCGGCGCAGTCTCATCGAGTCGCCCGAGCTGTCGTTCTTCCACCACATCGAGGTGGTGGAGTCGACCGGGTCCACCAACGCGGACCTGATCGCGCGGGCAGGCGAATCGGACGCCGATCGCGTGGTACTCCTCGCAGAGCAGCAGGAGCAAGGGCGCGGCAGGCACGCGCGCACCTGGATCAGCCCGGCGCGGGCCCAGATCTCGATGTCGCTGCTGGTGCGGCTGCCCGGGATCGACCCGGCAGTGCTCGGCTGGCTGCCGTTGCTCACCGGCGTCGCCGTGGTGGACGCACTGCGCGCGAGCGCCGGTGTGCACGCGAACCTCAAGTGGCCCAACGATGTGCTGATCGATGGCCGCAAAGTGGCGGGCATCCTCGCCGAGGTCGCGGTGAGCGGCGACGTGCCCGCCGTGGTCATCGGGATGGGGCTCAACGTGAGTCTCACCGAGGCCGAACTGCCGGTGCCGCATGCGATTTCGCTGACTCTGGCCGGTGCGGGCGACACCGATCGGACCCGGCTCGTGCAATCGATGCTGACCGAGTTCGCCGCCCGCTTCACCGCGTGGCGCGACGCGGGCTGGAAGACCGCCGAGCTGGCCGCCGCCTACCGCGAGCGCTGCGCGACGCTGGGCAAGCAGGTGCGCGCCGAACTGCCCGGCGGGCAGACGCTGACCGGTGTCGCCACCGACATCGACGACGCGGGCCGCCTGCTGATCGGCGACCGGCCGGTCTCCGCGGGCGACGTCACCCACCTGCGCGCCGACTACTGAACCGCCGCATCGGAATTACCCGCCCGCACCCGAGGCGAACCGCGAACTCGGGTGCGGGACAGCGGAAATGAGTGTCAGGCCGGTTGCAGCGCCGCCTTGGCCGCCTCGCGCGCGAACATCCGGTCGCGCTGTTCCTCGAACTTGACCACGTCCTGCTCCAGCTTCTCGATGAACAGCCCGAGCTCCTCGCGCGCTTGCTCGCCGCGCGGCCCGAAGTCGGTGCGCTCGAAGATGTTCCACTGCTTGAGCACCGGTGCGATCACCTCTTCCAGATGCTGGCGCAGATCGTAGATGCCGTGCTTGGCCATCAGCACACCGTTGCGGCGGAAGTTCGGCATGCCCGCGCCGGGCATCACGAAATGGGTGAGGATCTTGGTGATGGCAGGCATCGCCTGATCCGGCGCCAGGTCCAGGCCCGCGCCGCACAGCGTGCGGTAGAAGACCATGTGCAGGTTCTCGTCGGCGGCGATGCGCTGCAACAGGCGATCGGCGATCGGGTCGTTGCACACCCGGCCGGTGTTGCGGTGCGAGACCCGGGTGGCCAGCTCCTGAAAGGTCACGTAGGTAACGCTTTCCAGGAAGCCGCCCCAGTTGTCCGGCGCGGCCACCCCGTTCGTCATGTGGATCATCCTGGCCTGCTCGAGCGCCACCGGATCGACGCCGCGGGTGACCACGAGGTAGTCCCGGATCGCGATGCCGTGGCGGTTCTCCTCGGCGGTCCAGCGGCCGACCCAGGTGCCCCACGCGCCGTCCTGGGAGAAGTTCTCGGCGATCTCGCGGTGGTAGGAGGGCAGGTTGTCCTCGGTGAGCAGATTGGTGATCATGGCGACCTTGGCCACCTCGCTCAGCTTCGACTGCTCCGGCGCCCAGTCCTCGCCGCCGAGCGCGGCGAAATTGCGGCCCTCATCCCACGGGATGTAGTCGTGCGGGTGCCACTCCTTGGCCAGCTTCAGGTGCCGGTCGAGCGTTCGGGCCGCGATCGGCTCCAGTTCGGTCAGGATTTCCAGTTGCGTCAGATCCTTGGTCACACATGCCTCCCGGTTGTTCTTGCGGTGACTCGGTATGGGCAGAGCCTTTGTTCGAGTACGGCTTTGAGGTGGAGCCCAGGGTTGGAGCGCGGCACAGCACGAGAACGCGGCTACAGGCCGGCCGCGGGTACAGCGACTGACGGAACGCGGCCTCCAGTGGCACGGTCGCGGCTCGAAGCGGGAACGCGAACGCGGTGCCGACACGCGCAGGCAGACGATTGTGCAGCACGACGCGGTCCGGTGTCAGGCATTTCGGCATCTTCACGCGGTAGTGTTCGACCATGGGTTATCCGGAGGATGTGCTTGCGCCGGAAGAGCAGCTGATTCTGCATCGTCATCCGCACTGGAAGATGCTCTTCTGGCCGATCGTGACGCTGATCGTCGCCACCGCACTCGCCGGGTTCGCGGGGGGTCTGGCCTCGCGCAAGGCGCCCGAGGGCACCGCGCGTACCGCACTGCTGATCGCGGTGCTGGTCATCTGGCTGATCATCGTCGTATGGCGTTGCGTCGCACCGATTCTCGGTTGGAAGACGACGCATTTCATCATCACCGACCGGCGCGTGCTGGTGCGCCAGGGCGTACTGACGCACACCGGTATCGACATCCCGATGAGCCGCATCTCCAGCGTGCAGTTCCGGCACGGGTTGTTCGACCGGATGCTCGGCACCGGCACGCTCATCATCGAGTCCTCGTCGTCGGAGCCGCTCGAGTTCGACGACATCCCGGCGGTGCAGCGGGTGCACGCGCTGCTGTATCACCAGGTCTTCGAGGTCGAGCAGGGTGAGCACGGTCGCGACGCGTACTCGCGCGAGCGCGGCGACTATCGGTGAGCGTTCGCGTTAACCTGGGCGTATGACGGCCGTACTGCTAGCTGAAGACGACGAGGCGATCGCCGCGCCGTTGTCGCGCGCCCTGGGACGCGAGGGGTACTCGGTGACCGTCGAGCGCTTCGGTCCGGCCGTGCTCGAGCGCGCCCTGGAAGGGCATCATGATCTGCTGATCCTCGACCTCGGCCTGCCCGGCATGGACGGGCTGGAGGTGTGCCGTCAGGTCCGGGCCAGCGGCGCGGACATCGCCGTGCTGATGCTCACCGCCCGCACCGACGAGGTCGATTTCGTGGTCGGCCTGGACGCGGGCGCCGACGACTATGTGGGCAAGCCGTTCCGGCTGGCCGAGCTGCTGGCGCGGGTGCGAGCCCTGTTGCGGCGCAGCGGAATCGGCGACGACACGGTGGAGGTCGGCGGGATCCGGCTGGAGCCTGCCGCGCGCCGGGTGCTGGTGAACGGCGCCGAGATCGGCTTGGCCAACAAGGAATACGAGCTGCTGAAGGTGCTCATTGATCGCGCCGGTCAGGTGGTCCCGCGCGAGACCATCCTGCGCGAGGTCTGGGGTGACGCCGAGCTGCGCGGCTCCAAGACGCTGGACATGCACATGTCCTGGTTGCGGCGCAAGATCGGCGACGAGGGCCCGATGGCCGAGCGGCGCATCGTCACCGTGCGCGGCGTCGGCTTCCGGCTGAACACCGACTGACGTGCGGCGCAGAATCCTGCGGTCCATGCTCACCGTGCTGATGCTCACCACGGTGGTGCTCGGCGTGCCGCTCGTCTACACGGCCTGGCTCTGGGTCGAGGACATCACCCGCGACGACCTGCAGAGCAAATTGGAACGCATCGCCGCGGCCATCATCGTGCAGGAGCACGGCGACGGCATGGTGCTCGGCGAGCTCGACACCCGCGCGATGGAGCCGGTGCTGCCCGCCGATGCCAAGCTCACCATCGTCTACCCCGCGCCGGAGGACAACGCCTCGCGCGTGGACATCGGCGTGGACACGGTGCAGGACCCGCTGGTCGAGTCGCTGTCCATGGGGCAGCGCGGCTCGCTGCGGCTGGAGGTGCCCTCGGCGCCGATGCATGCCAGGCAGCGCCAGGCGGTCGCGGTGGTGGCGCTGGCCGTGCTCGCCTCGCTGGGCGCCGCGGTGTCGGTCGCGGTGGTCACCGCCCGTCGGGTGGCCGATCCGTTGCGTGACGTGGCCGCCAGGGCCGCCAGATTGGCTATGGGTGACTTCCGGCCGGACCCGCGCAGGCACGGCATCTCCGAACTGGACAGGGTCTCCGACGTGCTCGACTCGGCCACCGTCGAGATCGCCGGGCGGCTGCAGCGCGAGCACGCGCTGGTCGCCGACGTCTCTCACCAGCTGCGCAGCCGGCTCACCGCGGTCCGGCTGCGGCTCGACGAGCTGTCCGCGCACGCCGATCCCGAGGTGGTGCACGAGGCCGAGGAGGCCATGGCCCAGGTCGATCGGCTCACCGACGCGATCGACGACCTGGTTCGCGCGTCCAGGGACGAGGATGCGGCCGATCTCGACCCGGTGCCGGTGATGGAGGAGCTGCGCGGGGTGGTCGCCGAATGGACCCACCCCTTCTCCGAGGCGGGCCGCACGCTCTCGCTCATCGGCGACGAGTCGCTGCGCGCGCCGATCACCGGTTCTCGGCTGCGTGAGGCGGTCGCGGTGCTCGTCGACAACGCGCTCATGCACGGCGGCGGCACCTGCACGGTGTCGGTGCGCACGGTGCGTCCCGGGATCGATCGCGATCCGCTCGTGTGTGTGGAGGTGGCCGACGAGGGCGACGGCATCCGCGACGAACTCGCACCGCACATCTTCGACCGCGGCTTCTCGGCAGGCGGTTCGACCGGTGTGGGGCTGGCGCTGGCGCGGGCGCTGGTCGAGGCCGACGGCGGGCGGCTGGAATTGCAGCGGCGCAGGCCCGCGCTGTTCGCGGTGTTCCTGAATTCGTCGGCGTACCGGTCGCAGAACTCGGTGGTGCCGGAGCCGCGGTGAGCCTAGTTGCGGCCGAATTCCTCTTCGACGATCTCGTCGAACTCGGCGGCGATCTCGTTCATCTCGTCGGGGAACACCCAGCGGCGCATCGCCCAGAACCGGAACGCCATCTGCAGCAGGTTGCCGATGATGAAGGCGCTGATGAAGTCGGCGATGTTCTCGACGGTGAAGCTGACATCGGGTTGGCGCAGGTCGAAGACGTAACTGGAGATCCACAGCGGGATGAAGGCCAGCACGACGCCGACGCCGCTGACCGCGAAGAACAGCAGCGCCTCATGGTGTCGTTCGCGCCCGCCCCGGTTCCGGAACGACCATTCCCGGTTGAGGATGTAGGACGCGATGACCGCGATGACGCCGGAGATGATTTTCGCGGTGACCGGCTTCTCCGACAGGACGGTCCATTTCAGGACGTAGAAGATGCCGCTGTCGATCACGAAGGTGGTCGCGCCGACGATCGCGAACTTGATCAGCTCCCGATGCCGGAACGCGATCCTCGCGAGAGGCCTGGGGAGGACGCGAACCACGTCGTCGACGAATGACACGGGCCCGAGTGTACCGGTCGGGGTCATTCGGGCCGGACATGACAATATTGTCCGACGTGGACGCCGTTCGCTCCTTCGAATCCTCGGGCATGCCCACCGTCACCATGATCGGCGGTGGTCAGCTGGCGCGCATGACGCACCAGGCCGCCATCGCGCTCGGCCAGCGGCTACGGGTGCTCGCCGAACGCCCCGACGACCCGGCCGCCCAGGTCAGCCCCGAGGTGGTGCTCGGAAGTCACGCCGACCTGGCCGCGTTGCGCAAGGCCGCGGTGGGCTCGCACGCACTCACCTTCGACCACGAGCACGTGCCGACCGAGCACCTAGAGGCGCTGGTCGCCGAGGGCGTGAATGTGCAGCCGCCGCCGCAGGCGCTGGTCTTCGCGCAGGACAAACTGGCCATGCGACGCAAGCTCGCGGAACTCGGCCTGCCGGTGCCCGCGTTCACCACCGTCGACTCGGTCGAGGACGCGGTGCGCTTCGGCGACGAGCACGGGTGGCGCATCGTGCTCAAGGCGGTGCGCGGCGGCTACGACGGCCGTGGCGTCTGGATGCCCGGGTCCGCGGCCGAGGCCACCGCGATCGTCGCCGATCAGCTCGCCAACGAGGTGCGGTTGCTGGCCGAGGCGAAGGTCGACCTGAAGCGCGAGCTGTCGGCGATGGTGGCGCGCTCGCCGTTCGGGCAGGCCGCCACCTGGCCGGTGGTGGAGACCGTGCAGCGCAACGGCCAGTG
Source organism: Nocardia brasiliensis (assembly GCF_011801125.1). NCBI lineage: Bacteria > Bacillati > Actinomycetota > Actinomycetes > Mycobacteriales > Nocardiaceae > Nocardia > Nocardia brasiliensis. The sequence goes on from NZ_CP046171.1 coordinate 1,298,255, forward strand.
CGCCGTGGTGATCGCGCCCGCGCCGGACCTCGACGACGATCTGGCGGCGCAGGCGGAGACGCTGGCGCTGCACCTCGCCAAGGAACTCGGCGTGGTCGGCGCGATGGCCGTCGAACTCTTCGAAACCCACGACGGTGCGCTGCTGATCAACGAGCTGGCGATGCGGCCGCACAACTCCGGGCACTGGGGGATGGACGGCGCGCGCACCGGTCAGTTCGAGCAGCACCTGCGTGCCGTGCTGGACTATCCGCTCGGCGACACCAGCCCGCTCGCCCCGGTCACGGTGATGGCCAATATCCTCGGCGCGGCCGAGGCGCCCGCGATGACCATGGACGAGCGCCTGCACCACCTGTTCGCGCGGATGCCCGACGCGAAGGTGCACCTGTACGGCAAGGGCGAACGCCCGGATCGCAAGATCGGGCACATCAACATCCTCGGTGACGACGTCGCCGAGGTGCGGGAGAAGGCCGAACGCGCGGCGCACTGGATGTCGCGGGCGGTATGGACGGACGGGTGGGATCCCCACCAGTGAGCGAGGCGCACGCATGACCACTCCGCAGGTAGGCCTGATCATGGGCAGCGACTCCGACTGGCCGACCATGGAGGCCGCCGCGCACGCCTTGGCGGAGTTCGGGATTCGTTTCGAGGTCGGGGTCGTCTCGGCGCACCGCACACCGCAGCGGATGCTCGATTACGCGCGCGAGGCCGCGGGCCGCGGGCTGCAGGTGATCATCGCCGGTGCGGGCGGCGCCGCCCACCTGCCCGGCATGGTCGCCTCCGCGACCGCGCTGCCCGTGATCGGCGTCCCCGTTCCGCTCAAATACCTCGACGGCATGGATTCGCTGCTCTCGATCGTCCAGATGCCCGCCGGCGTCCCGGTGGCGACGGTCTCCATCGGCGGCGCCCGCAACGCGGGTCTGCTCGCCGTCCGCATCCTCGCCGCCCACGACCCCGCCCTGCGCACCCGCATGGAACAGTTCCAAGCCGATCTGGAAAAGCTGGTACTCGACAAAGACGAGGCCCTACGCACCAAACTCCTCGGCTGATCGATCCACGAACGTCACGACGCTCGCCGGGCGCGCGGCTCGCTACGGTTAGGTGGTGACTACTGGTGAGGGGCGGGTGCGGGGGGAGGACAACGCGGAGTTTCGGCTGGCGGTGGTCGATCAGGCGCTGCGGTTGTTCGCCGAGAAGGGGTATGAGGCGACCACGGTCGACGAGATCGCGGAGGCGGCGGGAATCTCGCGGCGCACGTTCTTCCGGCAGTTCCGTTCGAAAGAGGACGTGATCTTCGCCGATCACGAATCGCAGTTGGCGCGCGCGGCCGAGTACCTGGCGGCGACGCAGGGGGATCCGTGGGAGACCGTGTGCGAGGCCGTTGTTCAGGTTTTCGTGCGGTTCACCCAGTGGCGCGAGATCGCGGCGCGGCGATACCAGGTGGTGCGGCGGGTGCCCGCGCTGCGCGAGCGCGAGATCGTGACGGTCTTCCGGTACGAGCGGCTGTTCACCGACTACCTGCGCGAACGCCTGCCCGAGGTGCCGGACCTGGCGCGGGTGCAGTACACGGCCGCGCTCACCGCGACGCACAACTATCTGCTGCGCCGAATGGTGCGCGGCGAGTCCGATGCCGGCGCCGCGGACCTGCGGGTGGAACTCGCGGCGATCCCGCGCGGTGACGGCGGCCGGGCGGCGGCGGACGAACTGGTGGTCGCGGTGTTTCCGCGGGACACCCCGCCCCGGCAGGTCGCCGACCTGGTGGCACGCAAGCTCGGTAGTCTTTGACCAGGGTCCAGTGCGACCAATCTGACACTGAGTGCCAGTAGGTATCCGCACGTTGCGGTGCCGTTTGCGCGTACACTGGGCCAGGATGTGGCACCGAGTGCCGAAGTGTGGCATTTGCGGAGTCAGCGCAGTACCGACCTGTGCAGTGCCGACGTGTACCGACGACCAGGAGTGAGCCCCATGGCGGGAAACCCCGATTTCGACCTGTTCAAGCTCGAGGACTTCCACGACGAACTGCGGGCGGCCATCCGCGGGCTGGCGGAGAAGGAGATCGCTCCGCACGCCAAGGACGTCGACGGTAACTCCCGCTTCCCCGAGGAGGCGCTGTCCGCGCTCAACGCGGCGGGCTTCAACGCGGTGCACGTGCCCGAGGCCTACGGCGGCCAGGGCGCCGACTCCGTCGCCACCTGCATCGTGATCGAAGAGGTCGCGCGCGTCTGCGGTTCCTCCTCGCTCATCCCCGCGGTCAACAAGCTCGGCACCATGGGCCTGATCCTCAACGGTTCCGAGGAGCTCAAGCAGAAGGTGCTGCCCGACATCGTCAACGGTGAGATGGCCTCCTACGCGCTGTCCGAGCGTGAGGCCGGTTCGGATGCCGCGAGCATGCGCACCCGCGCGAAGCAGGAGGGCGAGGACTGGGTCCTCAACGGCTCCAAGTGCTGGATCACCAACGGCGGCAAGTCTTCCTGGTACACCGTGATGGCGGTGACCGATGCGGACAAGGGCGCCAACGGTATTTCGGCCTTCCTGGTGCACAAGGACGACGAGGGTTTCGTCGTCGGTCCGCTCGAGCACAAGCTCGGCATCAAGGGATCGCCCACGGCCGAACTGTATTTCGAGAACTGCCGGGTGCCGGGTGACCGCATCGTCGGCGAGCCGGGCACCGGCTTCAAGACCGCGCTGCAGACCCTCGATCACACCCGCCCGACCATCGGCGCGCAGGCCGTCGGCATTGCGCAGGGCGCGCTCGACGCGGCCATCGCATACACCAAGGACCGCAAGCAGTTCGGCAAGTCGATCGCCGACTTCCAGAACACCCAGTTCATGCTCGCCGACATGGCGATGAAGATCGAGGCCGCCCGCCTCATGGTCTACACCTCGGCCGCCAAGGCCGAGCGCGGCGAGAAGAACCTCGGCTTCATCTCCGCCGCCGCCAAGTGCTTCGCCTCCGACGTGGCCATGGAGGTCACCACCAACGCCGTCCAGCTCTTCGGCGGCGCAGGCTACACCACCGACTTCCCGGTCGAGCGCATGATGCGCGACGCGAAGATCACTCAAATCTACGAGGGCACCAACCAGATCCAGCGCCTGGTCATGAGCCGCGCGCTGCTGCGCTGACCCGCACGGGTGTAGAACTCAACGGTGGCACCGGGTTTCGGTGCCACCGTTTTTCGTCCCGCTCGCGGTGCGCCGTGCCGAGACGGCCTGCTGGCGCGCAGCGTCGCGATGAGCGTGGAAGGCGAGCCCGAGGGGTTAGGCGCGGGCTGCCTTCGACACCGATCCGCGCTCCGCGCTCAGCCGACGAGGTCGGCGTATTCGCGGTGCTCGGCGATGTACTTCTCGACGTACCAGCAGGTGGGGACGACGGCGTAGCCGTTGGCGCGCGAGTCCTTCAGCGCGAATTCGACCACCTGGGCGGCGACGCCGCGGCCACGGAATTCGGGGAAGGTCATGGTGTGGTGGAACTCACGGGTCTTCGGATCGTCGCGCTCGGCGTAATCGGCGTAGCCGGCGAGAGTGTCGTCGAGATATATCTCGAAACGGGTGTCGGCGACATTGTGCTCGAGCCTTGTGGTCATGATGCGGTGAAACTCCTTCGCGGCCGGGAATGTTCCGTGGGCTAGAGAATCGCGCCCGGGTTGAGGATGCCGTGCGGGTCGAGCGCGTCCTTGATGCGCCGGGTCAATGCCATCACGTCGGCGCCGAGCTGGTCGGGCAGCCACGCCTTCTTGAGCCGTCCGACACCGTGCTCGCCGGTGATGGTGCCGCCGAGCGCGATCGCCAGATCCATGATCTCGCCGAAGGCGCGGTGCGCGCGTTCGGTCATGGCGGCGTCGGCGGGGTCGTGCACGATCAGCGGGTGCGTGTTGCCGTCGCCCGCGTGCGCGATCACCGAGATGATCACGTCGTTGCGGGTGGCGATCTCGGCGACACCGGTCACCAGGTCGCCGAGCCGGGGCAGCGGCACGCCGACATCTTCCAGCAGCAGCGCGCCCCGCTTCTCCACCGCGGGAATCGCGAACCGCCGTGCCGCGGTGAAGGCTTCGCCTTCCTCGGCGTCGGCGGTATGGAAAGCCTCTGTCGCGCCCGCCTTTTCACAGGCGGCCAGCATGATCTCGGCTTCGCGCCCGGCGAATTCGCCAGGCGCGTCGGACCGGGCGACCAACAGCGCGGCGGCCTTGCGATCCAACCCCATGCGCAACTCGTCCTCGACCGCGTTGATCGAGACGGAGTCCATGAATTCCAGCATGGCGGGCCGCAATTCGCCGGTGATGGCGAGAATCGCGTCGACGGCGGCGGTCAGCGTCGCGAACGAGGCGACGACGGTGCTCTGCGGCGGCTGGGCGGGCAGCAGGCGCAGCGTCAGTTCGGTGATGACGCCGAGGGTGCCCTCGCTGCCGACGAACAGCTTGGTCAGCGAGAGTCCCGCCGAATCCTTGAGCCGGGGCCCGCCGAGCCGCAGCACGGTCCCGTCGGCGAGCACCACCTCCATGCCGAGCACGTAATCGGTTGTCACGCCGTACTTCACGCAGCACAGCCCGCCCGCGTTGGTGGCGGCGTTGCCGCCGATCGAGCAGATCTCGAACGAGGAGGGGTCGGGCGGATACCAGAGGCCGTGCTCGGCGACGGCGCGCTTCACCTCGGCGTTGAGCAGGCCGGGCTGCACCACCGCGGTGCGGGTGACCGGGTCGACGGTGATCGCCCGCATCCGTTCGGTGCTCAGCACGAGTCCGCCGTCGACCGCCGTGGCGCCGCCGGACAACCCCGATCCCGCGCCGCGCGGCACCACCGGTACCCGGCGCTGGTGCGCCCAGCGCAGCGCCGTCGCGACCTCCTCGGTGCTGGTCGCGCGCACGACCGCGACGGGCGTGCCCGCGTCGGGATCGCGCGCCCAGTCCTGCCGGTAGCCCGCCAGCAGATCGGGGTCGGTGACGACCGCGCCCTCGGACAGTCCATCGATCAGCTCACTCACGTCCACGACCCCACGCTAGTGCCCTCGCGGGCGCGCCACCGCGTCGACGGATCGACCCGGCGTTGCCGGATGATCATCTGCTGGTCACCTGCCGCTGGCACGCTGGCGGCGTGCACGAGCCGGCGCAGACCACCGACACCGTTGCCGATCGCTTCACCCGCTGGTGCGAGGCGGTCGTCGCGCGGCTGCCATGGGGCCTGCACCGGCTGGTCGCCCCGACCTTTCTCGGATTCGCGCTGATCAACACCGGCACCTTCGGTGTGGATCTGGCGCTGCTGACCCTGTTCCACGGTGGGCTCGGACTGCCGGTCTGGCTTTCGGTGTCGGTCGCCTACGTGTGCGCGTTCGGGTTGAGTTTCGTGCTCAACCGCACGTTCAACTTCCATTCGCACGCGCCGGTCGGCAAGCAAGCCGGGGTGTACGTGGTGGTCGTCGCGATCAACTACGCCGCGTTCATCCTCGGCGTCGGCAGCGGGCTCACCGCGCTCGGTGTCGACTATCACCTGGCTCGGCTGCTCGCCGGCGGCTGCGAGGCGGTCTACATGTACAGCGCGATGCGCTGGGTGGTGTTCCGGCGCGGCGCGAAACCGGAACTCACACCTCACTCGGTGTGAGGTTCCTGGCCGATCAGCGCCTCGGTGCGATCGCCGTCGACGACGATCGCGTCCTCGTCGGTGAGCGCCCAGTGTGCGATGCCTTGCGCGCGATAGGACTCGGCGAGCCGGTCGCACAGGCCGAGCGGATCGGTCGGCGAGGCGATATGCGGCACGATCCGCCGATCCACCAAACCCAGTCCGTCCCAGCGCGGTTCGATACCGCACGCGGGCTCGACCTCGGCGGGATCGTCCGAGGTTTCCAGCCCGTGCAGATCGGGGGTCAGTACACAGGCGCCCGCGCTGTAGCCCGCGTAGACGAACGCGTCGGCCGCCAGCAGCCGGGGGAGCACGACATCGGCTCCGCTGCGGGCGAATTGGGCGCGCAGCACGAAGGTATTGCCGCCGCGCACCCACAGCATCGGGAACTCGGCCAGCGTGCGCTCCAATTCCGCGGGGCGGCCGACGAAATCGCGCAGATCCACGGTCTCCACCTGGTACCCGAGCCTGCGCAGCGGGACGATATCGCTGATGATCGCCGACTCCCACAGCTCGGGCCAGGCGTCACAGGCATTGGGTATCAACGCGACTCGGCCCGGCGTGCCGACAAGCGCGGTGAGCCGGTCGTAGTGCGCGCCGAATCGGTAGCTGGACAGGAACAGACGCATCAGAGGGTGAACGCGAGATTCTCGACCAGCCGCCGACCGAGCTCCTGATCGCCGCTGATGGTGATCTCGTCCATGTGCCGGTCCGCGGTGCTCCGGCCACCACCGAGCCGGACGAAAGCGGCCGCGGGCAAATGGATGTCGACATTCGGCGTGCTGTCGAAGGCGTCGACGTAGTTCGCGCGCCCCGCCACCTCGATGTGCAGCGAGCGCGCCAGTGGACCGGTCAGTGAGAAGGTGATCCGCGAACCGTCCGGCGCGCCACCCTTTTTCACCACCACCCGCGGGATGCTGCCGAGGAATTCGGTGAAGGCCACCTCGCCGCGGCGGCCGCCCTCGTCCACCCGCACGCCAAGCGCGTCGGCGATGTCGAGTTCGTGCATCCAGCAGTCGAACAGCCGCACCCGCATGAACCGGCCGTAGCTGACCAGCCCGATCGGCGATGGGGTCTTGGCCTGCCATTCGTCCTCGCCGAGGGCGCCCAGTGCCGCCCGGCGTCGCCCGGTGACGTCGTGGAACATCTCCAGCAGTCGTTCGCCGGGCAGCGGCCGCAGCCGGTCCACCCAGATCTCGTTGAGCACCGCGGTCTCGTTGCGCACATGCGCCAGCGTGCGCACGTCGGTCTTGGGCGTCAGCGGGTCGTGCGCGGGCGGGCGTTCGCCGAGCAACCACGATTCGGTGCCGACGACGTGCGCGACCACGTCGAACACGCTCCAGCCGGGCAGCGCCGTCGGTGTCCGCCACTGGTTTTCGTCGAGGCCGGTGACCAACGCGGCGATGGCGTCCCACTGTTCGGACAGCAGTGTGGTCAGCTCGGCCCGGTCCAGGGTCGGATCGGTCATTCGGGCGCTCCTTCTGCCGGACGGTCCGCGTCCGGCTTGCTGGTCGATGCTTCGTCGCTGTCCAGTGCTGCTATCCCGGCCTTGATGGCGGCAGCGGTCGACCGCGCGTCGTGCGGTCTGCGCAGCAGGAAACCGGCGGCGAAGCGCAGCTTGTCGCCGTGACTGCGGGGGATCACGTGCAGGTGGACGTGCGGAACGGTCTGGAAGGCGGCGGTGCCGTCGTTGAGCACCAGGTTCGCGCCGTCGGCGGCGAGCGGGCTGCGCCGGACCGCCAGTGCGAGCCGATGCCCGGCCCGGAAGACTTGGGCGCCGAGTTCGGCGTCCAGATCCTTGAGCTCGGTGGCGTGCTGCTTGGGGATCACCAGGGTGTGCCCGCGCGCGATCGGCCGAATATCGAGAAAGGCGCAGAGCGAGTCGTCCTCGTACACCTTTGTTGCGGGGGCTTCGCCTGCCACGATGCGGCAGAAGACGCAGTCGGTCACAGGCTGGACCTTACGGCGTACGAGCGGCGCGGAACAGTCCGGCGCGAGAATCGATCATGATGCACGTCACTTCTCCGGGCTGACGACCCGTACCTGACCTGCTGCCGAACCTGTGGGTAAGTAATAGACCTGCACGTTCGCTCTTGTCGCGGACGGTAACGGCGGCCACCATCAGATCGTCGCTTGTCCGAACAACCATCGCAGAGGAGGTGACTCCGATGACGTTCGAAGTCTGGCGAATGGGCGCAATCCGGCGCCGGCGTGTGACGGGCGTCTCAGCGGTCCGCGCAACACGCCGGGTACAGTTGCGAGGATTTGGGCGACCTTACTCTGAAGTAACATCGTCCGGCCGTCCATCTGTTGCCTGCAAGCTCAGCACAAGAAGGAACTGACATAGTGGAGACAACGCAGAGCGTAGGCGAGCAGTCGCCGCGCGGCGCGCGTGTCGGAGTCGTTCGCGAGTCCAACGCGGGCGAACGACGTGTCGCATTGGTGCCGAAGATCATTCCGACCCTGCTGAAGCAGGGGGTGCAGGTGGTGGTCGAGTCCGGTGCCGGCCTCGGCGCGCTCATTCCCGACAGCGCCTATGAGGAAGTCGGTGCGACGATCGGCGACCCCTGGTCGGCCGAGGTGGTCGTGAAGGTCGCCCCGCCCAGCGACGCCGAGGTGGCGAAGCTGTCCGACGGGCAGACCCTGATCGGGTTCCTGGCCCCGCGCAACGCGGACAACCAGATCGGCAAGCTGAAAGCCGGTGGCGTGCAAGCGTTCGCGGTCGAGGCGATCCCGCGGATCTCGCGCGCGCAGGTGATGGACGCGCTGTCCTCGCAGGCCAACGTGGCCGGATACAAGGCCGTGCTGCTCGCGGCGTCGGAGTCGACGCGCTTCTTCCCGATGCTCACCACCGCGGCGGGCACCGTGAAGCCCGCGACGGTGCTGGTGCTCGGCGTCGGTGTCGCCGGTCTGCAGGCGCTGGCCACCGCCAAGCGGCTCGGCGGCCGGACCACCGGTTACGACGTGCGGCCCGAGGTCGCCGATCAGGTGCGCTCGGTCGGCGCGCAGTGGCTCGATCTCGGCATCGACGCCGCCGGTGAGGGCGGCTACGCCCGCGAGCTCACCGACGAGGAGAAGGCCAAGCAGCAGCAGGCGCTCGAAGACGCCATCAAGGGATTCGACGTGGTGATCACCACCGCGCTCGTACCCGGCCGTCCCGCACCGCGTCTGGTGACCGCCGCCGCCGTCGAGGGCATGAAGCCCGGCAGCGTGATCATCGACCTGGCGGGGGAGACCGGCGGCAACTGCGAGCTCACCGAGCCCGGCCAGACCGTGGTCAAGCACCAGGTCACCATCGCCTCGCCGTTGAACCTGCCCGCGACCATGCCCGAGCATGCCTCGGAGCTGTACTCGAAGAACATCGCGGCGCTGCTGGAACTGATGCTGAAAGACGGCGTGCTCGCACCCGATTTCGAGGATCAGGTGCTCGCGGACTCGTGTGTCACTCGTGAGAGGGAAGCCTGATGTACACCGAACTGCTCGCGAACATCGCGATCCTGGTGCTGTCCGGGTTCGTCGGTTTCGCCGTCATCTCGAAGGTCCCCAACACCCTGCACACCCCACTCATGTCCGGTACCAACGCCATTCACGGCATCGTCGTGCTCGGCGCGCTGGTCACCCTTGGCAACGTGCAGGACCCCTCGATCCTGACCCAGATCATCCTGTTCGTTGCCGTCGTCTTCGGAACCCTCAATGTCATCGGTGGTTTCGTGGTGACCGACCGGATGCTCGGCATGTTCAAGGGCAAGAAGGCGCCCGCGCCGGTTAAGGCGGAGAAGTGATGCATACCTTCGACAATGTGACCTATCTGGTCAACGGCCTCTACATCATCGCGTTCGGCATGTTCATCTACGGTCTGATGGGCCTGACCGGCCCGAAGACCGCGGTGCGCGGCAACCTGATCGCCGCGGTCGGCATGTTCATCGCCGTGGTCGCCACCCTGATCTCGGTGCGCCACACCAGCAATTGGATCCTGATCATCGCCGGACTGGTGGTCGGTATCGCGCTCGGCGTGCCGCCTGCGCAGTTCACCAAGATGACCGCCATGCCGCAACTGGTCGCCGCGTTCAACGGTGTCGGCGGCGGCACGGTCGCGCTCATCGCGTGGTCGGAATTCATCAACAGCCAAGGCTTTTCGCGCTTCGACGAAGAGCCGACGGTGCACATCGTGATCGGCTCGCTGTTCGCGGCGATCATCGGCTCGGTTTCGTTCTGGGGCTCGCTGATCGCCTTCGGCAAGCTGCAGGAGATCCTGCCTGGCCGCCCGATCAGTCTCGGCAAGCTCCAGCAGCCGCTGAATCTGTTGCTGCTCATCGGCGCCATCGCGGCGGCCGTGGTGATCGGCATCGGCGCCACCGGTGACGGTGTGTCGCAGCTGTGGATGATCGCGGTGCTGGTGCTGGCCGGGGTGCTCGGTCTCGCCGTGGTGCTGCCGATCGGCGGCGCGGACATGCCGGTGGTCATCTCGCTGCTCAACGCGTTGACCGGATTGTCGGCGGCCGCAGCGGGTTTGGCGCTGAACAACACCGCGATGATCGTGGCGGGCATGATCGTCGGCGCGTCCGGCACCATCCTGACCAACCTGATGGCCAAGGCCATGAACCGGTCCATCCCGGCCATCGTCGCCGGCGGATTCGGCGGTGGCGCAACGGCTCCCGGTGCCGGTGGCAACGGCGAGAACAAGCAGGCCAAGGCCACCTCCGCCGCGGACGCCGCGATCCAGATGGCCTACGCCAACCAGGTGATCGTGGTGCCCGGTTACGGCATGGCCGTCGCGCAGGCCCAGCATGCGGTCAAGGAAATGGCGGCGCTGCTCGAAGCCAAGGGCGTCGAGGTCAAATACGCCATCCACCCGGTCGCGGGCCGCATGCCGGGGCACATGAACGTGCTGCTGGCCGAGGCCGAGGTCTCCTACGACGCGCTCAAGGAGATGGACGACATCAACGGCGAATTCGGCCGCACCGATGTCGCCCTGGTGATCGGCGCCAACGACGTGACCAACCCCGCGGCCCGCGAGGACGCGAGCAGCCCGATCTACGGCATGCCCGTGCTCAATGTCGACCAAGCCAAGAGCGTCATCGTGCTCAAGCGTTCGATGAACTCCGGCTTCGCGGGCATCGACAACCCGCTGTTCTACGCTGACCACACCTCGATGCTGTTCGGCGATGCCAAGAAGTCCGTCGGTGCGGTCACCGAGGAACTCAAGGCGCTGTAGGGAACTCACGACAACGAACGGCCTCCTGCGTGCGCGGGAGGCCGTTCGTCGTTAAAACACTGGACAATCCGGACCCGCCGACCGGATCATGCTCTGAGTGTCCGCACGTAACGAGCCTCTTCGGTTGATCGACCCGAGTGTGCCCTCGGCCGATCCCGCCGAGCGGCTGCCGTGGACTGTCACCCTCGACTCCGCCGATTCGACGCGCGATGTGATCGACACCCTCGCGGTGAGTCCGTTCCTGCGCGGTACGCACCCGTATGCGCGCACCGCGCATCTCGAGCGGATCAAGCCCGACGCCCTGCTGCGGCCTGCGCACGGCCGGGTGGTGCGCGCGACCCGCGACGAGGACAGCGGCTCGGCGCTGGTGGTCGGGCCGGGGTGGTCGCTGCGCGCGGTCCGCTGGTCGGGTGGTTCGGCGACGGTCGAGGTCACCGCCGTCACCGAGGAACTCGCGACCACCGTGCTCGCCGAGGCCACCCGCGACGCGGTCGCCGAGCCGGAGATCGGCGAGACCATCGAGATGGGCTTCTGGCATATGCACAGCCACGGCCCGCAGCGGCGCGGGCGCACCATCACCGCCCCGGCGTGGCCGGAAATCCGTGGCAACTATGCCGCGGACGTGGCGGACGCGCTGGACCGGCTGATGGCGCTGACCGCGGCGCAGGTGCGTGGGCGCCTTGTGCTGCTGCACGGACCGCCGGGCACCGGCAAGACCACCGCGCTGCGCGCGCTCGCGCGCGCCTGGGGGCCGTGGTGTCAGTTCGACTGCGTGCTCGACCCGGAGGTGATGTTCGCCAAGCCGGGCTACCTGATGGACGTCGCGGCGGGCATCGACGGCGACGAGGGCGCCGAGCGCTGGCGCATGCTGGTGCTGGAGGATTGTGACGAGCTGATTCGTGGCGAGGCCAGAGAAACTGCGGGGCAAGGACTTTCGCGTCTGCTCAACCTGACCGACGGCATGTTCGGCCAGGGCCGCGCCGTGCTCGTCGCGATCACCACCAACGAGGATCTGACTCGGCTGCACCCTGCGGTGACCCGCCCCGGTCGCTGCCTGGCGCAACTGGAGATCGGGCGGCTCTCCCCGGCGGAGTCGGCGGCCTGGCTGGCCCGGCAGCGGCAGCAGGACGCCCCGCAGGAGGCGTCATGTCCGGACGGTGCGACGCTCGCGGAACTGGTCGCGTTGCGCGACGGCGACACCAAGATCCAGTCGGTGCCCGCGGACCCGGTGAACCCCGGTTTGTACCTCTGAGGACGTGATGGCAATCACCCAGCGCACGGCGGCCGGATCGATCGGCTAGATTCTGTGGGTTCGTTCGCCCGCCGCGTGCGGGCGAGATCGCGTGAACCCTGGGGAGGGGAAACATGACCACACCACCGAACTATCCGTATCCGGGGCAACCCGGCGGCCAGGGCTACGGCGCCCAGCCGAGCTACCCGCAGGCGCAGGGGTATCCGGGTCAGCAGGCACAGCCGGGCTACGGTGCGGGTTATCCGCCGCCGGGCGCCGGATATCCACCGCAGCAGGGCATGCCCCCGCAGGGGTTCCCGCCGCCGCAGGGGTTTCCGCCGCCGGGCGGCCAACCCGGATTTCCGCCGGGCGGCTTCCCGCCACCGGTACCGCCGCGGCGTTCGGGTGGCGGCAAGGCCAAGCCGATCATCATCACGGTCGTCATCCTCGGCTTGATCGGCCTGGTCGCGCTCGCGGTGACCGTCGGGCGCCCGGACGGCAAGAAGGTCGCCATCGGCGAATGCGCCAAGCTGTCCGGCTCCACCTACAAGGCCGAGTTCGCGATCAAGCAATGCTCCGATCCGGAAGCCAATTATGTGGTGGCGCAGCGGATCGACGGGTCGAACAAGGATTGCGCCAACAAGGATTACGCCAGCTACTACCAGACCGGCCGCAACGGTTACACGCTGTGCCTGCGCCTCAATGTGAAAGAAGGCGACTGCATCAAGACCGGCACCCTCTCCGCGAGCACCAAGGTCGCCTGCAGCTCGGCCGCCGACTTCAAGATCGGGCGGATCGTGCGGGGCAGCGCGGACAAGTCCGCGTGCGGTTCGCGGTACACCGAGGACAGCACGATCGTCTACCCGAAGCCGGACCCGATGACGCTGTGCCTGGTGGAACCCAAGTAGGACCTGCGCAGCGAGCGGAATTCGCCGTGTGTCAGCGTTTTTCGCTCGCCGCCTGGGGCGCCGCGACGGCGCCCGCGTAGACGCAGCATGCCACCATGGCCGCCAGCGGGACGAGGAAGGTCGCGGTCAGCGGAACGAGCGCGCTCAGCCAGCCGATCACGGCCGGGCCCGCGAGCAGCCCGAGATAGCCGAGGCTGAACACGCGGGCCATGTCGGTGGCCGCGGTCGCGGAGCCGAGATTGCCCGCGGCGGTGAAGATCTGCGGCACGGTGCCGGAGAGCCCGAGCCCGGCCATGGCCCAGCCGAGCAACGACAGCGGCGCCCACGGCGACACCGTGATGACGGCGAACCCGAGTGCGGCGAGCAAGGTGCCGTAGCGGACGACGACCACCCGGCCGAAGGCGCCGCTCACCCGGTCGGCGGCGAGCCTGCCGCCGGTCATGGTGACCGAGAACGCGCCGAACGCCAGAGCGGCCGTTGCCTCGTCGACGCCGAGGTGCTCGCGCATCTGCAGCGTGCTCCAGTCGCCCGCCACCCCCTCGGCGAGCAGCACCGCGAAGGCGATCGCGGCCAGCGCCAGTACTTTTCGCCGATGGGCTCGTCCGGGATCCAGGCCGGTGGCTATCCGCTCGCCGGTGTCCGGCGGCACCGGCTGTGGCTGGGTCTCGCTGTCGCGGAGCAGGCGCGGCACGAGCGCCGCCGTCAGCAGCACGCCGCCGGTCGCAGCCAGCGCCAGCGTCATTCGCGGATCCCAGCCCGCGCGCAAGGTCGCCGCGCCCAGCAGCGACCCGAGCAGGCCGCCGCCGGAGAACAACGCGTGGAAGGCCGACATGATCGGCCGTCCGTAGGCGCGTTCCACATGCACCGCTTGGGTATTCATGGAAACGTCCAGCGCGCCGTTGCCGAAACCGAAGCAGCACAGTGCGATCGCCAGGGTCATCGGACCGGTCGCCGACCCCGGCCCGAGCACCGCCACCGAGGCGATCACCGCGGCGGCGCCGACCAGCCTCCGGCTGCCGAACCGATCCGCCAGCGGACCCGCGACCCGCATGCCGACGATGCCGGAGCCCGCCATCAACAGGATGAACATGCCGAGCGTGGATTTCGCGACACCGGTCCGGTCGGTGATCGACGGGATGTGCACCACCCACATGGCGAGCAGGAATCCGTTCAACCCGAACACCGTGAACACGGCGAGGCGAGCGATGCGCAGCGTGCGATCCGGCGTCGGACTGAACACCCCATCGACGGTACCGATGATTCCGCTCCCGACTCGGCGGTTCAGCCTGCTCGGAGATCCCAGACGCCCGTCGCGGCCGTCTCCTTCGCGTACTCGGTGAAGTCCTTCGGCTCGCGGCCGAGTGCCCGCCGCACCCCGTCGGCGGTCGCCGAGTTGCGGCCGTCGAGCACCGTGCCGAACAGATAGTCGAGCAGGCTCACCACGTCCGCGGGCACCTGGTATTCGGTCAGTGCCGCAACGAATTCCGTGCGGGACACCGGAACGAAGGCGATCTCGCGACCGGTCGCCGCTGCGATCTCGGCGACCGCCGCGGCGAAGGAGAGGGCGCGCGGCCCGGTCAGCTCGTAGACCTCGCCCGTGTGCCCGTCCTCGGTGAGCGCGACCGTCGCGACGTCGGCGATGTCGTCGGCGTGCACGAAGGGTTCCGGCACGTCACCGTTGGGCAGCGCGACCGTGCCCGCCAGGATGTGTTCGGTGAACGCGCCCTCGCTGAAGTTCTGGGCGAAGAAGCTGCAGCGCACGATGGTCCAGGCCATGCCCGACTGCCGCACGATCTGCTCGCACTCCACCGCCTCCGGCTCACCGCGCCCGGACAGCAGCACCAGCTTGCCGACGCCCTGTTGCTTCGCGGCGGCGGTGAATGCCCGCAGCGTTTCCGGGGCGCCCGGTACCGCGAGGTCCGGCTGGAAGGCGAGGTAGACAGCCTGCACGTCGGCCAGCGCGGCGGCCCAGGTGTTGCGGTCGGCCCAGTCGAACGGAATGTCGGCGGTGCGCGAGCCGTGCCGCACGGTGTGGCCCGCCGCGGTGAGCCGAGCGGCGACCCGGCTGCCGGTCTTGCCGGTGCTGCCGGTGACGAGGATGGGCTGGGATTCGGTGTTGTTTGTCATGGCTCAACTACACCGGTCCGAGGCGAGACGGAACATGGTTCAGCGGCTCGGAATCATGCGTGACCGTCTACTGTTGGTCTCGTGGATGCGCTCGCCAGTCTGCTCGAAGGTCCCCGTGCCCGTGGCGCGTTCCTGATGTGTTCGATGCTCGCCCCGCCCTGGTCGCTGCACATCCAGGACGAGGCGCCGCTCACCGTGGTGTCGATGGTGCGCGGTGGCGCCTGGATCATGCTGGGGGAGAACCCGCCCCGGCAGCTGTGCGTGGGCGATATCGCGATCTTCCGCGGCCCCGACCACTACACGATCGCCGACGACCCGGGCACCGCGCCGCGGATCTATATCCATCCCGGCAACATCGCCAAGACCGCCGACGGCGAAATACTCTGCGAGACATTGAGTCTCGGCGTGCGCCAGTGGGGCACCGACGCCGATGGCGCGACCATGATGATCACCGGTACCTACGAGTCCGCGGGCGCGGCGAGTCAGCGCCTGCTGCGCGCGCTGCCGCCGGTCATCGTGTTGCAGCGCGGCGATTTCGACACCCGGTTGCTCGACATTCTGGTCGACGAGGCGGTCAAGGACGAACCCGCGCAGGGTGTCGTGCTCGACCGGCTGCTCGACATGGTGCTGATCGCCGCCCTGCGCTCCTGGTTCGCCCGCAACGACGCGCCCGCCTGGTATCACGCCTACAGCGATCCGCTTGTCGGCAA
This sequence comes from Nocardia brasiliensis, assembly GCF_011801125.1. Taxonomy (NCBI): domain Bacteria; kingdom Bacillati; phylum Actinomycetota; class Actinomycetes; order Mycobacteriales; family Nocardiaceae; genus Nocardia; species Nocardia brasiliensis. Next base: position 1,314,053 of record NZ_CP046171.1, read on the forward strand.
GGCCCTGCGGCTGCTGCAGCACAATCCGGCGCACGGCTGGACGGTCGCGGGCCTGGCCGCGGCGGTCGGGGTGTCCAGGGCCGCGCTCGCCCGCCGCTTCACCGATCTGGTCGGCGAGCCGCCGATGTCGTTCCTCACCGAGTGGCGGCTCTCGCTGGCCGCGGACCTGCTCGCCGAGTCCGACGCCACCATCGAGGCCATCGCCCGCCAGGTCGGTTACGGCAGCGCGTTCGCGCTCAGCGCCGCGTTCAAACGCCACTTCGGCGTCAGCCCGCGTGACCACCGGCAGGGCGCCAACCCGGCTGAGCTAGTGTCGGCCGGGTGACGCAGCAGCAGTATCCGGTGCTCTGGCCGATGCCGACCCGGTGGGCGGACAACGACCACTACGGGCACGTGAACAACGTGACCTACTACTCGTATTTCGACACCGCGGTCAACGCGTGGCTGATGCACGCCACCGGCACCGACATCCGCGAGCTGCCCGCGCTCGGCGTCGTCGCGCAGACCTCGTGCCAGTACGTCGGCTCGCTCAGCTTTCCCGACCAACTCCAGGTCGGCCTGCGCGTCTCCCGCCTCGGTCGCTCCAGCATCACCTACGAACTCGCGATCTTCCGCGAAGCCGACAGCGATCTGGAGCTCGCCGCCACCGGCACCTTCGTGCACGTCTACGTGGACGCCGAAACCCGCAAGCCGGTCGAGATCCCGGCCGTCATTCGCACCGCCGCAACCCAACTGACCACCTGAGGCGCGTCCGGCGTGCGATAGCCGATGCGGCTACCCGTTTTTCAGTGCGGCCTGGAAGCGGCGCATGCCGTCGAGCCAGCGGTCGTAGTCGGAGCCCTTGTAGCGGTACATCTTCAGGACCTCGGGGTGCGGCAGGATCAGGAAGTGTTCGGCGTCGAGGGCGGCGAGCACGACCTCGGCCACCTCGTCGGGGGACAGGACCGCACCCGCGGTGGTCACCGCCTTCACCGCGAGTTCGGCGTCCGCGGCGAATTGCTCGGGGACCAGGCCGTGGTGCAGGAGCTGGGTGTCGACCCCCATCGGGCACAGGCAGCTGACCCGAATCCCCTTGTCGCCGTAGGTGACCGACAGCCATTCGGCGAAGCCGACCGCGGCGTGTTTGGAGACCGCGTACGGCGCGGAGCCCAGCTGGGTCAGCAGGCCCGCCGCCGACGCCGTGGACACGAAGTATCCGCCACCGCGCGAAGACCATTCGGGAACCAGCAGCCGTGCGGCCCTGACGTGCGCGAGCACGTTGACCTCGAGCGCGGCCGTCCATTGCGCGTCGGTGCTGTCCAGCCCGCCGCCACCGCCGATCCCCGCGTTCGCGAAATACAGGTCCACCGGGCCGAATTCAGTGGCGGCGCGGTCGATGAGCGCGCGGATCACCTGCTCGTCGGTCACGTCGCCGGGGACCGCGACGGCCGCCGGACCGAGCGATTCGGCGACGGCGCCCACGCCGTCGGCATCGAGGTCGGCGAGCACCACCTGTGCTCCGGCGGCGACCAGCGCTTTCGCCAGCGCCGCGCCGATGCCGGCGCCCGCCCCCGTGACGATGGCAACCTTGCCTGAAATCTCCATCTCCGCACCTTAATCAACAGCGGTGCGGGTAGCACGGTGCGGACGGTTCAGTTAGCGCCGGCCAGCCGGTCCAGCAGGGGTGCGGTGCGCGGGCCGACCAGCTCGCGCATCACCAACGCCATATTGGTGCGCTCCACGCCGGGAATCTTCAATATCTGCCCGGCGATTCGATACAGATCGTCGGCGTCCTTCGCGACGACTCGCACGGTCAGGTCGGTGAGTCCGGTCATGCCGCACACCTCGGTGACCTCGGGCACCTCGGCGAGTTCCATGACCACCGAATCCAATTGGTGCTGATCGACCACCACCGCGACGAACGCCGACAGCGGATAACCGAGCGCGCGCGGTTGCACCCGGCGCTCGAAACTGCCGAGCACCCCACCCGCCTCCCAGCGGGACAACCGCGCCTGCACGGTGTTGCGGGACAACCCCAACCGGGCCGCCAGCTCCACACCCGTGGCCCTCGGGTTGGCGACCAGCTCCAGCAACAACCTGGCATCGGTCGCGTCCAGGGTCACCTCGGCCGTTTCTCTGGTCATGCAACGAAGTATGGCACCACTGTTGGTCCCCAGTGCTCGATGACCCGGCATTTGTCCAGGCCAGGGGCCACTTTACGGGCGCGCTCAGGCGCGGTCGTGCAGCGTGATCCGGTAGCCGTCGGGGTCGGCGAAGGTGAAGGTGCGGCCGAAGGGGCCGTCGATCGGTGCGGTGACGATGGCGTGTCCGTCGGCGACGAGCGCGTCGTGAATGGCCTGAACGTCGGTGGCGTGCAGCCAGATCGCGGCCCCGAAGCCGGGCTGTGCGACGGAGGTGAGATCGGTGCCGGGCACGATCTCGCGCAGCGCGAACGCGATCGGCTTCGTGTCGAAGACGACGGCGTGCGGCGGGCCGGTCCGCGCGCGGACGAGGCCCAGATACTGCTCGTAGAACGCCTGTGCGGCGCTGAGGTCGCGTGTTTGCAGCGAGACGAAGTCGGGTCCGGTGACGGGCATGGTCGTTCTCCTTCTTGTGTGTCAGATTTCTGACATGAACTACGGTATGTCAGGATACTGACATGGGTCAAGACGGGGTCGACCTGGCGACATCGCTGGGGTACCTGCTGAAGGAAGCGTCGAGCGCGCTGCGCGTAGCGATGGAGGAGGTGTTGCGACCGCTCGGGATGAACGTGACGCACTACTCCTGCCTCGAACTGCTGGCGCAGCGCCCTGGCCTGTCGAACTCCGAGCTCGCGCGGGGCGCGTTCGTGACCAGGCAGACGATGAACGTGCTACTCCAGGCGCTGGAACGGGACGGCTACGTGACCAGGCCCGCGGCCGCCCCCGTGGGAAAAGTGCTGCCCACGCGACTCACCCCGCGCGGCCGCCGAAGCCTGGGTCAGGCCACCGTCGCGGTCCGCTCCGTCGAGCGCAGAATGCTCGCCGACCTGAGCGTGGATGAGCAAGCCGCCGCGTCCCGAATCCTGCGCAGCATGATCCATTCCCTGCGCGACAGCGGCGACGACTGACGCGTTGTCGGCCCCGTCCGTGCCGCACTAGCTATCTGGATCGCATTGGGGCGCAAGGTGTTTGAAACCTTCCGACCGTGGTCGCATGAATTATGTTGAAAGTGTGGAGATTTCGTGTCGACCAGGGCGGTCGGCGGTCGGCGACGGGTAGGTTGCGGGGCAAAGGTCTGAGTTCTCGCCGCGAGCGGCGGAACTGTCTCGGTAGGCGCCGAAGTTGTCTCGCCAGCCCGCGATCGACGAATTCCTGCCGTCCTCGACGGACGGGTTCGACCTCGTGAAACTGCACAGAAGCCGTTCTGGCGCGCGGTCGACCCGGTCCTGGCCGCGGTCGCGGCCCTCGGTTTCGCCCTCGTCCTGCGCCTCGTCTGGCGCGCGCGGACCCTGCCGGATCGGCATCTGTGCTGGTAGCACGCGGTGTCTTGGCATTCGACGCAGTATGACAGCAGCGTACCGGTCGGAATTGAGCATTCTGCGCATTCGCGTGTCGCTCACTTGCGCACATCGCATTCTCGTGGATGCTGTGAGGTAGAGCACATGCGCACCCGTGAGGAGGCGGACACCGATGTCAGAGAAGATCGACTTTCCGGTCCAATTGGTCCAGCCCGACGGCCGTCGCGTGCTAGCTCGAGAACACGCCGCGTTGATCGCCGACATCGGGCCCGATCAACTGCGGAACCTATACGAGGACATGGTCGTCACGCGGCGGATCGACACCGAGGCCACGGCTTTGCAGCGGCAGGGGCAGCTGGGTCTCTGGGCGCCGCTGCTCGGTCAGGAGGCCACCCAGGTCGGTTCGGCGCACGCGCTGCACCCCGACGACTACGTGTTCTGTAGCTATCGCGAGGCCGCCGTCGCCTACTGCCGCGGCGTGCATCCCACCGAGATCACCAGGATGTGGCGCGGTGTCGCGCACTCGTGCTGGGATCCGAGCGCGGTCAACATGACCAACCCGAACATCATCGTCGGATCGCAGGGGCTGCACGCGACGGGCTACGCGTACGCCGCTCATCTGGAAGGCGCGGAGATCGCGACAATCGCCTACTTCGGTGACGGCGCGAGCAGTCAGGGCGATATCGCCGAGGCGCTCGGTTTCGCGGCGAGCTGGAGCGCGCCGGTGGTGTTCCTCTGCCAGAACAACCACTGGGCGATCAGCGAACCGGTGCGGGTGCAGAGCCAGACCCCGATCGTGCGCCGCGCCTACGGTTACGGCATCCCCGGCGTGCAGGTCGACGGCAACGACGTGCTCGCGGTGCTCGCCGTGACCAGGCAGGCGATCGCGCGGGCGCGCAGCGGCGGTGGTCCCTCGTTCATCGAGGCGCTCACCTACCGGATGGGCCCGCACACCACCGCCGACGACCCCACCCGCTACCGCTCGTCGGCCGAGACCGAGGAGTGGGCGCGCCGCGATCCGATCGATCGGCTGCGGCGGCTGCTGGAGCGGGAGTCGTTGTTCGACAACGAATTCCAGCGCCGCGTCGCCGAGCACGCCGACGAGGTGGCTCGGCAGGTGCGCACCTCGACCATCGACATGCCCGATCCGGCCCCGATCGACCTGTTCGATCACGTCTACGCCTCCCCGCATGCGCTCATCACCGAAGAGCGACGGGAATACGCGGAGTATCTGGCTGGCGATCCCAGCGATGCGGCCGCGCGACCGGAAGGAGTCCCTTCATGATCACAACTTTCGCCGGCGCATTGAACACCGGATTGCGGCGCGCACTGGAGGACGACCCCAAGGTACTGCTCATGGGCGAGGACATCGGGCGCCTCGGTGGTGTGTTCCGGGTGACCGACGCGTTGCAGAAGGACTTCGGCAACAATCGGGTCATAGACACGCCGCTGGCCGAATCCGGTATCGTCGGCACGGCTTTCGGCATGGCGCTGCGCGGCTTCCGGCCGGTGTGCGAGATCCAGTTCGACGGATTCGTCTACCCCGCCTTCGACCAGATCGTCTCGCATGTGGCGAAGATCCACTACCGGACCCAGGGAAAGGTCATCGCGCCCATCACGATTCGCATTCCGTTCGGTGGCGGGATCGGTTCGGTGGAGCATCATTCGGAATCGCCGGAAGCCTATTTCGCGCACACCGCCGGGTTGCGCGTGATGAGTCCGAGCAATCCCGCCGACGCGTATCTGATGATCCGCCAGGCGATCGCGCTGGACGACCCGGTGATCTTCTTCGAGCCCAAGCGGCGCTACTGGGACAAGGCCGACGTCGATTTCCTCGCGCTGGATCGGGACGGCGATCTGCCGCTGGAGCGCGCCAGGGTCTGCACCGTGGGCGGTGACGCCACCGTCGTCGCCTACGGCGGCACCGTCGCCACCGCCCTGACCGCCGCGAAAATCGCTGCCGAGGAAGGGCATTCGCTCGAAGTGATCGACCTGCGCAGTCTCTCGCCGATCGATTTCGACACCATCGAGCAGTCGGTGGCCAAGACCGGCAGGCTCGTCATCACGCACGAGGCGCCGGTGTTCGCCGGCCTCGGCGCCGAGATCGCGGCGCGGATCACCGAGCGGTGCTTCTATCACCTGGAGGCGCCGGTGCTGCGGGTCGGCGGATTCGATATCCCGTATCCCCCGGCTAAGCTCGAGAAGTTCCATCTCCCCGATCCCGACCGCATTCTCGCCGCGGTGGATCGAACGCTCGCCGCTTGACGCCGGTACGCCGCAGTGAGAGGTGCCCACGTGGAAGATCGTGCCAACGAGCCCGGCCCGGGGAACGTCCTGGAATTCCGCCTCCCCGATCTCGGGGAGGGACTCGCCGACGCCGAACTGGTGTCCTGGTCGGTCGGGGTCGGCGACGAGGTGGAACTCAACCAGACGATCGCCGAGGTGGAGACGGCGAAGGCGGTGGTGGCGCTGCCTTCGCCGTTCGCCGGACGGGTGGTCGAATTGCTCGCGGAACCGGGCCAGACCGTGCCGGTCGGTGCGCCGCTGATCCGCATCGGCAGCGATCAGGCGCCCGCGCAACCGCCGCAGGACAGCGCGGCGGGCGAGACGAACGGCAACGGTCGCACCGCGGTGCTCGTCGGCTACGGGCCGGAAGGGGAAGCTGTGTCCAGGCGGCGCAGGCCCGCCGCCGCGCCGAACCCGCTGCCACCGCAGGGTGGTGATACACCCGAATCGATCCCGGAACAGCCTGCGGCACAGCTGGTTTCATCTGGCGATGCCGACAGTGCGGCGCGGCTGTCCACCGCTCGCGCCGCCGCGACGCCCGCGGCGCGGCGCCTGGCCCGCGAACTCGGCATCGATCTGTGGTTCGTCGCGGGCTCCGGCCCCGGTGGTGCCGTTACGGTGGACGACGTGCGGGGTGCGGTCCCCGTTTCCCAACCCCGCGCGACCGCGCCCGCCCCGGCCGGGGATACGCACGCCGACCCGAGCAGACCACAGGCGAGGGAGGAGCGGGTGCCGATCACCGGCGTCCGCAAGCGCACCGCGGCGGCGATGCTGGCGAGTGCGCGCACCATTCCGCAGGCCAGTACCTTCGTCACCCTCGATTTCACCGCGTCGATGGAACTGCTCGACCACCTGCGCAGCACGAAACCCTTCGCCGGGCTCACCCTCACCCCGCTCGCGCTGGTGGCGAAGTCCGCGCTCGCCGCGCTCGTCGAGTTCCCCGGCATCAATACGTTTTGGGACGAACAGAATCAGGAGATCGTCACCAAGCACTACGTGAATCTCGGCATCGCGGTGGCCACCGACCGCGGCCTGCTGGTACCGAACGTCAAAGAAGCGCAGTCGCTGAGCCTGCGCGATCTGACCAGGGAGATCGGCTGGCTGGCCGAGACCGCCCGCTCCGGCGGCGCGAGCCCCACCGACCTGCGCGGCGGCACCTTCACCATTACCAATGTCGGCGTCTTCGGTGTCGACACCGGTGTGCCGCTGGTGAATCCAGGTGAGGCGGCGATCCTGTGCCTCGGCTCGATCCGCAAGCGCCCGTGGGTGTTCCGCGACGAGCTCGCCGTCCGCTGGGTCACCACGCTGGGCATCAGCTTCGATCACCGCATGATCGACGGCGAACTCGCCTCCCGGTTCCTGTCGACGACCGCCTCGCTGCTGGAGGACCCGCTGACGCTGCTGAGCCGCATCTGAGGTGCTCGCCGGGGAACTCGGAATGTCACCTGGGGGAAACATTGCCGGGGGTTTGCCGTAAAGAACGGCGACTAGTTGTTTACCCATGGGAGAGGCAGCGCATTCCGTCGACAGCCGGTTGCCGTTCGGTCGGCAGCTGACCTTCGGCATCCAGCATGTTCTGATCATGTACACCGGGTGCATCACGGTGCCGCTGGTGTTCGGGGCGGCGGTGGGGCTGGACCGGAGCACGGTCGGGCTGCTGATCAGCGCGGACCTGCTCATCGCCGGGGTGATCACGCTGGTGCAGAGCCTGGGCATCGGCAGGCTGGCCGGCGCGCGGTTGCCGATCATCTGCGGGGCGACCTTCATCGCGCTGGACCCGATGGTGCTGATCGCCAAGGAGTACGGGATGGCGGCGGTATACGGGTCGATGATGGTCGGCGGTGTGGTCGGAGTGGCGCTGGCCTGGCCGTTCGCCCGGATGGCCAGGTTCTTTCCGCCGCTGGTCTCCGGGACGGTGCTGACCATCGTCGGTGTCTCGCTGATCGGGTCGGCGGGCAGGCTGATCATCGGAAACGATCCGGCGGCGCCATCGTTCGCGACGCCGTCGCATATCGCGCTGGCGGCCGTGGTGGTGGTGCTCGCGGTCGGCTTCATGTGTGTCGCGCACGGGATGTGGTCGCAGCTCGGGGTGCTGTTCGCGCTGGCGGTGGGGATCGTGATCGCGGTGCCGATGGGGCTGGTGGTCACCGACGGCATCGGCGAGGCCGCCTGGGTCGGCCTGCCCGAGCCGTTCCATTTCGGCGCGCCGCAGTTCCCGATCGCGGCCGTGGTGGCGATGAGCATCGTGATGGCGATCGTGTTCGCCGAGTCGACGGCGAGCATGCTGGCGATCAGCGAGATCACCGGAAAGCCGGTCGGCAGGGCCGATCTGGCCCGCGGCCTGATCGGCGACGGACTGTCCGGCGTGCTCGGCGGCGTCTTCACCGCGTTCGTGGACTCGATGTTCAACCAGAACGTCGGCGCCGTCGCGGCGACCAGGGTGCACAGCCGCTACGTGACCGCGACCAGCGGCGCGATCCTGGTGGTGCTCGGGGTGCTGCCGCGCTTCGGTGAGGTCGTCGCGGCGGTGCCGAAACCCGTTGTCGGTGGGGTCGGTCTGGTCCTGTTCGCGACGATCGCCATCGTCGGCATCGATACCCTGCGCAAGGCCGACATCGGCGACCGGGTCAATGCCGTCATCGTCGCCACCTCGCTCGGCGTCGGGTTGCTTCCGGTGCTGGCGAAGGGCATGTTCGACAAGTTCCCGTCCTCGGTGCAGATCCTGCTCGACAGTGGCATCGCGATGGGCGCGGTGACGGTGTTCGCACTGAACCTGCTGTTCAACCACAGCCGGGTCGGGGCATACGCGCGCCGCGACGAACTCGCCGATGCGCCTGTCGCACAGCTGGATCCGCCCACGGTAGCGGCAAGCACCGCACCGGCCTAGATGCTCGGGCCCGCGCCGGAACTCGGCGTCGCGCCCGACTGCTCAGTGCCTGAGCGACAAGACCTTTCGTGCGACCAGACCGGCGAGCAGGGCCCAGAAGGCGGCGCCGATCCCGGCGAAGCCGACGCCGGAGGCGGCGATGAGGAAAGTGAGCACGCCTGCCTCGCGGTGCTTTTCGGAGCCGAGGGCGCCGGTGAGCGCGGCGGCCAGGGTGGTGAGCAGTGCCAGGCCCGCGACCGTTTCCAGGACACCCGCGGGGGCGGTGGCGATGAACGTGACCACGGCCGCCGAGGCGAGCGTGATGCCCAGGTACACGGTGCCCGCGGTGAAGGTGGCGAGCCAGCGCTTCTTCGGATCGGGGTGCGCGGTGGGCGCGGCGGACAGCGCCGCGCTGATCGCGGCCAGGTTGATGGCGTGGCCGCCCGCGGGTGCGCCGATGATCGTGCCGAGGCCGGTCACGGTCATCGCCGCCCGCCAGGGGATCAGGTAGCCGAACGACTTCATCACGGCGGTGCCGGGAATGTTCTGCGAGGCCATGGTGACGATGTAGAGCGGTATCGCGACGCCGATGATCGCCTGCCAATTCCAGTGCGGGACAGTCAATTCCACTGTCGGAACCATGGCGGCGAGATCGAGCCCGCGGTGCTGGACCAGAATGCTGATGCCGGAGCCGATCGCCGCGGTGCCGAATGCCGCGATCACCGCCCAGCGCTTGGCGAAGCGTTGCAGGATCAGCCAGACCAGGATCACCGGCACCACCACCGCCGGGCTGGTCTGCACCGCCTTGACCGGCGCCAGGCACAGCGGCAGCAGCACGCCCGCCAGCATGGCCTGGGCGATCTCGACCGGAATCGCGGCGACCAGGTTGCCGAGCCGCTGCCACAGACCGGTGATCACGATCAACACCCCGGTGAGCACGAACGCCCCGACCGCGGCGGGCCAGCCGCCTGCCACCGCGCCCGTGCTCGCGAGCAGCGCGGCACCGGGGGTTGACCAGGCCAGCGTGATCGGCATCCGATACCGGAAGCTGAGCAGCATCATGCCGATCGCGGGGGTCAGGCACACCGCGAGCAGCCCGGACGCCGCCTGCGCCGGACTCGCGCCCGCGGCGCCGAGTCCGCTCAGCACCACCGCGAACGAACTGGTGAAGCCCACCAGCGCGGTGACGGCACCGGCGCCTAGCGGCTGTCCGAGTCCGACGGCGGCGGGCGGTGGCGCGTACTCCTCGGCGGGTGCCGCGGGCGCCGAGGAAAGGTTCGACATTGTGGCGATCCTGCCGGTAACTGGACTGCCGGTCACGGGCCAGTGCGGGGAAACTGGCCTGAATTCGGTGCGGGTGGGTACGGGTGTGGGTGTACCGGGTCGCGGTGCCTTACCGATGAGTAGTGCTGGGGTGCAGACACATTGCCCTGCTCAGATGCGTAATGTTGAAGGTATTCGGTGCGCGAAGGTGCGATTTCTGAACGAGGAGCTGGGTTGAGCGCGGTACTGATCTCGCCGGAGGAGCTTCGAGAAGCCTTGTCGGACAGGCAGGTTCGCCTGCTCGACGTGCGATGGGCGCTAGGCGACCCGGACGGCCCGCAGCATTACCTCGCCGGCCACATCCCCGGCGCGGTGTTCGTCGACATGGAAACCGAGCTGGCCGCGCCGCCCTCGCCCGCGCGCGGCAGACACCCGCTTCCCGATATCGCGCAACTGGAGAAGTGCGCGCGCAGCTGGGGCATTCGCCAGGGCGACGCGGTGGTCGTCTACGACGCGACCGGCGGCATGGCCGCGGCGCGGGCCTGGTGGCTGCTGCGCTGGGCAGGCATCGCCGACGTGCGCATTCTCGACGGCGGGCTGCCCGGATGGATGCGCGCGGACGGCGCGCTGGCCACCGGCACCGAGCCCGATCCCGAACCCGGCGATGTCGAGCTGACCCCGGGGCATCTGCCGGTGATCGACGCCGACGCGGCCGCCCGCTGGCGCGGCCATCTGCTGGATGCCCGTGCGGGCGAGCGCTATCGCGGTGAGGTGGAGCCGATCGACCCGCGCGCGGGCCACATTCCCGGCGCCGTCAGCGCGCCGACCGTCGAGAACCTGGACGCCAGCGGCCGCTTCCGTGCCGCGGCCGAATTACGCGACCGTTTCGCGGGATTCACCGCCGAGCCGGTCGCGGTGTATTGCGGGTCCGGCGTCACGGCCGCCCATCAGGTCGCGGCGCTGGCCGTCA